>JBCBMW010000011.1:0-126390 GCA_039822105.1 Pseudomonadota bacterium | reverse complement strand
CGACAGGTCTTCGAAGCCAGCAAAGTCGGTGCGATCGATCACGCCGGCCGCATCGAGGCCCGTGAGAGCCGCCGAAACGCTGCTGAAGTCAGACAGGCCGTTCTCACCCGCCACCCAGTTGAGGGCTTCCAGGAAGTCGACATTGGCTGAAAGCGCGATGCGGTCATCCACGTCGATGTTGAAATAGTCGATGGTCCAGGTCGACGAGCCAAGCTCAAAGCCAGCACCAATCGTGTAGTTTTGCGATTCCTCCGTACCCAGCTCTGGACGGCCGTTGCCTTGCGACTCAATGAAGTCAGCAGCGAGCTGACCAGCCGCAGTCGTGAGAGGCAGCGTGCCTTGGTCGACAAGCTGACCATTGACGTTTTGCGTGGTCACGTTGGTCACGTTGGCCTGGCCAGCGGTCGGGGCGTGGAAACCGGTCGACACTGTACCGCGGAGGAACAGGCTCGGCGTCACCTGATAACGTAGCGCCACCTTATAGTCGGTGGTCGTATCGAACTCTTCGTAGTCCTCGAAACGAACCGCCGTCTGGACAGTCAGATCATCTGTGACGTCCGCCTCGAGATCGAGGTAGAACGAGTAAGCCGACTGATCATTGGTTGAGGATTCGGTGAAACCGCCGAAACCGTTGGAGCTCGATGAGAAGCCCTGGTCAGCCAATGGGCCGAGAGCGAACGACGCGTCATCACCCGCTGTGATCTCAAACTCCTCGGTCCGGTACTGGGCACCGAAGGCGACGTTGAGGTCAGAAGCGAAGGCCGCAACCGGAACACCGTAGACGAAACCAGCATCAACGATGGTCTCCGTTTGCTTATACGCACCCGGATCAAAGTCACGCGGCGTGTCCGGACCAAGCGAAGCGTTGATCGTGTTCTCGATGAAGAAATCCGACTCACTCGAGCCATGGACAACGCTCAGGTCGTAGGAAAGGCCCGTGCCGAAATCGAGCTCACCGCGGACACCGCCAGCAATCGAGTAGTCGGTGACGTCACCGCCAAAGCGCGGAACGAAACCGGATGGAATGGTTTCGACAAACGAGAAGCAGTTATCGTCAGCCTCGACCTGCGCCAGAATGGTTGGATCAGCAATCAGACCGTCCGTCCCCGTCAGCGGGATACCAGCGGGGCAGTCTCCGCCAGTACCCACGCCGTCGAGGTCGCCAACAAGGATCGACGCCACACCATCGTCATCGGCGAGGCCGGTGGTCGCATCAACAGTCGGCCCGCGGTAAACACCGCCGCGGTTGGTGGGGTTACGATAGAAGAAGCCGCCCGTGGTGGTCCGCTCGGCGTAGTTACCAAACGCGTAGACCTCCATGCTTTCGGTCAGGTCATATCCGGCATTGAAGAAGAGCTTGTAGTTGTCCTCAACGTCTGGCTGGCCCCAGTACTGCGGAACTTCGCTGGTGTAGGAGTTGATCGTCCGGAAGTCCTCAACGGCTGTGTTGCCCGCGGCGATCAGGGCATTGACGTCATTACGAACGACTGAGCGAACTGTTCCGTCAACCTCGGAATACTCGCCGGTCAGGTTGACGAAGCCTTTCTCGCCCAGGGGAAGACCAATGTTGCCGGCGATGCGGAACTGATCACCGTCGCCTTCATAGGTTTCGCCCCAAACAGCCTCAATCATGCCGCCTTCGGAGTCATCTTTGAGCACAAAGTTGATCACACCGGCGATAGCGTCCGATCCGTATTGTGACGAAGCACCGTCACGCAGGACTTCCACCTGCTTGAGCGCGAGGGCCGGGATCACCGACACGTCAGGGCCCTGAGCACCGTCAGCGATACCGCCGCCGAGGAACGAAATCACCGAACCGCGGTGCCGGCGCTTACCATTCAACAGGACCAGCGTGTTGTCCGGTGACAGACCACGGAGGTTTGCCGGGCGAATCAACGTCGCGGCGTCGGAGATCGGCTGTGTGTTGATGTTGTAAGAAGGAACCGTCGTCCGCAGGAGCTCTGCGATGTCGTTGGTGCCTTGGTTGGTGAAGTCCTCTGGCGGGATCACATCGATGGGCGCAGGCGCGTCAGTGGCCGAGCGTTCCGCGCGGCGCGTACCAATCGAGACGATAATCTCGTCGGTGTCTTGCGCGATGGCGATGTCCAGCGAGAGCATGGAGCACGCGGCCAGTGTCGAAGCAGCCCCCAAACAGGCCGATTTCAATGATTTCACGATCATTTCTCCTCTAAGGCATATTCACGCAATTGCCCCCACCCTATTGGAGCAATCTGCGGAAACTGAATCCAAAATTAGTGATAAACACTGCACCGCGGAGAAACATTAACCAAGAGTCAAATTGAAGCGGTGGGGATGATTGCGCTCGCTCTGTGATGGAATTGTCACAATTGACATGGTGCAGCGCACCAAGTGTTATATTTAAACGGCTAGCTGAGAGTTGTTTCTATGACGACAAAAGAATTTCGCTTAAAATATTGATTGAGTTATATATATTACATTTTCTGGCTAAGCGTCTTAGCCATCGGCCGATTCGTCAAACCAATGATCGAGCCGCGGAAGTTTGTCGATCGCGCCAGAAAGAGCAGCCGACCAACCGTCTGAAACCGCACGGTAAGTCGGGTCAGTTTCCTCAACCCGGCGGAGCACGCTGAGCCGCCAGGCATCATTGGCAACGACAGCAAGGTCAAACGGTGGACCCACCGACAGATTCGAACGGACCGACGAGTCCATCGACACCAGCGCGGTCCGCACCCCTTCATCAAGCGAGGTGTCTTTCGTGATTGTCCGATCAAGGATGGGTTTGCCGTACTTGATCTCACCGATCTGCAGAAACGGCGTGTCGTCGCCGCACTCGATAAAGTTGCCTGCGGAGTAAATCAGAAAGAGCCGGGGCGGTTGCCCTTTGACTTGCCCACCAAGAATGATGGAGGCCCCGCTCGAGGCACCCTCTTTCTCAATCGCATCGCCATGCTTGCCGACAAGCCCTCGCATCAAGCCGCCAGCGATCTGCGCCACACGGAAGAGATCGGGCGCGGTGAGAATGCTCTCCGTGTCGCTGTCTTTGGCGTGGTTATCGATCGCCACTTTCAGCCGCGTGATCACGCCTTGGGTGATGGAGAGATTGCCCGCGGTCATCATCACGATGGCGCGCTCGCCTCGCACCTCCCACGTGAACATCTTTTTGTACCGGGAGACGTCATCAACGCCGGCATTGGTGCGGGTGTCAGAGAGAAAGACGAGCCCCTCGTCCAGTTTAAGCGCGACGCAATAAGTCATGGGTCTTCCGAGTCGAAGCGTTACTGCTGAGCCTGCGACATGGCCACCGCGACTGTCATCGTTTCTGTCGGCTGCCCCATCACGGAGCCAGTGATAAGCGACGCGTTCTGAGCGTCAAGATCGGATGAGACACGCACGTGCTGCCGGGTTGAACAGGTCCGATTCGCGACATCAAAACCAACCCAACCAAGCCCCGGCACATGGCCTTCAGCCCAGGCATGGGTCTCATAGACCGCGTCTTGATCAGCCGCTGGATCGGCGAAGTAATAGCCCGCGACGTAGCGCGCGGGGATACCCAGGCACCGCGCGGCGGTGATGAAGACATGGGTATGGTCCTGACAGACGCCTTTGGCCTGAGCCAACGCCTCGCCTGCCGATGTCGCAGGGGTCGTTGTCTCCGGAACATAATCGATCGCATCGCGCACTGCGGAGCAAAGCGCGTGCAAGGTTTCGAGTGGATCTTGCTTCTTCGCATCCTCTGCCAACTGACAAATGGCATCGTTTGGCGATGTAAGCTCCGTCTGCCGCAGGTAGAGCCCGGTCGGCGTGCGATCCTTCATGCCCTTGAGGACACCGGCATCGTCACCGCGCAGGATCGTGCCCTCGGCAATCACCTCCACGGCCTCAACTGGACCCTCCACGGCCCGGAAACCTTCCGCATTCATTGCAGCGTCATCGAAGGAGGGAGCGATCACCGCGCCGTTGACCGAAACCTCCCAGCTTTCCAACGTCTGGGTCGCAAAGACCGACGGGAAGAGCCGAAGACGCATCGCCACCCAGGGCGCAGCGGGGGCATAGGCGTACCGGGTCACATGGCGGATGTTGATCCTCATCTCAGAACCCATAGGCGTCTCGGATCTGGTCGGAAAGGGACAGCACGTCGTAGAGGGTGTCGGACACCCACTCGAACAAACCGTCAGCGAAGATGTCGCTCATCGTTGCTGTACAGAGCTTATTGTCGAGCGCGCTGCTCGCGTCGTGGCAAGGATGGCTCTGTCCATAGGCCTCGGCAAGACCGGCCAAAGAGGTGTTCACCTCGTGCAGACAGAACGCCACCGATCGCGGAAAGGTCCGGTTGAGCGCGAGGAGGTCAGCGATGTTCCAGGGCGCGAAATCACCTTTGTAAAGGTGGTGATAGGCCCGCAACCCAGAGGACGCGAGCAAGAGAGAGGTCCACTGATAAAGGTCTCGACCGCCGCCAATCACGTCGCGCTCAGGCAAAAGAACGAGATACTTCACCTTCAAAAGACGCAGCGTCATCGCCGCCCGCTCGATATGACTGCCGAGCCGGATAAATCCGTACCGGTCATTGCGCAGCATGGTCGTGTCCATCGCGCCGCGGAAGGCGCCGGCCCAACGCTGGGCGAAGTCGATATGATCGGGCAAGGCGCGCGACGCGGCACGGTAATCCATACCGTCAAACCGCCGCCAATTGTCATTGAGCGCGTCCCACATCGCCGACGTCAGCGCCGTCCGCTCGGCCCGCCCATTGAACCGGGCCAGTTGCATGCAAGACAGGATCGACGAGCCACTATCGGGATCGAGGAGCAGCGCCTGCAGCGCCTCTGGTCGTCCGCTGACAGAGGAATCAGGCTGCTCGACACCAGCCGCCTCAAGCACCGATCGCCAATCATCGCGCGACGATGCACCAGGCACCAGTGTCATGCGCGCGCCCATGCCAAGAAGGCGGGAGGTGGCATCGGCCCGCTCAACGTAGCGGCCGAGCCAGTAGAGGTTCCCTGCGGTCCGGCTCAACATAAGCTGTCATCCGTCAGGACCCAGGTGTCCTTGACCCCTCCGCCCTGGGAGGAATTCACCACCAACGATCCTTCCCGAAGTGCGACCCGGGTGAGCCCGCCAGGGGTCAGGCGTATGCGCTTGCCGACCAAACAGTAGGGCCGAAAGTCAACATGGCGCGCACCAATTGAGCCGCCGCATAGAGTTGGCGTTGTAGAGAGATCAAGCGTAGGCTGAGCGATAAAGCCGGCTGGATCCGCCTCTATCCGCTTCCGGTAGGCCTCGCGCTCGTCGGCGGTGGATTTGGGCCCAATCAGCATGCCGTAACCGCCAGAGCCATCGACCTCTTTCACCACCAGCTCTTCCAAATGCTCGAGCACGTAGGCGCAATCATCAGCATCCGCGAGCCGATAGGTCTCGACATTGGGCAAGATTGGCTCTTCGCCGAGGTAGAAGCGGATCATCTGGGGCACATAGGTATAGATGGCCTTGTCGTCAGCAATACCCGCTCCGGGCGCTGAACAAATGGCGACGCCGCCGGAGAGATAGGCGTGCATAAGTCCGGGGATGCCAAGGAGGCTATCGGGCCGGAAAGTGAGCGGGTCGAGAAAGTCGTCGTCAATGCGCCGGTAGATGACATCGACAACCTGCGGTCCCCTGGTTGTTCGGCGCCAGACACGGCCGTCTCGTACGAGGAGATCCCTCGCCTCCACCAGCTCCGCACCAATCTGATCCGCCAGGAACGAATGCTCGTAGTAGGCCGAGTTGTAGGGCCCCGGCGTCAGGACCGCGAGAGAAGGCTGACCTTTGCACGCGGGCGGGGCCACGTCTTCGAGCGTTCGGCGCAAATCTTCCGCATAGGTATCAACAGGCCGGATGCCGCCTTTTGAGAAGAGATCAGGGAACATCCGCATCATGATCTCTCGGTTCTCGAGCATGTAGGAGACACCGGACGGCGTGCGGCAATTGTCTTCGAGCACCGCGAAGTCGTCAGCGCCCATGCGAACGAGATCGATCCCCACCACGTGGCTATAGACTCGCGCTGGCGGGTCAAACCCAATCATCTGGGGCAGGAACGCTGGGTTCTGGAGCACAAGATCCTCAGGCATATGCCCCGCCCGCAGGAACTCCCGGCGATGATAGACATCATAGAGGAAGGCATTGAGCGCGCTCGCGCGCTGCCGGATCCCCCGATCAAGCCTGTCCCACTCGCTGCGGCCAAAAACCCGGGGGACCACATCGAAAGGGATCAGGCGCTCCGGGTCCCCTCCCTCGCCGTAGACGGCAAACGTGATCCCCACGCGCCGGAACAGCGCCTCCGCTTCCTTCGCCCGCAGATCGAGGAGCGACATCCCTGTGTCTTCGATCCACTGAGCGACAAGCTCATAAGGCGGCCGCACGGCCCCCGGCGGTCCCATTTCGTCGTAGGTCAAGCAGATTCCTTATCGCTCATGCGTATGTGAATAGAGACATAAACCATAGAAGCTCGTCAATCTAACAGGATATGCTGCCGGTGACGCGCAGTGATTGTGGGGACCCAATCCGCCACACGCGCATAGCATCTGTGCATGTTTTGCGGATCTGAACGTCCGCCCAGCGCTTGTATGCTGATGGGGCGTACGCACATCACGACGGATCTCTTGGAGTTTCACCATGCCCAAACCCGCCCTCGCGCTTGCTCTTATGCTCCTGACACTGAGCCCTTCTCTCGCAGCCGAAGACAGCGCCTTGGCTGACATCGAATCGGTGGTTCAAAAGTATCTCGATGGGACTCGCTACGGCGACAAAGCGCTGGTCGAGGAAGCGTTTCTCCCAAGCCTAGAGGTGCAGTGGCTTGGCGAAGGCGACGTCCTGCAACGACGGCCGGGCCCGGACTATATCGAGCGTATCGCGGAAGGTGTTGAGGTGCCTCGCTACGGACGTATCGTCAGCATTGATGCGACCGAGAAGTCGGCGATGGTCAAAGCCGAAATCAAGTGGAACGATCGGCTTTACACAGATTATATGCTTCTTCTCAAAGTGGAGGGAGAATGGCGCATCGCCAACAAGATCGCCACCTGGACGGAAGACTAAAGGACACTAGGGGCAGCCACAACGATCGCGACAGCCTAGAGATGAACGGGGCGCGTAAGATATCGCGCCCACAAGATCACATTGGCCAGAATGATTAGGCTCGTCGACAGCATGTAGATCAGGCCTGGTCCCGCCATTGATGCGAGCCCGATTGGCGAGAACAGAAGGTAAAGCGCCACCACGCAGGACCCAAGGGTCACTGAGGTGGGGACACGGTAGCGCCAGGGCGTGATATCAACTTCGGGATGGGGTCGCGCCTCCGCCTTATTCGCACTTGGGCGCCAGACACCGATCGCCAGCATGATGGTGACCTCAACCACGAAAAGAACAGCGTACTGATGGAGAAAATGAATATCCAGCAGCGTGATCGGCGCGAACCTCAAAAGACCATAGGCGATCACATGGAAGACGATCACCACCTTCGCCGCTAACGCGGGGACACGCCGGGTGAAGATGCCGATGACAACAATCGCGATGATGGGGATGTTGTAGAAACCGGTGAAGACCCGGATCACTTGCCAGAGCCCGGCCTCGGCAAAAGACAAAAGCGGCGCAGCCACGAAAGAGAACACTGCGATCACGATACTGACAATCTTGGCCTGCGTGATCAGGGTCTCGTCGTTGGGCTCCTGCTGCCGCAGCGGTGCCCAGATATCGAGGACAAAGAGGGTGGCCGCGCTGTTGAGGAGTGAGTTGAAAGAGCTGAACACCGCGCCGAGCAGCACCGCGAGAAAGAGGCCAGTCAGCACCTTGGGCATCACATCATCAACCAGGCGCGGATAAGCCTCATCAATCCCGCCGAGCCCCGGGCCGTAAAGATGAAACGCGATGACGCCGGGGGTCATCATCAAAAACGGCACCAGGATTTTGAAGAACCCAGCGAGCAGCACGCCCTTCTGACTGGCCGCAAGGGACGCCCCGCCAAGGGTCCGCTGGATCACATATTGATTGGTGCACCAATAAAAGAGATTGGCGAAGAACATCCCCGTAAAGAGGGTCAAGAAAGGGGTGGGATCATCCCGGCCTCCTATTGCGTTCAGTTTCTCCGGATGGTCACTCAAGAGCTTGCCAAGACCGCGTCCAAGGTCACCTTCGCCAAGCGCCAAGAGACCAAAGATCGGCACCAAACCACCGATCACCAACAGCCCCACACCGTTCAACGTATCTGAGACAGCAACCGCGCGGAGACCACCCAGGATGGCATAGAGCGCGCCGATCACACCAATCACCACAACGACCAGGACCAAGGACGGGAACTCGCCGAAGCCCGTCACCTCTGGCACCGCGAACAACCGCATCACAGCGATCGAACCCGAATAAAGAACCGACGGAATGGTCACGAGGCCGTAGCCGAGAATAAAGAGGCCTGCGGACAATCTCCTCACATCGGCATCGAACCGCTCGCTCAAAAACTCCGGCAGCGTGGTGAAGGCGCCTGCCATGTACCGGGGGAGAAAGATGAAGGCCATGGCAATGGAGGCGATCGCCGCCGTTACCTCCCATCCCATACTGGACAGATTTGATCCGTAGGCCGATCCGTTGAGCCCGATCAGCTGTTCAGCCGAAAGATTGGTCAGAAGCAACGAGCCCGCGATGAACGGCGCCGAGAGGCCCCTGCCTGCCAAGAAATAGCCGTCCTTGCTCGACGCCTCGCCCTTGGTCTTGCGGTAGCTGACATATGCCACCCCGCCCATGAACACGAGACACGACACCAGAGTTACGAGAAGATCGATCATCGTCTCTCAAACACGAAAAGCCACAAACGCGTACACCCTGCTCTGATTCAGCTCACCCCCGGGCGATGACAGCACCTTTTGTCAGAAGGGTTCAGGGTTGAGCTGTGTCCGGACAGTCGACGGCCAGCGGAGCACACCCAAAGCGGAAGACAAAGGCCGCAAAACATACGGTAGGCCGCCGTGTTGTCGGCGGGAGCGCCGAGGCGTAACCCAGTCGGTGACTTCGAGGGGAAAGATCTTGAGAAAACTCGCTTTGTTGCTCTCGTTGCCGGCCACGTTTGCTTGCACAGAAGCGGATCAAACCACGCCGGATATCGAAGCGCGGCTTGATGCGATGGTGCCCGCTCTCCTCAAGTCGGAGAAAGCCGCTGGCGTGGGGATCGCCATCATCCGCGACGGCGAGCTGCACTGGAGCGGATACTATGGCGAGCAGGCCCCCGGGACACCGGTAGGCGAAGCCACGGCCTTCAACACCGCATCGGTGGCCAAGACGATCACAGCCGAGACGTTGATCGCGTTGGAGCGACAAGGTCTGATCGACTATGACGAGCCCATCGCAGATTTCGTCGAGCATCCGGAACTCAGCGATGACACCCGTTACCTCGGCCTTACAACCCAACTTTTGATGTCGCACCGAGCAGGCCTTCTCAATTGGGCGTATGCGTATCCCGATGGGCGTTTGGCGTTCGATCACGACCCGGGCACGCGCTTCAGCTACTCCGGCGCCGGCGTCGAACTCGCCGCCCGGTACGCCGAAGCCAAAACAGGCAAGCCGCTGCAAACCCTCGCCGATGAGTATGTCTTCGCCCCCCTCGGCATCAAGGAGGTCTCCCTCGGTGATATTCCGCCGTGGGCTGACGAGCGCATAGCCGTGCCTATGGACAGCGAAGGGAGTTTTCGACCCATCGCGGAGCTCAATCCGCTGCTAGGGGACCCCAACGCTGAACGCCTCGGCGCAGCGGATGATTTGATCGTGACGGTCCCAGCCTACGCCCAGCTGATTACTGCGCTGACGTCAGGCCTCGGCGATGACGAAGCGAGGTCAGCGCGGCAGACGATCCTCACCAGCTTTGAGGGCGATCCCGTCTACGACTGTCCTGACTTGGAAGATCTCAAATGCCCCGACGCCTACGGCCATTCGATCGGTTGGCAGATCTTTCAGTATGACGATCATACCATCGTCACCCATAGCGGCAGCGATGCCGGCGAAAACGCGCTTGTCTACTACTCGCCGGACAAAAAGCACGGCGCCGTGGTGTTCGTGAATGGTGCCAATGGTTGGTTTTTGATGACCCGGATCATCGAGATCATTGGCGATGAACCGCTACTGGCTGACTACTACCGCGGCCTGATCACCACCGTCATGGGGCGGGACATGCCGGCTCTTTCGGCGGAGTGATTGGTAGCAGCATTCTGCGAAAGACTCAGGACGGCGCCTGAGCGGTCGAGATAATGCCCGCGCTGACGAAATCCAGAAATGGCTCTCGCAACCGGCTGAGGTCTGCCGATCGGTACTGATCTTGTGAGAGCGTATCGAGCCGTTTGTTGTCGCACACGGCATAAAGGGTGGTGCTCAGCAAAAACTGGAAGGCACAGTGGATCCGATAGTCCTCGGCGTCCGGGAACGTTTGCTTCAGCGCCTCCACAAACTTGCGGGCGTGCACATCATACTTCTCGCTGACGATATTATCAGTCCACATCTTCTGGACGGCCAAATGGGCGATCAAGATGCAATAGTTCTTCCAGCCGCGTGACCCACCGCTGGCAAGATCCAGCATCGGCCCCGCAAAGGCGTCGGCGATTGATCTGACCGTTTCTTCAGGCGAGCCTGGAGACACATCGACGTCGTCGAGACGTTCCATCCGGAGCTTCGCTAGTGGCTCGATACGCCGATCGATCACAGCAAGGAACAATTTCTCTTTGGTCTCGAAGTGATAGTTGACGCTCGCGCTTCGCAGCTCGGCTCGCACAGTGATGTCCCGCACCGACACCCCGTAAAAGCCGCGCTCGGCAAAAAGCTCCTCGGCCGTATCAAGCAGCCGTGCACGGACTTCATCCGACTTTCTGTATCCACCGCTCACCGCACCCATGACCTCTTCACCAACCGCCGTCGGCAGCCTCAGCGCCGAGAAACGATACAGTTGTTTCGTTTTCCAGATATGATATGAAACAAACGTTCCATTTTCAACATCCCGTTCGTCCCAGGACGCAGAAAGGGCTTATGAGACTGCGCCGCATCCAATCGGCTGATACCCATGAGGTTCAAGCGGAAGGCCCTCTAGGCTGGGTCTCACTGGGGCGCATCCCGGACCTCGCGGCTATCGGCGGCGAAGGCGGCGACTTGGCCCATGACATGCTCGCGGTCCTGGCGCTCGGTACCGATGGATGGTCGCGGCTAAGCCGGGCGATTGAGGGATTAGAGCCCAACACCGCCAGCGCGCACGCCGAAACCCTTCCCTTCGCACCCGCATCGTTCCGCGACTTCATGCTGTTTGAAGAGCATGTGGTCGCCGCAAGCCGCGGGTATGCGAAGCGCTTTTTGCCGAAGCTCTATCCGTTGACGCAGCTTACGGAGAAACTGACCGGCAAACCGTTTCCTAAGTTCCGTCCACACCCGCTTTGGTACCAACAGCCGATCTACTACCTCAGCAACCACCTCAACATCCGCAGCTCCGGCAGCGAAATCAGGTGGCCGGACTACACCGACGCTTTGGACTACGAGCTTGAGCTTGGCGCGGTTCTCGCCCACCCCCTTGAAAACGCTTCGCCAGAAGACGCCCAGGCTGCCATCGGCGGATTTGTTGTCCTCAATGATTTCAGTGCACGGGACGTCCAGAAAGACGAGATGGACAGCGGGTTCGGTCCGCAAAAGGCCAAGCACTTCGCCTCGTCAATATCCGAAGTGGTCGTAACCTCAGACGAAATCCTTCCGTATATCAACGAACTCGATGCACGTGTCGACATCAACGGCGAGGTGGTCGCCCGGTGTTCCTCCCGCGGCATGCACCATTCGATGGCTGAGGCCATCGCGTTCGCATCGAAGAGTGAGCCGCTGTTCCCAGGCGAGCTTTTCGGCTCCGGCACGTTGCCGGGCGGCGCCGGAATTGAGAACAACGCTTGGCTGGCGCCTGGCGATAGGTTGCGCCTGACCATCGATCGGGTCGGCAGCGTCGAAAACACCATCTCTCGGGAAACAAAGCCATGAAGGTCGTCGATCTCTCCAAGTCCATTCAGTACAACAAAAACGATCCTCGCTTCATGCGTGTACGCATTAAGCATAAACCCCATTGGATTGCCCGCTACTTGGTTCGCGCACTCGGCCTGCCGTTCAAACTGATGCCTAAGGACTTTGTCGGGTGGGCGGATGATACCATCACTCAAATGGGCGTTCACAGCACCACGCATATTGATGCGCCTTGGCACTATGGCCCCAAGAGCGGTGAGCCCGGCCAAGAAACAGACGCCCTCACGGTGGAGCACATCCCCCTTGATAAGTGTATCGGTCCTGGCGTCGTCATTGATATGACGGCCAAAGAGGAAGGCGATGTGATCACCGCGGAGGATCTTCAATCGGACCTTGGCAAGACCGGTGCGACAGTCACCGAAGGGTCCATCGTCCTTATCCGGACTGGTCGAGATCAATATATGGGGACCAAGGAGTACTGGAAGCGCGGCACAGGAATGGGGGCTGACGCCACCAGCTGGCTGATTGATCAAGGATGCACCGTGATGGGCATCGACCAATGGGGCTGGGACATTCCCTTTCACCATCAGATCGATCAGTCGAAGAAAGACAAGCGCGACGATCTCTTTTGGGAGGGCCACCGGCTCGGTCAGCGCAAGCCCTATTGGCAGATGGAGCAACTCGTCAATCTCGCCGCACTCCCCTCCCACGGCTTTAAGGTGTGTGTGTTCCCCCTCAAACTGGTGGGTGCATCCGCCGCCCCGGCACGGGTTGTGGCCCTCTTTGACGAGGAAGCAGCCTGACATGAACCTTGAGATGGACATGCACCTGATCGAGCGGATTGCTCAGGGTCCGGCATGGATCTTTTGGTGGACCCGCGTCATCGATGTCTCGAACTGGTTGCTGCTCCCCCTCGCCTTCCTCGACCGCAGGGCCCATTGGGGGGCGACGGCGTGGCTCGCCAATATCATCATGATACTGACGCTCTATGGTACACTCGGCTATGTTCGGCTCTTAGGCCTCAGCCATATCATCGCGTGGACACCGCTCCTGATTTATCTGTGGTCGCAGCGAAAGCCGTTCGCCGAAGAGACCTGGGTGGGCCGCTATCTCTACTGGTTCATGGCCGTCATCAGCGTTTCACTGGTGATGGACTATGTTGAGGTCACCAGATACCTGCTCGGTGACAGAATTCCTGGATACTGATGACATCGTCCGTGTATGGGATGCCAGGCCGATCTCACTATTCCGCGAGCGGAATTTCAAGAACGCTAGGGTACTCGCTGTTGTGATGCAGCTTGATGGTGGCGACGCGAGCGTCATCGGCTGTTTCAAAACCGAGCTTGCCGCCAGAGTTGTAGTTCTTTTGATACATAGGATCGTTGAACGGGCCGACCGTGAGCCTGATCCGAGCGCCCGCCGGCAACGCCCACGCGTTCCAGAAAAACGTGTCGAACACGTAGGGCTCAACCACGCCAGGCTCGACAAGTTCTGGCTCTAGGCCGTTTCGAAACCGCGCTCGCACCACACTGGCGCCAAGGTGCAGGATCTCTCCGTCTGGGAAAACAGCTGCCACCGTCGCAAAGATGTCTGTGTCAGGAGCGTCCATCTCCAGATAAAGCGTGAGCTTCATCTGGCCAGCCATAACCTGCTCATCGGGCAACGGACTGGAATGAAAGACCAGCGTCTCCGGCATATGCGCCGCCCAGTCTTTGCGGAAGTTGCCGTTCGCCAGCGTTCCCCAATTCTCTTCTGTCAGGTCAGCAGGACTGGTATCGAGAGGATCATTGATAAACGTGTGCGGTTCATCCGACGAAACGGGCTCGCCCAAGAGATGGCCGGAGCGAAAAACGTCCGCGGCTTCGTCGGGGGCAGCGGACAGAAACAAAGAGTGCGTCTCGGCTGCGACGGCGTCAAGATCATCCGCATAACGCCATTCATTCGCGCCGCCGACATAGTAAACCACGCGGCCCTTCGTAAGAAGTTCAGGCTTGGGTCCACGACCGAGCGTCCAGTCCAGCCAATCGAGGTTGAACTGGTCCATGTCGAAGGCGGCGTTTGCTCCGAACTCTACACTTTCGCTCAGCCGCTGGCGCGGCACGCGGGTACCGGCATGGTCCCAGGGGCCTAATACCAAATGGTGATCCCGCTTGGGCTTCCGTTGGGCGCTCGCCTGGTGCTGCCGGTAATAGCCCAGCGCCCCCAACTGGTCGCCGTCGTAATGCCCCGTGATCGTCAGGATCGGCATATCCATCGCCGCATAGGCATCAGCCGGGATTGTATAGGAATCCCATTGCGCTGGCTCAGATAACGTTTCCACCCATTTTTGAAATATCGGAGACGGATAACCGACAAAGGCATCATACTGATGGAAGGGCAGGTGCTGACGGTAGGAAGTCAACGCACGTTCCTGCCAGTAAGCTTCGTCAGAGAACAAATTGATGTTCCGGGTTGGGCCAGCGACGAAACTGAGCCACCGGGCAGTGTACTTGTAGCTGACCAAGCCGGGCCCCAGCGGGAAATCGCTATGGCCGGGATAGACGGATGCCGTCGGCATGATGGTTTCGAGCTCATCGGGGCAAGCCCGCGCCGTCATCCACTGGGACATCCCTCGGTAGGATCCGCCGCGCATGGCGACCCGTCCGTCGGACCATGGCTGCTGCTTAA
The DNA here is from genome assembly GCA_039822105.1 of Pseudomonadota bacterium. Lineage (GTDB taxonomy): Bacteria > Pseudomonadota > Alphaproteobacteria > Caulobacterales > Parvularculaceae > Parvularcula. Next base: position 111,756 of record JBCBMW010000011.1, on the reverse strand, counting down.
TCCACGCGATGGCAGCGCAAGCATCGGGGCCGACATCTGTTAGCACCTCATGCGGCCCGTCTGATGCGCCGCGGCTACGACGATCGAGACTAACCAGCGCATAGCCGCGGTCGACATAGATACGCCCCCGCGCCTGCGCCTCATCGGAAACGTAAGGCGTCACAACCAACACTGCTGTGTAGCGCTTGTCGTCAGCATCGGGTTTCCAAACGGTCGCTGCGAGCTCTGTGCCGTCGGTGGTAGTCACCGTCTGTTGCAGCAGAACATCAATTGGTTTGTGTGCAGAGTCATTCGCTACCGCTGCTTGCATGCCCAAAACACCGGTGAACATCATAGCCAGTAAAGTCGACGTGGTTCGCATGTCTAAGATCCCTTTTTCATCCCACCACTGAGGAAAAGCGGTGAAGCCTACCAGCATGACCCCGCTTTAGACCTTAGAAGGTGCCGGGTCGACCTTTGGGCTGCTGACTTAGCAATCAGGTCGGGCAGATCCGGCTGAGCCCTTCGCGGCCATCCGGAGTCGGCCAGCCAACACAACAAGCCATTGTTCTGCAACACTTTTTTATGGCGCCCGACGCAACGCGGCGAGCCACAAGTTTCTCGTCCGGCGAAATTGGATGTTGGCGCTCGCTTGCGCTATGGGCTTTGCGACAGCATGTGCAATGGCAGCAGTTCCGCCGTCCCGCCGCTGACCATCACAACAGAGTTCCGCCGGACCAGCGATCAACTCGCCCGCGCGTGTAATGAGGACAAAGAGTATGACCATGACCCTGCCGCAGTTTAGAGTGTCGGGCTCGCCTGAGGAGATGGGCCACCAGTATGGGGAGCTTTGCCGTGACCTCATTCAGGACTTTGTCAAGCAACGGGTCACGGCCGTGGACGAGCACCTCAGAGAGCGCGGTCACAACGGCACAGACCGGCTGTTCGAGGTGGGAGAACAGTGCCTAGAGAAACTGAAAGCTTTTGACCGCGATGGGTATCATGAGCATTTGGCGATAGCGGACGGAGCGGGCGTCGACCCAATTCGTCTCTACACGGTCGCCAATATGACGGACATTCGCGACATCATCACCCTCCCCGGCGAGGTTCCAGACGCAGAGGACGAGGGGTGCACCTCCGCCCTCGTTCCCCCCTCGATCAGTGCCAATGGCCACAGCCTGCAAGGCCAGACCTGGGACCTCAACGGCCCGGACATGAAGTATGTGATCGCGCTCCATCAGCTCCCGGATGATGGGCCAGAGACTTGGACCGTGACCTGCGCAGGCTGCCAAACGCTGATGGGAATGAACGAACACGGCGTGACGGTGGGAACAACCAACCTCAAAACGAGAGGGGCACGGGTGGGGATCCCCTATCTCTCGGTGCTTCATCTTGCTCTGAAACAAGCATCCCTCGCAGAAGCCAGCGCTGTGGTCGAAAACGCACCCGTCACCGGCAGCCACTCCTACTGGATCGGTGACAAGAACCGAGCGGTTGAATGGGAACGGACACCGATGGCGGCTTATCAACGCTCGACAGAGACGGGTGCTCAGGTGCGCTCCAACCACTGCCTGTTTGATGAGAACAAACGTCTGGAGACAGACCTTTCAGAAAGCACCCATGCACGTTTTGATCGCATGCAGGGGTTCCTTGCTCAGTCTGAGCAGCACACTCTCGACGGACTGATCACGATGTTTTCGGATCGCTCTGACGGTCGCCTCAGCATCAATCGGTTTGCGGAGGACAACTCTGGCGCTACCACCAATGCGGTGGTCGCTATGAACCCAGCGGAGCTTGAGTTCCTGGCGTGCCGCGGACAAGCCGACCGAGGTGTTTGGGCCAAACTCGAGTTTGAACGCGGTACGCCAAGCGCTTAGCCACAATGGAAACACTGCTAAGTCCGCTCCAGCGTCACCGGATTCGTGTTCCTATGACTGGCGGCTAGAGCATCGAGGTCACCCGCACGGTTGGTGTTGTTGCGGAAGACGAACCCGGCGCCCGCGACAAAGTCTTCTCACAAGAAAAACAGCGGACAAAGATCGCAACGTGCTGCTCACGGAGCATGACGAATGAGCTTGTCATCGATCTATGAACGCTGACGACTTTCCGTGACCAGGAGATCAACAAAGGTTGAAAGGCTGAGACGCTCGACCATCGGACTGTCTCGGCAACAAACCGCCTGGCGCTGTGAGACTTTTGTGTTTTTCTCACTTTTTTATAGCTGTTGCTTGGACAAGCCGTAGAAGGACGCGCCCGTCAACAACCGTCAGGACCCGCTCAGCGGCAGCACTGCGGCGTTCGAGATCGTCAATTGCGAGATGATCAGCCAACCACGTTTGGAAGTGATGGGCGATTGCCTGCGCAGGTGACGCAAATGGATCTCCGATACGGTGGGCTCGCACCGCCAACTCAACGAAGAGCACCATGAAGGGCCAACAGTCCGGGTGACAGACAGCGGTCCAGACCGTTTCCGTCAAAACCTCTTCAGGCTGAGGTTCACAATGGATCTGTTCGTCGAGGAGCGCAGAGAGCTGTTCAGCAAGCCGCGTCAATGCCGTGCCGATGAGATCATCCTTGTTCGAAAAGTAGTAGAGCAACATGCGGTCGCTGGTTCCCGCTGCCTTCGCAAGCGCACGAAGATTCGCCGCGTCCAACCCCTCGTTGAGGAGATGCGCGCATATAGGCGTGAGAACAGCGGCGCGCTTATCAGCGCGAACGGATGCGATTTCCGACATTTGATCTTGTAGCAGCCGCTACATTCCATTACCACGTAGCAAGCGCTACATGAGCGAAGGAGTGCGAACAAGCATGGTGGACTTGCTGTATTTCTCGCTCGTCGGTGCATTCTTCACCCATGAGTTGGATGCCGTGAAACGGCACGAGTGGCGCGTCTTGCCGCCGTTCAGTTTGATGCCTGAACGAACGGCCGAGCAGTCTTTCATCTGGGCACACATCCCGCTTTTTGCTCTACTGCTTTGGGGAAGTGTGGGTGAACCCGATAACCCAACCCGCATCGGCTTGGCGGCATTTGCGATCATCCACGTTGTGTTGCACGCCCTCTTCCGGTCTCACTCTCGTTATGAGTTCAACAACAGCAGCTCTGAATTGCTGATCCTGCTCCCCGGTGCTCTTGGTGGTGCATACTTAGCGGCCGTCCTGATGTAGCACTCAACGCCAACCAGCCTAAGGCCGCTATGATCCTTATCATGATGAAAAATCAAAAGTGATAGTTATTGATAATTCTCATAACTGAGCTTATGCCTAAGGGCACGAGGTGCCCGAATGGACTCTGCAAACTGCAATCTCTCCGCCAATGATACGCGCCAAAGAATCTTAGATGAGGCACTGGCGCTCTACTCGGTCTATGGACACCGGAAAACGACCATAAACGATATCGCGAAAGCCTGCGGTGTCAGCTCTGCGCTGGTGCATAAGCACATCGGTACCAAGAGCGAGCTAAGCGATCAGGTCGTTGATATGATCGTCTCGAGGCGGATCACTGAACTCAAATCAGTGATCAAGGCCGAACACCAACCTGCCCGAAAACTCGCTGACTGGATCGATGTTCTCGCCAAGGAACAAGTTCATTCAGAGCAATCCGGCAGTCGGCTGGGTAACACCCTTCAGTGTGCGTTCGAAGAAGACTGGGACGCCGCGAACGCCGCACGAGCCGCACACAGAGATGTGCTGATGGAGATTGTCTCGCAAGGCGTGGAGGCTGGCGAGTTCAAAGTTTCGACTGTCGACCACGCAGTGGACGTCCTCCTCGTGGGATTGCAACAGTTTATCGAGCCGTCGTCACGAAACTCGAGGAGCGTGCGCATTGATGCGGATAGCTTAGGCGGTTTTGTGTTGAGAGGTCTCGGCTGCGACCGTCCGGGTTCCAGAGCGGCCACACAGTAAGCGCAGCATATCCAGACACCAGCAAACAGCAGGCTATCGCTCGCCAAGAAGCCCAACCAGAAATTCGATAAGGGTCTCCGCTTTGAGCTGAGGTTCCTGCTCATCGAACTCCACGACGATGAGGGGATGAAACAGCCGCATGGCGCTTTGGTAGATGACCTCAGCGGAGGCCGCGGCGGTGTCACCATAAATTGGACCGTTTGCTGACTGATCAACGATTTGCTCAATGAGAAAGCGAATCTTGGCCTTATACGCCCTTATCGCCAGCCAGTTCTCTTCAACACCGGCCGTAACCATCGCATAGAGGTTGTTGTCGTCGCGCCACAACCGGCGCGTCTCATCGTGGAGGGTTTTCAGCAGAAGACGGAGTTTTTCCTCAGCCGTGCTCCCCTGCTCCACCGCGTGAACGGCTGATCCTTCGAGGCGGCTGATCAAGCGCGCAGCAATTGCTTCGTTGACGGCGGATTTCGTCTTGAAAAGGCGATGGACGTTGGAAGCGCTGAAGCCGCATGCATCGGCGATGTCGCCCATTGTCGTCTTGCCGTAGCCGAGCGTCCGAAACAAACGCTCGGCTTCCTCAAGCACGCGGTCACGGGCCTCTGCGGAGCTCATGTAACTTCTCGCCATCGGTCACCTTTTCCTTATCGAAAGTGGCAGAGCCAGCTGTGGCCCGGCCACTTCTCCTTTCTATTCCGCTGGCGCGAGGGCGCCATGCGCTACGTCTTGATGCGTCCTATCACGGGCGCCCGTCTCCTGGACTCTGAACCAGAGGACGTAAAGTGCCGGGAGCGCGGTCAGGGTCAAGATCGTCGCAATGATCAACCCGCCGATCATAGCAACCGCCATTGGGCCCCAGAAGGACGAGAGCGTTAGCGGCATGAAGCCAAGAATCGCCGCGAGCGCGGTCAGGATCACAGGACGAGCGCGGCTGACCGTCGTTTCGATCACGGAGTTCCACTCGTCCTTACCCGCGTCCACATCCTGCGCAATCTGATCGATCAAGATGACAGAGTTTCGCATGATCATTCCGCCGATCGCAATCAAACCGAGAAGCGCGACAAAACCAAAGGGCTTTTGCGTAATCAAAAGTGCGAACACGGCACCGATGAAGCCCAGCGGCGAGGTCAGGAACACCAGAAAGGTGCGCGACACTGTCTTCAGCTGAAAGATCAGCAGGGTGAGCATAGCGAGCGCCATGATCGGGAACATAGGGAGAAGCGCCGCGTTGGCCTTCGCCGATTCTTCGACCACGCCCGAGGTCTCGATCCGATACCCAGCAGGCAGTGCGCTCTTGATGCTCTCGAGCTCCGGCAGCAGCCGCGCAGTCACGTCCGCCCCTTGAACACCGTCAGCAACATCAGCGCGAACGGACAACAAAACGTCTCGGTTTCGGCGCCAAGAGATCGCTCGCTCGTGGCCGTAAACTGGCTTTGCGACCTGGGACAATGGCACCACATCGCCGCGAGGTGTTGTGATTGTGAGGTCTTCAATAGAGGAAAGATCTGTACGCTCACTTTCCGGAGCTCGAACCACAACGTCGATTAGCTCCAGGCCGTCCCGCACTTGGGTGACCGCTGCACCAGAAAGGAAGGTCTGAGTTGTCAGTCCGACCTCTCTCGGTGTCAGGCCAAGCGCACGAAGCCGGTCTTGGTCGATCTCAAAGCGGACTGCACCGCCCTCCTCTTCCCAGAGGAGCTGTGAGTCGCGGATTTCCGCATCGGCATCCATCACCTCACGGACCTGATAAGCGATCTCGCGGACCTTATCGGGATCATCGCCGAGCACACGAAACTCCACCGGAAACGGAACGGGCGGACCGTAGAGAAGCTTTGTCATCCGTACCCGCGTGCCGGGGAAAGCGCCTTCATCAACGATGGACCGCATTCTCTTGATGATCCGGTCGCGGGCCTTCGCGTCTGCAGACTGGGCAACGATCAGTGCACGTTTTTCATTGGGCAGGAGCGGGTCCAGAGCCAAGAAGAAGCGCGGTGCGCCCGCACCAATGTAAGAGGTGTAGTACTTCACCTCCTCATCCTGCGCGAGCACCTCCTCGACCGCATTTGTGGCTTCCCGCGTCGCCTCGAACGACGAACCTTCGGGGAGCGTGATCTCAACCAAGACCTCTGGACGCGAACTTGTTGGGAAGAATTGTTGCGGCACCATGGTGAAACCGGCGCCGGCCAGGACAAAAAGTCCGAGCACCCCTGCGACAGTCGGCCATTTCTTACGCATGCAGAAGGTCGCCACCTGCCTCAGCAAACGGTAGGACTGGCCGTCATACATATCGCCGTGGCCAGCGTGACGCTTGGCATACCACTCGGTCGAGGGAAGCAAAGCGACACCAAGCACAGGGGTGAACAGCACGGCCACAAACCACGACGCGACAAGTGCGATCATCACCACCCAGAAGATCCCACCTGCGTACTCACCTGCCGTCGACATGGCGAAACCGACAGGAAGAAAGCCTGCCGCGGTCACAAGGGTTCCGGTCAGCATCGGAAAGGCAGTGTGCGTCCACGCGTAGGAACCTGCATCTTCGCGCGACGAGCCTTCTTCGAGTTTCACCACCATCATTTCAACAGCGATGATCGCGTCATCCACCAATAGGCCAAGTGATAAGATCAGTGCACCAAGCGAGATACGCTCAAGGCTGGTCCCCATCTGCTCCATAACAACAAATGTGACAGCAAGTGTGAGCGGCACGGCCAAGGCCACGACGATGCCCGTGCGCCAGCCGAGCGACACAAAGCTCACCACCAGGACGATCCCTAGGGCCGCGGCGATCTTGATGATAAACTCGTTGAAGGAATAGGCGATCACTTTTGGTTGGTTCGAGACGGTCGACCAATCCACGCCGACAGGAAGGAACGCTTCGATGTCCTCCACCGCAGGCTTGAGCGCTTCGCCTAGCGCTAGGCCGTTGGCCCCTTCCTCCATCGTGAGCGACAGCGCCAATCCGGCGACGCCGTTATGACGGATGACATAGGACGCCGGGTCGACCACACCGCGATAGACCTCCGCGATATCACCAAGCCGAAATGTTCGGCCATTCGCTTCCACCGGCACGTTGGCTACGTCTTCAGCAGCACCCAGAGCGCCCTCGACGCGAATTTGAACACGGGGACCGGCCGTCTCCACACTGCCCGATGGCACGACGGCATTTTGTCCGTCCAGGGAGCGAAAAATGGCCTCGGGCGGAATGCCGAGGGTCGCAAGCTTGGCGTAGGACAGCTCGACATAGATCTTGCGGTCTTGCTCGCCCAAGATCTCCACCTTTTCAACAGCTTCAACGCGCTCAAGTCGCTGCCGGGCGCGCTCAGAATAGGCAACGAGGTCATCCTGCGAAGCGTCCTTTGACGTCAGCGCATAGACGGCGAAGGAAACATCCGAATACTCATCATTGAAAAACGGACCGATGACGCCCTGCGGCAAGGTGCCAGAGATATCACCCACCTTCTTGCGCACCTGGTACCAAAGGTCCTCGATATCGTTGGGGTCCATTGTGTCTTCAAGCTGAACACGGATGAATGTCTGGTTCGGCTTTGAGTAGGTCTCAATGTAGTCGAGGTTGGGCAGGTCTTGGATCCGCGATTCGATCCGGTCGGCGACCTGGGTCTCCATGTCTTCGGTTGTTGCGCCCGGCCAGACGGCGCTGACCACCATGGTTTTGATGGCAAAGGACGGATCCTCTGCACGACCGAGCTTCAGGAACGCACCTGTGCCGAGACCGGTGATCACGACCATCAAGAAGAACATGAGAGATCGGTTGCTGATCGCCCAAGAAGACAGGTTCAAACGCTCAAACATATCCGATCTCCAATTCGCGTTAGTGTGAAGACGCCAGTGACGTCTGTTCAACAGGTGATGTGTTCTCGCCACGGACGACTTGCCCGTCCCTCAAAAGATGCACACCGAGCGCGACGATCTCGTCGCCCTCCTGCAAACCGTGACTGATGAGGGCGTGCTCTTGTTCGTACCCAGAGAGACGAACGACCTGGCGCGATAGGCGCATGTCATCGCCCAGCAGCCAAACATTGCTCTCGCCGCTGAGGCTGAACACCGCTTCGTTGGGGACGAGGAAACCTTCCGCACCGCCGCTTTCGATATGCACCGTCGCTGTCATACCAAGCGCCGCTGGAGCGTCAGGCGAGATGGCGTACCGCGCATCGTAGGTGCGGGTTTGCGGGTTCGCCTGTGGCGAGATTTCCCTCAGATATGCAGGGTACACGGAGCCGTCTTCGGCCCAAAGCGTCACGTCCGCAGGCTCACTGGCCAGAGCCATTTTGTTTTCAGGGATGGCGATTTCGACTTCCAATGCGCCGCTTCGCGCGACGACAGCCACAGACTGCCCGGCAGCGAGCACCTGGCCCTCTTCGGCAAAAAACTCCGTAATGACACCATCGTGATCCGCCAGGAGCTTTGTGTAGCCCAACGCATTGTCCGCAACGAGGGCCTGCGCACCCAGTGCGCTCATCAGCTCCCGCGAGGCGGTCGCTTCAGCCACCACGGCATCATAAGCAGATCGGGAAACTGCGCCCGGCTCGACCAGCTCCGCAAACCTGCGCTCCTCTGCCTCTGCACGGATCAATCGTGCTTTGGCAGACTGCAAATCTGCTTGTGCAGCCCTGGCCCGCAACTGGTAATCTGCAGGATCAAGCTCAGCGATGACATCGCCAGCTTGAACGGCGTCGCCAATGTCGAAGTTGCGCCGAACAAGGCGCCCGCCGACCTGAAAGCCGACCTTGGCCTCGTATCTTGCGACCACGGAGCCAGCGAAACTCTCTGTAGGCTGCCCACTCATCGTCTTGACGGTCGCAAGCCTCACCAGCCGAGCCTCGAACCGCGGGTCTTCGTCACTCGATGCGCCGCACCCTGAGAGAACTGCGACACTTCCCAAGCTGATCCAAGCGCACAGCGCTGGCCTCACCATGCTGTCATATCTGGTTTTGTTCATTGGATACCTAGCGCGCAATGGGCGCCCTCCATCTGCTTGAAATGAGATATATGTTTTTTTCTCATTTCTGTCAATCGCCGATATTCTAAGGAAATATTTGGCCCCAAACGGCTCAATTGACAAAAGAGATTTCCCCTGTTGACGTTTATGAGTATTTTTCTTATATCTCATTTTGTCGAACGGAGGATACGATGCGCAACCGGCTCATGAAGGCAACGACGCTAAGCTTTGCGCTTGCCGCCAGCGGCTGCGCGATCGGCCCCGACTATCAAACGCCAACGTCCCCCCTGCCCGCGGCGTTTGAACTGGCGCAGAGCGTCCCCCCTCGCGCGCGCCAGACCGAGGACGGTGTCGTTTCAGACGACACCGTCCTCGCCCATTGGTGGACAACATTCGAGGATCCGGCCCTGGACGTACTGATCGAAAGGGCGTTGGCGCAAAACCCTGACCTCTCGCAGGCTCAAGCCAGGGTGGCGCAGGCACGAGGGATCCTGCGCCTCGCTAAGGGCGACCTTGCTCCGAGTGCAGCGCTCGTCGCGGCTGGCGGATATCAGCAGGCAAGCTTGGAGGACCAGACGGGCGGATTGTTCGCAGACGGACTGGCGCCGCGGCACTCAGACTTCTATCAAGTCGGCCTCGACTCCAGCTGGGAACTTGATGTCTTCGGTGGCCGCCGAAGAGCCCTCGAAGGAGCAAAGGCGGACACCGATGCTGCGATCGAGCGTGTCCTCGCAAGCCGCGTGATCGTCGCGGCGGAAACGGCACGCGCCTATTACACCGTACACGCCCTTACCCAACGGATCGCGGTGGCCGAACGATCCATCGAAACGGCGCGAGAGCTCGTCTCTCTGACGTCCCAACGCTTTGACAAGGGCCTTAGTCCAAGGCTTGACCTCACGCAGGCACAAGCCCTTCTCGCTAATTCCGAGGCCCTCCTCCCCCAACTTGAAGCCGCGCGCACCGAGGCAGAAAGCGGCCTTGCGGTCTTAACCGGCGGGTACCTTCAAGATAACAAGGGCTTGCTTCAAAACTCAGGGCACCCACTTCCCACGGACAAACCAATCGCTGCCGTAATGGACGCGCCGGTGGATATCATCCGTCATCGCCCCGATGTGCGGGCAGCTGAACGAAGGCTTGCCGCACGGAACGCTGACATTGGTGTCGCCGTTGCCGAGTATTTCCCCAAAATCACACTGGGCGGGGCCGTTGGCTACTCCGCTTTGGACACGAACAACCTCGTCGGGTCGGACGCCATTCAATATTCCGTCGGTCCACGGATATCCTGGAGGCTTTTCGATCAGGTAAGGATCGCCGGTCAGGTGGCGTCCGCACGTGGTCGGCGAGCGGAACAACTTGCCGCTTATCAAGCGTCCACCGTTAAAGCCGTGGCGGAGGTCGAGACCGCTATCGCCGCCTATGACGGCAGCCGCCGTACAGAGAGCAAACTGCGAACGAGCCTAGAGGCCGCCGAGGAGACGAGGGACTTGTCTCGCCTCGCCTATGACGGCGGTGTCATTTCGTTCCTCCAGGTTATTGACGCCCAACGTCAGCTTGACGTCGCCGATGATCAATTGGTGATAGCCCGTCTGCGTACGGTGGAAAGCGTCATCTCGCTCTACAAGTCACTCGGCGGCGGGTGGTCCGAAGCAGACCGCGAGCAAGTCGTCGTTCAAGCTGCAGAACTCGTGCGCAAAGATCGCCGCCGCCAGGGGTGACGAACCCGCACTAACGGGGCCCGATTGTTGCATGCCAATGGCGGAGAGAGAGACGCCTCAGACCTCAGTCGCGAAGCGACCAATTGGTCGCCGAACGAATCTGGCCCTATCGGAGCGCCCGCGGCGCTTGAGATATAGAAACTGGCGGACAGAGAGGGATTCGAACCCTCGAGACGGTTTCCCGCCTACACGCGTTCCAGGCGTGCGCCTTCGACCACTCGGCCACCTGTCCGTCGAGCGACGCCCATAGCGGCGCCTTGAGGGCATTGGCAAGCAGGTGCCGGGACGCTAATCAGGGAATGTGGGTGGCAAAGGCGGGTCGACATGAAAACCTTGCGGATGACGGCGTGGACCTTCGTCGCGCTCGCCCTGGCTCTGGTTGGCGCTGACTTGGTGTCGACGCTAGAGACCGGTGAGCCGGTGATCCGCACGACCCGTGAGGTGCTGAACCTGATCCCTGGCGTGGCGATTGAGCCGCTTGGCACCTCCGGCGCGGCGGGTGTCGCCAACCTGGCGCTGGACTTTCCGCTTTGGGGCGTCCTGGGCCTTGTTGGGGTTCTCGTGACTTTTGTCGTCCGCCCGGCGGACTGATCCCAGGCTTCAACGATCCTCGAAGGTTTTGCGCGAGAGGCGCCCGGTCAAAACCATGCCGAGTGCTCCGATCACGACAATCACGATCGGTAAGGCCGGATGGGCCAAAGCCTGCTCAAACCCAAGGATAAAGGCACCGCCCACCACCGCTGTGGTGAGGACGATGCCGACCAAGGCGCCCTCGAGCGAGGCCGTTAGGACCCTCCTGAGAAAGCGCAGGTCAGGGCCCATCACTCAGCCGCTTGGCGAAGGGACTCTTCTGCTTCCTCGATCAACTCTTCCGCGCGGCGCTGAAGGGTGACGTAGTCCACCTTGCCCGTGCCAAGAAGCGGGATCGCCTCAATGTGCATCACCCGCTTTGGCACCGCGAGCTCTGGCACGCCGTGGGTTTGCGACCACGAGAGAAGATCCTCGCGGCGCGGATCCTCCTCCTCAGTCAGAAGGACGATCTGCTCACCTTTTTTGTCGTCAGGAAGAATGACAGCGGCATGCACCGCATCAGGCCACACGACGCTGGCGCAGTTTTCGACCACAGCCAGGCTCACCATCTCGCCTGAGATCTTGGCAAAGCGCTTCACCCGCCCGCGGATCGCCATATAGCCGCCGCCATCGATCTGCACGACATCACCAGTGTCGTACCAACCTTCTTCGGGCGGATTGAGCGTCTTGGTCTTAGGGTCGATATAGCCAGACATCACGTTCGGCCCACGGATGAAAAGACGGCCGCCGCCCTCTAGGCCTTCAATCCCTTCAATCCTGGTTTCGATACCAGGGAGGAGCTTACCAACCGTACCAGGACGAATATCGCCCGGCTGGTTCACCGCGATCACTGGCGCAGCCTCTGTCGCCCCGTAACCCTCAAGGACGGAGAAACCAAACTTCCGGCGTGCCAGCGAACGGGTCTCATCGCGCACTTTCTCGGCACCGCAAATGGCGTAGCGCAAGCTGTTAAGCGCCCCGTCCCGCGCCGAGCGCAGGTAGCGGTGGAGGAAGGTATCGGTGGCAAACAGTAGCGTCGCGCCGGTGTGCTTGATCAGCTCTGGGATGATCTTGACGTGCAGCGGTGACGGATAAGCGATCTGCGTCTTGCCGTCGATCAGTGGGAAGAGTGATCCGCCGGTAAGGCCGTAGGAGTGGAAGATCGGGAGCGGATTGAAGACTTTGTCTTCCGGCTCCAGATCAACATGCAACCGGATCTGCTCAACATTCGCCACAAGGTTCTGGTGCGAGAGCACAACGCCTTTGGGGGCGCCTTCGGTTCCTGAAGTGAAGAGAATGACGCCTGGTTTGTCTGGGCTCACCGGCCGACGCATCAGCCCTGGGAAGATCTCGCCGACCGCGGCGTAGAGCTTGTCGGAGGTCGTCAGCCCTTCGCGGATGTCTTCGATGATATGGATCTGCGCCTTAGAAGACAGCGCATCGACCAGACCTTCGAGCCCACCGACCTCGATAAATTTCGACGAGGTGATGATGTGTTTGATGTCGGCCGTCTCAAGCGCTGAGAACAGGGCCTTCTCACCGGCGGTGAAGTTGAGCATCGCCGGGACACGGCCGCCAACATGGAGCGCGAGGATGGTGATCACACCGCCCGCGCTGGTTGGCAGGAGAACGCCAACATTCTCGTTCCGCTTGGTGAACTTGCCGAACGCGCTCGCCAAAGCGAACGAGCCACGCACCACATCCTTGTAAGTGATCTCGCGACCATCGGGCTCAACAAAGGCCAGGGACTTACCGCCAACACGGCCCTTGGTTTCAATGACCTTAGCAACCACTGTCGAGCGGGAACGGGCCCAAACCCGGCGCCGAGACCGCTTAGCCTCTGCCTCTCGGGTTTTTTTGGCAGCTTCCACTTCGCGCTGTTCGGCCGCTGCGACGAGCTTTTCGTCACCTTCCGGCGCAGCTTCGTTAACCTTGCTCTGCTTTGTTTCCACCGCGGCGTCCACGCAACCTCTCCCGGATTCATTCGATATCCGCTGAGGCTTAGGCGTTCTGGACGAACCCTTCAATGAGGCACACAGCTGACCGATGGCCAAGACTGCAATGAGGCACGTTTCGTTTCAAATTAAGACGCTGAAGGCGGCAGTGTCGCCCGTCGCTGCAGCGCTGGCGTTGATGGTGATGGCGGCCGCCCTGCCCTTGCTCTTGATCTCCGGCCGCGAGCCCGTGGTCGAGGCGATCCCCTATCTCGTGATCGAGATCGACGGAGAGGCCGAACGTTACGCACCCTTAAGCGTTGATCGGAGCTTGCCGCGCCCGAGCGGATCGTGAACACATCGGGCAATGAAGGAACTTCCTGAGCTCGAAGAGTATCGCCCCAATGTCGGTATCTGCGTTTTCAACAAGGCTGGGCAGGTCTGGCTGGGCGAAAGGCTGACCGCGCCTGGCACGCGCGAAGTGAACCCCTATCGCTGGCAAATGCCCCAGGGCGGTATCGACGCCGGTGAAAGCGTCACTGACGCTGCCTTTCGCGAGCTCGAAGAAGAAACCGGCATCACCTCGGCCCGCCTTCTCATGAGCACACCGGGCTGGCTCGCCTATGACTTCCCGCCAAAGTACCGCCGCCGCGGCAACAAGACCTGGCTGGGCCAGCGCCAGAAATGGGTGGCGATGCTGTTCGAAGGTGAGGACAGCGAGGTGAACCTCAATGTCCATTTGCCGGCGGAGTTCGAGCGCTGGCGCTGGGCAGATCTCGATGAACTTGAAGAGCTGATCGTCCCGTTCAAGCGCCAGGTCTATGCCGAGATCGTTGAAGCCTTCCGGCCCCTTTCTGAGTTTATCAGCCAGAACCGCTGATCACGATTGGAACAGCAACCCGCGTCCATGACCGCCGGGCGTTGGCTTTTCGATCCTTGAGACAACATACTTGCGAGGCGTCCGACGAGCTCGGGCGTAGCTCTATCTCGCCTTTGGAAACCAACATGTCGAACCTTCGAAAGAGACCACCAGCCGCCAACGTCCTCGCCGAGGCTTTCATGGGTTTCGAAGCCGTGACGGTGCCCGGCGGATTGCTCCAGGCCGGCGCAGTTGGTCGGCGGTCCTTCCATCGGCGCCCGGTCATGGTGGTGCCAGGGTTTGGCGCCAACGATTTGTCCACCGTGGCGCTCCGAGCTTACTTGCGGCGCTGCGGCTACCAAACGGAAGGCTGGGGGCTCGGTCAAAACAACGGCGGGCGCGGTATCGTCAGTGACGCTTCGGAGATCTCAGACCGCTGGAACTTCGACCGCGAGAGCGCCAAGGCTGTGGATGTTGAAGTCGCAGCCCTTTGCGACAGGTTTTTCGAGCGTGTCGATGAGCGTTCGCGGTCTCTAGGTGGCCCGATCTCCCTCATTGGCTGGAGCCTGGGCGGCTATCTGGCGCGTGAAGCGGCCAGGGAACTCCCCCATGCCGTCACGCAGGTCATCACCCTGGGCTCGCCGGTGAACGGCGGCGCGAAGCACACCTCAATCGCTCCCCTGTTCCGGATGCGCGGTGTCAATCTCGATCTGATTGAGCAGACCATTGAGGAACGTAACTCGACACCCATCGATGTTCCGATCACGGCGATTTACGGCACACGTGACGGTGTTGTGAGCGATTACGCCGCGGTCGACACATCAAGCCCAAACGTCCGCAACATCCGGGTGTCAGCCTCGCATTTTGGCATGGGTTTCAACGCCAAAGTCTGGGCTCTTGTCCAAAGCACGCTGGAGGAAGGCGATCGGCAGGTGGCGGAAGCCGCCTGAGTTTCGGACCCACCGGCGGTATCAGTTCGGGTAGCTGCCCGAAGCGATCGCCTTCAGAAGCCGCAGCGCCTCGGGTGAGCCCCAGTCCGCCGCGCCTGTGAGCCGGGCGACCTCTCGTCCGCGTCCGTCATAGAGAACGGTGAGCGGCAGCTGCAGATCTCGGCCGTACTCTCCCATCAACGAGAGCGTCGGGTCTTGGATGAAGGTGAGCTTGTCCGCGCCCACCTTGCTCAGCATCGCGCGTTGGGCCGAACCGTCGCCGCCCTCCAGGGCGACGGCCACCACTTTCACGCGGCCGCCGAGTTCCTGCTCCATCTCCTGAAGCGCCGGCAGCTCCTCAAGGCACGGAGCGCACCAGGTCGCCCAGAGATTGACGACCAGCGGGACGCCCTGCGCGTAGTCACCGAGACGCACCGTGTCCTCACCCTTTTGGAGACGCACCGCTGGCATTCTCGGCGCGGGATAGATCCGCTCGAGCTTCGCCATCTCACCCACCGCATAGACCGGCGCGGTGCTCTCCCAGGGTTTGGGCGGCGCATAGGTCGCCGAAAGGAGAGCGTAGGCCGCGCCGAGGCCACCGATGATCAGCATCAGCCGCATCAGCCCCATCGGATGCTTCAAATTGGCGATCTGCGCCTTGATCCAAGCCATGCCTTGGCCACTCCACTTCAGAAGAGGCATTATGGTGCCTTGGGAGGCTGCTGGCCACGTGCTAGTGCGCCGCAATGATCATTCGTTTGTTTGCCCTCGTTTTCGCCCTTGTCACGGTCGCTGCTTGCGGAAAGCGCGCACCCCTTGATGTGCCGCCCCCACCGCCCCTCGAAGAACCAACAGACGGCTAAACCAAACCATGCATCACTTTGCTCTTCGCGACGGCGCTCTTTACGCTGAGGATGTGCCAGTGAGCCGTATCGCGGCCGAGGTTGGCACCCCCTGCTACATCTACTCCGCGGCCACCCTGCGGCGGCACGCCCGCGTCTTCCGCGAACCCTTCCCCGAAGGCACGGTGGTAGCGTTCTCTGTGAAGGCGCTTAGCAATCTCTCCGTCCTCACCCTTTTGCGCGAAGAGGGTCTTGGCGCAGACGTCGTATCAGGCGGCGAGTTGATCCGCGCGCTCCGTGCAGGAATTGATCCGCGAAAGATCGTTTTCTCGGGCGTGGGCAAGACCAAGGACGAGCTTGCCGCGGCGCTCGACGCCAACATTCTCCAGTTCAACGTCGAGAGCGAAGCAGAACTCCGCATGCTGTCGGCTGTGGCGGTGGAGCAAGGCCAAGACGCGCCCGTGGCCCTGCGCATCAACCCCGACGTTGATGCGGAAACCCATCCTGGGATCTCAACCGGCAAAGCCGATGACAAGTTCGGCATCCCCTGGGACCGCGCGCTTGAAACCTATGAGCTGGCGCGCAGCCTGCGCGGCATTGATCCGTCTGGGCTTGATCTTCATATCGGCTCGCAGATCACATCGCTTGACCCCTTTGAGCGGGCGGCGGAGCGCGCCGTCGGCTTGGTCCAGAGGCTGCGCGAGGAAGGTTTTGCGATCCAGCGCCTCGACCTCGGCGGGGGCCTCGGTGTTCCTTACAAAGACGGTGAGATCCCGCCTCTTCCCTCCGCCTACGCCGAGCGGCTGACCAAAGTCACAGAGCCACTGGACGTACAGCTGATCTTAGAACCTGGACGGGTTATTGCTGGGAACGCGGGTGTCCTCCTGACACAGATCACCTTGACGAAGAAGCAAACCACCAAAAGCTTCGCTGTCGTCGACGCTGCGATGAACGACCTTATTCGCCCTGCCCTTTACGGCGCGCAGCATATGATCCTGCCCGGCGCCGCGAAAACGGGTGACGACGTCACGGCCACCATTGTGGGGCCTGTGTGCGAGAGTACCGATCAGTTCACGGCCGATGCCGCACTGGTGAATCCAGAGGCAGGCGACCTGCTCGCGTTCGGCACGGCAGGGGCCTATGGTGCGGTGCAGGCCTCGCAGTACAATTCAAGGCCGCTGGTGCCGGAGGTTCTCGTCGACGGTGATCAATACAAGATCATCCGCAGACGACCAACCTACGACGAGATGCTCGCCCTCGAGACGGACCCGGCCTAGTTAGCGCAGGTCGTCGTCGCGATCATCGCGGAAGGCCGAGCGCGGCTCGTCATCGACGATGTCGCGGCCTTCATCGAGATCAAAGGCAAAGCGCTCAAGCCGCGTCTCGAAGTCATCTTCGGAACGACGCACAGAGGGTTCCTGGCGGTACCGCCGGGTGCTTTGCTGGCTCGCACCGCGGGCCCGCTCAAGCTCATCAGAGATGGCCTGCTCTTGCTCACGGAGTTGGCGCAGACGGCGCTCGAGCGCTGCTTCTTCACTCGACAAACCGCGTGAGCGCACCCGCTCCTGTGGACCAGCATAGAAAGGGCCCTCGGACGCATCGTCAAAGTCTGAGCCCAGCGTCTCACCACGCGGCGCGCTGTAGTCGTCACCGCTCGGCAGCACGTTGTGCAGAAGATTGAGCGTCCCCATCAGGGTCGACGGCGACGTCAACCAGACCCGAGCGCGATGGCTATCACGGACGAGGTCGGGGAACCGATCATGAAGGATCGTGTACGCTGCTTCTGATGGCATAAAGAGGATCGCGCTATCGGTGGTCTCACCCTGCACGATCGAGCGATCAGCGCAGCTGAAGATGGCGCGCAGCACGGTGCGGCGGAATTCGTCCTCGCCAGCTTTCGCTTGCGGAAGATTCTTGCGAACCGAGTCGCGCGAAGGAAGACGGTTGAACGTCTCGATCGGGAAGCGGCCATCGATCGCCACTTTGCTCCGTCCACCCTTGAGGTAGATCACACAATCCGCAGTGTGACCGTTCGAGAGTTTCGCGTTCAGCTCATAGGCATCGTCGTCAAGGGTACCGCGGACGACTTCGCTAAGGCGCATGCTGACGGAACTGGTGTCGGCTTCTGCACGCTCAAGGAAGTTGCGCTCAAGCCGGCCAAAGTCCTCTTGTAGGGTCTCAAGCTTGCCGCGCAGCTCACTGACGGCCGCAGCATTGATCTCGGCATCTTCTTTGAAGCCGCGCACATCTTCGTGCAGCAGCCGCATATCCGTCCGGATCGGCGCCACGTCAGCCATACGGCTGTCGAAGGACTGGCTGAGGTCAGCGAGGCGCTCGCCCTGACGCTCAAGACTTTGGGTGATGCGCTCGATCGACGTTGAGAGGCCTTCAAACCGGCGACGGGTCGAAGATCCATCGTCATAGTCGCCGCCAAAGCTCGCGACCGGACGGTTCTCCAGTTTGCGGTCCATTGATGAGAGGAAGAGATCCAGCCGGCTCGACTGCTCATCCTTCATCATGTTCAGTTGACGGCGCACATCGTTGCGCAGCTCGTCAATACGGAGAGACTGCCGCCCCTCGGCCGCATTGATGTAATCACGGATGAACGGCGCCACGTAAGGCACGTCATCATCCGAGCCGCCGGAGAAACTCATATCTTGCTGGGTGAAGCCTTCAGCAGGCGTCCAACCGGTGTCAGCAACAGGCGTCGAACGCTCAAGCGGCGCACCCGTGACGCTGCCATAGTCGTAGTCAGCGGCGGCTTGGCTCACCTGCTCCTGCGGCACGTCATGTTCCTCGACATGCTGGGCCGCCACCAGTGGCTCTCGCACCGGCTCAGCCGCCCGAAGCGGCACGACGTTCGCTGGCTCATCGAGGAGCGGCTCGTCGTCGACAAAATCTGCCCCGTTGGAGGACATGAGAGGACCAGGCTCTCGCGCGATCGTCGTCGTATCGTCGCTGTCGTCCTCCCGCGTGATGCGGATCGACGAAAACTCGTCCTTCACATCGATCGCGTCAGCCGGCTGATGATCGAACTCATCATCGTCCTCGAAAAGGTCGCGCCCCCGCGCGTAGTCCTCTGGATCGCGATTGCTTCGGCCATAAAGCACAGCAAGCGCCGCAATCACCAACAGGATCGCTGCGCCAATAGTCACCCAAATGATCAGCTCGCTATTGTCCATAAACGGGCCCGTCCTCACCAACTGCTGCTCGGCCTCAGCCATCATCTCATCGATGATCGAGTCCGCCTGCAAATGAGCTGGCTTCCAAAATCGTGCCATACTCCACCACCACATCCCACTCAGTGGACCCCAAGCAGCAAAAACTATACCCCTGGCCGCGTGCGACCGACGTTTTTATGACATTAAAACAGTGGCGTGGCGAGAGACGTTCGCGACCACACCAAACGCATAGGTTGTGTTGAGGGTTTTGACTGTCCGAGAACAAGTCATCAGCGCAGATGGATTGACCGCCACAGCGCCTGTACTTAGTTCAAAAACATGGCTGTTCGTGAGATTCTGACTGTACCCGACCCGCGGCTGCGCGAGGTGTCCAAGGAGGTGACTGAGGTCACTGACGAGACCCGCGCGCTCATGGATGACATGCTTGAGACAATGTATGCCGCACCGGGAATTGGTCTCGCGGCGATCCAGGTCGGTGTCCCGCTTCGGATCATTGTGATGGATTTGGCCGGTTCGGACGACGAGCCGCAGCCACGCTACTTTGTGAATCCCAAGATCCTCGAGCCAGCGGACGAGCTTGCGCCCTACGAAGAGGGATGCCTTTCCGTCCCAGAAGCGTTTGAAGAAGTGGATCGCCCTGCGCGCTGCGTCGTCGAGTATCTCGATTACGAGGGCATGCCCCAGCGGCTGGAGGCCGACGGACTTCTCGCGACATGCATTCAGCATGAAATGGATCACCTCGAGGGCGTTCTCTTCATTGACCACCTCTCTCGGCTGAAGCGGGAACGCATCCTCAAGCGCCTCAAGAAAGAGGCGAAGGAGAAGGCCGCCTCCATGGCGGCGGAGTAAGACCTTTGCGTGTTGTCTTTATGGGCACGCCGGACTTTGCGGTCCCGGCGCTTTCTGAGCTGGTGGCAGGTGGTCATGACGTCGCAGCGGTCTACACCCAACCGCCTCGCCCGCGCGGCCGGGGGCAGAAACTCCGGCCTTCACCCGTCGGAGCGCTCGCCGAAGAGTACGGGCTCGAGGTGCGCACCCCTGCGAGCATGAAAGCCCCCGAAGAGGCCGAGGCTCTTGCGGCGCTTGCGCCTGAAGTGGCGATCGTCGTCGCCTATGGCCAGATTCTGCCGCAAGCTGTGCTCGATGTGCCGACCCACGGGTGCCTGAACCTGCACGGCTCGCTCCTGCCGCGCTGGCGCGGTGCGGCGCCGATCCAACGGGCGATCATGGCAGGCGACAAGGCAACAGGCGTCCAGGTCATGCAGATGGAAGCGGGCCTCGATACAGGGCCGGTGCTCCTCTCTGAAACCGTGCCGATTGCGGATGATGAGACTTATCAATCCCTGCACGACAAATTGGCGCCTGTCGGCGCCAGCCTGCTGCCCCGGGCACTGGCTGCCCTCTCCCGCGGAGGCCTTGAAGCTGCGCCGCAGCCTGACGAAGGCGTGACCTACGCGAAAAAGATCAGCCCGGACGAAGCAAAGATCGATTGGTCGCGCCCAGCCCACGAGATTGATTGGCAAATTCGCGGCCTCTCCCCTTTCCCCGGCGCCTTCACCACGTTGGGCGACCAGCGGCTCAAATTGCTTCTCAGCCGCGTGGGAGGGACGACAGACGCCGCACCGGGTACGGTCACATCAGCGACAGGCAACACGATCTCGATCGCTGCTGGCGACGGCCAGAACGTCGAGGTCCTCCGCCTGCAGCGCGCTGGCAAGGCGCCGCAGGCCGCAGCTGAGTTCCTTCGCGGCACGCCGCTCCCTCTCGGTACGGTTCTTCAGTGAGCGGCCCGCTCAGCATTCGTCATCGTATCGAGGTCGAGTATGACGGTGGCCCCTTTGCCGGGTGGCAACGGCAAGACAACGCCCCCTCCGTCCAGCAAGTGCTCGAAGAGGCGGGTGAACAGCTCTCCGGCGGTAAGACCCATTGCTATGGCGCCGGGCGCACCGATGCTGGTGTCCACGCCATAGCGATGACGGCGCATATCGACCTGGCAAAACCGATGGACAGCTGGGCGGTGATGAATGCGCTGAACGCCATTGCTCGTCCCCATCCGATCACCGTTTTGAGCGCCGAGCCCGTGGACGACAGCTTTCACGCGCGTTTCTCCTGTATCGAGCGACGCTACCTCTATCGCATCATCAGGCGCCGCGCGCCGCTTGCGCTTGAGGCAGGCAGGCTCTGGCAAGTGCCCCACAGTCTTGACGCAGCAGCGATGCAAGAAGCCGCCGATCACCTGGTCGGTCATCACGACTTTACGACCTTCCGCTCCGCCCACTGCCAATCGAAAAGCCCGGTGAAAAGCATCACGGAGATCAGCCTCACGGAGCACGGTTCAACGATCGACGTGCGGATGCGGGCGCCCTCTTTCCTGCACAATCAGGTGCGCTCGATTGTCGGCACGCTCGAGCGTGTCGGCGCAGGTCGCTGGCAACCGAGTGACGTGAGAGATGCTTTAGAAGCCGAAGACCGAAGCCGCTGCGGACCCGTAGCCCCCGCTCACGGCCTCTACTTTGAAAAAGCGATCTACGACGACGCCTGAAACGACGGCAAAATGCCGATCGCGACGAACAGCAGTCCAAGAATGAGGGATGTCACCAGGACGGCAACAGACAAAAGACCGATAACACCGATTGTCCCGACCACTGATGTTTCGAGCGTTCGTCGGATCACGCCCCATTCAAGCCAGACAGAAAAGCCAAAGACAAAAAAAGCCGCAATCTCAGCCAGCATGGTGACGCCGCTGATCAAGGAGAGACCAAACAGAAGGCCAAAGGCGAGGCGGCTCAAAAAGACCGCCCAGTTGAAACCTATAATCAGTGGACTGATCTTCCAACCCGAACCCCGACGCCGCGCCAGGGAGGCCAGAAGCGCAAGCTGTAGCCCCCAGGTGATCAAAAATATGATCGTCTGGGAGACACCGTAGGTCACAGGTGAGATTCCAGCGAGGTTGTACTGGCCCGCCTCGACGGACATACGCCGCGCACCCTCGACCGCAAGAAGGTGAGCTGGCAGGGCAAGCGGAATGGCCCAAAAGCTCCGAAAGACTGCATCGGCGCTCATGTCGAGACGATCGGTCCAACGCTCGTCGGCGCGCGCCATGGCAATTGTTCCGCCAATAGCGCTCGAGATATCGCGGCCGGAAATCATGATCCGTCCTGCCCGTAATGTTTCAGGACTTGGCCGAATGTCTGACGATACACCGCGGAATCCATGAATGTGAGACAGACTTCAAGCAGATCAGAAGCGTTAGCGTCAATCGGGGTCATAGATGTGCGGGAGCGAAGAGCGGTGCTAGGCA
Organism: Pseudomonadota bacterium; assembly: GCA_039822105.1. Classification (GTDB taxonomy): domain Bacteria; phylum Pseudomonadota; class Alphaproteobacteria; order Caulobacterales; family Parvularculaceae; genus Parvularcula. Next base: position 89,588 of record JBCBMW010000011.1, on the reverse strand, counting down.
TTGGATCCAAGATGGGCCATGCCGTGCTCGCCTGCAACGCTCAATGCGCCGCGGCAAGGTCATAGGCCTCGCCCATGCGCCGTATGCGGCTGATTTTGGCCTCGAACGCATCCCACCGATCATGGGGCTCAAGCTCGTCCCAAAGGCCTTCGACCTCTTTATAAAGAAGGGTTTCAGGCTCGCCCATGAACGCTTCATGCTCCAGCCGCTCAGGACGTACCGGCTCCAACGCATCCAGCGCAGTGACGGCGTGGGCAGCACGATAAAGCTCTGCATGCGGTGAACGCTCACGCTTCTCGGCGCCCGCGCTGCCTCCAAACAGATCAAAAAATGCCCGCTCAAACGGCACCTGGCTATCGTAGAGGAACGTGAAGAAGCCTTGCGCGAAATCCTGATCAGCCTTCCCGCCGCTCCCTTTGACACCCAAACGCCGAAGGATCGCGTCAGCAAATGCCTTGGCATAATAATCAGGAAACCGATCAAGTTGCGCTTGAAGCGTCTTGGGGTCGGCGAGCGGCCTTAGTGCGTCAGCCAACGCGCACAGGTTCCAATAGATTGCCTCGGGCTGACGTCCGAACGCGTAGAGCCCACCATGGTCGAAATAGGCCGCGATCGCGCCGGGCTTCAAGGTCGGCAAGAACCGCCACGGCCCGTAGTCAAAGTTCTCGCCATTGATGTTCATATTGTCCGTGTTGAGAACACCGTGGACAAACCCCGCCGCCATGAGCCGCGCGGTCATCACCGCCATACGCTGGGAGACAGCAGCCAGGAGCCCGGGCGCATCTCCTGTGTCAAGTTCCGGGTAGAAATGGGCGATCACGTAGTCGAGCAGCCTCGCGGACGCGGCGCGGTGCCCCGTATACTCAAGACGCTGGAAGCTGCCGAACCGAACATGGCTGTGGGACAAGCGCACCAGAACAGCCGAGCGGGTCGGCGACGGCTCATCGTGGCGTTCAAGCTCTTCGCCCGTCTCGATGACGCTCAGGGTACGCGATGTCGGCACGCCGAGAGCCTCAAGCATCTCTGTGGCGAGAACCTCGCGCACCGCGCCTTTGAGGGTCAGGCGACCGTCGGCTGTGCGGGAATACGGCGTTTGCCCGGAGCCCTTCGTCCCAAGATCCATCAGGCGGCCGCGCTCATCGCGAAGCTGCGCAAAGGTGAAACCGCGGCCATCGCCGATATCAGGGTTATAGTTTCTGAACTGATGGCCGTGATAGGCGAGCGCTAGAGGCTCTGGCATATTATCCGGCAACGGCTCAAATCGGCCAAAACGCTGGACCCACTGATCATCTGTCAGTGAGGCAAGGCCCACTTCTCCTGCTGCGCGATCATTGCGATAACGCAGAATGGTCTTGGGAAAATTCGCCGCCTGAACAGGCGTGTAGAAATCTGATCCCAGCGATAGGATCGGCGGCTCAGAAGGCGCGAGCTCGGCCAACCGTTAGTAGCCGAGGCGTCGCTGCTGGAAAGTGAGTGGCGCGGGATCAATCACACGGATGCCGCTGCGGTTGATCTCAAGGATCGCCAGACCGCGCTCCACAAGACCTTCTTCGTTCAGCCGGAACAATCCGTCAGCGCCCAGAAAGCCATTGGGGTTGGTTAGCATGGCGGGCGAGAACTTATCATCCGACTCCATCTCTGCGAGGCGCGCCGTGATGAGAGTGGCGTCATAGGCAAGCGAGGCGAGCCGGGCAGGCGCTTCGCCGTAGGCGGCCTCATACCGGCGCGTGAAGCCGCGAGAGAGTTCAGGATCGGGCGCTGCGAACCAACCACCCTGAAGAGCAGGCTCACCGGTCAGAAGTGGGTTGTTCCAGGCCGACACGCCGAGCAGCTTGATCTCACGAACGTCGACATCATTATACGGAAGAAGCGGCGCGAGGGCACGCAAGAGACGGCCCGACTCTGGCAGCAGCACGGCTTGGAAACCGTCATAGGCCGGGTCATAGATCTCCAGCGGCACGTCGGAACCGCCGCCATAGCCGCCCGCCCCAAAACCGCCCGTGGAGAGACCACCCTGACCATTGGTCGGCACACCGCGGAACTCTTCCTCGACAATCGGTTGGCTCACCGCGTTGTTGGGATCAGCAGGAGACTGACCAAAGCGCGGAGTCACATATTGCGGAATGAAACCAGGTGCCGCGTATTGCGCCAGGCGTTTGGCCGGTTGGCGCATGTCATCGGCGTTGCGGATGTAGCGCTCGGAGTGAACCAGCTCGCCGCCGCCTTCAAAGATGTGTTCGTTGAAGGCGCTGCTCACCCGGTCACCATAGTTTGTGATCGGAGCAAGAAGGCCAAAGCGGGCGTAGCCTTGCGACAGCGCGTAGGATGTGACGCGCTCAATCTCTGGCTCTGGCGGGAAGCTCAGGAGATAAACCCCGTCCCCAGCAACCAGGCGGTCCGTGGAGAAGGCAATCACGGGGATGTTTTGCTCCCGCGCCACTTGCCCGACGGCCGCCACACTGTCGGACAGAAGCGGCCCAAGAATAACATCAGCGCCATCGGCAATCGCCTCACGCGCTGCCGACTGCGCACCGACCGGCGTGCCAAGCGTATCGCCTGGAATCAAAAGGAAGCTCTCATTGCCGCTCTCGAACGCCACCATCTGCGCGGCCTTCAGCATGCTGTCGGCGAGGTCTTGGATGTTCTCCGATGTCGAGCTGAACGGCAGGAGGAGCGCCACGCGCACCACCTCGTCCTCCACGAGATCCGGCAATGTGACAGGAGCCTCAAGGCCCAAGGGGTCATCGGTGGCCACCTGATTGCCGCCGCCAGTCGTCGATGTGGTCTCACATGCCACAAGCAGCAGGGCCAAAAGAATGGCGCCCAGGCGCGGCAGCAGGTTCGTCATCGGCGATAGTGTCATGGTTAAGGCTCCCTACCCTTGGCCATACCGAGGCTTTGCGACAGCCTCAACACACTTCGCGCGGCGGATCGCATGACCGTTCGTTGACCCTCAGCGCCGAAGCGCAGAAGCACCTGATCATGCTGAGCAAACTTTCACCGGGATTACACGTGGCGGCGACACCGATCGGCCATTTGGGCGATGTGTCTGCGCGGTTGCGTGAGGCGTTGGAAAACGCTGACCGGATCGTGTGCGAGGACACGCGCGTGACCGGTAAGCTTTTGTCTGCGCTTGGTATTTCCGGGACGCCGCTCACGGCCTACCACGAGCACAACGCTGAAAGCATGCGGCCGAAGATCTTGAGCGACCTCGAATCGGGGGCCGCGATTGTGCTGGTTTCTGATGCGGGAACACCGCTCATCTCGGACCCGGGGTTCAAGCTGGTGCGAGAGGCGCGCGATCTCGGCGCGTCTGTACTTGCGATCCCTGGCCCGTCGGCGGTGATTGCCGCGCTCTCGATCGCTGGCGCGCCGACCGATGCGTTCAGCTTTTTGGGATTTCTCCCCAAGGGATCCGGCCAGAGGGCGAGTTTGCTGAAATCGCTGCAGGACCGCACAGAAACGCTCGTCTTCTATGAAACGGGCCCGCGGATCGCAGCGTCTCTTGCCTCCGTCGCTGAAACCCTAGGGCCGCGCCAGGTGGCCGTCGCCCGAGAGCTGACCAAGCTCCACGAGGAGGTGGTGGAAGGAACGGCCGAGGAGCTGGCTGCTCGCTACGAGAACGCTCCTCCCAAGGGAGAGATTGTCCTCATCATCCATCCCGGAAGCGGTCGCGATGAGGTCGACCTCGATGCCCTGCTGCAAGATCTCCTGAGCCGCGAAAGCCTGCGGGAGAGCGCCAGGATCGCGGCGGAGATGACCGGCCGACCACGAAAAGAGTGCTATGCCCGCGCCCTCGAGCTCCAAAAGGCGTAAGGCCGAGCGCACAGGCCGGCTGGCCGAGACAGTCGCCGCCCTGCTCCTGGTCCTGAAAGGCTATCGCGTCCTCCACCTGCGCTTCCAAGCGACGGGCGGAGAAATCGACATCGTGGCTCGGCGCGGCGGCTATCTCGTCTTCGCAGAGGTGAAATTCCGCAAAACGACGGAGGAAGCGCGCCTGGCCGTGACCCCGGGCAACCAAAAGCGGATCAAAGCGGCAGCCGACGCCTATCTCGCGCGCAAGGCGCGACGGCTCGATCAGCCCCTTCGTTATGACATTATCGCAATATCACCCTATTCTGTTAACCATATCCGTGACGCGTTCCGTTAGAATCTGGGTAGCGCTTTCCCCCAGCGTTCATATTTCCACCGTGCTGACTGGAGACCCATTCACCATGATCCGCGTCGTCCTCGTTCTGTCCCTCACCTTTCTCGCAGCCTGCGCGCAGAACCGCTCGCTTGGGGATCGGATTGACGACACGTCAGCCAGCCTGACCCTGAAACGGAAACTTCTGTTTGAACGGGACGTGCACACCGGCGACATCGACATGACCTTCTTCGAGGGTCGCCTCCTGCTTGCGGGCACCGTGCGGTCCGAAGCCGACGCAGTGATCATTGAGGAAAAGGCTGCCGACATCGGCTCCGTTGAAGAGGTGATCAACGAGCTCGTCGTTGGCCCGCGCACGTCCGTGGCCCAGGGCTCCCGGGACACGATGATCGACCAGCGCCTCCAGACCGCGCTCTTTGCTGATACCGGCGTGAAGGCGGGCAACTACCGTGTCTTGGTCAGCCAGGGCACCGTCTACCTTCTGGGTGTGGCCCAAGGACCAAACGAACTCACCCGCGTCACTGGACAGGCCCAGGCGCTTGATGGGGTGAAAGAGGTGGTCAGCCACGTTATCTATCTGCGAGATCCCCGCCGCGGAAGGTAACCTGTCCATTGAAAATCGCGATCCAGACTGACCCGTTTCCTGGCCTCCAGGTCCGCGGCGACACCACCTTTGCCCTCGCCTTGGAAGCCCAGGCGCGGGGCTTTGAGCTTTACGAATACCAGGCGGAGAAACTGCAGCTTCGGGGCAACAGGGTCACCGTGGAGGCACTGCCGCTCAGCACCGTGCGGGATGAACAGGACAACCATGTCGAGCATGGCGCACCCCTGATGCTGGATCTTGCCCAGATGGATGTCGTCCTCATCCGTCAGGATCCACCGTTCGACATGGTCTATCAGACCGCATGCTACATCCTGGAAAAGCTGCCCGAGAGTGTATTGGTGCTGAACAATCCGGCGGAGATCCGCGGCGCGCCGGAAAAACTCTTCGTCATGGACTATCCTGATCTGATGCCGCCAACCCTCGTCACCAGCGACGAGGCGGCCATCCGCGCTTTCCGGGACGAACATGAGGACGTGATCCTCAAGCCGCTCTACGGCAATGGCGGCGCTGGGGTCTTCCGGGTGCGACCTGGCGATGAGAACTTCAGCTCACTGCTTGAGATGTTCCTCGCGCAGGACCGTGCGCTTCCGATCATCGCGCAGGCTTATCTCAAAGAGGTGCGCGGCGGCGACAAGCGGGTCCTGATCCTCGATGGTGAGCCGGTGGGCGCCATCAACAGGGTTCCTGCCGATGGCGAAGCGCGCAGCAATATGCATGTGGGCGGACGACCCGAAGCCTCTGACCTCACGGAACGCGACCTCGAGATCTGCGCCGCGATTGGCCCAGAGCTTAAGCGTCGCGGTTTGGTCTTCACGGGGATCGACGTGATCGGCGGCTGGATGACCGAGATCAATGTCACCAGCCCCACCGGTATCCGTGAGCTGAAGAACTTTGGCGGCCCCGATATGGCGGCGCTTTTCTGGGATTGGTGCGAGGCGAAAAAAAGCTAAGGGCGAGCCCGAAGGACCCGCCCTTTTTCGTCAAACTCTTCTGCTGCTGGGGGTTAAGGGAGCAGCGGCGGAGCGGCGACGAAAGGTTCGACAATATCGGTCCAGGCTTCGCTGCCGTCATCTTCGTCTTCAAACAGCCACCACGGAACACCGTACCGTCCGTAGCCGCCATAGAAGAAGCCAAGCTTGCGCCAGAACCAACGGCGCTTCCATGGTCGCGCCTCGACCTCTGACCGGACAAAGGCATTCGCCCATTCAGAAAGCGGTGTTCCCTCTGCGACCAAATCATAATACCGGTCCGTGTCGGGACAGATATTGTTATCCACGGCCCCGCCCTGGGCCGCGGTGTGAGAATAGGCCACAAACCCAAAGCAGAGCGGGTTGCCGCCGCTCACGATGTAGCGCTTGTAACGCTCCGGATGCGCATCGTGAATCGGCTGGTGCACCGTATCTAGAATACCCCGATAGGTGGCTTGATCGATCGGTACAAATGGCGGGAAGCCAGGTGCGTTGAGGCCAACAAAGAACGAGTTCGTGAGGTCACCGTCGGTGGAGTAGAACGACTCCTGGATCGTCCTGTCGTTATCAAGACGCCAACGGATGATCCCGGAGCTGTCGCCGAGGGGGTCGCAAAGACCGCGGCGAACACAGCTCCGCGGATAGAACTGATCGAACTGCCAATCATCTGCACGCGCTTGCGCCGCATCAGGGGTCAGGCTCTGGTCCGACGCGATCGGGCCCGCATCGTTGTAGACGTAGAGATCCACGTCGTTGCCGTAGATAAAGCGTGCAAGGAACGGCGCAAACACCACCGACCCGACACCGCCTGCGCTCGAGCCTGCGATCAGCACCTTCTCTGGATCACCAAAGACTGACTTGGCAACGTCCATCCCGGCACTGAGGTTCCGAAGGCCGCGGTGGTGGCGAATACCAAAGTCGGGATCGTCTTCGATCGCGTTGTCACCCCCGAACACCGATCCATCGCAGTACGGCATATAAACCACGGACCAATCACCGAGGTCATTCTCAACCGTGCCGTCCGGCGAGCTTTGCGAGAAGATGCCGGGCAAGAAGGCCGCTGGAGGCGGCTCCTGACCTTGAACGCTGACACTGCAATTGGCCGCGCCCTCCCAGCAGGCGCCGCCGCCCTGGAGGAACAGGATCACTTTCTCCGGGTCACCCATTTTGGTGAAAACCGAATAGTCGGTACCCGAAATACAAATCGGACCATCGCCGCCATCAGAGTCAAAATCATGCCGCGTCCAGTCCACAGCGAAAGACTGGGACGATGACGGTGTGAATTCGCCAAGATACTTGTCAACATCAGCCCGCCGCAGCTCCCAAGCCGCTCGGCGCGTGAGCCCTTCGTGGTGTGATCGTTTCCAGCTGCCTGCTAGTGCTGCATCGCACAACGGTATCGTCGCCGCAGCAGCCACCGCTGCAACGGACAAGAGACGTCTGACGCCCATGGGTCGCTCCCTCTGTCGCGGTCTACCCGCCGCTTTTCATTATGAGGAGGATTTCGCCTTTCGGCAGCGCTTGTCAACGCGACAACTGAGATTGTGATGGAAAACAGTACGTTGTCTTCGCAACTGCAAAAAACTTATTCCGTGAGCCAACCGCTGGGGTCAGCCCTCGCGCTTGAGTGCGAAAAAGTACGGCTGCTGCATATCGCGAACATCCATGAGGCCAATCACCTCATCATCCGACACTTTCCGGAAATGATCGTTGATCGGCTTCGCGTCATAAACCATCGTTGCACTGACGACACCGCGACACTCGATCATGCGCAGGCGCGCCCGCGGCTTCCGTGTCGCGATGACTGGCTGCGACAGCAAAAAGAGAAACGTCGTCAAACCATTGCGCAAAAAGGGCGCATGCATCGCAAGGCCCAGCGGCATGAGCGCAGGATTGACGGCGAACTTGCCTGCGAAGCCCTTGTGCACCAGCGGGTCCACAGAATCGGCGTCGCGGAAGACTTTGCCGTGCCAGCGGGCGACTTCCAAGACGCCGTCAAGCGCATGGCCCGAAGGCAGCTCTGATCCCTTCCAGGCGCCGATCATGTCATCGACAGTCACCGCTGGCAGGTCGTCATAGATGGCCAGCGCCTCATCCGTCGTCTTGGACGCGCCCCACAATTCCTGCACCGTCGTCACATTGGCCGCCTTTCCGCATGGCTAGGGATTTCACTGTTGGCCTGATTATGTCAACGATGCCGTCAAGATAGCGACCAGCACCGGCGACGTCTTCGCATGGGCGAAGAGCGCATGCCATGAGGAGGATTTCCGTGAGCGAACTTTTGGTAGATCACAACGAAGGCATCACCACCATCACACTCAATCGTCCGGATGCGATGAATGCGTTCACGCCAACGCTGCTGGAAGCGTTGGTCGAAGCGCTGAAAGACGCCTCGTCTACGGCGAGGGTGATCGTTCTGCGCGGAGCGGGCCGTGCCTTTTCGGCAGGTGTCGACCTCAAAGTTCTGCAACAAGCGACGCTCAAGCATGGCCGGGTTGGCGGCGTCTTTGATGGCCCAGCGTCACAAGCCGCGACAGCTGTACGGCAGGCGAGCGTACCCGTGATCGCGCGGGTGCACGGAGCATGTTTCACCGGCGCGCTTGAGATCGCCCTTCACTGCGATTTTATCCTCTGCACCAAGAACACTAAGTTTGGCGATACCCACGCCAAGTTCGGGATCCGCCCCACCTGGGGCATGAGCCAAACCCTCGCAAGGGCTGTGGGAACGCGCCGGGCCAAGGAGCTTTCTTTCACAGCACGGACGTTCAGCGGCGAAGAAGCTGTGCGTTTCGGGCTCGCCAACGATGCTTACGACACCGAAGACGCGCTCGACGCGGCGATCGCGGATATCACCACCCGGATCGCGAGCAACTCGCCTGGCGCCATCGCTGCGTATAAGGAGCTCTTCTCTGTCGCTGAAGAAAACAGGCCCCTCGAAGATGCCCTCGACGAAGAGGTGGCCCGCGATTTCCCGGGCATCACCGACACCGAAGAACGCCTCGCGGGGTTCGGCCGCTAAGCCATCATCTCTTGGGCAGATGCAGGGGAGCTGTAACCTCAAGAGCCCCCGATGCGGATAGCGAGCAGAAGCATTTGGGAACACCGCTATGAGACGTTTTCTTCTCGCCGCAGCAGCAGCTTTCACCGCGCTTTCGGGCGCCGCCTTTGCCGAGGAGGTCCTCGCCACGGGCACCTTCGAAGACTCACGCCAACATGATGGTCAGGGCACGGCCAGTATCGTCAAACTCGACGACGGCCGTACCGTTGTTCGCTTGTCAGAAGACTTCCGCACAGACCGTGGCCCTGACCTCAAGGTCTGGCTGGTTGAGGACCAAGTTGTCACCGCCTCTGATGTCACCGACGACAACTATGTGAGCCTGGGCGGGCTTCGCCGCGCCCGCGGTGCCGGCGAATACGAGATTCCCGCCGATATCGACGTCAGCAATTACCGTGAAGTCGTTATCTGGTGCCGCGCCTTCCGTGTGCTGTTCACCTCCGCTGAGTTGTCTGACGCCTAACGCTGCAAGCCGGTCTTGCGTTCTCTTTTCGTTCCTGTCAACGTCGTGGCAGGAATGAAAAAGGGGCACGCATGGTTGCTGAGGTCACCACCTTCGCATTTGAGGGCGTTGAGGCGCGTGAGGTCACGGTGCAGGCGCATCTCACCGGCGGCCAGCCGAGCTTCGTGATCGTTGGGCTGCCTGATAAGTCCGTCAGCGAAGCAAAAGACCGGATCTCTGCCGCCTTTAGCGCGATGGGCCTGGGGCTGCCGCCCAAGCGGATCACCGTCAACTTGGCCCCAGCCGACCTTCGCAAGGAAGGCAGCCATTTCGATCTGCCCATCGCCCTCGCCTTGATGGCAGAGATGGGCGCCATCCCGCGCGACGCGACCGAAGGCATGGCTGTCATTGGCGAGCTTGGCCTCGATGGCTCGATCGCGAAGACGACAGGCGCCCTGCCCGCGGCCGTCGCCGCCAACAGCCTGGACCTTGGCCTGATCTGCAGCGCCGCGTCAGGTGCAGAGGCCGCGTGGGCCGGCGGCGACGCAGAAATCCTCGCCCCGCAAAGCGTTCTTCAGCTCACCAACCATTTTAAAGGCAGCCAGGTCCTCTCCGCCCCCCGACCGGGCACGATCAATGAACCTGGCGGCATGCCTGACCTCGCTGATGTCAAAGGGCAAGAGACCGCGCGCCGAGCCCTTGAAGTCGCCGCAGCCGGCGGTCACAACCTTGTGATGATCGGCCCGCCAGGCTCAGGCAAGAGCATGCTGGCCGCCCGGCTTCCCGGCCTTCTTCCGCCCCTGACACCAGCGGAAATGCTGGAAGTCTCCATGGTGCAATCCGTGGCGGGTTTGATCGACAATGGCTCGCTTAGCCGAGCGCGACCCTTCCGTGCACCGCATCATTCAGCGTCCATGGCGGCGATGGTGGGCGGCGGTATGCGTGCCAAACCCGGCGAGGCCTCGCTGGCGCATCGCGGCGTTTTGTTCTTGGACGAATTGCCTGAGTTCTCGCCGCAGGTCCTCGATAGCTTGCGCCAACCGCTGGAGACCGGCGATGTCCTCATCGCCCGGGCCAACGCTCACATCCGCTATCCGGCACGGTTCCAGCTGATCGCGGCGATGAATCCCTGCCGATGCGGCGCAACCTGCGTGCGCGGCCCCTCCTGTTCAACCAAGTATCAGGCGCGCGTGTCAGGCCCTTTCCTGGATCGGATGGACATCACCATCGAGACACCGCCTGTCTCCGCGTTGGATCTCGCCTCGCCCAGCACGGCGGAACCAAGCGCAGCCGTGGCCCTCCGCGTGGCCCGCGCACGCGAGGCGCAAGAGGAGCGAGGCATGATCAACGCGCATCTTTCCGAAAAGGAGCTGAGCCGCTTTGCCGTCCCAGACGAAGCAGGCCTTACCTTGCTGCGACGGGCATGCGAGGCGCTCAACCTCTCGGCGCGGGGCTATACAAGGATTTTGCGGGTCGCACGCACCTTGGCGGATTTAGCGGGATCTGACTCCCTCAAACGTATGCATATCGCTGAGGCAATCAGTTTCAGGAAGCCAGAGCCTCGCCCCGTTCGTGAGACATTAAGCTAACGAGCTTACTGGCGCTCAACGCTTTTGTGGCAAATTCGGCTGACGTTGTTGCGGAATTGTCCATGGCGAGTTCTTCCACCCCATCTGGCGCGCTTGAGGCGCTCACAGTTCCAGCTGTCTCCATCGACCCCAAAACCCATGTCATCGTGGACCGCAACGAAGCTGCTTCAGCACTTGGCCTCCTCTCAGGAATGCCGTTCGGAAACAGCTCTTGGCCTGAGGGCTGGTCGCAGGAAAGCGGCACCAAAGCCCGCCCCGCCGTGCTCGTTCGCAGCGGCGCAGGGCAAACCCCTGCCCGGTCCTACCTTGTGACCACGAGTGACGATCTCGGCTCAGCAACCTACATTCTCATCGATCAATCGCGCAGCACCCCCAAAAAGGCGCACGCCAACGATCAGGGAACCGACCAAACACTGCAGTTCTTGGCCACGATGAGCCACGAAATGCGCACGCCGCTCAACGGCATCCTCGGCATGTCGGACCTCCTGCTGGATACCCAGCTTGACGCCAACCAGCGGAACTTTGCGCAAAACCTGCGCCACAGCGGCGTAGCGCTCCTTGATCTGATCAACGCCATTCTCGACTACGCCAAGCTCGACACGGGCAGCATCACGCTGGCCGCTGACCCTTTCAGCCCCGCGAAGCTTCTCGAAACCGTCACCGAACTGCTGGCCACCAAGGCGGGTGAAAAGGACCTTGAGATCGCGGCCATCATCCATCCCTCCGTACCGGTCGAGCTGGCTGGTGATGTCTCGAAACTCCGCCAGCTGCTCGTCAACTTGATCGGCAACGCCATCAAGTTCACCGAAGAAGGCGGCGTTCTCATCATGGTGGGAACAACGGCGTCGACTGATCAAGACTGCATCTTGAGCATTGACGTCATCGACACCGGCGTCGGCATCCCGCGCACGCTGCTTCCTCGTCTCTTCGAAGCCTATTCGCGTGCGGAAGATATGGAGAAACGATCCGTCGAAGGAACGGGACTCGGCCTTGCTATCGTAAAACAGCTTACGGACAAAATGGGCGGCACGATCTCCGTTCAAAGTGAAGAGGATCGCGGCAGTACATTCAGTTTACAGATTCCTTTTGATGTTGTCACTGGCGCCGAGCAACAACGCTCCGTGGCCACGCCTGGCACGCGGGTTGTCGCGCTGACGGACAATCCCATTCTTGGCCGCGTCCTGCTGATGCAGCTCAAAGCTTGCGGCTTCGCTGACATCGAGCGGGCCGACACGGCAGCCAAGGCACGCAACCTTCTTGAGGCGCGACACGAGACCATTTTCCTGTGCGATTTCCCGTTTGCGGAGCAAAACCCCGAGCTCGCGACCCTCAGCAGGCGAAGCATCGTCCTGATCCCCGCTGGCGCCCGCGCGCAGTTCGAAGATCTCAAGGCGCAAGGCTTTGGAACCTACCTCACCAAGCCGATGCGGCAGCGAAGCTTTGAGCGCGTGCTTTCGGGCGAAGACCTCACAGAGCCACTGCCGGTGATCGCCGACAGGCAGGAAATCACGGACTATCGTGGTCCGTTTGATATTCTTCTGGCTGAGGATAATGACATCAACGCTGTCCTCGCCCGGGCCGTGGTAGAGCGGGTTGGCCACCGCCTCGACGTCGTGGGCGACGGCGCGGCAGCGGTCGACGCCTTCAAGGCCAAGGCTTACGACATCGTGCTGATGGATATGCACATGCCAAAGATGGGCGGCCTTGAAGCCACGAAGATCATTCGCAAAGAGCAAAAGGCTGGCCGTACACCGATCATCGCCCTCACAGCCAACGCGCTTCAGGAAGACCAAGACGCCTGTTTTGCCGCGGGCATGGATGACTTTTTGAGCAAACCGTTCGAGCCCAAGGCTTTGCTGGCGATCATCGATCGCTACGCTGCGCCGGAGGACGACGAAGGCAGCGCCGAAGCCAGCCGCGCCGCCACGTAATCCGTCAGAAGACGTCCCTTCTCAGAAACGATGATGCGATCACGGGCGATCGTGACGACCGCTTGTGACGCGAGATCTTGGGCTTCCTCCATGATGGATCGCGCCGCTGATCCCAATCGGCTCATATCCAGGCCAGCCACCGGACGGAGGCCCCCGCCCAAAACCTCAAGCAAGTGGTCGTGCTCCGAAAGCTCCGTGACAACGATCCGCTCATTGGTGGGCACCGAGGGATAGTCGACAGATCGCTTGACGGCCTCGGTTGCCAACCGCTGTGCCCCGTCGCCGACACGGCCGGCAGCCCCTGGCCCAATTCCCATCCAATCGGCATCATCCCAGTAAAGAGCATTATGTTTTGCTTCATGGCCAGGGTTGGCGTGGTTGGAAATCTCATAGGCGGGAAGCCCTGCATCCGCCGTGACGGTCTGGGTCAACTCATAAAAGTCCGCTGCATTGTCATCCGGCATGGGAACCAAAGTCCCGCGCTTGGCAGCGCGGCCGAATGCCGTCTCAGGCTCGACCGTCAGCTGATAAAGAGATAGATGTGAAGCACCCAAGGCGCAGATCTCACGGAGCCGTCGCTCCCACCCCTGCAGGGACTGCTCGGGCAACGCGTAGATGAAATCGAGGCTCACCTGGCTAAAGACCAAGAGCGCTTGCTCTGTCGCATGCCTGGCCGCCGCGGCGTCGTGGTTTCGACCAAGAAACCGAAGCTCCTCGTCGTCGAGGCTTTGAATGCCCAGGGACAACCGCTCAAACCCCAGCGCCTTTAGCAACTCGAACCTCTCCCAATCGTCCGGGTTCGCTTCAACCGTGAACTCGGCATCGTCTTCAAAGCCAAAGAGCGCCTCTGCTGTTTCCAGAACAGCCGCGGCCACAGGTTCCGGAACAAGTGACGGGGTGCCTCCTCCGAAATAGACGCTTCTTAGGGGACGCGGCTCATAAAGATCAGCCATCCGCTTCAGATCCTCGGTAAACGCACGAGTCCATGCCGCCACGTCCACATCCCGCGCCTTCGCGATGGTAAAATCGCAATACGGACAAAGACGTCGGCAAAAGGGCCAATGAACGTAGAGACCAAGCGGCCTCAATCGAAAAGCTCCGCCATCAGCGTTTGCATGGCGCGGCCGCGGTGGGAGTAGCCCGCCTTTTCCTCAGGAGACATCTCACCGAATGTGCGGTCAGCGTCCTCTGGAATGAAACAGGGGTCATAGCCAAAGCCGCCCTCGCCCCGCGGCGGGAAGACCAGGCGGCCGCGCACCTCACCCCGTGCGGTGATCTGTCGCCCATCCGGCCAGCGAAGGATGAGGAGGCTCACAAAACCAGCGCCGCGTTCGTCGCCAGCGGCCTTCACCTCATCTTCGAGCCGCGCCATCGCCCGGCCGAAGTCACGCGGCTCACCGGCCCAGTCAGCACTGTAGACCCCCGGCGCACCGCCCAGCGCATCGGCAGAAAGGCCTGAGTCATCGGCCAAAACGGCCAGGCCAGAAGCGTTGGCGCCGGATACGGCCTTCAGAAGCGCGTTGTCCTCGTACGTCGTCCCGGTCTCCTCAACCTCGGGGAGGTTCAGCGCCGCAGCACTTGTCACCTCGATGCCGCGACCGTCCAAAAGGCGTTTCATTTCCGCAACCTTGCCCTCATTGCGCGTGGCGAGAACCAAAATATTATCTGGGAATAGGTGCATCTCGGTCCCCCGGTGGTGCGAACAACGCTATAGCTGGTTGCGGCTTCGTGACGGATCGTTCATGGACACGGCCGCATTTCGATAATCGATGAAGACGGACCCTGTTTGTGACCATCCGCGTGACCTTGGACAAGATATTGGCCGAACGCGATATGTCGCTGACCGAGTTGTCAGACCGAGTGGGCATCACGATCGCCAATTTATCGATCCTCAAAACGGGGAAGGCGAAAGCTGTGCGCTTCACAACCTTGGAAAAGATTTGCCGGGTCCTGGACTGCCAGCCTGGCGATATTCTTGAGTTTGAGGACGACGGTTAGCGATGCCGCCCGCTGCGACCCACGGCTATTCGGGCAAGTCGCTGACCCAGAAAATGGGGCTGAAACCGGGCATGGTGTGCCTGCCCATCAACCCGCCGCCGCACTACAAAGAGCTTCTGCCAGGCAGCGACGAGGTTGTTTTTCGTCAGCGGGCCAAGACAGCCGATGTGGTCCACCTCTTTTGCGCCCACCGCGCTGACCTTCAAAAGCGGCTAGAAACGGCGCTCGGCAAGGTGGCTGACGGCGGCATGATCTGGATCTCGTGGCCCAAGAAGAGCTCCAGCCTCTTCAAAGATCTGACCGAAGACGACCTGCGCACAGAGATCCTTCCTTTGGGGTTTGTTGATGTGAAGGTCTGCGCCGTCGACCAGGACTGGTCGGGCCTCAAGTTCGTGCGGCGAAAGACGGGCTGAATTCCTTTAGGCGCCAATCAAGACTATGCTTGAGGCTGCGCCCCTGAAGCGGTAACGGGCGCGTTCGTTTTTCCACAAGGCATCGCTTTGACCACGCTTTTGAACCTCGCCCCCGTCGATGCAACGGACCAACGCTCGTCGTTGATCGGCCTCACCCGCAAGGAGATCGCCGCGCGCTTTGCCGACGACCTCGGCCTTGCGGAAAAGGAGGCGCGCATGCGGGCGCGCCAGGTTTGGGGTTGGATCTACAATTTCGGCGTCAGCGATTTCGCGGCGATGACCAATATCAGCAAAGCCATGCGCGAGAAGCTGAGCGATTGGTATCGCATTCCGCGGGCGGAGATCGTGGAGCGTCTGATCTCCAATGACGGCACCCGGAAGTATCTTCTCCGCTTTGCGCCAGGGATCGAAGCGGAAGCTGTGTTCATCCCAGGGGTTGGCCGGGCCGGGGCGCTTTGTGTGTCGAGCCAGGTGGGCTGCACCCTCAACTGCACCTTCTGCCATACCGGTACCCAAGCGCTGGTCCGCAATCTGACGGCTGAGGAAATCGTGCTGCAGGTTTTGGCGTGTAAGGACGATATCGACGAATGGCCGTCGGGCCGCGACGACCGGCAGCTGACCAATATCGTCTTTATGGGGATGGGTGAGCCGCTCTATAACCTTGAAGGCGTCGCAAAGTCGATCGACGTGATCAGCGACGGCGAAGGGATTTCGATCTCCCGGCGCCGCATCACCGTCTCAACTTCGGGCGTCGTCAACCAGATGGATGCCCTTGGGAACGAGACCGAGGCTATGCTGGCGATCAGTCTGCATGCCGTGCGCGATGAGCTTCGTGATGTCCTGGTGCCGATCAACAAGAAATGGCCGCTGAAAGAGCTTCTTCAGGCGTGTCGCGACTATCCGGGTACGTCGAATGCGCGGCGGATCACGTTCGAATATGTCATGCTCAAGGGCGTGAATGACAGCGATGCCGAAGCGCGGGAACTCGTTCGGCTGCTTCAGGGCATCCCGGCGAAGATCAACCTGATCCCGTTCAACCCTTGGCCGGACAGCCCCTATGAGTGCTCCGACTGGGGCCGGATCGAGGCCTTTGCCGAGATCGTGAACAAGGCAGGCTACGCAAGCCCCATTCGCACGCCGCGGGGCCGCGACGTCGGCGCTGCCTGCGGCCAGCTCAAAACCCAAAGCGTCAAACGGCGCGCAAGCGAACGCAAGGCGAGCCTGGAAAGCGCATAACCCGCATCCCGTCGCCAGTTTTTGCGAAGACCTGCGGCAGGCCGACCTTACGCTTTTCTTAACGCGCCGATCGGGGTAGAAGGGCCTGACGAAAGACGGGTGGGCGGTTTTCGATGACCAGAACAGACATGCTCTTCGGCGGTATCCTTGTTGCCTTGGTCACGCTCGTCGGCATGGGCTTTTTCACATTTGCTTGGCTCAACAACCCAGAGACGCGGGCGGCGCAGCGCAGTGAAGCCCTGATCGAGGCGAGTGGGCCGGACGAGGAACCAGCCACCAGCACGAGCTGCGGGTGCTATCAGCTGGGTTTTGAACTTGGCTCCAGCAAAGCGTCTCGTCCCGGGCGCGAGCTTGATGCCCAGGCAGAGTTCAGCACGGTCCGCACGGAAGAAGAGGATAGGATCCTGACAGCGGCGCTGTCTTATCAAGGCAATTACGACCTCTGCTACCAACGGCTGGCGCAGAGCGGCGCGCGCGCCTTTGAGACGGGCTACCTTGCCGGATCGGGACGCATCCGTTCAGGCCGTTTCTGCCGCGAAGGCGATTTCGACTGATCTTACGCTTCGCGCGTCAGCGGGCGGTTCATGAGGTCGAGAATGACCTCATCAACGCTGGCGCCGTCATCCAGGATTGATGCGACGGCCGAGGCGATCGGCAGATCGATGCCTTTGTCTTTGGCCAGGCGCACGAGCGGCCCGGCCGTCGCGGCGCCCTCGGCGACAGAGCCTGATTGGGCGAGATGCTCCTTGGCGGAGATCCCCTGCCCAAGCGCGTAACCGAGTGAGAAGTTCCGTGATTGTTGGGAGTTCGCGGTCAGCACGAGATCGCCGAGCCCGGAAAGCCCGCCCATGGTCTCTGGGCGCGCGCCCATCGCACGGCCCAGCCGCTGAAACTCCGAAAAGCCGCGGGCGATCAGAGCCGCCTTGGCGCTTTCCCCGAAGCCCTTGCCGATCGCGATACCGCAAGCGATGGCCAGCACGTTTTTGACCGCGCCGCCAAGCTCGACCCCCATGAGATCGTCACTCGCATAGGGCCGGAAAGAGGAGGTCGCGAGACGGTCAAGCCAGAAGGTCTGCGCCGCTGGTGTCGGTGCCGCGAGGGTCACAGCGGTGGGCAAGCCCCGCGCAACATCGGCAGCAAAACTCGGACCCGATAGAACTGCGGGCTCAGCCTCCGGCCACACGTCCTCAAGAACGTGATGCATCGGCGCGAGCGTGTCTCGCTCAAGCCCCTTGCAGCAAAGCGCAACGGGGAGCGGCGCCGCATCCGTTGCCGCGCGCAACTCCGTCAGCACCCGGCGCGTATGCTGGGCCGGGACAACGAAGATCAGAGCCTCTGCATTCGCAGCTTCAGCGAGATCGTCAGTGGCTTCAAGAGAAGGCGGAAGATCAATGCCAGGAAGGTACTTTCGGTTCTCGCGGCTCTCGTTCAGCGCGTTCGCTTGGTCTTTACTCCGTGACCAGAGGATCACGTGACGACCTTGCATCGCGAGAAGCACCGCAAGCGCCGTTCCCCAAGCCCCCGCACCGGCCACAAAAATCGGCTTGTCGTCCGCCATCAGACTTTCACCCCTCGCCGTCCCGTCCCCACCATCGGCGCAGCCTCCTCATCCAGGGGCCAACGCGGCCGCGGCGCCAACGCCAGGGCAGCCTCTTGCGTCGGCGACTGGCGCGCCTCGTGAAGAAGGTACCCCGCATATCCTATCATAGCTGCGTTGTCGGTGCAGTACCGAAGGCTCGGCGCCACAAAACGGGCGCCCAGACTCTCGGCTGTCTCTTCAAGCCGGGCACGGAGGATTTGGTTCGACGCCACACCGCCAGCAGCAATCAGCGTCTTGGCGCCTGTTGCTTCCAATGCCGCAGCGGTGCGGCTTGCGAGGTGATTGATCGCTGCTTGTTGGAAGGACGCACAAAGATCGGCGCGGTCTTGCTCGCTGAGGGGCGTTGCCGCCTCAGCTGCCTGACGAACCGCAGTCTTGAGGCCAGAAAAACTGAAATCGTACCCATCCCGACCAAGAAGCGGACGCGGCATCGGGAACCGTCCGCTGTCACCGTTCTTGGCGAGCCGTTCAATCGCCGGACCGCCTGGCGTGCCAAGGCCAAGAAGCTTCGCGGTCTTGTCAAAGGCCTCACCCGCCGCATCGTCGATCGTCGTGCCGAGCCGTTTGGCCTGCCCCGGGCCGTCGACGAGCAAAAGCTGGCTGTGTCCCCCGCTGACGAGGAGCAGAAGCGCTTGTCCCTCGATCTCGGTTTCGAGACCCGCTGAGAGCGCATGGCCCTCAAGATGGTTCACAGGAACCAGCGGCGCGCCGGTGGCAAGGCTCAAGCCCTTCGCGAACGTGAAACCGGCCATCACCCCGCCGATGAGACCAGGACCAGCGGTGGCGGCGATCAGCTCGATGTCTGACAGCGTAACATTCGCCTCTGCGAGGGCTTCCATGGTCACACGGTCAATAACGTCGGCATGGGCTCGGGCCGCGATCTCAGGGACCACGCCGCCGTAAGGCGCGTGGGCTGCGTCTTGCCCGCGCACCACCGACGAGAGCACTTCGACCCGCTCACCGATCCGCAACACTGCCGCGGCGGTGTCATCGCAACTGCTCTCGAGACCGAGGATAAGACGGGGGCTCTGCCCTTGCTGGACCATGGCGGGGCGCCTAGCACCCCGCCGAGTATGCACAAACCCATCGTGATCGCGAGCCGCCAGTCCCCCTTAGCCGTTGCCCAAGCGGTGGCCGTGCGCGCCATGCTGGGCCGTGCCGCAGAGCTGCCTGAAGACGCTTGGGAGGAACAGTTTCCGCTCAAAACCTATGTGACGAGCGGCGATAAGAACCTCCAAGACACGTTGGCCGATGTCGGCGGCAAAGGCCTGTTCGTGAAAGAGGTGGAGGCCGCGCTCCTCTCGGGTGAAGCCGACATCGCCGTGCATTCGATGAAGGACATGCCCGCCGCTATGCCAGCGGGGCTGACCCTGGCCGCGGTCCCGCCGCGAGAGGATCCACGCGATGCCTTTGTCACACTCGAGGGCATCCATCTTCGCGAGCTGCCAGAGGGCGCGACCGTGGGCACCAGCTCGGTCCGGAGAGCAGCGCAGGTGCGGCAGCTGCGCCCCGATCTTCGGATCGTTCCGTTCCGCGGCAATGTGCAGACGCGGCTTGAGAAGCTGACGCGCGGAGAGGCGGACGGCACCTTCCTGGCCGAAGCTGGCCTCCGCCGTCTTGGGCGCGATGACGTCAAACGGCAGGTTATGGACCCTGGCGAGATGATCCCTGCACTGGGTCAAGGCGTTCTCTGTGTTCAGGCGCGCGAAGGCGACGAGGATGTTCTGTCGCTTTGTGCCGCGATCACTTGCGAAGCCACGGCGATGGCGTCCGCTGTGGAGCGCGCGTTCCTCGCGCGGCTTGATGGCTCATGCCGCACGCCGATGGCGGGGCTCGCGACGGCCGATGGTGCGCAGGTTCAGTTTGCGGCCGAGATCTTGAGCGTTGATGGGAAGCATAGAGCGTTCCTCGAGGAGCGTTTTTCTGCTTCTGATCACAACCGCGCTGCGGACGCCGGGCAACGTTATGCCAACCTATTGCTCCGCGACATCGGCCCAGAGATCCGTCTTGCCCTCGGCATCGCCTAAGACGCCGCGCGTCCTGGTCACGCGCCCCCAGCCTGAGGCAGGCGAGCTCGCGAGGCTTCTCCAAAACAAAGGCCTTGAGCCAGTCGTGGCGCCGCTCTTTCGGATCGTGCCGGAAGAACACGGAGAACTCCCAGAAGCCAGCGCGCTTCTTTTGACATCACCGCGGGCCGCACGTTTCTTGCCTCAGGGGGCCAAGGCGTTGCCGGCCTATGTCGTCGGTACCGCGACGGCAGAAGCAGCCGCGGCCGAAGGGCTTAAGGTTGTGGCCACCGGAAGCGGCGAGGCGGACGAACGCCTTGTGGAGCTTTTGCCGCCGCAATCCACCGTCCTGCATCTCACCGGAGAGGATGTCGCCCGAGACCTGGGGCCAGCCTTCAAGGGCCGAGGAATGTTCTACCACCGGGTCGTGATCTACCGCGCAGAGGCCGAAACTTCCCTGCCTGAGAAGGCGAAGTCTTTCTTGCGGGCCGAGGGAGAGAAGCTGGTCACGCTGCTCTCCGTCAGAGCTGCAGAAGTCTTTGCGCAATTGGTCGCGGATGCGGGCCTCAACGATGCCGCAAGCGGCCTCGACGCCGCCTGCTTCGGGCCCAGGATCGCTGCGGCCGCCAGGGCATCGCTACCTTACCGATCTGTTCGGCAAACTGAGCCCGGGAACCTCACCCAGTTCGTTGACTCCCTTTCTTCCGGCGGCACATAAGCGGCGGCGGGTGAGCCATCACCCAAGCGCGGAACGATGTCTCAAAGGGGCCATGGGTGTGATGACCGACAACGACAAGCAAAACGAAGACAACGAGACGAAAGCCGCAGACGAGGACGACACGGCGGTCGATGCAGAGATCGTCGAGGATCAGGCGGACCTGGTCGAGGAACCCGTCGGGGTCGAAGAGACCGAAACGGCTGCTGACACGCCTACGGAGGAAGAAACCGAAGAGGCTAAGGGCGGCTCGAACATGCCATTCTACGCGGTGGCGGTTCTTGCGGCGGTTATTGTCGGCACCGTGATTGTCGTGAGCGGCAACCAAGACACCGCCCTTGTCGACGAAGACGGCATCGTCATTTCCGACGCAGGCGAAGAAAGCACGATCCTATTCCCGACGCCGCGCAACGCTAGCGGCCCAATTGACACGACCGTGCCCGCTGTTGCTCCGCAGGCCGAAGAACCCGCTCTGCCCGCTGAAGAGCCTGCGGCCGAGGAAGAGGTTATCGCCGAAGCCCCTGCGCCCGTCGTTGAAGATGAGGTGGCCAAGGTCGTTGACACAGAAGAACCCGTCGAGGCGCCCGCTGATGTCGCCGAAGCACCCGAAGATCAGTCTGAAGCCGCAGCTCTCGTCGCAGCGCTTAATGATCTGACGACAGACGAAAGCGAAGCAGATGTTGCTGCAGTTGAAGCCGAAGAGCCCGAAGCGGTTGCTGAAGCCGAAGAACCTGTAGTCGACGAGGCCGCCCTTGCAGCAGCCGCTGCGGCCGCGGAAGCAGAACGTGCCGAAGGCCTCCAGCGCCTGGCCGAGGAGCGCGAAGCTGAGCGGCAGACTGCTCTTGCCGCGGCAACAGCCGCCGAAGAACAAGCAGCACGCGAACGGATTGCTGGCCTTCGTCGCCTTGCGGACGAACGTGCCGCTGAACGGCGCGCAGCCGCTGAAGAGTACGCCGAGGCGCAACCGGCACCTGCCCCGCAGCCTGCCGAACCTGCGCCCGAAGAAGCGCAAGAGCCTGCGGTTGTTGCAGAAGCCGCCCCTGCTCCTGTTGCCGTCATTCCTGATGAGCAGATCGAAACCCTCCGCCGCGAGATCGTTCAGAACGTGGCCAGCATCGTTGAGAATGTGTCGGACGATGTGCGCCAGGGCGTGACGTCCGACGTGCTGGCGCAGACGGAAGAGGTCATCGACACGCGCTTTGCCGAGGCCCAAGCCCAGGTGGCTCAAACCCAGGCGCAACTGCAGCAGACCGAGCAAGCCATCGGCACCCAGCTCAGCCAGACGCAGGCTGCCCTTCAGCAAACGGATCGTCGGCTTGCGGAAATCCAGCAGTCCCTGAACGCGCAACAGCAAGCCTCACAGGCCCAGATCTCGCAGCTCGATACCCGCATTGAGCAGCTCCAGACCCGTGACGTCGCTGTGGCCCAGCGCGGCGCCCTTCTGATCGCAGTGACTGAGCTTGGCGACCGCATTGATGCAGGCCAGCCCTTCCGGCGGCAGCTCAACGCCATCGAAGCGATCACCGGTGGCCGGACGGAGCTCACTGAACTGCGCCCCTACGCTGACCAAGGCCTGCCATCCAACGACGCGATGCGCGCTAGCTTTGACGAGGCGGCCCGCGAAGCCCTGGCTGGCGCCAAGCGCGACAGCGCCGACGGTGCCCTTGATAAGTTCTTCGCCAACCTTGCTGGCCTCTTCACCGTCCGCCCGGTGGGCGAGGTCGAAGGCGACAGCGTCGGTGCTGTCATCGCTCGCGCCGAGCATCGCCTTGAAGGCGGGGATCTCGGTGCGGCAACGCAAGAGCTGTCACAGCTTGAAGGCTCTGCCGAAACAGCCTTTGCTGATTGGGTCGCTGTTGCGGAGGCGAAGGCAATCGCCAGCCGCGGACTGCGCGCTTTGGAACAGCAAGTGACCGCTCCTCGCCGCGGCTAAGGCGGCGCGGCGCCTAAGGTGGCCCGATGATCAGGATCCTTATCTACATTCTGTTGGTGATCGCCGCGGCCGGGGTGATCACCTTCCTGACGGGCGTGACCGGTTTTGCTGTGATCCGTTGGGAGGGCACGCAGGTTGAGCTGCCTACCGCGCTCCTCGTCGGCTTGGCGATCATCGCGGCGTTGACGTTTTTCTTCGGTGGCCAGATCGTCAGTTGGCTGACAAGCCTGCCTGCGCGCCTGCGCCGACGCTCAGAGGACATCAAACGTGCGCGCGGCATGATGGCCCTGACCCGTGGGCTAGAAGCTGTCGCCGCGGGCGACGCAGCCGATGCCCAGCGCCACGCGCGGACTGCATCAAACAGCCTCAATGAGCCTGCCCTCACCCGTCTCCTCACCGCACAAGCGGCCCAGCTTGCAGGGGACCGTGTGACAGCTGAGGCCGCCTATGCAGGCATGTTGGAAGCGCCGGAGACGGAGTTCTTGGGCCTACGCGGTCTGTATCTCCATGCGCTCGCGAGCGGCGACCAGGAAGAAGCGCGCGCCTATGCCGAACGGGCGTTTGAGCTTCGTCCGGGCACGTCCTGGGCCTTTGAGAGCGTCCTCTCTCTCAGTCTGGAGCGTGCCGCATGGGGTGACGCGATCCACGCTATCGGTCGTGCTCGGCAAAACGGCGCGGCGGATGGACCAGAGTTCAAACGCATCGAAGGCGCCCTTCTCACCGCGCAAGCCTTTGCCGCGAGCGAGTCCGATGATCAGGACACGGCGCTAAAAGATGCAGAAGCGGCGCTCAAGAAAGCGCCAACGCTAACGCCCGCAGCAGCGATTGCTGCAGAGGCCGAGGTGAAAGCCGGGCGCCGTTCGCGCGCGGTCAAAATCCTTGGCGACGCCTGGGCCGCTGAGCCGCACCCTGGCCTCGCCGCGGTCATGCGCCGGATCTTTGAGCATGAGCGCGAAGAGCGCGTCTCGGGTCGTCTTATGAAGCTTGCGGAGAAAAAGCCGGAGCATCCAGAAAGTCAGCTGCTGCTCGCCCAGGTCCAACTCGAAGGTGGTCAGGCGAGCGCTGCCCAAGAAACGCTGGAGCCGCTTCTGAAAGGCCGCGCGAGCCGCCGCGTCCTTTCCTTGATGGCTGAGATTACAGAGACCCGGTACGGCGCTGAGGCTGCGGCGGCCTGGAAGGCCAAGGCCGCCAACGCGCCGCTTGATTTCATCCCCGGTCAGGACGGTGATTTTCAGTACACAACAGAAGGCTGGCGCCGCCTCATCCGCGAGTTTGGCGAGCATGAACGGCTCGCACCGCCGCCGCTTGAGGTTGAAACCCCAGAGCTTGATATCGAAGAGGTCCGCGCCCTCCTCGCCCCGCCGCCCGAACCGGAACCGAAAGAAGTCGAGGCCGATGAGGATGGTGACAAATCGGCTGCGCTCGAGACCGTCGCAGAGAACGACCTCAACAGCGCATCAGACGAAGAAGCCGCAAAGCCAGAAACGGAAAACGGCGACGATGAGCCGAAACCCGTCGCCGCCGCTTCCTAGAGGATAGGGTTGGCGCTTAGGCGCTGACCGTCTCTTTGATCCAAGCCTCAAGCTGGGACTTCGGTGCCGCACCCACTTTGGTCGAGACAAGCTCACCGTTTTTAAAGATCATCAGGGTTGGCACACCGCGCACGCCGTACTGGCCAGGGGTGTTGGGGTTCTCGTCGATATCGACTTTAGCGACGGTCAGATCACCGGCCATATCGGTGGCAATCTCCTCAAGCGCCGGGGAAATCTGCTTACAAGGGCCGCACCAGGTCGCCCAAAAGTCGACCAGAACATGCCCCTCGGCACTCAACACATCGTCAGAAAAGCTCGTATCGGTCACAGTTTTGGTGCTCATCGTGGGATCCTTTCGCGACGCCGTGAGTTATGGACGGTTTTCGTCCGCGCAAGAGCTGAAAGTTTCTGAAGCCCCCGCCATGATTCCTGATCACACGTCATAGGCGACCGGACCCGCGGTATAAAGCAAAACCGTTCGGACCGGACGATCGGGGTATCGGTCCTCGACCAGAATCCGGTAAGCGGCCACCTGCTTGCGATGCGCCTCTGGGATATCGCCCTTATCCTTCGGGACCCGAGCGGATGATTTGTACTCCAAAACCGTGACCTGATGCTCTTCAATGAGTAGCCGATCCATTTGCCCACTGACCATCTTACCATCGACCATGCCCTGTATAGACACTTCAGCGAGACCTTGAGGCGCAAAGAGGGGCGACAGCGCTGGATCGTTGAGCAGCGTCAGTACGTCCGACACGAGCGCCTCACTATCCTCAACGGCTGGTGAAAAGCGTGCGGCGACCGCATTTGCTGTGGGTAACCGGTCCGCCTCTGGCCGATCCGGAAGAAGCTCGAGCAGTTTGTGCACGAGCAGCCCTCTCGCTCGGGCATCGGACCTGGTCGCGGGTGCCACTTCGCCTTCCGTCCACGTTTGCCACTCGTCACCGCCAAGCGCCGACGGGTAAAGGACGGGATCCTTTGGCTCCTCCGCAGCCTGCTGATGGATCCAACCCGGAACATCGAAGGATGGGGGCTCCTCTCGCACGCCTGCCTGTTCATCGGGCATGGCACCTTTTTTGGCATAGCGCCGCACGACGGCACCGTCAGTGTTCGCTGCTTCCGTATATGAGGATGACGACGCGAGGCCTTCAAACGCCTTGGTCGCCAAAGCGTACCAACTCTCAGGCTTTGCATCAGGCTTGCCGCCGCAAATCGTCAGCGTCTCCTCAGCCCGGGTGGCTGCGACGTAGAACAGCCGCCGATACTCCTGAAGGCGCGCTTCGTCGCCCTGCTCACGCCAGTCCTTGGTCGCCGGGCAATCCTCTCGGCTGCTCGTGGGGAGCAACATAGGAAGCTCTGTACCAAGATCGGGAAACGCGACTTTGACAAAGGCCTCGCGCCGCCAATGGCTGGCGCTCGACTGGACGTAGTCCGCATCGGCCAGATAGACCGCTGGGGCCTCAAGACCCTTGGCGCCGTGCACTGTCATCACACGCACGCCAGCGCCCTCGTCGCTCACCTCTCGTTTGATCTCTGCACGCATGGTCTCAGCACGGTGGAGAAAACCGTGAAGGCTCCTCGGCTCAGCATCCTCAAACGCCAAGGCTTCATCGAGAAGTGCGGCCACAGGCTCTCGGAAACTTGCCCCCAAGCGCCCCATCATCCGGGCACGGCCGGTCAACGGGTCACCGACATCAAGGAGCGCCGTCATCAACGCATAGGGCCCGCGGCGGTTGCCTTCATCCAGCGCGTTTTGGAGTTCAGCCGCCACGCTTGCGCAGCGCTTTGCGGCATCACCCTCACCCTGCGCACGGTCCCGCAGGACCCGCCAGAGCCGGACTGGACCGCGATCGTGGGCAAGCAGAAAGAGCTCGTCCTCAGAGAAGCCAAAGAACGGCGACTTCAAAAGCTCCGCAAGGCTCAAGCAATCATCCGTGTTGCAAGCAAATCGAAGAAGCGAGATCAGATCCTTGACGGCAACGTCATCACCGACCCGGATGCGATCCGTCCCAGCGCAGGGCACACCCGCCTCATCAAGCGCCCTGATCACCTCGCGAAAGCGGGCCGAGCGCCGTTGGAGCAGGATCATAAAGTCAGACGCGGAGACGGCCCGGCCGCCCTTGCTCGCCAGCCGCTCCTGCGCGCCGATGCGGCGCCGGATGTCCTCGGCAATGGCTCGTGCGGCCATTCGGTCGATGCTGTCCTCCTGCGGAAGGTCAACCGGCAAATCCCACACAGGCAGCTCTGTCTTCTCAGGCTTCTCAAGCGCTGGCCACAATTCAACCGATCCCGGACGATCCGACCACCGTGCGCGATGGCGCTCATAGGGCGACGGCATCCCGCCCGGGCCACCAGGTGCGAAAACTTGATCGACAATATCAAGCACGGGCTGGGCCGTGCGGAAGGAGAGAAAGAGATCCTTACGCACCAACCGGCCGGCGAGGCGCGCGTCATAGGCCTGGCGATTGGCCTCAAACAGCGCCGCCTCCGCACCGTTGAAGGCGTAGATCGATTGTTTGGGGTCGCCGACAACAAAAAGCGTCGAGGGTTCGTCGAGACCCGCCGCTTCTGGATCGGTATCCGTCACCTCACTGACCAACTCCGCGAACAGGTTCCACTGCGCCAACGACGTATCCTGCGCCTCATCCAGCAGAACGTGGCGGATACCCTGATCGAGTTTGAACCGCACCCATGAACCACCGACATTTTGAAGGAGCGCGAGAGACGCCTCAATCAAGTCGTCAAAATCCAATCCGCCTCGAGACTTCTTTTTCGCGTCGTAGGATGTGATGCAGGCTAGCGCGAGAACCATAAAGTCCTGGTTCTCGTCCAACACCCGGACGGCATGCACCCGATCCCTGTACGCAGAGAAGTGCTCAACAAGCTCAGCCCACCGCGTATCAAAATTGTGGATCGCGGCCTTTGACGCTTTATCGCCGACGCGGGACAGGACTCCGCCGTCAGCCTTGAAGACGAAGGCGTCATCGGCAAAGCGCGAGAGATCTGATGTCTCGAGGCTTGCCTCCATCTTCTGCGCAAGCTTTTTGGCGTTCGCGCCACCCTCTGAGAAAACGCCAATCACCTCACGGATGAATGGAAGGTCGAGGCCCTCCCGGCATGCCTGCTGCAGTTGGTCGTGATCATCGTCCGGCCCAAGTCCAAGGACGTCGCGTAGCGCGCCATTGATGCCGCCAGCAACGATCCCGGTGAAGGAAAGAAGACCACGGCTCTTGGTCGAGTAGGTGGCTAGCGCAGCTTCGAGGCTGGGGGCCATCGAGAAGCCTTCGTCCGTCTCGCCCTGAAAACGCGTCGCGACAGAGACGAAGTGCTCATGGAGCGGATGATCCGGCGCAGAAGCAGCGTCCGCCACCTCATGCACGGCCTCGCGCAAGAGAAGCGCGGCCTCATCATCCTCAAGCGCGCGGAAGCCGAGCGTCAAGCCAGCCTCCGCCGGGAAACGGCCCAGGAGCGACGCACAGAAACTGTGGATGGTCTGGATCTTCAAACCACCGGGCGTTTCAAGCGCCTGCGCGAAAAGGCGCCGCGCCCGAGGAAGGTCCTCCGATGACGGTCTATCACCCGTGGCGTCCAGGATGGCCACGGTCAGCTCATCATCCGGCATCAGCGCCCACTCACTGAGGAGCGTTAAGAGGCGGTCGGCCATTTCTGACGCCGCAGCCTTCGTGAAGGTGATACAGACAATCGTGTGCGGAGGAGCTCCGGCCAGGAGTTGCCTAATCACGCGCCGGACGAGCAGGTAGGTTTTGCCCGTACCCGCATTGGCCGACACCCATGCGGACCGGTGTGGGTCTCCGACTGCCCGCTGGATCGCCGCCGTGCGAGAGAGATCGTTTCGTTCGTCAGCCATCCGACGACCTCAACCATTCACCTCGCCGCGCCAGATGGTCGTAGTCGCCGACGATATGGCTTTCGAAGGGACGGACTTGGGACGGCATGGGTGACGGCGTCAGAACTTGCTCTTGCAGCCAGGGGCGGAATGCTGCCTCGAATGCCGCAAGGCGCTCAGCCAGGTCGTCGCCGCGGGCAGCGGTGTTGTCGCGGGAAAGGTCATCTTTGAAGAGATCCGTGGCCTTGCTGAGCGGCAAAAAGGAGATCTGCCAAACAGGTCCCTCCGCACACCCTTCAAATCCCCCTGCCTTTGCGATCATCGCCGAGAGGAACAGCTGCGGCGAAAAGCCAGCCGCCTCCGCCTTGAGAGATGATCCGGCGCCTGTCTTGTAGTCGATGAGGTGATAGCCCTCCGTCGCCCGATCGATCCGGTCAGCACGGGCACTGATGATGATCTCGTCGTCACCGTACTTGAGCGCCACGCGGCCATCGACTTCCACGGCCAGTGGGTCGGTTAAAACCGCCGCCTTGCTTTGAAAGGCCGCAAAGGCATCAACGGCGCGATCTAGGAAACCATTGTTGAGAATCCTCTGTATCCGCGGCATATCGAACGTATCGATCACTGATGGTATCAAGGTGCGTAGGTGCTGCGCGATGGTTTCGCTTGACCCCGTCGCCCCTTCTTGCACGGCGTTCTCCAAAAGCGCGTGCAGCAGGGTACCGCGATCGGCAACAGAGAATGGCGCATTGTAGCTTTGAAGCGGACGCAGACCGAGAACGCGCTTGGCATAGATCGCATAAGGATCACGTCGCCAGGTCCCAACCTCACTCACCGAAAGCTTGCGCGGACGGTGCCGTGGATGCGGCGCTGGCGCAGGGCGCGGGGCCGGCGCGCCGGAGCCTTCAGCCTCGTAGCGAGCATGCGCCCAGGTTCGCAAACGGTCATGGGCAAAGACCGATGCCGCGTCCTCGCCCAACGCCTTCAAGAAACTCTCTAAACGGACCATGAAACGTGACGGCTTGGCTGGAGACCGGCCCTGCCGTTCTGATCGCGTGAGAAGCACGTTGGGGGTCGATGCAAAATTGGCAAAGTCATGGGCCACCCGGCCGACATCTTCGTCGGGGGACGGCAGACCCAGCGCCCTACGCATACCGCGCGAGAGGAACGGGTCGACCACTTCGTCGCCCGGCCAGACTCCTTCCTGCAGACCACTGACGATGACGAGGTCAGCGGTTTGGAGCCGCGCCTCCAGAACGCCGTAGATGGCTAGGCGCGGATGCTGCCCTCCCGGTGGGCGGAAGGCAGGGCCCTGGAGCAGAGCGTCAAACAGATCAGGGTACTGGTCTATGGGTACGGCTGGGATGAGATCTTCGCGAGACTTAAGAGCCTTCAGGTGATCATCCAGCGCCTCACCGTCTTCATAGCGAAAGAGAAGTTCTTCTCCCGGCGTCTCGGGGCGCGCCGCAAGAGCAGCCGCGATCGCCACATGCGCCCTCAGCATATCACCGCCAAAGCTGCCGGCGGCGGAGAGTTCCCGTTGAAAGACAGAAGCCAGACGCTCGATGAGGCCCAGCGCGCGCTGCGTGTTCTCCTCTGTGGAGTGCCGGGCGGCGGGCCGCCATGGATCGGCAAAGGATTGTTTGAGGCCGTCCCATCCATCGCGGGGCGGACGGCCGCGAAGCCACTGATCAAGGCTGCGGACCATCGGCACACGGTCTTTGGCTTCAAGACCGAGACCGAACAGCTGGTGATGGATCAACCCCGCCAGCGCGATGGGATCAGAAGGCGTTGCCATCAATCGCGCAACAAGGCGCAGAAACGTCGCGCGAAACGACCCGGACAGCGGAGCGCCGCCGCTGTCATCGATATCAATGCCCCAGCCGCGCATCTTGGCCGCCACCCGGCGGCCCAGGGTCCGATCGGCGGTGACGAGGAACGCGGACTTTCCCGGTTCAGCGAGGACAGAGCGCAGGGTCAGGGCAACGAAGTCCGCCTCTTCCTCTTGATCGGCCGCGATCGCGACCTCGAGCCCGTGGAGAGCGGCCTTTGCGTGGCCATCGCTCTGAAAGCGGACAAAGCGATCATACCAGGTGTCGGTCGTCTCCGCAGGCGTGAGGGCTAACGACACCAAACGCCGGCGCTGGGTCTCGCTCTCCTCTTGCGGTGCCGAGAGTTCTCGCACGCCCTCTCGGCTGAGGCCACCAAAGCCCTTCTCGAGAAACTCTTTATACGCATATTGCGGATGCGGCGCCTCGATCTTCGACCAATCAAGGTCGGTCATATCTCGATCGAGACCAGGCAAGACAACAGCGCCGAGGGGCGCCTTTGCGATAGCGGCAAGAAAGGCAGCCGACGACGGGGTCGTCCCGATGAACCCAGCCGCGATGGCGGGCCCACCTCTTCGTTCATCCGCAACAGCTCCGGCGACCGCAGCGAGCACGTCTTTCCGCCGACGACGCGCATCGACCAACCCCTCGTCCTTCAGCCATTGCGGCCAGGCCTCAGAGGCTAGACCGATGACGGATAAAACCTCACGCCAGTGTTCTGCGCTTTCCGCGATAGCGGGATCATCGCCCAGCGCCTCAAGCTCGGCTGATGTCACCTCATGCTCCGTCAAAAGATCATAGGTGCGAGAAAGCTCGTCCGCCGCGCGGAGCGCTGTCGCCCAATCCGGCGCGCCTGCCGAAGTCCTGGCCCGCGCATCGCGGTAGATGCCCGCGAGCTTGAGCCGCTTGGTCGACGGCCCTGGCGCCTCGGCCAGGGGCCCGAGGCGAAGCTCAGCATCAAGACTGAGAGCATCGTCCTCGCTGAGGTCAGCGATGGCAATCAATCGCGGCAGGAGCAGCGTCTCGCCCCGCGCCCGGCGCGAAAAGCTCTCGCGTAACGCCCGGACAGCCCGGCGAGAGGGAAGAAAGATCGTTGTCTGAGGAAGCGTCAGATCATTGAGATCAGCGAGCAGGGTCGCAACGAGGTCATCAAAGAAAGGACGGCCAGGTGGCAACGAAAAGAGGTGGGGCGCATCCCAGGCGAGAAGTTCGTCCGCCCGGATCATCTGGTTTGTTCCGTTTTAAAGCGCGGCGAGGCGTTCCTCTGCACGGGCATGGCCTTCGGGGTCACCGACATGCATCCAGCCGCCCTCATAGACGACACCGCGGAACCGGCCTTGCTGCTGGGCCTTGGCCCAAAAGGCACGGGTCGAGACAGGCTCGATCTTGGCGCCAGCGAAAAGCTCCGAGCGCAGAAGTTGGAGGCCGGTGAAGACGAAAGCCTCCCCCTCCTCTTTCGGCTGGATCTCACCGCCCGCGCCCAGGGAGAAGTCACCTGCCCCGTCATAGCCCGACGCCTGGTCGAGCCGCGCAAGGAGCAAGAGGGCGTCGACGCCATCATCCCAGTGCTCTTTGAGAACGTCCGTGGCCGCATGATCGCCTTCGAGAAGGATCGAGTCGGTGTTGGTGCAGAAAAAAGGCGCCGACCCTAGGAGCGGCAAAGCTTTGACGATGCCGCCGCCTGTTTCAAGCCGCTCACCCCGCTCGTCAGAGATGAGAATCTCCACATCCGCGCGGCCTTGAAGATGCGCTTCGAGCATCTCGGCTTTGTGGTGGACATTGACCACCGCGCGGGAGACGCCGCCGCGCTGGAGTGTTGCCAGGGCATAGTCGATCAGCGCCTGGCCGCGCACCTTGATGAGCGGCTTGGGCGTTTCAGGGTCGAGGCTGCGAATACGCGTGCCGAGCCCTGCGGCCAGGACCATGGCCGTTGTCACCTCAAGCATGAAGAAGCTCCGGCGCGATGTCGTTGATCGCGGTACGCACAGGGGCCACGGCCGGTCGCTTCAGATCCTCAGCAAAGAACCGGCGAACCCGCGGCAAAAGGTCGAGATAGCGATGCTTGCCGTCGCGGTGAGCGAGGCGCGCGAAGATCCCAAGGATTTTGGCGTTCCGCTGAGCGGCGAGGATCGCATAGTCTGTGGCGAAAGCTTCTGGGTCACGCGCACCGCTGACACCGCGCTCGTAGAGCTTCCTGCGGATCTCTGGATCCACATCGCGGCGCACATCCTCAATCAAAGACATCCAATCATAGGCGGCCTGGCCGACCATCATGTCTTGAAAGTCGATGACCCCGACCCGCTCGCCGCAAACGATGAGGTTGTCTGCATGATAGTCGCGGTGAACCCAGGACACTGGAGGCGACAAGCCAGCGATGGTCTCTGCCCAAGCTTCTGCAAGCCTTGTTCGGTCCGCGTCGCTGAGCTCTCGGTTCAAGACTTTGGGGAAGAACCACTCCTCCAAAAGAGCGGCCTCCGCCTCAAGAGCCAGTGCATCGTAGGTTTGGAAGGACCAGCCGTGGGCGTCTCCCGGCGCTGCGGTGACAGCGCGCAGTGCATCAAGCGAATCCGCAGCGGCATTGTAGAGACGCTCTTCCTCACCGGGTCTCAACACGGCGAGGGCCACCCTCTCATCGCCGAGATCCTCGACAATCCCGAAGCCGTTCGCAGCATCCATTTCGACCATCGACGGCACGAGAAGACCACACCGATCAAGGACCCTCGAAGCCGCGCGATAGGCCGTCAACGCGTTCCCAGCTCCACGCACCATGGCCACGTAGCCGAGCGCACGGCGCTCCTCTTCCGTCGCGCTTGGCGGGCAAGGCGGCTCCACCGCGGCGGTTGGGGCATCCATCAGAAGGGCTTGGTGCGGACCGCCAATGAGGCGGAAATACTGCCGGATGGAGGCGTCAGAGCCGAGCTGCTCAACCCCTGCCTCGGCCCACGGCGTTGACGCAAGAAAGCGTGCCCTCGCCTCAGCGCGGCTGACCTCTCGCCCTGCGGCGGCTCTCATGTGCTCTCCCAATGCGCCATGCGCTCTGTCCATTCTGTGCCCAGTGGGCGCCACGCGATGTCTCGGCCCTCATCGCGGTGGCTGATTGTTATCTCGAGCCGCGCTGCGGGCAGGAGTTCTTCCGCCCGGTCTGGCCACTCAACAAGGGTGATGCCGGTCTCGAACATATCATCGAGCCCCAGCTCCCAAGCCTCCGCCTGGTTCTCCAAGCGATAGAGATCGACGTGGAAGATCGGAGTTTCGAATTCGTAAGCCTCCACCAGGGCATAGGTCGGACTGGGCACATCGATGGGCGCACCCGCTCTCGCGCGAATGAGGGCGCGAACGAGCGTCGTCTTCCCCGCCCCCAGATCGCCTGTGAAGGTCACACAATCGCCTGCGCGGAGAATTGAAGCCAGCCGACGGCCGAGGTCTTCTGTCTCCTTTTCTGACGCTGAAAAAACCGGCACGAGAGGTTCGCCTTGCAGAAGCTGAGCGCGCGACGCTTCTCCATCTCAAACGAAAGAGGAAAGAACACCGTGGTTCAAATCACCTACATCGAGCATGACGGCACCGAACACAAAGTGGACGCCGAGGCCGGCATGACACTGATGGAGGTGGCCGTGAAACACGGCGTGCCGGGCATCGATGCTGACTGCGGCGGCGCCTGCGCTTGCGCGACCTGCCACGTGTATGTCGATGACGCGTTCAAAGAAGCGACGGGCGAGCCCTCACCAATGGAAGAATCGATGCTCGACTTCGCATCGGAACGCCAAGACAGCTCACGCCTCAGCTGCCAGATCGGGATCACCGATAAGCTTGAAGGCCTGACGGTGAAGCTGCCTGAATTCCAAGGTTGAAGAACGCCGCGTCCGACGACAACCCCGCAGGCGAACCGACGCCCGCCCAGGACCCAAGGCCTGATGTCACCGCGGCGGTCACACGCGGCGCGGCGAACCTGCTCGTCGATATGGGCTATGCCCCTTTTACAGAACTCACCCTGCCCAATGGACGGCGCGCCGATATCACCGGCGTGTCGGACAAAGGCGACATCGTTATGGTGGAAGTGAAGTCTTGCCGCGCTGACTTTGATGTCGACAACAAGTGGCCGGAGTACAAAGACTATTGCGATCAATTCTTCTTTGCAGTGAACGAAGATTTTGACACCAATCTTCTGCCTGGGGACGAGGGTTTGATCATCGCTGACGGCTTCGGCGGGGCGGTCGTCCGTGAAGCGATCACATCACGCATCGCCGGGGCCCGCCGGAAGACCGTGCTCATCAGACTGGCAAGACAGGCAGTTTTCCGCACCCAGACATGAAGGCGGCGGTGCCGTGGGGGAGCAGCACCGCCGCAAAGATCACGGGGCCCGATAAAACGCCCTCATGAAGCCGCAGTGTGGTGGGTGGGGAATCACTGCCGGCACAACTGTCTTACTCTTGTCATGTGCGTAGTAAAGCGAATCTTTTCTTTAGTGTTCTTGAGTAACGAGCGTTAACTCTTGCTGCAGTGCAGTATGAGAAGTGTGAATTCTTATCGCTCCGGCCGCAACCAGGCGCTCTGCATGGTCTTCAAGGCAATGTCCGCCCCCGGTGAAACCCCAAACCTGCATGCCAGCGTTGACGCCGGCCTCCACACCAAAGGGGCTGTCCTCGATCACAACGCACACGCTGGGGTCAGCGCCGATTCGTTCTGCCGCATAGAGAAAGATATCAGGCGCAGGTTTTCCGTGCGCGACATGCTCCGCTGAATAGACATGGGGAGAGACCAAAGGTGAGAAGCCGTAACGCTCGATCTTGCTGTCGAGATGGACCTGCCGCGAAGATGATGCAACTGCGCATTTGAGACCAAGGGCGCTGACCATCACAAGCGTCTCCCGTGCCCCGGGCACAGGCTGCATCAGGTGGCGCGAGGCGCGGCGCGTCTCGATCATACCAACAAAGAGGGTTTCGCCTTCAGCCTCGGTCGGAGTGCGGCCGAGAACCTCCGCATACCCCTCAAGCAGCTCTTTGCGAAACCGGTCATCACGCTTACCGGTGAAGCGGCGGATGAGTTCGTCAGGGCCCCACGAAAAGCCGTTGTCCCTCAAAAACTCCGCACTGTCTTCGAGGCCAACAACCTCGCTGTCGACGAGGACGCCGTCACAATCAAAAAGGACGGCGTCCATCGTCATCATTCAGAACCCTGGGCTTAACCGAGGCTGGCGAGGTAGGCGAGGAGCAAGAGCGCCACGATGTTGGTGATCTTGATCATCGGGTTCACAGCAGGACCCGCCGTATCCTTATACGGATCACCTACGGTATCGCCGGTCACAGCCGCCTTGTGAGCTTCAGAGCCCTTACCGCCGTGGTTGCCGTCTTCGATATACTTCTTGGCGTTGTCCCATGCGCCGCCGCCGGCGGTCATGGAGAGAGCCAGGAAAAGGCCCGTGACGATCACGCCCATGAGCATCGCACCGACGGCCGAGAGAGCTGCCGCGGTGCCCGCAATCATCCCAACAAAGAGATAGACCACGATGGGGCCGAGGATCGGCAGAAGCGACGGAATGATCATCTCTTTGATCGCCGCGCCTGTGAGGAGGTTCACCGCCTGGGCATAGTCAGGCTTTTCTGTGCCTTCCATGATGCCGGGCTTCTCTTTGAACTGACGACGGACCTCTTCGACGATCGCCGCCGCTGCCCGGCCCACGGCCTGCATCGCCATGGAGCCAAAGAGGAACGGCAGAAGACCGCCAGCAAAGAGGCCGACAATCACATAAGGATTAATCAGCGAGTAGTCTGGCACGATGCCATCAAAGAACGGATATTGCTCCGGATGCGCCGCGAAGTAACGAAGGTCCTCCGCATACGCCGCGAACAGCACCAACGCGCCGAGGCCCGCTGAACCAATCGCGTAACCTTTGGTGACAGCTTTGGTCGTGTTGCCAACGGCGTCGAGAGCGTCGGTCGTGTCACGGACAGAGCCTTCAAGCTCAGCCATCTCCGCGATGCCGCCTGCGTTGTCCGTCACAGGGCCGAAAGCGTCGAGCGCGACGATCATACCGGCCAGCGCCAGCATCGTCGTGACCGCGATGGCAATGCCGTAGAGGCCTGCGAGGTTAAACGCCGCGATGATACCGATGATGATGATGACAGCCGGCAGAGCGGTTGCTTCCATCGAAACCGCGAGGCCTTGGATCACGTTGGTGCCGTGGCCGCTTTCCGATGCCGCAGCCACCGACTTCACAGGACGGAAGCCCGTACCCGTGTAGTACTCCGTGACCCACACAATGGCGCCGGTGACGATCAGACCAAGAATGCCGCAGATGAACAGACCGAAGCCGTTGAAGGTCCGCATCCCTTCGCCGCCGAGACCAGCAATCTGATAGTCCTGCTGGAAGCCCGTGACGAGCGAGGTGACAAGGAGAAGCGCGACGACGGACATCACACCGGTCGCGATCAGGCCTTTGTAGAGTGCGCCCATGACGTTGGTCGAACCCTGGCCGAGCTTCACGAAATACGTGCCGCCAATCGAGGTCAGGATGCAGGCGCCGCCAATAGCGAGCGGATAAAGCATGAAGCGCTGCACGGCTGAGATGCCGTCGCCTTCGGCCATCGGGATCCCTGCGAACAGGATCGACGCCAGAACCATCGTTGCGGCAATCGTCACCACGTAAGTCTCGAACAGGTCAGCGGCCATGCCGGCACAGTCGCCAACATTGTCCCCGACATTGTCAGCGATGGTGGCTGCGTTCCGAGGGTCATCCTCTGGGATGCCGGCCTCGACTTTACCGACGAGGTCGCCGCCGACATCCGCGCCCTTGGTGAAGATACCGCCGCCGAGACGGGCGAAGACCGAGATGAGCGAGGCGCCCAGCGAGAGCGACACGAGGCCGTTCACCACCTGACGGCTCGACTCGTCCATGCCGAAGAGGCCGGTGAGGAGGAAGAAGTAAACCGCAAGACCAAGAAGCGCGAGGCCCGCCACCAGCATACCAGTGACCGCGCCCGCTTTGAACGCGATATCAAGGCCGTGCTGCAGACCGTTCCGCGAGGCTTCGGTAGTCCGGACGTTCGCCCGAACCGAGATCAGCATGCCAATAAAGCCAGCTGCACCCGAGAGAACCGCGCCGAGAAGGAAGCCAACCGCTGGCACCCAATCACGGAAAAGAACGAGAAGCGCGATCATGACAACCACGCCAACAATCCCAATCGTGATGTATTGGCGGCGCAGATAAGCCGAGGCGCCTTCCTGGATCGCTGCTGCGATCTCTTGCATTCTTGCGTTGCCCGCAGGCGCTGCAAGAACAGACTGTGTGGTGACCACGCCGTATCCCACGGCAATAAAGCCCGCCACGATAACGAGCAGCAGCGAAAAGATCATAGAAACTCCCTCGACCCTTGTGTCCGGACGCCTGCCGCGCCGGTTTTTCTGGTTGGCTCTACAGGGGTTGGTGCTGAAATCAACGGAAGGCTTCGAAACCAGTCCACCGCCTGTTTGGCGCCGTCGTCATCACCCGCGTCTGATGACCCGATACGCCAGCGAATCGGGCTCGGACGGGGAGTGCCATGCCCTTCGCCCTTTCGGGACGAACGGGTTCGGGGCAAGACATTGGTTTTTCTGCGACGTTCGGCCGAGGCTGTGCGCCGCTGTCCGGAGAGCGTGACCCTATGAGTGCACTTGGAACCCCCTTCACCCTGCCCTGCGGCGCGGTGATCAAGAACCGCTTTGCCAAGGCAGCGATGACGGAAAAGCTCGCCGATGCCGACCAGCTCCCGAACGCTCGCCACAAAAAGATCTACGACACTTGGGCAAAAGGCGGCGTCGGGCTGCAAATCACGGGCAACGTTCAGGTCGACAAAGACCACCTCGAAGACCCCGGTAATGTCGTGATCGATGGACCGCAGGACGAAGCGCGCATGGCGGCGTTCAAAGACTGGGCGGCCGCCTCACAAGCGCATGGCGCGGTCACGATCATGCAGATCAGCCATGCCGGCCGTCAGACACCGGCCAATGTGAACCCCTCTCCCCTCGCCCCCTCCGCCGTGGCGCTTGGTCTGCCGGGCGGCACCTTTGGCCAACCAAGGGAGATGACGGCGGCTGACGTCGAAGATGTGATCGACCGCTTTGTGCACGCAAGCCGCGTCGCCGCAGAAACGGGTTTCGCAGGCGTCCAGATCCACTCTGCACACGGATATCTTCTGTCAGCTTTCCTCAACCCGCTCGCCAACCAGCGGACTGATCAGTATGGCGGCGTGCTCGAAAACCGCGCTCGCCCGCTTCTCACCATCGTCGAGCGGATCAAAGCAGATGCACCGGACGGGTTCGTCGTCTCAGTGAAGCTCAACTCTTCGGACTTCCAAAAGGGTGGTCTCTCGACGGAGGACTCGCTCACCATTTGCGAATGGTTGGCAGAGCGCGGCGTCGATCTTCTTGAGATCTCCGGCGGCAATTACGAGCAGCCCGCGATGATGGATCTGTCAGGCCTTGAGAAGCGCTACGAGGAAGGAAAGCGGCAAAGCACGAAAAGCCGTGAAGCCTACTTCCTCACCTTCGCCGAGGCCGTGCGAGAGCGGAGCAAACTGCCCCTTATGGTCACCGGCGGCTTCCGCACCAAGACAGGTATGGAAGACGCCTTGGCCAGCGGGGCCACCGATCTCATCGGGATTGCCCGCCCGCTCTGCGTGCACCCGGACATGCCGAATGCGTTCCTATCGGGCGAGCGTGACCAGGTTCCGTCCTATGAAAAGCAGCTCTCGATCGGACCTGGGATCTTTGGTCCGCAATCGAGCTTGACACTGGTCCGTACACTCAACGGTTTCTCCGCGGTGGCATTCTTCTATGAGAACATCAATCGCCTGGCGGACGGCCTTGCGCCCAAGACAGAGATGAACATCTTTTTTGCTTTCATCCGCACGCAAAGCGCCGCGGCCAAGAAGGCCAAGGCGCTCAAAGCAGCTTGAGGACAATCACCGTGCGGTTTTTTTTGGTTCTCATGCTCGCTCTTCTGCCGTTGGGCGCAGCGAAGGCACAAATTCGGGATGAGGCGGAGCTGAAACCCACTCCGCCGACGGTTCTGTCACCGAGGGAGCAAGCAGCACTCCATGATCTATGGCTTGGGGAACGCTTAGATACCCTGATCCCTGAGATTATGCGTGAGCAGAAGATCGATATGTGGATCCTGGTTGCGCGGGAGTACCTCGAGGACCCCGTGGTCGCCACCATGCTCAACGCGACGAGCTTTCACGCCCGCAGGCGGACGATCCTTGTCTTTTTTGATCGAGGTCCCGAGCAAGGCGTCGAACGCCTGACGGTCAGCCGCTACGGTCTCGGCGGGTTTTTCGAGCCGTCATGGACACCGGAGGAGCAGCCGGACCAGTGGGCGCGCCTCGCCGACATTGTTGCTGAACGTGACCCCAGACGGATCGCTCTCAACACCTCAGCCGAGAGCGCCTTTGGCGACGGCATGACCTATTCTCAGTACAACGGTGCGGTGGACGCGCTTCCGGCGAAATACCGTAGGCGCATTGTGTCGGGTCATAACCTCTCGATCCAGTGGCTCGAGACCCGCATTCCAGCCGAGATGGAACGCTATCCGGAGATCGTACGCCTGGCCCACGCGATCATCGGCGAGGCGTTGTCCAACCAGGTGATCACCCCGGGCGTGACCACCGCGGATGATGTGATGTGGTGGTACCGCCAACGCATCTCAGAGCTCGGCGTGACCGCCTGGTTCCATCCATCGATATCGATCTTCCGCCAAGGGAATGATGGCGAGCTGCGCGGGGACACGGTGATCGAACCTGGTGATATGGTGTGGACGGATTTTGGCATCACCTATCTGGACCTCAACACTGACACCCAGCACCTCGCCTATGTCCTGCGCGAGGGGGAGGCGGACGCGCCAGAAGGCCTCAAGAACGGACTTGCATCAGCCAACGCTGTCCAAGACGCGCTGACGGAGAGTTTTAAGGTCGGCCTCAGCGGCAATGACGTGCTGCGCCTGGCACGGGAG
Source organism: Pseudomonadota bacterium (assembly GCA_039822105.1). Classification (GTDB taxonomy): domain Bacteria; phylum Pseudomonadota; class Alphaproteobacteria; order Caulobacterales; family Parvularculaceae; genus Parvularcula. Next base: position 49,758 of record JBCBMW010000011.1, on the reverse strand, counting down.
CGCGCGATCGCCGAAGGCCATCAGCCGTCGATCTATACCCACCCGATCGGTTTCCACGGTCACGGCGCAGGACCTGCGATCGGTTTTTGGGACAACCAGCAGCCGACCTATCACGGTGATGGCCCTATCCGCGCCAACACTGCCTGGTCGATTGAGCTCAGCGCCACCGCCGTTGTGCCCGAATGGGGCGGACAAGAGGTGCAGTTCCGTACGGAGGAAGACGCCTTCTTCGACGGCTCAGACGTGCGCTACCTCAACGGTCGTCAAAAGCGGTTTCACCTGATCGCCAGCGACTAGCGCTCAGGCAAAACTCGCCGCACGTCGCGCGTTGCTTTCTATGGTGGACCAATCCCCCGCCGCGATAGCCGACTTCGGCGCGACCCATGAACCGCCGACGCACATCACATTGGGCAGAGCAATATAATCTGCCACCTGATCAACCTGGATGCCGCCCGTGGGGCAGAACTTCACGTCAGGAAGCGGCCCGGCCAAGGACTTGAGGTAAGGAAGGCCCCCCGCCGGCTCCGCCGGAAAGAACTTGAGCCGATCACAGCCAGCTTCGACCGCGATCATCGCCTCGCCCACCGTCGCCACACCAGGGAGCGCCGGAACGCCGCAAGCTGCAACATGGGCGAGGAGCGCCGGGGTGAAGCCGGGTGTCACGAGAAACCCCGCACCCGCCTCAACGCTGCCGTCGACATCGGTGAGAGTTCGGATCGTCCCCATACCGACCACCAGCTCGGGCGCCGCGTCCTTCATCGCCGCAACAGCATCAAGCGCGCATTCCGTGCGGAGGGTCAGCTCAATCACGTTCAAACCGCCAGCGACAAGAGCCTTCGCCAGAGGGGCCGCATCCGACAGCTCTGCCACCTCAAGAACTGGGATCACTTTCGTCCCCTCAAGGATGGTTTCAATGCTCATTCATCATATCCTTCATTGAGGCTGCCGCGCCGTAAAGGGCCGCGCCTTCCGCCGTGATCAAACGAACGGGAACCGCGTCGACATAAGAGCTCATCCGTCCCTTGTCGATGAACAAGTCCACAAAGCGGCTGCTGAGGAATAGATCCTTGATCTGAGGGAGAATACCGCCGCCCAAGACAACGCCAGCGCGCGCGCCGGTAGAAAGCACCGCGTCCCCCACGACCCGGCCCAAGAGCCCGCAGAACATGGAGACAGCATCAACCGCCACAGGCAGGCTTTGGTCCATCGCCGCCGCGGTGATTTCATTCGCCTGGAGCGACACCCGCGGCTTGCCAGCAATCACGCAGAGCGCACGGTGGATGTTGACCAGTCCGCGGCCTGACAAAAGCCGCTCAACCGAAACGCGCGGATGCTCCCGCGCGATAAAACGCATCACCTCGAACTCTTCATCCGTTCGGGGAGCAAAGGTCACGTGACCTCCTTCTGTGGAAACCACGTGGCTTCTATCTCCCATTGGGATCACCAATGCCTGACCAAGGCCGGTGCCGGGACCGACGACCAATGTTGGCGCCGCCTTGTCAGGCTCACCCCCCTTGACTGACACGAACGCGTCGTCGGGCAAGAAACCAATCCCCTTAGCCAACGCGTAGAAGTCGTTGACCAGACAAAAGTCCTGGAGCCCCAATGGCCCTTCGATTTCATCCCGCCGTACGCGCCACATCGAGTTGGTGAAACGCACCTCATCGCCCGCAATAGGTCCCGCCGCAGCGAAGCATGCGCGCTTTGGCCGTTCACCGATCGCTTCGCAGTAAGCATGCGCAGCATCACGCACCGTTTCGAAATCGACGGCGCGGAACTTCTGGGTATCACGGATGGTCAGCGCACCGCCCTCGGTCTCCGCCACGGCGAAGCGCGCGTTGGTGCCGCCGATATCCGCAACGAGGATGGGCTCAGCCATCACTTGGCATCCCCTGCTCTTCGAGCTGGAAGGTCATCGCGCCGCCCTCAGCCGGACCAACAAGCCCGCGCATACCGGCGAACAGCTCCCGACCCGTACCCCAACGATCAGCAGTGAGATCAGGTGTCGTGGGCTCGCGGTCTTCAAGCCTGTCCTCAGTTGTCGCCACGAGACTTCGCGCGCGGCAATCAAGGCGGATCATGTCCCCCGTTTTGATCTTCGCGATCGCGCCGCCGTCAAGAGCCTCCGGGGTCAGATGAATGGCGGCGGGAACCTTACCGCTCGCGCCTGACATCCGGCCATCGGTCACCAGCGCGACGTTGAAGCCTTGTGCCTGCAGCGCGCCAAGGGGCGGCGTGAGCTTATGAAGCTCCGGCATGCCGTTCGCCTTCGGACCCTGGAAGGGGATCACGGCGACGAAGTCTTTTTGCAACTCACCTGCCTTAAACTGATCCATCAATTCGTGCTGGCTGTGGAAGACGATCGCTGGCGCCTCGACGACGAGGTGCTCGTCCTTCACCGCGGACACTTTGATCACGGATCGACCGACATTGCCTTTGAGAAGGACCAGGCCGCCGGTCTCCGCCATGGGCGCGCCCATGCCGCGCAACACCTTGGTATCGTTCGATTCTTTGGGCGGCCCGCGCCACGAGATGGTCTCGCCTTGAAGACGGGGCTCTTTCGCGAAGTGGTCGAGCCCTTCCCCCATCGTGGTCATCACGTCACTGTGGAGGCGGCCGGCATCCATCAGCTCTCGAATGATAAACGCCAAACCGCCAGCGGCGTGGAAGTGATTCACGTCGGCAGGACCGTTAGGGTAAATCCGTGTCAGGAGCGGCGTGACTTCTGATAGGGCCTCAAAGTCATCCCAATCGATCACCACACCAACAGAGCGCGCCATGGCGATCAGGTGGATCGTGTGATTGGTCGAACCGCCCGTCGCGTGAAGGCCGACAAGGGCATTGAGGATCGCGCGCTCATCCACGACCTCAAAGAACGGTATGTAGTTATCGCCGAGCTGTGTCGTTGATGCGACTTGCTTTGCAGTACCCCGCACAATTTCGTCGCGCAGCTTCGTACCCGGATTGATGAAGGCAGAGCCCGGAAGGTGAAGCCCCATCATCTCGAGCATCATTTGGTTCGAATTTGCCGTGCCATAGAACGTACACGTTCCGGGGGAGTGATAGCTCTCGCTCTCAGCCTTTAAGAGCTCGTCGCGCCCGACTTTTCCTTCAGCATAGAGCTGACGTACCCGTGCCTTTTCGTCGTTCGGCAGGCCCGAACGCATGGGCCCCGCGGGCAGGAACATGGTGGGCAGATGGCCGAAGCGTGCAGCGCCGATGAACAATCCGGGTACGATCTTATCACATGTGCCGAGAAGGACCGCGCCGTCAAAGACATTGTGCGACAGCGACACGGCGGTCGCCAGCGCGATCACGTCGCGCGAGAAAAGCGACAGATCCATGCCGGGTTGGCCTTGGGTTACCCCATCGCACATGGCAGGGACACCGCCAGCAATCTGAGCCGTCGCGCCAAGCTCAGCCACCGCTTCTTTGATGATCGGTGGATAAGCCCCCAAAGGTTGGTGGGCGGACAGCATGTCGTTATACGCCGTAACGATGCCGATGTTGGGATTGACGTTCCCCGCGAGAGACTTCTTGTCGCCGGCCGGAACAGCAGCGGCAGCATGGGCAAGGTTGCCGCAAGACACATGCGCCCGGTGCGGACCATCCGAGCCCGCCGCCTGCATTTGCGCCACATAGCGCTCGCGAAGCGGTCTGCTCCGCTCACGCACACGATCAGTCACACGATCAAGAGTTTCGTTGAGTACCGCCATGTGTCAGCTCCTTATGGTGCCCAGCCCACCCAAATGTCTGGTCGTTTGTGGAGGATCGCCCGAACCGGGAGGTCCTCGATATCACCCTCTTGCAACGCTTTTTCAAAGACCGCGCGCTTGGCCGCGCCCGTCATCAGCAGGCCAACCATCCTGGCGCTGGCCACCACAGGCAAGGTGAGCGTCAACCGCTCTGTCAGCGTGCCCGTGACTTCAGACTGCATCGCCTGGACCGCAGCGACCGTTGGCGCGTCGTCCGCCAAAGCTTCTGTCAGGCCCTCAGCATGCGGAAACCAGGAGGCTGTGTGGCCATCGGACCCGAGACCCAAGAGCACAGCATCGAAAGGCATGGCGATGGTCCCGAGCGCCCGCGCCGCTGCGTCCGCGCCAGCTTGGAGATTCTCAGCGTCAGACCACAGACCGATAAAACGCGCGTCAGCCGCTTTACCGGTGAGAAGGGTCTCCTTGGCAAAGGCCTCGTTCGATCCGTTCGCATCAGGCGCGACCCAACGCTCGTCAACCAGCGTCACATCGATCCGGTCCCAGGCCAAGGGTCGTTGGGCCAGAAGGCCGTGGGCCAGCCGCGGGCTTGATCCGCCCGAGACCGCCAGGCTTGCCCGCTCTCTCTTTTCGAGAGCAATGGTGAGGGTCTTCTCCACCTGGTCGACAACAGCGGCCGCAAGTGACTCGTGATCGGAAAAGGTCGTGAGCTGAGGGTTAGTCGCCATCAAACCAGCTCCGGTTTTCACGGTCGAGCATCATCTCAGACTGAGCCGGTCCATCCGTACCTGCCGCATAGGGGTACGCCGGTGTGTCGTCTTTCGCCCACGCATCGAGCACGCCGTCGACCCACTCCCAAGCGGCCTCGACCTCATCCCGGCGCATAAAGAGAGCAAGGTCGCCGCGCACCACAGCCATCAAAAGCCGTTCGTAGGCGTCAGGGTACCGCGCTTCAAATGTCTCAGCATATGAAAGGTTAAGCGGGACATAGCGAAGCCGCATGCCGCCGGGCCCCGGATCCTTTGTGACCAGCAGGAGTTTCACGCCCTCGTCAGGTTGCAGGCGGATGACCATGCGGGTCGGCTGCAGCTCTCGGCTCTCGTCACCCAAAACGGAATGCGCGACATCTTTGAACTGAATGATGATTTCAGACCGGCGATCGCTCATGCGTTTGCCGGTGCGCAGGAAAATCGGCATGCCGCGCCAGCGCCAATTGTCGATATTGGCCTTGAGCGCAACAAAGGTTTCAGTCGTACTCGGACGGCCAAGCTCGTCCTGATAGCTGGCCGCGACACCCTCTGCGTCGACACCCTTGCCATACTGTCCGCGAACGGTGGATGACCGAACATTCTCAACTGTGATGGGCCGTAAAGCACGCAAGACCTTGATCTTTTCATCGCGCACCGTGTCCGGAGCAAGATCGAGTGGCGGCTCCATCGCAACGAGACACATCAGCTGCATCAAGTGGTTTTGCACCATGTCGCGCAGAGCGCCGGCGGTGTCGTAGTAACCGGCCCTGCCGCCAGCGCCGATCGCTTCAGCTACGGTGATCTCAATGTGGTCGATGAAGTTCGCATTCCACACCGGTTCGAACAGCGAATTCATCAGTCTCAAGACGAGGAGGTTCTGCACGGTCTCCTTGCCGAGATAGTGATCGATCCGGAAAATGGCGTCTTCGTCAAAGACCGCGCCGACAGCCGCGTTGATCTCGCGTGCACTGTTGAGATCTTTGCCGATCGGCTTCTCAAGGACGATCCGTGTACCGGGTGTCTTGAGGCCAGTGGACGCGATGTTCTCGCTGACAGTGCCATAAAGGCTCGGCGGCAAAGCAAGATAGAACACCCGCTGCCGCTCCTCGCCGCCTTCAAGACATGAGCGAAGGTCCGGCCAACCGCTGTCAGGGTCAGTCACATTCACCTGGCGGTAGAAAAGCTGCTGGGCAAAGCCTACCCACTCCTCGTCGGTGACGGTCTCGGAAGGATAGAACTCACGGAACTTCGCGAGTACCTGCTCACGAAAATCCGTATCCGTTCCTTCGCCGCGGGAAACACCGACGATCTTGCACTCCGGCGGAATCTGCCCGTCTCGCCAACGGCGGAACAGCGACGGCATCAACTTCCGTAAAGACAGGTCACCGACCGCGCCAAAGACAATGAGATCAAAGGCCTGAACCGGAATCAATTGGGCGCTGTTGGTTTGCGCAGCACTCATCGGAACATCCCTTTCTATCACCTCATCGTGAGCGTTGAAGGCGCAGTTTCCGGCGCCGTCAAGCAAGTTGTCGCGGCGTCAGCCTTCCATTTGCTCAAGCTCTAGCCCCTTCGTCTCACGAACCGTCTGTGCAATGAACAAGACAGATATCGCCGCGAAAGCTGCATAGATGCCGTATGCGCCCGCAAGGCCAATCGACGTGAGCAAGACTGGAAATGTCATGGTCACGAGGAAATTCGCCAGCCATTGTGTGAGGCCCGCAATTGCCAACGCCGATCCGCGGATCTGGTTGGGGAACATCTCACCAAGCATCACCCACATCACAGGGCCCCAGCTGAGGTTGAAGATGAAGGCGTAGGTCAGCCCCGCCCCAAGCGCCACAAGGCCCATCTCGCGCGACAACGACAAGCCGCCATCGGTACCGATACTGCCCGTGGAAAAGGCGACAGCCATAATGCCCAAGGTCACCGTCATGCCGATCGAACCCCAGAAAAGGAAAGGCTTCCGCCCTATCCGGTCGACCAGAAGCAGGCAGAACAGCACAGCGACGATGCCTGACGCACCGGTCAGGACGTTCTGCAGCAAGGCATCGCTCTCGGTGAAACCTGCCGACTGCCACAGCACAGCGCCATAATAGAAGATCACGTTGATGCCCACGAGCTGCTGGAAAGCGGCAAGACCGATACCCACCCACACGATCGGACGCACCTTTCCGCCCGCAAAGAGGTCGCCGAAGCTGGGGCGGTGATCGCGGTCGAGCGTGCTTTCGATGTCCTCGACCTTCTGGCGACCGTAGCGACCGAAGAGCTTCTCCAAAACCGTCCGTGCACTTTCGGTTTTTCCTTTGGCCACAAGAAAACGCGGGCTCTCTGGAATGGTGAAAAGCGCGAGGAGGAAGATCGTCGCGGGAATGAGCTCGACCCAGAACATCCAGCGCCAGGTCTCAAAGCCGAGCGCGAACACAGCTGTTGAACCTCCGGACCAGCCCGCCAGAAGATAGTTGGAAAGAAACGCGAAGAAGAGCCCCGTGACGATGGCAATCTGCTGCGCTGTGGCAAGAGCGCCGCGGAAACGCGCCGGCGCAATCTCAGCGATATAGGCCGGCGACATCACGGACGCGGCACCCACGGCGAGCCCTCCAATGACCCGGTAGAGGACGAACTCCAGCGTGTTCCCAGCAACACCCGAGCCCCAGGCCGAGATGATGAACATGACAGCCGCGACCACCAACATCATCCGCCGACCGAAGAAATCGGCCAAGCGGCCAGCCATCAACGCGCCAGCGGCAGAGCCCAGCAGCATCGACGCCACGGAGAAGCCCGTGCCCACGCTGGTCGATTCAAAAGCGGTCTGCAGACCATCGACCGTGCCGTTGATCACACCACTGTCGAAACCAAACAAAAAGCCACCAAGCGTTGCGACGATGGCGATGAGAATGATGAACCCGACATTTGTTTCCTCCTTCTCAGAAGGATCGACGACGCTGGCCTCTGCACTGCTACTCATAACGTTCCTCACCATGGGACTTCTTTGAGAACACGCCAGACCTGTCCCTACGATTTGACAACGTTGTCTGGCCCCTTGATTTAGCATTCATGCCAGAAAACGCGACGCGAAATCAGTGCAAGAAGTCAGCAATTTGCAGACGCATCGCAGAAAATGCAGAGCCGCAGGCCCGATTACCGCGTGCTTGGCGGTGGCCCGACTGAATCGCGCAAGACGAGCTCATAGTCGAGGACCCGCCTGGTGCTCACCCGAGAGCCATCGCCCTCTTCGAACGAGCGAATGAGATCGAGAGTGGCCACGGTGCCAAAGTCGAGGACCGGCTGGCGCACGGTGGTGAGCGCTGGCCAGGTCATTTCCGCGATATCAGCATCATCGAAACCGACAACGGAGAAGTCTCTTGGCGCGACGAGCCCCAGCTTGTGTCCCGCCACGATCACACCCGCGGCCATATCGTCGTTGGCAGCAAAGACGGCGGTCGGCCGATCAGTCATCTCAAACAGCCGAAGGCCAGCGGCGAGCCCCGTCGGGAAATGAAAATCGCCTTCGATCACCAGATCGGGATCAAACTGGATCCCCGCGTCCTCGAGCACTGACGCGTAGCCGCGAAAGCGCTCTTCGGTCGCGCTTTGGTCTTCACTGCCGCGAATAAAGGCGATCCGCTTATGTCCGCGTTCGACCAAAAGCGACGTGAGATCTTGCGCCGCTTTGAATTCGTCGATCAGTACAGAGACAACGCAATTGTCGATCGTGTTCACCCCGATGCGCGCGACGGCGATATCCTGATTGGTGAGCCAACGGCTGATACCGTCCACATCGGCAAAAGGAGGAACGAGGATCACGCCGTCAGGCTTGGCGCGCTCGAGCTGACGTTCAAACCGACGTTTGAAGGCCTCGGCCAAGTCGCCCCTATGATCCGACATGACCGACACAAGCAGTTGGTAGCCGCCATCCTGACAGACCTGCAAAGCGCCCGCCTGAATGCAGTGGATGTAGGTGCCTGTTGTTGCGTGGTTGATCAGATGAACCTGATAGCTTCTCCGACTGCGGAGGGATCGCGCTGAGGCGCTGGGTACATAGCCAAGGTTCTTGGCCGCGGTTTTCACCCGAACACGCAGGGCGTCCTGCACATGGGGCTCGTTGTTGATCACGCGCGAGACCGTTTTCACCGACACGCCGGCAAGTTTCGCCACATCGAGCATGGTCGCCATGTCTAAGGCCTCCCTTCGCCAGCGCTGGCTTCGCGAAGCGCCGCCACGATCTGGGCGTGTTTGTCACGACTGATCGGCCAACGCGACAGGGCCACGAGGGAGAGAGCTAAGAACGCGGCTGGGACGAGACTGATATAGAGGGAGACAGCCCTGATCGTACCCGCACTTTGCTCAGCCTGCGTCGCATCAAACCCGGCCATGGACAGCATGAAACCAGCGGCGAGCCCCATCGTGCCGCCAGCAACTTTCTGCACCAGAAGGACCGATCCGAACACGACAGCCTCGTTTCTCTCTCCGATCTCCCACTGCACATACTCGACCATGTCGGGCACAAATGACCAGACCAGAACAGCATAAGCACCTGAGCCAATCGCAAAAAACGTGATCTGGAAAGGAATACCCGCAACCAATAGCGGCTTCGTGATCGCAAGATGAAGGCCTGCGATCACAACGATGATGCTGGCCGCAACCCAGCACTTTCGCTTGCCGTAGCGCCGGGCGGCGAAGGTCCAAAACGGCACGGAGGCGAGGGTAACGGCGGAATAGGCCGTCAGGATCGTCTCCTGTCTCGCAAACGCCGTCGCATTCACATCGATATAGAAGGCGAATGTGTTGTAAAAACTGGCGGTGGCGCAGGCCTGAAAGAAGATCAGCGCCAACAGCACATGCAGCCCTCGGCCCTTTTGCACCGCTGTCCAAAAGGAGCCGAGCGAGAGTTTCGGCTCAGACCGCGCGCCTGGCGGCACGCGCTCTTTGGTCATCAAGAAGCACAGGATCAGACACAAGGTGGCGCCCGACGCGCCGATTAGGGCTGCGATCGAGAACCCCATGGGAGAGGTCTCTTCACCTCCGCCCAGAAAACGAACCGTCGGAAACCAAAGCGTCGATACGATCAGCAGACCCGTCAGTGCACCAAACATTCTCGCGCCAGATAGCGAGGTTCGCTCCACACTGTCGAAGGACAAACGAGACGAAAGAGCAGAGTACGGAACAGCGACGACTGTGTAAGCTGTTCGAAAGGCGATATGCACCACGACCAACGCCGCGATCAACGCCGACCCCTCAAGCGGCACCCGCCAAAAGAGAAGCACGAACGCAGCGGCCAAGATCACGCCGCCAACAACGAGAAACGGCCTATAGGTCCCGTATCGCGAGGTGTTCCGCTGCGCCAGGGACGCAACCAATGGATCAGTCACCCCGTCCCATAAGAGCCCGATGAAGTAGATAAGCCCTGCAACAGCTGGAGGCAGCCCGACAACATTCGTGTACCAATAGATCAGCAGAAGGGACAGCGTGTTCCAATAGATGTTGAGACCAAGATCACCAACACCGTAGCCCACTAGGTTCCGAACGGTGTTGGATGGTCGTTCCGGCTGTTCCAACGAAGCACCCTTCTTCTATCCGCCCCAATGCACACGGCGGGTCACAATCCCTCAGTACTTAGCTAAAAGCCCCTGTCGCCCAGCGGAGCCCGAGAGCCTTTGTTCTCACCTTCACCAATCTCTGTCCAGAAGTGATGAACAACGACCGCCCATCCTCCCCAAACGTGCAATTGCCTGTCGGCCCGCCCAGCACAATCCGGCCGAGAAGGCGTCCTTCAGGGTCGAGGATCAACACCCCGCCTGGGCCCGCCGCAAACACCGTTCCATCAGCAGCAACCGCAAGGCCGTCGCAGAGCCCCGGCTCCCCGGCGGCGGAAAGAGCCGAGGCCTCAAACCACCGTTCGTCGGCAACAACCGATCCGTTCTCGCCCAGGATCAATCGGCGGATATAATGATCGTCCGGGTCCGACTGAGAGATGTAGAGCGCATCTTCAGAAGGTGACAGCGCGACCCCGTTGGGAAACGTCATGTCATCAAGGATGCGCTCGACGGCGCCCGAAGGACGGCGCCGGTAAACACCGTTCTCCTCCATCGCCTTTAGCGGCGAGTGGGAAAGTCCTTCAAGCCCATAGGGCGGATCGGTAAAGTAGAGCGTGCCGTCGCGCGCGAAGACGAGATCGTTCGGGCTGTTAAAGGCCCTACCCTGATAATGCGAGACCACGATCGAGCGCCCACCGCTTTCGATATCAAGCCGCTCAACGGCGCGGCGGCCGTGGTTACAGATGAAGAGACTGCCATCATCTGCACACCAAAGACCGTTGGACCCCAGCTCGCGGAAACCATGCGCATGGGAAGCATCAATGCCCGAGGGCGCGAGAAACGTCGCCAAACCTTCCTCCGCACTCCAACGATAGGCCTTGTTCTCAGGCACATCACTGAAATAGAGGCAGCCGCGGGTCCGGTCCCATGCGGGCCCTTCCGACCACGTGAACCCTCGCGCGAGTTCCTGAACGGCACCGCTTGGATCGAGCACATCCGCGAGAGCATCGGACCGAACATCGACCCATGCATCGGTCGCAGACTGTTCGCGGCTGTGGCTGCAGGCCATCGTGGCGGCGAACGAAGGCAGAGCCGTCATCGCTTGTCGGCGTGACCAATCCATCACCGGACCGTCACTTGTGTCTCGATCGCCGCAGCAGGACGGGTGCTGACGGCCTGCCCTTCAACGCGGACCGCAACGCTACCTTTCAGGTCCGCCGAGGACGCACCGACGTGGAAAATCAGATCACCCTGCTCAACAAGCCATCGACCAGGCGCATCGAAGATCGCCAGCTGGGCGGCGGCGACTTCGAACGAAACAGTCCTTTCCTCGCCGGGCTCAAGGCTGATCCGCTTGAAACCGCGGAGTTCGAGGCGCGGCCGCGCCACGGTGGCCAGGGGATCGCGAGCGTAAAGCTGGACCACCTCGTCGCCCGCCCGCGACCCTGTGTTGGTGACGGTGACCGAGATCGTCACCGAACCGTCCGCGGGCATGGTTTCTGATGACGCCCGCACATCGCGGTAAGCGAAGGTCGTGTAACTCAAACCATGCCCAAAGGCGTATTGGGGCGTGATCGGAAGGTCGATATAGCGGTTGGTGTCGCGCGACAGATCGGGATCGGCGGGTCGGCCGCTTGGAAACTCAGCATAGCTCCATGGCACCTGGCCCGTCGCCCGCGGAAAACTGATGGGCAAACGTCCACCGGGTGAGACCCGTCCGTAAACGATATCAGCCACGGCGTGCCCCGCCTCGACACCCAACATCCAGGTGACCAAGACAGCATCCGCTTGCTCAGCAATTTGCGGAATGGCGAGTGGCCGACCCGTCACCAAAAGCACCGTAACAGGAGTATCGGTAGCCAGCACCGCTTCAACCAACGCCTTCTGGCTCGCTGGCAACTCGATAGCCGACCGGCTTCGGGCCTCTCCGGAAAGGTCATAGTCCTCACCCACAACCAGCAGCACGTGATCGGAGGCGTTCGCGAGAGCCGCGGCCTCGGCGAGCCCGGGAGGGGAAACATCGCCTGTGCCTGCGCCTCTCGCGAACAGCACGTCGACGCCATCAGGCGCCAATTCCTCTAGACCCTGAAGAATGCTGACGACATCATCCTCCCGGCCCTGCGCACGCCAGGAGCCAAGCTGGGTCAGCGCATCATCCGCCAACGCCCCAATAACGGCGAGACGGCCCGCCCCTTCAGTGATCGGCAGTTGGTTTTGCTCGTTTTTCAGAAGCACAACGGCTTTTGATGCAACGCGGCGCGCAACGGCCCGCTGTTCATCGGTCAAGATCTCCGTCGCCTCGCGCTCGGCCCGGTGATACTGATACGGATCATCAAAAAGCCCAAGACGCTCCTTCGCCCGCAACACCCTTAGAACTGACGCATCCAGCGCTTTGGCCAGATTAGGATCACCACTCACCAGCGTCGGCAAATCTCCGACATAAGATCCGCTCGTCATCTCCATATCGACGCCCGCCTTTAGTGCCTGCGCCGCAGCAGATGACCGATCAGCGGCAACACCGTGATTGATCAGCTCAATGACAGCGTTCCAATCACTGACGATCATACCGTCAAAACCCCATTGGGAGCGAAGAACGCCGTTGATCAATCCGCCATTGGACGTGGTCGGTACCCCGCCAATGTCGTTGAACGCCGTCATCATCGTCGCGGACCCAGCCTCACTGGCCACATAGAAGGGCGGTAAGTAGACCTCGTGCAGCGTTCGCTCACTGAGATCAGCTGTCCCGTAGTCTCGGCCGCCCAACGGCGCCCCGTAAGCGCCAAAGTGCTTGGTCGCCGCCAAGATGGTATCATCCGCAGAGAGATCACTGCCTTGATAGCCCCGCACCTGCGCCGCTGCCATGCGTGCACCGAGATAGGGATCGCTCCCGGCACCCTCCACCACTCGCCCCCACCGGGCGTCGCGCGTCACATCCACCATCGGCGCGAATGTCCAGTGAAGACCTGAAGCCGACGCCTCAACAGCTGAGATACGCGCCGCCTGTTGCCAATCGTCAGGGTCCCACGTGCTCGCCATTGCAAGCGGCACCGGAAAGATCGTCCTGTAGCCGTGGACGACATCCATCGCGAACAGAAGGGGGATACCAAGGCGGCTTTCCTCGACCGCAACCCGCTGCAATTCAGCCAACGGTTCAGCGCCCGCAACGTGAAGGTAAGAGCCAACGAGACCAGCACGTACACGGTCGTACTCATCCTCCGTAAGCCGAGAATTAAGGGCTTTGCTCCGCCCACCGGGCATCTGATGCAATTGCCCCAACTTCTCTTGGGTGGTCATCTGGGCAACCAGCGCGACCATGGGGTCAGAGCGCTCGGGGGCCGCCGGTCCTTGCTGCTGCGCACCGCACGCAACGAGCGACAAAAGGCTCAGGGCCACCGCGCACAAAACGGCACCCATACCGCGGCTCCGCATGCCTTCCTCCCCTCGCCGCCCCAGCGATTCTATCATAACCATTTGCTCGGCTTCCGAAATCTCGGCTGCCAGTCGCCATTGGGCGCAGAATTGACTACGTTGTCAACGTATGGTGTGAATAGGTCCCACGGTCAATTGCGAAAGGCAGAAACAGGCGAGTTTTTTCTCACCTTACGGAGGATGGCCCAGCTGTCCGCGGCGCTGTGCACCATCGCTTGTTGCGCCGCGCTGACATACGATCACTCATCCGCAGACTTCGCACTTGCAGCATAACGAGGCGCTCTGATGCATCCAATCAAGACAGTTGTCATCGTCGGCGGCGGCACCGCAGGATGGATCACGGCCGGTGTTCTTGCGGCCAAACACCGTGGCGAGGGACAGGATAAACTCTCTATACGTCTCATCGAGTCTCCGAATGTCCCGATCATCGGTGTTGGCGAGGGAACATGGCCGACCATGCGAGCCACCTTGCGCACCATCGGCGTCCGTGAAGAGGATTTCGTCAGAGAGTGTGACGCTGCATTTAAGCAAGGGTCAAAGTTCTGCGGCTGGGTCGATGGATCCGACACGGACCATTATTATCACCCGTTTGAGCTGCCGCAGGGTTTCTTCGATACCAACTTGGCATCACATTGGTTGGAGCGCGATCGTGGCCTGTCTTTCTCTCAAGCGGTGTGCGCTCAAGAGTATGTGTGCGAACAGTCCTTGGCACCGAAACTGCCGCTGACACCGGAATATGCCGGAACAACCAATTACGGCTACCACCTGAACGCGGGTAGGTTCTCGGAGTTCCTCAAGGCCCACTGCACGGCAAAGCTCGGGGTGGAGTTGGTGCTGGACGACGTAACGAGCGTACAAGCGGCAGCGAACGGCGACATCGCCGCGGTGATCACCAAGGAGCACGGCGCCATCACGGGTGATCTCTTCATCGATTGCACAGGGTTTCGCTCCCTGCTCCTCGGCGAGCATTACGGCGTTAAACGACGAAGCGTTGGGGATACCTTGTTCGCAGACACGGCTCTCGCTGTACAAGTTCCTTATACCGATGACCAACTGATTGGCTCACAGACCAACTCAACGGCCCAAGACGCGGGATGGATCTGGGATATCGGGTTAAGCTCGCGGCGCGGCGTCGGCCATGTGTTCAGCAGCGCTCACACAACAGAGGATGAAGCGAGCGAAGCCTTGATGGCCTATGTCGCCAAGACGGGCGGGGACACGCGCAACCTCTCGCCCCGGAAAATCGCTTTGAATGCCGGGTACCGAGATGAGTTTTGGCGAAACAATTGCGTCGCTGTCGGCCTTTCAGCCGGTTTTCTCGAGCCGCTCGAGGCGTCAGCTATCGTCCTGGTGGAGCTCTCTGCCAAGATGATTGCCGACCAGCTGCCAGCAACAAGGGACGCCATGGATGTCGTTGCCCAGCGCTTCAACGCGAAATTCCACTACCGCTGGGAACGGATTATCGAGTTTCTCAAGCTGCACTACCTTCTCAGCAGACGAGCAGACACGCCGTTTTGGCGAGACAATCGAGAATCAAGCAGTATACCGACAAGCCTCAAGGACAACCTTCGGCTTTGGGCAGAACAGCCGCCCTGGCAGTTCGACTTCGACCACCAGGACGAGGTCTTCCCTGCGGCGAGCTATCAATATGTGCTGTACGGCATGGGATTTCGTACGAAACCGTCCCCGCGCGGACTGCCCGACGTCGAGCGCCGTTCGGCGGAAGTTCACTTCAGCAAAGTGGCCGGCATGGCACGCAGCCTAGTGGAGAAATTACCGTCGCACAAAGACTACTTGATGGCGGTGAGCAACTAACGACGTCGGTGGTCATCGGCGGCTTGGGTTCTCAGCCGCGCAGTACTGCCTCACAAACTCATGGTGCGGAGGCATGGTGGCGACCGCGCTATCGATATTGGCCTTGAGGGACGCCAACGCGTTCTTCAACTGATCATCCGCCATCATCGCTGGCATTTGGTGAGAGCTGTTCCAGTCGAGCCTTTGCCCGACCATCACCTGCAGCCACGAGTCCAGGCGGAACAACTCATCCGGACCCTGATAGGTGTGGAAGCTTTCTTGGAAAAGGGCGATGCGCTTTGCGAGAGATGGCGAGATCGCCATCGACCGGCAGCGATCCCAAAACGGCTCACCCTCTCGCTGGTTCAGATGGTAGTGAAGCACAATGAAGTCTCGCAGGTGTTCCATATCCTTCGTGTTTTCCACGTTATACTGATCACGAAGCGCTGAAGCGTCGTCGGCAAAGGGGAACAGCTGGATCAGCCGCGTCACAGCATATTGGATAAGGTGGATACTGGTGGACTCAAGCGGCTCGACAAAACCGCTCGACAGACCCAAGGCCAGGCAATTCTTGACCCAAGTCCGCTCTCGCATGCCGGTCCGGAACCGGATGGATCGCGGCTCCGTCACCGTTTCGCCATCCACAGCGCCCATCAGTCGGTGATGTGCTTCGTCCTCTGACAGAAATTCGCTGCAATAGACCAGACCATTGCCGACCCTGTGTTGCAGAGGAATCTTCCACCGCCAACCAGCATCATGGGCAATAGCGCGGGTATACGGACGGGCTGGTTCGGTTGCCTCGGTCTGAACAGCCAGGGCGCGGTCGCAGGGCAACATATCGGACCAATCGACAAATGCCGACCCGAGGGTCTCCCCGATCAGGAGTGCGCGAAACCCAGTGCAGTCGATAAAGAAATCGCCGCTCAAAACCTCTCCCGATTCAAGAGCGAGAGCCGTGATGTTGCCGCCATCTGGGTCTTGTTGAACCTCGTTGATCCGCCCCTCAACGCGCCGGACACCGTTCTGTTCACTGAGTTGCCGAAGGAGCTTTGCGTAAAGTGACGCATCAAGATGATAAGCATAGCTGATGGGTGACTTCTCCGATGTCGCGAACCGGCCGGCCTCCGCAGCCTGCAGCTCAAAGCAGTAATCGTCGAGCGGCCCCGCCAAGCCGCGCCCGTGGGCATGGCTCCACATGTGTTGGAAATTCGCGACCCAGGTGGATTTTCCCACTTGCCCAAAGGCGTGGATGTAGCGGTCACCCTCCATCGCCCAATTCTCGAACGCGATGCCGAGCTTGAACGTCGCCTGAGTGGCACGCATGAACACCTGCTCATCGAGCCCGAGCAGACGGTGAAAGGTTTGGTGCGTTGGAATGGTGGCTTCACCCACGCCAATTGTTCCGATAGCGTCTGATTCCACCAAGGTGATATCGAGGAGTGGCCCAAGGTGTCGCGCCAGTGCGGCAGCTGCAATCCAGCCAGCTGTGCCGCCGCCTGCGATCACCACTTTTTTGCGCTTCGCCACCATTGTCGCCTCTATCTGTTCATCCGCTTAAGGATATTGGCCCTCAGGCGCCGGGCCATCCCTTGATCAAGATCACCCAACGGACCGAGTGCCTCCTCAGGCAGATGGCCGGTTGCCGCTGCTGCTTCACCGAAAATGTAGTAGTCAAAGATTGCTTTCCATGCGTCCTTTTCGCGCTGCGGGCGGCCGCGGAGGCTGAGGAGCGCATGCCAGAGCGTGACGTCGGGAGAGTCCTGGAAATCAGGACCGCGATCCCACCAATAGTTGATCATCACGTTGAAGCTGTCGAGCGCCTCCACCTGATGCCACCACATGCCTGGATAGTAGAGCATGTCACCAGGTCCAAGCTCGGCAACAAGCGCGTGACGCATCGCCTCCTCCGCCTGCGGAAATTTCTCAGAATCAGGATCGCGGAAGTCCACGAGACTGATGACCTGACCACCAGGCGTCCGTTCGATCGGCCCAGGATAGAGGTTCACGATCTGCTCCGGCGGAAACAGCGTGAACCGCCGATGGCCGACCATGTTGCAGACCAAGTTATCAGAGATGTCAAAATGCGCAGCGGCGACGGTGCGGTTGCCCATCCATACACTGACCATCGGATCGCGGTTCTTGTAGATCGCGCAAGACTGATCGACACCATTGTTGTCAAGGAGACCAGGTAGATAGGACGCTATATCGGTCGAGCCGATGTAACAGGAGCCCGGTTTCTCTTGCTCCATCGCGGACGTGATCTCAGCAAAAACCTCAGCCAACGGCATTTGTTCAGCGGTAAAGTTGAACCCTGTCAGATCGTCATTATACGCAAAGCGCCCTTTGATGTCGGCAGCACCATAGTAGCGCAGAACCTGTCGCCCTTGATCGAACCGCAAGAGGTAAGCCATCGCAGCATCTGCAGATTTGAGGCCTTCGGCGACCAGCGGCCAGTCCGATGCTTCGCCGCTGATGATGATCGGATCGTCACCAGTGATGACGTCATCGAGACGACAGTCTTCTGTACTGATCCTTTCAACAGACTTCATCAATCCGAACGAGGCGATGCCTCTCCTCCCATCAGACCCTTAAGCGTTCTTCCTATTCTTCATCTCCAAGAGATAAGGAATGTTGGTCAGCGACGTTGCGGCGTACATGGCGAGGGCAAGAAATCCCTGGCGGTTGAGCTTTGCTGTCGCCTCAGCATCGAGCTCTATGATCTTCTGCTCACTGACCGCCATGCAGTTATCAATCGTATACTGTTCAGTATCACTGAGACTGAGGCGCAAGCTCACGGGTTCCAAGATGCCGGCCTCTTCGAGGGCTTCGAACATCACTTGACTGATCGCATGCCCATCATTAATCGACTGCAAGACGCCGGTGACATGGTCCAGATACGCTGAATTGCCGCCATGCGGCAGGAAGATGAACTCACCCTCCTCTTCACTCACCCGCGGGTGATCAAGATCAATGTGAACGACCGGATCACCGACGGCGCCGCTGGAATCTGCCGCCCTTAGACCAATCAGAAACGGGCCTCGCTGCTGGATCGCAGGCACGTAGCGCGCGTTCCATCGACCATCTTGCAAGAAGAGGTTCTCGTCCAAATCAAGACCGAGAAGCGCAACAGCTTGGAGCTGGTCCTGATCATCCTTTCGGAAGACGATCGGATATTCTTTCTGCAGTTCACGGAATTCCGTCGGAAAGACAGGCACCTGATTCACGCTGTCGCCAAAGCGGGCGTCGAACCCCGTCACGACACGGAGATTTTGATGCTCGACATTGTTGAGGGGTACATTCCTCGGCATACGCCTTGTCGCTCCTCTTCCTTCGCGGATGGACACTATGCACCAGCGGGACGCCAAACTCTAGGGAAGTCTTTGCAATCCCAAAGGAAAAGAGAAGCCGCTGCAGAAACAGCGGCTTCTCCTCCATTCACAACTCTTAGGTCGCGTTCGCCTTAGAAGCGGTAGCGCGCGCCAAAGAGGTAACGAGGCTCAAGTTCTTGCGCGAACCAGAGCTGGGTCTCGCTCCGACCAAAGGTGCGAAGGTTCTCACCCGTTAGGTTGATACCCTCGAACGAGACCACAATGTTGTCCGTCACATCATAGCTGATGCTGAGATCAAGCTGATCGAACGCTTCGACATAGGTGGGGTTCCGGAAACCGGTCCCGCGGTTGGTCGAAGCCAAGAACTCATCCCGCCAGTTGTAGGCGAGCGAGGCCTGGATGCCGTACTTCTCATACACAAGAGTGACGTTGGCGGTGTCACTGAGACCAACGAGGGCGAACTGATCCTCACTCGGATCAGCAGCATCGTCGAAGCCGACATCGCCATCGACATAAGTGTAGCTGCCAAAGACACCAAAACCAGTATCTCCGAAGAAGTGCTGACCAGCGATCTCGATACCGTTGATCGTGGCTTCCTCGTCGTTAATCGGCTGGGTGACCTCGAAGTCAAACAGCGGATCATCAGCATTGCCCACAAGATCGAACTGAGCATTGATCGTGCCGAGATAGGTCGCATCGACCACGCCGCCGGTCGAGTTCGCTTGGAACTCCGCAGAGGCAGCTGAGACCGAGCCCAGATCATTGATCAAAGCCGTCATGACAAAGAGGTTCTCGTCGTTGATGACGGCGCCGATCGCGTTCAGTTCATCGAGTGCATCACCCGAACGGGTGCCGCTGAGGCCTGATGACACGTCCGTCAAGCCGAAGAGATTACCTGTGCTCTGACCCACACCGACGAAATTCTTCACGACCTTCTCGAAATAGCCGATCGAGACGTAGCTTGAACCGCCGAAATAGTACTCGAGCGAGACGTCGTAATTGTCCGACTCAAGCGGCAAAAGGTTCGCATTGCCCCGGGAGCCAGTGGCGACATTCCCCAAGGCCGTTGGGCCAGGGAGCGTACCGACGGCATCACTAGCGAACAGGTTGCCATATCCGGTCCGCGCAATGGTCTTACTGTAAGACGTCCGGAACATCAGGCCTTCGCGAAGTTCAACCGAGAAATCGACATTCGGAAGGAAGTTGTCATAGCCGCCTTCGATGGAGAACGCGGTGAGAGCGTCGCCAGCCTGAACCGTGAAGTCATTGTCCGACTGCCAAACGATCGATGTCGGAGCATTGATATCCGCCGTCGACGTGACGTCGGTGTCCTCATAGCGGAGACCAGTGTTGAGGCGTGCCGGGCGGCCACCAATTTCGAACTCCGTTGTGAACTCTGCGAAGAGCGAGAAGATATCCTCTTCGACGATGTTCAGGGAAGAACCTGTCGAGAACGGATCATTCCCTTGCGAGGCATAGAGCGGTGACAATGCATCGTAGAGAGCGACCGCATCCGCGCGGACGCCGAAGCCGAGCGCGCCGTTGGTCGGAGCGTTGAACGAGTCAAACTGACAGGTGGTGCAGAAGACATCGATCGCGTCCGGCGCTGCCGCCACGGCATCACCCGGCTGAGTCGCGGCCCAGTCGCCAAGGATCTGACGTGAGGTTGCACCAACTGTCGTATTCTCGACGGCGCGGTAGTTCATACCGAAGACAAGCTGCGAGCGATCATCGATCTCCCAAACCGCACGCAGATCGATCTCGTCAACCTCATTGGTCTGATCAACTGATGTGAGGTTCGCCACCGTCGAGCTGACATCCTGAAGATCGAGGATGCCGTCGCCGTTGGAGTTGAAGCTGTCATCGACCGTGACCTGCTGGAACGGAATGTCGTCGCTGTTGAACCGCACGGAATGCTGGGTGACCACAGGAGCGGCCAAACCTACGGCTGTTTGCGAGGTGCCGTTTGGCAGATCTGGCGACGACGTCGCTTCAGACGTGTGCGCATCAAGAACGACCTTGAAGTTCTCGGCCACGTCCCACTCAGCGTTGAAACCGAAGGACTCAAGCTCTTCTTCGGTTTGACGACGGAGCGAGGTCACAGCGTAGTCTTTGACCGGGTTGAGGCTTTCTTGCAGGAAGATCGCAGAGCCAATCGCCTGGTTGCCGTCAAACGTCACGTCCGTGAACGGCCGGTTGAACCAGTTGGAGACCTCGGCCCGCACCTCTTCTTCTTTGTTCTGAGCGAAGGTGTAGTCCGTGGTCAGACGCAGGGTTTCGGTGGGCTGGAACTGCAGGACGACCTGTCCGTTCAGACGTTCGCGCGAGATGTCGGAGAAGAAATAGCGGCTGTCCCGCGGAATCGCGACCAATGCCTCGGGGTCCGTTGGCGCGTTGGCGATGTTCGTGGACCCCGTAACGAGACCACTTCCAGGATCGGAGAATTCTTCGACGGAGAAAATGTTCCAGGAGGCCACCGAGGAGCTCGCTGCGCCACTGTCGCGTTCCTGGTAACTGCCAAAAACCGACACGCCGAACCGCGCTTGATCGTCTGTCCAGCTCAGAAGGCCCGATACCTCCGGTGTGACGTCATCGCCGTCTTCAACGCTTGTGTCCATCAGCGCCTTCGCGCCAATGCTACCGCGGAACCCTGGATTATCGAGAGGGCGGTTCGTCCGCACATTGACGGTGGCGCCAAGACCACCAGACTGAATACCGGCACGGCCTGACTTGTAGACCTCAAGCGCCTGCACGCCTTCCGAAGCCAAGTTGCTAAAGTCGAACGAGCGACTGGAACCACTTGTGCTGGTCTCATCAGAACCGACGAACTGTACGTTCGCTGTTGGCATCACGCGGCCGTTCAGGGTCACCAGGTTGAACTCGGAGCCAAAGCCCCGGACGGTCACTTCAGAACCCTCACCGTTGACCCGGTTGATCGCAACGCCGGGGATCCGTTGGAGCGATTCAGCGAGGTTCGTGTTGGGGAAACGGCCAATGTCTTGCGCGGTGATCGTGTCGAGAATGCCGTTAGCGTCGCGCTTCAGGTCAGCTGAACGTTCGAGCGACGCGCGAATGCCGGTGACGACAATGACCTCATCGTCCTCATCCTGAGCGACAGCAGTGCTGGCGAGCGTACCCACCACCATCGACGAAGCACCGAGCATCAGCGCCGCGCGACGCCTGCGCGACACGCCGTTATGGTCGCGTGAATTCACAAAACCTTCCATGGGTTCCTCCTTTACCCTTTTTTCTTTGCACGGATGGGCATTCACCCATTGAGCCTCCGCACAAGATCGCTCTTTGTGCCAACCGCTTAGGTCACGTACCTTCGGAGGGGGTCAGCTTTGTCGTCAGCTGATGATCACTCGTCGTTGAGCCTTGCCCCGCCTCTGCCCTTAGAGACCTACGATTGACAACGTTGACAATCGTTCACACCGGTAGCAACAGCTGAAGCCTTCGGCCACCCCCAAAACTGCATTGAAAGAGACTATTTGCTGTTTTCCCCTTTCCACTGCAGCAAAAACACAACGGTTCTGGAGAAATCTGGTCTATTGGTGTATCTTTTCGCAGTCTTGTGCCGATGACTTCGCACCTGCAAAAAACCTTGTTTTCCAGCGCATCTGCGAATGGGCCGGACATCTCTACATCAAGCACTTGTCTTACGTTGTCAGCACCTGCCATAGATAGAGAAGGCAGCGAAGGGTGTGCGTGGGCGTTCAGAACCCACCAATCGTGCACGAACGGACGGCGGAGGGATGCAATGAGAATCGCGGACTATAGAGTGTGTTCGGTCAGCTTGACCGGGATCGCATTGGTGCTTTGGGGCTGTGCGGATCAACAAAGCCAGCCCGATTCGTCGCAGGCGGAACTTCGGGTAGAAAGCGCAAGCTCAGTCAACCCCGAGGCCTGGCCAAGCATCAACACACCTCCCCTCGATCCGAGTGTTGAAGCCCGGGTGGACGCGATCCTTCAGCAAATGACGCTGGAGCAAAAGGTCGGACAGGTCATCCAAGCAGACAGCAATTCCGTCACTCCCGAACAGGTCAAAGCCTACCGCCTCGGCTCTGTCCTAAGCGGTGGCAACAGCGCACCCGGTCCCCTTCCCTACACAGACACAGCAGGGTGGCTTGAGGCAGCCGATGCGTTTTTTGCGGCATCGATTGATCCAGAGGGCGTGGAGATCGCCATTCCGATCATCTGGGGTATTGATGCGGTTCATGGGCACACCAATCTTCTTGGTGCCACCGTCTTTCCCCACAATATCGGTCTTGGGGCCGCCAACAACCCAGACTTGATCGAAGAGATCTCGCGGATCACCGCCCTCGAGCTCTCTGTATCGGGGCACGACTGGACCTTTGCGCCAACGCTTGCCGTGCCCCAAAACGACCGCTGGGGCCGCACGTATGAAGGCTTCTCCGAAGACCCCGCGATCGTTGCCTCCTACGGCGATAGGATCGTCTATGGCCTCCAAGGTGTCGCGGGGACTGACGATTTCATGGGCACAGGCCGGGTGATCTCGAGCGCTAAGCACTTCTTGGGCGACGGCGGGACCACCGACGGGGTCGACCAGGGTGACGCTCAAATGAGCGAGGACGAGCTCCGCACTATCCACGGCGCGGGATATGTCACCGCTGTCGAGGCAGGCGTACAGACAGTGATGGCCAGTTTCTCCGCATGGAACGGCCGCCGGATGCATGGTCACAAGGAACTTCTGACAGACGTTTTGAAGGAGCGGATGAACTTTCAGGGTTTTGTCATTGGAGACTGGAACGGCCACGGATTGATCGAGGGATGCACTGCGACCGACTGTCCGCAGTCGATCAATGCAGGCCTCGATATGTATATGGCGCCCGACAGCTGGGAAGGCCTTTGGCATTCGACGCTGGCGCATGTGCAGTCGGGCCGGATCCCAATGGAGCGGCTCGACGACGCCGTGCGCCGTATCTTGCGGGTGAAAGTGGCGTCCGGCGTCTTCGAAGCGGCCATGCCCAGCGAGCGTCCGCTTGCGGGCAACATGGATTTGCTCGGTGCGCCTGAACACCGAGCGGTTGCCAGACAGGCCGTACGGGAATCATTGGTCCTCTTGAAAAACCAAGACCAAACCCTGCCGCTCGATCCAAGCCTGACCGTGTTGGTGATCGGCGACGGAGCGGATGACATCAGCAAAGTGGCGGGCGGCTGGACGCTGTCCTGGCAGGGTGGCGGTTATCCCAATGCTGAGTTTCCGAATGGCGAGAGCATACTCTCGGCCATCACCAGTGTCGTCAACGCCGCGGGCGGTGAGGTGGTCCACGGCCTGAGCGACGCCAGCGCCGCTGGCGCCGATGTGGTGGTCGCTGTTTATGGCGAAGATCCCTATGCCGAGTTCCAAGGGGACCGGGCCAATGTTGACTTCACGCCCAACGGCTTTGACCCTGCGGCTCTCACCGGCTTTTCCGGTCAAGGCATACCTGTTGTGTCGGTATTCGTGTCCGGCCGACCGCTTTGGACCAACCCTGAGATCAACGCCTCGGATGCCTTCATCGCCGCTTGGTTGCCCGGCAGCGAAGGGGCCGGCATTGCGGACATGCTGTTTCGGACAGACGAGAGTTACGACTTCACGGGGCGCCTTTCGTTTTCATGGCCAAAACTTGCGACGCAGACGGATCTCAACTTTGGCGACGCTGACTATGATCCCCTCTTCCCGCTCGGCTATGGGCTCACCTACGCTGACAATGGTGATGTTCCTCAGCTCTCAGAGATTTCGGGCTTGTCGGACAGCGCCGCAAACCAGGATGGCGCTCTGTTCGCACGCGGAACTCTATCCGATGCGGTGACCCTCGCCGCCAACGGCGAACCGATCGGTCCACTTCCCTACACCAGTGACAGTCTTTCGATCCGACGTGTAGACCACCAGGCGCAAGAGGACTCTCTCCTGGTCACCTTTAGCGGCGCAGCGGTCCTCAGCCTGGTGAGTGATGAGCCAATGGATCTCGTCCGGCAAAGCAATGGCGGGATCGAGCTGGCCGTGACGGCGCGTGTTCTAGGCCCGCAGGCCCCGATGTCGATCGGCATGGGATGCAGCAACAGTGTCGATGAGGCGTGCCGCGCATCGGTGCCGGTCACTCTCACCAATCAGTGGACGGAGACACGGATCAGCCTCTCCTGCTTTGCCCAGCAAGGCGCACCGATGGACGCGATTGAAGAGGTCCTCACCCTCACGGGAAGCGCGGGTCAGGAGCTGCAGATCTCTGAGATCACCTTCAAATCGGACATCGACGCGATCCAGGAATGTGGCGACCTGCGCGGCTAGCATCGAGCCGCGAGACCTTCGGAAGCCTGCGAGCGCATGATTCTTCCATGCGATCTCGCTGGCGCGATGGCCGTGGTGGGTTTAGGTTACCACCATGGCCGATCCTATGTCCTATGACCGCAAAAGCCTTGAGGCCCGCCTGACTGCCTTGCGCGGCGAGCTCGACACCGACCCTCTCGCCAATCCGGTGCGCCGATTGGGGTATGAACTCTCCAAGGCGCTTGAGGCGGGGGAGCTTTCCCTCGCTGATACCGATGCGCTGATTTTTGAGCTCTCATGCGAGGCGGTGAAGCAGAGGCGGTCTGAGGCCAAGACCTATCTGGCTACGGATCATGACCTCACCTCTGTTATTTCTCAGCTTACCGCGCATTGCACCACTGAAGACGCCTATAACACGCACCTCGCACGACCGACCGAGACGGTGGTCTTCACCGGTCATCCCACCTTCGCGATGACGAAGGAGGGCGTAGCCACCATCCTCACTGATGGTGACACCACGCCCGCAACCAAAATTCGTTCATCGATCAGCCTCACCGAGGAGCATGAGGAAGCGTGCCGTGCGCTCGGCTATGCAGGCGACGCTGTGGCGGCCGCTTCTCGCGCAGCTCTCGAAATCGCCCAGTCGCGGTTTGGAGAGGGCTTCCGCCGTATGCTGCCTAAACCTGTGAGCTTGGCCACATGGGTGGGCTACGACCTTGATGGACGCCAGGATATCGGCTGGGAGCGGATTATCGTCCACCGGCTGAAGGAAAAGAAGCTCGCCCTGGCCGACTACATCACTCGCCTTGAGCCGCTCCGCGCCAACCCCATCGTGGAAGACAGCTTGAAAACCTTGAGCGCCGGGCTCCAGCGAACTGAAGCTGAGCTACAAGGTTTCTCGGACGACGAAAAGCTCGCCAGCCAAGAAGGCCTTGTTGAGGCTGCTGACCGTCTGACGGCGGAGGGTAGCGATCGCCTGGTGTCTCTCAAGACGGTGATCCAATCCCTGACGGGTGCCGCCGCGACTGCCAGCGAGCAGGAGGCGTTTGAGCTTCTCA
Organism: Pseudomonadota bacterium; assembly: GCA_039822105.1. GTDB lineage: Bacteria > Pseudomonadota > Alphaproteobacteria > Caulobacterales > Parvularculaceae > Parvularcula. The sequence continues at coordinate 23,878 of JBCBMW010000011.1, read as the reverse complement.
CGATCGCGAGCCTCATGTCGATCCGCGGGCTCGGGCTGGGTGAGATTCACTTCCGCCTCAACGCATCACAGATCCGCAACGCCGCTCGCTCCGTACTCCCCATCCATCCTGGCGCAGATCTTTTTGGCCGTTCCGCCCTGACAGCCGTGAACGACGCTATCGCCAGCGTACAGCCCATTCGCGTCAATTTCGGAAGCCTCGCAGCGGAGACATCGTCAGCCCGGCGCATCGCCATCGCTGCCGCCCAGATCATCAAGCATATCGATGCCGACACACCGATCCGTCTGCTGATCGCGGAGTGCGAGAACCCGCTAACGGTGCTGACGGCTATCTTCCTAGCCAAGCGCTACGGTGCGGATCATGCTGTTGATATTTGTCCTCTTTTCGAGACAGCGCCGAGCTTTGAGCGCAGCCGGAGGATCCTCTCGCTGCTTCTCGAACAGCCCGCTTTCCAAGACCAGGTCCGTGGCCGCGGACGGGTTGCGATCGAAGCTGGTTTCTCCGATGCGGGCCGATTCATGGGACAGCTGCCGGCAGGCCTCGCCATCGAACGCCTTCAAATTCAGCTTGCGGATGAAATGAAGGCGAAAGGGCTTGGCCACCTAGAGGCGGTGATCTTCAACACCCATGGGGAAAGCATGGGACGGGGCGGCCATCCCGGCTCCATCTGCGATCGCAGTCAGTACATCATGAGCCCCCACGCCCGGGAGCAGTTCCGCTCCAAGGGCATCCGTCTGGTCCACGAGTCGAGTTTTCAAGGCGGGGACGGATTTTCTTGGTTCAACTCGTCAGAGAACGCCAAAGCAGCGATTGCTGGATTGCTCGGCGCCATACCGACAGAGCCGCCGCAGTCTGTGGACCCGTTCTATGAGCGGACAGAGGCCAGCATTGACTTTTTCAACTTCATCAAGGATCGGCAAAAGGATCTCTTCCATTTCACCGGGCTCGCCAGTGTTGTGATGGGTCCGGGTCTCGCCGTGCTGCCCTTAGCCGGTTCACGAAAAACCAAACGTCAGTTTGATCGCGGCTCGGAAGAAGACCTCAGCCTACGCCGCATTCGCGCCATCTCACATAACGGGAGCCTCGAACAGATCGGGTACCTCGCCAACATTCACGAAGGTGTTGGCGATGCAATCGCGACCGAACCGGAAGCGTATACTGATCTCTTCAAGACATCGGACCGGTTCAGGCGTCTCATGACGCTCGTGGCACGGGCCACCGAACTCTCGGACATGAAGACGCTGATCGCTTATATGAAGCTGTATGACGGCTCATTCTGGGCGACAAGACCAATCAATGGACGGGAGCCGCATATCGAGCAGGCGTGCGGTAGCCTGGCCAGTCAGCTGGCTGAAGATCGGCGTTACTTCGATGCTCTGCAGACCGCTGCACGCCTAAGACCCAGTGTGATTGCGCTGAAGCGTGCGCTCAGCGACATGGGGTTTGAAGTGAAGAAGACAGCGCCTCTCAACCTTGACCTTCTGCATGCGGTGCGCATTGCGCTGATCCAGCATATGTTCTTGATCGCCGGGAACCTCCCCGTCTTCGCTGGCGCGTCTGGATTCTCTCGCGAGGAGGTGCTTGGCGATATCTTGGCACTGAATATCCCTGACGCGGCGCAACGCCTGCGCGAGGGTTTTCCGCAGGGCGCCGGGCAGAGCATACTCGGCAGCTTCGCAGAGCCTGCCGACCCGCCGAGCACCGATCAACGCTACGCAGCGATCGCAACCGAGACGATCGAACCTCTCGAGCAGGCGTTCGAGCAATGCCGCCGCATCAGTCTGGCGGTATCGCACCACTTCCGCGCGATCGGCTGATCACACGAGCGGATAGAGCAAGAGCACCACAGCCAACCCCGCCGCACTGATCAAAGTTGTGGAAACCGTCCATAGGCGGAGCGCCTCTCTTTCTGTCAGTGAAAAGATCTGGCTCACGAGCCAGAACCCCGAATCGTTGACATGCGCCGCGGTGGTTGCGCCAGCGGCAATCGCAATGACGACGAGCGCGAGCTGCGCCTCACCGAGGCCGGCAGACGCCGTGATGGGAGCAGTGAGGCCCGCGGCTGTGATCATAGCCACGGTCGCGCTTCCTTGGGTGATCCGTACCAGAACGGCAATGACGTAAGCGGCAAGAATCGGGGCCAGCCCGAACCCAAGGATCATGCTGGCCAGCTGCTGACCGCCACCTGTCTCCACGAGGACCTGCTTGAAAGCGCCACCCGCGCCAGTGATGAGGATCACGGCGCCGGTTGGCTCGAGCGATCGGCCCACGGCTTCGCGAACCTTCGCGCGCGCTTCGTCTGTGTTTGGGCGCAGCACAAAAAGTGTTGCTCCGCATGCGATCAACAGTGCGACAAAGGGGTGACCAAGGAAGATAACGACCTCGGTCAAAACGCCCTCCCCGATGACTCTTGGCCCGACCGCGCCCAACAGAATCAAGATCAAAGGAAGCAAGATCAACAACAAAACCTGAGGTGCGGCTTGATCAGAAGCGTCCTCATCCCTTGCGCCCGCCTCACCGATCGCTTGCTCGCTTAGCATGCCTCGGCGCGCCAGAAGCGCCGCATAAATAGGGCCTCCGATGGCGACGGCCGGCACCGCAGCGATCATGCCAAAGAGGATGACCAGGCCCAGCTCCGCACCAAGAAGCTCGGCAACAGCGATCGGCCCCGGCGTAGGCGGAATGAAAGCATGGGCAGTCGCAAGTCCGGCGATCAACGGTAGGCCAAGAGCCATCACAGGCCGCTTCGCTCTCTCAGCCACGGAAAAGATCAGTGGCGCGAGGATAATCAGAGCCACGTCGAAAAAGACAGGGATCGCTGCGATGAGACCCAGCGCCGCAAACCACCACGGCATGGACCGCGGGCCACCCGATCGGCTGAGACGCGCCGCCAGCGCCTGCAACCCGCCGGTTGCTTCCAGGATCGCTCCGTAAAGCGCGCCGAGACCAATGACCACGGCGATGAAACCGAGAGTTCCGCCGACGCCCTGAACAACAACATCAAACGCGTCATCGACGGCGAGGCCGCCAGTGATCGCGCTGGCCAGGGCCGTGATCAAAAGCGCTGGAAACGCATTCATCCGTAATTTGAGGATCAGGAAGAGAAGGATGGCAACGCCAACCAGCGTCGCCAAAAGCGGGCGCCACTCAACGAGGAGGGCGGCCATCACACCGTGTCCGCATGGGCTGTTGAAGGTGCTAGGACCCCTTGAGCGCTAATGGCTGCAACGATAACGTCAGTGTTCGCTGAAGGATGGACGGTCGCGTTAACGCAAACCGCGTCTGACGGAGGGCTGAGTGCCGCGAATTGAGAAGCGATCAAGGCCGCGGGCATGAAGTGACCGTGGCGTGCGGCCACGCGCCTTCGTGCTTCGTCCTCACTGATCTCCAAGAGCACCCAGTGACAGCGATGGTGACGAGAGGCGCCGAGCCATGCGCGTATGACCGGCGACAAGGCCGAACATGCAAGAACAGCGGGCTTTGCCCCGCCCGCGTCAATGTCATGGAGAATGGCATCGATCCAGGCTCGTCTGTCTTCATCCGTAAGCGGCGAACCTGATGCCATCTTCTCGACATTTGTCAGCGGATGAAAATCATCCCCCTCGAAAAATGGCCATCCGAGGCGCTGCGCGAGTTCGCGGCCGACCGTGGTCTTTCCCGAACCCGCCACCCCCATGATCACAAGGAGAGGCACTTTCTCTTCATCGCATTGCGCCATACGGCCTCACTCAGTCGCCATATGACGCTCAAGGGAGCAAGAGACTGACAACCTTGTCAACCGCAAAGAGCAAGGGATTGAGCTTCGCCTGACCTGCCGCCGCGTTGGACCGAGAAACAACGCTAAGCCGCGCCCAAACGAGAAATCTTCACCGTGTTGGTCTTGCCCGGACGACCGAAGGGGTAGCCAGTGACGATCACAATCCGATCACCGTCTTTTGCGCCTGCCACTTTGCGCGCCGCATCCTCCGACGTCTGAAGCATCTCTTCGAAGTCTGCGACATTGGGACTGATGTGCGGCTCCAGACCCCAAGCGAGGCGCAAGCGGCGCGCGGCCGTCTGATGCGGTGTCAGCGCAATAATGGGGCAACGCGGACGATCACGCGACACCCGGCGTGCTGTTGATCCTGTCTCCGTATAAGCAATGAGGGCTGTCACGTCAGCTGGCTCTGTGGCGGAACTGGCCGCACTGCTGATCGCATCGGCAGTCGTCAGTTCGTCGGTCGAGAGATCGAGCTTCCGCGTTCGCCAGTACTCTTCGTCAGCCTCAGCGGCCTTGATGATCCGGTCCATGATGGCAACGGCGGTCGGCGGATGACGGCCCACCGCAGTTTCCGCAGACAGCATGACAGCGTCCGCACCCTGCAGAACAGCTGTGGCCACATCCGACGCTTCTGCCCGGGTCGGGGTTGGCGCATCGACCATCGATTCAAGCATATGGGTCGCGACAATCACGGGCTTTCCTGCTCGACGGCAGGTCCGCACGATATGGCGCTGGATCAACGGCACGCGCTCGGGCGGCAATTCCACGCCGAGGTCACCGCGAGCCACCATGATCGCATCTGACAGCTCCACGATCTTATCAATCTCTTCGACCGCGGAGGGTTTCTCGATCTTAGAAATGATGCCTGCTTTGTCGCCGATGATCTCTCGCGCCTCCGCGACGTCATCAGGATGCTGCACAAAGCTGAGGGCGACGTAGTCGACCCCGGCCTCAAGCGCGAATGCCAGATCAGCGCGATCCTTTTCTGTCAGTGCAGAGACCGGCAGAGGCCGCGAAGGCACGTTCACGCCTTTGCGGTCCGTCAGCGGCCCGCCTGCTTCCACCGTGGCCTCGCGGACATCACCGTCCACCTTGGTGATGCGTAGACGCAGCTTGCCGTCATCCAGCATGATACGATCATCGACCTGAAGAGCACTGAGCAATTTGGGATGCGGGATCGGAATGACCCCGGCTTCACTGCTTTCCTCCACAGGGACAAGGCGCCAGGTTTCATCATAGCCGAGCATGACCTTGCCATCTGGCAACCGGCCGCAGCGGAACTTTGGCCCTTGCATGTCAGCAAAGACGCAGATCGGACGGTTGGACTTGGCTTCCACCTCACGGATCGCATTCAGCACACGGCCATGGGTCTCGTGATCGCCGTGGCTGAAGTTGAGCCGGAAACCGTCAACACCCACCGTGTGCAGCATATCAAGCATCGCAGGTGCACCACTGGCGGGGCCCACGGTGGCCACAATCTTACAAAAACGAGCACGTGTCACGAGATGCCTCCAATCGCCAGGGTCGGGGGGTTACTTGGCACAGATTTGGGCCCCGCGGTGCCCCCATTTGCAAGCAATCGCAGTGGGGGTCCCACTCTGTGGGCCATCTGCTAAACCCCATGTCCTAAGAGGACGGCACCTCACGAGTCCGCAGACCGTTGAGCAACAAATCGATATGCGCGTCGTAGAGCTCATCGAGGTTGAGGGGGCTGAGATCCCCAAAATGCTGCGCCCAAATCGCGCCCATCATGCCTGGGCCCATCACGATTTGAGGAAAATCACGGGCCGGAACATCTCGAAAGACACCTGCCTCAATACCCTCGCCAATGATCTGTCCAATCACTTCCCGGGCACGGTTCAAGATAATATCGTGGTAGAGCTTGAGGAGCTCAGGAAACCGCCCACCCTCGCCCACGAGCAAGATCATGATGCGCCGAATCTCTGTGCCTCCGAACAGCGAATAGGCCGCTTTGATCATCTGACAGAGGCGCTCTTCATGGCTCAGCTCTTGCGCGAGACCTTTGGAAAAGGCTTCTTCGAGCGCCGCCAAAATGTAGTTTCGCACGACGGCTTCAAAGAGGGCCTCTTTGGTCTCAAAGTAGGTATAGATCGTCCCTTTGCTGACTTCCGCACGCTCAGCCACATCGTCGATTTTGGCAGCGGACAGACCATCTCGCGTGAAGACTTCGAAGGCCGCCTCGACGATTTCCGCGACGCGCGTCTCCTTGTCTTTCCGCTTCCTTGGCTTTGGTCCTGCTGGCGAGGTGGAAATGGGTGCCTCCGGCGGCTGTCTGCTATTTGGGGGCATTACACCTACGCGGCGTGGCCCCTGTTGATCAAGATCAGGGTCTGCGGACGCGAGTCACGCCCAGGCCTTACCGCTGACCATCCCGCGCCTCCGACCAGCGAAGAAGCCCTTGATGTCTTCTGTGATCAGCAGCATGGCAGGGACCAGCGGCAGAACGATAAATCCGGTCAGGAGGATCCCGAACCCAAGGCTGATCGCCATGGGGATGAGGAACTGGGCCTGCAAGCTCGTTTCGGTCAGCATCGGCAAAAGACCTAGGAAGGTCGTCAGTGTCGTGAGCAAGATAGGACGGAAGCGCCGCTTCACAGAAGCCACTGCTGCGTGAAGCGGCTCATCGTGCTCCTCAGCAAGGAGACGATTGTAAAGATCAATCATCACAACACTGGAGTTCACGATCACGCCCGACAGGGCAACGATCCCAAAAATCGACAGGAACGAAAGATCATAACCAAGAACGATATGGCCGATGATCGCGCTGGCCGCACCGAAGGGGATCGCGGCCATGATCACGAGCGGCTGCACATAGGAGCGCAGGATACTCGCCAGGAGCACGTAGATAATGCCAAGCGCGATCAGGAGGTTGCCGAGCAGCGACTGGATATCCTCTTGTTGATCCCGGGTCTGCCCCTCGAAACTGGCGGTGAGACCGGGATAATCATCAATGAGTGCGGGCAAAACATCCGCCATCAGATAAGCGGTCACATCATTGGGCGTGGCAACCGCCTCGTCGACATCAGCCTCCACCGCGATAACACGCCGACCATCGACCCGGTCAATCGTGGTCGGACTGCGTCCTTCTTCAATGTCCGCAACAATGCGCAGGGGCGCCGCACCACCATCGGGTAGGCGAATGCGCAGGCGCTCAAGATCTGCGATGCTCCGGCGCTCCGCAAGCGGATAGCGTACATAGGTCCGGATTTCTTCTCGGCCTCGCTGGATGCGTTGCACCTCTTGGCCAAAGAAAGCTTGGCGCACCTGCTCCGCCACATCAGCAGCGGTGAGGCCAGCGGCCGCGCCCTCAGGCGTGAGCACGAAAGAGAGTTCCGACTTCCCGTCACTGAGACCACTTTCCACTTCCGACGTACCCGGAATGCTGCGCAGAGCGTCTTCGAGCGCGCGGACAGCTTCATCAAGGACAGCGTCGTTGCGGTGGGACATATCGATACTGATATCGGCGCCGCCGCCGACCAGGGACGCTTCGAACGAGAGCGTTTTGATGCCCGGCACCTCGCCCACAGCTTCGCGCCAACGCCGCTCCAACTCAGCGGAGCCGATCGTCCGCTCACCCGCGGGAACGAGCGTGAGGGCGGCGCCGCCAAGATGGCTACCGAGACCAGAAGAGTTATCGCCGGTGGGCGGCCCACCGCGTTGTTCCAGGCGCGCGCCGATCGTGACCGACAGGCTCTCCATCGCGCTCAGATTCTCCGCCCCAAGCGCATCATAGGCAGCCGCCTCAATCTTCCGCATCACCTCTTCTGTCCTGGCGAAGGGTGTGCCGTCGGGCATCTCGAGCGTCACGGACACCTCATCCGCTTCGATCAGTGGGAAGAAGATGAAGCGGACGGATCCTGCTTGGACGAAGCCGATGACAACGATCAGGAAACCGACCGCAATCGCCATGGTGAGATAGCGCGCCCGCACGGCGAGCGTGACAACCGGCATAATGATGGAATCGCGAAAGGTGAAAAGCGCGGTTTGCACAGCGCCCTTCGCAGCCGCCATCGCACCCCGGCTCCAGTCGAGGCCGTGGGACAAGTGCGCCGGAAGAATGAAGAACGCTTCCACCACCGACATGAAAAGAACAGCAATCACAACGACCGGCACAGGAAAAAGGATCTGGCCGAGGGTCCCGGTGGAGAAAAGAAGCGGAGCGAAGGCCGCCATGGTTGTCAGAACACCGATGGTGACGGGCGGAGCCACGCTGGTGACACCCTTGACGGCAGCCTTCGCGGGATCGCCGCCAGCATACTGCTCATCGAAAATACTCTCACCGATGACGATCGCATCATCGACAACCAGCCCGAGGGTCACGATCAGGCCAAAGAGGGTGACCATATTGATGGTCGCAAACTGACCAATGATGAGAAAACCGCCAAAGAAGGCGATGAAAATACCCGCACTCGTCCAAAACGCTAGCCGAAGATCAAGGGTGAGCGCGAGGAAGACAAAGACGAGCGCCAGTCCCATGATCCCGTTACGGATCAACAGATTGAGACGCTGACCGATGATCACCGTGTCATCGGACACAACGGCAATGGAGACGCCTGGGGGGGCTTCGTAGCTCTCCAAGAACAGCTTCACCGCGCCCACAACGTCGAAAGCATCTTGGTCATCGGCCGCTTCCACATCGATGAACACGGCGGGATCCCCCTGAAAGAGGTTGATCAATTCGCCGTCTTCAAAGCCGTCAACGATGGTTGCGATATCGCCCAAGAAGACGCTGCGACCTCGGTTATCGCTCCTGACAAGGATGTTCTCAAACGCCTCACCGCTGCGGCGCTCTCGGTCTGTGCGGAGAAGAATTTCGCCGCCGCTCGTGCGCACTGTACCAGCCGAAAGGTTCACCGACGCCCGGTCGACGGCTGTCGCCACCTCAGCGAAGGTCAGACCATAAGCGCGGAGCGTGCTTTCTGAGACCTCAATGGAGATCTCGCGGTTGCGCACACCGGCAAGCTCGACATTCGTGATGTCAGGAAGCGAAAGGAGATCAGCCTCGATCTCTTCTGCGGCCTCGCGCAAACCGATCTCCTCAAGATCGCCGAAGATGGCGAGGCGAAGCACGTTGGACTCCGTTTCAGCGATCGTGATCTGTGGGCGCTCTGCCTCTGCAGGCGGAAAATCACCAAGCTGATCAACCGCTGCGTCAACGTCGTCTTTGACTTCTTGTGCATTGACGAAGTCTTTGAGCTCGACCGTCACGGTACCGGCGCCCTCGGCGGCGCTGGAGCGCACACGTTTGACGCCTTCGATGCCGATAACGGCTTCTTCGACGCGGGTGGTGATCGCCTCCTCCACCTCACCCGGCGTGGCGCCAGGATAAGGCACCGTGACCGTGATCTGGCGCGGATCGATCTCCGGGAATGTCTCTGTCCGCAGGGCATTCATGGCCGCAAGACCACCGACGATCATGACGATCATCAGGAGGTTGGCGGACACCGAGTTGCCGACGAACCAACCAAAAAGCCCGCCGCCAGGGTTTGTCGTTTGATCAGTCATCCGATCACTCCGCCGCCAGGGCTGTTGTCACTGGACCGCGATCGTCGTCAGCGATCCGCACCGCCTGACCTTCCCGTGCGCCGGCGGGAGGCGTGGTGACGACCCCGTCAGCGACTTCGAAGATTTGAGCGAGAACCTTCGTGTCGGTGCGGGCGATGATATCGATCTGACGGCGTGAGAGGCGCTCATCCACGACGATCCACACCCGCCCTGCTGCGCTTACGGCGGAAGGCGGAAGAACGAAAATGTTCTCAAGCTGCGGACCACTGATCTCTGCAGAGACAAAACTTCTCGGCAAGAACGGGGCCTGGTCCTCAAAACCCAAGACGAGGCCGACCAGACGAGACCGGGGATCAAGCGCGCCTTCAACCCGGGTGACAGTGGCGGCAACGCTCATCCCGCGAGCGCCCACGCGCCCGGTGACGACGGCGCTCCTGCCCTCGGCTGGCTCAAGCGCCTCGAGGTCACTTGGCGCCAGGGCGATCACAACTTCGACGCCGTCCTCGCTATAGACCGTGCCGTAGGACTGGTTGGCAGCAACGGTCAGACCCTGCTCCACCGTTGTCGTCAGCACACGTCCAGCAAAAGGAAACGAGAACTCCGTGCGCTTGAGTGCCAGCCGAGCGTCATCAACCGCGGCGGCCGCAACATCGACAGAGGCGCGCGCCTGAGCCAGTTGAGGGACCCGTGCGACCAGCGGCGGCGCTGGTTCTTCTGGATTGATCAGTGTCCATTCTCGGGTGGCCGACACCGCTTCAGCCTGCTCTAGAGCTAGACTGCTCTCAGCCGTCCGCAGATCCGCCTCGGCCTGCCGCAAGCGGAGGCGATAGTCCTCTTGATCGATCGCGAACAAAACCTCGCCGGGGCCAAAGGCTCGGCCCGCGCCAAAGTTTGCTGAAACGGAGATGACACGGCCACCAACCTGCGGCGTGATCGAAAGCTCCGTCCGCGGCTCAACGGTCCCCGTCTCAGTGATGACAAGGGTCTCTGTTTGAGGTTCAGGGGTAATCACACTGACGAGGGCCGGACGAACTGGCGCAGGTTCGGGCGCGTTCTGACCACCAGCGAGCACCAAAATGCGGTTGAGAGCCAGGGCCGCGACCAAGACACCCACGACCAAAGCGAGTTGCAGACTGCCTAGAAACGCACCAACAATAGGATTGCGCTGCTTATCGGTTTCACGATCGTCCATCACGAGTCTGTCCTTCCTTTGCCGTCAGGTTTCGGCGGGAACCAATCACCACCAAGCGCCTCGTAAAGAGAGATCCTGGCGTTGAGCCGGGACTCGGTGGCTGTCACCTCTGATTGTCGCGCGGTGTTCAGTGAACGGCGCGTCTCAAGCAAGGTGATCAGCGAGACTTGCCCGGCGACGTAGCGCTCCGATGCGATCTGATCGGAAAGGCGCGCTGCCTCTAAGGAGGAGCGGCGAAGTTCCAACTCCTCCGTGGTCGCACGCTCTTGAATCAGCGCTGTTTCCATATCGTTGAGCGCGGTCACAGCAGCTGATGCGAAGCTAGCGGCCAGTTCATCGGTGGCAGCCCGGGCGCGCCGGACCTCGGCCCGGCGGCGACCGCCGTCAAAGATCGGCGCAACCACCTCGCCCGCATAGGTGGCGATCAAGGTCTCGGAGCCGAGGAAGTTCGCAGGACTGGTGGTTTCCGTCAGCGCTGCAGTCAAAGAGAACGAGGGAAGAAGCTCCGCACGCGCAACACCCAAATCAGCGAGGCCCGCACGGAACTCAGCCTCAGCCAGGGCCACGTCCGGCCTTTCAAGGAGGAGATCAGCTGGCGCACCGACAGAGACGTCGGACAGTGTCCGCAGATTTGGTGCTGGCTCGAACCGCAAGACAGTGGTTCCGGGCAACCGGCCGAGAAGCACATCGATCGCCTGCAACTGCGTTTGATACTGCGCCGCGATCGCCGGTACGTCGCTTGCGGAAGAAAAAGCGTTTTGGCGAGCAATCTGAACATCCAGCGCGCCAAGGGTGCGGGACCCTGTGCGGTAGCGTTGTCCCGTGAGGTTCGCCGTCTCCTCAAAGCTCGTGGCGAGAGCCTCGGCAATCCGTAGGCGTTCACGCAGCGCCCACGCGCCAACGTAAAGCCGCGCCGTCTCAGCAATCAACGAACGCTCAAGATCGGCTTGCCCAAGGATCGCCGCATCTGCACGCAGACGGGCCGCGCGATCGGCCGCCCGCAGCTTGCCAAAGATGTCGAGCTCCCAACTTCCGGTCACGGACAAAGTGGAAGTTTCCGCGAACGGCTCGTCCACCGGTTCGATCAGCTTCAACTGGCCTGAGTCCGCACTGCCGTTGATGACGGGCAGCCGGCCCGCAAAGGCTTGTCGGGACAAGGCGCGGGACTGACCCACCCTTGCCCGCGCTGCCTCAAGGTCGGGGCTGGTCGCAAGAAGATCGACCACCAGACGATCAAGCTCCTGACCGCCAATACTCAGCCACCAGCGCACTGCGCTGTCGCGATCACGGCTCGCTTCGGCCTGGGCTTGGAGGAACCTCTCCGACCCCTCAACAGCGGCAACAAGATCGGGCGCCTCATAACGCGGCGACGAGATACAGCCCGCGAGACCGAGCGCAAAAAACAACGACAGACGGATGCGCACGGCAGTCCCACTTTATTGACTGACGGGTCAGTACTTGACTTATCGCGCTCTGTCAAGCGCTTGGCCAGCTGCCCCGCTTCTGTTTCACGGCTGAGCCCACCCACGAGCCCCCTCTCCGCGAGGTTAGTGGCAGGTTTTGGCCGCCGATAGGACGCGCTTCACAAGGTTGAACTGTCTGCAAAATTTGGAAGCGAGGCCGCCTGCCCGGTCAGGCCCACTGGCCCAAAACCAACGGTGCAAAGCGACAATGATCGCCCAACGGATTAATCGAAGCTTCCGTGGCGCCCCTTGCCGCCGGAGAAGGCGGTCGCGCCGCTCAGCGTCTCTCCAGACCGGATCGTCTCAAGGCCGCGGCGGATCTCGTTCTCGATCGCCTGTTGTTCGGGCAGGTCCCACTGCTCAAACATCGACTGCCGGTCGTTCCGCATGCAGAGCTGCGGAAAGGCGGCGATCTGATGGGCTAAGACCTTTGCAGCATTGAGGGCTTCACCGTCGTCCACAACGCGGTTCGCCAGACCAAAGCTCAAGGCTTCGTCAGCGTCGACTGGCCGACCGGTGAGGATCATGTCGGCGGCGCGCGACTGACCAATCAAACGCGGCAGGCGGATCGTTCCAAGATCGATGAGTGGCACCCCAAAACGTCGACAGTAAACGCCAAAGACAGCCGAACGTCCGGCCACCCGCATATCGGCCCACAACGCGAGCTCCAGCCCTCCCGCCACGGCTGGGCCTTCAATCGCCGCAATCACCGGCTTGGACAGGCGCAAACGCGAGGGGCCCATAGGGGCGTAGTCACCCTCCTCAAGAACGGGCTTCTCCTCACCCTCAGCGAGCGCACGGAGATCAGCACCCGCACAAAACGCGCCGCCCGCGCCCGTGAGGATCGCCGCCGACAGCGCCTCGTCGGCATCAAACGCTTTGAAGGCATCGTAGAGCGCCTGGGCCGTCGCGTTGTCGACCGCGTTGCGCCGCTCCGGACGGTTGATCGTGACAACGGCCACGGGTCCATCGGTTTCGTAGGATACGGTCATAACATGAGGCCCTTTCGGATGGCCTCATGATCCCGCACAGCCGGTCCTACGGCAAGCGTCGTGCGCATCGCCAGACCAGCGGCACGCCCTAGACGCTCATTCTTGGCCGCGCGCCTGTTGCGGCCGGGGGATGAAACGCCCCGCGATTGGCCAGCTTGACCAAGCGGCAAAACTTCGCGCACTGCCAATGGTTCTCCTCCGGACAGGCGGCCGCATGCTCGAGCGCATCGGCCATCGCGAGGAGGCGCTTTGACAGACCACGGAGCTCGCCCGCACGCGATGCCATCACATCGCGGTCCAGGGGCTCACCCTTTTGTGGCGGCCCCAACGCAGCGATCTCTTCGAGGCTAAACCCTGCGGCCTTCGCAAGGGTGATGAGGCCCAGGCGATCGACAACATCCTCCGTGTAAAGCCGCCGCAAACCGCGCCGCCCAGCAGCTTCGATCAATCCGCGTTCCTCGTAGTAACGTAAAGCCGAAGCGCTCAGGCCCGTGCGAGCGCGGACGTCGCCGATATCCAGTAAATTCAAGACTTGACCTCAAGCTGACTTGAGGTGGCACACTGCATCAAAACCCTGACCACGGCAAGGAGGCCGACATGAGCCGCGAACTCTCAAGCACCAACTGGGCCGCCAAGAGCGGGCAAAGCTGGGCGAGTATCCAAACCATCATGAGCGACCTTTTGGGGCCCATCGGCGACCTTCTGACCGAGAGGACGCTGGTCCCGCCCCAATCAGCCGTGCTCGATGTTGGGTGCGGCACCGGGGAGACGACAAGAGCGCTGGCCCTGGCGGCAGGGTCGTCTTGCGCCGTCGTGGGGATCGACATCTCCGATGCAATGATTGATGCAGCGCATGCTCTTGAGGCTGACGACCCGACGGGCGCGCGGTTTTTGCTGGCCGACGCGGAAACCTATGAGTTCGAGCCAGAAACCTTTGATGTTGTCTGCTCTCGCTTCGGGGTGATGTTTTTTGATGATGCGCGGCGTGCGTTTCGGAACCTTGCGGGCAGTGCCCGTCCCGGAGCGCCGCTGACCCTCATTGTGTGGCGATCAGCCGAAGACAATCCTTTTATGACGGCTGCGGAGCGACATGCGACCGATCTCGTGCCAGGGCTCACCCCCCGCGCCCACGACGCCCCTGGGCAGTTTGGGTTTGCAGATCAGGCGAAGGTCAGCGACCTCCTGGCGGGGGCAGGATGGAATGACCTCGCATTTGAGGCTGTCGATGTTCCCTGCACGATGAAGCACACAGACCTTGAGCCTTTCCTGAGAAACGCTGGGCCTCTCAGCCGTGCACTGACGGACAATTCTGAAGACGAAAAGGCGCGCGTGATCGAGGAGACGATCCCCGCTTTTGCTCCGTTCCGCGACGGAGACACTCTCCAGTTCGATGCCGCATGCTGGGTCATCACAGGACGCCGTAGCAAGGCGCTGGTCCAAGGAGGCAGCCATGGGTGACATGCTTCGATCAGCCTTCATCATTGGCATGGGCGCAACCATGATCCTCGATGCCACAAGCCTTCTTCGCAGGATGTTTCTCTCGCAGCCGCTGCCCAACTATCCCCTTGTGGGCCGCTGGATCGGCCATATGGGGCGGGGCGTTTTCAGCCACACATCCATCAAGGCGGCGGCGCCCATTCCTGGTGAGGTGATCCTGGGCTGGGGCGCTCACTACGCCATCGGCGTCATGTTCGCCTTGGGCTTCATCGCATCGATGGGCGAGAAATGGACTGAGCAACCGACGCTCATCCCCGCACTGATCTTCGGCGCTGTCACGGTCGTGTTCCCGTTTGTCCTCATGCAACCGGGCATGGGCCTCGGGATCGCTGCCAGCCTGACGCCCGACCCTTGGGCCGCTCGGCTCAAGAGCCTCATCAGCCACCTGCTCTTCGGCGTGGGACTGTTCTTAGCGGCCGCCCTTTGGGCACGGATCAAGGGCGCAGGGGCCATCAGCTAGCTGAGCTCACGAGCGACAGGGGCACCGGGAACGGTGCTCCATTCCCGCCAAGATCCGTGATAGTTGCGCACGTTGGGATATCCAAGAAGCTGGGTGAGCGCGAACCAAATATGCGCCGATCGTGCACCAACCGCGCAATAGGGAAGTATGGCTTTGTTCTCGGTGACGCCGTGCCGCTCGAAGAGTTCTTTCAGTTCCTCTACAGACTTAAATGTCCCATCGTCGTTGTGGACAGCTTCATAGGAGAGATGCGTCGCCCCGGGGATGTGGCCAGCAATCTCTCCCGGTTTGGGTGGAGCTTGTAAGTAGACTTCACCTGAATACTCCGCAGGCGTCCGCACATCGAGGAGCACGGTATCGGGCTGATCAATCGCGGACTTTGCGTCATCAAACGTTGCGGACGCAGACGCATCCATCACAGGCGATGGGTATCGCGTCGGCTCCACGTCTGCGGCGACAGTTTCAAGCGAACGCCCCTCAGCCACCCATTTTTCCCGCCCGCCATCAAGGACACAAACGCGTCGATGCCCAATGCGCTTCATGAACCAATAGAGCCACCCCGACGTCGCTCTGTACTGCCCATGAACGGCGACAACCGTGGTGTCCGGATCAACCCCGGCATCGCCAAACTTCCGGGACAGAAGGCCAGGGTCAGAGAGTGTCCGCATTCCGTCATCAAGCAACGACATAGCGGGCCAAAAGACTGAATGGGGCAAACGCCCCAGGTCGAACCTTCCAGGATCAGTATCGACCTCAATCACACGCAACCGCTCATTCTCAATGTTTGCGGCCAACCAATCGGTATCAACAACGGGCGACGGGGGCATCGGTGCGGGCATCGTGGCACGGTCTCCAGTATGTAAATCTGCATTTACATACTGGCTAGACATGACTTGCCCACATGTAAACATCAATTTACAACGATCACCATGTCCAAAGGCACCGACGTCGATCAATCCTCCGTAGACCCCTCAACCCGGAACCGCGCGGCAACGGAGAAACGTCTGATCAAAGCCGCTATCTCCGTCTTCGGAGATGTCGGATTTCAAGCAGCGACCGTAGCGGAGATCTCAAAAGAAGCCTCCGCGAACGTCGCGCTGATCAACCGATACTTCGGCGGGAAACAAGGCCTGTTTGATGCCGTCATCGATCACATCATCGTTGAAAAGCAGACAGCGCCCCTGCCCTATCCGGCGGGCGCCACATTAGAGGACGAAGTACGCAATTACCTTCTTTTTCGCTATACGGAAGATAAGCGGAACAGCAGACTTCATAGGTTGATTCTATCGGAAGCGATCGTGAACGATGAGTTCAAGATGCGAGCTCTCTCGCTCCTCACCTATGCAGCGGACACGAACTTTTCAGCGCGCCTGGAAACGCTAATCGAAGACGGCAAAGTCAGCCGCGATACCAACCTCCGTGAATTGTTCAGGATGATCAGCCTGTTTTCGTTCTCTGCCGGGTTTGTGGAGGGCGAGCTGCTCGAACTTCCCGCATCCGAAACAGAAACGCTTATCGCAGAGTTCGCCAGCACCATCGCCGCACGATTTGCCTCGGCACGCTAAACGTTGGCGCGACGCGTGTGGGCGATCAGAACATCCACAAAGGCGCGGATGCGCGGGGACAGGAGCCGCCGGTCGAGATACATGACCGATATTTGCGTTGAGGGCGGACGATGATCTTGCAAGACCTCGTCGAGGCGCCCCGACTTGAGATGTGGCAGCGCCATGTACCCGGGGAGCTGACTGACGCCAGCGCCGCGTAAAGCCATATTGGTGATCATCTCTCCCTCATCGGCGACGAAGGGCCCATCAAACGCGTACCGCCTGGTCTCTCCATCGACCGTGAACATCCACGGAAACATGCGTCCGGTTTGCGCTGCACGGAAGTTGAGGCAGGCATGCCCTGTCAGATCGTCTGGATGCTGAGGGCGACCATACCGGTTCCAATAGTCCGGTGTCGCGCAAACCATCAGATTCTCATCGTAGAGTTTTCGCGCAACGAGGTGAGAGCTGTCTGCGAGACCTCCTGACCGGATCGCCAGATCAATCCCCTCCGCTGCAAGGTCGCTCAATTGATCCGTGAGCATCACCTCGATCTCCACCTCTGGCCACTGCGCCATGAAATCAGCGATGATGTCAGCCAGCCACAGACGGCCCATCGGCGACGGCGCAGAGACTTTCAACCGCCCCTTCGGCAGCGTTGTCGTATCCGACACTTCGTCGCCGACGAAACGGAGATCGTCGAGCGCCTTCTTCGCCCCGTCGAGGTACCGCTCACCCTCTGGTGTGAGGCTGACGCTGCGTGTTGTGCGGTGGAGCAGCTTCACGCCTAGCAGATCTTCCAAGCGGCTGACGGCTTTCGACGTGGCCGACGGCGAAAGGTCTAACGCCCGCGCCGCTTCGTTGAACGCCCCAAGCTCGGCGACCTGGACGAACGCGGTGATCGAGGTGATGGGCGGCAGCTCATTCATGACAAAAAGTGCATTCTACATGCTCCAGGGGCCAATTTATCATGCACTGCATCGCCTCCATCATCAATCATGTCATCAAAAACGAAGGAGACATGTCATGAAGATCGGAATCATTGGCGCAGGAAACATTGGTCGTCTCTATGCCAATCTATGGCAGAAGGCGGGCCATCAAGTATTTCTCAGTTCACGGACGCCGCAAGATCACCAGGATTTTGTGGACGGACTGGGCGACGGCGCATTCGTCGGTACGGCCGTTGAAGCAGCGCAGTTCGGGGACGTCGTTTTCCTCGCCGCCAACTATGCCAGCGCCGGCAGCGCGTTGGCCGCTATTCGTCCTTACGTGGAGAATAAGCTGGTGATCGACTCGATGAACCCCCTGCGCGCGCCTGGTGACAAGCGGACAGAACCTTTGATCGGTGAAGGCGATGTTGCCGGCCTCGTGACCGCCAGCAAGCTTCCTGAGGCCCGCGTGGCCCGCGCATTCACCGGCCTCTGGGCTGGCCATGTCGAAGCCAAAAGCGATGTCGCGTCACCGAAAGTCGCAATCCCTGTCGCAGTGGACGATCCAGATGACCGAGGCGTGGTCGAAAGCCTTGTGGCCGACGCGGGCTTCGTCCCCGCCTATGTTGGCAACCTAGCCCAGTCGGGTATCACCGATCCAGGCAGCCCCATCTGGAATATTGTTCTGACCAAGGATGAAGTCCTTGACCGTGTCGCTGCGTTCCGCCGCGCCCATGCAGCCTAGGCCAGGACCGGTGCGAGATCAGCATGCAATGCTCATCTCGCGCCTGACGCTCACGGCTGACTGTCGACACCGATTCAAATGATAAGATCGAGACCACACGCATACGGACAATGTGCCGTTTCAAAAAGACCGAACAATACTGTGCTTTTGGAAAAATGGAGCGGGCGATGCGATTCGAACGCACGACCCTCACCTTGGCAAGGTGATGCTCTACCCCTGAGCTACGCCCGCTCAATGCCGATCCGGGTGCCGATCGGCGGCGAGCCGCGTGTAGAGCAAATTGATGAACCAAGCGCAAGCGGTCTGGCAGGAAAAATCGCTGTTGCTTGAGCAAGGTTCGATCAAGGCCTTTAAGACCGGAGCTATGGACGCTGAACGCCGATTTTTTGCGCGCCTCGAGGAGATGGGGATCGCCGCCGACACCGTGGAACATGACGCCACGCCCACGGTGGAGACCAGCCAGCATTTGGCCCAGAGCCTGCCTGGGGGCCGCTCGAAAAGCTTGCTGGTGACGGACAAGGACAAGCGGCTCTTTCTGATCACCGCCCGCGGATCGACGCGTGTCGACCTCAAAAAGGTGGGCGAGGCTGTGGGGGCCAGGGGACGGCTGAGTTTCGCGGCGCCGACGCTTATGCAAAGCGTGCTGGGCGTCGAGCCGGGGCACCTGACCCCCTACGCGCTGATCAACGATAAAGCCCGGGATATCGACACTGTGGTCCTGGACCAAGAGCTGATGGGCGAGCCGATGATCTGGGCCCACCCGCTGCGCAACACAGCATCGACCGCGGTCAGCGCTGAAGCGCTCAAGGCGTTTGTCAGCCTCCATGCTCAGCGTGTGATTGAACTCTCCCTTGCCGCAGGCTGAGAGAACGGCCATCTCCCGACAGACTTGAACACCACGAATGACGTCTGGAGCCCCTTATGTCCTCGACCCTCGATCTCGGCGGAAACGCGCCCGCAGGACCTGCACCCGGCACAGGCGACCTGGTGAAAGACGCAACGATCGAGACCTTCCAGGCCGATGTCATTGACGCATCGATGAACGTGCCCGTCATTGTCGACTTTTGGGCAGCTTGGTGCGGGCCCTGCAAAACCCTGGGCCCCATCCTTGAAAAGGCCGTCGCGGCCCGCGGTGGCCAGGTGAAAATGGTGAAAGTCGACACCGACAAAAACCAGATGCTCGCCCAACAGCTGCGCATCCAGTCGCTGCCGACAGTGATGGCCTTTGTGGGCGGCCAGCCGGTGGACGGGTTCATGGGCGCTGTTCCAGACAGTGAAGTGCAGGTCTTCCTCGAGCGGATCATCGCTGCTGCCGCGCAAATGGGCCTCAAAGGCGAAGCGCCCGGCGCCATCAGCGCCAAGGACCTGATTGCTGCAGGCAAGGAAGCCCTCGCGCAAAACGCCTTCCCACAAGCCATCCAGGCCTTCGCTGAAGCCGCGAGCACGGCGGACGACGGCAGCGACGAGCAGCTCGAAGCCATAGCTGGCATCGCCCACGTCCAATTGGCCGCAGGCGACCTCGATGCCGCCCGCGCCACGATTGACCAGGTACCCGAGGACAAACGGGGCCACGCCGCCGTCGCGCAAATCGCCGCGCAGCTCGAGTTGATGGCCGAGCCTGTCGCCGACGGTGAACTGGGCGCAGCCGAGGCCGCCTTCCGGGCGGATCCATCAAACCAGGAACAGGGCTTTGCCTTCGCGGAGGCGCAAATCGCCGCGGGCCAGGTCGACCCCGCGATGGACACGCTCCTCACCCTCATCGGCAAAGACAGGGAATGGAACGAAGGCGCGGCGCGACAAAAACTCCTCACGCTGTTTGAAGCCCTGGGCGCGGCCCATCCTGAAGTGAAACGCGCGCGTCGGCGCTTGTCTTCCCTGCTTTTCAGCTAACTCTTCACTAGGCGCTGGTTTTTGGCGTCCGCTGTTTGAAGGGACTGGCGTCCGTGACCATGCAGGAGCATGCCCAATCCCTACCCGAGGAGCTCGCGGTCTTCCCATTGCGAAGCGCCGTGCTGCTTCCCCGCGGCCAGCTGCCGCTCAATATTTTTGAGCCGCGCTACCTCGCCATGACCGACTTCGCCCTGAAAACCGGCAGGCTGATCGGCATGACGCGGCCGCGCTGCGATGAGGACGTCAATCCGCCGCTTTATGACGTCGGCTGCGCTGGCAGGATCACCTCATTCATGGAGACAGGTGACGGCAGGTATCTGATCACCCTCACCGGCGTGTCGCGCTTCCGGGTGATCAGCGACCAGTTGACTGAGAGCGGTTTCCGGCTCGCAAGGGTCGATTGGGGCGCTTACGCGCTCGACCTCCATCCGGATCCGGAGGAAAACCCGCACCTTCGCGAGCAGGTGATCGAACTTCTCATGCGCTATCTCGACGAAGTCGGCCTTCAGGCGGACTGGGACTCGATCGAGGGCGCGTCGGCCGAAACCATCATCAATTCGGTCGCGATGAGCTGCCCCTTCGCCGCGGATGAAAAACAGGCCATTCTTGAGGCGCGGACGATCGATGATCGCGGACAAACCCTCATCGCGCTGATGGAAATGGCGATCGCGCATCGCGGCGGTGGCGAGTTTGACGACGAGGCCCGTGAGCGGCTTCAATAGCCTGATGACCGACACAGCTGCCGCGCCAGATCTCGACCGCAAAGTCCTCGACCTATTGGTGTGTCCGGTGACCCGGGCCCCCTTGCGCTATGACGGTGAGGCGCAGGAGCTGATCTCTGATGCTGCTGGCCTGGCCTATCCCATTCGCCACGGCATCCCGATCATGCTCGAAGGCGAAGCGAGAAAGTTAACTGAGTCCTAAGGTTAACTGAACGTTTACCACCTCAAGCCGACAGTCCCCCTGATTTCCACAAGGTATGTGATCTGGGGTCAGACTTATGCGCTTCGTCCCGCGACGTTTCGGCTTTTCGTTGGTGATCCTGACACTGATTGCTGCAGCTTCAACAGCGGCGGACGCTGCTCGCGCGCAGGACCAAGCGGCGGAAACGGCTGACGAGCGGAGGATCGGATACTCTGGACAGCCGGTGCCGCGCTTCGTTGCCCTCAAAAAGGACAAGGCCTTTGGCCGTGCCGGACCGGATCTCGATGATCCAGTTTTGGTGATCTACAAACGCCGCGGCCTTCCCCTCAAAGTGATCGGCGAGACGCAAGACAATGTCTGGCGGCGGGTCGAGGACGTGGAAGGACGCCGGGTGTGGATCCACCGCTCCATGCTCGCCGACAACCAGCATGCCGTGATCCAAGCCTCGACGGTCATCTTCTCCCAACCCACGGTCGAAGCGCTCCCCCGCGCGCGGCTTGAGCCGGGGGTCATCGCACGGCTTGAAACCTGCGACGGCACATGGTGCCGGGTGCGGACGGAGAACTTCCGCGGCTGGACCGACAGGGACGCCCTTTGGGGATCGCCCCTCTAAAGAGGCTGCCTATTTCGCGCCTTCTTCAAAGAGAGCCAGTGCACTCACCACCGTCGCTTCCGTGCCCTGAATAACGGAGGCCTCAGGATCGATCCGGAAACCTGGTGCGTGGTGAGATGTGGGCGAGTCGATATCCTCAGGAAACGCGCCGCCCACGCGGAAATTGACCCCTTTGACCCCGAGCTCAGGCTCAACGAAGTAAGCAAAATCCTCCGCGCCCATCCCGTCAATCCGGCCATTGGGGACCAAGGCTTCCTCGCCCATGGCTTCGACAATCGCGGCCTGAACCAGAAGCGCAGTGGCAGGGTCGTTGTTTGTGGGCGGGGTGGTTTCCGTCGGTGAGCGGACAACCTTCGGCATCTTGTCTTCAGGTGCACCGAACATCTCACCTGCGCCGCGCGCAATCCGGTCGATACCGTCAAGAAGCGCCGTCCGCGTCTCCGGATCATTGGCGCGCACCGTCAGCTGGAGATGCACCTCTTCACCAATGATGTTGTGCTTGGTGCCCCCGTGGATTGAGCCCACGGTGATGACGCCAGGCTTTTTCGGGGCGATGCTGCGGCTCACGATCGTTTGGATCGAGACAACAATCTGTGAAGCGATCAAAACTGGATCAACGGTGGTATGCGGCATCGCTCCGTGTCCGCCCACACCGTAGACCGTGATGTCGACACTGTCGGCACTGGAGAAGGCGTTCTCCTCGGGCACGTGGATCAAGCCGCCAGGAAAGCCGGACCAAACGTGAAAGCCGAGCGCGTAGTCCGGCTTAGGAAACTTCGTGTAGAGCCCGTCTTCGAGCATGGCTCGCGCCCCGCCGACACGTTCCTCCGCAGGCTGACCGATCAAGATGAGCGTGCCAGACCAATCGTCGCGGCGGTCCATCAGCTGTTTTCCCGCCCCGACCAGGGTGGTCATGTGCATATCGTGACCGCAGGCATGCATCACCGGCTTCACGATGCCGTCGATATCCTTCTGGGTCGCGGTGGAAGCGTAGTCGAGACCCGATTGCTCCGGGACCGGAAGGCCATCCATATCAGCACGGATCATCACGGTCGGGCCAGCACCGTTCTCCAGCAACGCCACGACACCCGTTCCGCCGAACTTTTCTGTCACCTCATATCCAAGATCGCGCAGCTCAGTGGCGAGCCGGGCCGCGGTTTCTCTCTCTTGGAACGAGAGCTCGGGGTTCGCATGGAAATGGCGGAACAGCTCACCGAGATGCTCGTCATAGTGCTGGACAACCGACGCATGCAGATCACTCGCGTGGTCATCGGCGCATGCAGACGCCCCAAGCGCCAAAAGACTGACCGCAGTGAGAGACGCTTTCCAACGCATAGCAAACCTTCCTTGTAGGGCCTAAGACCCCCTAGGCTGGCGATACAGTCTTTGGCAACGTGGCAGGCGCCTACACCCCACCGGAGAACTCCAATGATCCTCAGAACTTGGCACGGCCGAACAAAGAAAAGCGATGGCGACGCCTACGAAGCCTTTATGATTGAGCGCGCAGCCCCGGACTATGGCCGGATTGATGGGCTCGAACGGCTATACTTCACGCGCCGGGACGAGGGCGATGTCTCGCACTTCCTGCTCGTCACGCTGTGGGCGTCAATGGATGCGGTGAAGGCGTTTGCTGGCGACGATCCAGCTAAGCCCAAATACTACCCCGAGGATGAGAAATACCTCCTGGAAAAGGAGAACGCGTCTCTCAATCACACGGTCTTCTTCGAAAAGGCCGCCAGGTAAGAGCGCCCGGCCCCATCGAAATCCAATGCTAACGCGATAGGCGCAAGACCGACGGGTCTTTGGGCGCATGACGCGCGAGGGCGAAACCAAGCGCTTCTTGCGGGCCAAGGCAGGGAGGCTTAACCAAGCAGGCGGCGTTACGGGGCATCAGTTTTGGGATCTTTGCTGAAATCACTGGCGACAGTGTCGGGGCTCACCATGCTGAGCCGCGTCTTCGGCTTTGTCCGGCAGCTGATCCTCGCCGGCGTGATCGGTGCCTCTGGGACCCCAGTGGCCGACGCCTTCTGGGCCGCTTTCCGCCTGCCCAACATGTTCCGGCGCCTCCTGGCAGAAGGTGCCTTTCAAGCCGCTTTTGTCCCGCTTTTTCAGAACCATGAAACCCATGGCGGTGTCGCCCACGCGAAAGATTTCGCCGAAGACATTCTGGCGTGGATGATTGTCATCCTCACCTCGCTCTCTGCCCTAGTGATGATCTTCACGCCCACGTTCATGAGCCTTCTCACCAGCGGCTTCCGCGATGACCCCGAGCGGTTCGAGCTTTCGGTTCTCTACGCCCGGATCATGTTCCCCTATCTCGCCTGCATGTCGATTGTCGGCGTT
>JBCBMW010000010.1:0-127980 GCA_039822105.1 Pseudomonadota bacterium | reverse complement strand
AAGAGAATGGGGATGGCGGCACTGACCATGGTCACGCTACGACCTACTTTATTCTTGGCGGCAAGGTGAATGGTGGGCGAATTCTTGGCGCCTGGCCTGGCCTAGAAGACGAGGACCTGGTCGACGGCAAATTTCTTCGGCCCACTGTGCATTTGTGGTCGATACTGGCCGGGCTCGTCATGGAGATGTTTGGGCTGTCAGAAGAGGAGGCGCGCGCCCTGTTCCTGACCGATGAGGTGATCTCGATCGCGCAAGATCTTCTTGTGGATCAGGGTAAGGACGACACGGTCGAGCTTGAGCGGCTACGGAGTGTCCTTCGCGACATTGCGACCACAGCAACGAAAGCCGCAGCTTAGAGGCTCCGCTACGAGCCGGGTCCTCTACGCGTGTGTTGCCCACGCCTTAGGCAGCTTGCCCATGAATGCTCTGGTCGCAGCATAGGCAGGCAAAAGCTCATCACCAATAACCGTGTACGGATCGAATGGCATATCGACAGGTTCCGACGCGTTGGCTTTCTTGCTCAGGTTCGCCTGAACCGGTGTGACGCCGAGAAACGTATGTAGGCTGTCCAGGACTGTCTGTCCGTCCTCAGAAAAAAGATCCTCGTAGAAGATCACCAGCAGGTTTTCGCCAAAAACCGAGTCGAGTTTTGGTAGCAGGACCTCATAACGCGACAGCTCCAACCCGCCATCAAGCTGGGCCGCTTCAGCGAAATGGCCGGGATCCCGTAGAGCAGTGCGCAATTGGTGTTTGCCCCGACCAATCTTAAACCTGATATTGGAAACGACGCGATCGACGGGATCGCGGAGCACACAGAACACTTTTGCGTCTGGGAATGTGTTTCTGATCTTTACTAAATCCTCGTACGGAAGGCTTGCGTAGTTGGGTGTGATTTCTCCGTAAGCCCTGTGCCCAGCTTCCGGACTGAACAGCGAGCGATACCATTCAATCGTCTCGTGCCCCAAAGCGTGGCGACGATGCCAGCCGATCACCTCTTCACTCGCGCCCCGTTCTATCGCGTTCTTGAGCCGCACATTCCGTGTAAGGCGATAAAACTCCGCATTGGGCAGGCGGGGGAGATCCCAAAAGTGCAGCTCTTTCAACGGAGGCACCCAGACTTCCGGATGTCGCTTCAGCTGGGCGTGAAGCCAAGACGTACCTGCCTTGGGAACGCCGACCCCAAGAAAGAATTGCGGCTGCGACAGCGGTTTGTCGGATGGCCAGCGAATCGCCGAGTTCAGCCGTTCGCGGATACCGGGAAACAAGGCGTTAGCTCGCCCGCTAAGCATGAGCGCAGCCGACGATCGAACGCTTAGATCTATCCCATTGCTTTTCCATCGTGACCTTTCGCTAGAGCAAACCAGTACCGGTACCGATACGCATATGCAAACGCATATGCGTTTTGAAACATTATTTGGCGCTGGCAACCCTTGGGCATGCCGCGACGCATAAGCTATCCAGACAAGGCCACGGCCACCTTTCCGGCCGGGACGTTCGAGCGCATTGAGCGTTTGCTTGATCGTGAGGTCGAGGACCGGACTGACTTCTTCCGAGAAGCGATCGAGCGAGAGATTAGACGCCGCGAGCGGCTTAAGGGCGGCCAGAGCTGAGGCTCCTTAATCGGCTGATGTTGCAGCCCGCAGTGCGTCTGCTGCTGCCTCCAAGAAGTCGTCTTGGCTGTGCTCGGGTATGACGTACCCGCCGGGCTTCCCTCGCTCAGCGCGCCGCTCTTCGTCGGTCGGGTAAAAGTCTTCCCATTCGGCGTGAGGGTAGATCACGCCTTGGATGGCCCGAGCTGCTGCCTCTATTTGGCTGTCCTTCATAGCAGGCTCCTTAATCTTGGGTTTTCAGCTCGCTCAGGGCCATGAGCTTGCTTTGGCCCTCATCTGCCAGCTCCATCGCCCAGTTCGTGTCGCCATTATTCATGGCCAGGACGATCTCATCCATTCTTCGACACGCTGCGTCTCTCTCACTTTCGGTCAGTAAAAACACCGGCTCCATCGGGGCCTCCTTAGATGTCGGCTTTGTCGATCGCTTCTTCGAGCTGCTCGGTATACTCGCTCGTCGTCAGATCGTCGCACTCGTCGAATATGTCCTCGTGCCGCATATTGAAGATGACCTGAGCGGCAAGGCGTATCGCTGAGGCTGAGGCGTCAGGGAGGGCAGAGTTATCGGCGAGTGTCTCCAAGCGAAAGCCAGCGTTGTTTAGCGCCTCAGACGCTCCACGCTCGATCGCCGAGATCACAACAGCTGTCACATCATCGTTGTCCTGCAGGTCCATCGTGGTCTCCTTCATCGTCGTCTTTCAGGTCCAGCCGTTTGGCCAGTTCATCAGTGTAGGGTTCGGCGCCGTAACTGGCTTCACTTTCGGCGTCTTCACGCCAAGCCTGATAGGCCGCCATGTCAGCATCGTCCTGGTCTTTGGCCTCAACGATATCAGCGCGCTCGCCGTATCCTGCATCCCAAGAGATGATGAACTTCGGCATGGTGGCCTCCTCAAACCACTTCGTTGCGCACGGTGGGCGGCTCAAACGGTTGCAGATCGCTGGCTATCTGCAGGAGCAGATTCTGGACCTGCAGAGCCGTCAGTTGATCACGCTCCATCGCATCTGAGACAAGGTCGCCGATCTCATCGCTAAGCTGTTTGGCGTAGTCAGGGTGGCCCATCTTAGTCTCCTCAATCGTCGGAATTATTACTGTCGAAGTCGGCGGTTTGCCTCGTGATCATCTCACCCTCCTGCCGACCAAGGAGGAACTGCGCGCCGAGCGAGATGCGCAGTGCAGGCAGCAGACTCTTCAGCGCATATGCCTCTTCAGGCGTCTGAATGTCATCGCAGAGCGCCTCAGTTGCGGCCTCCATGGCCTGGTCGATGCCGGTTTCATCTCGCATCAGGGCCTCCTTGTTTCAGTGTCCTTCAGTGCCGTTCAGTACGGCTCCTCAAACTTCGGTTTCGAGAAGGAACTCGAAGGGCTCCTCGCCGATTGCAGCGATGGGCTGCACGTCGCCAACCCCAGCGATCAAGCTATCTTCGTTACAAAAACGCACGGGCAGATCGCCGTGCTTTTCGACCAAGGCTGAGAGCTCCTTGATCAGCTTTGTGGCTTCCATCTTAGTCTCCTTAATCTGCGGTTTCTGCGGGGATGGATTTGCTGTCTAAAACTCTGCCGCCGATGATGGCCATCGACGGCGCCCAACCGGCCCTCACAAAGGCCTCGGCGCGCTCGCGTCCCCATCCGGACACCCCCGGTGTGCCGCCCCATAACTCTGCCCAGTCGGGCTCGTGACATCGCTTCTGATCCCAGAAGTCGCCGTTCTCGGCCAGGTAGCTGATAAGCTCCTCAGCCGTCTCAAAGGGCGGACTCACCGGCGTCCCCTCGGACACTGTCTCCCAGAGCTGGAACCAGGTCGCGTCTTCATCCGCCCACGGTCGATAGTACTTTGGATCGGGCGGCGCCTCGTCCGACATCCAATCAGCAAGGCCGTTCGGGTACCACTCTCGCTCATCGTCGGTTAGGCCGCCCGCTCGGATTCGATCGAAGTCAGCCAGCCAAGAAGCAAGCCGGTCTTCGATCTTCTCATCGTACATGGGCTGTGAGCTAACGCGGCCATAATGGTCGCGCTTTGGATGATCCCAGTTAGCCGGAACGCGCCTGACTTCTCTGCCCATTTGATGCTCCTTGTCTGGCGGCTTACGCCGCCTCGGTTTCTGGTTGAGCGCGCCAGTTCGAGATGCGCTCAAGCTGACGCTCGAGCTGACGCGTGATTGCTGTTAGCTCTGCCGCAGCCTCGCGCTGCCGCACGAAAAGTAAGCGCTCGTAGTCATCGTCGTTCTCAGTCACCGGGCGGCTCTCGTTGTAGCGGGTCGCCGGCACCAAGATCTCTTTCGGTGGGTTGGAGTTCCAGCGCTCAACGGTGGCTTCAGCCTGGGCCTTCGCAGGCCGCAGCGTGTGTTCAATGTAACCACGCAGAGCAGCGCAGCTTTCCTCGAAGGGAAGCTCGCGAGAGCCCGGGCAAGAGGCGGTTTGGTGACCCCAGCCATGTGGCCGCTGATAACCGTGGTGAGCAATGACGCCGGTGTTCGCTTTGATCGCCCGTGCGCAGATCTGGCAGGTTTTCCGTCCGTCGCTCATCTCAGGCTCCTCAATTATTCGTCTTGGCTGCTGCGGCTTGAAGGTGTTGCGTCACAGAAGAGCGCAGCCGCCAAAACAGCGACGTTTCAGGATGCCCAGCGGCGATGTCACGAGACATTCTGGCAACCGACAAGGCCGCCTCTTTTGCGGCCGCACGGTGTTGCTCTGGCGTCATCTGCTCGAATGATGGTCGATCGCTCATGCGGCCTCCTTGGTTCAGTCTCGGCAATACCAGCCGCGAAGCTGAGCCATGCCGTCGATCACCGCGTTGATGTCGGTTTTCGAGATTTTGGTCTTGTCGTGGAGCAAGGTGACAATCGCGCGTCGGTTCAACCCGCTCTTAGTCAGAGCCTGCATGCCATCACCGAGACGAATAATAGCTTCCGCTAGGATCTCTGTCGTCTCGGGTGGGTCTGACTTTTTTACGCTCACGCGTCCGGCCATGGGGCGCTCCTTCAAAAATAGTCGCCGGTCTCTCCCGACTGTCATCCAGTTCATCACCGCCGGTTGTCTGCCCAGTTACGGGCAGCGTTGCAGGATACCGTTCGGCTTTTGGCGATCGTCTACCCGGCGACGAACCGGATCGCCTCGAACACCAGAAGTCATTTGCTAGCCTTATTTGCCATACCAAAGAAGGTTGTCAAGTGAGATTAATTGGGCTATTGCAAAACCCATGAGTGCAACAGGTTTTGACACATCGGTTTTGGATGGCAGGGGCGGCGCTGAGGCGGGGGTTTTGGCCTTCGCCGGAGTCTCGCTAAGCGCCCGCGATGCTCATCGGCTACGCACGCGTCTCCACCGAGGACCAGGACCTCACGCTCCAGATCGAAGCCCTCGAGGCGGCGGGCTGCGAGCACATCTACAAGGACAAAAGATCCGGCAAGACGCTCAAGAACCGGCCCGGTTGGCGCAAGGCTATGATGGACCTGCGCGACGGCGATACACTGATCATTTGGAAGATGGATCGGCTCGGCCGGAACACCGTCGAGGTCCTGTCTACCCTGGATCACTTCAAGCGCGAGGGCATCAAAGTCCGATCACTGACGGAAGGGTTCGATGCGGATACGCCGATCGGAAGAATGGTGATCTCCATCTTGGCTAGCGTCTCCCAGTATGAACGCGAGGTCCTCGGTGAGAGGACCAGCGCTGGCATGGCCGTCAGCGGCAAGGTTCACGGCGGCATTCCGAAGTTCGCTGACCCTAAGGTTTGGCGGGCGGCGATGGACGCTCTTGCCGCTTGGGAGAACGATCCTGAGGTCGAAGGCAAGCCGATCCCGAACCGCTGGTGGGCGAGGGAAGTTCGTGAGAGATCAGGCAAGCCCTGCGTGACTAGCACGGTGAAGAACAACCGCGATATCCTGCTGACCAAGAGGTACCCGGACGACTACAGGGTTCGCTGGGAGCAGGCGCAGGCCGAGAAAAAAGAACGAGCCCAGTCGGCTCGCGAAGGCAAGAGAAAAGGAGACAGCAGATGAGCATAGCTGAAGACAGGGAAGAGTTTGAGCTAGAACGTGAACGCAATAGGAGCCGAAACTGGCGGCTTATCCTCGTTGCTGACGATGGCTCCGAGGAGCTTCAGACCTGCCAGGACATGAATGTAAGGGAGGTCCGCGATCGCGCAAGACAGATAATCGAAGCCACCGGGTCCAAGAGTATAATCGTCATACCGAGTATTGGTTGATTGAGGAACCTTCTGATGGCTGAAATTATGGTCACAACCATCCGCGATGCGCGGCGGGTTCACTACGACTTCTGCCATCACGGCATGACAAAGGACGGCGATGCACTTGAGCGACTTCACCACGAGGGTCTTCTAAGCAAGCGCCGCTGCAATGCTCAGGACCGGGACGAAAACGATGAGCTTGAGAAGGGCGATAGCATCTACGAGTGGACCCCCAGAGGCCTTGAAATTGTCGAAGCACTTACCGAGCCGCTGGGCGGCTAAATGAGGGAAGGCTCGTGAAGCGAAACCCGAAGGCAGAACTCCTACGCATTCCGGCGATAATCGTCTGTGCTCCAATGTATCTGGTGTACTGGTTCGGTCGAGCGCTTGTCGCCGTGTCTGAAAATTATTTTGAGGTGATAGGCGGATTTTTGTTGAGGCCCACCTTTGCAATTTACGAGCGGCTTGACCGCGAGCGTTGGGTCAAAAAGAAGGAACCGCAAAAGTGATCGCAGGCGACAAGATCAAAGTCGACACAGACCGCTGCCGGTACACCGTTCAAGCTGCGGATGAGCGCTTCATCATCGCAACGAAACCCTTCAACGCGCGGAAGACCTATCTTTATACGATCATTGACCGAGAACGCTCAGTGCGTGGAGCATGTGATATGATCTTCGGCTTACCGTGTGACGTGGATACGCCGGACGGAGCTAAGGAGGCGCTTGAAATGCTTCAAACAGGCTACATGGAAGTCAGCCGCCGCAACGTCCTCCCGCTTACGGCAGCAGAGCTTGAGCAGGTTGCGACAACAGGGGAACGTCCGTGAGCACACCAACCGTCAAAGAGGTAGTCGACGCGCTGGCCGACATGGAGCGCGGGACTCCACCACCGACAGAGTTGACTGAAAAGGTGTTTTGCGAATGGCTTAGCGCAAGATGCAAGCCGCCCCACACGGGCCGCCCAAAGGCCGCGCTTTTGGAGGAACCTTCTGATGGGTGATGAGTATACAGAGTACGAAGTCACTGTACAGGTGCGTACCACGGTCTCTCGCTTGGTGGAGGCTCGCGACCCAGGCGTTGCGATGGAGAAGGTAGCCGCCTGGCTGGATGAAGAGGGCTACGAGACCATTGCCTTCAGTATCGAAGAGAAGGAAGCGCGTTAACGCTACTCAACACCCCCATTGAGCGTAAGACGTTGTTAATGCACCCTTCCTGCGTGTAGCCGGAAAGCTTACCATGCTGGGTGTTAACTTCAGTCTGGACCAGTGGGGCGCGGTCATCCTGATCGCGTTGACAACGGTCTGGCTGTTGCGCGAGGCCTTCCGTGTTAGGTGACGATCCTAACTCCGCTTCGTGCCGTAGCTCGCCATCACCCCGTGGGGCGATGACAGGTGGGGTTTTGCGCCGCCCGGCGACTTCTCTCCGCATACGGGGCATCGCCAAAGCTGGTTGAACAGCGGCATCGGCATGTTGCGGTGGCGACTCCATCTCTTTTGAAGCTCTTCCTGGCTGTAGAACGTGGTTTCGCCGCATTCTTTCCGCATACAGCGCATGTTGAGGCCATAAGGGTGCTTCAAGCACCCGCCGAATAAAACATCATGGGTCATGACCGCAGATGTTCCACATATGTTCTCGCATGCCTAGAGCGAGTTATCCCAAAATGACGAAGCTTCTATTCTTGGCTCGCCTTTTCCCGTTCGACCCAGTCAGCGTATCCCTCGATCCATTCTCCAACAAATGGGAGATAATACATAACCTCGATTGCGACGATTGCTCCTGCAAAATACACAAAACCTCGAAAGAATGGCCTGATGTAATAGCATGAAATCAAAAAGCACGAAGCTGTAATCATTAGGCCAAATACGTTAGATAAGATCGTGAAGATGGCGTTAGGGTATGATAAATCATAGTACTTATAACCAACTAGAAAGAAAGTGAAGCTACTGTTCATTACAAAAAAAAGAAAGAAGAGTAGTTCAATATCGGATAATTGTTTTCTTTTGTGTAGCGGGTGATATCTACTCAGAAAAGGTAAGTGCAAAATAAATCCAAAATACTTATCTTTATAAAAACGGTTCACAAAACTTTCTGTTCTCGGCGAATTGACAAGTCGTCTTAAAGAGTACACTGATGGAACAAAAAAGACAGACAGAAGTGCGATCAATGTCACAAACTCACCAGGTATGTAGGGAAGGTGAAACAACCGGGCCAGATACATGCCGATACCGTCAGCAATGTAACTCCATGTATAAATAGCGGTATGCAGAGAACGTAAGAGATCAATCTCGTCAATAGAAAGGCGTTCAGAAACCACTGAGCATAACAACAGGGGCGCGAGGAAACCTCTAAGGTACCAATACTTCTCGGCTAGCTCGCTCCACCACTCAGTATCCCAGAACTGCCTCGGCATCGGTGACACACCCAAACAACTAACGACTGCACCTCAACATCAACCGATTTAGGCCAACGGTTCAACGCACTCCGGCCCTTCGTTGCCGATCTTGTTCACATAGCTGCTCACGCGGACCATGGCGTAGGCGCCGTCTGGAGGTGATGTGAGCAGCGCCGCGGCCTTCGCGACATCGCCGGTGAGCCAGGTCTCGGTTGCGGCCTCATCGATGACGACGGGCGATCGATGGTGCGGCACGGCCGCCATGTCCGCGTTGGGCGATGTCGTCAGGATCGCGAAGGTGGCCTCGTCCTCCTGTGTGTTGGGATTGAACCAGCGCCCATAAAGCGCGGCGAGCTGGAGGCGGCCGCCACCGGCCGCGGTGATGTGGAAGGGGGGAGCGCCGGTGACCTTCGGCCGAGGCCATTCGTAGAAGCCGGTGACCGGCAGGATCGCGCGCTGACCCTTCGCCCATGGCCCTTTGAAGGTGGCCTTCTCGGTCACCGTCTCTGATTTGGCGTTGAACATCGAAAACCTCTTGAGGTCCGGCCGGAGGTCGAAGCGTGCCTTCACCGCCTCCCGACCGCCATCAGTCTCGCGGATGATCGTTGCCGACTGGAGCGGGCCAATGTTGTACCGAGCCGCGAGGTTCATGGCCGGTTGGCTGGGGATCAAGTTGTAATACTCACGCAGCTCCTGCCACGTCGCCTCTTGGGAAAAGCGGCCACACATAGACTGACGCTAGAATGGCAGCTCATGGAAGTCAGCCCATGGCGAAAACCTTGCTCTTCGAGCCATCCGCAACAATGCCGCGTCAAGCGTTATCTGCTGACACCAGAATGACACCAGAGCCCTTGTCGGGTTATGAAAAACAACAAGTTAGCCGGATTTTCAGACCCTTGGTAAGGGAGAGGTCGAGAGTTCAATTCTCTCCGGCAGCACCATTCCACTTCCCATCGCAACGAGTCGTCATCGGCAGCTTCAACTTGGGTCTGGCTCGCCGAAGTTCTGGACGTGCCCAGAGATCTCGATGTCCGTCTAAGGCGCTTGCCAAAGCACTGGCGGGCCTTTGCTGAAGCTCAATTGTCTGGGCCCTATGCAGAGCTATTTTGGCAAGCCGCGGACGTTCTCGCCTCGCAATGCTCTTCTTTGTTGACGGAACCGACTGCTGATCTTCGACCTATGCGGATGAGGCCTCGGGTGCAGCACCGCTTCGGATGTGGATGTCGCGTTGTGGGAAGGGGATCTCAATACCGGCTTTTTTCAGTGCCGAGAAGGTTGCGATCCGAATGTCATTCTGCACAGGCAGGCGATCCGCCGTGTCACGAATGAAGGCGCGGATCTCGAAATCGAGGGAGCTGTCGCCGAAGCCGCCGAAATAGATGAAGGGTTCGGGGTTGATCATCACCCGGCGGTTTTCTTTCACCACGTTCTGCAAGATCTCCATCACCTCTGCTGGGTCGGCATCATAGGACACACCAACCGGGACCGTGACCCGGGTCCAGCGGTCCTTCAGCGTCCAGTTGGTGACGGAGGATGAGATCAGCTCGGAGTTCGGAACGATGATTGATGACCGGTCCCAGGTCTCTATCTCTGTTGACCGAACACTGATTTTTTTGACCACACCCTCGCCGGAGTTGACGACAATCCAGTCGCCAACTTTCACCGGTCTTTCAAAAAGTAAAATCAGTCCCGACACGAAGTTGTTGACAATGCTCTGAAGGCCAAAACCGATGCCCACAGACAGTGCACCGGCAATGATGGCGAGGTTTGAGAGGTTGAACCCAAGGACGCTCACCGCCGACATGATCGCGATGATCAAGCCGATATAGCCAATGATGGTACGCAGGGAGTTCTGAACGCCAGCATCAAGCCGCGTGCGGGGGAAGAAGCGCTTTTCGCCTGTTCTTTGCAGAAACCGGGTGACGACCAAGACGACAGCAAAGGTGCCGATTGCGATCAGAATCTGGGCGATCGAGATCGTGAAGTTGCCAAGCTTGAAGCCAAAGAACGCATCACGGATGACGTTTCTGACATCAACCCACTCCGCACCGAGAACAATGGCGATGAGCGGCAAAAAGGCCATAACGACCACGATATCGACGACAACACCGAGCCAGAAGAAGATCAACCGCTCGTCTTCCGGTCCATCGCTATCACTGACGACCTTCTGGGTTTCCGACCGATCGGCAAGGCGTAGCGTTTCTTGGCTGATCAACCGGACGAACAAGGCGGCGATGATGAGACCACCGATCATGACCATCCGGGTTTGGACGAAATAGGCAAACGCGACGTAGCCCGAGAGCACAGCGAAAATGCTCAGCACGGCGATAACGCGGGCGATCGACCGCAACCAGCCAGCCATCTGTTTGGCTTCATCGGAATAGACGTCCGCCCGGTTCTCGTTCAGCCGCCAGATCGACTTGGTGCACAAGATCAGGGTCAGCCCGGCTATCAGGCATGCCACCACCGCGCTTTGGACAAGGGCCAGTTCCTGGGCGCCGCCGAAGATCTTCGCGCCTTGGCTCAGGATACGGTCGGTGACGAAGACGATGACCAAAGCGCTCGTGAGCGCTTTGACGACAAGCGCGCCGCTCTTTTCCAAGGGGAGAAGGCGCCAGCCAGCGACCCCAGGGGAAAGGATCGCATTGGCTGCACCTTCGACGACGATGATCACGATCAGGCCGATGCAGGCGCGGATGGCGAGTTCCCTGGTGGTGGCGTCAATTACCCCCTGGTTGGCCAAGACCTCAAGCAGCAGGACCCCAGCGATCACCCCTGGGATCGTTCTTGTCAGAATACGGAGAAGCGCCACCCACGCTCGCCTGCCCGGGGAGGGTTCGAGCGTCTGGAGATGTCCAATCAGGCGCTCGTTCACCCAGCGACGCGTGGGGAAGAAAATGACGAAACCTGCAAGACCGCTCAGGCCCAGGAACAAAAACGACCGTCCAAGTCGGCCTTCCTCTCGTTTGGTCGCGGCCCAAACTGCCGCTTTCCTTTGCAGGATCGCGACGCCCTCGATCGCGTTCGACAAGGCCGCGCGCAAAACGGGGAGATGCAAGGGAGAGGTCCCGCGGGAGAGCACTTCGCCGTAGAAGAGATCACGTCGCTTCTCGGCAATGTCGGCCAAAAGCCGATCGATATCGGCGATATTGACGGCGGATTGGCGAACAATGGCGTCTTCTTTCACGAGGAGGCTCTGAACAGCGAGGCGCTCCTCGGCGATTTCAGGCGCCTCCGCCGCGGCGTCTGGCTCTGGCGCCGGGCCAAGCCGTTCAAGATCAGAACTCAGACGATCCCGGGACTCCTCAATGGGTTCGATGTCCTCCTCGGCGGTTTCGCGAAGGGCCCGCAGCTCTTCGCGAAGGCGGACGAGGTCTTGTTGGGCGTTCGCTTCGGCCAGCCGACGTTCGGTGGCATCGATCGCGGCCCGACGCTGGTCGACGCGGTCTTGCGCCGAGATGATCTGATCACGCTCGTTGAGCTCACTCGAAAGGGCATCCAGGCCGCGGAGGATTGCGTTGGCCTCGGCTAGCTGCTGCTGGAGAGCTGTCAGTCTTTCCGCGGCCGCGACCGAGGGATCCGGCGCGTTCTCGGCTTGCGGGTCTCCACCTTGCTCCGCCGTTTCGCTCGGAGGGGAAGCATCCGGCTCGCTCGCCTCGACGACCGCTGTGAGATCACGGACCGCGGACTGCAGCTCGAGGATCACAGGTTCGAAGCCGTCACGCTCCTCGCTGACCTGGAGCTTGAGCGCGGCGATATCCTCGTCAGCAGCATCGGTGAAAGAGGCCCGCAGATCGCCGAGCCGCGCTGATGTTTCAGTCAGCGTGTTCTGGACTTCCGCGATCGAAGGAGAGGACTCGCCATCCTGGCCAATGGCCGCGCTGCTCAGAACAAGAAGGACGAAGACAAACCGCAGTACACTGCTCATATGAACCTGGACCATGAAAGACGACAGCGAAGGCGCTTTTGCCGTGCGACTATAGCCGAACACCGTCGAGGCTGCCCAGTATCATGGGAATACGTTTTTTGAGCCCGAAGAAGCCTTTTGCAGCATGGGGCCAAACCAGGTGGTCGTAGGTCCGGGTGATCTCAACCAGCGGCACGGGAAGATCGGCACTGGCCGTGGTCACCAATTTGCGCGCAGGACCGATCGGCAAGCGGGCTGTGACGACTCCATCGAGATCGTCCGACTGCACCCAATCGCGTAACGTTTCGGCGAGGTCGACCGTGCCGCTCATCTTGGCCTTCATGCCATAACGCTGCTCGGCGCGGATCACGGCGTCCTCGACCGAGCCTTTCGTGAAGGCTTGTGCAAATGGTCCTGTTGGTAACACCGAACGTGCCGCGGGCTCTGTAATTGCGAGAATAGAGGTCGGCTGAAGAGAGGAGCTGAGACTTTCGGGCGAGGTGTCTTCCTCCGTGATGAGAAGACCGACGCGCTGACCGTCAAATTCAGGTGTTTGTGTATCTGGCGGCTGAGGCCCCGGTAGACCTGGTTCTTGGAGAGACCGGGCGTCGTTTGCGAGCTGCCCCGCGGGATTGAACCGGCCCTCTGTGAACTGTTCAATATTGTCTGCTCGCGCCAGATAGGTCTTTCCCTGGGTGTGAAGGCCGCCGACCCAGCGCCAAGAGCACGTGTTCGAAGCCGGGTCGCCATCGAGCAGGTGCCTGAAAAAGAAGTCAGCGCCCAATTCCCAGGGCAGTTGCAGGGTAAAGATCCAGATGCTGGCGAACCACATCCGGGCATGGTTGTGCAGGTATCCGGTGTCGACCAATTCATTGGCCCACGCATCGAAACAGGCGATCCCGGTTTTGCCGCTCGTCGCGTCAGCGTATCGCTGCGCCAGCCCCGCATCGGTCTCCATCTTATCGATCAGCACTGTGAGGTTTCGTTTGTAGCGTGACCACACCTCTGGCCGGTGTTCTAGCCAACCTTTGAAGTACCCCCGCCACAGCACCTCTTGGATGAACTTCTCCGCCGCATTGATGTCGTGCTGCTCGAGGGTGGCTTGCAAGACCTCTTCTTCCAAAAGCAAGCGGTGACGCACCCAGGGTGAGAGTGCTGAAACGTTGCTTCGATCATCAGGCCCGAGATCAAAATTGCGCCGGCGGGCATAGGCTTTGCCGGTGAACGGTAGGAATTCGTGCAGGCGCGCCTCCGCACTCTGACGGGAGGCTTCCCACGTGACCCGCGCATATGCTTCTGGTGTCAGGAACGATGTCTGCGTCATGAGGCCTGGTCCTCCTGGCCAAAGGCGAGGGAGAGTTGGTTTCCGTCTCGCGCTTGTCTCGGGCGCTGGCCGCGCATGCGAATGCCGGACTTGCGGCTTCCATGCTTCTGTTGGACCGCGGCCGCGGCGTCGCCAAACGCTCTGTTGCCCCTGACGGCCCATACTTTCTGGCGCGCGTCTTTGGCGGCGGCCAGGTGGTCAACGATCGGTAGGGGGTAGGCGCGGTCGAGGATCTCGGCAGCACCGTCCCAACGCCATGGCTCATGGACGAACTCATCGGGCACATCAGCGAGTTCGGGGATCCATTGGCGGATGTAGCGGCCAGCTGGGTCCTGGTCCTGGCCTTGTTTGATGGGGTTGTAGATCCTGATCGTGTTGATGCCGGTCGTCCCCGACTGCATCTGCACTTGCGGCCAGTGGATACCGGGCTCGTAGTCCGTGAACAGACGAGCGAGGTGCTCTCCAGGCTGACGCCAATCGAGCCAGAGATGGTAGCTCGCAACAGCCATCAGCATAGCCCGCATACGGAAGTTCATCCACCCCATCGCGGTCAGAGCGCGCATGCATGCGTCCACAAAGGGCAGGCCCGTTTCACCTTTTGACCAAGCGGCAAGGCGCACCGCATCAGGCTCTGACGGCCGCAAACCATCATAAGCGCGGTGAAGGTTGCGAAACTCGAGCGAAGGCTCGTCCTCCAGTTTTTGGGTGAAATGATCCCGCCAATGAAGCCGCGCCTCAAAAGAAGACAGAGACCCGGGCCACCCGCCTTTGACGCCCTTCGCCTTGACGACAATCCTCCGTTTCGCCGTGGCCTGAGCAACCTCGCGCATAGACAGCGTTCCCCATGCCAAATGGGGGCTGATCCGAGAGCAGTGAACGGCACCCTCGGCAGGGTTCGACATCGCCCGGCGATAGGGCGCGCCGCGTTCGTGCAAAAAGCTTTCAATGCAAGCGGCAGCAGCGCCTCGGCCGCCGGCCTGCCGCTGCGGACACGGATCATCTTTGAGACCAAGATCGTCCGTGGTCGGGATCAAGCCCGGGTCCACCTTCGCGAGAGGGGGGAGTGCGAGAGGAGGCGCCGCGATCGGTTCCGCCATGAATGCATCCCAGCTCTTCGCCCACCCGTTGCGGGACGTCAGCCGTCGGATCACCCCGGCCTGGCGCAACTCCTGCCAAACGATCCCTTGTTGCCTCACCCACGCCAGGACCCGGCGGTCCCGCGCGTAGGTCCAGGCATTGCCTGTTTCCTCGTGGGACCAAAGAGCGATGGACCCGAACCGCATACGGGCTTGTTCCAAGACGTCGGTCACATCGCCCACGCGAACCACCAGGGGCTGGCCGAGCTCTGCCAAACTGCTGCGCAGCGACGTGAGACATTCCTGGACGAAGCCCCATTGGCGTGCGGACATATCAGGCTGCTGCCAAAGATCGGGCTCGACGACAAAGAGCGGCAGGACAGGCCCTCTCTCCGCCGCACGCGCGAGCGGCCGGTGATCCGCCACCCGCAAGTCACGCTTAAACCAGACGATCTGTGTCTCGCCGCTACCCGTCATCGCATTGAGTTAGCGCGATCCCGGTGGCCTAGGAGCCGCGACGTCGTCGCATAGCGCTTAGCCTGTTAGAAAGAGCCCGAGATAGGCCAGGGTCGCTTGTTCCGCCTGGGCGAAGACATTCTCCCGCCGGTCGTCTGGAAGCGCGTGGAACCGCCTTTCCGCGGCTTCGACGATGCCCATCACCATCGCGGCCACCTCCTCAGCCTCAGTCGATGAGAGGTCAGGGCGCAGGGTTTGGAGCCGACCGGTCAACAGCGCCAGGATAGGATCATCCGTTTCATCCACACGGCCCAGGTGGGTCATCAGAGGCCCATAGGCCGGGTGGCGCGCATGCATGGCTTTGATGACGGAGAATACTTGTTTCACATCCATCCGCCAGTCGGCGGCCGAGGGCGGTAGATCCCTCATGGTGCTGATGGTTTCAGCGTTGAAGGCCTCGAAGAGAGCGCGGAGCAGGGCGTCGGCGTTGGCGAAGTACCGATAGACCGACCCCACAGGCACCCCTGCATGGCTCGCCACCGCTTTCGTGGTCACCTCGGCAGGTGAGCGTTCCGAAAGCAGCGCTTCTGCCGCTTTCAGGATCTTCGCGCGTTTCTCCTCCGCCCTTGCCTGGCGGGGCGGTGGCCGGCTGATCGTCTCGCTCATCAGGTCTCCTGCGACGGGGGCTTGCAAGAAAGATGAACATTGTTCATCTTTCTTGCAAGGAGGAAGTTTTATGCGCGCGATTTGTCTTACAGGCCTCGCTTTGGTGCTCGTCAGCTGCGGAGAACAGCAAGCGGCAGCCCCCACCGACGAGGACTTCCAAGAAGCTCTGCAGCTCCAGCTGCTGGACGCCCAACCTGGCGATGTGATTGAGATTCCCGCCGGTCGGTATGCTCTCAACCGCAGCCTCAGCCTCACCCAGGACGGCGTCACAATCCGGGGTGCTGGGATGGAGGAAACGGTCTTGAGCTACAAAGGCCAGGTCGCAGGCGCGGAAGGCTTGCTTGTCACCGGTGATGATTTCCTGATCGAGGATCTCTCGATTGAGGATACGGTGGGTGATGCCCTGAAGGTGAACGAGTCAGACGGGGTCACCATCCGCCGTGTCCGCGTCGCTTGGACTGGCGGGCCAAAGACAGAAAACGGGGCTTACGGCTTCTATCCGGTACAGACGAGCAACGTGCTGATTGAAAATTCTGTCGCTGTCGGCGCCTCCGATGCGGGTATCTATGTTGGGCAGTCCAACAACGTCATTGTTCGGAACAACAGAGCCGAAGAGAACGTCGCCGGCATTGAAATCGAGAACACGCAAGATGCGGATGTTTACGGCAACGTTGCTACCGGGAACACAGGCGGTATCCTCGTCTTCAACATGCCGAACCTGATCCAAGAGGGCGGACGGGTCCGGATCTACGACAACGACGTCTACGAGAATGATCTCGGTAATTTTGGCCATCCGGGCACGCCGGTTGCGTCGATCCCGGCTGGCTCGGGTATCGTGGTGAACAGCCATGATGATGTTGAGATTTTTGAAAACCGCGTGCGGGACAACCGGACGGCCAACATCATCATCTCATCCGTTTACGCCTCAAACTATGCCGAAGACAGTTGGTCTGAGAGTTTTGATCCTTATCCGGACCGGATCTCGATTCATGACAACGAGCTTTCAGGCGGCGGTGATCGTCCCGATGGTCTCGATCTCAAGGCGGCCAAGATGG
The DNA here is from genome assembly GCA_039822105.1 of Pseudomonadota bacterium. Taxonomy (GTDB): domain Bacteria; phylum Pseudomonadota; class Alphaproteobacteria; order Caulobacterales; family Parvularculaceae; genus Parvularcula. The sequence continues at coordinate 111,311 of JBCBMW010000010.1, read as the reverse complement.
CGCTTTTTGGCATCAATGGCCGCTTCCCGCACGTCTTGTGGGATGGGTTTGCGCCAGACGATCGTGATCCTGAGATCTGCATTGCTGATGGTCTTGAAGTGTTGAACGCTGATCTGCCGGGCAAGTCGCAAGACATCCGGGTGGAGATCGAGCCCTATAGCTGCACCCTGCCGCCGCTCTCCCCGGTCCGGCTGTCGCAGCTTGGAGGCACCGCCGAGTGACACCGTGGCGCTTTGTCTTGGCTGGTGTCGCACTTCTTCTCTCCGCTTGCGGAGAGAAGGGGGTGCAACCGGTTTTCTTTGCCGACGACAACCCTGCACTTCTCTCCGAATGGGGAGCGATAGGGGTCCAGGGGAGCGAGCTGGTCCTGGGTCAAGGGGTCATTCCTTATGATCTCAACACGCCTTTGTTTACGGACTATGCCCATAAGCTTCGGACAGTCTGGAGCCTGGGGCAGCCCGCTGCTTATCAAGAAGACAAAGCGCTTGAGATGCCTCTCGGCACTGTCATCACCAAGACGTTCTACTACCCCAGCGATGGCGCAGCTGTCCTTCAAACGACAGACTACTCTCCCGTGAATGAAGAGCAGCCGCTTGATCTGTCCAACCATCGCCTGCTGGAGACGCGCCTCCTGGTAAGGCGTGAGGATGGTTGGCATGCGGTCTCTTATGTATGGAACGAGGAACAAACCGACGCCACACTGAAGCGGGTTGGGGCTGTGATCCCGCTGACGCTAGCATCCGACAGCGATCACCAAGACTTTGCTTATGTCGTGCCCAACACCAATCAGTGTGCAGCCTGTCATGCGCACAACACACTCACGAACAACGTCGAGCCGCTTGGCCCGCGGGTGGGGCAGCTGAACCGCGACTACGCCTATGCCGAACGGACCGCCAATCAGCTGGAACGGTGGATTGAGGCGGGGCTGATGGAGAACCCAGGCGCACCGATGCGGTATGACGCCGCTTGGGACGACATGGGCGCTTCCCTCAACGATCGCGCCCGGAGCTATTTGGCGAGCAATTGTGCGCATTGCCATAACCCGAATGGCCCAGCGGATACGTCCGGTCTCGATCTGACATTTGAAGCCACAGGAGCAGCGCTTGGGACGTGCAAGCCGCCGATTGCGGCGGGTTCAGGCACCGGCGGGCGGCGCTTTGGTATCAAGCCTGGCGATGCGGAAGGCTCCATCTTGGTCTACCGGATGGCGTCGACCGACCCTGGCGCGATGATGCCCGAGCTTGGGCGCGCTTTGGCTCATGACGAGGGTGTCGCGCTGATGGCCGAGTGGGTCGCCTCGATGGATGGTTCCTGCACTTAGCGGCAGTTGATCCGCTAACTTATGATCGCATCGCTCATAGGACGTAGACTGGGTTTCACGGCGCAGCAGATGTTAAATGGAGTGATGCGACATGGCACTCGGTCTCGGCTTATCCTTAGGTGCTCACGGCATAATCCCTGATGTCTCGGCACCGACCATTGTTCCGGCTACCACCGGGATGACAACCGACGCCACCTGGACAGTCGCCGCGGGCCAGCAGACCTCATTGGCCTCGTCGACTGTGGCCAGTGTCAAGATTCTTGGCACCTTCGCGCCGTCTGACACTGGCATGATCTTGGAACAAGGCGCTTCAATGTCGGGCCTCGTTGTCTACGTCTTCGGCGGCACGCTTTACTTCCAATGCGGCAGTGGTGCCAGCGCTGGTCCCGATACATCTCGCGCGTTTATTCAGCATACCCTAGCAAGCACGACAGAGCTGATCGAGTTTAGCGCCTCTGCGAGCAACGGACGCGCTGCTCTCTACGTGGACGGCCTATTGGTCGGTACAGATACGTTTAGTGCATCGACACTTGCCGGTTCTGATGTCGGCGGCGTGGGGCGTGTCTATAGCGGTGCCGCCGCGAATTTCGGCGGCTGGACCAGCGACGGCTCTGGCGTTTTTTCTGGAACGATTGACAGTGCGGAGATCTACCTCGGTGAGGTCACGGCCGATGTATCGTCCTAGGGGTATGTCGCAGCGACCGTTCGCCCGTTAACGGTGCACCGTCTTTCGGTTTCCTCATTCTTCAGTCCATTTTGGCCTCTTTCCTCCAGTCGCGGCACGCGGCATGGAGGCAGTGATGCAGGATCACGATCAGCCAAAAAGAGAGACGCGCCCACAGCCCAAGACGCCTCCTGAAACCAAGGAAGAGCGCCTGGCCCAAGCGCTGCGCGACAATCTCAAGCGGCGAAAAGCAAAAAAGGACTGACGTTGGACAAGCTCGCAATCATTGGCGGCCGCGAACTCTATGGCGAGATCGAGATCGCCGGGGCGAAGAACTCAGCCCTCAAAGTCATGGCCGCCAGCCTGCTGACCGATGAGAAGCTGAAGCTGTCGCAGGTGCCTGACCTCGCTGACGTGCGGCAGCTTCTCGTGCTGCTCGACAATCACGGCGTGAAAGCAGAGCGCGATGGCCATCACCTGACATTGGACGCTGGAACGATCACCTCGACCACCGCGCCCTATGAGATCGTTCGCAAGATGCGAGCGAGCTTCAACGTCCTCGGCCCCATCCTTGCGCGCGAGGGCCAAGCCCGCGTGTCCTTGCCCGGCGGATGCGCCATCGGCGCGCGGCCTGTGGACCTTCACCTCAAAGCCTTTGAGGCGATGGGCGCTTCGATTGAGCTTGATGAGGGTTACGTCGTCGCGGCGGCGCCCGAGGGTGGTCTCAAAGGGGTGAAGGTCTCGTTTCCCTTCGTCTCTGTGGGCGCCACCGAGCACGTGATGATGGCCGCGACCCTCGCGGAGGGAGAAACCATCCTCGAAAACGCGGCACGCGAGCCTGAGATCGTCGACCTCGCTGAGTGCCTGATCGCCATGGGCGCGAAGATCGAGGGTGCAGGGACCTCCACCATCTCAATCAGAGGGGTGGAGAAGCTCCACGGTGCTTCGCACGAGGTGCTACCTGACCGTATCGAGCTCGGCTCCTACGCCATGGCGGTCGGCGCTGTTGGCGGGGAGGTGCTTCTCAAGCGGGGCAACCGCGAGCTTTTGGGGGCAGCAGCCGAGGTTTTGACCGATTGCGGTCTTTCGCTGACCGATGAGAGCAATGGCCTTAGGGTTTCGCGTTGGGGCACGCCGACGGTGTCGACCAGCGTTGCGACGGAGCCGTTTCCAGGCTTCGCCACCGATCTTCAGGCCCAGTTCATGGCCCTGATGGCCAAGGGCGATGGCGCGGCGTCCATCAAAGAGACGATTTTTGAGAACCGTTTCATGCACGTGCCCGAGCTTCGCCGCCTTGGCGCGGACATCAGTGTCGATGGCCAGATCGCGACAGTGCACGGCGTCCCCAAACTCAAGGGAGCACCGGTCATGGCCACGGATTTGCGGGCTTCGATGAGCCTAATCATCGCCGCCCTCTGCGCTGAGGGGCAGAGCATGATCAGCCGGGTCTACCATCTCGATCGGGGTTTTGAGCGGCTTGACGATAAGCTTCGCGGGGTGGGCGCGCTCATCGAACGGGTGACCGACTCAGAATGAGTACCTAAGTGCCCCCAATGGCTCAGTACAAACCCATGGCCCTTGTGGCGGCCGACCAAGAAGACCTCCAGGCGATTTCCGCGCTTCTTCAAGACGCTGTTCTGAAGATTGGTGATGCCGCTTATGTTCAGAACGAGCGTCGTTTCGCATTCGTCACCAACCGTTACGTGTGGGAGGTGCCAGCGGGTTTCCTTAGCCGCGGTCAGCGTGTGCGGGCCGGTGTGCATTTCGATGATGTGACCGGTGTCAAAACGAAAAACTTACGCCTTGATGCCAAAGAGGCGGTCGTTGAAATTCTGAGCACAGAATATGATGGGGATGAGAACGGCGGCGTGATCACGATAAATTTGGCGGGCGGAGGCGCGATCGCGCTCGACGTCGAGGCGATCAATGCCAACCTCAATGACATCTCTGAACCTTGGCGCGCGTCCCGGCGCCCCAAACACGAAGGCGTGTAGCGTATGCTTCGTATAGAAACCACTGATGACGGGTTTGAAGAGGCCTTTGCGGCCCTTCTTGAGCGCAGCGAGGAGACGGTCGAGGGTATCGCCGAGCGCACGCGCAAGATCGTCACCGATGTGCGCAAGGACGGCGATAAGGCGCTCGATAAGTACACGCGTCTCCTCGATGATGCCGATGTCTCTGGCGATGCGCTCTTTGTCACCGAAGCAGAGATCGAAGAGGCCGTTGCGGCCTGTGATCCTGAGGTGATTGCCGCGCTGGAGCGCGCAGCTGAGCGCATCGAAGCCTATCACAAACGTCAGTTGCCGCAGGACGAGCGGTGGGAAGATGAGATCGGCGTGACGCTTGGCTGGCGTTGGACATCGATCGACGCTGTGGGTTTGTATGTGCCCGGAGGAACGGCCGTTTATCCGTCCTCTGTCTTGATGAACGCGATCCCGGCCAAAGTCGCTGGCGTTGAGCGCGTGGTCATCGCCACTCCGGCGCAAGGCGGCGTCGTCAATCCGCTGGTTCTGGCAGCGGCCAAGCTCGCAGGCGTATCCGACATCATCAAAGTCGGCGGTGCGCAAGCCATCGCTGCATTGGCCTACGGAACAGAGCGGGTGACTGCCGTTGACAAGATCGTCGGCCCAGGGAACGCTTACGTCGCAGAAGCCAAGCGCCAGGTCTTTGGCCATGTGGGTATCGACTCGATCGCTGGTCCTTCTGAGATCACGGTGATCGCAGAGGGCGGTTTCGAACGTGCGCTCGTCGCAGCTGACCTTCTCAGCCAGTCCGAACACGACACGCTCAGCCAATCGATCGTCCTCACAACCAGCGACGTTCTCACGGCAGCGGTTGAAGACACGGTCCAGGAACAGCTTGCTGATCATTCGCGCAAAGCGATTGCCAGCGCCGCATGGGACAAGCAAGGTGCGATCATCCGTTGCCAAAGTTTGGAAGAGGCGGTCGAGCTCGCTAACCGGATCGCGCCGGAGCACCTCGAGCTTTTTGTGAACGATCCAGAGGCGCTGCTGCCGCTGGTGAAGCATGCCGGGGCCGTTTTCCTGGGGCCCTACACGCCCGAAGCCATCGGCGATTATGTCGGCGGGCCAAGCCATGTGCTGCCCACAAGCGGTTCAGCGCGGTTCACTTCGGGCCTCTCAGTCCTTGATTTCATGAAGCGAATGTCGGTGACCGGCTGCACCTGGGAAGCGTTCGAGACCATCGGTCCGGACGCGGTGAAGCTGGCCGAGGCGGAGGGGCTTCCCAGCCACGCAGCCTCGGTTACGCTTCGTTTGCAGCAGGGGCGCTAGGAAAGCGCTCAAACGCGCCTTACGGGGGGCTCCATGGCCAACAACCGCCTCAGTGAAGTGATCCTCGACGAGAAATCGCTCGGGACAGCCACCGGAGATATCGACCACGAACGCAAAGTGGCGATGCATGACCTCCTGCAAGAGAACTGCTTTGCCCCAGCGGGCGCAACGCGCGAGGGGCCTTACGTCTTGCACCTCAGCGAGCGGGACGGGCGGCTGATTTTCGACATCCGAAGCGAGGATGGCGATGAGCTCGTCGCCCACCATCTGTCGCTCGCGCCGCTCAAGAAGCTGATCAAGGATTACTTCCTTCTCTGCGAGAACTATTACGACGCGATCCGGTCAGCTCAGCCTGAGCGGCTTGAGACCATCGATATGGCTCGCCGCTCTGTCCATGACGAGGGGACGGAGAAGCTGCTTGGCCGGCTTGAAGGCAAGATCGAGACGGATTTCGCGACAGCCCGGCGAATTTTCACGCTGATTTGCTCGTTTGCTATGCGGGTTGGTCGCCGGGGAGACAGCGCATGAGTGCCGCCGTTTCATCCGTTCTCTTCGCATGCAACATGAATTCTGTCCGCAGTCCGATGGCTGAGGCGCTCGCCCATCATCTGTTGCCTGACGATGTGAAAGTCGACAGCTGCGGCGTCTACCGGGGGATCAAGGATCCCTTTGTTCTTGCTAGCCTCGAAGAAGAAGGCATAGCGCCGCCTCCCCATGATCCGCGCGAGTTCAATGAGATTGACGTCGAAAGCTACGACGTGATCGTCGCCCTCACACCGGAGGCAGCAGCGGAGGCTCGGAAGCTCAATTCAAAGGTTGAGTTCTGGGAGGTCGACAATCCGACCGACACGCGGGGCAGTGAAGCAGAGATACGCTCCGCTTACGCACAACTTCGCCGGCAACTGACCGACAAAATTACCGAACGCTTCGTGCACTGACATCATGTTTGAGGGATGTTTCGATCGCTGCTCAACGAGCAGGCGATCAGCTGTGTGCCGAACCCGAGATTGCAAAGCGTTCGCAGCAACAACCTCTGGATCATGTCACATTTGCTAAAGTTATATGACAGTGATATGACACTTACATGACGCTGCAGTGACAAACGCGCATGGGGCGCAAACAACAACAAATGCTGCAGCGCAGAGTAAGGAAGGAATCGACGATGCGTATCAACACCATCGCGGCCAGCTTTGTGCTGGCGGCAGGGGGCTGCCTCATGTCTGCAGCTCAGGCCCAAGAGGGTCCGGACACGTTCGCCATCGATATCGACTTTGAACAATTGCAGACCATCGAAGGCGCCCAGGCCTTTGAGACCCGGCTCGAGCGAAAGGCGCACAATTATTGCCACTCAAGTGCGCCCACCGCGAGCACAAGCAGCATTCGTGACTGCCAAGGCCGGGTGATATCCGCGGTGGAAGCAGCTGTCGCTGACGCTGCAGCGGACGAGGGGACGCCAATTCTTTGGCGCTCAGCGGGCCTCTAGAGGCCCCACCGGCGGACGCCCAGATTCGTGCCTGCGGCGTCCGCCACCTTGACCACGGGTTCGCTTCGCATCAGATGGCGAACTTCGACCGCAAACAAGGGTGCCGATGGCCAAGGAAGAACTGCTCGAGTTTCAAGGAACAGTGGAGGAACTCCTCCCCAACGCGAACTTCCGCGTGAAGCTCGACAATGATCACGAGATCATCGCCCATACCGCAGGCAAGATGCGTAAGAACCGCATCCGGGTGCTCGCCGGGGACAAGGTCCTGGTGGAGATGAGCCCCTACGACCTGACCAAGGGCCGCATCACCTACCGCTTCAAGTAAGCTCTCCATGCCGCGGCTGATCCTCGCGAGCGCTAGCCCTCGGCGCCGGGAACTCCTGGCGCAGATCGGTTATGTGCCCGACGAGATCGTACCCGCTGACATCGACGAGCGAGAGCTGCCTGGCGAGTTGCCGAGGCGACTGGCCGAGCGCTTGGCCAGCGAGAAAGCCGAAGCGATTCGTCACCAGTTCCCCGATGATGTTGTGCTCACAGCGGATACCGTTGTGGGGGTTGGTCGGCGAGTCTTGCCGAAGACCGAAGAGGAAGATGAGGCGCGCGCGTGTCTTGCGCTTTTGTCGGGCCGTGCGCATCGCGTCTACACCGGCATGGCGGTGTCAGGGCCCGGCGATATCGTCAGGCGGCGGCTGGTGGAGACCCGCGTAAGGGTGCGCCCACTGACGGATCAACACGTTGAACGCTACGTCGCCTCTGGTGAGTGGAAGGGCAAAGCAGGGGGATACGGCATCCAAGGCGCCTTCTCCGCCCATATCATCAGCCTTCAGGGTAGCTATTCGTCGGTGGTCGGATTGCCGCTTTATGAGGCAGAGAACTGTTTGGCGGCGGCCTTAGGTGGCCAGGCGTGACGGTTCAGATCCTTCTCGATGAGACGCCATTTGGCGTTCGCGGCGCTGCCTTGGATGACGAGACGCCGACACGGCTTCACCACATCTTTCACCACGATCCATCGCCCCGGACCGGCGATCTCTACATGGCGCGCGTCGGACGTAGGGACCAGCGCCTGGGCGCCGTGGTCTGTGACCTCGGTCCAGCCGGTGAGGGGCTGCTCACTGTCAAAGATAAAGCGTATACCGATGGTCAGCTGATACCCGTGGCTATCCGGCGGGAGGGGTTCGGCGGGAAACGGCCGCTTTTGACCGACCGGCCGCTGCTCAAACTGCCCGCTGCGACCCACGCGCTTGATCCGGAGGCGGATGCGCGACCTGGCCCGCTCGGCGCGCTGGAAGCACCTCAAGAGGTTCTCTCGCCGCTGGCATCGCTGCCGCAAGCGCCGGGCCGCCTTGATTCGGTTCCTGCTCTCATCCGTTTGCTGACAGGCATTGCGTCATCGGCGGCCACAGAGATCGTTTGCAGCACCGGTGAGATGGCCGCTTCGCTTACAGACTATGTGCCGGAGACCGTGGAACTGAGTGGCTCTGATGAAGTCCCGATGATCCTGAATGAGATTGAAGACGATGCCCTCGCACGTGTTGTGCCGTTAGACGGTGGCGGGTCCCTCGTTATTGATCAGGCCGAAGCGCTGACGGCGGTTGACCTTGATCTTGGTGCGTCGTCTGGCCTCTCCAAGAAGGGTGCGGATGCGGGGCTCCTTCGGCGAGCGTTGGCGGTGCTCGGTCCATCACTGTCCTTGCACGGTCTAGGGGGGCAGGTCGTTTTGGACCTGCCGCGCGGAGCCACGCGGGCGCCGAAGATGATCCGCGATCAGCTGACGGCCAGCCTCAAACCCTTTGGCCTCATGAGCGTCCCTGCTGTCACCAAAGAGGGGCTTGTGGTGATGATCTTTGGCCAGGATCGGATGCCTGTGCTCGAACGGCTTACAGAAGAGGTCGCTTCGTCCGTTGTGATGGCAGGACGGCGCCTACGGCCAGCCGTGCTGGCTCAGAGAGCCTACGCGGCCCTGCATGACGCGTTGCGGCGTGATGCCGGCGCAAGCTTGGCGCTCCATCTTCGCCAAGACGCTGAAGATCTGTGGCGAAGCACCCAAGCCAGCGAGCCGCTTGTGCGCGCGTTCACCGAGCGGTTCACTATCCTCCCCAGCGATCACGTCGACTGCCAGATTGAGACAAAGCCATGACCACCTCGTCGCGATGCCCTATTTGCCAAAAAGTGGCTGATGCGGACTACATGCCGTTCTGTTCGAAACGCTGTGCCGATGTGGATCTCAACCGCTGGCTCAGCGGAGGGTATGCCGTGCCGGGCAGTGATGATGACAGCGAGGGTGCCAGTGAAACGCCAGAGGAGACAGGCGTAACACCCCTCGCGCACTGACATTTGTCTCCGATCTGCTGCAGCACTGAACAAATGGCAGGGTTCGTGCATTCCTACAGCTGACAACGCTTGCGAGCGCGTAGGTCCTTACCTTAACCAATAGAGGTGGGATTTCAGGGGGTCAGTGTGGTGCAGCTAGATAGGTTTTGGTCGATTGTACCAGCAGTCCTGGCCGTTTACGGACTGTCCTTTGCTGCGGCGCAAACACCGAGCCAGGTCATTGAACAACTGCGCGATCCTGAGATTCAAGATGCTGACCCGGGCATCGTGCAGTTCACCCTCGATAATCGCCGAGCGCCGCCCAACGCACGGAACATCACGTTCGATTTTGGCGATATCCGTCTGAGCGGTGCGGAAGGTCTGCCAGCGGACAAGCTTGAAGCCATTTGGGCACCATTCCGAGGGCAGACGATCACCGTCGCCCAGCTCTACGAGTTTCGCGATGCGGTTCAGGATGCTTACCGTGAGGCGGACTACCCCTTCTCTCGGGTGACCCTTCCGACTCAGGACATCGGCGCGGATGGCGTGGTGTCGATCCACGTCATTGAGGCGTTCGTCGATCGCATCGTCCTGCGCGCCGTCGATGACGAAGTGTACCCTGCAATGCGCAAAGTGTGCGCCTACGCCACCCGCCTCATCGGCAAGAAGAACGCGGTCCCCGATCCTGATGGCACCTGTGTGCTGAGGGATCTCGAGGCTCCGACCAAACAGCTGTCGCTGCGGAAGCTTGAGAGGATCGTCCTTTTGATCAATGATCTTCCCGGAATCCAAGCGACGGCGGTCCCGACAACAGGATCGCTTGAGGTCGAAGGAGCCATTGATCTCATCATCCGTCTTGAGAAACGCGATCCATTCGGCGTCGATATCTTCGCGAACAATCGGCAGGCGGATATTGTGGGCCCTGGCCTGATGGGTATCTCCGGGCGGCTCAACTCGTTCACCCGTTTCGGCGACTCCACAGAAATCAGCTATCTGAACAGTTTTGACATGGACGGCAGCCTCAATGATGAGGGCCTGACAAAGTTTGATGGCGACACGAACGAGCGGCGAACCGTCCAGTTGATCCATCGCCATTTCTTAGGCGACCGCGGCGGCGAGGTCGGCGTCAACTACATCTTCAGCCGAACGGAGCCTGGGGATGAGCTGGCTGTTCTGGATTTCACGGGCGATCAACACCGCGCAGAAATTGGCTATCGCCATCCTATCCTCCGTCAACAGGGTCATTCCCTCTGGGTCGGGACAAATTTTGCCTTCACCGACAGTGATGCCGACGTCTCAGGCGGCGCCGTGGTGATCAGTGATGACCGGATCCGCACTTTAGGGCTCAAGGCGACTTATCTCTGGCGTGGTCGCGGTCTCGGCCTTGGTCATCGGGGCGATTATGTCCTGGCCGATGTCGAGCTCCGTCAAGGCCTCGATATTCTCGATGCGAGCGGGGAAGGCGATGTCGACCTCAGCCGCTTTGACGGTGTGCCCGACTTCACCAAGATCAGCGGCACCATCCTGGCTCGCCGCCTGGTCCGCGGCGGCTTCCGCCTCAACTCGCGGGTTGCCTTTCAGTATGCGACGGACCCCGTTCTAGCGCCTGAAGAGTTCGCGGTGGGCGGCGCAGGTATCAGCCGAGCCTTTGATCCAGCCGAGCTGACGGGTGACCGCGGCGCCGGCGTGCTCGGTGAGCTTGAGCGACCGTTTGAGATCTCGACCTTTGGCTGGGAAGCGATCCTCAGCCCCTACGTCTATGGTGACTACGGATTTGTCGCCAACATTATCGACGATGTGTCCGATACGGACGAGCTGATCTCCGCAGGTGGCGGCTTCCGCGTCAACACTGCAAACAACTCGGAGTTCACCTTTGAGGTGGGCGTCCCCGTCAACCAACCCTTGGGCCGAACAGGGCAGGAGCACGCACGCTTCTTCCTGTCGTTCCGCAAGAGCTATTAAGGAGGGCGCCGCCGATGACACGCCCCACCACCATCTCAAAAATCGCTCTTCTCGGTGCTGTCAGCAGCGCTGCGCTTTTATCAATGGGTCAGGCCCACGCGCAGCTCGGTACACCAACAGTCCTTGTGGGTACCGGATCGTCGGTGGCGACGCCAGATCCGGGCGACGCGGGTCGCAACCTAAGGCAAACGATCACGCAAGGTAGCTCTCGGCTTATTCTTCAGTGGGACAGCATGGACATCGCGAGTGATCAAAGCGTGATTTTTGATCAGGCCGCTTCGTCCAACATCGCGGTAAACCGTGTCATTGGCGGCTCGCTTGATGGGACCACGATTGACGGCGTTCTCTCCGCCAACGGAAATGTTTGGATTATCGACCCCAACGGCATCACCTTTGGCGCCAATGCGGATGTTGACGTCAACGGCCTTCTCGCAACGACAGCAGACTTTGCTGACATCAACGATCCAGTGCCCGGCGGCTTTATCGGAGAAAACGCCAATTTCGTGATCGGCGATGGGTTAATCCTTGTGTTCGACGTACCAGGTGCACCGGGCGCGACGATCGATACGACCGCGCTTGACGTTGGTAACGTGGACGGCGGGATCTCGACCGGCGACGGCGGCGTCAAGTTCATCGCTGAAGGCATCAACCACAGCGGGCTTATCGAGACGACAGCGGTCGGCGTTGTTGAGCTTGTGGGATCGGTTGGCGACGGATCGGAAGTCTTTACCCTGGCTGTCGATGCTTCGAACGGCGCCGGTCTGGTGCAGGTGCCGGTGTCCACAGATGCATCGACTGTTGCGCTTGCGGGCCGCATTGCTGCCACCGGCGGCAGCGTTCGGATCACGGCCGCGGGTACGGCTGCGGCGATCCAAAACGTGGTCTCAACCGGTGCCGTGATCGAGGCCGATACTATCACGATGCAGTCGGATGGAACGATCTCGCTCACCAACGCCGCCAACGATTTCTCCGGCTCGATCGATGCGTCCGGTACAGCGATCACCCTTGTCGATACCAACGCGATCGAGCTTGGGGATATCGACAGCACCGGTAGCCTCACGGTGACAGCCGGCGGAGCCATCACCGATGGCGCAGGCGTTGCAGCAGGCAGCGATATCAACGTGGCGACGACAACCACGCTCTCCTCAAGCGCTGCCGTTGAGCTGAACGATGGCACCAACGACTTCGGCGGCGCCTTCAGCGCGTCTGGCACCTCGGTGACGCTTGCTGATGCCAACGATATCGAACTCGCTGACATCGATACCGCGGGCACCCTGACCGTGAGGGCGCTTGGCGGCGCGATCACTGACGGTGTGGCGGTTGGCGCTGGTAGCGACATCAACGCCGGTGCAGCAGACCTGGCAGCCACAGCGGGTGTCACGCTGAACGACAACACCCACGACTTCACGGGGCCAGTCAGCGTCGTGGCACCGTCCGTGGTCCTCACCGATGCCAACGACATTGAGCTTGGCGATATCGACACCGCTGGCACCCTGACGGTGACGGCTGTGACTGGTTCGATCACGGACGGAGCACAGGTCGGCGCTGGAGATGACGTCAATGCCGGTGGGCTCGTGAACTTGTCCGCGGGCGCAGCCATAACACTCGATGACCAGACCAACGACTTCGGCGCTGGGATCAACGCGTCGGCGACGTCGGTCACGCTCTCGGATACAAACAGCGTGGAGCTCGGGGACATCGACACCCCGGGGGCGCTCACGGTGACAGCCGTTTCGGGCTCGATCACGGATGGTTCCGCTTCCGGCATCGGTGGTGATATCAATTCCGTGGGGGCCAACCTCACCGCAGGTGCCGATATCACGATCGACGATGCCACCAACGTCATCGGCGGCAGTTTCGCGGCTTCGGGAACCAACGTGGTGCTCGACTTTGATGGCGCAGCGCCCACCATCGCTGGGATCGTTGCTGGCGGGAACCTTTCCCTTGAGGTCGACGGTAACCTGACCGGCGGTCCGTTCGACGTTACGGGTACCTCCCAGCTCACCAGCAACAACGGCTCAATTGTCCTGACCGACAGCGCCAACAACAGCTTTGGCGGTCTTGTGACAGCCAACGCCGAAAACGCTATCACGATCCTGACCGACGGCGCGTTGAGCGCCAACGCGACGGCACAGTCAGCAGGCGGCATTGATGCTGGAAACGTTGTGACGTTGACCGCTGACGGCAACCTCACGGCCTCTGCGCTCGGTAACGAGATCATCCTGACAGGGAGCAACGTATCCCTTGGCGCTGTTGATGCGCTTGAGGACGCGGCAAACTCTGGCGGTGACCTGACAGTCACAGCGACGGGAGCTGCTGGAACCATCGATGGGGCGGCAGCAGGTGACATCCTGGCCCAAGGAACAAGCACGCTTGCGGGGCCAGGCGGTGTTTCTCTCATCGACGCGACCAATGACTTCGTCGGTGACGTCTCCGTGGCGGCGGCGGCTTCATCGGGTGCGATTAGTCTGGTCGATGCCAACGATCTCACGATCACATCACTGACGATCGGTTCTGGGCTCGCGAACGATCTGAGCCTCACCGCAGGCGGTACGCTCACAACAGCTGCGATCGTGGCGAACGATGTGACGCTGGTCGCCAGTACGATCAGCACACCAAGCGTGACCACGCAGAATGGCGGCACGCTTGTCTTCACCTCGGATGACAGCATCAACGGAGCTTCGTTCGCCTTCAACATCGCAGGCGACAGCACCTTCACCAGCAATAACGGTTCGATCACCTTAGAAGACGCGACCGACATTTTCGCGGGTTCGCTCTTCGCCGCGGCGCCTAGCACGTCTGGTTCTGTGACGATAGACCTTCCCGGCGATCGGACGATCGCAGCTCAAGCTGGGTCAGCTGGCAGCACCACCGTTAGCAACACCGTCAACGTCACAGCTGGCGGTATGCTGACGATCACGGAAGCGCTCGGTAACAGCGTGACCGTTCAGGGAACGGACCTCACCTTGTTCGATCTTGACGTTGAGGGCGATCTCGTCGCTATCGCTACCGTTGGCGGCATTGGTGACGACACGGCGACCAGCGCTGGCTCGGATGTCGACGTCATCGGCACCTCAAGCTTCACCGCCGTCACCGATATCGTGCTTGACGATGCTACGAATGATTTTGGCGGCGAGGTCACCGCAACTAGCGTCAATAGCGGGATCACCATCGCTGATGCCAACGCGCTGACCTTGATCGCACGGGCAGGAACGCTCGGGGCGATCACGTCAGCCAACGCGATTTCTGCGACCGCCGGCGGTGCACTGACTTTGACGGAGGCCTCAGGCTTCACCGTGGACGCAGCGGGCGCGAGCGTGAGCTTGGGCGCGATCAACGCGGAACAAGATGGCGCGTTGAGCGGCGGTAACCTGGTGGTCGTAGCGAATTCCGGTTCGATCGATGACGACGCGGCCGGTGACGTTTCGGTGGCGAACGACGCTTCCTTCACAGCACTGACCGACGGAACATCGATCATCATCGATGAAGGCACCACGGCCATCGGCGGAACTCTGACGGCCAATGGTCACGATGTCACCTTCGACTTCACAGGCAGTATACCAACGATCTCGAGCATCATCGCCAGCGGCGCGCTGAACCTCGAAGCGGACGGCACGCTCTCTGGCGGTTTCCTCGATGTTGCGGAAACGGCGAACCTCACGAGCAACACTGGCTCCATCGCGTTCACCGACAGCGCCAACAACAGCTTTGGCGGATTGGTCACCGCGGTTGCGGAGGGCGGAATCGATCTGCGTTCTGACAGTGCGATGAATATCGCCGCGACCGCGCAAGCAGCTGGCGGGACCGATGCCAGCAACATCGTGACCCTCATCTCACAATCTGATCTGACGGCATCGGCGATCGGCAACACCGTCAACCTCGCTGGGACATCGGTGGTGTTGGACCAGGTCAGCGTGCTGGAAACAGCAGGCAACACTGGCGGCGCTCTCACGGTTCTCGCGACCAACACGATCGCAGACACCGGCACCGGTGCGGTGCGCGTGGACGGCCTCGCCAATCTCGTCGGCCCCGCGGGCGTTGCTCTCGACAGCGCTTCGAACGATTTTGTCGGTGCCGTGACGGTGTCCGCCACATCGCCAGCGGGCGCTATCAACCTCGTCGATGCGAACGATTTGACGGTGACGTCTGCCACTGCGGGCACAGGCGGTGCGCTGACATCTAGCAACACCCTGAACCTGACAACCGGCGGGCTGCTCAACGTGGTCTCAGCGCAGGCGCGCGACGTCACTTTGACCGGCGGGACAGTCACTTTGGGTGACGTCAGTGCGTTGCTCGATACGTCAGCATCAGGCGGTGGGCTGGCGGTTGTGGCCAACACAGGTTCGATCACCGATGTCGCTACTGTTGTTGCTGAGGGTGATACTGACCTCACCGCGCAGGACAGCGTCATTGTTGATGATGTCAGTACGGATTTTGCGGGCGTAGTTTCTGCGGTGGCCACCGACGGATCGATCGTTCTGGTTGATGTGAACGCACTGACGGCGGGCGCCCGGGCGGGCACACCGGGAAGTGTGACGTCAGCCAACACGGTGACCCTTCAGGCCGGTTCCGACCTCACGGTGACCGACGCCCTGGGCTATACGGTGTCTGCTTTGGGGGATGCTGTGAGCCTTGGCGCCGTTGCGGCCGAGCAGGATGGAGCGTCAACGGGCGGGACCCTGTCCGTCGTCGCGTTTGGCGCTTCGATTGACGATGATGCCGCCGGTGATCTGACCATCGAGGGTGACACAGACTTTGCAGCTTTCGATAGCGTCCTCATCGATGATCTGACCCATGATTTTCAGGGGGCCGTCAGTGCCTTCGGCTCAACCGTGTCTCTCGGTGATGCCAACGACATCGCGCTGGCTGACATCGATGCGGGGTCGTTGACGGTTCAGTCGGCGGGTGGGTCGATCACTGATGGTTCCGCGTCCGGTGCGGGCAATGGTCTTGATGTCGTGGGGACGGCCACCTTCATCGCCAACCAAACAAGCAGCTCGATTGTCATCGACGACACGGCCAACATGATTGGCGAGGTTGTGGCCACAGGTCACGACATAACCTTTGACGGTGTCGGCTCTCAGCTGTTCGGGCAGGTTGATGCGACCGGCGACGTGGCGCTGACCGCCGACGGTGGTCTTTCAGGGGGCCCTCTGAACATCGCTGGTACGACGGACCTAACGAGCAGCGCAGGCTCCATCAGTTTTGTCGACAGCGCGAACAGCTTTGGCGGCTTGGTCACAGCGGATGCGGATGGTTCTATCGATCTGTCCGGCGGCTCATCGGGTTTGACCATTGCTTCGACCTCAGGCGGCGCGACGACCTTGGATGCGGCAAGCATAGCCATCACGTCGCTTGAAGCCGCGAGCCTTGATGCCGCTGCCGCAGGAGACATCACCGGCGGCTCAGCTGTCGTGACGGGACTCACCGAGCTCACAAGCACATCGGGGGTCATCAATCTGACTGGGAACGATTTCCAGGGCCAAGTCACGGCCTCGGCTGAGAGCGCGTCAGGCGCGATCACCTTGGTGGATACGGATAGTCTTGATGTCATCGCAACAGCCGGAACGGCCGGGGCGCTGACCGCTGCGAACACCGTTGATGTGACCGCTGCCGATGCGCTGTTTGTCGGCGGCACGGCCAACGACTTCGTGGCAACGGCTCGTGTGGTGATCCTCAACGGTGTCAACGCGTTGGCCGATACGCTGGCAGGAGGCGGGGACTTGCTCGTCACAGCCATCGACGGAATTGGTGACAGCGATCAGAGCCTTATCGAAGGCACCACCACACTCGCCACCACAAATGGCGGTATCGACCTCACTGATTCCGGAGGAAATGACTTTGTTGGGCTTGTCACCGCGACAAACACCAACGGGCCAATTGATATCACGGACACGAATGATCTTTCGATCGTGATGGAGGCCGGTAATCGTGCGCAGGCCCGTGCCAATGGCATACTGACAGCATCAGCCGCTGGGTCCTCTGTGGTTCTGGTGGGTGAAGAGGTTGTGTTGAACGATATCGACACGCCTGGGAATCTCAACGCCACTGCGAGCTTGGGTGACCTCACCGATGGGGCGGAAACGGCTCTTGGCGGCGACATCGATGTTGGCGGCGATGCATTCCTTTTCGCGGCAGGCGCTCTGACGCTTGATGATCTGACCAACAACTTCGCTGGAAACGTGGACGCAGGTGGCACAACGATCGCCCTCGGCGACGTGGACGGGATCGCGCTCGCTGATGTGGATACCGTTGGTGATCTGACAGTCACAGTGGCGACGGGCTCCATCACAGACGGTGTGGCCACTCTGTTTGGTGGTGATTTGATCGTGGACGGGGACGCACTCTTCACGGTGCTGACGCCAGCGGCAGGGTCCGAGATCAACATCGACGACCCGGACAATCGGTTCGGCGGCCTCGTTTCAGCTTCAGGTTTCGACGTGAACCTGGGCTTTGGAGATGCGCAGGTTCTCGGACCCATCACGGCCCTGAATGATTTGAGCGTGACAGCAGCAGGTGACCTCTCCGGCGGTCCGCTGGTGGTGACGGGAACGTCGAACCTCGCGAGCACGGCTGGCTCAGTGACCTTCACCGATGCTGCCAACAGTTTCGGTGATCAGGTGACAGCTAACGCCACCGGCGCGATCACGTTGGCTGATGTCGGGGACCTCGACGTGGTCGCTGATGCCGGCGGCGCCGTCACTTTGTCAGCAGGCGGTGCGCTCACCGCAAGCTCGAACGGCACCGTAACGACACTCTCGGGTGACACGATCGAGATCGTCTCGGCGACGGCGTCATCGCTTGAGGCCACCGCCAACGGCGCGATCGCGGGCGGTTCAGCGTCGGTCAGCGGCACCACGATGCTCACCAGTCTGACCGACGCGATTATGCTCGCCGGCAACGCCTTTGTCGGGCGCGTTACCGCCATCGCGGCGGGCGCGATCGAGATCACCCAAGCCGGTGACTTGAGCGTCGATGCCGCAGGCGATGCGCTTACACTGTCCTCGGATGGTCTGTTGAGCACCACGGCCACCGGTTCGTCCGTGAACCTCACCGGCGGTAGCGTGGGGATTGAAACCGTTACCGCCTCACAGTCCCTGACCGTGGTCGCGGATGATGCCATCACAGGCGGTGTGGTTGATGTCGTGACGTCGACCAGCCTCACCGCGGGCGGCGACATTGATCTTGCGTCGACGGACAATCAGTTCGGGGCTGATCTCAGCGCATCGGGCGCGAACATCACCCTCGGCAGTATGGGCGCATTGGTCCTCGGCATGATCGATGCGGTCGGTAACTTCGTCGGCATCACCGATGGCGATATCACCGGCGGCACGACGCCAGTCCGCGTGGCGGGCACAACGGATCTCACCGCGGGCGGCGCTGTCATTCTCAACAACACAGCCAACGATTTCGGCGGCGGGGTATCGGCGACCGGCACATCCATTGAGATCGCCGATGCCAACAGCTTGGCCCTCGGCGACATCACCACGGACGGAACACTGCGCATCGTTTTTGACGCCGACCGTGCGACAGCCCCTGACGAAGGCGTTCAGCTTACTGACGCTGAGGGCACAACAATCGCTGTGGGCGGCGCTACGGACATCAGCACTGGCCTTGATGCAGGTGCAACGATCCTCAGCGACAATGGCGGGCCGAGCATCAACCTCGACAATGCAACCCACCGGTTTGCTGGCGGTCTCGCGCTGCGCCGCATAGGCGGAAGCGCGTTCGTCAGTGAGGCCCCTGATGCGTCCGAAGAGGCATTGATCCTCAGAAACCTCGAGGTCGGCGGTGACCTTACGGTCCAGACCGGGCGCAGCATGATCCTGGTCGGCCGATTGACCTCGGAGCCCGATGGTGTCTTCGGTCTCGATCCGCGCCTCTCGAGCGGTCAGTCAAATGCCGCATTTGTGGCCGAGCAGGGTACGGACGGTCTCGATGAGGCGTCTTTCCATCTCTTCATCCCCGACGGTGCCACCTGGACCTTTGACACGACTGGCGGCGGCGCATCAGCTGTTGGCGCCGATATCCGCATCGACCGGCCGGTCGACAGTATCGGATCCTTGGCCTTGTCCGTGGACGACATCGCCGCCCGCCAGGACAATGCGACCTCGACAGGATCTTTGTCGCTGTCAGCAGGGACCACAGGCGAGGTTCGGTTCCGCGACTTCGTTGGTGCCAATCGTCCGCTTGGGCTGGTCCGAGTCCTGACCGCTGGATCGGCCTTCATTGGCTCCACACGCGCAACGTCGCCCGTCAACGAGGATGAGGATGCGTTCCTCATGGCACGGAGCGCCAACCCGGTGTCAAACGCGGATCTCAATCTCCGCGATTTCTTCTATGCGGCGTCCCTGTCGTTCGAAGACGTCACGGGCAACGCGCAGGTCTTGGTGCCGGAGGTGCACGCCACCAACGGGTTTGAGTTCTTCGGTCTCAACGTATCAGGTGGCGATGGCAGCTTTGATGGCGGCCCACTCAACGGCCGGGGCATCTCTGGTTTCGCCTTCGCTGGTGACCCGGACTTCCTCGAAGTCTTCGGGGGCATCGCGCCGAGCGGCGGCGACATCATCCGGGGTGCTTCGGCTGGTCTCGTGGCCGACGGTATCAACATCTCGGCACGGACGACGTTCAACGGCTGTCAGGTCGGCGACACATCGACCTGTATCAACATCGATATCCCGGTGGTTGTCACCGCCCCGCAGAACACGCTGACGGTGGACACGGTGGGGATGGATGATCCCAATGACAGCAACTTCCTGGCCTTCGGCAACGAGCAGCTCTGGGCCAATCCGCCGACCTTCTTTATCCTCGCGCCGCTTCCCGCTGCGGCGACAGAAGAATGAGGTGCATCATGCGTCTGTTTCTCGGTCTCTCCCTGTCCCTCGCCACGATGTTCGGCGCCGCCCATGCGCAGCGGTTCGACTGCGACCAGCTTGAAGCCAACCTTGAGGGCGCGCTTCTCGATGGGTTCGGCGCCAACTATTACGAAGAACGCGTCGCGCTCGAAGAGCTTCTGACCGAGTACGACCGCAACGCTGATGTCCAGTGCCCGGATCTTCCGTCCCGGGCGCGCATCTTGATGCACCGCGCGCTTTCAGAGAGCAATGTGCGGGAGTTTGCGTCGGCCAATCAGTTGTTTGACCGCGCGGAACTAGCGCTCGACCAGTCCGAGCAGGACGATAAAGAGCGCGACGAGGTGTTTCTCACCATCTTCCGGGTGCTGCATGACCTGAACCAGCGCTCGGAGTTGCGGGCGATCATCGAAACCACACGGCTTGATGAGGCGGCGGGTCAACTTGCCCGGACCAGCGCTCGCGGCGAGGGCGGCGGCTCTGAGGTCGTCGCCTATGTTTCAAGCCTTCCGAGCTATATCCGCGCTTCGCTCCTTTACACCGCTGGTTGCTCCTTATCGGAGGAGGGTGACGATCGCTGTGCGTCACGCTTTGATGCGGCCGACGAAATCAGCACAGCTATCGGCCAGATTGATCAGGGCACGTTCGCTTCGCTTGAACGGACCGTGTTGCCGCGTTACCGCGTGCTTGAGTCGCAGATCTTCCTTGCCCGGGACGATTTTCAGTCTGCTGAAGCTTCCATCAATGAGGCGATCCGGGGCTGGCGCGGCACCAATCTCGGCCGTACCCCGCTGTCCGCGCGTGCCTATTTCTTGCGCGGACGCATTGAGATCGAGTGGGGCCTGGCAGAGGGTCGCGACAGCCTCGTCGAGCGCGGTCTCGATAGCTACCGCCAGGGCATCGCCATTCTCGAGCAGTCCCCGGGCGCGATGGATTTCGACATCGTCTGGCCGTTCTTGAAAACCGCGTATGATCTTGCCGAGGACGATCCACCACGGCGCGATGAGCTTCACGGTGAGATGTTCCGTGCCGTGCAAATCATCCGTTCGACGGAAGCCTCACGTTCGATCGTCGCTGCGGTGACGGACTACACCGTGGGCCTGAAGGAAAACTCAGGCGCAAACCGCCGGTACCGTGCGTGGCAAAGCGCGGAGGACGAGGTGCAGAGCCTTCGAGGTGAGCTTGCTTTCATTGAACGGACCTTTGGCGAGGAAAGCGACCAGGCCAAAATTCAAACCCGCGAGATTGTTGAGGCCCGCCGCGAGGCCGATCGTCGTCGCCGGTCGTTTGAGCGCCGTGACAATGACAACCTCGCCGAGCGGCTTCAACAGCCCGTGACCGTCCGTGAAATGACGGCTGAACTGGCCAAGGATCCGTCTGACGATGCGGCCTATCTGGTCACAGCATCGGGCGAGTCGAATACCGGCTTCGTCTTTTTGATCGATAGCGAAGGCATGCGTGTCAACGAGTTCGAAAACCCAGTACGCGACTCAAGACGTGGCCGACTGCCGGACCTGCAGCGGGATATCAATGAGCTGCGCCGCGCCACCCGGATTGAGGATCCACGCTACGTCAACCGCTTCAAAGTGTGGATCGCCCACGGCATTTATGAACGCCTTTACGGCGGTTTTGCCGAGGGCGGACGGGCGCTCGAGAGCTATCCCTCCGTCTACACCACGTCTATTGGTCCGATGGAGGAACTGCCGCTGGCTATGTTGATCACCGAGGACCCACAGGTGCGCCGGGGCTCACCATCTTACCGCGCCATCATTGAGCGTGATGACTACACTGGTTTTGCGTGGCTCGGTAACGACATCGCCGTCACCTACTTGCCGGCTATCCCCAACTTCGTGGCTCTCAGCCGCGCAGGCGTGGGTGATCCTGAGACCCGGGCTCTCTTGGCGGGCGGGTTTGTTCGCGAGGAAGACTATGCGGCGCGTCTTCGTTCAACTGTCGGTGACCGTCCGGGATGCGACC
This sequence comes from Pseudomonadota bacterium, assembly GCA_039822105.1. GTDB lineage: Bacteria > Pseudomonadota > Alphaproteobacteria > Caulobacterales > Parvularculaceae > Parvularcula. The sequence goes on along the minus strand of JBCBMW010000010.1, from coordinate 89,449 downwards.
GTTTCGTTCGCGCCGTTACCGAACTCGATGAGCTGCCTGACACGGAAGATCACCTGGCCGAAGTGAGCGCCATCGTTGGAAACGCCACGGTCAAAAGCGGTGCTGCCTTTTCAAACGCGGCTTTGCGCGAGATGTCGCGCTCCAAGGAGCTCGAGAGCTACGGCGTCATTCATCTCTATACCCATGGGTTCTTGCCGCCGAAGAACACCTGTGTGGCTGATCCGTTTATCGTGACGACCGCCGACGCGGCCGACGGGGCCGAGCAGGAGATCCCCGGGTTCCTGACCGCGCCAGAGATCGCCAAGCTCGACATGAACGCGCAGCTGGTCTTTGTCTCGGCCTGCAACTCTGCGGGGGCGCAGGTCGACACGTTCGGCGCTGCGGGCAATCAGGATGCGCGCGCGGAGAGCCTCTCTGGTCTTGCCCGCTCGTTCCTCCAGGCCGGAGCGCGTTCCATCGTCGTTGCGCATTGGACCGTCTACGAACAAGAAACGCGCGAACTGGTTCAGTCCTTCTACCGCTACGCGCGCGATGGCGAGACGACCATCGCGGGGGCACTCCAAGAAGCAGCCAATGATGTGCGTTCGACGCCGCTGACGTCGCATCCCATCTACTGGGCGGGCTTTGTCGCTGTCGGCGCTGGTGGCCAGGTGCTTGAGTTGGGAACCACGGGCGAAGAAGTCAGCACCGCTGCCCTGTCCAATAGCGAAGGTCCAGATCTTCAGTAAGCGGTGCTGTGGCAGCCCGGTTCTGGATTTCAGTTTCTTGGTTCGAGCACAAACTTGCTGAAGCCGTAGTCGAGCCAGCGAACACCCGCGAGGCCTTCTTCGAGTTGCGCGGCGAACATATCGGCGCGCTCATAGAATACCGGCGGTTCGTCAAAGATCGGCTGATCCGTTAGCAGAACATAAGCCGCCAGCGGGCCGCTTGGATCATCGATCGTATCAGGGAAGACCGTTCGAATACCCGTGATAAAGCCCTCAAGCGTGCCTTGTAGACGGTCCCAATCGTCGCCCAGCTCCACTGTTTCTTCGGATGAGCGATCCAGCAGAACCTGCGACGGCGTCCCGGCGCCAATACCAGGTCCTGCGAGATAGGAGCGGCTGATTTCAGCAGCGCTGTCAGGAACCGCGCCGCGCCGCGGGATCGTCCGGGGCAGGAACACTTGGACGCCGCCCCATGGATAGACAGCAAAAACGGTGACGTAGCCGGTTCTCACCTCGTCGCCGATATCCAAGAACAAACTGACATCATCAATCCGTGGCGAGATGATATCGAGTTTTGTGGGGGCGATACCGAACCGCTCAGCTGTTTCGTAGGGGTAGATCGTGAGTTGATCCGTTGGCGCACCATAGGACGTCAGCACCTGACCGACATAGCACTGGGCTTTGTACCCCTCGAGCCAACCGCCGATATAGTCGCCGCAACGCGAGGGCGCATTCGGCAAGTCATCAAAGAGGTTGGGCAGCGGCGCCGACGGTCTGGAGGCCAGGCCGCTGCTCGGGGTCGGTTCTGCCTCGACGGCCGGCGTGGGTGCCGTTTCCGCGGTATCGACTGGGGTCACGTCCGATGTGGGCTCAGCTGAGAAAAAGAAGACAAAGCTGAGCGCTGCCGCTGCGACTGTCGCGACTGCGCCGCCCAAAACAGGAATGACAGGGAACGGTTTCGGGGCACCCGTTTCGCCCGGCCGAATGACGGTCGCCGTTTGCGGGGCAGCAGATGCAGATGAGACTGGAGGCTCAGACTGCTGATCGTTAGCCAGGCCAGCTGATGAGCCGATGACGGTGGCGTCATCGTCGTCCGCGGGCGGCATGAAGCTCGCAGGCTCCGGCGCGGGAAGATCCATGATCTCTTTTGAGTGCAAGAGATCGATCAGATGCCGAGCGCTTTGGATCCGATCAGAGGGCTTCGGCCCTGTCAGCTGGCGGATGACTTCGGCCAAACGTGGCTGCAACCCCTCAAGGTTCGGCCACATATCAGGCCCACGTTCGTCAAGCGCCTGCGGATTGCCTCGGGCTGCGGCGAGGAGGGTCATTCCCAGGCTGTAGAGATCCGTCTGTTCCGTGATGATGTTCTGGAACTGCTCGGGCGGGGAGTAGCGCCGCTTGCCCGCAAAACTGTCGCCGATGATGGAGACATCGGCATCTTCGTCCCGGGCGATACCGAAATCGATAATCACCGCTTCTGCTGGATCAGACCCGCGCAGGATGATGTTGTCCGGTGACAGATCACGGTGGAAAATTCGCCGCTCATGCACCGCGGCCAGCCCGTTCGCCAGCCGTTCTGCAAGAGTGAGAAGGATAGCGGCAGGGATCGGGCCTTGCTGCTTCATCAGCTTCGCAAGCGTCGGCCCGTCGACAAAGTCCATCAGGATAAAGATGAACGCTTGCCCGTCGAATACGGCCTGTTGCGGCAGATGGTACTCCACAATGGCAGGGTGCTGGACCTTTCTCAGCTCCGCCTCTTTTTCCAAAAGCTTCGTGTAGTCGGTCTGCGCCACATGCTCCGGGCGCATAATCTTCAGTGCGAGGTCACGGCCGCTATAGTTGGTCGCCTTGTAGACTTCTGAGAGGCCGCCCATGCCGACCCGGTCCTGGATCGTGTAGTTGCCAATGACGACAGCGCCCTTGGGCAGGAAAGGCTCATCAGCGGAACGTTCGGGTGTCCCTGGGGTGCTGTTCCCGAATAGGCCGAAAAATGTACGCTTGGACTGGTCCATGGAGCTTCCTGATAGGCGCGATGCCGAGGCCTACCGCTTTCGCACGACTTGGTCCCCGACAACAACGCTGAACGGCAATCGTTTATGCGAGAAGACCAGCAAGGGCTCCGTAAAGCCGGGGGCGATGCATGTTCGCGTCAAAAGCTTCGGCCGCGAGATCAGCAGCGCCCTGGCGGAAGCTTTTCTCAAAGTCAGGGTGGGTGAGGAGGAACTTGAGCTGGTTCTCGAGCGTCGCTTGGTTACCCGCCTGGATCACCCGGCCAGACAAGCCGTCCTGCATAAAGGGACGGCCCGCTTCCCCGGCGATGACTGCTGAACCCAGCGCCTGCGCCATCATGATGAGGATCGGCAGCGGGTGGTGAAGCGACAGGAAGACATCGCCAGCCCCTGAAATCGCGGCAAGCTCACCAAACGTCACGTGCTCTCGCAAAGAGACGCTGTTCGCACCGATCTGCCGCGCGAGGGCTGCGACGGCCGACGGCGCCGGTCCATTAAGAGCCGCAAAAAGCCGGACCTTCCGACCACCGCCTATACCGATCCGCGGCAAGACGGCCATCAGCAGCGACAATTCTGCGGCATAGGGATCGACGGCCAGATCAGTGATATGCGTCACCAGCAAAGGTTCCGCGCCAGGCAGCGGAATTGTCGGATGGAACGCTTGCCGCCCCAGACTTTGCGCAAGGCGCGCATGCGTTCCGATCAAGGAGAAGTCGAGCAGCGGCGGAATCGCGACCACCTGGGACCACGGGGCAGGGTGGGTGTCCGCCCCCAGGACAATGCGAGCATTCTCGCCCGGCTTGTCATCCACCATCGGAATGGCGCCCATGGCGGGGAGCTCCAGGATCAGCTGAGGCTCGTCAGGTGTCTCGATTTCTGAAAGACCATGGGCGCGGATCCCGACGGTTGGCGCCTCCGCATCGGCCACAAGCGGTAGCCCGAGCACAGAGAACAGCGTTTGCGCCGCCCAGGCACCCAGGCTGCCATCGTCTTGCCAGAGCGGAAGCGCCCGAAGAGGCGGCGGCGTCTCCAAACTCCCGAAATCCTTATGCTCAGCGGTCATTTCCTGCAGTCGCCCCGGTGGATAGCGGTTGTTCCGAATCGTGCGCAGTTGTAGCGTCATTCCTAGTTAAGAGTTGAGATTTCTCCCGTGTCGAGCCTTCCGGCCCCTTTTTTACAGCCTGAGACCCTCTTTGTCCCGTTGGCGGACCCCAATCCTGATCGGCTGAACGCGCATCCGGATTTCCGTGTGCTGAAAGAGGCATCAGACAATGCCCGCCGGATCGAGCGTTCGGTGGAGATGGCGCCTGCTGACGAACAGGAAGGACTTCGCTCTCAGGCCGCGGACGAATGGAGCAAATTGATTGACAGCGCGCCGGGATTTTTGACGTCCACGGCAAAGCATATGCGCGTCGCTGTTTGGACGACTGAAGCGCTCGTTCGGAACTACGGCTTCGAAGGTCTTGCCGCTGGCTTTAAGCTGATGGCGGGTCTTTTGACCGAACGCTGGGATCAAATTGTTCCGCTTCCGGATGATGAAGATCTCGCCGGGTATGAGGGCGATGCCCGCGAGCAAGAGATCAATGATTTCAAGTTGAAGTGGGCCGCGTCGCTCTTTTCTGTTTCGAACGGTGAGACGATGCTGTCGCTGCCGATCAGCCGCATTCCGCTGGCGCAGCGCGACACGGGCCCTGCCGCATACTGGGAAGTCGCCGCAGGCAGCCTTGGCGAGGCGGATATGCAAGCCTTGGTCGCTGCCACGGATAAAGAATACGTCGCGGCGCTCCACGGGGAGTTGGTGGATGCGCTTGAGGCTTTGTCCGGGCTGAACGATGCAGTGTCGAGCTGCCCAGGTCGCGGCTTCTCCGTCGAGGAGACCGACCTGCTCCTCCGCCGCATCAAAGAACTTCTTGAGGGCGCACGCCCTGATCTGGCTGGTGATGCCAGCATAGCGGAAGCGCCTGTGGCGGATACGGCACCAACAGCAGCAGCACCAGCGGCAACCGCCCCGGCACCTCAGGAGGCAACCGGGGCCTCTCGCGCCGACATCCTGGCGCAGGTCATCATGGCCGCTGAGGCGCTGGAAAAGCTCGAACCCAACGGTTTCACGGCCCCGGCGCTACGTGAGGTTGTGCGCAAAGCACGGCTTGCACCGGCTGAACTGGTGGCGGAATTGATCCCTGATCCAACCACAAGGCAGGATTTCCTCCTGCGCGCCGGCATGACACTGCCAAAAGAGGGTGCGGAACCCCCTGCAGAAGATGCAAGTTGGTGACATTGAATAAACTGATGGACGGCACGTTAGATCGCTGTGCCGGGGCAACGAGAAAGAAGGTCACGTCATGGCAAGCATGAACGACAAGCTAGAGAAAGTCCGCAAGCCGCGGGTCCACATCAAGTATGAGGTGGAGACCGAGGGCGGACGCGAGCAAAAGGAACTGCCTTTTGTCGTCGGCGTGATGGGCGATTTCTCAGGGGACCCTACCGAGCCGCTGAAGCCCCTCAAGGAACGCAAGTTCACCGAGATCAACGGCGAAAACTTCGACGACGTGATGAAGCGCATGACGCCGGGCGCGAAGTTCAAAGTGAAGAACACCCTTGAGAACGATGGCAGTGAGATTGCTGTCGACCTCAAGTTCGGTTCGATGAAGGACTTCGAACCCGCCCAGGTCGTGCAGCAGGTTGAGCCGCTCCGCCGCTTGATGGAGACCCGTAACCGTCTTCGTGACCTCATGGCGAAGGCTGACAGTTCAGAGGAACTCGACGGTCTTCTGAAGTCTGTCCTTCAGAGCGAGGAGGAAATGGGTTCGTTGCGCGGCGAGATCGTCTCTCGCCTCGAGGAACGCCTCAGCACACTGAAAGAAAAGCTCGAAGCGGCGCCCGAAGGCTCGGACACGTCAGCTATCGAAGCTGAGATTAGCGACGCGGAAAGCTCGCTCGCCAACATCAAATCTGAATAACCCAGGGGACTGAGAGAGTATGTCGGAAGAAACATCTGCTTCCAGTGAAGGCGGCGCGGCCGCCACGACAACGGAAAGCTTCCTGGACCGCGCGATTGGCGCGACCAAACAAACCGAGGCGGATCGCGTCGGTGAATTGATGACCGCCTTCGTCGACGGGGCGATGGCGGGGCAGGTCAAGTTCTCGAAAAACCTCACGGTCACCTTCCGTGAGGCGATCAAAGAAATCGACCGTAAACTGAGTGAACAGCTCGCTGAGGTGATGCATCACGAGAAGTTCAAGAGCCTTGAGGGTTCCTGGCGTGGTCTCAAATACCTCGTCGACAACTCGCTCATCGGCTCTGACCTCAAAGTCAAAGTGCTGAACTGCTCGAAGCGTCAGCTCCAGAAAGACTTCGACGACGCCGTCGAGTTCGATCAAAGCCAGATGTTCAAGAAGGTCTATGAGGAAGCGATCGGTACGCCAGGCGGCGTTCCCTTCGGTGCCCTTGTCGGCGATTATCAGTTCTCAGCACATCCTGAAGACGTCGATATCCTGCGCAATGTCTCAAGCGTCGCGGCTGGCGCGTTCGCGCCGTTCATCGCCGGTGCTGGCCACGAGATGTTCGGCTTTGACGACTATCGTGATCTGCCAAAACGCGTGGATCTCGCACGGAACTTTGAAAGCAGTGAGTACACGGCATGGCGGGGTTTCCGTGACACCGAGGACAGCCGCTTTGTCGCGCTCGCGATGCCGCGGGTCCTCTCGCGTCTTCCCTACGGTCAAGCGACCAAGACGATCGATGAGTTCGATTACGAGGAAGCTCCCTATGATGATGCGGGCAACCCGCAGCAGATGGATCATGACGACTATTGCTGGATGAATGCGTCCTACGCAGCAGCCGTCACAATGACCCGCGCTTACTCAGAGAGCGGCCTTTGCGTTGCGATCCGCGGTGAAAACGGCGGCGGCAAGCTTGACAACCTGCCGACCCATACCTTCGTCAGTGACGACGGTGACATGGATGCACAGTGCCCGACGGAAATCGGTATCACCGATCGCCGGGAGAAAGAGCTGTCCGACCTCGGCTTTTTGCCGCTGGTCCACTACAAGAACACAGACTTTGCCGTGTTCCTTGGTGGTCAGACGACCCAAAAGCCGAAGAAGTACACCAACACTGCTGCGACAGAGAACGCGGCCATCTCGGCACGCCTGCCTTACATGATGGCGACATCGCGTTTTGCTCACTGCCTCAAAATCATGGGCCGCAGCATGATTGGTTCGTTTGCGGATAAGTCGAGCGTGAGCAAAGAGCTCAACGATTGGATTTATCAGTACGTCAACGAAACCGAAGGTGCGAGCCAAGCCATGCGGGCGGAGAAACCTCTCCGTAAGGCGCAAGTGGTCGTGGAAGAAGTCCCAGGGCGCCCTGGTTCCTACCATGCCGTGGCGCACCTTCAGCCTTGGCTGCAATTTGAAGAGCTCACCACCTCGATGCGGATGGTCGCTCGTATTCCGTCAGCGGGCTAATGGATCTCCGGGCTGCCGAACGCGAACTGAAGGACGCGGCCGGTCGCTCGGGTTCCGAAAACGATCAGGGTGCAGGCGCATGGCGCGTGCACCCATCCACCGTTTGGTCGGTTCTGAACGACGTCAGTGATGACGCTGCGTTCGTCTTTCTCTTTGGCTCGAGCGCCGGTGAGATGACCGCGCGCCAGGCATCAAGAGCGCTGGCGCAACTGATCACCTCCATCGATGACGCTATCAATGACGCGGTCTTCGAAATCACCAGCCATGAACGCTTCACAGCGCTCGAAGGCCGGTGGCGCGGCCTCCGCTGGTTGGCAGACACAGCTGGCCTCGCGCGCCCAGCCGACCGCCCCAAGCTCAAAATTCTCAACGCCTCGTGGGGCACGATCAATCGTGACGTCGACGACCACGACGACCTGTTCCAGACAGCGACGTTCAACCTTCTTTATAATGAAGAGTTTGGGCGAGCCGGGGGTGAGCCCTATGGCCTTATCGTCTCAGACCACCACTTCTCCCATCGCCCATCGGGCGCCCAGGACGATATTGGAACCTTGCGCGCCCTAGCGCAAATCGCGTCTGTGTCGTTCTGCCCAATAGCTGTGGGCGGATCACCGTCGCTGTTCGGTATCGACCATATGGGGGAGCTCGACCGGCGGGAGGATATCCCCGCGTCTTTTGACTCGGTGGAGTACCAATCACTCCGGCAGCTGCGCAATGATCCTTCAAGCCGCTTCCTTGCCTTTCTCGCAGGCTCAGCATTGATGCGCGACCGTTTCGGCGAGCGCGCCGCGAGAGACATGGGAACACAGTACAGGGATCGTCTTCCGAACGATCCGTCGCGGCTGGCTTGGGCCCCGGCAGCCTTCTCGCTGGCGCATGTCACCATTCGGGCGATCATCAATTACAACTGGCCAGCTGCCATCAACGGCGCGGTCTCTCACCGGTATGGCGGCCCCGCGACGGTTGATCCGGAAGGCGGGGTGCTGACGGGCCTGCCCAACTTTACGTTTCACAATGGCGGGGCAGGGGATTGGCAGAAGATCCCAGTCGAGGTCTATCTCAGCCGAACCCAGGAAGCACAGCTCAACGCGCTCGGCTTCATCGCGCCACGACCCTGCGCCTATACACAGTATGCGGCGCTTCACGCGTGCCCGTCGGCTTACGCGTCGGAGGGCAGAGCTGAGATATCCAAGGTCGGCGCTTTCTTGCCCAACATCATGAGCGTTTCGCGGTTTGCGCATGCGATCAAAGTTATCGCGCGGTCTTGGGTTGGATCGCTTGAGGGGCCGCAGGAACTTCAGCAGGTCTTGCAAGGATGGCTCAGCAAATATCGTCGTTCGACGATGCCGCGCGACAGCGACAATGACGTCGCGCCGCTCCGAGACTTCCGGGTCAAGATCGATCCGATCCCGAACCGCCCTGGCGCTTTCACCTGCAACGTGAAGCTACAACCCCATTTTCAGATCGACTATGTGATCTCCGAGTTCGAACTGTCGACCGAGATCAAAAAGGCCGTCTAAGGAAGCATCATGACTGACCTCACTGCGATTGAAGAAGCTTTTGAAGCGGGCGACCTCAAGGCCTGGCGTGCCGCTTTGGCCGCCAACGTCAAAGCGCACCCGGCAAAGCGCTCCGCACGGCTTGATTTCGCCGACGCGCTTTTGGTGATCGGCGACTATGAGAAGGCCGACACGCACTATGATCTCGCGGGGGGAGAAGGACCGGTGGCGGCAAGGGCGCAGCTCACACAGCGTCTTCTGCGCGGCCTCATTGAGCGTGACGCGTGGTGGGCAGACGGCGCCATGCCTGAGCTTGCCGATGAGCCGAGCGAGGCGTTTAAGGCGCTCATCGCGGCACTGATCAAACAGCGTGAGGGCGCCGGTGACGCTGGCGCCGCTTTTAATGCCGCCGAGGCCGCGCGCGGTGAGATGCTGTTCTCCGTCAACGAAGGACCGGCAGCGGACTTTCGGGACGTGGACGACCGCATGGCGTCCTATCTCGAAATGATCACGCCAAGCGGGGTCTACAGACTGGCGCCCCTGTCCGCGGTGACGAGCCTTACATGCCTACCGATAGAGCACGTGAGCGATCTCGTGCTCCGCCGCGCGATGCTGAGCTTGGAAAACGGGCAGAGCGGATCGGTTTTCTTGCCGATGGTCTATCCGCATACCGCTGATACGGATGATCTTGAGAAGCTCGGTCGCTCAACATCCTGGCATGGCGAGGCGGCCCCCATCATCGGGCACGGCCAACGGTGTTTCTTAGCGGGCGACGATCTTGTCCCCATGGGCGAGCTCTCGTCGCTCAAGAAGGTGGGAGTGGCCGATGGCTGACGGAACACCGGGTCTCTACGACCGCCTCACCAGGCGCGCCGAGCCGAACCGGCCGGGCGGCCTTTACGACACGCTGCGTGAGGATATTGAAACACTGCTCAACAGCGAGTGCCGGTTCAAACCTGCGCCATCTGAGCTCCAATCCTTGTCAGGATCACTTTTGGACTATGGCGTGCCAGAGTTCGCCCACCTGCAGGCGAGCGACACGCAAACAGCGGCAGAGATCGCCGAGGCTTTTCGCGCCACACTGGCCGCATGGGAGCCGCGCCTGACACGGATCAGCGTGACACCAACGCGTGACCGCCGCGACTCGACAACCGTCCTTTTACGGATCACGGCGTCGCTGGCCGATCGCGAAGATGAACGCCTGGCTTTTGACACGGCTCTGCAAACGGTAGGGCAGGGCATTGAGGTGCGCGAACCCCGATGACTGATCCTATTCTTCCCTATTTTGATGCCGAGCTACGCTACCTGCGAGAGTTGGCGGAGCGCGACCCGGAGATGGCGGAGACATTCGGCATCACCAACGCCGGTGTTGCTGATCCCTTCGTCCAGCAGCTTTTTCAGGGCGCGGCATTTCTGGCGGCCAGGGTGCGCGGCAAGCTTGATGATATGTTCCCTGAGCTTTCAGAGGTCATGCTCAATGCCTTGCAGCCGAGTTTGATCGCCCCGCTGCCAGGCATGGCAATGGCTGAGTTCAAACCGGCAGATGATCTTGAAGCGCCGATGTCGATCGAGAAGGGGGCGGAACTCAACACCCCCAGTGTCGACGGCCAGGTCTGGACGTTTCGAACAGGATCGACGTTGCGGCTTCTGCCCATTGCGCTCAGCGCGAGCGAGATCCTGCTGCCGCCAACTCCGATCCCCAGCCACCCCAAGGTGGAGACAACGCGTTCTGCGCTGCGCTTGACGCTCAAGACCAACAATCCCGATGTGGCTTTCGACGCGCTGTCGGGTGAAGCGCTCCGTGTCCACATCACCGCTGACCGGTCACTCGCGTTCAAGCTGCACGAACTTGCGTTCAACCACATTGCCGGGGTCTCGGTCCTTCGCAGCAACGGCGATCCGGTGCAGTTTCTTCCCGCGAAAGCGTTGGGCGATATCGGCTTTGACGCGTCATCACTGATGACGCCTCTGCCGCCGCACCTGCCGCACCATTTCGCCATGCTGACCGAAGCGATGGCGTTTCCTGAAAAGCATCTGGGTTTCGATGTCCACGGGGTCGACTGGACAGCGCTCGGCAGTGATCGCGAAGCGAGTCTTGTTCTCCACTTCGACGAGGCTGTTCCCGATCTTGACCGTCAGATCAAATCCGACACGTTCAAACTTTTTTGTACGCCGATTATCAACCTGTTCGGCGGACGTGCCGACCCCTTCCGCTACGATCCTGCCTATCCTGAACATCGCATTGAGCCGAAATTCGGCCAAGACGACGCGCTGGAGCCCTATGCGGTGGAGCTGGTCCAGGTCGAGCCGCCGGTCGGACAGGGCGAGACGCAAGTCTATGCGCCCGTTTTATCGGTGGACGGATCAGGTGGGGTGAGAGGGCTCTACCACACGACCCGGCGCGCCCGACCAGGCGGACGAGGTGACGACGTCTTCCTCCTTCTTTCGGCAGATCCTTCGCAGCCAATTTCTGGGCGAGGACTACAAGGCTCAACGGTGATCGCCGACGCGCTCTGGATGAACCGAAACATTCACGAAGCTGCGTCTTTCCTCCTTGGGCAGACGATGAGTTTGACAGAATCGAGCGCTGGCGTTGCGCAGGTCACCTGCTTGACGATGCCGACAAGTGTTCTGCGTCCGCCGAGTCATGCCAATGCCCATTGGAAACTCGTCGCGCAGATGTCTCTCAACCATCTCTCGGTCGGTGATGGGCCGGATCGCGCGAAGGTCCTGCGAGAGCTCGTGACGCTTCACGATCGGCGCGACGACACGGCGAACAGAAACCTGATCGACCGGCTGAAACAGGTGGATCTCAAGTCGACATCGACCCGGCTGCCAGGCGGTGGTCGCCTGGCGTTCTGCAGCGGTGTGGATGCGACCATTGCGATCGATGATGCCCGTTTCTCCGGGCAGGGCGGATTTTTGCTCACCGCCTTTCTCAGCCGCTTTCTGGCGGCCTATGCGCCAGTGAATAGCTTTGTGCGCGTCAGCGCTCGTCTTGATACGGAAAGGATACCCTACGCGACATGGCCAGCGAGGACGGGATCACGCAACCTGATCTGACCAAGCTGAGCCGGGAAGAGGTGGCGAACCTCTCTTTCTTTCAGCTGATCAGACAGATTGAGGCCACAACGGGCCATAAGATCGGCGGCAGAGCGATGCCCGCCGAAGAGCCCTTACGCCTGGGTGCTGCACCCGCTTCGCGTTTTCCCTCGAGCGACATCGCCAGTATCAGCGGTACAGCGCCTCTAGACATCACAACGAACGCCATCGGCCTCACTGGTCCGAGCGGCGTATTGCCTCTTCATTATACAGAGCAGACCATCACCACTCGACGGGGCGGCGAAGAGCTCTTTGGCCGGTTTCTCGATCTCTTCAATCATCGGTTTGCGTCATTCTTCTACCGGGCGTGGGCGAAGTATCGCTTGCTTGTGTCGCACGAACGGGCGCGGGGTGAAGAGCCGATCCGTGCCAGCCTCGCGCTGGGGAGCGGTCTGGGCGAGGAAGCGCCGCATCGTGCGTTGGCTGGTGCATTCCAACGCCGTCCGTCTGCTGCCGGTATCGCTCGCCTGGTCGAGGCCACGCTCGGTGTAAAAGCAGACGTGTCGGAGTTCCAAGGCACGTGGATCAAGATCGCGCCTGAGGACCGCACCGCTCTCGGAGAAGGCTTCGCAAGCCTGGGCGGCGACGCCGTTTTGGGTGCCCGCACTTGGGACATCAGCCGGACCTTTGCTGTCAAAGTGGGGCCCGTTGACTCCGACGGCTTTGTCAATCTCGTCAGCGGTCAGGGCCAGGTCGCGTCGATGCGCGATGCGATCAAGCTCGGCGTGGGTTTAACGGTAGATTGCGTCGTGGACGTCTCATTGCGCCGGTCGGAGGCACCAAAGATCAAACTTGGCGACACGAGCCGCGGCGCCAGGCTTGGCCTTGGAACCTGGCTTTTGGGCGGCGATCCGGAAGAGGTCCTGTCCGACACCAGGCTCTCTGCCAGGGTTCAGTAGCCGCTAGATCATTCCCAATGCGCTCCAGCGGGCCGAAAAGTCCGTGAGCCCCTTATCAATCGCTATCCCTGCGATCTTACGGATTTGCTCTGGATCATCGACCTGCTCGCCGTCCTGAAGGAACGCCTCACCGCGCCCAAGGATAGCCGCGATGAGTTCGTCCTTCATCGTCTCAACGTCAGGCTCCACATCCGTCCCTTTGGTCCGGGCCACGATGTCGTAGAGCGCCATGTTGGCGGTTTCCGTCGGCAGTCCCGCACCGAGGACGGCGGAAGCCAAAGCCAATTGATGGGCGGCAGGATCATTCAGGGCAAACTCAATCAAGGCGCGGTTCGCTTGCCGTGTCATCTCGGTTGCTTGCGCGTCAGCATCAGCCGCAGGCATCACCTGGCAGGAGGTGATCAGCATACCCATGAGCTCTTCCGGCGAGAGATTGGATCCAGCGCTGCGTGACATCTCAAGAAGATCGCCGAGGGCACGCGGCCTGCCTTCGAGCGCATCGATCAGCGGTTCATAGTTCACCTTGGGGATTTCCGCGGTGCCGCGATGCACGTCGACTTCGTACTCGAATTCGCTCGCTGTGCGGACGAGCGCGACGGGCGTATCGGCGAGCTGCTGCGCCCGCTGCTGATCCGTCAGCGGCGCGCGGCCTTTGATGAAGACATCGCGCCGGAACCGCGGCGGAGCGATCATCTCCATCAATTGCGGACCAAGCTCTGGTGAGACTTGCCCCATCAGTGCCCGTTGCTCTTCCGATCCGAGGGTTTCTGGAAACGCATCGAGAAGCCTGGTGCTGCCGACCAGGGACAGCTTTGCCTCGCTCAAGTCACGCACGAGGTCACCGCGGAAGATCGGGGACCAAGCCTGCGACAAATATTCGTGGGCGACGTACCGGAAATTGGCCTTCGGTACGCTGTCGAGATCATCCAAACTGTCCCGAATGCTCGGCGGCAGATAATCGAAGTTGATGCCTTGGAAGCCCTGGTCGCTAAGCGCCTTCACCTTGCGGATTGCTTCCCGCACCCGAATATCGGTGTCACCATGCTCATACTTGGCGAAATCACTGATCAGCCTCTGAAGGCCAAACGCGCCAGACCACCCGGGCATGGAATTGTAGCCCATGAACAAAACGCCGCCAGGTGCCATGACACCTTTAAGAATTTGGACGAGGGCGGAACGAATCTCGTTCGAGACCCAGGTGTAGACCCCGTGGCAAATGACGTAGTCAAACTGGCCGAAAATCTCTCCGGCCTCATGTTGGATCTCAAGAAAGTCGGCTTCCACGAGTTCAACATTGGTGAGGCCTGATTTTTCGATCAGCCGGTTGCCTGTCGCAATCTGAGCGGGCGCAAAATCGATGCCGACAAACTCCGACAACGGATTGGCTGCTGCCATCGTGACCATCGATGTGCCCGAACCACAACCAAGCTCCAACAGGCGAAATCCGTCTTTGATTCGTGGGCCGTGGATGCCGCGCAAGAGCGGCACCAGGCGTAGATGCGCCGGCGCGTGCTCCACGTAATAGGATGAGGTGTAAGGTAACTCGGAGGGGTAGCCGCCATCCCAGGTCATCGCGGTATCCTTTGCTTGCAAACTCTTCTTGTGACCTTCAGCTTCCGTTGGGAAGCCGTCGGGCTGCACCATCCCAGGGGTGATGGCGGTTCACGGCGCATTCGTGAAGAGCTTTCGAAGGGGAAGTGCCATGGCCTCGCTCGATGTCAAATCGTTGGTCCTGAAGCTGAACACCACCTGCCGCGAGGCGTTAGAAGCCGCAGCAGGCCTTGCTGTCGGGCAAACCCATTTTGCCGTGGAGATCGAGCATTGGCTCGTCAAAATGCTCGAAGCGCCGAGCAATGACGTCGCTGAACTCCTCAAAGTGGTCGGTGTCGATCCTGCTGCGGTGCGATCAGATATTGATGCGTCACTGGAGAAGATGAAGCGGGGGAACAGTTCGACCCCGCCGCTCGCGCCGGGGCTTGTGGAGTTGGTGCGGGAGGCATGGCTCGTCGCTGATCTGAAATTCTCCGAACCGATGATCCGTTCGGGACACGTCTTGGTCGCGTTGGCGAGTTCCAACGCTTTGGCCTTGCGGGCAGCGACCCTCTCGCCGCGTCTCGCATCTCTCGATGCCGATCGTTTGGTGGAGGCGTTTGCTCAGTTAGCCGAGCAAAACCCCTCGGGCGAAGCCGCTGACACACCGCCGCCCGGCAAGGGCGGCCCGCTCGATACCTATTGCCAAGATCTCACCGAACAGGCCCGTGCGGGCAAGATTGATCCCGTTCTCGGCCGTGACGGCGAAATCCGCCAGATGATCGATATCCTTCTGCGCCGTAGACAGAACAATCCGATCATCACCGGTGAGGCGGGCGTCGGTAAGACAGCTGTGGTGGAAGGCCTGGCCCGCCGGATTGCGGAAGGTGACGTCCCAGATGTTTTGAAAGACATCCGTCTTCTGTCACTGGATCTTGCGCTCCTGCAGGCTGGCGCTGGCGTCAAGGGTGAGTTCGAGAACCGGCTCAAGAACGTTATCCAGGCCGTCAAAGACAGCCCGCAGCCCATCATCATCTTCATTGATGAGGCGCACACGCTCATCGGCGCCGGCGGCGCTGAGGGGCAGGGGGACGCGGCCAATCTCATCAAACCAGCGTTGGCGCGCGGGGAGATGAAGACGATCGCAGCCACGACGTGGTCGGAGTATAAAAAGTACTTCGAGAAAGATCCCGCCCTCGTCCGCCGGTTCCAGGTCATTGATGTCAAAGAACCGGGTGTCGACACGGCGGTGGCGATCATGCGCGGCGTGGCTCCTGTCCTCGCCTCCCACCATGGTGTCACGATCCTCGATGAGGCGTTGGTGGCGTCGGTTCAACTTTCGAAGCGCTATCTTCCTGGCCGTCAGCTGCCGGATAAATCGATCAGCCTGCTCGACACCGCAGCCTCCCGGGTTTCGCTCAGCCAATCAGCAACGCCTGCTGGCCTTGAAGATGCCGTGCGCAAACTCGAGGTAATCGAGCGCGAAGTGGCTGGTCTTCAAAAGGAACAAGCCGAAGGTGCTGATCACGGCACACGCCTCACGGCGCTTGAGAAGCGCGCGGACGAAGCCAAAGCCGAGCACGCGAGCCTCAGCGAGCGTTGGGAGAAAGAAAAAGCAGCGATCGCGGAAATATCTGAGCTCCGTTCTGCATTAGCTGAGGGTAACGGCGACCGCGCGTCGCTGAAGGCGAAGGAAGAGGAGCTCAAAACCTTGCAGGGCGACGACGGTCTTATCTTTGAAGCGGTGAACGCTGACGTCGTGGCGCAAGTCCTCGCGGGCTGGACCGGCATCCCTGTGGGCAACATGGCGGCGGACGAGATCCGCAGCGTCATGGAGCTCAGTGAGCGGATGGGCGAGCGCATCAAGGGGCAAGACTTCGCGTTGGATACGATCTCCGAAGCCATGCGCATCTCGGCGGCCAAGCTCGCTGATGAGCGTAAGCCGCAGGGCGTCTTCATGTTCTTCGGTACGTCAGGTGTTGGTAAAACCGAAACGGCACTGACGCTGGCGGATGAAATGTTTGGCGGCGAGCAGGCGATCACCGTCATCAACATGTCTGAGTTCAAGGAGGAGCATAAAGTTTCTATGCTGATGGGTGCACCTCCAGGCTATGTCGGCTTCGGCGAAGGCGGTGTTTTGACCGAAGCGGTGCGTCGTCGGCCTTACGGTGTTGTCCTTCTCGATGAGATGGAAAAGGCCCATCCGGGAGTCCAGGACGTCTTCTACCAAGCCTTCGATAAGGGCATCATGAAAGACGGGCAGGGGCGCGATATTGATTGCCGCAACACCGTCTTCATTATGACCTCCAATGCCGCGACGGACATCGTTGAGAAGCTGGCTTCGGATCCCGAAACCATGCCGGATGCGGATGGTATCATTGAGGCGGCAAGGCCAGAACTTCTCAAGACATTTAAGCCCGCCTTCCTCGGCCGGGTGACACTCGTGCCCTACGTTCCGTTGGGTGAGGACGTGATTCGCATGATCGTTGATCTCACGCTCAAACGCCTTGGTCGCCGTATTACGGCCGCCTACGGAGCAGAACTGACGTGGACCGACGACCTCGCCGACCATATCGCTGCGTCCTGTACGGAAAGTCAGAGCGGTGCGAGGAACGTTGAGACAATTGTCAAGAGAACTCTGTCACCGGAGCTCGCGTCACGGTTTCTCAGTCATTCCGCCGACGGTGAAACTGTCGAGCATGTGTCGTTGAGCATCGACAAAGACGGACTTTTTGGGTACACTTTTAAATTGCGAGAGGGGTAAGGTCTTGGGTTCGATCAATCCGCAGGTTCTCGCAGCGCAAACGCAGAAGCTTTGACTTAGGACGTAGGAGGTCCCGGCGATGGCCGTTTATTTGAAACTTGCCGCATTGAAGGGCAATGTCACCGATCCGAAGCACAAGGATTGGATCAAAATCGACACCGTTCAATTCGGCATCGGTCGCGCGATCAGCAGCGTTGTGGGCACGGTGGCTAACCGTGAAGCCAGCACACCTTCGCTGAGTGAAGTGACTCTGACCAAGCAACTTGATGCGTCGTCGCTGCCGCTCCTCAAAATGTCACTCGGCGGAACGACTGGTGAGGATGCTGTTCTTCACTTTGTGAAGGTCGATGCAGACGCTCAGGACACGTATATGGAGATCAAACTCTCCGATACGCTGGTGTCGTCTTACTCCAC
Organism: Pseudomonadota bacterium; assembly: GCA_039822105.1. GTDB lineage: Bacteria > Pseudomonadota > Alphaproteobacteria > Caulobacterales > Parvularculaceae > Parvularcula. The sequence goes on along the minus strand of JBCBMW010000010.1, from coordinate 72,055 downwards.
ATCGGCGACCAGCGACACGGCGCCGTCTGAGAGCTTCAGCCTCAACTTCACGAAAATTACGTGTACCCACAAGACCTTCGACAACGATCATAAAGTATCAGGCAGCTTCTCTGCTGGGTACGATATGATCCAAGCGAAGACCCTCTAAACACCCTTGGAACGGATCATCCCAGCTGCGTTTTCGGTTGTTGGGATGATTTGTGTGCCTTGGTTGCGTGGCGCCCATCCTTGTGGGCGCCGTTTTTCTTTGACGTTTGGAGGCCGCGGCGGTGGCTGAACGCGTTAAGCTCCTCAAATATCCCAAGGCCTTTGCTGAGCCGCGCGTTGTGCGCCTCAAGGGCTCTGAAGCCCTGTCAGAAATCAGCCGTTTCGAGATTGAGATCACATCCAGCTCTGAAACGGTGAAGCCCGCCGCCGTTGTGGCCGAGCCCTTCGCCCTCGAGGTCGCCGTCGATGACGAGCTTGATCCTCGCCTCTTTGGCGGGATTATCACCTCGGTGGAGCCCACCGGGCATATGCACGATGATCGCTTCGGGTACCGCGTGGTCGTCAAGTCGTCCATGGTGCTGACGACCCTGAATAGGCGAAGCCGTATTTTTCAAGAGCTTGATGCCAAGTCAATCATTACACAGATCCTGAACGACTATAGCGGCAAGATCGCGGCGACACTGAGCATCCAGGGCGGCACCGGCGTCCGCGAGTACACTGTCCAATATGACGAGACAGACTACGATTTTCTCAGTCGTCTGTTGGCGGAGGAGGGTATGTTTTTTGTCAGCGTACCCGACACGACGTCAGGCTCGAGTTACCCTGATGCGGTGACGATCGCCGACAGCTCCTCTGGCTACCGAAAATGCTTGCAGCAGCTGGTCTCGTTTGGCGCTGGACGAGGAGGGCATGCTGCACTCGATGTTTGGACAGCTGGATATCGGCTTCACACGGAAGCGCACGAGCTTTCCGAGTACAATCCTCTGACGCCAACGCAGGACCTTCTGACCAAGGGCGATGCCAAGAGCAAAGATCTCGCCTTTCCCGGTTCATCCCGATACGCCTATCACGGACGGTATCCCAACCGTAAGGCAGGTGTGACCCTCAGCGCTCTCAAAATGGAGCAAGAGGAAGTCGCCGCTCACACCGTTTCGGGAGAGAGTGGTTACTTGCACTTTGCACCTGGTGCGACGATCAATTTTGATAAGCCGCCACAGGGGCTCGAGGCTGTGGAAGCGGTGATCATTGAGGCCCACCACGACCTTGAAGACCTCGTGCAAGGCGTCGTTGCCCAGAAGGGCGATCAAGAAAAACGCAGTTTCTACGAGAACCGGTTTGTTGCCATTCCGTCGAAGCAGACGTTCCGGCCGCCCGAGCCGCCGCGGCGCCTCATGCCCGGTCTTCAAACCGCTATCGTTGTGGGACCGTCCGGTGCTGATGTGCACACGGACGAGCACATGCGGGTCAAGGTCAAATTTCATTGGGACCGCGATGCTAAGCCCGACGATACCGCAAGCTGCTGGATACGCTGCGTTCAGCCCTGGGCCGGCTCGAGCATCGGATCGCAGTTCATTCCCCGTGTTGGAATGGAGGTCTTGGTCGATTTTATTGAAGGCGACCCTGACAGACCGATCGTTGTCGGTTGCGCCTACAACGCGACCAACAGGCCGCCTTACAAACTACCCGACAACAAGGTGGTTTCCGGTTTCCGCTCGATCACCAGCCCCAACAAAAGCGGGAAGGCCCTCGAGCTCAAATTCGTCGATGAGCCGGAGAAAGAGCTTGTTTACTTCTACAGCGGCAAGGACTTCGAACGGGTCGTCGACTACGATGATACGCTGAAGGTCACGAATGATCGCAAGATCACTGTCCTTGATGGCAACGAGACGACGACGATCGAAAAAGGCGACCGCAAGGCGACTGTCGCGAAGGGTGACGAGGTCGTCACGGTCGACTCTGGTGATCACAAACTAACGGTCAGCAAGGGTGACCAAAAGATCTCGGTGGGGAAGACCAGCACCATCGAGGCCAAGCAGAAAATCACGCTCAAAGTCGGGGGATCACAGATTATCCTCGATCCCATGGGCATCACCATTAAGGCGACCAAGATCTCACTCAAGGCCACCGCGAGCCTCGAAGCGAAAGCATCTGGCATGGTGAAAATCGATGGCGGGATGACCGAAGTCGCTGGGAAAGGCATGCTGACCCTCAAGGGCGGCATCGTCATGATCAACTGATGGTGGAGCGGGCAACCTATCCGAAGCTCCGTGTGCCGTTCGTCACCACTGTGGCCGATCACGCACAGACGAGTATCGAGTCCCTTCGGGCCATCGATCGCGCAACCAGCGCGGACACGATCGTCGCTGCCCTGACCAATGCGCAGGCATTCGACGATCTGGCGAAGATGTTCCTCTTCATGCTGCCGAAACGAGAGGCGGTGTGGCTGATTTGTCTGTGGGCACGCGGCCAAGAGGGTGCGCGGCAGATCGCAGGGATGGAGGTGATCCCGTCCAAGGCGCTCGGTTTTGCAGAAGACTGGGTCCGCACCCAGGACGATACCCTGCGATACAAAGCCCAAGCGGCAGCGGACGCAGAGGAGATGAACGGTCCTGGGGCGTGGGCCGGGATGGCTGCGTTTTGGAGCGGCAGTTCGCTCGCACCGCCGGACCGCGATCCAGTGGCGCCGGACGATGCGATGACCGGAATTGCAGGGGTCTGCGCTCTCGCATTGGCCGCAGCCGAAGGCGACATGGGTCGCCCCTTTTTGGGCTATGATGCTTGCGCGGAGCTTGGCAGGGACTTGGGGCAAGGGGGCTCAGGCGCTGATATTCTCAAAGCGGCCCTGGCGCGCTACGCTGACGAACACGAAAGGTCCAAATCATGAGCATTTTCATGAAGCATGGCGACGTCACAGGGGCCGTCAGTCACACGCAGCACATCGGTTGGATTGACGTCTTGAGCTTCAATCTTGGGATGGAAAACGCGGTGTCCATCGGAACGGGCCGCATCTCCGGCACTGGGCGCGCGCTTTACACCGGCTACCAGTTGGTGCGCTTCGCCGACGAGGCGACGCCGATGCTCATGGCAATGGCCAGCAACAGTCAGATTGCGCCGCAGACGGCGTTCAATTTCCTGAAGTCTGACAGCAACACTGGGATGGACGCCGTGGTCTATGCGTTCGAGTTCCACGACGTGGTCATTCAAAAGCTTGACGTGGAATTTGAAGACGGCCGGTACATCGAGCGCATGCAGTGCTTGTTCAAAAGGATCGATGTGACCCACCTTCCGTCAGGAAACGGGTTTGGTGACGAAGTCCCTGACCATTAGTGTGCGCCTATGTCATCGATGAAGCTCATCTTGCGCCGGTCGGATGACCCCTCACAGCGGCCTGTTGAGGAGCGACCATTCACCGGCGCGATGATGCGTATCGGCAGACGCCCGGCGCCCTCCGACCTTGGTGCACAGGGCTATTGGCAAATCGATGACAAGTCGATTTCGAGGGCGCACTGCGAGATTTTTACGCGCGGTGCTGATCTTTTTGTCAGCGATTTGGGATCGACCAACGGAACCAGTGTGGGGGGGCAGCGGCTTGATCCGCAGCAGCCGATCGGCGTTGCGCCTGGCCAGAGCATTGCGCTCGGCGAGCTCTTTACCCTGACGATCGAAGTGATCGCTGGCCAACCGGCGGCACCCACCGGTCCAGCGCCTGATCCATTTGGCGGACAGGCCGTCTCCCCGGCGTTTCAGAATGCCCCATCTGCCAGCCCCTTCGGCGACGCTCCGCCAACGCAGCCGCCGCAGAGCGGTTTCCCAAGCGCACCCGCACCGCAGCCAAGCCCTGCGACGGGCCCAGCATTCTCCGGCAGTGCCATCGATAACATCCTGGGCAGCCAAGCGCAGACGCCGACGGCGCACCATGTGCCGCAAGACACGGGCGGCAACACGCTCGATCAAGTTGTGGCGTGGGAGCCCAACATCGGCAGTCTGTCCACGGATGTGCCCATCGACTGGGACGGCGGCGGCGCCGCAAGCCGTGAGGAAGACCCCTTCGGCACCGCTGCCGCTACCCCGCCGAGCCCTAAGCCGACCGAGGACCTATGGGGCGCCGAAAGTGGCGGCGACGGACCCGCTGCTGTGGCCCCGCCCGCGGCGCCAGCAGGCAACGTCTCGATCAGCCCCTTTCTCGAGGGCGCCAATCTTCCGCTTTCGTCATTTGCAGAAACCGACCCGGCTGATGTCCTGAAACGCGCGGGCGAGATCTACCGGCAGGCGGTCCTCAATTACGCTCAGTTCCTCATGAACCGGGACAAGGTGAAAGAGGAGTACCAAGTCGACCGCACGCAAATTGGTGCGAAAAACAACAGCCCACTGAAATTTCTTCCAGCAGAGCAAGCAGCTGAGCAGATGCTAAAGGAACCGATGCCCGGTTTCCTGGACGGCCCAGCCGCCTTCCGGGACGCAAGCGTCGACATCAAACGCCATCAGATCGGCCTGATGGCGGGTACGCGGGCGGCCCTTGAGGCGCTTCTGGGCGAGGTGGCGAAGGCGGCCGAGGCGAATCAAGCCGGGGGCCTCAAGCTGCCTTTCGGCGGAAAACAGCCCTCCGGCGAGACACTTCAGGACGTTTTGGCGCGTCTGACTGAGGAAATGCAGGGGAATGGCAGGGGCGTTGTGTTCCAGGCTTTCCGAAGCGCCTACGATCGTGTCACACAGGAGAGTGAGGATTAACCTCGCGCCCATGCGCGCCGGACTTAAAAAAGGAGGTCCCCCATGCTGAACGTTTTTCGCATCAGTCTGCTCCTGTTTGTTGTCGCGGCTTGTGCGCCGAAACCGCCATCGGTTGTTGTACCGCAAAAACCGCGGACGCTGACTGTCGGCTTTGAGGGCGGAGAGAATCTTAATCCAGCCGTCAACGGATCACCGGCGCCGGTTCAGGTCCGCCTCTTTCTCTTGAGCGATGTCGAGGATTTCCAAACTGCTGGCTATTTTGACCTGATGGAAGATCCTGACACGACGCTGTCTTCGGCGCTGGTTGGGGAGGAGAAGCTGTTCGTGGAGCCGTCGGGGAAGGCGACCTACAAGAGCGATATCGACAAGGATGTGACCCATATCGGCATTGTCGTTGGTTTCCGAAACTATGACGACGGCACCTGGCGGCTCGCCGTCCCGGTATCCAAACGGCGGATTGGTGGCCTGCGCCGTGACTTTCTCCTTGACGATAGTACGATTAGTGAACGGATGAAGAAATGACGACAGCGCCCATGTCAGTCAGGGTACGCACATGACAACGAACAATCGCGTCGTCTGGACGGAGGGAATGTTCCTCCGCCCTCAGCATATGCAGCAGGCGGACCGGTGGACCGAAACGCTGCTTCAGCGCGCTCTGCACGCATCCGCGCCCTATGCTTGGGGACTGACGGAGTTCGTGATCAACAACGAGGCACTTGAACAAGGCCGGCTCTCCCTCCAGCGCGCCGCGGGCTTCCTGCCGGATGGAACGGACTTCGACACCGCTGATGAAGCGGGCCTGATGGCGCCATTGCCCGATCCGATGGAACCCGACCCTGACCTGCGGGACGCGATTGTCTATCTTGCCGCGCCCATGCGCCGTGCCGGTGCGATGGAATTTGCGTCGGAGGACGAGCAAGCCGTCACCCGATACCGCGGCACACTGACGGAAATGATCGACGTCAGCGCGGCGTCTGACGCATCGGAGCGACCACCGATTGAGGTCGGCAGGTTGAACCTCACCCTCAAAACAAGCGCTGACGACCTTCAGGGCTGGTCGACAATCCCCATCACCAAGATCCTTGAGCGTGAAGCCAACGGGAAGCTGATCCTGGACGAAGAGTTCATCCCCACGGTGATGACCTGTTCGGCATCGTCTCGCATCATCCGCCTGTTGCAGGAAGTGAGCGGCATGGTGGAGCAGCGGGCTGAGGCCCAAGCTTCGCAGCTGGGCACGCCCACAGCGGGCGGCGCCTCAGAGGTTCGGGATTTCCTCTTGATGCAGCTCCTCAATGGAGCAGGGGCCGAACTCGAGCACCTCGCGTCCCTTAATGCTCTTCATCCTGAGCGTCTCTACAACGCATTCTACAAACTGGCGTCGGAGCTCGCGACGTTCTCTGGCACCGCCCAAGCCGGCGGCGATGCCTTCAAGCGTCCGCAGCTTGAGGCCTATCACCACGGCGATCTCACCGCGACGTTTGACGAGGTGGTCGGATCGATCCGCGCTGCCCTGGCGCGGCGCAACCTGGGACGTGTGCTGCCGATCGCGCTTTCTCACCAGGGCGACAACCTCTTCACCGGAGAAGTGACAGATCGCTCGGTCTTCGGCAATGCTAGCTTCGTCTTGGTGGCAAGCGCTGCGGCACCCAAAGATAAGATGGTGGCGCACCTGCCCAATCTCATCAAAATCAGCGCGGTGGAAACCATCCAACAAAAGGTCCACGGGGCAGTACCTGCTGTTCCGCTCACGGCGCTTTCGATCATCCCTCGGCAATTGCCTCCCGACAATGAGGCTGCCTATTTTGAGATCGATGTTACCAGTCCAGCTTGGCAAGAGCTCGAACGCTCCGCAGGCGTTGCTGTTCACGTAAGTCAGGCGCCTCGAGATCTCCGCCTTCAGATGTACGCGATCAGGAGCGCCGGGTGAAATGAGCCGGGACCCCTTCGAATTCGACGACGAAGCCACAGTGGTTCCCGGACTTGGGGCGAAAAAGGACGAGGGCGGAGCTCCGGCACCGGCTCAACCGGCTGCGCCTGTGACCCCTCCCTCTCAACCGCCTGCGGGCGATGCTGTGCTTGGCGGCGCCGCCACGCCGCGTCAGGCGACGCCTGCGCCCCAACAACCAGCCGAACCGCGGCGCAGCCTTAGCCCGCAAGCATCCGCCGCGGCACCTATTGACGGTCCGATTGAGACCATTGGTCCATCACCGCTGATGACGGCAGCCGCCGAGCTTCTTTTGGAGGCCGGGGTCAAAAGTCAGATGGCAACCCATCCGGATCCGGCCGGTTTTCGTCGCCAGTGCGAAACCATGCTCCAGAGGTTTCACACGCGGGCGCGGCAGTCCGGCACCGCTGAGGACGAGCTTGAATGGGCCAGCTTTATCCTCACCTCACTGATCGATGATGTCGTGATGGCGACACCGTGGGGGGTGCAAGCGGGGTGGGGCGCCACCAGCCTGTCGTCCAGTGTCCATAGCCGCACCGACGGCGGCAGCCGCGTCTACCAAATGGCCGAAGCCCTAATCGCTGAACCAGGCCGGTTCCCGCAGGTCCTCGGACTTTTGCATGCTGCGTTCTGCGCAGGGTTCCAAGGCCAGCACCGCGCCCGAGCAGACGGACGTGCCCTGATCGACGATACACGCGAGCGGGTCTTCCGGGCCTATGAGCAGGTCCGCCCACGGGCAGAAGGGGAGCTGTCTCCGCGGTGGCGCGGCGCCGGCAAAGGCCACACGCCGATCATCTCGTCGACACCGCTCTGGGTTTTCGCGGCTGGCTTTGGTGTCATCGCGCTGATTGTCTACGCAGCACTTCTCTTCGATCTCGCGCGCCGCGGCAACGCCGCCGTGACACCCCTGGCGCAGGCAACCATACCCACACTGATCGCCCCAGAAGAGACCCCGCCGCCACCGCCCGTACGCAGCGATCCTTTCGGCCAGATCGAACAAATCCTGCAGCCTGACGTTTACAGTGGACGTGTACGGCTCGAAAATTACCCGAGCGCGATCCGCATCGTGCTTCAAAGTACGGAGGAGGGCGAGTTGTTCCGAAGCGGCGGGCACGAACCATCGGGTGCTTTTGGACCGACGCTTGAACGGGTGGCGCAGGCGGCGGAACTCACTACGGGCTCCATCTTCATCGAAGGTTATACGGACAATCAACCGATCCGGTCGCTCCGCTATGGCGGCAGCAATGTGCGGCTCTCTGAAGAGCGCGCGCAGTCTGTTGCGTCGCGCGTGGAGGCGTCGCTCGAGCCTGGAAGAGCGATTGAAACCCGCGGCTACGGCGCGGATCGCCCGCTCAAAGGTGTCGACCAGAGCACAGCCGCCGGTCGCCGCATCAACCGTCGGGTGTCGATCACCTTGTCGAAGCGCTGAACCAGACGGACAGAGGGAGCGTTATCATGCTAGGCAAACTGCGTGATCTTCTCGGCAAGCCGATCATCATCCGCCCGTTGGGTGCGATCTTGCTTGCCATTGTCATCTGGTTCGTCGGACCACTGATCGCGATCGCCGGTTTTGCGCCACTTGGATCCTGGATTGTCAGGCTTGTTGTCATTCTGTTGGTCTTCGGTTTTGTCGGTTTCACGCTCTACCGTGATCGGAAGAAAGCAGCAGAAGCCGGTGAGGCGATCGTCAAAGACCTCGCGGCTCAACGCGCCGCGGCCGGGGTCGCCGAGATTGGTCAAAAGTTTGATGCAGCGGTCGATCAGCTGGGTGGAGGCGGGGGACGCAGCAAGCTCTACGAGCTTCCGTGGTATCTGATGATTGGTCCGCCTGGATCGGGCAAGACCACCGCGCTGCGCAACGCTAGCCTTGGTCTTTATAATGACGATGCAGGTGATGTTACAGTTGCGGGCATCGGCGGAACGCGGAACTGTGATTGGCTGTTCGCTGATGAAGCGGTGATGATCGACACCGCCGGTCGTTTCACCACGCAAGACAGCGATCAGGACACAGACGCGAAGGAATGGCTGGGCTTTCTGAGCATTCTAAAGAAGCGTCGCCCACGGCAACCTCTGAACGGTCTGATCGTTGCCGTTCCTGCTGACACGCTGGCCGGCAGCCAGGACCTGCGTGATCGGCAGGCCCGTCAAATTCGTGCCCGGCTGAAAGAGGTGACCGATCAGCTCGCCATGAACCTGCCAGTGTATGTGATTCTGACAAAGGCCGACCGGCTGTCGGGATTTGAAGAGTTTTTCGGCGAGCTCACGGCCGCTGAGAGGGCGCAGGTGCTGGGTTTCACCTTTCCCATTGACCGGTCAGAGGACGGCTCAGCCATCGGATTGGCATCGTCGGAGTTTGAGGCCCTGTCCTCGTCCGTGGCCGCTCGCCTTCATGCCCGGATAGAGCACGACCGCGATCCAGCCCGACGTGTCCGGATGATGTCGTTCCTCCAGGAATTGGCTAACCTCAAAGCGCCGCTGCAGGCGTTCCTCACCAAGTGCTTCCGCGCAGATGCATTCCAGACACAGCCGCTCCTGCGCGGTTTCTACCTCACCAGCGCGACGCAAGAAGGCTCGCCCATCGACCGCGTTCTTGGCACGATGATGGCTGGCCTCGATACTCCGATGGCCGCCCTTCCGTCCCGCGGCGCTTCCAAGACGTTCTTCCTTGAGCAGCTGCTCAAAGACACGATGCTCGGCGAAGCTGGCATTGCCGGGATCAATCAGGCGGCGGAAGCACGGATGGAGAAGCGCCGGACCATGGTCGTCGCCGCACTGGGCCTGCTGACCGTGCTGACAGTCGTCGGCTGGGGCCTCAGTTGGCGGAAAAACGCGAGCATGATCGCTAATCTGGAGAAACAAACGGCGGACTATGTCGCCGCGCTTCCTGATGGGGGCTCCGCCAATCTGGAGGAGGTGACGTCGCTCCTCAACCAGCTGCGTGCCCTGACTTTTGCTGATACAGCCGCCGATGGGATGAAGACGAGCGGTTGGTCGCTTGGGCTTGGGCAACGCCGCGCGCTGCGTCCGCGCGTTGAGGGGGCGTACCGCAACGCACTCGACCAGATGCTGCTGCCCATGGTCATGGCTGATCTTGGGACGGATGTGAACGGCTTCACCAATCAGCCTGCGGCACAATATGAGGTGCTGAAAACCTATCTCACTGCTGGTGGTATTTGTCCCGTCGCTGATCAAGATGTCGCGGCGGTCGTATCGTGGGTGAACAGCGGCTGGACGGAGCGCTATCCGGGGACGCGCTTTGGACAATTGCGCGATGATCTTGCTGTCCACACAGCCAGTCTCTTCGATGATGGGCGGGCAGTCACAGCAGCATCGCAGCAGCTCGATGGCGACGTGATCGCCCGTGCCCGGAGGAACATCGCGGCCCTACCGGAGGACGCGCGCCTCTACGCCGTGTTGAAAGCGGGCGCCACGGACGGCGACCCGATGACCGTCGTCCGCCTCGGGGGAGAGCGGGCAACCACTGCCTTCGCGAGCTCCGACGCCACCGTTCCAGGACTCTTCACCGGCACTTTCTACCGCGACGAGCTACCAGACCGGACGCGACAAGTTGTTCGGCAAGCGGAGGAAGAAAGCTGCGTCCTCGGTGATGCGCGCCCGCCCTCGTCAACGCCAGTGCCCGTGCTTACCGCGGCAATTGAAGAGCAGTACCTATCCGACTTTGTCGAGCAGTGGGACCTCTTGCTCTCGAGCGTTCGCCGGGCACCGGCTGAAGGTGACGCTGTCATCGACCAAATCCGTACAGCAACGAGGTTGGGACAGGTCTCCCCCGTAAGGGCTCTGGCCCAGGAAGTCGCAACACTGACTGACGTGAGCGAGCCTGAAACCGCAGTTGAGCGCGGCGTCGATGCCGCGACCCGCACGCTCGCGCAACGCGCTCCAGCGCCGGTTCGCGCGGCAGCCGGGGGTGGAGGCAGCGGCGAGGTCTCAGACGCTGTCGTTTCTGCCTTTGCTCCCTGGAGGCAGGCGGTGTCGGGCGAGCCGGGCCAGTCACCGATTGACGAAGCTCTGCGTGTGCTGTCGGACTACGGCCAAGCGCTAAGCGACAACGCGGACGCGCGACCATCGGAACAGCAACAGACGCTGGCTGATGTTCGGGCTGCGGGCAGGCGCCTTGAAGGTGTTGCTGATCAGTTGCCGCGGGAGCTTGGCCGCTGGTTTTCGTCTTATGTCAGTGCGGGGAGCGCTGTTGCGGCAAGCTCCGGTCGGGCTGCCTTGACGAGCGAGTTTGAGGGTTCCGTCGAGGATATCTGCCAAACACGGATTGCAGGACGCTTCCCCCTGCGACGCGGCGCGCGGGACGAGGTCGGCCTCGGCGATTTTGAAGCCTATTTTGGCGCCGGCGGCACGGTCGATACGTTCACGAAGGAAAAGCTAACGCCTTACGTGGATCGCGTGGGTCGCGACTGGGTCATCACGCCTGAGGGTGAGCAACTGGGTATCGATAGCCGCATGGTCGCCAGTTTTCAGGCTGCAGAGGATGTCCGCGACGCGTTTTTCCAAGGCGGCGCGCCCGGCGCCGGGTTCAGCCTGACGCCCGTGTCGGTCACCGGCGCACTGGAGGTTCGGCTCAACGCACTCGGCGAGGCTGTCACTTACGCCAATGGTGCGGCGAGGCCCACGCGGCTGTCTTGGCCGGGACCTGGCGGTGAAGTGCGCGTCAGTTTTCGCGGGTCCGATGGCCAGACCAAGGGCAAAAGCTGGGAGGGCGACTGGGGATTTTTCCGGATGCTGAGCGAAGCGCAAAAGCGGCGCATAGACGGCCGCACTGCACAGTACACGGTCAGCGTGGGAGAGGGTGCTGCCTTTGTCTTCCAGATCGCAGCCAACAGCGTGGTCAACCCGTTCACCAGCACCGCAATCAATCAGGTGTCGTGCCGAGGGCCTGGCGTCTCATGACCCTAGGCTGTTACGGAAAACTGCCCGACCGAGGGGATTTCGTCTCGAGAGCTGTCGCGCCCGATCTTGAGGAAGCCGCGCACCGCTGGGGTTCTTCAATCATATCTCAGGGGCGTGATCAGCATGGTGAAGACTTCGCCGATCTCTTCGCCAACATGCCGCTTTACGCCGTCATCGCAGAGGCAGGTGCACTGATCAATCGGACAGCGGCTGGTCTTTTCGGCCCGAGTACCGACGCCGTTGGGCGTCTTTTCCCCCTCTTTGTACTGACGGATGCACCTAAAACAACTGAAAAAGTTGACCCTGGTGGTTACACCGAGGCAGCCAGGGTTGTTGATGCGGCAGCGTTCGAGAAAACACCGTTGACAGATGTCGAGGAGGCGCTCGCCACCATCGATGTAACAGCGCCAAATGACATCGAAGGCATTTGGCTGTCGCAATGGTCGGTCAACGGACCAGTTGGGCAGTCGCATCGCTACAGCAGTCTCGATCAGGCCTGCGCGTCATCACTCGATCTGCTTGTCGCCAGCGGAGACCCATCATGATGTCTCAGCCGCAGTTTGACTTTTCCTATCGGTCCAGCGGGGCCAGCGATATCGGAACTGTGCGTAAGCTGAATGAAGACAGCTTTGTTACGCGCGACGGCATTGGTCTGTGGGCTGTCTTGGACGGTGTGGGCGGGCACGATGCTGGCGATGTGGCGAGCCGGATGTTGGCCGAGGCCCTCGCCGCGTTGCCGCCACCTCTTGGGGGCAAAACCTTCCTCAACGATGTGGAGTACACGATCCTTGCCCAGAACAAGGCCATGCTCGACCGTGTGGCCAGTGACCCCGCGCTCACCTCAATGGGAACCACGGTCGTCGCGTTGCTCGCGTTTCGCGATCATGTGGCCTGCCTCTGGGTCGGCGACAGCCGCTGCTACCGGCTTCGCGGGGATACGTTCGAACAGGTCTCCAACGACCACAGCCTGGTCCAAGAGCTAGTCGATGCGGGTCATATCACCGAGCAGGATGCGCGGACGCACCCGCGCCGCAACGTTGTCACCCGCGCCGTCGGGGTCGATCCGGCCCTGATGGTCGACCAGAGGCGGGAACAGGTGCAGCCGGGCGACCGGTTTCTGCTGTGCAGCGATGGTCTCACTGGACCACTGGAAAATGCGGAAATCGCTTTGATTTTAAAGACCAATCCAAGCAGCGATGGAGCAGCCAATGCGCTCATTGCCAGGGCGCTTGAGAAGCAGGCGCGGGACAACGTCACGGTGATCGTCATCGACGCTTAACCGCATTGCGCAACGGACAGTATCGAATGGTTCCCAAGGCGGAGGCGTTTAGGTACTGTAAGCGAGTACAGCCGCTTAGGCATGGCGGCTGAAAGGGGATGAGATGATGCAAAAACGCACGGCATGGGCCCTCGTGAGCGGTACCGCGCTGGCGCTGGTTGCGTCTGGCGCATCGGCGCAAGATCAAGACGCGGTCAACGACATCGTGGAAGTGTTTGACGCGAACGCTGAGGAGTATCGCGAGCTCCAGGAAAGTTCGGGCGGAGATCTTGATGCGTTCGACCAGCCAGCCATTGCCGCTTGTGCAGAGGAGGGCCGGGAGTGCCGCGACCTCAATCTTGACCTCATCGAGGGCGGCGATTTCGTGCCGTCCACCAAGGTCTCGCTGGCGATCCGCTTTGTGTATGACAGCGCCGAGGTGGCTGAAGATTCTGTGCCGGTACTCGCCACACTGTGCGCGGCCGTGCAGGAACGTCCTGATTTCGATGTGACGCTTGAGGCGCATACCGACGCTAAGGGTACGGACGCTTACAACATGAGCCTCTCAACACGCCGCGCGGACACACTGCGGGACTACCTTGTGGGCACCTGCTCGGTCACTGAAGACCGTATCAAGACCCGTCCGCTTGGTGAGCGTATGCTCGACCGCAATTACGGTGACTACGCACCAGAACAGCGCCGGGTTCTCGTTTACGCCCAGCCGCGGGAAGCCTGATGCCTCCCGCCGCGCGCATGGGTGATATGCATGTCTGTCCGATGGTGACAGGCGTGGTACCGCACGTGGGCGGACCAATTGCCAAAGGTCAGCCCAACGTCCTGATTGCCAAAATGCCCGCTGCGCGCGCAACGGACATGGCTGTGTGCGTTGGCCCGCCCGACATGATCGCTAAAGGTTCTGCGACCGTGATGATCGGAAAACTCCCGGCAGCGCGCATGGGCGACACAACCGCCCATGGCGGCAGCATCGTCGTCGGCGCACCCACCGTGATGATCGGCGGTTAGCGCTCATCTGACACGCTGAACGTCTGTACCTTTGAGGTGGCCTCAGGTTTGCGTGCCCGAACACCTGAATCGGAAGTCGTGACCAATGGTGCACAACAGTATGCCCACGAGTGACTGGTAGGGGGTCAGAGACAAGGAGCCCAGACGCAGATCAGACTCAGGAGCAGTGTGATCTATGATACGTTAACTGACGGAACTCTCACTCAGCAGGTCCGGCTTGCATTTGGGCCTGCAGTTTTCGGGCGATGTCTCCAGGCGCACCGGTCCGACGTGCAAAGAGGTTATAGGCAATCGGGATCAGGATCAGGGTCACCAGGACGGCGGCCACAACGCCGAAGCCGATAACGATACCAATGGCCTGGCGGGTCTCGGCGCCGGCTCCTGACGACAAAAGAAGGGGGAGAGTGCCTGCCGCTGTGGTCAGCCCTGTCATCAAAATCGGGCGCAAGCGGGCGAGAGACGCCTCGCGGAGTGCGTCGCCAAAGTCCGCCCCCTGATCGCGAAGCTGGTTGGCAAACTCAACGATCAGGATACCGTTCTTGGCCGCAAGGCCCACCAACATGATCAATCCGATCTGGGTATAGATGTTCAGCGTCTCGCCAGTAAGCCAGAGGCCCAACAATCCGCCGCCCAACGTTGCTGGGACACACAGCATAATGATGAGAGGGTGGATCCAGCTCTCGAACTGTGCGGCGAGCACCAAAAAGACGATCAGTACTCCGATCAGAAAGACAAAAGCGATGGAACTGCCCGACGTCTGATAATCGAGAGACGTACCCTTGAAATCGATAGTCGCCTCCTGGGGCAGAACCTCGCTGGCAAGGGCCTGCATTTGGTCGAGCACGGTACCGAGACGGGCACCTGGTTCCAAGCCAGCTTCAATGGTGATGGCCCGCACGCGATTGTAGCGATTGAGGCTGGCGCTGTCGGCGATCTCACGGATCGTCACGACGCTCGATAGGGGAATGAGGGCATCGGTCCGGGCGGAACGGACGTAAATGTTCTCGATATCGTTCGGTGAAGATTGCTCATTGCGCAGACCTTCGATGATCACATCATACTCTTCCCCTCGCTCAAGGAAGGTGGTGACGCGTCGCGAGCCAAGCATGGTCTGCAGGGTGCTGCCGATTTCGTCCACCGTGACGCCAAGGTCGGCCGCACGATCATAATCGATCTCGATGCGGAACTGCGGCTGGGTCTCCTTGTAGTCCCAGTCAATGTTCATGAGGCCGAGATTTTGTTCCTCGAGAGCGGCAACAAAGACGTCCCGCCACTCAATCAACTGCTCGTAGTCAGGACCCCCGATCACGAACTGAACCGGGTTGCCCGTACCGCCGCCGAGGCCCTGTCGCATGCGAGCGAAGGCGCGGACACCGGGCAGGTCGGACAGGCTCTCGTTGATCTCCGACATGATGACCGTCGCCGGACGCCGTGCGCTCCAATCGGCAAGGACGGAAATCACGAAGGCCTCGTTAAAAGCTGAGCTGCCAAAGCCCGGTGCGCGGATCAGCAGACGCTGCATCTCGCCGGACTCCGTATAGGGAAGAAGACGGCGTTCAATCTCATCGGCATACCGCTCCATGAACTCGAACGAGGCGCCTTCGGGTCCGCGGATGAAGATGAAAAAGGCACCCCGATCTTCCTGCGGAACATACTCTTCTTCGACTACGGTGAAGAGACCCCAGGTGCCGATGATGGAGGCCAAGAGGGCGACTGCAAGAATAAGCGGTTGCCGGATCACGCGGGCAAGCACCCAGCCGTAACCCGCCCGTAGGGCATCAAAGGCTCGGTCGACCAGGCGCGGCAGCACGGTGAGAACCCCGCTACCCTTTTCATTCTTCAGAAGCTTGGAGGCCAGCATGGGCGAGAGGGTCAGCGCCACGATGCTGGAGAATGCCACGGCGGCGGCCATGGTGATAGCGAATTCCGTAAACAGACGACCGACATCGCCCTCAAGGAACGTGATGGGGACAAAGACAGCGATGAGAACCAAAGTGGTGGCGATCACGGCAAACCCGACCTGACGAGCCCCGCGGAAGGCGGCCACGAGAGCGTTTTCTCCGTACTCATCCATCCGTCGCCTGATGTTCTCAAGAACCACGATGGCATCGTCGACAACGAGACCAATGGCAAGCACGAGGGCCAGAAGAGTGAGGAGGTTGACCGACAACCCCAAAGCATAAAGCACCGTGAACGTCGCAGTGATCGAGATCGGCACCGTGATCGCCGGGATCAGCGTCGAGCGTGCGTCGCCGAGAAAGAGGAAAATCACGAGCGTCACGAGGATCACCGCAATCACCAAAGTCGCGTACACCTCTCGGATCGAGGCTTCGATGAACACTGAGCTGTCAAAGCTTTGATAGATCCGCATCCCTTCAGGCAGCGTCTCATTCAGACGCATACCAAGTTCCCGAGCCTCTCTCGCAACATCGACGGTGTTGGCCGTTGACTGCTTGACGATGCCAAGGCCGACCATGGGAATGCCGTTTCCGCGAAACAGGTTCCGGTCCTCAACGGTGCCGAGCTGCACACGGGCGACATCGCCAAGACGGACCAAGTAGCCGTCATCACCTTCGACAAGGACAAGATCGGAAAAGTCGTCGCTAGTCATAAACGGCCGGTCGATCCGGACTGTGAAGATGCGCTCGGAGGATTCGATGCTGCCAGCGGGCGCCTCGATGTTCTCACGAAGGAGCGCCTGCTCAACATCCGTGACCGTCAGGCCTCGGGCAGCCAGAGACTGGCGATCAATCCAGATCCGCATGGCGTAATCACGCGAACCGCCGACCCGAACGCGTGCAACACCATCCACAGCGGAGAAACGATCAACCAAGAACCGGTTCGCATAATCGGAAAGCTCCGGTGTCGTCATGGTCTCGGACGCGAGGTTGAGCCACATGATGACGTCATCGTTCGAATCCGCCTTTTCAATCTCCGGCGGATCGGCTTCGGGCGGTAATTGATCGAGCACGGAGGAGACCCGATCGCGAATATCATTCGCGGCAGCGTCGATATCTCGCGCGATATCGAACTCGATCGACGTCTGAGATCGGCCGTCTGTGGAGCTTGAATCGATAAAACGAATGCCTTCGATTCCCGCGATACGGTCCTCGATGATCTGGGTAATGCGCGTTTCCACCACCGATGCCGAAGCGCCGGGATAGCTCACATCCACCGTCACGATGGGTGCGTCGATGTCCGGATATTCGCGCAACGGCAGCCGATCAAATGAAACCATGCCGAAGACGATGAGCAGGAGCGCGAAGACCGACGCCAGCACCGGCCGCTTGACGGAAAGATCCGAGATCAGCACGGCGTCACATTCCGCCTGCTGTGAGGACAGTTGTCGCTGACCGAGAGGAAACGTCCTGACGAGGGGACGTCTGTTCAATGCTCTCGATGATTGTCACCGGCTGACCATCGCGTGCACGGATCACACCCTCAGTGATCACACGATCGCCTTCAGAAAGGCCGCCGATCACCTCGACGAGACCATTGTATCGGGCACCAATCGAAATCTCCCGGCGATGAGCCACGTTCTCTGCATCGGCAACAAACACATAGGTCCGGGGGCCGACGGGCTGGATCGCTTCTTCCGGTATCGCCAAGGCCAAACGTGCGTCAGCTTCCACAACGACCCGCATGAACATACCGACTTTCAACAGGCGATCATCATTCGGCAGAATCGCCCGGACGCGCACGGAACGAGTTGCCTGATCGATCGTATTGTTGAGGGTGGTGATCTCACCGCGGAAGATTTGGCCGGGCAGGCTATCTGTCTCCGCCACAATCTGTGTGCCGCTCCGTACAGAGATCAGGCGGGTAGCTGGTACAGAGAAATCGAGGCGCATCGCGCTGTCGTCGATCAGTGTTGTAACAACATCGCCAGGCTGGACGTACGACCCAACGCTGACCTCACGAAACCCAAGAAGGCCACCAAAGGGCGCAACCAGCACGCGATCACGCAACAACGACTGCACCTGGCGCAGCTCTGCTCGCGAGGTTTCCATATCCCGCCGCGCTTCGTCGGCCTCCATGATGGAGCCAGCATCATATTCAACGAGCCCGGCGAAACGCTCATAACGCGCGCTGGCTTCGCGAAGGCGCGCTTCTGCCGCCTCAATCTGTGCGAGCTGTTCCCGCTGGACGAGCGTCAAAAGCGTCTTTCCTTCCTCAACGCGGTCGCCGTCTTCGAAATAGACCGCGGTGACCCGATCAGCTGCGTTGAGGGTCAGCTCGGCCATCTCCTTGGGCAGAAGAGTGCCAAGCGCCTCAATGCGCTGAGAAAAAGGACGCTCGGTCACAGGAGCCACGATGACCGACGGGGCGGAGCGCGGTTGCGCCGCTGCCGAGGTCAGTCCTGCGACAAGCCCGATAAAGACCGCCGTGATGGCGCGAATACTCATAAGCACCGTTCCTGTTTCGTCGTGCTCGGCACGCGATGCGAGCTCACGCAATCAACAACCACTTACCACGAGGTTCACGTGATGGATGCACAAGGTGGTTGAACGACTTCCATCGCCATTTTGTTGTCGTCACCGCAAGACTGAAGATAAGCGGAATTCTGAGAATTCAAATCTCTAACGAACGTTCGATGCTATATCTCTCAACGACATGCCTCTATGGAGTGTCGTGGGCAAGCTATCGTTTCTGGAAACCCGGATTTGCGACAATCTCAATTGTGCACTTCAAAGCCTGTCCTTACGAACCGACCCACTGAAGCATTATGAGTTGGCGTGGATGACGCCCTCTAGTGCCTCCATCACCGCTCGTAGTCTCCGTGAGCGGCCCAGCGGTCGTGGGAACACGAACGATAGCGTCAGCTCTCCGTCGGTTTCCTTTGGCAGCAGCCTGTTCAGACGACCTTTAGCGACATCGTCAGCAACGAGATAACTCGGCGCTTGTCCAATTCCGATGCCAGCGAGCAACAAAGACCGATACGCAAGCGGATCGTCGACGACGATCTGATCAGTGGGCGCCACGGTCTGGGGGCCTTCTGCCGTCTTGAACGTCCACTGGCGAACGCGCCCCGTGCCGCGGTTTCGAAAGCCAAGACGTGTGTGATCTGAAAGATCGTCGACGTCGTTCAGATCCCCATGAACCTTGAGGTAAGCCGGGCTGGCGATCGTCCAAAAGGACATAGCGATGACGCGCTTTGCAACGAGCTGGCTGTCCGGCAGCTCACCAAAACGCAGCGCGAGGTCAATCCTGTCCCGGGTGAGGTCGACCAATTCGTCGGTGACCGACACATCGAGCCGCAACTCCGGATGATCCGCCGCGAGTTTGGTCACCACATCATCGAGGTAAAGCGAGCCGAATGCGGACGGAATAGAGAGCCGGAAGAGGCCTTGGACCTTCGGATCATGTTCCTTGAACTGATTGCGTGCTTCCTCGATGCCACCGACGGCCGGCGCGGCGGTCGCGAGGAAGGTCTCCCCATCGCTGGTCAGCGTCACCGAGCGTGAGGTGCGATTGAGAAGACGCACGCCCAGCGCGGCCTCCAACCGGGCCACCGCTTTGCTCGTCGCAGATGGCGTCACACCAAGCTGGCGCGCAGCCTCAGTAAAGCTGCCGGCCTGCGCGACGCGAACGAACTCATGGACCCCGTCAAACAGCACGCGATCTATTTCTCTCAGGCAATACTACCATGCCTGATTAGCGACTTATCATTGACAGGCAATGATCAGATATTCGCATCAAGGAAACGGCGAGCACCCCCGCCCGCCGCGTCACACGGAGATTTTGACATGACGACGAACACTGATCGCGCAAAAGCTTGGTACGAAACCCTCAACCCCGAGATGCTGGCCGACAACATCGAATGGAAACTGGCGGACGGGTTTCCCGCCGATGGAACGTTCCACGGCCGTGAAGAGATCTTCGGCGTCTGGTGGCCAAAGCTCGCAGCGCAGTTCAGCGACTGGCATGCCTCACCCAGCGAATTCATTGACGCCGGTGACGCTGTGGTCGTGACCGGCCAATATAGCGGCGTGGCCAAGGCCACCGGAAAAACGTTCGAAGCCCCCTTCACGCACATTTGGTGGTTCAACGAAGACGGGCAGATCGTCCGCATGAACCACAGCGCCAACACGCTCACGCTCCACAACGCGATCACCGCAGACGCGGCCTAGCGAGCGAAGGACCTCTATTCTGCGGAACGGAAATATGCATGGGGAAGACAGGTCCGGGAGTTGTGTAACCTGCCTTCCCCTTTGACCGCTCGGCCCTGGGATCAGGGGGCACCGGTCATTTCGAACGTTCTTCGGCCCCTACTCTCCGGCGGCTGACAGAAGCCGGACAGGCCCCACAAGCCCAGAGGGAAAACGATCAATGGGCTGACCACCCACCACGCGATGGAAAATCGTTCCTTCGGTATACGGCCTGTATCCGCTTTGGGTTTCGCTGTCTTCGGCCGAACCCGTCGCGTCCGCCATCAACCTGTTGGCCCAAAGGTTGGTAACCGCCACCTCCAGTTCATTGGAACCGAGACGAATAGCTGCACTGACGTCGAGCTCGTAGGGTGGGAAGACATCCTTACCCACCTCGACACCGTTCAGCGACACACTGACCGTGGTGTGCGCCTCACCAAGATCAAGGATCACGGGCCCCGCAGGACGTGCCTCGAGGTCGAATGTGGTTCGGTAAACGGCCGTACCACTGAAGTCGCGAAGAGGACTGCCGACAAGCTGATCCCAACGCCCAAGACCCGTTTGTTCGGTTTCCGGAAAGCTCACTTGCCAGCCGTCGTTGAGTTCCAGCAAAACGTCCGAGACGGTCAGCGCCGATTGTGCGGCTGACACTTTGTCGTTGGAAAAAACAAGAAAGCCTGCTTGCTGGGGTGCAAGCGTCATTTTCACTTCGCCATCATTCGTGAGCTGAGTGATCTTACCAGTTTCGGGGTCCCAGAACGTCACCTCGCTTGCAAACAGTCTCGGCGACGCAGTCAGATCACGTTCGGCGGTGCTGAGATTGGCGACAAAGTGGATATCCGCGCTCTCGGTCCGGCGATGCATCCACGCGATATCGTCCCAATCCTCAAGACCAAGGGCTGGGGTCAGGCCAAGCCTCTCAACAGCTTCGCCTGGGGTCAGACCAATCAAATAGTTTCCGGTCTCTCGTAAGGCTTCAAAGGTTGAGCGAACGGACCGATCGCCGTCCTCTCCGTCAGCCCAGCTCGGTGAACCAACAATCTCTGGACCAACAATGGACAGACCCTCTGACGCAAGTTCGAGCAATCGCTCGGACATCTTGACCGTCACACGGCTCATTGAGTCAGGAAGGATGAGAACGGAATATCGCGTGCCGCCGCCGGTGACGATCTGGCCGTCTTCGACCGTGGTTCGTTCAAGCACCGTCCGCGCATCGAGATAGTCGTAGTCATAGCCATCTGGAAGGGCGGGCTGATCATCGTTCCAGAAGGGAACGGAGAGCGGCGCCCCCTCCCCCAGAAGGAAGGCCACGTCAGCAACGTGGACGCCCTGTTGAAGCATGAAAGAGCTGCGCGCGAGGTAGTCGAAGAAGGCCGACGCATCCTCCGCCCACGTCTCGTGCCGGTTCAGATACTGACCAAACTGCCAGAGCGTCAGGCCCGGCATCACATCATCCAAGGGTTGGTGATCGGAGGAATGGATGACAAAGCGATTGACTCCCTCCCCCATATAGTAGTCGGCCACAAACTTGAGGTCGCGCGGCCCCTGCCCCCACGGCGGGAAGATCGGCAGCGTTGTGAAGGCCTCCGCCGCGACCAGCTTCTGGCCGTATATGTTCGCGACAGAGAACGCTTCTCTGATATCGGTTCGATACCGAGCCTCAAGCTGGTCAAACGGGTCGCCCGTCGGCACATACCAAAACTCCGCCATCGGAACTTCTGCATCGGCCTTGAGAGCCATGCCATCCCCGAGCGTTGCCATCCGCGTGCCCATGCTTTCGGCATAAATGCCGGCCCCACGATCATTGGCAAACCGCTGAACAGTCCCGTTGTGGTTGTCGGTCAATAAGTCAGAGAGTGTCAAACGCCAATCCCACAGAAATTTCTCCGTCGTCAATGCATCCGCGACGACAGCACCGGTCAGCGCGGGCAGATAAGGTCCGGGATCATAACCGCGGCGGCGCTCAAAGGCTTCGAGGATGCCTTGCGTCCACGTCGAAGTCCCGGCTTCCCAGCTGTCCAGAAGAAGGTAGTTCACCCCGTCATCAGCAAACACCCCTTCCGGTAAGGGGGCCGCGAAGCCCTCAAGGTAGGCTTCAACATGATCCGTGTTGAGCTTATCCACCTCAAGGCCGCGCCCCTCGTTGGGTGCGGGATGGTTTTGCTTGCCCGTCAGCGAGTAGCCGAGCCGCACAACGCGCCAATGACCTTCCGGCGCGTCCCAAGTGAGCATACCGTCCTCATCCATCATCTCCGTGACATCGATGACCTCGGACGTCGCCGTCGCTTGGGCGGATGTTGGGGCCTCATGATAATCGTAGAGAAGCGCAAAACCTGATTTGTCTTCAGCGCGTTCGACACGTCCCCTCGCGAAGCGCAACTCACTCAGGCTGTACTCGGTCGGTATCGGAAGCCCCAGGAGCGACGCAAAGGTTGCAGGCGGCGGCGCCCCGGTGAGAACCACACGGAACTCCGAACCCGTCACCGGCTCGAAGGAATAGCTCCGTGAGAATGTGTTGACCCACTCATGATCCGGCCCGGGTATGGATTTGATCGCTCGCCACTCGCCGTTGTCGTCCCGCGCTTCAATGCGGCCTTCAGGCAGTTTATGGGTAGCCGCACCAACCACGACACTGTCGACGGTTACCGGTTGTCCGTAGTCATAGCTTACGGTCACGGGGGTATCTTCGCGGCGAGGAAGCAGAATATCCTCGGCATAGAGATGATCCAGCAATATCGGCGCACTGGCGGCTTGCCCGTCAATGGTGATGTTCGGCGAGATCCCATCCAGGACCGCCGATTGCTGATCAATGCGATACGCAAAAACCCGCTGATCTCTATAGAGGGATGGTGGCGGCTGAACTGATGGCAGGTGCGGACGCCCGCCTTCTATGCTGCTCAATGTGTTGGGAAGAACGATCGGAGGATCCGCGGGATAATCCTGATACGGTCCACTAACGGCCGTAGGTTGGGGAAGATCGATAGTGATCTGAGATCCACCGACGACGTTGGTCTCAGTCCAGACGAATTTCTTCATCGCCTGCTCGGGCTCGACCCAAGGTCCACCTGTTTGCGACCAACCTGCCGCCGCGTGCAGCGTCACCTCAAGATCAAGGCGCCTCGCTTCATCAACCGAATGGGCCACCATCGACGCCCATTCCTCTGATCCGAACACAACTGGATCATCGACGATATGAGGCGCACCCGCCGCGACGTCGAAGAGTTGGAAACCCCCGATGCCGACCCGCTCCATCCACTCAAGATCAGCCGTGATCCCTTCCGCGGTGACGTTGCCATCAATCCAATGCCACCAGGTCCGAGGCTTGGCCGCGGCGGGCGGCGTGCGAAAGCCATCAGCAAGGCGTTCGAGATGCCCCGTTTGCTCCACAAGACCGGCATCTTCGTTGCTTGTCTCCGATGTCGAACCGGTGTCGCTCGGTGAACAACTGAGAAGGGCCAGCGCCGCAGCGCCGCAAATCAGAACTCGCATCGCAACCTCGTTAAAGCGAACAAGGCCGGAGGCTGATGGCCTCCGGCTTCGTTGTGTCTAGAAAGAGTAGTTCAGCGTGACGAAGTAAGCACGCGGCTGGGCCGTGATAACGGAGAACAGCTGATTGGGATCCGCTGCCACCGCCTCTCGGGTCAACGCCTGGCGATCAAGCGACCGAACAAAACCGCCCGACGGGGCCCAGCTCATCACGCCGTCCTCATTATTCAGCGCGTTTTTGATGTCCCCGCGGATGGTCAGCTTGTCCGTCACTTGGCCAATGATGCCCAGGTCCACTGTGCTGAAACCGGGAAGCTCGAACGCATTGAACCTGTTGGCCGGCCGATCACCGATGTAGTTCCAGGTCACAAAGCTGCTCACCCTGTCGGTGGCCACGTAGACCAAAGAGGAGCGGGCAAGGACATTCGGGATGTTGTCCGCATCGCCGTCAGGGATCGGGACAAAGGTATCGTCATCACGAGACGGCGTGTTCTCCTCGAACAAGCCGAAGTTCTCAGACTCTGACGTTTGCAGCGTGAGCGCCGTTGTCAAAGTCAGATAGTCTGTAAAGAACACATCGGCCTCCACCTCAACACCCCATGTGGTCAGTGTGCCGCCGACTGGTGGAGGACTGTAGTTGATGCCATCACCATCAGTGAACAGCTGAGGACTGGTGACGTTATCAAGCTCCGACCAGAACGGGAAAAGAGCGAGGTTGAAGTAGTCGTGATCCCATTTGATGCCGAGCTCGACTTGGGTGATCTCTTGAGGATCAACGAAGAGCGAGTCAGCTTCATCGACCGTGTCGAGATCAATCAAAGTCTGGAAGTCCGGCGCCTTCTCACCACTGGAGAACCTCAAATAGGTCAAGATATCATCGGTCCACTGATAGGAGAGTGACGCCGAATACGAGAGGTAGTCATAGTCGCGATCGGTCGAGATCGGCGGAAGCTGCACGTTGGGAAAGTTATCGAACAACGTCAGCGGGTTACCATCAGCACCGCCTTCGCTCGGATCACCAAAGTTAGGTGCCGCTGCCGGTACCGTGTTGGTGATCTCGTAGGAAATGTCCTCGTACCGCAGGCCCCAATCAAGGATCAGACGATCAGTGATCGAGAAGTTATGGCCGAAAAAGAGAGAGATTTGCTCCTGGGTGCCATCGTTGACGAGCCCGCCAGAGATGGCGTCGCCGAGAGACGCCCAGCCTTCCGGAGAGGTGATGTCCAGGGTCGGGCCACCGCCGGGCAGTGTGAGGGTGATATCGTAAAGTGGCGGCTGGTCCGCGATTGGCGAGATACCAAAGCCGCCACCGTCGAAACGGCGATTGATATCAGCATGGGAATAGAATATGCCGCCAGTCACCGCGTGGCGCTCCCACTCCTTTGAAACTGTGAACTGGTTCATCACCTCGTCCACCTGATGGCGAGGGTCAAAAGCGACTTGGGTCAGAACACCACCGTCAAGAATCTGCTGGTTGGGCAAGTTGTTCTGCGTGAGCGTATGATCGAAGCCCGTGGTGGAAACCACTTCCGCCACGAGACTGCCGTCGGATGGATTTCTGAACTCAAACGTACCCGGAAAGCCAAAGCTATTTGATAGAATGTACACGAACGGGTCAGTAATCGGTAGGGAGAAGATCACCGCCCCCGTGTTCCAATCCGTCTCGCTGTCGCTGTAGCGGAAGGAATTCGAAAACGACAGGCCGTTGGAGAACTCATGATCCCACTTC
Organism: Pseudomonadota bacterium; assembly: GCA_039822105.1. Taxonomy (GTDB): domain Bacteria; phylum Pseudomonadota; class Alphaproteobacteria; order Caulobacterales; family Parvularculaceae; genus Parvularcula. The sequence goes on along the minus strand of JBCBMW010000010.1, from coordinate 46,832 downwards.
GCACTCAGCGAGAACTGCTCAGACTTGACGAGATCACGACCGTCCCAACTGCTGGTGCCGCCTGATGGGTTCTGCCACGAATGTGGTGATGCCGGCGGAAGGAAACTGTCCGTCGCATCAATCCCCTCAACGAGTTCCGGATCATTGAAGTTTCGCGCGGGCAAGAATTCGAAGAAACCGTTGCGATCGTTGAGGTATTTTGCCGTGAAGAGAAGCTCGCCTTCGCCGTAGTCCCACAGCAAGTTGCCTTTGATCTGACCACCCTCATTCAACGTGTACCCAGGATTGCGGGCGCCATCCGATGAGCGATAAAAACCGCCTACGGAGTAGAAAAGGTCATCACGGTCGCCAATGGCGCCGCCGTGGTAGAAATCGCCGCGATAGTACGGATTTTCGCCATCGCCCTCCAGACCATAGCGAAACGCTACTTCAGTCCCCTCATGGGTACGGCCGTTCTTCGTGATGTAGTTGAAGATACCGCCCGGAGCGTTGGGCCCGGTGATCGTCGCTGTGCCTCCGCGCAGAGCCTCAAGGCTCGAAAGTGTGAGGTCCGGACGCGCGAAATAGTCAGGTCCATAGTTCGAGAACGTCACGTTGCTGACAGGTAGGCCGTCCTCTTGGAGCGAGACGTAGAAGTAGCCGGATGCGGCTTCCGTTGAACCCGCAGAGACGCCGCGCGAATAGACCACGTTGCGAATTTCTCCGAGGGCGGAGTTGACGAAGACACCCGGCACATTGCGCAAGAGGTCGGCCGCGCTCACCGGAAGGGCGCGATCGATCTCATCTTCGTTCAGTGCAGTGACCGCCACCGGCGCCTTTTCGATCGACTGTTCCCGGAAGACCCCGGTCACAATGACGATATCGTCGTCCTCATCGGCGTTGGTGCGGTCCTGAGCCTGAGCCGAAGCGGCGATGAGCGCGACGGTCGCCGCCCCTAAGTTCCAGATAGTTTTCATGGTTCCCTCCCCGATATGCGCACTATTGCGCATTTCAACGCCTCTGCTGCGCGTTTTTGATGAATAATGGTCGCAAACGTCGCGCTGCCCGTCAAGCAATCAATGATCACGGGCCTTCAGGAAGGGGTTTGGCGGTGTTGAATCGCGCGTAAGCGTGATCACTTTGCGCATTTATGAGCAAATGCGCTGAGTATCCTTGGCGTGATGACCTGAAACGTTCGGCGCTGGATCAGTGCTGAGACTCAGCGATCAGGACGAGGATCCCTTGATCTTCGAGCATTCGCCTGTGCTGTGGCGACAAACCGTCGTCGGTCACAACTGTGTGAACAGCGTCGAGACCACACACGGCAAGGCTGGCCCTCGCGTCGAACTTGGAGCTGTCAGCGAGAAGAATCACACGATCAGCTTGGGCAATGAGCTCCTGCTCGTTTTTGACCAATAAGGGATCCGTTTGCATCAGTCCCATGGCTGACACGGCTTGAGCGCCAATGAAAAGCTTTGTGGCGCTGTAGTTCTTGACGATCTCGTTCCTGTACGGATTAAGAATAACATTCTGTTCGTGAAAGACTTCACCGCCGGTGATGACAATCCGTGTCCGCGGCTTCCCAACGAGGGCGTTGAGGATGAGGACTGATGTGGTGAGCACCGTTAGATCTTCTGATCCGAGGTGACTGGCCAGCTGATAGGTGGTCGTGCCCCCGTCGATGATGATGGCTTCGCCCGGCTCACACAGCGCTGCTGCTCTCTCACCGATTGCCTTCTTCGCTTCCACGTTCTTGCTGGCGGAAGCGGAAAACAGGGTTTGACCGGGCAGCAGGTTGGGGCTCGCGTCCAACGGGCCCGACGGCGCCGTCACGGCGATGGCCCCGCCGCGAACCCTCTTCACACGGCCGGACTCAGCCAATTCATTGAGGTCCCGCCGGATTGTGGCGGCCGAAACAGTCAGCTCCTCGGCCAGTTCATCCACAGACGTCACACGGTCTTCTCTGACCAGCCTCGTGATCCGGTTCCAGCGATCATGAATGAAAAGGCGCTCGTCGTCGTCGCTGGACTGGTTTTGGGCGTTCATAGCAATGGCCATCGTGTCTTGTGTCCCTATACCACCCCATATAGCGAGAAATGATTGTAAATGAGCATAATCGATTGCGGCCTTGTGAGCGAGTGTTCGCTTGCCCTCACCTCGTCGCACCCGCTCGTGACGAGACCATGCTCCGATCGATGTCGCTGACAGCGCCCAGTCCTGAGAGAATCATGTCGCGCTTGATGGCCTCCACCATAAGATCCACGGCGCGAACGGCACCGCGCTCGCCATAGGCCGCCAGACCGTAGAGATAAGGCCGCGCAAAGCTGACAGCGTTGGCGCCTAAGGCCAAAGCCTTGATAACGTCGGTGCCGCGCCGAACACCGCCATCAGCGATGATGTCGATGTCGCCACCCACCGCCTGCCGAACGGCATCGATTCGGGAGACCGGAGACGGAGAAGCATCGAGTTGGCGTCCGCCGTGGTTGGAGATCGACAGCGCCTGAAAGCCTGTCGCCACGGCCCGCTGGGCGTCGTCTTCTCTCACAACCCCTTTGATCACCGCGGGACCGCCCCATTCACCGAGGAGCCACTCAGCGTCTGACCAATTAAAACCGGCGGAAAGCTGCTCGGCCACAAACGCAGACAGGCTCGTTGCCGGCGTGTCAGCGGACAGGTTGGCATAGCGGACTGGCGGCTTGGTCAGGTAGTCGAGTGACCAAAGCGGCGCCATCGCCGCGTGAAAGACCTGTTGGGCACCGATCCGCGGGGGAATGGTAAACCCGTTCCGAGCGTCCCGCTCCCGGTAGCCGGTGATGGGGAAATCGACGGTCAAAACCAGCGCTTCAAAACCCGCGGCCTTGGCGCGACTCAGCATCTCGGCCACCAAACCGCGATCCTTCCAAACATAAAGCTGGAACCATTTTGGCCCCGTCGTCGCAGCCGCAATCTCCTCGATCGACACCGACGACAGCGTGGATAGCGCATAGGCCGTGCCGTGTTTTGCAGCGGCCCTCGCTGGCCCAAACTCTCCGTCGGTGTGAAAAAGCCTGTTCCCAGCCGCAGGAGAGAGAACAAACGGCACCGCGATGCGCCGACCCATCAGCGTGGTCGAAAGATCGGGTGCGTCGTACCCCGTCAGAACCTTGTGGTGGATTTCGTAGTCGGCAAAATCTGCAGTGTTGCGCATCAAACAGTCTTCATCGTCGGCGGCGCCGTCGATGTAATCGAAGACCATTCGATGCGCCCGCCTCTTGGCCGCACGCCGAAAGTCCTCGACGTTAAGACATGAATTGAGCCGTGGCGGGAACATCTGGGTGAACCCTATCAGACAATTCCGGAACCTGAACCCCCAAGCGCTGGTCGACGGGGAGCCAGCAACTCGCGATATCGCGCAGAGCGGTAGGTCGACACCGGGTCGATTGCGCCTCCTGCGCGCTGCCGCGCCATTTTGAGGATCGGATCCACGTCCGTCTTGAACGCGGTCTTGAGGGTCTGACTGGCCATCAGCGCATCGTTCGCCTCCTGATGGAACTCGAGTGCGTCTCGGTCTACCAAAAGGGCCTGAACATAGGCGCGCTGAACGCTTTCAGCCGATATCATCAAGCTCTCAATCGGGTCGGTCACATTGTGGGACTGGTCGAGCATGTATTCAGGTCGACAAGGCAGTGCATCGCGTCGCTCAGCATCAACCAACTCCCAGAAGATCAAAAACTGCTGGTACGGATGAATGGAGCCTGCATCGAGGTCATCATCACCATATTTGGAATCGTTGAAATGAAAGCCGCCAAGCTTTCCGAACTGGATCAGGCGGGCCACGATCATCTCAATGTTCACGTTTGGCGCGTGGTGTCCAAGATCGACCAGCGAGAAGACTTTCGGTCCCAACTCCTGCGCACAAAGAATGTTTGTGCCCCAATCCTGGATGACAGTAGAGTAGAACGCGGGCTCAAACATCTTGTGTTCAATCAAGAGCCGCCAGTCCTCGGGCAAGGCGTCCACAATCACCCGCATTGACGACAAGTAGCGCTCAAGGGACTTACTAAAGTGCTGCTGCCCTGGGAAATTGGACCCGTCACCAATCCAGACAGTGAGAGACGTGGCCCCCAGGTCCTGGCCCCATCTGATGCAATCAACGTTGTGCGCTATGGCAGCTTCTCGGGTTTTTTGATCCGTATGGGTTAGACTTCCAAACTTGTAGGAGACCTCAGCGCCCGCCGGGTCCTGGAATGTGTTGGAGTTCACAGCTGCGAACGTGAGACCCTGGTCGCGCGCGAAGTCCGCAACTTCGCTCATGTCATCGGTGACATCCCAGGGGAAATGCGGCGACACCTGCCCGGTGATCCGCACGAGCTGATGGATCACGCCGCAATCTTCCAGACGCTCCATGATGTTGCGCGGCTCAGCCAAACCGGGAAAGCGCGCAAACCGCGTGCCGCCAGTACCCACGCCCCAGCTCGGCACAGCGACAGAGAAATCTTGGGCTCTCTCCGTCAACGCCTCAATCGACAACCCGCGTCTTTCGAGCTGAACGGCCAGCTTCTCATAGTCAAACGAGAGATCATCAGCACGGGCACTGTTATCAGTGAGAATAAGGTCAGCGGTGACGATATCAGTCATGACACCTCTTAGCGTGTGAATGACGGCGCGTGACCGGCGTCAACGTTCAAGATGTTCCCGGTCGACTTGGCCGACAGGTCGGAGGCAAAGAAGTGGCATGCCTCCGCGACATCGCTGGGCAAAACGCTTCGCTTGAGAAGGCTTCTGTTCTTGTAGTGCTCCTCAAGACCACTACTATCCAAGTCGTAGGCTGCCGCGCGTTCCTTCCGCCACGTTCCTGTCCAGATTTTCGATCCCTCAAGAACCGCATCGGGGTTCACGACGTTGCAGCGCACACCCAAGGGCGCGCCCTCTAGCGCAATGCTCCGTGCAAGCTGTAATTCAGCCCCCTTAGCGGTGCAGTAAGCGGCAGCGTTCGCCGATGCAACGAGCGCGTTCTTTGATGCGACGAAAACGATCGACCCCCCAATACCCTGCTCTTTCATGATCTTAAACGCTTCACGACTGACCAAGAAATAGCCTGTGGTCAGAACATCAATGTTTTTCTGCCAAAGGCTGAGGGAAGTCTCGTCCAAGGGTGAGGAACTGGCAATGCCCGCGTTCGACACCAATATATCAACGCCGCCAAACTCTCTGACGGCGTAGCTCAGAGCGGCCTCAACCATCGTCTCATCGGTCACATCACAGGTGACCATGCGTATGCGGTCCTTGCCGTAGACCTCTTTGAGAGACTCCGCTTGCGCAGCCATGCCGCTTTCATCGATATCGGCAATCACCACGCACGCCCCATCATCGGCGAGGCGGGCCGCAGTGGAGGAGCCGATTCCCCCTGCGCCGCCGGTGACCACAGCAACCTGCCCGGCCAGGCGCTTGGGCTTTGGCATCCGTTGCAATTTTGCTTCCTCGAGGGCCCAGTACTCGATATCGAACGCCTCTTGCTCGGCAAGCCCAATATATCTGTCAACGGAGCTTGCGCCACGAATGACGTTGATCGCATTGACGTAGAACTCGCTCGCCACCCGCGCCGTGGCCTTGTCTTTCGCGAAGGTCATCATGCCGACACCGGGGATCAGATACACCACCGCGTTCGGATCGCGCATCGCTGGACTGCCCGGACGTTTGCAACGATCGTAGTAAGCAGCGTAGTCCTGTCTGTACTCTGAAAGCTGATGATCAAGCACCCCCAGCAGACGATCCGTCTCTGCTGCAAGATCCGACGCATCAGGAGCGAAGTCGAGCACCAACGGCCGAATTTTGGTACGCAGGAAATGATCAGGACAAGATGTGCCGAGCGTCGCTAAGGCCTGAAGATCATTCGCCCCAACGAACTCAAGGACTTCTGGCCTGTCGTCAAAATGACCGACCTTACGCTGATCACCTGTGATCTTGCCGCGCAACGACGGCATAATCTTCGCGGCGACCCAGTTGCGCGTGTCATCTGCTAGCGGCTCAGCAAACCGTGGGCCGCCGAAGGGACGCCCACTTTCGTTCTGCTCGAGCCAAGCTGCTGCGCGAGAAATGACATCAAGGGTCCGCAGGTAGCAGTCCTTCGAGGTGTCCGCCCAGGTGAAAAGGCCGTGACCGGCCAGAACAACGCCCTCGAGTTCAGGATGCGCGTCTGCGATCTCGCCCAGTTTAAGTCCAAGATCGTAACCCGGGCGCTGCCATGGCAACCAACCCAGGCGGCCACCGAAGACCTCGCGGGTCAACTCTTCTGAACGCTCCGTACACGCAATGGCGATAACAGCGTCGGGATGCATGTGATCGACATGCTTATGACGGATGTAGGTGTGTAAAGGCGTATCGATAGAGGCAGCCCGAGTGTTGAGGCCGAAGGTGCAGTGCGGCAGGTAGCCGACCATTTCGTCTTCGTGCTGCAGACCGCGATAGAGCCTGCGAAGTGCCTTGAGTTTGTCGAGATAAAGGGTCGCAAAGCCGCCAGCGTCGATTGATCCAAGGTCACCCCCTGACCCCTTGACCCACAGAACATCGGTCGCTTCACCTGTGAGCGGGTCTTTCTCGATCACTTTCGCAGACGTGTTACCACCGCCGAAATTGGTGATGCGAAGATCAGCTCCAAGAAGATTTGAGCGATACCGCAACAGCTCAGGTTCACTCATGTCCCGCGCTAGATCATCATTCCAGAGATTGTTGAGCGAACTGGTCATGGCGCACGTCCCTCTTGAGCCTTTCAACAATACGGGCGCTTACGATCATTTTCAATCAATTTCTTGCATCGCCACGCAAGCGCCGTAAGGTCGCTGGGGTAAAGTTAGAAATGCGTACCCGATGAACGAGTTCGACAGACAACCCCTGCCGCCGAGCGCCCTGAAGCCTGGCCGCTACTTTGCGGCCAGCTACGCTGGCGAACATGTGGCAGGGACAGAGTTTGTAATCGGCGCACTCTTCGTCGCATGGGGCGTTGGTGCCCGGGACGTCATCGTCGGCCTAGCCATTGGCAACACCCTGGCGGTTCTCACTTGGGTGATCATCTGCGCACCGATTGCCGTTTCTACCAGGCTCACACTTTACGCCTACTTGGAGAAGATCGCTGGTGAACGCTTCGTCAAACTCTACAGTATGGTGAATGGCACGCTCTTCTGTGTTCTGGCTGGCGCGATGATCACCGTGTCGGCAAGCGCGGTGCGCATCCTGTTCGGGATCTCGCCGCAGGTCGAATGGTTTCCCACCAGCTTCGGGTTCGTGGCGATCGCTTTGGCCGTCGGCGCTGTTGTGACTGTCGCCGCCATGAAGGGCTTTGGCTTCGTTGCGCGCTTCGCTGAGGTGTCTGCGCCCTGGATGATCGCTATGTTTCTTGTGGGCGGGTGCCTCCTCATTCCTGTCTTGATCGACGCCACACCGAGCGTCGACGCGATAGGCGGGTTGGGCGATTTCTTGTTGCTCGCCGAGGATGGGATCTGGACCGACCGGGGCACTGACATGGGCATCGGCCACGTCATTGCCATCGCGTGGGGAGCCAATCTCGCGTTTCACGGCGCCTTGGGCGACATGACGATCCTGCGGTTCGCCAAACACGGATCATACGCTTGGTACTCAGCACTCGGTATGTTCATTGGTCACTTTGGTGCTTGGTTGGCGGCGGGCGTCATGGGAGCGGGCGCGGCAGTCCTGTTGAAGACCGAGTTGGTCAGCCTTGATGCCGGTGAGGTCGCGTTCCAAGCCCTTGGTCCCGTGGGGATCCTAGCGGTCATCATCGCTGGGTGGACCACGTCCAACCCGACGATCTATCGGGCTGGACTGGCCTTCCAATCGCTCAACCCGAATTGGTCTCGTGAACGGGTCACCTTGGTCGTCGGAGCCGTCACCACGGTGATCGCTTGCTTTCCTTTTGTGTTCACCGGTCTTTTGAACTTCTTGGGGCTGATGGCCCTGGTGCTCGCGCCGACAGGAGGGATCATTGTGGCCGAGCATCATGTTTTGCCAAGACTGGGGAAGCGTCGCTATTGGGCAACGTCAGCAGGCGGATCGCTTAATGTAGCTGCCTTGGCAAGCTGGCTCCTCGCCCTCGCTGCAGCTGCCTATCTGGGCTTCGTCGTTGGCGTGCATGTCCTCTATCTGTTTGTACCAGCCTGGATCTTCGGGTTCTTGATGTACGGCGCACTGGCGTGGAGGATGGCGCCTGACGCCGTGCAGGACACCACGGAAGAGTTGACGTCTTCAGTGGACGGAGCCAACTTGCCACACCCTCAGACGTCCTCTGCCATGAGCCACTACCTTCAAATCGGCGCTGGTCTGGCCTTGGCCGCAAGCGTAGCGATTGGCGTTGCTGGCGTCGTTGGCATGACACGGCCCTCTGCCCACATCTTTTTGATGTGGTCTACAGGAGCCTATTTCGCTTTGGCGGTAAGCGTCATGTTCACCGGGCCGCGCAGCGACTCAGAATCGGCATGAGCAAACCACTCGCCACCCTCGTTTTCGACATTGGCAAAACCCACGTCAAACTCGTTGTTATGTCGGTGAGCGGAGAGCGGCTTTTCTCTGTACGCCGATCGAACACCGTGATCCTCGAAGGACCCTACCCCCATGTCGATGTGGAGGGGATCTGGGCATGGTTTAAGGACCAGGCACGGGAGGTCGCGTCACGGTTCACCATCGACCGGCTGGCCATATCCACCCACGGCGCCTGCGCTGCCCTTGTTGACCGCCGCAATACGCAGCTGCTTCTGCCCGTCCTTGACTATGAGTTCGATGGCCTTCCCCGGGAACCCTACGACACCATCCGGCCCCCTTTTCACGAGACCTTGTCGCCCAATCTTCCAGCCGGTCTCAACCTGGGTCGACAGCTTTTCTGGCTCATGGGCCCGTTATCGGACGAGGAGCGAGCCAATCTCGTGATCCTTCCATACCCGAGCTATTGGGCCTATCGGCTGACAGGTCTGCTGGCTTGCGAAGTGACATCACTCGGTTGCCATACGGATCTTTGGAACCCGCGCGATCATACCTTCTCCTCGATGATCCGCACACTGGATATCGGAGCAGCTCTTCCGCCGATCATTTCGCCCCTCGAGCCATTGGGCAAGATTCTGCCATCACTGGCTAACGAGCTCGGATTATCGAGCGATTGCCTTGTCATGCCGGGGCTCCATGACAGCAACGCGGGCTACCTTCCCTACTTACCGCCCACCGGTGAGACACCGCCCACCGTCATCTCCACTGGAACATGGACGATCACGATGTCAGCGGCAACGGACATCGGCGGATTACGCGAGCACGATGATATGCTCGCGAACACCGACGCCTTGGGCAACCCTATCGCCACAGCACGTTTCATGGGCGGGCGAGAGTTCGAAACGATCTGTGAACTCACCGATTGTGACATCGCCACAAGCTGCGAGCTCAGCGACGTGCAGTCGGTCGTCGACGCCGGGATCCAAGCTCTGCCAAGCTTCGCTGCCGCCGGTCCCTACAAGGATGATACTGGTAGTATCTCGGCGCCACCGAGCAACGGCAAGGCGTTGGCCAATCTTTATACGGCCTTGATGATCGACGACACCTTGTCGAGGATGCAAACGACTGGTGACGTGATCATTGAGGGGTCATTCGCGGCCAACATTCTTCTGTGTGAGATCCTTGCAGCACTTCGGCCGAAGCAAAGAATCCTACGTTCTCTCAACTCCGGCGGAGTTGTCAAAGGCTGCGCCCTGGCGAGCCGTTGGCCGGGTGGTCACAACCAAGACGATGGGCTGGTCCTAACGGTCCCGGCAAAGATCGATGCGCTCGATCGCTATGCTGAGGAATGGCAGTCGCAGCTCACTCGCAAGTGACTCGGTCTCCGAGCTTCGCCGGCGGTGACCGGAAGTGAGCGCTGGCCAGCGTACAAGCGCTGCGACTCATCTCGCCTCAACGCAGCGGTGGTGAGATCAGATGGAACAACAGCAATCGCGCCAGATGAGCCAGCGCACTTTGCCTCCGGCCCGGCGCCGTTTAGGTGTTCTCCAACGACAGAAAAAGGGATCGGATGATGGCCGGACGGATCAAAACATGGCTCGCAGCCTTCACTTCGCTGGCGATAGGGCTCAACGGCCTGTCTCAGGCCCAGGAGGGTCCCGGCATCGGGCCTGGCGGCCGGCCTGTTGGTGCGGACTGGTCGCGCAGCCCCGTCTATGCGGCGAACGGCATGGCGGCGACGGCCCATCCCTTGGCGAGCCAGGTGGCGATCGACATCTTGCAAGCTGGCGGCTCAGCCGTGGATGCGGCGATCGCGGCCAACGCCACGCTGGGCTTGATGGAGCCAACCGGAAACGGCATCGGCGGCGACCTCTTTGCCATTGTCTGGGATCCCAAGACGGAAAAGCTCTACGGGCTCAACGCCTCTGGGCGGTCACCGCAGGGTCAGACCCTGGATGAGCTGAAGGCTAAGATCGGCGACGGTGAGAGCATCCCTCCCCTCGGTCCCCTGCCCGTGAGTGTCCCCGGTGCCGTCGACGGTTGGGCCGAGTTGCACGATAAATTCGGCAAGCTGCGTATGCGGAAAGTTTTGGAACCAGCGATCAACTACGCTGAGAATGGTTTCCCAGTTTCTCCGGTGATTGCCTACTACTTCCAGCGCAATCTCGCGGCGTTTGAGCGCAATCTCGACATGATCGGTGAGTTCGATAATGCGCGTGCGACCTATTTTGCTGATGGCGCGGCCGGAGCCGGGGAGGTCTTCAAAAACCCCGATCTTGCCAACACCTACCGTTTGATCGCTCGCAAAGGCCGCGATGCGTTCTACGAGGGCGAGATCGCGGAGACCATCGATGCCTATATGGAGCGCATTGGCGGCCCTCTTCGCTACGAGGACATGGCTAGTCACAAGAGCGAGTGGGTGGAGCCAGGTTGCGCTGATTATCGGGGAACAGAGCTTTGTGAACTCCCTCCCAACGGGCAAGGTTTTGCGGCCCTCCAGATGGTCAACATCCTCAAAAATGTCGATCTCACCCAATGGTCACGCGGCTCTGCCGAGGCCATCCACCACATGACCGAAGCCAAGCGCCTCGCGTTTGAAGACCTCGCCCGGTATTATGCGGACCCGGAATTCTCCGATGTGCCTGTCCAGGCGCTCCTTTCGGAAGAGTATGGCAAAGAACGCTTTGCACTGATCGACGCAAGCGCTGCCGCGCCTGATTTCGGCCCCGGCGAGCCCAAGATCGAAGGCGAAGGTGACACCACTTACCTCACAGTCGCTGACGCGGACGGCATGATGGTCTCACTTATTCAGTCGAACTATCGCGGCATGGGATCAGGGTTGGTCCCCGATGGTCTCGGCTTCATGCTGCAGGACCGCGGCGAGCTTTTCTCTCTCGACCCTGACCATCCGAATGCTTACGAGCCCGGCAAACGGCCTTTCCATACCATCATCCCAGCCTTTCTGATGCGGGACGGTAAGCCTCTGATGAGCTTTGGCCTGATGGGCGGGGGTATGCAGCCCCAGGGACACGTGCAGATCCTGGTCAACATGGTCGACTACGGAATGAACATCCAAGAGGCTGGCGATGCGGCTCGTTTCAACCACGATGGCGGCCGCCAACCAACCGATACGCTCGCTGCTGAGGGCGTCGATCCTCTGGGGGTCCTGCACCTCGAACCAGGGGTGCCAGCTGAGACGGTCGAGCGGCTGCGCGCGATGGGGCACAATGTCGAAATCGTCGACAATGGTGTGATGTTCGGCGGCTACCAGGCCATCATGCGCGACCCGGAAACGGGCGTCTATGCTGGCGCCACCGAGATGCGCAAAGACGGGACGGTCGCCGGATATTGAGGCACTTATTGGATGGCACAGCACGTGCCATCCTGCCGCCCTGCCCCCGCGTTGATCCCGCCCCGATCGCCTCTATAGTCGTTTGATAACGACGACGAGGCACCGCCATGTTCACGCATTTCTTCCACGAGCTGAAGGCCAAAGAGGTCCCCGTCAGCCTGCGCGAATACCTGACGCTGCTTGAGGCGATGGATGCAGACCTCGCTGACCAGAAGGTCGAGCATTTCTACTATTTGTCCCGCAGCCTGCTGGTCAAAGACGAGCGCCATCTCGACAAGTTCGACCGGGTGTTTGGCGAGGTGTTCAAAGGCATCGAAGCCCTCGCCGATCTGCCAGAGCATGAGCGCGAGATCCCCGAAGACTGGCTCCGCGCTCTCAATGAAAAATTCCTGACCGAGGAAGAGAAGGCGGAGATCGAAAAGCTCGGCGGCTGGGACGAGCTCATGAAAACGCTCGAGGAGCGCCTCAACGAGCAAAAGAAGCGCCACGAGGGCGGCAACAAGTGGATCGGCACAGGTGGGACCTCGCCCTTCGGCCATTCGGGATATCATCCTGAGGGCGTTCGTATCGGTGGTCAGTCCAAGAACAAAAAAGCGGTCAAGGTGTGGGAGAAGCGCGACTATAAGAATCTCGACGGCGACGTTGAGATTGGTACCCGGAACATCAAAGTCGCCCTCAGAAAGCTCCGCCGTTTTGCGCGGCAGGGCGCGGCGGATGAGTTCGATCTTGATGGCACGATCGACGCCACGGCGCGGCACGGTTTCCTTGATGTGCAAATGCGCCCTGAACGGAGGAACGCGGTCAAGCTCCTCGTCTTCTTCGACATCGGCGGCTCGATGGACCCCTATGTGAAGCTCTGTGAGGAGCTGTTCTCGGCGGTCAAATCCGAGTTCAAACATCTGGAGTATTTCTACTTCCACAATTTCCTCTACGACTTCGTCTGGAAGGACAACGCGCGCCGCTGGTCAGAGAAAACACCAACTTGGGATGTTCTGCACACCTATGGCTCGGACTATATGGTGCTCTTCGTGGGTGACGCTTCCATGAGCCCGTATGAGATCACCATGCCCGGTGGCTCCGTCGAGTACTTCAACGAGGAAGCGGGTGCGATCTGGATGAAGCGCCTCCTCCAGATCTATGAAAAGTCCGTATGGCTCAATCCGATCCCGGACGATCGCTGGCGCTACTCGCCCTCGATCGACCTCACCGAACAGATCATGGACGGGCGGATGTTCCCGCTCACTCTTGAAGGCCTTGAGAACGCGATCCGTGAACTGAAGCGGTGACGTTCGTTCACACCATTTTACCTCTGCTGTTGAGCGGTGCCACAACTGCTTACTTACTGCGAATAGGTGATCGCGGCGCTGTCGCGTGGGTCTTTGGTCTCGCGTTGCTTCCCGCTATGATCGGTGCAGCCTATGTGTTCCACGCTGAGCACTTCGTTGACCCAAGGGACGACGCCGACCGCATCGGCATCTTTTTTTGGGTTGTCTACACATACGTGGCTTCTGGTGTCGCTGCCTTCGCGGTTTTAATCAGTGCCCTGTTTTCTGATTAGTGCATTCAGTTCGCCAGGCCAGTGCAGAGGCTGGCACTGAACCTTTTATCTGTTTACGGGCACACCAAAACTCCGCCAGCCAAGACGCCACAGTATCGTCACCACGGTCAACCAGAGAAGCGCGATGACGCCAAGCACCACCGGGCCGTCGAACATGGCGTTCGACATCGTGCTGGTGATGTTGAAGCTCGCATGGACGACAAAACAGACAAGCAGTGAGCCGCCCGTGGCCTCATAGAGCCACGAAAAGATGATTGCGAGCGGCAGCACACCGATGATGTAGAGAAGCATGTGCTCCGGCAGGAAAGCGAAGAACGCGCCTGTTCCGTCGGCAAACAAGATGGCCCATTGGAGTGGCCCGATATGCCATAGCGCCCAGAAGAGCCCCACGACACCGGCAGCTGGCAATGCGGCCAACCGATCCCGGAGGATGGGATAAGCCCAGGCTCTCCAACCTGGTTCTTCGCTCACGCCGCCTTCGACCAGCGCTAGACCGAGAAATGCGAGAGCAAAGGCGATGGGCGACGACGAGCTGAATGCACGGTATGCATCGGCTGGCCCCGCGCTCTCGTAGAAGTTTCGGCTGTTGCGGTCCAACACTGCCTGCATCGCCTCGCCGCTCACAAGCCGCTCGATGCCGTCGCCAAGCAATCCGGGTGCTCCGCTTACCGATAAAAGGAGTGCAGTAACAAACGCCGCCGCTGGCATGGCGAACACTGCATAGAGCCAGTACCCAGGGGGAAAGCGCCACGCCACAAAGCGCTTCAGCAAGCCCGCAACGCCTGACAACCCGGCGCTCCTCGCGGTCATCCAGAAAGCGAGAAAGCACGGGAAAAAAGCACCGATAAAGGCAAGTTCAAACGGCCAAGCGAACGGTAGGATACCAGCAATCCTCGCGCCCGCTGGAATCCAGACAATCCACGATGCAAAGATCAGCAGAAAGAACGGCCACACGCGGTGGTGACGGTTGGGGCCAAGCTGCGTGTACCCCCGATGTTGCTCTTGGCTCGTCATCACTCTTGCCCCGCACCCAACAAGACGCGAAGCGCGTCGAAGCAGTCCGATGGCGCAACGTCATCATGAAACGCGTCCAAAATCGCGATGCCGTAACTGAACGCTGTCAGAAGAACAGAGATCTGTCGCGCGTTGTCTTTGAGATCCGAGACAGCTTCGGCGCTTGTCTCCGTATAGCGCATGTTTTGGCGGTCACGGTCCGAAAGCACCTCTCTGAGAGGCTCCAACCGGATGGCTTCCCCAAGCAACAACACATCCGTTTTCAGCGCATCGGGATTGGACGTGTATGCGGTGTCGTACTGGACCCACAGTTCATCGATCAGCTCGCCGATTGATGACGGTGAAGCCGGTTGCCGCTGCGCAAGCGCTTCCCGCTCGCGCTCCCGGAACAGCCGCGCAACACCCTTCAGCACCGCCTCTTTGCTGTCGAAATGCGCATAGAGGCCCCCGATGGACACCCCCGCCTCCGCGGAGAGGTCTCGCATCGAAGTCGCTTCATAGCCTTTGCGCCCAAAACACCGCAGCGCCGCGAGCAGAATCTCTTCCTGCCGCTCCTTCAGCCTTTCTGGAGACAGTGTTGGCATGGCCCCACCTCATAAAACGAACGTTCGTTCTTTATTGAGGTGCGAGCTAAGGGTCAAGGGCTGTCGAGCCTTCGTTGAACGGGAAAATGTCAGCGACGCTTTTTCGCCCGCTCTGCGTAGGGGTTGTCGCCGGCCTTCAACTGAAGCCGCACTGGCGTTCCGTTCAGGTCAAATGCTTCGCGAAGGGAGTTGATCAGGTAGCGACGGTAGGTCTCCGGCACATCGGCAGCCCGTGCACATTTGATGACAAAGGTTGGCGGGCGAGATTTGATCTGCGCAGCGTAGCGCATTTTGATCCGCCTACCGCCTACTGCTGGCGGCGGGTGGTGCGCCTGAACACCGGACAGCCAATCATTGAGGTCCGAGGTTTTCACCTTGGCATTCCAATCGATATAGGCCTCTTTGATGGCAGGCATGAGTTTATCGGTATGCCGTCCTGTGAGCGCGGAAAGGAAGACGATCCGGACACCGCCGAACTGCGGCATCGCCCGCAGAGCATCGAGTCGCAGCTCTTTGGCAGCAAGATCAGTGTCTTCCACCAAGTCCCATTTGTTGACCGCGATGATCGCCGCCCGCCCTTCATTGGACATGAAATCAGCGATCTGCAGGTCCTGTTTCTCGAACGGCATGGTGGCGTCGATCATGAGGACCGTCACCTCGGAAAACCTGATCGCCCGCAGCGTGTCGCCCACAGACAGTTTTTCGAGCTTGTCCTGGACCTTCGCCTTTTTGCGCATGCCCGCGGTGTCCCAAAGGCTCACCGGCCATTCGCGTTCGCCATCATCCCAGGTCCAGTCAACGGAGATTGAGTCGCGCGTGATCCCCGCTTCGGGACCCGTCAGCATACGCTCTTCTTCCAAGAGGCGATTGATCAGGGTCGACTTGCCCGCATTGGGGCGCCCAACAATCGCGACACGGAGGGGTTTGAGCTCGCTCTCTTCGTCAGGATCTTTGTCAGGATCGATGCCGTGTTCTTCCACGGCATCGCTGAGGGCTTTGTAGAGATCCGCCATGCCCTCGCCGTGCTCAGCGGAGATCGCCACCGGTTCACCGAGGCCGAGTTCAAACGCCTCGTAAGCGCCCTCTTCACCCCGCCCCTCGGTCTTGTTGGCGACAACCACAACAGGCGTTGGCGAGAGCCGGAGGATCTCAGCCAAATTGTGGTCCTGGGCCGTCAGCCCCGAGCGCGCATCGACAAGGAAGAACGCAACGTCGGCTTCTGCCACGGCCCGTTCGGTGCCTGCTCGCATCCGCGCTTGAAGTGAGCCGTCGGCTGCGTCCTCAAGCCCAGCGGTGTCCATCAACCGGACCTCATAGTCACCAAACTGGATGTCGAGGTCGCGGCGATCGCGCGTCACGCCAGGGCGATCGTCGACGATCGCCAGTTTCCGCCCGGCAAGGCGGTTAAACAGCGTGGACTTGCCCACATTGGGGCGACCGATGATGGCGAGTTTCAACATGACCGCGCGCGCTAGCAGAGCCAGGCGCCCCTGTCATCGCCTTCTTTAGGTGAAGAGCACACCCAGCAAGACCGCCGCCAGAACCACCGCCGTGGTGAGCGCCGTGTAGCCAACGGCCCAGTTCTTAGCGATCACGCCCGCCGGACCATGGGTCGCGTAGAGCCAGCGCAGCAGGCTCGCGATCACGTTCTGGATGGCGTGCCACAGGACATGCCAGATTGCGGCCGTCGCCTGCACCGCGCCCATGAGCGCCTTGCGTCCGGGCACGCGCCAGAACCAGTCGACATCCAGGTTCACCGAACGGACCTCATCGGGATAGAGCTTGAACCGAACGAGCAGCATGAATGCGAGGATGGCAAACAGCAGAAGCTGCATCTGCGTCGCCACATGCTCTGCCGTGTACGCATGATAGTCCGTCTCATAGGGCAAGAGCCCGTAGAGGACTGGCGGGTAGAAACCGATGAAGAGGCAAAGGAAAGCCGCGATACCCATCGCAATCAGCATCGGGCGCGGCGCTTCCTCCGGACGAGCTTGCCCTGTGTTCGACGGCGCAAACCGGTCATGGGCGAAGAAGGCGAAATAGGGAATCTTGATCCCGGAGTGCTCGAGCACACCGGCGCTCGCGAAAAGGAGAACCAGATAGGCGAAGAGCATATGCGCCTCCGCCGCCGCCAAGGTGATCATCGACTTCGCCACAAAGCCTGAGAACAGCGGAAAGGCCGAGATCGATGCCGCGCCGATGATCGTGAACACCGTGGTCCACGGCATCGATTTATGAAGACCGCCAAGCTCTGTCGCTTTGGTTGTTCCCACACGGACAAGAACAGCGCCCATGCCCATAAAGAGAAGCGCTTTGTAGATGATGTGAACGAAGGCATGGGCCGAAGCACCATTGATCGCGAGAGGCGTACCAATACCGATCGCGCAAACCATGAAGCCAAGCTGGTTGTTCAGGCTGTAGGCGAGCACTTTCCGAAGATCATTTTCAATCAGGGCAAAGAAGACCGGGAAGGCCGTCATAATGCAGCCAATCGGGATCAAGATATCTGTCCCGGCAAATCCGCGCGCAAGGGTATAGATCGCGAGCTTGGTCGTGAAAGCGGACAGCAGAACTGCGCCCACCGCCGTCGCCTTGGGGTAGCTGTCCTGAAGCCAGGTGTGGAGGAGCGGGAACGCTGCCTTGATCGCAAACGCCAGGAGGATCAGCAGAGCGGCCAGATCAACACCGTTCTCATCCGTGAGCTGGAACGCCTCAAACGCGGTGCTACCGCCGCCCATGAGGTGCACCGTGATCCCCGACAGGAGCAACAGACCGGAGAGAACTTGGATCACCAGGTAGCGCATGCCAGCTTTAAACGCCGCATGGCCGCCACCAGCCCAAACGATGAACACAGAGGAAAGCGCCGCGATCTCCCAATAGATAAAGAGGGTGATGAGATCGCCCGCGAGCGCGCCGCCGATGGCGGAGCCAGCATAGATGAGGCCCATCGAGGCCTCGATCCGTTTGGCATGGGACCATCCGTAGATGACGTTGATCAGTGCCGCGACGTGGAAGATGGTGGCGAAAATGACCGACAGCTTATCCATCCGCAAGGGGATGATATCAAAGCCTGCGATGGACGTATCGCCATAGATGACCGGCGCCTCCATCGTCCCCACGCCGAGGGCGTAGAGCTGGAGCGCGCTCAACGCCACCGCGATGAGACCGATGACGCCGCGCGCCGTGGGGCCAACGCCAGCAGCGAAAACACCGGCGACAATCAAAAGCACCGCTGGGCTGATGTCAGAGGGCAAAAACGGGATCATCGCTCGCCCTCCTCGCCGTCATAATACCCCTCCGGCCGCATCAGGATCTTCCGCAAATGCTGGCCCGCGAGAACGATGAACGAGAAGCTGACGAAACCGACGACGCCATAGAACACAGGAAACGCATCAATCGTGAAATGGGGATGCGTCTTGTGCAGGATCGCGAGCACGATGTTCATCAGACCGAAGAACGCACAACCGGCGGGCACGCCAATCCAGATCCACTTCAGGGTGGATGGCTGCTCAAACGCAGACCGCTCTTGCGGGAGAATTTTCGGCGCGTCGTCGCTCATAAGCCGGCCACCAAAGGTTCAAGATAGCGAACGAGGTCGCCCATAAAGAGGAACAGGATAATCGTCCCAATGGCTGTGGTCCAAGCCGGGACCAGACAGAAGGCTGGCGCCTCAGCAATCTCTGTTCCCTGACTATCGGGCGGCGGATCCATAAAGCCGCGTACTGCAGGCGCCATCAGATAGACGATGTTCATCAGGCTTGAGATGATCAAGACAGCCAGCAAAATCAGCTCACCACGATCCACCGACCCGAGCATCAAGAAGAATTTCGGCCAGCTTCCGGCCATCGGCGGAAGACCAATGATCGAACACGCACCGATAATGTAAGCGATGAACGTGTAGGGCATGATCCGCGCCAGGCCCCGCATCTCTGAAATGAGGCTCTTGTGCGCAGCGGTGTAGATCGCACCAGCGCACATGAAGAGGGTCATCTTGCCAAGCGCGTGGGCGGCGATCTGCGTCGACCCACCGATGATACCGAGCCGGTTCGCAAGCATGGCGCCGAGCGTGATATAACTCAGCTGACTGACGGTCGAATAGGCAAGGCGCGCCTTCAGATTGTCCTGGGTCATCGCGATACCTGACGCAATCAGGATCGAGGCCGCAGCGATATAGAGAATGATGTCCGAAGCGATCGTGCCCTGGAGCGTCTCTGCACCGAACGTGTAGAGACTGATCTTCATGATCCCGAACACCCCAGCCTTCACCACCGCCACGGCATGAAGGAAGGCGGACACCGGCGTCGGCGCGACCATGGCGTTAGGCAGCCATGGGTGGGTCGGCATCAAGGCCGCTTTTGCGGTTCCGAAGGCAAAAAGGCACAGAAGAATGGCGGTCCAAGCCGAGGTCGGCCGGACATGCTCAGCGATAATGCCGCCCAAGACGAAATCGGTCGTGCCGGTCAGCCAATAGGTGCAAATCACTGCGGGTAGGAGAAGGCCAATCGATGTGCCCATCAGGATACCGATATACACCCGACCGCCTGCCCTCGCCTTTTCATCCCGCTTATGGGTGACCAGCGGGAAGGTCGAAATCGTCAGTGTTTCGTAGAAAAGAAAGAAGGTCAGAAGATTGCCTGAATACGCAATGCCGAGCGCGGCCGTGATGGCGATCGCGAAGCTCATGTAGAACCGCGTCTGCGCCTTCTCCTTGTTCCCGCGCATATACCCGATCGAGTAAACCGAGTTCACCAGCCAAAGACCCGAAGCGATCAGCCCAAAGAGCGCTCCCAAAGGCTCAACTGAGAAGCTGACCGTCAGACCCGGCAGCATCTCAAACAGCGTCAGCACCGGCCGCGCGCCCTCGCCCACCGCGACGAAGATCGTCGCCGTAAAGAGCAGTGTGATGAGCCCGGTTGCGAGCGTGCTGGCTTCCCGCGCATCAGGAGAACGGTCGAGGAGACTGATGAAGACGAGGCCGATCAGCGGTGTGATGAGCGCGCCCGCGAGAGCTGCCTCCGCCGACACCATATGAAGAAGAGCTCCCATCAGAATGCTCCTCCCGTACCAAGGCCCGTGTTGAGAAGCTCCCGAGCAGCAGCCTCAGCCAATTTCACAAGCCCATCGGCGTTCACGCCGAGATAGAAGGTCAAGAACGTGACGAGCAGCATCGGGATGATCATACCCATCGGCACAGGCTTCATCTCCACCTGCCCTTCCGGTTCGCGCAGCGTCATCTCCCAAACGAGCCGTCCCACATATCCCACAGCCAAGAGCGTGGTAGAGACGATGAACAGCACCAGGAACAAACTCGAGACGGGCAGCGTCGCTTCAAACGCAGCGCGGATCAGCAGCCACTTGGAAATGAAACCTGCGGTCATCGGCACACCAACAAGGGCAAGGCCGCCAACGATGAGTGCGCCTGCCGTCACCGGCATACGTTTGGCCAATCCACGGAAGGCCGGCATCCGGCTTGAACCGATCGAATAGACCACCGCGCCCACGGCCATGAACAACGCGGCTTTGGTGACCGCGTGGTTCACCACGTAGACAAGCGCTGCGGCAACCCCCTCTGGCGTCGCGAAGCTGATGCCCAACAGCATGTAACCGATCTGCGCCACCGACGAGTAAGCGAAGATCATCTTCACGTTGTCTCGGAAGACCGCGATCAAGCTCGCAACGAACATCCCTAGCATGCCAAGCAGCAGGAAGAACGCGAAGGCGACATCCATAAAACCGAACTGAAATCCGTAGACGGTGAAAAGGAACCGCAGCATCGCGTAGATCGCGACCTTCGTCGCTGTCGACGCCAAGAACGCTGTCACCGACGCCGGTGCGAATGTGTAGGCATTGGGCAGCCACTGGTGCAGCGGGAACATGGCCAGCTTTAGCGCCAGGCCCGTGAAGATAAAGGCAAACGCTGCCCGCACCACGCGGTTGTCCTGCCCCACCATCCGCTCATGGATGTCGAGCATGTTGAGCGTGCCGGTCACCTGATAAAGAAGCCCCAGCCCGATGACGAAGAATGTCGCGCCGATGGTGCCCAGAACGAGATAGGTGAATGCGGCCGTTAGGGCGCGGCGATCGCGCTTCGCCCCCATCGCCACCAGCGTATAGGTCGAAAGAGAGCTGATCTCGAGAAAGACAAAGACGTTGAACGCGTCACCCGTCGCCACGACGCCGATCAGGCCAGCAAAGCAGATGAGGAACATCGCGAAAAACGCACTGGTCTGCGACTTCGCGATCTCCGCCTCAATGCTCCGTATGGCATACGGAATGGTGACAGCCGCCATCGCAGCCACCAGCGTCATCACCAGCGCGCCCGCGATGTCGACGCGGTAGACGATGCCAAGCGGCGCTGCCCATCCGCCCAAGTCGTAATTGGCGGGCCCGTTCGCCGCCACTTCAGCAAGAAGCATCGCTGAGCTGATGGCAGCAATCGCCGCAATCAGAGAGGCGAAGAGACCTGGCAGCCGGTTGTTGGGCAACAGCAGACAGACGGGCGCTGCGACGAGCGGCAGGATCACCGGAAGGACGGGAAGGTCGTTCAGCAGCATCTAAGCCATGACCTCCGCCAAGGTGGTCTTGTTGTCGATCGCCTCGATGTCATCTTCTTCGACCGTTCCGTAGGCTTCACGGATCCGCACGGCGAGCGAGAGGCCCACCGCGGTGGTGGCCACGCCCACGACAATCGCCGTCAGGATTAGAACGTGGGGCAATGGGTTCGAGTAAAGAACGTCAAGCCCGGCCGCGGCGTGTTCGGCATCCGCATGCGGCAGGTCCGCTGCGCCAGACCGGGTGATCAAGTCCGGCACCTCTTCGCCGGGCGACCCGGTGAAGAGTGAGTTGCTCTCCACACCATGAGGGCCCTCGTGCAGGCTTTCATGACCTGTGATATGACCATCGCCCGCTGGCTCAGCGCCCATGCGATTGACAAGATCGCCTTGAACTGCGGCAACAGCGTCTTCCGCGCTCAACGCGGCATCGTGATGGGTGTCATGATGGTCACCGCCGTGGTCGTCACCATGGCCCCCGCCATGATCGTCGCCATGACCGCCTTCAGAATGACCGCCGATCAGGATGGGCGCTGTCCCGCCCACAACCTTACCGACCGTGATATAAAAGATGAACACGGAGGTTTGGAACAGGTTGAGACCGATCAGCGTCTTCACCAAGTTTCCGCGCGAGAACACGATATAGAGGCCGATCATCATCAGTGCGATGACGATCCAGTAGTTGTAACGTTCTAAAGCAAACTCGAGCATCACCAAGCGTCATCCGAAGGTTCAGGCTCACGCCCTGCGAACGCGTAGAAGATCTGCAGCATCGTTGTGGCCACCGCGAGCCCCACCCCAAGCTCCACCGCGATGATGCCGATATGCTGACCAGCATGGTGATGGCTGTCGGGCTGGATCACGTCGTAATCCAGGAAATTGCCGCCAAGCATCAGCGTGTAGACCCCAGTCCCCGCATAAATCAGCACCCCGATGGCCATACCGATCGGAAGCCAGCTGGGCGGGATCACCCGGTGGCTCTGTTTGAGGCCAAAGCCCAGGGCATAAAGGATAAAGGCCGACGCCAGGATCACTCCGGCCTGAAAGCCGCCGCCCGGGCCGTAGTCGCCATGGAACTGAACATAGAGCGCAAAGATGATGATCGGTGCGAACAGGATTTTGATCGTCACCCGGAGGATCAAGTGGCCCATCAGGTCTCCTCCTCGTCATGATCGCGCCCATCACCGCCGCCGCCGCGGATCGCGGCCGAGCCGAGAAGCAAGATGCACGCAAGGCCGGCCGTGAACACGACCACGGTCTCGCCCAACGTATCAAAGCCCCGATAGCTCGCGAGCACCGCTGTCACCACGTTGGGAACTTCCACATCGGCTGGCGTTTGGATGAGATACTCACGCCCAACATAGGCGTTGGCTGGCGCGTCGGGATCGCCAAAAGCGGGCATATCGACCGTGGCGTAAATCAGCGCTGCGCCCGTGATGCCGGTGACGAAGAGCGGCACCCAAGGACGCCGCTGCGTCTCCCTCTTCTCGCTCTTTGACGTGAGCGCGATGCCTGAGAGGACGAGCACGGTCGAGATCCCTGCGCCCACCGCCGCCTCAGTAAAGGCGACGTCCACCGCGTCGAGCGCCACGAAGAACGCAGCCGACAAAAGCGAGTAGATGCCTGACAGCATCGCAACAGCAAAGAGTTGCCGCATGCGGATCATCGCTATCGCGCAAGTGACGAGGAGCGTCAGGATTGCGATCTCCGCCAAAACGTTGGCGGTGGCAGGTGTGTGGTAGACCACCTCAACCGGTGCATCGGCGATCATCATGCCTCCACCTCTTTGTCAGTGCCCGCTTGCTCCGTGCGCTCGAGCGACAGCGGCACGTTTTGCCGGAGAAGAAGCTTGCCTGTGAGCGGTGCCTCCCGGCCCGCATAGGCTGCGTGGGCGATCGAGTGCGTTGCCACCGGGCTCGTCAGTAGAAAGAGGCCGATGATCATCACCAGCTTGATCGCCACCATAAAGCCTGGCGCCTGAAGAAGGAGGCCGAACAAAATAAGATCCGCACCCAGCGTATCCGTCACGCCGGCGGCGTGGATCCGGGTGTAAAAGTCTGGGAACCGCAGGACACCGACAGCCCCGATCACGGTGAAGACACCGCCCGAGACGAGCAAGATCAGCGTTAGAACATCAAGGAGCTGGCTCATGCGTCTTGCTCCTCCACGACCAGGGGATCCTGATCAAGCATCGGCCCGTCGATCTCGCGGTACCGAAAGAACTTCAGGATCGCGATCGTGCCGACAAAGTTGATGAGCGCATAAAGAAGCGCGATGTCCAAGAACTCCGGCCGCCCCATAAGAAACCCGAGAACGGCGAGAAGAAGCACTGTCTTTGTACCAAAGCTGTTGACGCTCAGCACACGGTCATAAACGGTTGGACCCGAAATCGCTCGCACGAGCATAAGCGCCATGGCAACAACAATGGCGGCGGTCGCGGCGACAAACATCAGCGCGCGCTCCT
This sequence comes from Pseudomonadota bacterium, assembly GCA_039822105.1. Taxonomy (GTDB): domain Bacteria; phylum Pseudomonadota; class Alphaproteobacteria; order Caulobacterales; family Parvularculaceae; genus Parvularcula. The sequence goes on along the minus strand of JBCBMW010000010.1, from coordinate 22,864 downwards.
TCTCGACTCAAGCGCCGACACCTGTGCACCCATCTTGGCGAGCCCCTCTTCATCGGCGAGGTCCTCGGTCAACGCGTGAACCAGCATGCTGTCCTCCCGGACGTCGACCGTCACGGTGCCAGGCGTCAACGTAATGGAATTGCCAAAAATCGTTCGCGTTAAATCACTTGGCTGGTCGGCCGGTACACGGATCAATTTGGGTGACAGCTTGATCTCCCGGCGCAAGATTTCCCGCGCGACCTGCACATTGGCCTTACCGATCTCGAGAAATAGCCAAGCAATATAACCGAGTATCCCGGGCAGCAGGACAGTAGGCACGCCTTCGCCATCGACCACCTCAGCACGATCGGCGAGCCATACGGCTATCGCGACACTGAACGCGCCAAAGGCCACGAGGGTGGCATGGTTCCAATAGCCCGACAGGAAGAGCCAGAGCAGCGCCAAGGTGATGGCGAGACCGAAGCGGCGTCCTGATATCGACAACAAGCTCCGCATCACACCGCCTTCGGACAAAACTCAACGCGGCACATCATGGTGCGCCGCCCACCGCCACTGAAAAAACGCAGAAGACGTCCCCACGTCAACCGTTGATGACTGCAAAGCACGAAAACCAACGTACGAAAGGGTCCTGGCGCCACCAGCTCACTGCTCCTATCTTCAACCAAGCCACGGAGATTCGCCATGCGCCTTGCCCTTCTGACGTCAGTTTGTCTCCTGGCCTCCTGTATCGGGATCGATCCAGAAGTTGTGGATGGCCCTTACTACACCCAAGGGTTCAGCGACGGCTGCCGCACGGCCAATGCGCGCCAGGCGAAGTTCGACACCAGCGTCTTCCGCGACGCCTATCTCTTCCGCGAGGACGAGAGCTACGCCGCAGGTTGGCGCGCCGGCTACAGCGATTGTCTGCCGCAGGGGCTAACGGGTGTTGAGCCTGCGACCGAAGGGCTCCTGACTGAGCCCTTCTAATCGCACGGGTTTTTTACTCGGCCGCCATGGCTTCGGGACCCGGCGGTGTCCAGCGTAGGATCGGCTTTCTCGCGGCTTTGGTCTCATCAAGACGCTTACGCGGCGCAAAGCGCGGCGCCTGTTCAAAGCGGTCCTTTTCTCCCGCTTTCGCAGCGCGCGCGAGGCCAAGAAGCGAATCGCAGAACTCGTCCAACGAGGCTTTCGACTCGCACTCAGTGGGTTCGATCAGCATCGCGCCTGATACAACCAGCGGGAAATACATCGTCATCGGATGGAATCCTTCATCGATCATCGCCTTGGCAAAATCGATGGTCCCCACACCGCTTTCTTTGAGAAATGCGTCCGAGAACAGCGCCTCATGCATACAGGTGCCAGGGTAGCCTTGCGTCATCTCCTCGGCGAGCCGAACACGGACATAGTTCGCGTTGAGAACAGAGTCCTCACCCACGCGGCGAAGACCATCAGCGCCGTGGCTCAGCATATAGCTCAGTGCCCGGACGAACATGCCCATTTGTCCGTGGAACGCGGTCATCCGGCCAAAGGCTTGGGTAAAATCACCGTCCTCTGTCTCGTGAACGGTGAACCCACTTCCGGTCGAGACCACAGCGGGGATCGGCGCAAAAGGCTTCAACGCTTCTGACAGAACCGTCGGGCCCGAACCTGGGCCGCCGCCGCCGTGAGGCGTCGAAAAGGTCTTGTGCAGATTGATATGCATCGCGTCGACACCAAGATCGCCTGGCCGCGCTTTGCCCACAATCGCGTTGAAGTTCGCGCCGTCGCAGTAGAAATAGCCACCGGCTTCGTGGACGGCATCAGCCATCGCCCGGATATCACGCTCGAACAGCCCGCACGTGTTGGGGTTCGTCACCATGATTGCGGCAACGTCCGGGCCCAGCTTTTCTTTCATCGCCGCAAGATCAACCCGGCCATCATCCGTCGACGGCAGTTTATCCACTGAAAAACCGCACTGCGCAGCAGTCGCCGGGTTCGTACCGTGTGCGGACTCGGGGACGAGGACACGGGTGCGGGTCTCCGCCTCACCGTTGGCGACGATCGCTGCGCGGATGGCCATCATGCCGCAAAGCTCGCCATGGGCGCCAGCTTTGGGGCTCATCGCGACGGCAGGCATGCCTGTCATCTCGCAAAGCCAATTCTGCAGCTCCGCGATCAGCTCCAGCGCCCCGTGCGTCGTCCCATCAGGCTGCAGCGGATGAAGATCAGCAAACCCAGGAAGCCGCGCCATCCGCTCATTAAGGCGCGGATTGTGTTTCATCGTACACGAACCAAGGGGGAAGATCCCCATATCAATGGCGTAGTTTTTCTGGCTGAGCCTTACGAAGTGCCGCATCGCGCCAGGTTCAGAGAACGCAGGCAGTGCGGGCGTTTCAGGTGCAGCATGATCGCCCAGGCGGCTCGCCTCACCAGAAGGCGCGGGCAGATCGACGCCAGATTTCTCGTAGCTGCCTTCTTCAAACAGCAGCGGAACTTCAAGATCGAGAGCTTTATGTCCAGTGAACGTATCAGTCATGCTTCGTCCGTGTGGGATTGATGTTGGAATAGGTATCGGCCTCATCAAGCGAGCCGGGTGTCTTGCTGTGGTCGTGGGGCGCGCCGTCTCGTGTTTCGAACAGATGGAACGCACTGCGCACAAAGCGCATATCGATGCCGGGGTAGTAGCAAATCTCGTCTTCGATCCGTGAACCGAGTTCGAGGAAGCGCACAGGCTTGTCGCTGCGATTTTCCGCTGTGTGCCCAACCTCCACACCGGCCTTGAAGGCGGCCGACTCGCCGGGGCCGAGCGTGTAGACCTCGCCGCCCTCGACAATCGTCAGCTCACCCTCGAGCACGTAGAGAAACTCGTCCTCCAGGCTATGCCAGTGATAGATCCCACTCGAACTTCCTGGCTCAAGTGTGACTTCGCCAATGCCGAATTGGGTGAGACCGCCAGCGTCGGACAGTTTGAGCTTCTGATAACCCGCCGTCCGCTCACGGAGCGCACCGGGATAGACAGCACGCTCATAGGGCTCAATCTTATTGCGATCGATCTTGGGCATCAGTGAACCGTCCCCGATGGTGGCGTCTGGTCTGGCGGCTCGAGCAGATCGGGCACATCGGCCTGTTCGATTTCTCGGAGCGCCTCGTTGTATCGCGGTTCATCGATAACGCCGCGGTCGAGAAGGAACTTAAACCGCGAACGCTCCCGCTCCGGATCATTATCGATCAGCACCTGTCCATACCTGCTCAAGATCTGCTCATTCCGGCGCTGCTCGATCTCGGTCACGATCTCGTCGTGCTGCTCGTCCTGCAGCACCACGATCCGTCCGGCATCGGAGTCAAAAAAGGTGTACTTGCGCTGCAAGAGGTAAAACGCCGTCACAAACCCCGCGCCGAGCGCTGGCCACAGAAAAGGAAAGCTCGTGAGCGAGGCCTCAGGCAGCCAGGCAAAGATCTGCAACGTGCCGATAGCGAGCCAGATGAATCCAACATTGCGGAACCATGTGTTCTTCGCCTGGAACGTTGAGCTATCGAAAGGCACTTGCTCATACTGCTGACGAACGACCCAGGTGCTCTGGCCATCGTTCCCGTTGAAGACGATCTCCTCGTCCTCAAACTTCAGCTCGTAGCGCTCGTCGCGCTTTTTCTGTGAGAAGACCTTTTCCCCTTGCATGGAGCGTCTCCTAGATTGCTGCTTTGAGTGCTGATGCGAGTGCCTGCACGTCGGCGTCCGTCGTCAGCTCTGTCGCTGCGATGATCAGCAGGTTCTCGTGCTCAGCGCTTCCGGGCCACAGCCTTGTCCCAGGAACCCCAGCGATGATGCCCTGGGCGGCCAGTTGATCAACCACATCGCCCGCATTCTTCGGCAGACGGACAGTGAACTCGTTGTAGAATGTGTCATTGAGCACGTCGACGCCATCAACCGCCTCAAGCGCAGCAGCCGCCTTCACGGCGCTCTCATGGCTCAAGGTTGCCACCTCGCGGAGGCCCTTTCCTCCTAGAAGGGACATATGCACCGTGAAGGCAAGGGCACAAAGACCCGAATTCGTGCAGATGTTCGACGTCGCCTTGTCCCGACGGATGTGCTGCTCCCGGGTTGAGAGCGTCAGGACGAAACCGCGCTGACCATCCGCATCCACCGTTTCGCCGCAAAGCCGCCCGGGCATGTGCCGGATATGCTTCTGCCGTGCTGCGAAGAGACCCAGGTAAGGGCCGCCAAAATTGAGCGCGTTGCCAATGGCTTGGCCTTCGGCCACGACGATGTCAGCACCCTGACTGCCGGGTGATTTCAAGAGGCCGAACGATGTCGCCTCTGTCACCACAGCGACGAGCAAAGCGCCATGGGCCTGCGCCTTAGCGGAGAGATCCTCAATGTTCCTCAAGAAACCGAAAACGTCAGGGCTCTGGACAATCACACAGGACGTCTCGTCGTCGATCATGTCCATGACTGCGCGAGCGCCGGGGGTTGCGGGCGCTTGGATCACGGTGTCACCGATCAACTCTTCGTTGGTCCGGACAACCTCAGCATAATGAGGATGAAGGCCGCCGGCCATCACGACTTTCTTCCGCTTGGTGATCCGCCGCGCCATCAGCGCCGCCTCAGCCGTCGCGGTCGAGCCGTCATACATCGACGCGTTCGCCACCTCCATGCCGGTTAGCTCAGCCACCTGGGTCTGGAACTCAAAGAGGTACTGCAGCGTGCCTTGCGCGATCTCCGGTTGATAAGGCGTATACGCCGTCAAAAACTCGGACCGCTGAATGATATGATCCACCGTTGCAGGCACGTGGTGACGGTAAGCCCCTGCCCCAGCGAAGAACGGCCCATCGCCAGCGGCATGGTTCTTTTTCGCAAGCGCAGCCAAGTGCCGCTCGACCTCAAACTCGCCCTTGTGGTTCGGCAAATCAAGCGACGGATTCAACGCATCGGCGGGAACATCCGAGAAAAGGTCATCCACATTGGCAACGCCAATGGCATTCAGCATCTCTGCTCGGTCAGTATCGGTAAGCGGAAGATAGCGCATCCACCGTTCCTTTCTTTCAATCCTTAGCGATCGCGCCGTGCCGCGATCATAGCGATGGTGACGGCCACACCGACCGCAACACCGACGCCCATATTGCTTGTTGCCGCGCCCACCCCTGCGCCGACGGCGACGCCGATGGCGAGCGCTGCGCCTTTAGCCATTGGCTGCGTGCTCCTTGTACGCAGCTTCATCCATCAAACCGTCGAGTTCCGAAGGGTCGCTCAGTTTCAGCTTCACAAACCAACCGGAGCTCTCCGGTCCTTCGTTCACGCCTTCAGGCGCATCAACAATGGCGCCATTGACCTCGAGGATCTCGCCCGACACTGGTGCGTAGACGTCAGATGCCGCTTTCACGCTTTCGACAACTGCCATGTCGTCGCCTTTGGAAAACCTTTTGCCAACGTCAGGAAGCTCAACAAAGACAACATCGCCAAGCTGTTCAGCCGCATGCGTCGTGATGCCGACGACCGCGCTATCGCCATCGATTCGGATCCATTCGTGATCTTCAGTGTACTTGGTGGTCATGATTTGGGCCCTCGATAATAACCGGGTTCAACAAAAGGCAGCGCTGCGACGCGGGCAGGATGAAGCTTGCCCCGAATGTCGAGCATGATCTCGGTGCCGACGTCAGCGTGGGATTGTGGGACGTAACCCATGGCGACAGGTCCGCCGACGGACGGTCCAAAGCCGCCCGAGGTCACTTTGCCGATCTCCGCGCCGTTGCCGGTCGCGATCGACGTGCCTTCACGGGCAGGCGCGCGGCCCTCAGGTCTGATCCCAACACGCACCATCGCCGCGCCATCGGCGAGTTCTTTCAAGACTCGATCCGCGCCAGCAAAACCTCCTTCAAGCTTCCGGCGTTTGCCAAGCGCGAAGGTCAACGCTGCCGACACTGGGCTCTCCGCAGGCGTCATATCGTGGCCGTAAAGACAAAGCCCCGCTTCAAGCCGCAAGGAATCCCGGGCGCCAAGGCCAATCGGAGCCACGTCGTCGTGGGCAAGCAGCGCGCGCGCCAATTCTTCCGCATGCTCATTTGCGACGGAGATCTCAAAACCGTCTTCGCCGGTGTAGCCGCAACAGGAAAGCGTAACCTCGATCCCAGCGATGACCGCGGGCCGTGTCGTCATGAACGGCATGGCCGCAGCCTCGGGCACAAACCCGGCAATAACGTCGCGCGCTTTGGGGCCCTGCAGCGCCAAGAGCGACCGGTCCAGCACCTCGAGCGTTGCGCGATCGCCCAGCCGCTCCTGCAGATAGGCATAATCCGCGTCCTTCACGGCCGCGTTGACCACGAGGAACAGCGTGCCTTCTGCGCCGAGCTCCTCAGGGAAGCGTGAAATCATCAAATCATCGAGAATGCCGCCCTGGTCGTTCAAGAGCAGGCTGTAGCGAATGCGTCCTTTGCCGAGCTTCACGATCTCGCCGGGAACGAGCTCTTCGATCAGCTTCGCCACATCGGCGTGATCGCCGCTTTCCACTTTCAAGGTCGCTTGGCCCATATGGCTGACGTCGAAGAGCCCGGCCTTGCTGCGGGTCCAGAGGTGCTCCTCTTTGACGCCCATCGGGTACTGCACGGGCATATCGTAGCCAGCGAAGGGCACCATCTTGCCGCCAAGCTCACGATGGAGCGCATCGAGCGGAAGGGTTTTGAGCGTTTCGGTCACAAGCGGGCTCCTTTGAAGAGGGGCTCTTTGCCCTCAAAGCCCCGGCTGTCCTCGCATCCTGTGGGATGCGCCTGAGAGATTGGGCGAACCGGTTGTCCGCTTGCTCCGTCGGCAGGGCCTGCCAGCCCTTTTCCAGCCTTTAGGTCCGATCGCGGTCCTTGGTGCCTGAGCGTTTCCGGGGTGGTTGCGCCTTCGGCCCTGCGCCCATCCGGCGCAGCGTCTCCCTCGATCGGACGTGGTCCGTGACCACGGGTGGACGGTGCCTCGCACCGCACCATTCGTCAACTTGTCAGGCGCGATGGGCATCCTTAAGCCGCAGCCATGCCTCAAAACCAAGAAGCCGTCCTCGACCGCCTGATCACCCATGCTCTGAAGGCCGGAGCGGACGCCGCCGACGCTCTCGTCTACTCGTCGCTCAGCTCCTCTGTCTCTGTTCGCCTCGGAGAGACCGAAGAGGTCGAGCGATCGGAAAACCAGGACTTGGGTCTGCGCGTCTTCATCGGCGATCAGCAAGCCACTGTGTCGTCTACGGATTTTCGAGAGGCGACGCTTGATGCCTTGGTGGAGCGCGCCGTTGCCATGGCGAAGGAAGCGCCGAGCGATCCCTACACCGGCCTCGCGCCCGAGGATCGGTTAGCCAAAGGCCCCTTCCCCGATCTTGAGCTGTCGGACGGTGTCGAGCCCTCGACCGACGACCTCATCGCGCGCGCAACGGCCTGCGAGGATGCAGCGCGCGCCGTCGGAGGCGTCACCAATTCAAGCGGCGCCAGCGCGTCGGTTGGTTACGGCGAGAGTATTTTTGCGACCTCCCACGGTTTTTCGGGCCGCAAAGCCGGCGGCAGCCACTCGCTCGGCGTCTCTGTCCTCGCTGGTGAAGGCACCGGCATGGAACGCGACTATGACGGTGACGGCGCCGTCTTCCTCTCTGACCTTCGGAGTGCGGAAGATATCGGCAAGGTCGCAGGTGAGCGCACCGTCAAGCGCCTGAACCCCTGCAAAATAGCCTCGACAAAAGCGCCGGTCATCTTTGAGCAGCGCCTCGCCTCCTCCCTTTTGAGCCCGCTGGCAGGCGCGGCAAATGGCGCATCGATTGCCCGGGGCACGAGCTTTCTCCTCGAGAAACTCGGCGAGCAGCTGTTCCCCACATCCGTTATCGTGCGCGACGACCCCCTCCGCCCCCGGGGCTTCGGCTCGAAACCGTTCGATGGCGAAGGCGTGACCTGCGAAGCCTTTGATCTCATTGCGGAAGGTGTCCTGACGCAATGGTTCCTCAACGCCGCTCAAGCGAAACAGCTGGGCCTTGAGACCAACGGTCGGGCTAAGCGCGGGACCGGCGGATCGCCAAGCTCCGGTCCATCGAACCTTGATCTTCTGCCGGGGGAGCGCTCACCTGAGGACCTTATCAAGGCGGCGGGTACCGGCCTGATGGTGACCGATATGTTCGGCCCACAGATCAATGGAAATACCGGCGACTTCTCTGTGGGGTGTGCGGGCTACGCCATCGAGAATGGCGAGGTCGCCTACCCGGTGTCGGAGATCACCATCGCGGGCAATCTCCTCGACATGTGGAAAAATCTCGAAGTGGGGAACGATCTTAAGCGTCGCGGGTCTATCAACGCGCCGACGTTGTTGATCGAAGAGATGACCATTGCCGGAGACTGACCGCACACTCTCCTCTCTCCATGCCGAACGTGATGCCCTGGTCGATGCGGCGAGGGTTGCCGGCGAGGTCATCAAGCCGTTCTTTCGCAACAAGAATCTCGACGTCTGGCAAAAGGACGATCGCTCCACCGTCACTGAAGCAGATATGAAAGCCGACCAGGCGTTGCGCGAAGCTCTGCTCACAGGCGCGCGGGAAGACTATGGCTGGCTGTCAGAAGAAAGCGCTGATGACTTAAGCCGCCTGGGGGCCGAGCGGACGATCATCGTCGACCCGATCGACGGCACCCGCGCCTTTGTCCGTGGACAGGACAATTTTACCGTTTGCTTGGCCGTGACCGAGGGCGAAGACGTGGTCGCCGCCGTGATCTATTGTCCGATGAGGGATGAAATGTACGACGCCGTGAAAGGCGGCGGCGCCCGGCTCAATGGCGAGGCAATCACGGCCACGTGCCAAGAGGCCGTTGAGGACTGCCGCATGCTCGGCCAGGCGCAAATGTTCTCGCATCCAGCTTGGCCAACGCCGTGGCCATCCATGGATATCGGCTACGTGAATTCAACGAGCTATCGGCTCGCCCTGGTCGCAGCTGGTGACTACGACGCGACGATCGCGCTGACCCCAAAGTCCGATTGGGATGTCGCGCCGGGTACCCTCATCGCGGCGGAGGCAGGCGCGTGGATCGGTGATCATCTCGGCCGCTCCTTCTCCTTTGGTCTAAGCGAGCCAACCCAGCCAGGCCTTGTGTGCGCCGCAACACCTCTATACCCCCGCGTTTTAGAACGCTTGGCGCATCTACCGAGCGACCTCCGCACCCTCCGACCCTAAAAAAGCAGGAAGACCATGAGCGAAGAGACCCCCCAACTCCTCCACCTTGTTTTCGGCGGCGAGCTCACGAGCCCCAAAGAAGCGCGTTTTCGCGACATCGACGCGATCGACATCGTCGGCATCTACCCGAACTTCGCTGAGGCTGAAAAAGCTTGGCGTTCCAAGGCACAAGCCACCGTCGATAGCGCCCACACGCGCTACTTCATCGTTCACTTGCACGAGTTCCTGGACCCTGACGGCGACGGAATGCTTGGCTAGGCGCGAGGCGCTTCAAGCTCTTGCCAGCCGCGGCGGAGGGGGCGTTGCCCCCGCTCAAGCGTCGCGCTGGCAGCAAGCATAATTGGCAGAGACACCGCGGCCGCGACAAGCATCACGGCTGCGGCGAGAAACGCGCCCACGGTCACCAGAAGCGAGCTCAGGAGCGCCTGCGCGCGCGAGGTCTCGCTCGGGAGCGGCCGAAGGTCCGACGGGGTCACGTCTGCTGCCATCTTCATCAGATGAGCAGAGCACAACCTCCTTGCAAACCCCTCAATGCGCCCGAGCGGACCGGGTGAAGGTTACAGGTTGGCGAGGACGTGCTCTGCCGACGACACTTCAAAAGCGCCTGGTTCCTCGACGAAGAGCTGCTTCACCGTGGTGCCCTCGAGAACCATGGCGAAACGCTGGGAGCGCATGCCCATGCCAAAGCCTGTTCCGTCCATCTCAAGATCCAGCGCCTTGGTCAGCGCGCCATTGCCGTCAGCCAGCATGACGATATCGCCAGCACCGGTGCCCTCACCCCAGGCATTCATCACGAAGGCGTCGTTGACGGACATGCAGACGATCTGATCGACGCCCTTGGCTTTGAGGTCAGCTGCCTTCTCAACAAAGCCTGGCAAGTGCTTGGCAGAACACGTCGGCGTGAAGGCACCAGGGACCGCGAACAGTGCGGTCGTCTTGCCTGCGAACAGCTCATCGGTGCTGACAGGCTTGGGGCCTTCGGCTGTGGCTTCGAAAACGGAAGTGTTGGGAACGGTTTGGCCGGTCTCGATCATGGGATTCCTCGACATCTGTGACAGGTCCGGAGCCATTCCGGAACCTCGCCGCCCCTTGGCCCTAAGGCACGTGTGAGGGCAAGCGGGCCTGGCTGAAATGCCGCTCATTTCGCTGTGATCGTTGAGTCTCTCTTGCGGGTTCTTAGGTTACCCTGATGGTTATGACGCGTTTCCCCTCCCTCGATCTCAGCCGCGGCTTCGGCGGCAAGCTGTTGATCGCGATGCCGCACCTTGATGACTCGCCGTTTGAGCAGTCGGTGGTGCTGATGTGCAGCCACGATGAAGAGCATGCGTTCGGCGTGATCATCAACAAACCGATCTCCGGCCTGTCGGTCGATGAGGTGATGGAGGAAGCCGATCTCGAAGGCAGCGACTACGCAGCCGACAGCCCGGTGTTCTTCGGCGGCCCGGTCGATATGCAACGCGGCGCGGTCCTGCACAGCCTTGACTACTGCACCAAAGACACGTTTCGGATCGCCGACGGTATTGGTCTGACCGCGTCAGAAGAGGCGCTTGAGATCATTTGCGATCCCATCCGTGCACCCCGTTCTTCGATGTTGGTGATGGGTCATGCCGGCTGGGGGCCTGACCAACTTGATGATGAGGTCAAACGCAACGCCTGGCTCAGTATCCCAAGCTCACCCGAGCTTGTCTTCGGTGCACCCGACGACACGTGGACAGGAGCGCTTGGCCGCCTTGGGATCACGGATCTGACAACGCTTGGCGGGGCCGAGGATCTGATCGCTCGGCCCAACTGACTGCTAGCGAAGGCCGCGCGCCCGTAGGGACGTCTGGAGCCCCGCTTGATCGCGCGGCGGGACCGCTTCGGGTTCAGGGCTCGATGAAAAGTCCGTAGCCGGCGCTGTTGGCGCCTGCGGCTTGGGCTCTTCAGCTTTGAAGGCCCGGCCGAGGCCAAAGGTAGCGCCTGCGTCGTGCAGCTCTGCCGCTTCACCGCGATCTTTGACATCAGCGACGAGCACTGGCGCGCCCAGCTTTTTGGAGAGTTTCGTCAGCACACCCTTTTTCGGGCCATGTTTGCCCATTGGGACATCCAGTGCGCTGATCCACAGCATATTCGGCTGGAACTTCGGCGCTTTGCTGGCTGACGCTTCCCGCAGAAGCAGGGCCACACCGCCGCCAGCCCGCTGAATGTCAGATGCTTGCGCCTCGATCTGGTTCGATTTTTTCTCCGCACCAGGATCAAGTGCCACGAGGAGTGCACCCTTCGGCAGCTTATGCGCACGCACAGCTTTGCCCACCGCACTCGCCAACGTACCTGGAGGAACATTGAGACCTGCCGTGTCGATCACAGCGAAAGGTCCGCGGCGGGAGTCATCGGCGAGCATCTGCGCCAAACGCGCCGCACCCACGTCAACCGCGTCGCGCACCTCTTCGGGTGATGATCCGCAATGGCGAAGATCGATCTCGAACCCAGTGCCAACCTCATCGCTGAGCCGCACCACAGGGTCAGGCGCAGCGCGCGTCATCGTTGGCGCTGCCACGGGCGCCGGTGTTGGGGCTGGTTCCTCGGTGGCTGACGCGGTGGCAAAACCAACGGCTGCAGGCACCGGCTGTGCACGGAGCGCTTGAACGTCCGTCATCGTCGCATCGAGGCGCATCAGGATGCCGTCGTGATCGACCTGGCGCCGACCGGTCAAACGGAACGAGGCGTCATGGGTGGAGAGAACCACATCAAAGGGGCCAGACACGGGATCACCGCCGCCCAGCACCTGGTCGTCAAACAACGGCAATGCCTCCGCGGTCAGGCGACCACGCAGCCCTTCAGGGGTGAGCTCAATCGAGGTCGCTGCGCCGCACGCATCAAGAATGGTTTGGCCCGCGCGCACTTCAGGCTGCGCCAGCGCATCCCAAACATATTCGTCCTGCGCGACCTCAAGCATCGGCCCGCCCGCGCTATCCTGATGCCAGTAGCTCGACACGGGCTCGCTGGGCGCAGCGCTATAGCTTGGAGCTGGCTCATGCTGGGGCTGATGGACAGGCTGAGGCGCCGGTTCGGCGACTGGCTGTTCGTGAAAGCTCTGCTGCGTAGCCATCGCGGGACGCGGTTGCGGCGCTGCATCGTCGTCATCAGCGAAGAGAGAGGCACCTGCCGCAAAAGCCGCGTCATTGGCCGGTGCCCTGTCCCGCGGCGCAAAGGCCAAGGAGAGGTCCTCACCCACAAACGGCGCCGACAGAGTCGCGATCAAGACCCCGATGGTCATGATTGCGATCGGTGCCACGGTCGCCGCGAAACCTTCTAAGAACTGGACCGGCGTCGGCGTCATGAGCGTCGTCGCCAAGAGCGCAAGGATCAGGCTGAACCCAAGAATTCCGTTGCCGCGGGGGTCCTGCTGGATCGCAAACACCAACAGCGCGACGGCCAGCACGTTGACGGCAGCGGCCGCAAAAGACGCCTCAGCGGCAAAGTCAGCGCCGCCCAAGGTCAGGCCCGCCAGCGAGATCAGCGACACGATCGCAATCGCCGAAATGACCGCAACGATCCGATTGCCCTGCGCTGTGTGAAGCACAGCGTTGACGAACAGAAGAAGCGCTGATGCTGCCAAAGCCGAAGCCAGGACCATCATGCCGTCGGTCAGAAAATCGAGCATGCCGTAAAGAAGCGCCTGGGAGACCGCGACCGACGCCAACAGCAGAATGCCCGTAAAGGCCGTGCCAGACCGGCGGATCAGGCTGATCACCGTCAGCGCAACGATGCCCAACACAAGGCCGCCAAGGGTGAGGCTTTGCAGCATGCCCACATCGCTGGGCGCCATCATCGATTGGACGCTCAACGCCTGCTTGTAGTCTGCAAAAGAGAAAGCGTCGCTCAACCCGCTCATGCCTTATCCCACCTGGCTCACCCAAGGATGAGAGTTGAGCGGAAACCCGCAAAAACGCAAGGATCGTGGTGAAGTCTTGTTAACGCGGAAGCGTTCAGGCGGACCGGATGGCGGTTTTGATAGCCTCCAGATCATACAAGATTTCATCGTAGATCTCGGGCTGTCCAAAAAGCGCTTCATTCGCAAAGGGAAGCGCCGGGTGTTGGCCCGTCACCTCTTCGACCACGCCGGGGAACTTCGCCGCATGGGCCGTCGCTAAGGTCACCAGGGGGCCTTCAAGCCCGCCTTCGCGCGCCAGGCGGGATGCGTGAAGCCCGATCGCAGTGTGCGGGTCGAGGATCATCCCCGTCTTCTCTTGGGCGCGCTTCATTTCAGCGGCGATCTCCTCGGCGCCTGCCCGCGCGGAGGAGAACTCGCCGAGCATCTGATCCATCACCTCGCGGGGAAGTGAGAACGACCCCGTGGTCTTGAGGCTTTCCATCAGCTCACGCGTCAGTCCGTCATCGCGGCCCGAGGCCTCAAAGATCAGCCGCTCAAAATTGCTCGCGACTTCGATGTCCATGGACGGCGCTTCGGTCGGCTTGATCCCCTTTTTCTCGTAAGTGCCGGTTTTGAGGGCGCGGTCGAGAATGTCGTTCTCATTCACCGCGACGATGAGCTGACCCACCGGTGCACCCAGGCGCTTGGCGACATAGCCGGCCAAGATATCGCCGAAATTGCCCGTGGGCACACTGAAATGCACGGGGCCACCCTGATCCAAAGCCAGGCTCGCCGTCACGTAGTAGGTCACCTGCGCTGCGATCCTCGCCCAGTTGATCGAGTTGACGCCGCCCAGCGACACCTCCTCCGCAAAAGGACGATCAGCAAAAAGAGCTTTGACCGCTGACTGGCAATCATCGAACGTACCGTGCACGGCCAAATTGAGAACGTTGTCCGCGCCGCTCGTGGTCATGAAGCGCCGCTGAACTTCGGAAATCCGGTTGTGCGGATGAAGGCTGATGATCCTGAGATTCTCACGGTTCGCCAGCGCGGAGACGGCTGCGCCGCCGGTGTCCCCCGACGTGGCGACGATGACTGTCATGTGCCCGCCGCGCTGGGCCAGGTCACGCTCGAACAGGCGCGCGATCAGCTGCATCGCGACGTCCTTGAACGCCAGGGTCGGGCCGTGGAACAGCTCAAGAAGATGGTCATCACCCCAGAGGGGCACCACCGGGCAGACCTCGTCATGGCGGAACGTGGCGTAGGCGGCTGAGGTGAGATCCTCCGCCTCCGCCATCGTCATGGTGTCGCCAGCGAAGAGCTTCAGGATGGTCGCGGAGACTTTGGCAAAGGGCATCCCGCGCAAGGCATCCATATCGAGCGGCGCGGGCCATTCTTTGGGGACATAGAGCCCACCATCCGGCGCCAGCGCCTGGGTCAGCACATCAGGGAAATCAGCGTCAGGCGACTGACCACGGGTCGAGATGTAACGCATGGCGGCACCGCCTCCTCTTAAGCGGCCCCTCGCCTAAGGCGCCTTGAGCTCTGAGCCAAGGGAAGAACGGCGGTTTAGCGCGCCTCACACATCAAAAAGAGGTCGTCAGCACCCGTGCCGATGAGCGTGGTGTTCCCCACCGTTGTCGCCACCGTGGCACCGGAGAGAATGCGCCCGGCTTCTTGGTAGACCACGGACGTCTCACCATCCTCGATGCGGAGCACCTGGCTTGGGGCCGACTCGCGCAGGGCCTCTGTGAAGGCTTTGTATTCAAAAGGCTGGGGGACCGACCCGATGAGCAAGCGGCCGCTGTCATCAATCGAGAGGTTGTTGGGGAACGAGCCGAGAGGGATACGCCCCCGCGCTTCCAGCTGATCGGTTGCGGGGTCACGCTCAAACCGGCGAATGGCCTCTGCGCGCATCTCGGCGAGGAACACCGTGCTCCCATCTTCGCTGAGCGCGATGCCGTTGGGGAAGTTGAGCCCATCGGCCATGATCGACCACTCAACACCGTTGAAGTGAAAAATCTGACCAGTCCTCAGCCCAAGGAGGAAATCAATCTTGCCCTTGATCGACCGGCGCCCCGCGGCCGTGTCGTTGGTGACATAGAAAGAGCGCGGACCGGTGGCGACCACATCGTTCGGGCTCAGGAGCCGCGAATCACTGACGCGCTCGATCAGCCGAAGGTCGCCGTTTTCTTCCACTTCAAAGATGAGGACCTCGGGACCGTCCTTGTTCACCACAAAAAGGTGACGCGAGAGGACGCCGCTCGGCAAGCGTTCCTCGTAGAGTGTGATCCCTGCTGGGCGGAAGATGCCCGGGCGACCATTGGTGCGGTCACGCCACGAGCTATCATCAAGAGGATTGTCCAGGTCGAAGCGAACGATACCGCCGCGCTCTGCCCCGCCACGTTCGTCGTAGACGGAAAGATAGGCGACATTCTCACCTGGGATCTCTTCAATATCGGACGCGCCAGTGATGCCAAAAACCGGCTTACACTGAAGAGTGCCCTCATCCGCAATCTCGTCAAATTGGTGGAAGACAAAACCGAGCCAGATTGTCGTCACAGCCAGCGCAAGCGTGCCCGCTGCGACCAGGATCACCATCGGCAAGAAAAGTCGCATCAACCCCACCTAAAGACACAAAGGATCACCCCGCCCCTTTCAAGAACCAGACCAGGTCTGTGGCAAGGTCCCCAAACGGTGTTTTGTTAGAACACAGGCGGCAGAGCGGTACCACCTTGGATTAGCAAGCTTCGGCTCATTTATAAGAAAGGTTGCTTCGGGGGGCTGGGGCATCTTGCGTTCCCGGCGTGTGTCCGCTAGCGGCCCCGTTCTTCCGAATTTTTGCCGGCGGCATCCGATGAAAAAAGACACGCATCCCGAATATCACTTCATCACGGTGAACCTCACCGATGGTACGTCCTTTCAGACCCGTTCGACCTACGGCTCGGAAGGCGCAGTTCTGAACCTCGACATCGACCCAAGCTCTCACCCTGCTTGGACCGGTGGCCCTCAGAAGATCTCTGACAAAGGCCGCGTGTCGAAGTTCAAGAACAAATTCGGCAATTTCGGCCTCTAAGAGCGTTTCATGGCGGGCACTGGACCCAGGCCCGCAACCTTGCGTTCCGCGTTTGCGATCGCCTGGCCTGCAAGCCTTGCGGCCATCATTACCCCTGTCCTGGGGCTTATCGATATCGCGGTTCTTGGCCGGGGGGCTGACGCCGTCGCGCTTGCGGGCGCGTCCCTAGGCGGCGCCGTTATCTCGATCCTCTATTGGAGTTTCGGCTTTCTCCGCATGAGCATGTCGGGCCTGTCTGCCCAGGCTCTCGGCAGCGGGGATGAGGTCCAACTTCGCGCCTATCTTCTGCAGGGTCTCAGCATTGGACTGGCCGTCGGCTTGGCTTTGCTGCTCTTTGCCGGGCCGATCATCGCCGCCGGGCATTTCTTCCTCGTCGAAACGTCAGAAGCGTCCGCTGAGGCCGGCGCGGCGATGGAGACCTATCTTCAGGTCCGGCTCCTCGCAGCACCAGCGGTCCTGACCACCACCGGCATCCTCGGCTGGCTCACCGGCCAAGGGCGAACGGGCCTCCTGATGGCAATCACAACCGCGATCGCCGTGATCAATGCTGTGCTCTCGGTGCTCTTCGTTCTGCAGATGGACAAGGGGATTGCTGGCCTCGCCGCCGCGACAGCGTTGGCCGAGGTCGCGGGTCTGATCCTCAGCGGCCTTGCCGTTCTCTGGGTAGCTCACCAACGGGGCGGCATCCGGCGCGATTGGGATATCGGGCGTGCCCGCCAGGGCCTCGGCTCCGTGATGTCCCTCAACCGGGATATCTTCATCCGCACGTTGCTGATCGATATCGTGCTTTTGAGCTTTGCGCGTCTCGGTGCGGGTTTTGGGGATCTCACGGTCGCGGCGAATCACGTGCTGCTGAACCTCATCTTGTCGGTGACGTTGCTCCTTGATGGGCCTGCGATTGCGGCTGAAACATTTGTTGGTCAGGCATTTGGGGCCAAGCGAAACAGAGCCGAGCTGTTCGGTGCGGCTTGGCGGGAGCCGGCCAAGATCATTGCGGCTGAGGCGCTGGTCCTGTTTCTCGCGCTGGCGCTGTTCAGCTCTCAGATCCTGAGTTTGATCGTCGGCAACGGCCCCGACAGCGCCGTGGTCATTGTAGAAGCTCAGCAGTATCTGCCTTGGACGATTGTCATGCCCCTTGCCGTGGCTGCTGCTTATCACCTGGACGGAATCTACATTGGCGCAACGCGGGCCGATAAGCTCAGAAACACCATGGCGTTGTCTGCCCTCGTCTTTGCCGCAGTTGCCGCTCTTTGCATGCCGATCATCGGCAACCACGGCTTATGGTTGGCGCTGCTCCTCTTCATGCTCACCCGCGGCGCTTTGCTCATTCTCTCTTGGCCTGTGGTGAAGAACGCCGTGCTTGGGGACAGCGTCGGCATGCCGCCCTCCAAGACAGCGGAAGGCTTGCCTAAGTGACCGGAAACGCTGAAAGCTGAGCGCCGTGGCAAACCCGTTCAACTACCTCGCCAACCCCGCTAATTTCCTCCGGGTGACGCGTCCGCTGATCCCTTGGCTAGGGCTAGCGGCGGGGTGCTTGCTGCTCTCCGGCGTGATCATCGGGCTCTTCGCCTCGCCGCCAGATTTTCGTCAGGGCGAGAGCGTGCGGATCATGTATGTTCACGTGCCCGCGGCCTGGATGGCGCTTCAGACCTATGCGCTGATCGCGGGGGCGAGCCTTGTGGGCTTTGTCTGGCGCCACCGCGTCGCTGATATCGCCGCGCGAGAGGCCGCGCCGTTCGGGCTGGCCTTCGCGCTGTTGGCCATCATCACAGGCGCGCTTTGGGGCAAGGTCACCTGGGGCGTCTTTTGGGATTGGGACCCACGGCTGACCTCGATGCTGGTCCTGGTCTTTCTCTATGTTGGCTACATCGCTCTCTGGCAGGTGATCGAGAACGAATGGACGGCGGCGAGGAGTGCGGCGATCCTCGCCATGCTGGGCGCGGTGAACCTGCCGATCATCAAGTTCTCCGTCGATTGGTGGGACAGCCTGCACCAAAAGGCGACAGTGGTGCGTGAGGGCGGCCCAGCCATGCCCGCTTCCATGCTCATCCCGTTGATGCTGATGGCTTTTGGCTATATCGCGCTTTTTGGATTTGTCTTTTTGATGCGTATGCATACGGTCTTGGCGGTAAAGCGCCAGAAACCCGCCCCGACACCGTCAAGTGTTGTCCTGGACGAGGCCCCCGCAGAATGACGCCAGACATGGCCCCCTATATCGCCGCGTCGTGGCTGATCTCCGCCCTCACCCTTGGAGCGCTGACCGCATGGGCGCTTTGGGGTTACCAACGGAGAGGCCGATGAGCGCGCCCAGCCCTTACGAGCGCCGCCGTCGGCGCGGCTTGTTCCTGACCCTGATTGTTCCTGCCTTTGCAGGATCAGTCGCCCTGGCGCTGTTCGCGATCTCGCAAACGCAAGTCTACGCCTACGCCCCGTCCACGCTCCCCACATTCGACGAACTCGCTGGCCGAGAAGTGCGGCTGGCGGGCCTTGTGGCTGAAGGAACGCTCGCCAGCGGCGATGACGGGATCGCTCGGTTCACGGTCACCGACGGCGTGGCGCAAGTCCCTGTGGCCTATGAAGGCATCCTCCCGGCGCTTGTCGCCGAGAATGACGGGGTCATCGCCCAAGGCTTCCTCACCCCCGATGGGCTGTTCCGCGCTGAGAATGTGCTGGCGCGCCACGACGAAAACTACGAAGCTCCTGAGGTGATGAAAGCGCTCGAAGAAGCGCAAGGAGACGTTCGCTGAGTTCCCAGGTCCCTTCCCTTGTCCGCATGCCGCGGTTCTGGAACCTTTTTGGTGCACAGACCCTCGGCGCGTTTGCCGACAACTGCCTTCGCAACGCAACAATTGTCGCGATTTTTGCCGCTGCTGGTGCCGCTAGCCAAGATGCGGATTTCTACTTTTTCGGTGACTGGGCCGAGGAAGCACCCGCCATCGTATCGATGGGGTTCACCATCCCCATCTTCCTCTTCGCCATGGTGTCGGGGCAACTAGCGGATCGTCTGCCGCGGCATGTGATGGCGCGTAGGCTGAAATTCGTTGAGCTGATCTTGATGTCACTCGCCGCGCTCTGGTTCTTTCTTGGTCAAGCGCTGCCGCTCGTCCTCACGTTGGCACTGATGGGTGCACAGACCGCTTTCTTCCAGCCCGTGCGGTTCGCCCTCATGCCGCAATACTTTCCCGATGAGCGCCTGGCGCGCGCCAACGGGATCATGCAGGCGGGGACCTTCATCGCCATTGTGACCGGCCTTGGCCTTGGCGGTTACTTTGTTGAGGCCGGGAATGGCCGGTTCATCGTTTCCGCCATGCTGATAGGCGCGGCCGGCATCGGCGCATTGCTCTCGACCTTCCTGCCCGAAGCGCCGCCGCCAGGACGCGAGGCCGTCGACTGGAACATTCCCAAGATCGCCTACCGCTACATCAAAGAAGCAGCGAAGGTTCCCGGCGTCCTCTGGCCCATTCTGGCGAATGGCTATTTCTGGCTCGTGGGCGCGATGGTGCTCGCGCATATGCCGATCTTCATGCGCGATCAGCTCGGTGGGACGGGCCAAGACTACTCGCTGTTGAACGCTGTCTTTGCTCTTGGCGCGGGCCTTGGATCGATCATCGCTGGCCTTCTCGCCTCGCGGCTCAAAGAGCCTAAGATGATGAGCGCCATCGCCCTTGTGGTGGGTGCACTGACATTGACCGGTGTTTATTTCTATTCTCGGGTTCCGTTCGAGGGAACGTTTGAGCTGTTCGGCGATGCTGGGTTGCCTTTGGTCTTCCTCTTCGTGCTCGCATCCACCGCTAACGGCGTCTTCTCGATCCCGATGCTGACGAGCTATCAGGCCAATGCACCGAAAGAGATCAGTGCTCGCATCATGGGTGTGGCCAATATGACCAACGGCTTCCTCGCTACGATCGGCGCCATTCTTGCATCTGTCTTCAGGCAGTTGGGCGCGGACCCCGCTGAGATGTTTCTCATTCTCGCGCTAATGCAGCTGAGTGTGTTCGGCATCATGGTTCGCCGCCATCAGCTGTTCAAAGCGGCATCACAGACAGCGCCAGCCGAGTAACAAAAAAGCCGCAGGAACGTTACCCGCGGCTCTTCTCACTTTATGCCTAGCTGTTTTAGCGCCCGTGGTTCGGGTCGTTGGGGTTGCCGTCGACTGAGCTCCAAAGCGACGCACACGGAATGCGGCGGGTATCGCAGCGATCGCGGTACTTCTCGGCGATCTCGGTCACCTCAGCGAAGAGGCCTTTGTCCAGCGTGATCGGCTCAAGACCCAGGTCAATGAAGTTCTGGTTCTCGACATGGAGATCGTTTTCGTCCGCTTCGTTGCGCGGGTTGTCGACCTGATCGATCTCCGCACCCGTCATATCAGCGATCATTTTAGCCAGATCGCGTACCCGGTGGGTCTCCACCATCTGGTTCATGATGTGCACGCGGTCACCACGCTCCGGCGGGTTAAGGATCGCAAGCTCAACGCAGCGGCAGGTGTCCTGGATGTGGATGAACGCCCGGGTTTGACCGCCCGTACCGTGCACGGTCAGCGGATAACCGATGGCAGCCTGCATCAAGAAGCGGTTGAGGACTGTGCCGTAGTCACCGTCATAGTCGAAGCGGTTGATCAGCGCTTCGTCCTTCTTGGTTTCTTCCGTCTGTGTACCCCAAACGATGCCTTGGTGTAGGTCGGTGATCCGCAGGCCATCATTCTTGGCGTAGTACTGGAAGAACAGCGCATCCTGGGTCTTGGTCATGTGGTAGATAGAGCCAGGATTGGCTGGGTACAGAATTTCCTGCTCCACCTCACCGTTCACGCCCGCGTCGACCTTCACCTTGAGGTAGCCCTCAGGGATTTTCATACCCGCTGTGCCGTAGCCGTAGACACCCATGGTGCCGAGGTGAACGACGTGCACATCAAGACCGGAGTCAACGATCGCCGCCAGCATGTTGTGCGTCGCATTGAGGTTGTTATCGACCGTGTAGCGCTTGTGCTTGGCCGTTTTCATCGAGTACGGCGCCGCGCGTTGCTCAGCAAAGTGAACAATCGCGTCAGGCTTATACGAGATGATCAGGTCACGGAACGCATCATAGTCTTTGGAAACGTCCAGGATCCGGCTGTCGATTTTATTGTTCGACACACGCTCCCAGGTCTCAAGACGATCGGACAAAGATGCAATCGGGGTCAGCGATTGAACCTCCAGCTCTACGTCAATCATGCGGCGAGAGAGGTTGTCGACGATCATCACATCGTGACCGCGGGCGGAAAGGTGAAGGGCCGTCGGCCAGCCGCAAAAACCGTCTCCGCCGAGGATCATCAGCTTCATGGGAGGTGCCTTTGTTTAGAGAATTTCGCTGCTCTTAAGGAACGCAGGCGCCTTCGGCAACGCCAGCGTGAGAACACCTAACAAGTATGTGATATTCGCCTGTTTAGTAAGCGTTTTCTGGCTTGAGAACGGCCTTAACGGTCAGGATCATGATCCGCAGGTCGAACCAAAGCGACCAGTTTTCAATGTAGTCGAGGTCGTATTTGAGGCGGGCTTCCATCAGCCCAGGCTCTGAGGTCTCACCGCGATACCCGTTCACCTGGGCCCATCCTGTCATGCCAGGCTTCACCCGATGACGAGCCGCGTAGTCCTTGATCAGATTGGAGTAATAGGCGTCATGCTTGAGCGCATGGGGACGCGGGCCGACCAGCGACATGTCGCCCTTCAAGACATTGAAAAGCTGCGGGAGCTCATCGAGGGAGGTTGCGCGAAGAAAAGCGCCGACCTTGGTGATACGGTCGTCGTCGCGAGTCGCCTGTTGGACGTCATCGCCATCTTCCATCACCCGCATCGAACGGAACTTGACGATCGGGAAGATATCGCCGGCCATCCCTTGACGACGCTGGACGAAGAAAACGGGCCCTTTGCTATCGAGCTTCACCGCCAGCGCGCACAGCAGCATGACTGGTGACAGGAGCAAAAGCGCGATGAACGCCAAGATCCGGTCTTCCAGCATCTTGGTGAAGATATCCCAGCCATCGATCGGACGCCGCTGCACCAGATGCGTCGGTGTTCCGCCCACCGATGTCAGACGACCCGAGCGCGTGACCCAAAGGGGGTGCGGCGCCAGGCTCACATTGATCGGCAGCTGGCGCAGCTGATCGAGCAAGCCGTCAAGATTCGCTTCTTCACCATCGCCTTGCGGGCAAACAACGATGTCGTCGACCAGGCCTTCTTCGACGAGATCCTTGAGCGCGTGGAACTCTTGCGTGTCGCCGGAGGCAAGCGAGGCCGCTTCAAACCGGCTCACCACTTCGATGCTGGGATTAGCGAACTGAGCACTGTCCGAAAGGACCGCAGTGCGCTGTTCGGTGCCAATCATCGCAACCCGGCGGCAAAGAAGACCCCCATCTGTCGAGAGATGCTTCAGAACCCGCGCCACGACATGGCGCAGTCCGATAATGCCCGCGGCGGCGATGACACCCCATGCAAGGAGCCACCCGCGGCTCAAAAGCTGGGTGAGGCCAAGAGAATAACAGGCAGCGATGAAGCTTAAGAGGATCAGCCCCCAGCGGAAAACCAGGCCCCGCATGGTCTGCCAAGCGTTCAGCAGCTCATCAAACCGGAAGTAACCCCCCTGCCGGAGCGCCTCGACATAGATCAGGCTCGTCAGGAACCCCGCCGAGGTCAGCACCATCGCGTTGGTCGCCATCAGAAAGCCGTCGGGCAGCGTCGTGAGGGTCGCAAAAGGCGTCGCCGCAGCGGCCGCGATCGTGATCACCACCACATGGAGCCACGAGACGATATCAGAGCAAACCTCGCGGGAAAT
>JBCBMW010000009.1:0-131068 GCA_039822105.1 Pseudomonadota bacterium | reverse complement strand
CAAAGAGGCCGCCAAATCCCACAACGAATGGCCAGTCCACACTGCGCGGCAAACAGGAGGCGAAACTGGCAAACAGCACCGCCCCGAGAGGAAGGGCGGCTGCCTTCAGCCAAGCGCTCAAAGGGGTCTGGTTCGGCGTGCCGTAGACCACCGCGTCGACACCCCAAACCCCGAGGATCAAGAGGACCGGAAACCCCGCTCCGCCGAGGGTCTGAAGCACCAGGTCCGCAAAGATAGCGCCAAGAGGCCCGGCCGAATTCGCCACAAAGTCCCGCCCCGTCGAAGTCGAAAGGCTGGGATCACTGATATCAAACGTGACCAGGCTGATGAGCCCGAGGAGCGACACACCAATCAGCGCGATGCCGCCTGAACGCGAAATCAGGCGTTTGATCGCGGCGCGGGCCTCAATCTCGACTTTCGGTTTCTGGGCGGACTTGCTGCGGGCCACGGGGAAAACAGTTCTCCGGCGGAAAGGGACTCTCCTCCCCGTCGAAGCAAGCCTGGGTTAAGACCCCATTAAGGCTTATGAAGCGCTCGTTTCCTGGCCTTGCGGTGACGCAAGACCAGCACGTGAAATCTCGGCGGAACGTTCAGTCCATCCCCAACTCACGCCCAATCACGGCGTCTTCGAGATCGTCATCTCTTTTCTTGATCTTGGGCCGACCCGCAACGATCAGCATCGCGGACAGGGAAAGACCGATCGTCGTCCATATGACCGCAGCGGCCATCAAATCGAACTCATCCACCGCGCGCACGACGAAGAGCAAAACAAAGAGCAGAACAAAAAGGCCGAGAAAGACGGCACCGAATCGCGAAGCCAGTTTCACCTATCGATCTCCCAATAGTTGAATGACAGGCCCCGTTTACCATCTCTCGCACCCGCACAAAAGACCGGACACTGCAGACCGCGCCCACCCGTCGCTTTGCGCCAGCGGTCAGGCATGCCTACACACCTGATATGGAACATCGTTTTGATATCGCCGTGGTGGGCGCCGGGATGGCCGGGCGGCTCATGGCTCTGGCTCTTGATCACGCTGGTTTTTCGGTCGTGCAGATCGATCGTGCACCGGGCCCGATGATCCCGAATGACGGACGGACGACGGCGATCGCCTATGCTGGGATACGGCTCCTGAAACGCCTCGGGCTGTGGGAAGAGCTGGGACCCAAGGCCGCGTTCATCACCGATATCTTGGTCTCAAATGGGCAGCCTCACGGTCGGTTCAGAAAAGGCGGCCTCACCGGTGGGCAGCTCCACTTCCCGGCCACGCTTCTGGGCGAGAATGATCCGTCACAGGAGGAGCCCGCACTGGGCGCGATCCTCGAGAACAAAGATCTGCTTGGGGCCTTTTTGAACGGCACAGAGCGCTCCTCTATCACGCAAATCTATGGCCGGGCCGTCGCTGCCCTCGATCCCCATACGTCGGGGACGACGGTGACGCTCGATGATGGCGACAGCGTTGAGGCCAGCTTGGTGGTCGCCTGCGACGGCAAGGGCTCGCCCCTCCGCTCACTGAAGGGCCTACAGGTGATCCGCTGGAACTACCGGCAGAAGGCGATCATCTTCAACATTGCCCATCAAAGGCCTCATGGCGGGGTGGCGCATGAGATCTTCTACCCTGAAGGCCCGTTTGCGATCCTTCCGATGCCAAACAATCAGTCGTCGATCGTTTGGACGGAGCGGAAGGATACCGCCGACAGTTATCTCGCTCTCTCCAACGAAGCGTTTCTCGCAGCAGCGCGGGAGCGCGTCGGCAATCACCTCGGTGACTTCGATATCGTGACGCCGCGGCAGAGCTACCCGCTCTCGCTTCTCTACGCGCCAAAGCTCCATGCGGAGCGGTTCGTTCTCGCAGGCGACGCGGCCCACGGCATTCACCCGATTGCGGGGCAAGGCTTCAACCTCGGGATCAAGGACATTGCCGCCCTGGTCGATGTTCTGACCGAGGCGCAGCGTGCTGGCCTTGATATTGGACATGGCACGGTGCTCGGTGAGTATGACCGCTGGCGCCGGTTTGATGGCGCGGCCCTTTCGATTGGCACGGATGTCCTCAATCGTCTGTTCTCAAACAATTGGGGGCCACTGAAGCACGCCCGCGGCCTGGGCCTCGGCGTTGTGCAAAGGATCGATCCCCTGCGCTGCTTCTTCATGAAAGTCTCCGGCAGCGACCTTGGTCAATTGCCGAGCCTGATGCAGCCACTTTAGCCCCAGGTGTAGGCGCTCCACCCCAGAAGGCCTGCCATCGCCAGGAAGACGATCCATGTCTTGTGCTTGGTCGAGCCCGTCAAAAACGGCACGACGGCAAGGCCAACAAAATGCACGGCAAAGACCGCAAGGAACGCCTGAGCGGCTTTCTCAGGGTAGAGATAATAGGCCACAAGCGTCGCGGCGATCGCGATCCAAAGGCCGCTGACCAAATGCCACGTCGCCTGAATGGTGACAAAGAAGAGATGCTCACTGTCCCACAGTTTAGGCAGATTCTCGGTACGCTTGAGCGGGCCTAAAATAAACCGCTCACCGATGATTGAATGAAAAAGGCTCATCAGAACCAACAACCCCGCCACAACCAACATCGCCATACGCTCTCTCCCCTCACGCCACGTGGGATGGTGCCAACAGCATTCAAGAGCTTTGGCCAGAGAGCAACTCACAAGCGGCGGGGATTACAACTTGATACATTCATGCTGCGATGCGGGTAAGGGTGGACATTTGTGCCACGATCCTATCGCATAGTGGTTGATCATCGTCGTTCTGGAGGGGTCCTATGATCGTCCGTCTTTTGATGTTTGTTGTCGCCATCGGCGTCGCCCAAGCTGGTCAAGCGCCTGCAACGCCGACCCATTACGAGCCGACAGAAACGATCCTCATCCTTGGTGCTGTCCCGCAGGAGATCCCGCCCTTTATCGAGGCGATGGCTGACGCGGAAAAGAAGTCGCTTTGGGGCGTGCCATACTGGCAGGGAACGATCCACGGCAAACCCGTGGTCGTGGCGATCACCGGGATCGGCAAGACCTTCACCGGCGCGACCAGCACACTGTTCATCCATGAGTTTGAACCGCGGCTGGTGTTGATGAGCGGCACGGGTGCACGGATCAATCGCGACCTCAGGACAGGCGACGTCATCGTGGCCAATGTCACCTATGAGCATGATTATGGCAGTCTGACCCAGGACGGCATGGTCTATCGCCCGTTCAATGGACCGAATGACGGCGCAGAGATGGAGAACGGTTTCCGTCCGCCTAAAGAGCTTTTGAGTTTAGCCGATGAGGCGATCGCGAGTTATGAAGGCCCTGAGGTCACCGCCAATGGCGCCACCTACACCGTGAAAGCACGGCGCGGCGTGGTCGCTTCATCTGACCTCTTCGGGGTGACGGAGCGGCGGATCACCCTTCTCCGCGATGATTTCAACACCGATATCATGGAGATGGAATCAGGCCCCCTCGGCCACGTGGCTGAGATGCTGGGCGTGCCCTTCATCGTCGTGCGCGCCGGCAGCAATGTCGCACAAGAAGCGCCGAATGATGACTATTTACGGCTGGGGCCTATCGCCGCTCGGCAGGCCGCTCTCTTCAGCATCCACCTCCTCGAATACCTCTAGGGGCGCACTGAGAAAGACCTCGGGTCCGTCGACGGACAGCTCGGTCCTTTGGGTCAGGGCATAGTCGCGAACGAGGGCGTAGTACCCGTCGGCAACTTTGGTGTAACTGCGGGTGCCATCCGCAGCTTCGATGAACTCGATGATGCCGTGATCCGTGTCAGGAAAGATCACTAGATCAAGGTCGTCCTTGGTCTCCTGGATCTCTTTGAGGATCGCGATGGTGGGGCCGCTCGGTGCACTGCGATCATCCTCTGCGATGACCCACAATTGCGGCACATCGAGGCCTTCGATCGTCGACCGCGGGTCGTAGTCCCAAGGTGTCCCTGCACTGCGAAACGGCCCGATAATGCGAAGACCTAGGTTCGGTGCATCAAGAAACTGGCGTGTGAACTCTCCCTCAATATCTTCATACCAAGGTTCATCCGCATACTTCTCACGAACGGCATCAAGCTCTTTGTACCCGCTTTTGAAATTCGAGGCCATGACGCGTCCCGTGGCGTCGGTGATCTCCCGCGCTTTCTCGATCACGTCTTCGCTGTGCCCGGCCTCGCGCAGATCAAGAAAGACCTCCTCACGGTCCTCGGCCAGCGCCGATTCCGCCATGCCGTAAGACGCGATGACAAAGTCCACATCACCTTTGGCAGCGGCCAGCGGCCCGACCCAGCCGCCTTGGCTCGGCCCGTGATAGCCGATGAGGGTCTCGCTGCCATAAAGGCGGAGGGCTTCGTCGCGAGCCAGGGTCGCATCTTCGGCGAGAAGAAAGAAGTCCTGCGTGTACGCTCCATCGGACGCGCCGGTCCCGCGCTTGTCATAGGCAAAGATCCCGACACCGAAGGCAGGCATGATCGTCTGGAACCGATCACCCGTGCGTCCCGACCAGGCCTCTGATCCATGAAGGGCCACGATGATGGCATCGGCGCTACCGCCCTCCGGCAGGACCAGCCGTCCCGCCCGCTTGCCATCGACACCGTCAAAGACGGTTTCGGTCACGACGTAGGGGATCTTTTCGCCCTCGCGGACCGATGATCCGTCGTCAAAGACAAAGGGACCCTCACCGCATGAGCCAAGCGTGACCGTGACACCATCCTCCGCACTCTGCCACGCGCCATCCTCCGTCGGCAAAAGGACACCGGTCTCTCCCGTGATCAACTGATAGCGGAGGTCATCGGCCGAGCGCGGGATGACGCCGACCACGGTCCCGTCGATGAGCCGGTAGCCGCCGCCCAGACAGTCAATCTCTGGCGGCAGGGGTGGTTCAGACGATCCGCACGCCGCAAGCGCCGCGGACAAGACCCCCAAGATCGAGATACGCAACATGCTCATGGCGACTTCCCCGCTCTACCATCGGAAGACAGCATAGAACGGGAAGGAGAGTTCATGAAAGGGTGCTGATGACCCCTCGCGGCAGCGCCCTATTCGCCGTCGCGCTTGGGTTCATTGAGCCGCCAGTCATAGCCGTCTTTGTCGATCTTGCTAAAGGCGCTCAACTCTTCCGCCAGCTCGGGTTCTGCATACTGAATGAAGTGCGCGATCACCTCTTCTTGGCTGTCGCCGAAGTCTTCCTTGAACCACTTAAAAATGCTGGAGGCGAAAAGCTTGCCGTCCTCCACCCGCACACCGCGAGGGCTGTTGATGTAGCCGCGCGCCGCCGCGTTGAGCATCGTATCAAGATCTCGGCCTGTGTACGGATCACTGGTAAGATCTGGGCACCCGATCGAGGCGCAGTTGAGGGCGTAATGGACCCGCGGCTCGTCCCAGAACTCGCGCAAGATGCTATGCTCGACCTGATCAAGGGTCAGGCGGTGTCCGTCCACGACAAAGATCGAACGCTTCCAAGGCCCCGGCTGCACCCCAGAAAGAAGCAGCATAATGCTCCGCACAGGGTAGTTATCGAGGATGAGATCAATCGTCCCTGCATTGTAGAGATTGACCCAATAGGCAAAGGCCTCATCACGGCCCAGCAAGGTGGGGTCGATCGCCTGCAGGGCGGTGAGATAGGCCTTGAGGCTCGCGTGATCGGTTTCCGTCACATCGGCATAGGCAACAAGGCCCATACCATCCGCCTGCACCACATAGCTGTCGAGAAAGGCATCCCACGCCGTGTGATCAACGGTCAGGAGCGAGGCCTCATCAAAACTGTTGAACGGCGCGACATCGTCTTGCGCCAGGGCGGCGCTCGCCATCACGCCTAAGGCCGCAATCAAGCCAGAAACCAAAAACCGCATGAGACGCACCACCTTTCAGGCCGCTATTCGCTGACGGGGCCCACAGCGTTACGCACCCATGCGGCATAGTCGTCCGACGCCGCCGCGATTGGCAAGGCGACAAGCTCTGGCACGTCATAGGGGTGGAGGTCCTGGAGACGCGCCATCAACGGGGCCTGGCCTTCGGCTGAGGTCTTGATCTCCAGCCGCCATTCGGATGCTGCCTCTTGTTTCCCCTCAAAAATATAGTGGCTCTCGCAGGTGACGATCTGGACGCAAGCCGCCAGTCGTTCTTCCACCAGACGGCTTGCGAGGCGCCGCGCCTCAGCCTCAGTGCTAAGCGTTGTGATCACAAGTGACAGCGACATCGAGAAAGCCTCCGCTTGAACCTTGGCGCGGCGGCCCGTACATGCCGCGCTCACCCCTTATGAGGACAAGAGATCAGATGAGCGAGACGAACGGTCACGCCCCCGAGGACCAAGCCCTGCCTGAGAACCAAGAGGCAAGCCAAGAGCCCGCGGCCCCCACCCAGGATATCCCTGAGCACCTGACCGATGCTGCCCTTGATGGCAGCAAAGTGAAGGAGCTGGCCGAAGCGCGCATTGCTGAGCTGCAAAAAGAGATCGACGCCGAAAAGGATCGCGGCCTGCGCCTCGCGGCGGAGCTTGAGAACACCCGCCGCCGCGCCGACCGGGAAAAGCAAGAGGCCGCACGCTACGGCATCACAAGCTTTGCCCGTGATCTTCTGTCCGTGGCGGACAATTTCTCCCGCGCGCTGGAGCTCGCGCCTGACGATCCGGCGCAGATGGATGCCGAAGGCTTCAAAGGCCTCATCAACGGTATGCGGATGACCGAGAAAGAGCTGATGACCGTCTTTGAACGGAACGGCATCCAGCGGATCGAGCCGCAGGGCGAGAAGTTCGACCCCAACATCCACCAGGCAATCGCCCAAGTCCCTGGCAATGGTGAGCCCAAGGATCACGTTGTTGACGTGGCCGCCCCTGGCTTTGTCATCGGCGACCGCGTCATCCGCGCCGCCATGGTCACGGTCTCCACCGGCGCCCACGCCACGACGGGCGAGCCAAGCGAAAGCTAAACCACACAGCGAGCAGGCTTGCCTAAGCCTCTCATTTTTTGTGAAATGCCCTGGGCATCCGGGGACTTATCCATGCTTGGTCTTATGGCGGCAGCGACCATGGCGACGGCGCAGTTCAGCGCCACCTATGCCTTTGGGCGGCAGCCGCAGTTCACCGGAATCGACATCTCGCCGAACGGCGAGATGATCGCCGTCGGCTACTACGATCCGGGCGAACAAAGCATCCGGATCTACGACCTGGCCAGGGACGAGATCTTGGACAGCTGGGAGGTCGAAGACGACTCCACCAAGTCGGTGTTTTTTTGGAAACGCGATGACTTGCTGGTGTTCGGCACCCAGTCGCTGAAATCGCGGAAGCATATCGCCTATGGCGTCAGCACCCTGGAGACCAAGACGCCCGGTGAGCCTGAT
Organism: Pseudomonadota bacterium; assembly: GCA_039822105.1. GTDB lineage: Bacteria > Pseudomonadota > Alphaproteobacteria > Caulobacterales > Parvularculaceae > Parvularcula. Next base: position 123,761 of record JBCBMW010000009.1, on the reverse strand, counting down.
TTCAAACCGCTCTATCCAGGTCTCCTGAACGCCGTCCTCGACAAGGACAACGTTCTGTCGCGTCTATCGCAGGATCCGGACCACATCATGGTGGTCTATAAGCCCAATCTTCGCTCGTGGGCCGGGGTCTACAAGATCAACCTCGATGACCCTTCTGAGCACGAGGAGGTGATCAAGCCGACAGCGGGGGCTTTGGGCTACATGTCGGATGGCCTGGGCCAAATCCGCGGCCGCATCCGTGTGCAGCAACAAGGCTACCTCGTCTGGTCTTTGAAAAAGCCCAATGGAGGCTGGCGTAACGTTTCACGCCGTATCCGGAATGATGAGATCATCTTTGAGGTCTACGGGTTCCCCAAAGATCTGCGCTATGCCTATGTCGGCTCCAATCATGAAACCGATACCGAGGCGCTCTACCTCTACGATATTCAAAAAGGGAAGTTTGCAGAGCAACTCTTCCATGACCCCGCCTCTGACCTTTACGGAATTGTTCAGCGTGTCTCCGATGGGGAGCTGATCGGCGTCAAATATGCGGACTCCCGCGTGCGCATTCACTGGCTTGAGGATGAGGAAGAAAAGCACCGCACAGAATTGCTGCGGAATGCACTGGGTGCTGATTTGGTGCAGCTGATTGCCATCACGCCTGATGAGAAAACTGCGGCCTATTCGGTTCTAACCGGCAGCCGCCCCGCACAAATGGTCGTCTTCGATCTTGAGAGTTACCACTATTACGAACTCCCCAGTCAGTATCCGGAGCTTGACGGTGTGGAGCTTGGGAAGGTCATCAGCACCCATTACAAAGCGCGGGATGGCCTTGAGATCCCGGCCTTCGTGACCTTGCCCAAGGGCGTGCGTTCCCTCAGCGAGGCGAGAAACCTTCAGTTTGTTGTGCTGCCACATGGCGGCCCCCACGCGCGTGATTTCGAAAGCTTCGACTGGTTGTCGCAGTTTCTCTCGTGGCGCGGTTACGGCGTTCTTCAGATGAACTTCCGCGGCTCATCCGGCTATGGCCAGGAGTTCCAGGAGCAAGGCGAGCGGGAATGGGGCCAAGCCATGCAGGACGACGTCACCGATGGAACCCGGTGGCTCATCGAACAGGGCTTCGCTGACCCCGACGGCATCGCGATCGCTGGCAGCTCCTATGGCGGGTACACCGCTCTTATGGGCGCCATCGGGCAGCCGGATCTTTATCAGTGCACGATTTCTATCAACGGGGTCACCGACCTCGTCGAGCTGATCAAAGACACACATCCCTCTCGTCTCAGGATCACTCGCCGGATCATTGGCCGGCTGTGGGGCAACCGATCTGTCTTGCAAAGCAACTCACCCACATCCGGGGCAAGTCAGATCAACGTTCCTGTGCTCCTTGTGCAGAGCGAACGCGATCAGGTTGTTCCGAAAAGGCAGGCCGTGCTCATGCGGGATGCGCTGAACGCAGCAGAACGCGATGTGACTTACGTGGAGCTGCCCAACGGTAGCCACTACCTCAATGTCGGCCACAACCGGATCACGATGCTCCGCGCCGTGGAGGACTTCCTCTACAAGTGCATGGACGAAGACGCCTCAAAATACTGAGTTTTTCGGCCCGCTAGCCGACATCGCGAGGTTGCCCTCCGCGCCGCAACTTGATTAATTGCCCAAAGCGTTGGGGGAGGACTACCGTGCTAGCTCTTGTTGCAGCAGCGTTATTGAACGCCGCACCATTTGATCCAGAGGCGGCTTTCGGTCGGCTTCCGTATCTCACAAGCGTCAAGGTTGCGCCGGGCGGCGACCGGTTGGCCGCTCGGTATAGCAACGATGGCAAGAGCGGCTTGCTGATCTATGAGATGACAAAGTCCGGTATCAACAACCGGCTGATCGGCGAGTCAGACAACCTCAAGATTCGCGATTTCGACTGGAAGCGAGATGATCGATTGATCATCGCCGCGAGTGTTCCGGGTGTGCGTTACGGCACGCCGACGCTGGAGACGCGGCTTCTTGCCGTTACACCGGGCAAGGAAGAAATCGATCGCCTTTTCCGCAGGCCCAAGCGCAGCAGCGGTGAGTTGCCGGTGCAGATCCAAGACCGGATCGTCTCCCTTTTGCCCCACGACCCCAAACATATCTTGGTGGAGTACGCCAAGAACAGCGAGAATATCGGCCTTTATGAGGTCGATGTCGACAAGCGTGGCCGCCACTCCATGGTGGAGGGGCCCCGCGGCGATAGCCGCCGTTTCATCGCGGACATGCAAGGCACAGCACGTGCACGGATGGGTTTTGATAACGGCACGAGCAAACTGTTCCTGAAAATGCCCAATGACAAGTGGAAGGACTTCTCCCATCGTGTGGCAAAGGGCCAGCCGCGCTTTGTTGTTGTGGGCTTCCCCAACACACGGTCGAAAGCGTTTGTCCTGTCAGACCACGCGACGCCCAACTTGTCGCTCTACCTCTTTGATATCGAGGCAGATGAATTCGAGAGCAACCTCTATAGCCACCCCACGTCAGACGTCAGTGGCATCCGCCAACGCCTCTCCGACGGCGCTGCATACGGAGCTTTTTTTGCCGAAGACGATGTTTACATCCACTATTTCGGCGAAAACCTGATCAAAGACCTCACGACGATTGTCGAAAACAGTGTTGATGCCGATGATGTAAGCTATCAGAGCATGAACCCCCAGGAGACGATGGCGGTCTATTGGGCAGCAAGTGACGGGGGGGCAGGACGCTACTACATCCTTGATATCGAGAATGTGGTGCTCACGGAGCTCCCGCCACTTTATCCTGAGCTCGAGGGTGTCGCGCTGGGGAAGGTCATTGCCACCCACTATGAGGCCCGGGACGGGCTCAGCATCCCGGCTTTTGTGACACTGCCGCCTGGCGTGGCGAGCCTGGAGGCGGCCAAAAACCTGCCCTTCATGCTGCTGCCGCATGGGGGCCCCAACGCGCGTGACTATGTCGGGTTTGATTGGTGGGCGCAGTATCTCGCGCACAAGGGCTATGGCGTTCTGCAAATGAACTTCCGCGGTTCAACCGGCTATGGTGCGGAGTTCCGCGATGCTGGCAACCGGCAGTGGGGTCAGGCGATGCAGGATGACATCACCGATGGCGCGAATTGGCTCATTTCTGGCGGGCATGCCGACGCTGACCGCATTGGCATCATGGGAGCATCATATGGTGGTTACGCGGCCCTCATGGGCACGGCGAAGACACCGGACCTCTTCACCTGCGCGGTTGCCGTGAACGGCGTCTCAAGCCTGCCGCAAGTGATCGCGGACGAGCAAGATTACGTCGATGGAAAATACAGCACCCGTCATATTGGCCGGTTGTGGGGCGACCGAAGAATGCTGCGAGAGAACTCACCCCGCTTCCGCGCCGAAGAAATCTCTGTACCGGTTCTTTTGATCGCAAGCGAAGACGACCGCGTGGTGCCCGACAATCACTCGACCCGGATGCACAACGCCATCCAGCGCGCAGGCGGCAGGTCAGAGCTTGTGGTGCTGCCAGAGGGCAGCCACAACCTCAATGTCGGGACCAACCGCGTCACCGCATTGCGGGCCATTGGCGGGTTCTTGGATCAGTGCCGGCGGAGCTGAGCTTTATTGCTCAGTACCCAGCGCTTCATAGATCATCTGCTCGACAACGGTCTCATCGTGAAGGTCACCTGAGGGAATGACCTGCGTCAGGTAGACGACGCTCAAGTCGTTGACCGGGTCAATCCAGTAGACGGAGTGATAAGCGCCGCCCCACCCGATGGAGCCTGCAGGCCTGCCGCCTGGCCGGCCGCCGCTCACTTCGTACCCGAGGCCAAAGCTAAAGGTGTCGCCGGGATACCAAGGGGGCGCGGGGCTTTCGATCACAGGCACGGCCATCAGCGCGGCAGTCTCGGCCTCCAAAAGCCGGGCGCCATTGTGGACGCCGCCCGCACGGAGCATATCAAGGAAAGTGATGTAGTCGTCTGCAGTGGAGATCAGGCCCGCGCCGCCGGACTGAACGCGCTTTGGCCCGCTGACATAGTGACCCTGCCCCACCATACCCCCGGGATCAGGCGCACGGACAAGACCATCCTCTGTATGGGAATAGACCACAGCGAGGTCACCCGCGTCGTCGGCAGCCAAGAAGAACACGGTATCGTCCATGCCAAGAGGCTCGAAGATGTGCTCTTCAAAGTACTCGCCGAGGGACTGGCCTGAAACCTCAGTGATCAGTGCACCAAGGATATCTGTGTTGTAACCGTAGGTCCATGAGGCGCCCGGCTGATGGGCCAGAGGAAGGGTGGCCATTACACTCACGGCCTCACGCATCGGGCGCTCACTGTCGGCGAAGTACCAAGCGTTAAATCCGTAATCGCCCCATGGGGGAGTGAAGCCGTACTCTATCCCTGACGTGTGTGAGAGGAGATCCCTGACCACGATGGGACGCTCCAGCGGCTCGGTGCCCTCCTCGGTCGCCACCTCAACATCCGCCCATTCAGGAAAGAACGAAGCCAGCGGCGTCTCGAGCGTCAGGGCGCCTTCCTCGATCAGCATCATCACGCCGACAGAGACGACCAGCTTGGTTTGCGAGGCAATCCGGAACTGGTCGCCGAGCTCCATGGGATCACTGGCCTCGCGATCACGGTGGCCAAAAGCCTGCTCGAAAAGCGTCTCCTCACCGCGGCGGACCATCAAGACGCCGCCGGGAAGCTCGCCATCCGCAGCGTAGCGATCAAGTCGCGCCTCAAGCTCAGAAAAATCAGGGGTTTGGTCAGCTGCGCAGCTGACAAGACAAAGGGTGAAAGCAAGTACGATCAGACGGGTCATGGCCCAGGCCTAACAAAGATCGCAGCAACGCGCTGCGACGAAAGCAGCCAGAGTGAGGAGATTTCCTGATGCGCGCTCTAGGCCTGTTGAACCTTGCGCATTCATTCACCAAATGGCTGGGAGACGCGGGGGTTTCTTCCCACGCGGGCCCCTCAAGGAACCTGGAAAACATAGGGGCTGCACCCACCGGGGGCCTAAGCCTAGGACCCGGCGATCGCAGTCCGCTCAAAGGAGAATACACACTATGGCCAAAGTCATTGGCATCGACCTCGGCACCACCAACTCGTGCGTTGCCGTCATGGAAGGCTCGGAAAGCAAGGTCATCGAGAACGCCGAAGGCCTCCGCACGACCCCATCTGTTGTGGCATTCAATGACGAAGGCGAGCGCCTGATCGGCCAGCCCGCTGTCCGCCAGGCCGTCACGAACCCTGAAAACACTTTCTTCGCGATCAAGCGCCTGATCGGCCGCAATTTCGAAGACCCGACCGTCAAAAAAGACCAAGGCATGGTCCCCTACGCCATCGTCAAAGGCGACAATGGCGATGCATGGGTCGAATCGAAGGGCGAGAAATACGCGCCTTCGCAGATCTCCGCCTTCGTCCTTCAGAAAATGAAAGAGACCGCTGAGCGCTATCTCGGCGAAGAGGTGACCCAAGCGGTCATCACGGTCCCAGCTTACTTTAACGATGCCCAGCGCCAGGCGACCAAAGACGCCGGTAAGATCGCGGGCCTCGAAGTTCTCCGCATCATCAACGAGCCGACAGCGGCTGCCCTCGCCTATGGCCTCGACAAAAACGAAGGCAAGACGATCGCGGTCTACGACCTTGGCGGCGGTACGTTCGACGTCTCGATCCTTGAGATCGGCGACGGCGTCTTCGAAGTGAAGTCGACCAATGGTGACACGTTCCTCGGCGGTGAAGACTTTGACCTCCGCATCGTTGATTACCTTGCGGACGAGTTCAAAAAGGACAACGGCATTGATCTGCGCCAGGACAAACTGGCTCTGCAGCGCCTGAAAGAAGAAGCTGAGAAAGCCAAGAAAGAGCTTTCGTCGGCCGCGCAGTACGAAGTGAACCTGCCCTACATCACCGCTGATGCGACGGGTCCGAAGCACCTCAACGTCAAACTCTCCCGCGCCAAGTTCGAAAGCCTCGTCGAAGATCTCGTCAAGCGCACCATCGAGCCGATGAAAGCTGCGATCAAAGACGCAGGTCTCGCGCCAAGCGACATCGCTGAGGTTGTTCTCGTCGGCGGCATGACCCGTATGCCGAAGATCCAAGAGACCGTGAAAAACTTCTTCGGCAAGGAGCCGCACCAAGGTGTGAACCCTGACGAGGTTGTGGCCCGCGGCGCGGCTATCCAGGCCGGTGTTCTGCAAGGCGACGTTAAAGACGTCCTCCTCCTCGACGTGACGCCTCTGTCGCTGGGTATCGAAACCCTCGGCGGTGTCTTCACGCGCCTGATCGACCGCAACACGACGATCCCGACCAAAAAAGGTCAGGTCTTCTCGACCGCGGAAGACAACCAATCGGCTGTGACCATCCGCGTGGCTCAAGGTGAGCGCGAGATGGCGGCGGACAACAAAAACCTCGGCCAGTTCGACCTCGTCGGCATCCCGCCCGCACCGCGCGGTGTTCCGCAGATCGAGGTGACCTTCGACATCGACGCCAACGGCATCGTCAACGTCTCAGCGAAAGACAAAGCGACGGGCAAAGAGCAATCGATCCGGATCCAAGCCTCGGGCGGCCTCTCCGACGCTGACATCGAGCAAATGGTGAAGGACGCCGAAGCCAACGCGGATGCCGACAAGGCACGCCGCGAAACGGTGGAAGCCCGCAACCAGGCTGAAAGCCTCGCCCACTCGACCGAAAGCTCCCTCAAAGAGCACGGCGACAAGATCGGCGATGCAGATAAGAAAGCGATCGAGGATGCGATCGCCGAAGTCCGCACACTGCTAGAAGACCAAGACGCTGGCGCAGAAGCCATCAATGAGAAGGTTCAGGCACTCGCCACCGCCTCGATGAAACTCGGCGAAGCGATCTACGGTCAGGGCAATGACGATGCTGAGGCAGCAGCCGCTGCCGCGGACGCTGCCCAAGACGCAGCGCAAGACGCCGAAATCGTCGACGCCGACTACGAAGAAGTCGACGACAAGAAGTAAGCTGACGATAGGCCGCTTTTTCTTATGAAGAGCGGCCTCTTCGCAGAAACGCTTGGATTGTGAGTGCCCATGACCGCGACACGCTCTCTTGCTGAAGTGGCCGAGGCCTATGTGAGCTTCATCCGCACTGGTCAGCACGAGGAGTGCCGCGACACGCTCTATGCGGAGAATGCGAGCTCAGAAGAGCCGTCCGCTCTCGAAGGGGTTTGCGATGAGATCGTCACGACCGGGATCGAGGCGATCAAGCAAAAGAGCAATCGCTTTTTCTCCTATTTCGACATTGAGCACGTCACCATCAGCGACCCGTTCCTCCACGGTAACGAGGCATTTGCTGTGACCTTCACGTACAAAGTGCTGCACCGCGGGTCGGGCGAACATTTTGACTCCCACGAGATCGCGGTCTTTACGGTTGAAGGCGGCAAGATCATGCGTGAAGTTTTTTATCAACAGCCCTAAGGGCTACCGCTGGGCCGCCTCGCGGCCGCGACGACAAGCAACAAGGGCCATTTGATGGCACAAGACTATTACGACCTTCTCGGCGTGGAACGGAGCGCGGATGCAGCGGCGATCAAGTCCGCCTTCCGCAAGCTCGCCATGAAGTACCACCCGGACCGCAACCCCGGGGATGAGGAAGCCGAGAAGAAGTTCAAAGAGATCGGCGAGGCCTACGAGGTCTTGTCGGATGAGCAGAAAAAAGCAGCCTACGATCGCTTCGGCCATGCGGCGTTCCAAAATGGCGGCATGGGCAATGGCGCCGGCGGCATGGGCGGCGGGTTCAGCTCTGCGGGCGCGTTCTCCGACATTTTCGAAGACATTTTCGGCGACTTCATGGGCGGTGGCGGTGGCCAGGCCAGAGGGCGCGGGCGGAACTCGGCCCAGCGCGGTGCTGACCTCAAATACGATCTCGAGATCTCCCTGCGCGACGCATTTGAGGGCGCGCAGAAAGAGGTGACGATCCCCTCGTCGGAAGCCTGCACGGTGTGCGAGGGCTCCGGCGCGAAACCAGGGACCCAGCCGACCACGTGCACCACGTGCGGCGGTGTTGGCCGGGTGCGCGCGCAGCAAGGCTTCTTCACGGTCGAGCGGACCTGCCCCACCTGTCATGGCCAAGGGCAAATCATTGCCGATCCTTGCGAGAACTGCGGCGGCCAAGGCCGTGTACGGAAAAACCGGACACTGCAAGTCGACATCCCGCAAGGCGTCGAGGACGGGACCCGCATCCGCCTTACCGGCGAAGGCGAAGCAGGCGTACGCGGCGGACCTTTTGGCGACCTCTACCTCTTTGTCAGCGTGACCGACCACGAGCTTTTTGAGCGGGACGGACCCGATCTCTACTGCGACGCTGATGTGCCCATGGTCACCGCGGCCCTGGGCGGCGAGATCGAAATCCCGACCATCGAAGGCGGCCGGGTCAAGGTGAAAGTCCCCGAGGGCAGTCAGAGCGGCACGAAGTTCCGCCTTCGCGGCTCCGGCATGACGCAGCTGCGGCGCAAGACCCGCGGCGACATGTTTGTCGATCTCAAGGTTGAGACCCCCACCAACCTCTCCGCACGCCAACGCGAACTCCTCCAAGAGTTCTGCGCAGAAGGCGGCGGTGAGGATTGTCCGAAGTCGAACGATTTCCTGGGCAAGGCCAAGACCTTCTGGGATCGCGTGAAAAACGCAGGAACCGCGTCGTGAAGATCGGTCTCCTCGGCGCCTCTGGCCGCATGGGTGTGGCCATCAAGGCGCTCCACGAGACTGTCGATCTTGAAAGCATCAAGGACGGATCCGCAGATCTTGGCGTGGTGATCGATTTCTCTTCGCCCGAGGGCACCAAAGAGGCCGCCTTGTGGTGTGCGGAGCATGGTGTTCCGCTGGTCACCGGGACCACGGGTCTTGAAAGTGACGAACAGGCCGCTGTCCGCGAAGCTTCCGCAAAGGTGGCGATTGTTCAGTCTGGGAATATGTCGCTCGGTATCACGCTCCTGAAGCGCCTGGTCCGCGAGGCCGCGACCGCCCTTCCCGGTTTCGACATCGAGATCCTAGAAACGCATCACAAGCACAAGAAGGATAGCCCATCGGGTACGGCGCTTCTTTTGGGCGAAGTCGCGGCCCACGCACGGGGCACCGCGCTTTCAGAAGCTGCGCGCTTCACCCGCCATGGCCGCGAAGAGACGCGCAAACCCGATGAGATCGGCTTTGCTGTCCGGCGCGGCGGCGGGATCTTTGGTGAGCACGATATCTCCTTCATGAGCGAAGGCGAAACCGTGAGCCTCAGCCATCAGGCCCTGAGCCGTGAAGCTTTTGCCCGCGGCGCAGTGACAGCCGCCCTCTGGGTCGCCGGGAAACCAGCTGGCCTTTACGGCATGGACGACGTTCTCGACCTACCGGCTGCGTAGGGCCGTCCGCACCACATCCGCCCAGCCGAGGATCATCAAGGTTCCGCCAATCGGCGTGACAGCACCCAAAATCGTGGGTGCACCGAGCGCCATGGCGTAGAGCGTTGCCGCGAACACAGCGCCGCCTGCCACCATCAGCCAGCCAGGGCGCGTAGGCACCTGGTTCTGAAGACCCAAAACGAGTGCAGCAACGGCATGCACCAGAAGATAGAGTGTTGCTGTCTCCCACCATGCCTCAGCTTCCGGGGTCAGAAGACCATCGAGCCCATGCGCGCCAAAAGCACCGCACGCAACAGCGAGCCCACCTGCCCCACCAGCAATCGCCACAAGTCGCATGGAACCTCTCCCAGTGACGTCAGGGCCAAGCGTCCCTACGTAGTGTTGGCGATCTAACGCCTGGAGAGACAGATGGGCAACAACAGCGGATTTTTGGCCGTCGGCACGCTTGCCATCGTGCTCGTCTTTTTCGGGCTGAGAAGCTTTGACGCCGAAGGTCGGTTCAACCCTTTGCGCGAACCCGAGGGCCCTCGGCTCGAAGTCAACACGACGGGGACCGGCAACCGCATCATCGTCAATGCACGGAGCGACGGTCATTTTTTGCTCGATACACGGATCAACGGGCGTCGCACGAAGATGCTGGTCGACACCGGCGCGAGCGTTGTCACCTTGCGTGAGAGCGACGCGCGTAAAGCCGGCATTCGGCCAGACGCGAGCGACTACCGCATCCCATTCTCCACAGCCAATGGCCAAGTGCTGGGCGCGGCGAGCGTCCTGCCGGAGTTGGTCGTCTCCGGCGTCACGCTGCCGGAATTGCGGGTGGTGATCCTGCCGGACGACAAGCTCGACATGAGCCTTTTTGGAGTCAACGGCCTCAACCGGTTTGCTCGCCGGGAAACGAGCCGCGATGAGCTTATCCTTTATACAGAATAAAGGGCCCGGGGACATGCCCCGGGCCCTCTTCCGCTCCCCGTGACCGCGGTTAGTACGTGAACTGCACACCAAACTGGAAGGTTTGGCCATAGTCCTCGAACTGATTCAGACGATCGACACCATTGCTGCGGTCAGAGACCCGGAGTTCTGTGTCGAGAATGTTCTTCGCATCGAAATAGACGCGGGTGCCTGGATAGACCTCAAACTTCGCTGAGAAGTCGAGGAAGCTTTGGTCCTGCACGACCCGGCCATCGCTAAACCCGTCGACTGAGACGTCGTCGATATTCTCTGCTTTGAACGAATAGGCAGCGCGAAGGTTCACGCGGCCCTTTTCGTAGCCAAGAAGGGCGTTGAAGATGTGCTCCGACTGACCCGGGATCTGCACCTCCGTGCCATCTTCGAGTTCAGCTTCACTGTCCGCATACGTGTAGTTGGCACCGACGAGCAGGCCATCCAAACCATAAGGCAGGAAGTCGAGGGCCTGCTGATAACCAAGCTCAACACCGAAGATGTAACCGTCATCCAGGTTGATGAAGGTGTTGAAACCACCCGGCGCGCTCAAGTCATTGAAGACCCCAGGGTTCTCGGTGAAACCAGCGGCAATGAAGTTGTCGATCGTCTTGTAGAAGACGCCCGCCTGGAGCACCGACGACGCCGATGGGTAGTACTCCGCAAGAAGATCGAAGTTGTGCGCCTTCGTCCGCTCAAGTTCAGGGTTGCCCGCTTCCAACTCGCCATCGTCGTTGGTTGTGCCGGCGGGGACAAACTGGCCGAAGTTGGGGCGTACGATAGAGCCGTAGTATGACGCACGAATATTGGTGTCCTCACGCACGGCCCAGCGGGCTGCGATGCTACCCAGAACATCCGTGTAGCTATCGTCGAACGGCACTGACGACAGCGCCTCTGTGCCTTCGTTGAAAACGTTGCCCGTCGCTTCGATCTCGGTGTGCTCAACACGAACACCCGCAGTGATGCGCAGATCGTCGATATCGACCTGACCCATCACGTATCCAGCATAGACATCCTCTTCCGCGTCAAAGCTTGAGACCCCTGATTCTTCGAGGCTCCCCACTTCGTCAAAAACGAAGACGTCGCTGTCATTGCGGTTGGCGTTGAAAAAACTGCGGACCGCTGAAGCGCTCGGTGCCGGACCGAAGAGATCGAGCGGGAAATCAACCGACGTTTCAAAGTCAGCGAGCGTCGCATCGCCGTCATGGTCATAAGCTTCGAAATCGAGGTCGTAGGATTTCTCCCGCAGACGGACTTTCACGCCCGACTTGAGGAAGCCTGGGTTCGAGAAAAACTCCATGTCCCGCTGGGTGTTGAAGGTGATCGCGAGTTCGTCATCTTCGGTCTTACCATTGGTGAACTCGACATTGTCGAGATCATAGCCAGACGCGTCGAGATACGCGGCCTCAGCCGCCGCATCGACAAAGACATAGTCGGTGATGAAATTGCTCGTGTCTGCGCCAACGGCAAAGCCAGGCTCGTCGAAGGTCTGGTCGAAATTGGCGTCAATGCGGTTCGGCTCTTCTTCCTCAGCGCTGGTGTAGGCCAGCGAGCCATCGATCGTCCACGGACCGCTTTCATGCTCGAAACCACCAACGATGGAGAAGATGGTCTGTTCTTCGAGGCGATCTTTGATGTCGCGATCGAACTCGAGCTCAGTTGTGGCTTCTTCAAGCTCGCCGTCATCGTTGATGAACATGTAGTCGATGCCGGGCGTGTAAATGGCGGTGGTGCCGTCGAACGAGAGACCGGGGAGCTCTTCATTCTGGTCTTCGCCCAGCGTGTCTTCGATCTTCATCTCGACACGGCTGCGGAACTCTTGGTCAGAGAACTCGTTGTAGATGCCGTTGACGTAGATGCGCGTCTCTTGGGTCAGCATGTAGTCGATGTTCGCCGAAAGGTTCAGGCGTTCACGCTCAATATCGTAGTTGCGAAGCTCGATCTCTTCCAACGGGTACGGAACAGCTGCATCAAAGTCCCAACTGCCATCGACCTCTTTGTTGTCCGAGGCGAACTCGCGGCTTTGGTAGTTGCCCGAAAGAGCAAGGCCAAGGCGACCGTCCATGAAATTGTCAATATACGTACCAGCGATCTCTGGACCCAGCTCATCGAGCTCGTTCTCATAGATCCCGCCGATCTTGAGCTTCACCAGACGGTCTTCGCGGTCGAGGCCTGACACGGTCTCCAGGTTGATGGCGCCGCCGATCGCGTCCGCATCCATGTCGGCCTGAAGCGTTTTGCTGATGGTGATGTTCTTGAGGATATCAGCGTCGATCACGTCGAGCGCGACCCGGCGGTCGTTGGCCTCTGGCGAGGTCAGGCGCACGCCGTTGACGCTGGTTGAGTTGAGCTGCGAGTTGATACCGCGGATCGAGATGAAGCGGCCCTCGCCCTGGTCGTTGGCGATCGAGACACCGAGCGCCCGGCGTGCGGCCTCCGCTACGTTTTCATCAGGGAGCTGACCGATCGCGTCAGCAGAAAGCACCGTCACGATGCCGTCGGCAGCCCGCTGTTGCGCAAGCGCGCTGTCGATTGCCGCACGCTGACCGATCACCACCACAGTGTCCCCAGAGACCCGGAAGTCCGCATCGACCGTGCCCGTCGAAGGGACGGTAACAGTCATGATTTGCTCAGGCGAACCCACATAGGTCACCGCCAGCTGATAAGTCCCGGCTGGAAGACCCGTGATCGAGAAACTGCCGTCGCGTTCGGTCGTCGCCTTGCGGCCCGTGTCCTGCACGGTGACCTCTGCCCCGCGCAGCGGCACGCCACCATCGGCCACGACTGTGCCCCGGATATCGCCAGCCATCGCGGCCGAGAGCGCAAATACGGATGCGGCGCTGAGAAGCGCGAAAGACGTCTTCATACGGATTTTCCCCTAGTGGCCATGATCGACCCTGCGGAGGCGCCCATGCCCGAGGAATTCGACAGCCGTGTGACAGTCTTCACGAAAAATTCAGAAATCAGAGAAGTGTCACGAAATCATCATTGATCCCGTTACGTCATATCAACGCATCATGCGCGTGACGATTTCCGCCGTGTAATCAACAAGCGGGATCACCCGGCCATAGTTGAGCCGGGTCGGGCCCACAACGCCAAGGACCCCAACAATGTTGTGGTCGCGGTCGCGGTAGGGCGCCGCCACAACAGAGCTCCCGGATAGCGAGAAGAGCCTGTTCTCTGCACCAATAAAGATCCGTACACCCTCGCCGTCCCTTGCCGCCTCAAGCAGATCAATCAGCCCCTCTTGGCGCTCAAGCTCATCAAAGAGCTGTTGGACGCGCTCAAGATCATCCTGCGCCCCGGCCAGAAGATTAGACTGTCCACGGACGATCAGTTGTTTGCCTGCTGGGCTGGAGGACAGCTCCGCGATCCCGCGCCGCGCGAGCTCAGCTGTCAGATCATCAAGCTGGGTCCGCCGGGCCTCGATCTCCTGAAGGACGATGCGCCTGGCTTCTTGCAGGGTCCGCCCGGCAAGCTGTGCGTTGAGATAGTTGGATGCCTCGATCAATGCCGTGGCCGGCAGACCCTTGGGCAGGTTGATCACACGGTTCTCGATGTCCCCGCCCTGGTCGACGATCACCGCCAGCGCGGTGGCATCATCCAGGCGAACAAACTCGAGATGTTTGAGCGGGCGATCGGTTTTCGACGCGACGACCAGGCTCGCCATTTGCGTCAGCCCAGAGAGCATCCCGGCCGCGTGGTCGAGCATGCCTTGCATATCGCCGGCGCCGGCTTCGTTTTCGAGCGCTGCGCGCTCCTCCGGCGTCGGCTCCCCGACCTCAAGCATGCCGTCGACAAAGAGGCGAAGGCCCCGTTCGGTCGGCAAGCGCCCCGCTGAGCTGTGAGGCGCACCGAGGAGACCCAGCTCGGTGAGATCCGCCATGACATTGCGAATGGTCGCTGGTGACACGCCAAGGTCAGCACGCCGCGACAGCGTACGGCTGCCCACGGGCTCCCCGCTCTCCAAATAGGCCTCAACCAACTCCTTAAAGATGGTGCGCGACCGGGCATCGATGTCTTGCAGTGTGCTCACCCACATCACATAGCGATGACCGAGCGAAGGATGGAAGAGTGGATCAACTCACCTCTCAGTCGGCGGGTTCTGCAGGCGGAGCTGAGACAGCGCTTCCAGGCGAATCAGGAGCGGTCGAGTTTCCTCCATCGCGATCCCCCGATGCGGCCTCCTTGAACTTCCCAAGGACGTAGCCCGATATTCCGCCAATCAATGTCCCAAGAACTTCAGAAGATATCTTGCTTGCAATTCCCAGTATTAGAATAGCCGCCGTAAGAATGAATACGGTCATAGCCTCAAGAAGAACCCGATTCTCATTCGGCGCCTTTTCAGGCTTTTTTCCGCAAAAGTGAGGTCCTCCGGTTATGGACACAGCTGTCGTAATAACGACAACAACCCACGCGATAAGGGCATATCCAATTATTCTTATAGCAGATTTCGATATTACTGTGCCACTATCTATTTCACGCTGAATCTCACTTATCTTATTCTCTATATCAATTAGCTCTTTCTCCTTACTATCTTTCTCTTGAATAACGTCACTTATCTTTTTGTCTAAAGCATCTGCTATATTTCTTCGTACACCAACAACACCATTAAACAAATTTTCAACAGAATTCTTCTGTTCACGACCCCAATCTAAACAATCCTTTATATCCGGAACGTCTTCTTTAGATAGGTCCACACTTTCATAGTACCAGTCTTGGATAAAGCTGCAACGATTATACATAGTTCGTCTAACGCGCGCAGGATTTTGCTGATTTAAGCTATCGATACCCGTCAGTATTCGCTGCATATCGACCAGAAAAGATCGTGTATAACCCTGGCTTGGTCCAAATTCACTTTCGATGTAACTTGACGATAGTATTTCCGGATCCAAACGTGAGATCACATTTGCAATGATAACATGAGATGACATCTTTCGAGCAAACTCTTCCGCCTGCATATTGATATCAGAACTAACCTCATCATCATCAGCGAGCGCCTCAAGGTAGTCCAAGATGGCCTCTAGTTCTTGGAATTCCTCGTAGGCGGCCTCGAAGTCAGCACTTTGACTACCGTAATAGGGCGGAACCAAGATGGATTTCGCACCGTACCAAAGATCGATCTCTTCATCGAGCTCACCAACTTCTCTCGCAAGACGTCGGGAGCGAGTGTATTGATAGTATACGTCCCTCTGAGGATCGGTCTCCGCAGACATGCGTGTGGCACTTTTAGCCTCATCTGCCTGCGCCAAGGCAGTATCAAAAAATCCGAATAAAATTAGGACACTAAACAAAAGTAGAAATAGGAAACGCACTACCCACCACCCGCAACGATCAACTCAATCCTGGATATCAGCCCAATGGACAATTGTCTATATTCGTTAGATATTTGCAAGCATTTCGTAAAGTCATTGCACGTCTTGCGGTGAGATTTCTTATGTTCGGACAACCGCCCACCCCTTCATCTCTCCGCTCAGTAATCACACTGATGCTCGACGCCAGCGGCAGTCGGCGTTAGAGGCGGATCTTTGATATCGAAAGCTCACGCCCATGCGCCCGTCCGGCCGGACTTTTAACGAAATTCGCCCTGTCTCGATCGAAACCGGGGTTTCCCGCCACGCTGAGGGCTCATGCCTGATCAAATGCGGGCACACGCATGTGCTCTGCACCGCGAGCTGGGAAGAGAATGTGCCGCCGTGGATGCGCGGCAATGGCACCGGCTGGGTGACGGCTGAGTATTCCATGCTGCCGCGCGCGACCCACACACGGGGCCGCCGGGAGACGAAAAACGGCCCCTCCGGCCGTACGCAAGAGATCCAGCGGCTGATCGGCCGCTCCTTGCGGGCCGTTGTCGACTTCAAAACCTTAGGCGAACGCCAGATCACCATCGACTGCGACGTGATCCAGGCCGATGGCGGCACGCGCTGCGCCTCGATCACCGGGGGCTTTGTCGCTTTGCGCGAAGCGGTCCGCTGGGCGCTCGAGGATGGTGTGATCACCAAGGATCCCCTCAAGGGATCCGTGGCCGCCATTTCTTGCGGCCTTTACGGCGGTGGGCCGGTTCTCGACCTTGATTATGATGAGGATTCCAACGCCCAAGCCGACGCCAACTTCATCATCACCGGCGATGGCGGCGTGGTGGAAATCCAAGCGACGGCCGAAGGTGACCCATTTTCGGACGAACAGTTTCAGGCTCTCTTCACCCTCGCCAAGCAAGGCTGTGCCGAGCTGACCGCGAAACAGAACGAGGTGTGATGTGGCAGACGGTAATGTCACGCTGACAACGCCCATGCTGGGCCCTGACGCCAAGCCGCTCTATCCAGAGACGAGCGAGGCGGACGCGCGCATTCTCGAATGGCAGACGTCGAGCCCCTACTACGTGCCGCCCTCGGACGAGGATAAGCACAAGCACATCGTCGACATCTTGATCCGTGAGCGGGCGATCAAACTCTCACAGTCGAAGCTCTGGCCGCTTTACCGGGCGACCCTGAATGAGCTGCTCGACTATCGCCGCGCCGTGCGCATGGTGAACACCGCCGGCCGGATGAATGCGGCGGAGGCCTTCGCCTACGCCTCCGACATGCTAAAGATGAAGCTTCAGGTCGAAGGCCTTGAGCATATCCCCAAAGAGGGGCCTTTCATCATCGCGCTCAACCACCCGACGGGCATTGCAGACGGTTTGGCCGTGCACGATGCATTGGCGGGCCTGCGCGATGACGTCATCGTTTTCGTCAACGCAGACGCGATCCGCCTCAACCCTCTGATCACGGACAAACTGATCCCCGTTGAATGGCGCGATGAGAAGAAATCGCGCGCCAAGAGCCGTGAGACCTTGAAGGCGACCAACCAGGCCTTCGCCGAGGAACGCGCCATCGTGCTCTTCCCGTCGGGCCGGCTCGCCTACATCAACCCTGAAAAGCAGATGATCGAACGGCCGTGGATGTCGACGGTGGCCAGCCTGCCCAAGCGCTACAAATGCCCGATCATTCCGGCGAACCTCATTTCACGGAACTCTTGGCTCTATTACTGGTTCAACAACGTCAACGAAGAGCTTCGGGACATGACCTTGTTCCACGAGCTTCTGAACAAGAAGAACCAGGTCTTCGACATCAAGATCGAACGTCCGATCACGGCTGATCAGCTCCTTGAAGACAATGACGAAGCCGCGGAAGAGCTCCGGCTCTACGTCACCGAAGGCATCCGCAAGGGCTACAGCCTCGAGGAATGGCGCGCGACTCGGGGCTGACGAACAGCGAGCGCAAGGGGGCGACAGCATGGTCCGGTTCGCAGCGCTCTTCCTCGTTGTCCTTTCCGTCACCGCATTTTGGCTGGTCGCGAGCGGGAAGATCTACGGCGTTTACCGACTGATCTACGCGGGCAGCCACGCACCGGACCAGATCCTCTCCTATCCTGCCGCACAAGGAGGACATCCGCTGGATGTCTTGGTCCACCTGCCCGCGGAATGGTCGAATGGCGCGGACCACCCAGCGATCGTCCTGTTCCACGGCGGCGCGTGGCGAGCAGGTTCGCCCTGGCAATTGTCAGGATTGGCCCATGGTCTGGCCGATCAGGGGTATGTCGTGCTTCTCCCGACCTACCGCATGGCTGTCACGGACAAGGCAGGCATCAGCGATAGCGTCGCAGACGCTGCGGCTTTCTTTGGCTGGCTGCCTGATCAGGTTGAAGCCCTGAAGATCGTCCCTTCCCGGCTTGCCGTCGGCGGGAGCAGCGCTGGCGGTTTCCTCGCCTTGGCTGCCTACGCTAAGCACGGTGAGGCCCCGCCCCCTGGACCTGTCGTGTTGATCAATCCGGCAATCAATCTTGATAAAGGTACCCTGACGAAAAACTGGAACCGATTGTCTCAACCCAGCAATATCACACCCGAGGTCCTGCTATCGTTAGATCCGGCAAACACCATCGGCCACTTGGGTGGGCCTTGTCTTATTCTTCATGGCACAGATGACCGAGTCATTCCTCTGGCATGGGTTGAGGCGCATGCGGAAGCTTGGGAGCAAAACGGCGGCGGCTGCACCCTCTCACGCTTTGAAGGGCGTGGGCACGGGTTTGCCACGAACCCCTTCGGTAACGCCGATCGGCGGGCGGTCGTCGAGCAAGTCTCTCTGTTCTTGAGGTCACATACCGCTGAATAGACGCTGTTTTTCGGCAAGTGCAGCAGAGCACTTTCGCCCCGCGTCCGCCGCGCATACCCTAATGCCGAGGGCGGAGTGACAGATGAAGAGATTACTTTTGCGCGTATGGGCAGCGGGGGCTTTGATCGCCTCGGCTTGCGCACAGCAACCGATGATTGATGTGCATGTCCATGCCATGCTGCCGACGGCCAATGGTCCGATCCCGGCTTATGCATGTGTACCGATGGTTCCCAACATGCCAGCGCCGACCGGTGTAGAGGACTGGCCGATGCAAATGGGCATGACGATGTCGAACCCGCCATGCGATGATCCGGTCGGCGTTCCGGAGACCGCCGACGCCCTGATGCAGGCGACGATTGATGAGCTTGAAAAGAACAACGCCGTTGGGATCCTCAGTGGGCCGCCTGATCGCGTCAACACTTGGAAAGCGGCGGCACCTGATCGGTTTATCAAGAGCCTTCAGCTGAACATCCGGCGCGATCCGTACTCACCAGAAGAAGCTCGCGAGTTCTTTGCCGATGGGGGCTTCTTGGTGCTGGGCGAGGTCTCCAACCAATATGTGGGCGTCGCGCCAGATCATCCGGACATGATGCCCTATTGGGCCATGGCCGAAGAGATGAGCGTGCCTGTCCAAATCCATATGGGGAGTGGCCCTCCGGGTACGGCAGCCTTTTTCAAAGAGTACCGCATCTCGCATGGCGACCCGCTGCTGCTGGAGCCGGTTCTCGCCGCACACCCGAACCTCAAAATCTCCATCATGCATATGGCTGAGGGCTTCAATGATGAGCTGATCATGATGCTGTGGACCTACCCGCAAGTTTATGTCGACATTGGCGGCATCATGTGGGGCAAGGGTACGGAGTATTTTTATGATCAGCTCAAGGCCATTGTCGATGCGGGCTACGCCAACAGACTGATGTTCGGTGCGGACGCTATGACGTGGCCTGGCCTTATCTCCAAGTCCGTCGAGATCATCGAAAACGCCGACTTCCTGACAGAAGAGCAGAGAGCGGACATTATGTTCAACAATGCCGTGCGGTTCTTTGAACTCGACGAGCAAGACATGCGCACAAGGGCTATGGGGCGATCAGAGCTCTAGTTGGCAAGCTGGCCCGCAATATCGCCCATGACCCAGGTTAGCACGCTGTCACGCTCAGCCAGCAGATCATCGAAGCGCGCAGGAACCAGAACATCAGGCTGCAGACTGTCGTCTTCAGTATCGATGAAACAGAAGTACCGTTTGGAATGGGTGACCACGAGTTCAGAACGCGGGAGCGTGAACTGCCCCATGTCCTGATAACCGCAGGGCCGGGCGCCGGGTGCTTCACCGACCCATCTCGCTCCTAGGATCTGTTTGAACTGAACAGCGTTGCTCATGGCCGCAGAAAACGTCTTGGGGCCCACCAAGACGTAAACACCCTCTTCCCACTCAATGGAGTCGGCGAGGTTCAGATAGGACGCCAAAGCCAGCCCCACAAAGAAATCGCCGCCAAAATTGTTCCGTAGATCGATGATCAAATGAGAAGACTGGTGACGGTTGATAAAGCGCTGCAGGTCCTCGCCAAACGGCTGCATGGCGTCATATCCTGGGTACCGGTCAAAGCGGATATAGACGGTCTCTTTGCCCTCACTGGCGCCAAACCAGAGATCGTTTGATGCACGATCGACGAGCGCAAAGATGTCGTCGGGGCGTACAGACGATAGTCTGGTCATCTCCAGCGCTTGGTGTGCCTTCTGATCGAGGGCAGCGATCGCGGTGATATGCTCCATCCCCTCGTTATCAAAGGTGAAAGTTGTCGGCCGCCCCCTCTCCACAATACCGAGACCCACGAGGATGTCCTCGATCGGGAGATACATCCCAATACGGACTTTCAGTGATTGGTCATTCTCAACAAAGGGGACAATTTCGGCCAGCTGAGCAAAGATCTCTGTGATCGGCACACTGTTGATGGCCGTCAAAGTCTGACCCAGGAGGTCGCGCCGCCGATCGTCCGCACCAGTCACGCGCACAGCGTCCTCAACAATGGTGAACTCAATTGGGTAACGACGAAGCTCCTCCCCCCAGAGCGGGATGCTGGTATGCCCGTCCCCAATCCGCCGGGTGAGACGCATGAGCGCCACAACCCGCTCTTCTTTTGACCAGCGGGTCCCATCTTGGCGAAGTCGCGCGACCTCGGCTCGGAATACGTCTTCGCCGAGTGTATGGAAGAGATTGAGGTGGCGCGCTTCCAGTTGCTCCGCATAGGCATCAACGTCATCTTGCCAGGCGAGCTGATCATCCTCCGAGGCTGCGCACGCACCAACAAACAGCACAACAGCGAAATTGAGGAGAAGTGATCTCAGAACCATACCTTACCCAGTGCAATTCGGACCGATGACGGATCCTGGGAGCTCAAGATCTATTGTCATCAGCCATGTCAGCATTGGGGATATGGACGCAACGGCCGCTGGTCACAAGGCACGATCAATCGGGCAGGCCATCCCATGCATCAAGCACGGCCTGACCGACCTGGGGGCCTAACGCCTGCCCCGCGTCTGTGGAGTAGCGGAAATGCGCGCCGTTGTGGATCCGCGACTCCGATCCCTGCACGGCGTAGTCCGCGTAGCTATCAAGCTCGATCCGAAAACCCTCAATGTGGGAGATGAGGTCCCCATCGAAACCGCGATTGTTCTCAGTGGTGACCAGGTCTGTGGCGAGGATGACCACCTTCTCACCATCCTCAAGTGGCAAGAGCACGTTCAACATATGCGCAGTCGCTGATACGAACGTGCAGTGACCACACGGGTACTCTGACGAATTGGGTGTATCGAGAAGCGGCGTCCACGCAGGGTCGATCTCTGTGTCTTCACGGCCATCAATGTCGCCGTTGCGAATAGCGGTGATTGGGCGCCAGGACTGGAAGTGCGTCTTTCCGGCGAACTGCGCCGCCGTCATGTCCTCAAACCCTATATCCATGATGGCCATGATCCGCGCCTGCTCAAACAGCGAGAGGTCCCGCCGCGCGAGGAGGCGGAAGATCATCGGATGAGGGTCTTGTAAGTCGTAGATCATCGTGGCCTTGGTTTGACCCTCGGTCCGTAGACTGCTGCGGGTGCCGCCAATGGCCTTGGTTTCGTTGTAACTCTCCGCATAGTGATCACTGCCCGGCTGAGGCGGCGGCGCAATCTCTGTCGCACGCTGAGGGTCAAAGCCAAAATGGGGCAGGTGCGCCATGCTGACGTCGCGGGGAATCCGGGTTGGCACATAGCGGCCGGGAACCACGAAGGGGCGGTAGGGGACAGGATCGCTCTTTGTGGCGGTGACCAGTCCAAAGGCCTTCTCCGCCGCGGCGCTGGCCAGCGCCTGCAGGTCGTCCCGCCTGTTGAGTTTGGGGACCCGGCCCAGTCGGCCGGGAGAGGTTTGGAAGTAAGCGCTGAGATAGGCGCGGCCAGCCGCGGCCGCGGCTTCATCCGCTGTCGCTTCGGCCGGCGGGAGATCAGTATCAAGATCATACCGGTCATCGACTTCCGCACCAGCGAGGTACATCGACAGGTAAAGACCCGTCAGCAGCCGATACGTATCGACCGGCACGTCCACCGGGTCTTCGGACGCCAGCGCGCGCTCTTCCCACGCCTTGATCATGGGATCAGCGGCCATCGCGCCGGTTGTGAAAGCCAGCGCGCACAACGCGCCCGAAAAACTGCGCCACATCATAGCCATCAATCAGAACCCCTGCTTGCCACCTCCGATGGTAGGGCCCGGTTCGTCAGGTGGCCACCGCGAAAGGCAGCGTCAGCCGCCGATCTCCGCGTTCAACGCATGAAGTGCCGCGACAGGGTCTAGGGCCGCGGTGATCGGCCTACCGATGACCAGATGATCCGCCCCCGCATCAAGAGCGGCGCGCGGGGTAGCAGCGCGCTTTTGGTCGTCCTTGGCCGCGCCCGCGGGCCTGATGCCTGGGGTGACGATCAGAAAGTCCCGGCCGAACTGAGCGCGGATGGCCTTGGCTTCCTGCGGGCTTGCAATCACACCGTCGGCCCCAGCCTTTTTCGCGATCTCTGCGCGGCGGAGCACAAGCTCCTGGGCCGGCCCAGGCAAACCGTGCTCCTTGATCACGGCTTCATCCCAACTGGTCAGCACCGTGACGGCGAGGATCTTGAGCCGGTGGTCATCGCCCCTACCCTGGACCGCGCCGTTGATCGCGTCGGTATCGGCGTGCACCGTCAGAAAATCAGCGCCCAAGGTCACAAGGCTGCGGACGCCCTTCTCCACGGTGACGCCAATATCGAGAAGTTTGGCGTCGATGAAGGTTTTCTTTCCTTGTTCGGACAACCCCCGCACCAAGTCATAGCCGCCAATCGGGAAGAGCTGGTAGCCGATTTTGTAGAACGTTCCGGCCTCGCCCATCCGCTCAGTTAGCGCCTCCGCCTCAGCAACGGTCGGAAGATCGAGGGCGGTGATGATCGTATCGCTTGTCATGACTTCGCCTTACGTTTGGTTGCTTTTTTGGTGGCCGGTTTCGTCGCCCGCGCGGCGGCAGCGCGTTCTTCAGGAGACGGTGTTTTGGGTTTGAAGCCGCAAAGGTCTTCGACATCGCACCGCCAACATTCAGGCGTCCTCGCCTTGCAGACATAGCGGCCGTGGAGGATCAACCAGTGATGCGCATGCTGAAGATAAGCCTCTGGCGTCCGTTTCGGTAATTTGTCCGCAACCTGATCGGCGGTCTTGCCGCTCGCGAGCCCTGTGCGGTTCGATACTCGGAAGATGTGCGTATCCACCGCAATCGTCGGCTGGCCGAAGGCGACGTTGAGGACAACGTCGGCGGTCTTTCGGCCCACGCCGGGCAAGGCCTGCAGCTCTTTGTGGGTTTGCGGAACCTCTCCGTCATACTCATCGAGCAGGATTTGGCTGAGCGCGACGACGTTCTTGGCTTTGTTGCGCCAAAGGCCGATGGTCTTGATGTACTCAGCCAGCCCGTCCGCGCCCAAAGCCGCAATGGCCTTAGGCGTGTTCGCGACAGGGAAAAGCTTGCGCGTCGCCGCGTTGACCGAAACGTCGGTGGCTTGGGCGGACAGGGTCACCGCGACCAGGAGCTCATAGGGTGAGGCGTATTCAAGCTCCGTCTCCGGCTCCGGCGCCTGGGCCTGAAGCCGCCGGTAGAACTCCTCGATATGCGCTTTGGTCATCTGACGGGGCATCGGCGGGAGGTAGAACGCCGCGCGATGGGTTGTCCAGGCGAAGGGAGAGATCACGCCATGGAACGGTTTGTCATCATCACTGGGTGTTCAGGCGGCGGGAAATCCACGCTGCTGGATGCGCTTGCTGCACGCGGTCACCACGTCGTTGAGGAGCCTGGACGACGTCTGATGCGGGAAGGACTGGCGGATCCCTATCGCGATCTCAAAGGCTTTGCCGAAGCCGCTATCCGGATGAGCCTCGCTGATAGGCAGCGCGCGGCGACTTTATCAGGCTGGGTGTTCTTCGACCGTGGGCTGATCGATGCGGCTTCAGCCCTGTCCGACGCTGGCGGCCCTGCCGCGCCCGAAACGTTGAAAGGTCAACCGCGATGTCACGGAACCGTTTTCTTCGCGCCGCCCTGGCAAGAGATCTTCACGCAAGATGACGAGCGAAAGCACGATTTCGCATCCGCGACTGGTGAGGCCCAACGGCTTCGAGACCTCTACCTGAACTTGGGTTATCAGCTCACCGATCTTCCCAAAGTGAGCGTTGGAGAGCGGGCCCAATGGGTTCTTGAGCAATTGGGCCCGCCACCAGATGCTTAGAGCTTTTCGAGCGTGCCGGTGTGCTTGGCGACAAGGTAGTAGAACACCATACGGTGTTTGTTGCCGCCATCGCCCTTCATCTCTTCACAGACTTTTTCCAAGACGCCCATGATCTCATCGTCTGAGTGCTGTGCATCGAGGCCCAGGGTTTTCTTGGCGAACCCGTCGCGGATCGTCTCCAGCTCACTTTTGTCGGAACACGCAACAGTGGCGGCATCGCGGTTGGAGATCGCCAGGCGAATACGGTTGTAAAGGCTTTTGACGACGTCCTCGCTGGCGCCTGCGTCATACGCCTGGATTTTCTCAAGATATTCTTCGTGTCCAGCCATGGATGGCCTCCCTGCTATTGGCAGGGACCTCAATCGCAGCGCAGCCGAAGGCCTGCAAGGCAAAGAGGCAGTGGCCTAAGCGGTTTGATAGAGCTCTTTGTGTCGTTCCCGCAGAAGGAGGCGCTCAAGCTCAGCCTCGCGCTCACGCAGCTGCTCCTCAAGCTGGATGCGGTGCGTGATGTCGCGGGAGACGGCCAAGAGCTGCACGATCTCGCCTTCGATGTTGGTGACAGGAGTGATCACCACGTCCCAATAAGACTCGCGGCCCTTCGCCGTTGGGCATCGCGCCTCAAACCGCACTGAGCTGCCCAAGGCGGCTTTGGCCACGGCCTGGTCAATCAGGTCTTGCTGATCCTTCGGCCATAGCGATGACCACTTGGCGTCGAGCACCACGGCCCGATCATCAATCTCCATCACTTCCAGGCCGTGATCATTGAGAAACAAGAGATATCCGTCAGCGGACAGAAGCTTGAAACAGTCACGGCTGTTGCGCACCATGCTGAGGATCACGTCCGTGTCCTCACCAATCACTTTGAGAAAAAGCGCATCACCCAGCGCGCTGTTGAGATCACACGTCATCGCCCCACTCCCCTCACCAGAAGAATTTGGATACCGACGATACGTTTACGTGTTGAAGAAACACTTAGCTTCCGACGCGACAACTCGCGACCTTGCGCCGCGAGCCGCTCGCGATGATTGTGCCTGGGATGGTGGCAAAACCGATCATTGAAACGATGCCCCCCACGGCGGTGGGCAAAACGACACTTGTCGGCCCTGATCCGGTGGCCGCCGAGGACGATTTCCGGTTCCACGCCCTCCTCTTTCCGAACCGATCGCTATCGCCAGACGGGTTCCGCCGGGTGCTGGCCGTGGTCGTCGGCGTCAACCTGATGAACGCTCTCATCTATTTCACCTTGGGCGCGTGGCCGGTGGCCTTTTTCTGCGGTGTCGACATCTTGATCGTCTGGGCTGCTTTTCAGGCCTCCTACGCCCAAGGGCGGCGGCACGAGCGGGTGATGCTGACCGATGATGCGCTCTGGATCAGCCGTGTCTTGCCGTCTGGCCATGAGACCCGGTGGAAACTCTCGCCGTTCTGGACCCGCGTCGACATCGACGAGCCGGTGGAGCACGCAACGCAGCTCAAACTGATCGAAAAAGGCAAGACGCTGGTGCTTGGCAGCTTCCTGGCGCCCGAGGAGCGGAAAGAGCTGGCCGACGCCATCAAGGACGCACTTCAAAAACTTCGCGCTGATCCCGCGTGAATTTATCGTTTATCGTTGTCGGTTAACGTTCTTCGTTCTAGTTTCCACAACGAGAGTGCTGGATGGAGCGGGGTCATGATCAAGTTTGTATGGGCGGCGATGGCCGCGAGTTTGCTCGGCGCTGCTAGCGTCAATGCGGCGCAGCCTGCGTTGCCCGAGAGCGCTGAACCGATCGCAGTCAGCGACGTCGTCGTTGAAACCGATGTCGCTCTTGCCGACGAGCTGTTGGCCGAAGTCGCGCCGATCGAAACTTTCTTCAACGACGCAGTCAGCGACCCGATCAACGTGGTCTGCCCGTTCAAAGCGAGCATGGGTTACACAACCGGCGAGGTCACCTGCGGCCTGATCGAGGTGCCGGAGAACCGCGAGGACCCAGAGAGCCGAACCATTCGCCTGCTCTTTGCAAAGATCCACGCCAAAGCGACCCTCGAAGACTATGAGGCCGAAGACGACGAAGAGCTGACGTATAAGGATGATCCGGTCGTTTACCTCACGGGCGGCCCGGGTGTCTCGATCCCCAGCTATGTTGAACGCTTTTTGGAGCACGGTCTGGTCAAAGAGCGTGATCTCTACGTCCTGCAGCAGCGGGGGATCGCCGAGAGCGGTGATTTCTGCCCGCTCTACGGCGCGATCCGGCCGGAGCTCAATTCAGGCACCACGACTTATGAAGGCGAACTTCAGCAAGCGGAGCGCATGAGAACTTGCCTTCTCGGCGCGCAAAGCCGCGGTGTTGATGTCAGCGCCTACAACACGGTGGAGAATGCGCGGGATGTCCGCGCCCTGCGCCGCGCGCTCGGTTTTGACACGTGGAACGTATGGGGCATCTCCTACGGTTCCCACCTCGGCCAGATGGTGGCCCAGGTGGACCCCGAAGGCACCAAAGCCCTGGTGATCGACGCGATCGTGCCCAACGACATTGGTAGCCTTCATCGGATGAACCAATGGATCAACCGGGATATGGGGCTCATCTTCAAGCGCTGCGCGGAGACGAACAATCCGCACTGTGATGGCTTGGAGGAACGCCTCAACGCCATCGCCGACATAGAGCCCCTGACGCTGGAAGCGGCTGACCTTGAGACCCTTCCGTCGGGCGAGATTGTGGTCGGCGGCGAGATCGCTGGGTTTCTCGCTTTCTTCCTGATGTACGAGCAGGACAACCATCCTGCGATCCCCGCAGTGATGGACCAGGTGCTCGCACTGTTTGAAGATCCTGACACTGAGCTTCTCTCGAAACTTACCGCCGCTGCAGGCAGCAGCCCGTTCGGCGGGATTTCTCAAGGCATGAGCGTCGTCCTTCGCTGCAATGACGGATACTTTGCGCAGGCAGCCGCGGAAGCTGCCGATGATGCCGCAAAATTCCCTCGCTTTGCGGCGCGGTTAGGAACGCCCGAAGGTGCCGCGGCGATGGCCCAGGCCTGCATTGATGGTGGTGCGCCGCTGCGGGATCGTGCCGACTATCAGCTGATCCAAACGGACCTCCCCACACTGATCGTCAACGGCGAGTGGGACCCGGTGACGCCTCCACCTTTGGCCGAGCGCATCATCGATGGCTTCACCAATGGCCGCTACATTGAGGTGCCATACGCAGGTCACGGCCCAACGCGGTCGATGCCAGAATGCTCAGGCCAAGTGCTTGGCGACTTCTTTGATGATCCGTCACAGGATCTCTCCGCGCTCGACGCTTCATGCTTCGAAGAAGGTGTCGAGGCGCCGAAGTATCTCACCTATCACACGACCACCGCGCCGCTGAAGGCGTTCGGTTATATCGCGACTCAGGAGCCCAAGGCGCTTGTGATGCCAGCTGTCATCCTTGGCTTTGCCGCGGTCGTCAGCCTCCTGACGATGATCTTGATGCCGGCCGGGTTTGTGGCCCGGGTTCTGGCCGGTAGCGGCGTCGCAGGCCTTGTGCCCGGCGATGTCGTAACACGGACGATTGCGTTCACCACCGCGTTCCTCACGATCACCGGTCTGGCGCTGATCGGCGCAGGCGCGGCCGTCGCCTATGAGACAGCGGAGCTAAGCCTCGCCGCAGGTGTGGCGCAGCCGGGCCTCACCGGCGCATGGCTGGTCCTCACGGGCGCGGTCGCAGGTGCCGGACTGGTCGTACGGACTCTGATGGTCAGGCTGCGTGAGCCGATGCGGACAGGAACGCTGATTGGCTTCCTCCTCACCGGCCTTAGCAGCATCACCCTCGCCATCGTCTTCAGCCAGTGGGACTTCCTGCCGTTCTAAACGGCGCGAGGTCCCTCGCGTGAACGGACCCGCGGCGGGCCAGCGATCTCGCGTTGACGAGATCCTGGCGCGCCTGCTTCCGGCTTTTGAAAAGCGCGCAGAACCGATACTGGGCCAACGGCTCACGGGCGCGCTCACGGAGTTCTTAGTCTTTGGGATCAAACAGGCTTGGGCCTGCCTCTTTGGCGGGCTCTTGCTCCTCGGCATCATCGGTACGGGTCTCTTCTGGCCACAGGACGCCGCGCTGAAGCGCTATGACGCGCTTCTCATCTATGCCATCGGCATTCAGATCACGTTCCTCGCCACCAAACTGGAGCGGCCGCAAGAGGCGCTCGTGATCCTCGTCTTTCACGTCACGGGCACGGCCATGGAAGTCTTCAAGACCGGCCAGGGCAGTTGGACGTATGCCGATCAAGGTCTGCTGCGTATCGGCGCGGTTCCGCTTTACTCAGGCTTTATGTACGCGTCGGTTGGGTCCTATCTGGCACGGGTGTTTCGCGTCTTTGAGTTTGAGTTCACCAGCTATCCGCGCCGGCGTTGGACAGTGCTTCTCGCCGCCCTCATCTATCTCAACTTCTTCACCCATCATTACACGGTCGATATCCGATACGTGCTGATGGCGGCGACCACAGCGCTTTTTGCGCGCACCCGGGTCCACTACCGGGTCTGGCGGTGGCGTCACCAGATGCCGATGCTGCTCGGCTTCGCGCTGGTCGCGCTCTTCATTTTCCTCGCTGAGAACATCGCGACATTCGCTGGCGCATGGGTCTATCCTGACCAGGAGAACGGCTGGCGCATGGTCAGTTGGGCGAAGTTCCCTGCCTGGTTCCTGCTGATGATCTTGAGCTTCGTCCTTGTCACATTGATCCATCCGCCACGGCAACGTGACGCGGGCGCGTCAGCGGCCTAAGGATCGGGTATGGGTCTTCTTATCTATTACGCGATCGTGGCCGCGGTGCTCGGCATCTGGTTCGGTCTCTACCGTCTGTGGCGCAAGCGCATTGGCGACGATGCGGCAGCGGGTGCCGAGTTTGAGTTCGAACGCCTTGGCCGCCAGGACCCAGATCTCATCAAAGGGCTCGAGCTACCCGCCTTCACCGCGATCTATGAGCGGGTGGTGACGCCGCGGGCGCCGGGGCACGTTTTCGCGGCAGGCGGGATCTTTCTCATCTTCGCGCCCATCGTTCTGGGGATCACCACCATCGTTATCCAGTTCATGGAAGCGACAGGGATCATTCCCCAGCCAGCCGCGGCAGCCCAGCAGGTCAAGCTCACAGGTGACGGCATCAAGCTGGTCCGCGACGCCGACCTCGATGCCCTGCAATACATCCTGCAGGGCTGGGGCGGCTTTTTCGTCTTCTTCAGCCTGCTGCTTTTTTGGGTCCTGGTCTTTGTCTGGGCGATGCGGCGCTTTCACAGCCGCAGGCCTGGATCCTTGCGCGACGAGATCCTGCGCGCCCGTTAGACCTGGGTGATCGTCTCGCCAGCCCGCTCTTCGTCATAAACAAAGACGCGGTCGCAATACATGCACTCGACATAACCCTTCTCGCCGATCGTATAGTAGACGAGCGGATGGCCAAGGGGGCCGCCAGGGCCCATGCAGGCTTGCCGACGGTTGTTCACGAACACGACCTCCACCGCGCCAGGGTTATGCACGACCTCTTTCAAGATCTGATCGATGTCGCGGCGCTCTTTGTGGGCGGGGAGTTGCGTAGCCATAAGCCCCCTATGCCTCGGCGCTGCCGTCCTTGGCAAGGCGGACATTGACCGCAGGGCGAAGGGGGAGGAGATGGGGCCTATGCCTGACGATTCTGGTCCCATCTCGACCGTGACCACCACCGACGCTGCCATCTCCGCCCGGGGCCTGACCAAGACCTATAAGGGGGCCAAGGGACAGCCGCCAAAAGAGGCGCTTAAGGGCATCGACCTCGACGTGCCGCGCGGCTCGGTGTTTGGGCTTCTGGGGCCCAACGGCGCTGGCAAATCGACCTTCATCAACATCCTCGCCGGGCTCGTCACCAAGACCAGCGGCACGGCGAAGATCTGGGGCTTCGACATCGACAAGAACCCGCGGCAGTCCCGCGCCTCCATTGGCGTGGTGCCGCAGGAGATCTCCACGGATGTGTTCTTCACGCCCAAAGAGGGCTTGGAGATTCAAGCCGGACTTTACGGCGTGCCGCGGTCCAAGCGGCGGACGATGGAGATCCTGAAGTCCTTGGGGCTTGAGGACAAAGCCGACGCCTATGTCCGCACCCTCTCCGGCGGGATGAAGCGGCGCCTGCTCGTGGCCAAGGCGATGGTGCATGATCCGCCGGTTCTGATCCTCGATGAGCCCACGGCGGGCGTGGATATCGAGCTTCGCCGGCAGCTCTGGGATCAGGTGATGGAGATGCATCACCGCGGGGTTACCGTTATTCTGACCACGCACTATCTTGAAGAGGCGCAAGAGCTTTGCGACACGATCGGCATCATCCACCGCGGCGATGTCGTCACCGTGAAGCCGAAGGATGAGCTCATCAAAAGTCTCGACCGCAAGACGCTGATGGTCACCCCCGAAACAGCGATCGATAAAACGCGTGCAGAGCAAATGGATGGGGCGACGGTGAAAGAGGACGGCAATCTCTATATCGATTACCGCCCATCCGTGACCCATGTCTCGGACATCCTCTCCGGCGTCAGTGCCGCAGGCATTCGGGTGAAGGACATCTCCACGGTCGAAGCCGACCTTGAAGATGTCTTCCTTGAGATGACCTATGGCAGCGACCGCGACACCTAAACCGCCGGGCGGATCACCCGGCCGTTGCGTATGGTGATGGCTTCGCCTTCATAGGTCGTCAGTTTGAAGCCGTCGAACCGCTCATTGTAGGTCAGCGAGTAGTCGCGCAGCATACCGATGGCTTGCTGCTCACCCACCAACAGGCCGTCCACGCCGTCGGAGCGGTAGTGGACCCCTGCCCAATCGCGGCCCAGCGACACGTTGTTAGCGAGCTTGTTGATCTCACCACCGATCGTCAGCTCACCCGCATAAGGGTAAAGCACTTGGCCACTGGCATCCGTCTCCACAGGGTCCTGCACCAGGGCCGATTCTTCGAAAAACGCCTTCAGGACAGTGCAGCACGCACCGGCGATCGTGGCGTGCCCCGCCGGGTAGGACGGATGGGTCGGCGAGCCCTCTGGGAAAGCCATCGGCAGGAACGCCGTGTCAAAACGCCGGAGCGTCCGGCGCACGGCCACCGAGTCTGCAATCTCGTCCGGTAAATCGTAGTCGCGATCACCCGTCAGTTGGAAGTGAAGGCGACCACCGTAGACTTCAGGCCGCGCGCGGCGGTGCACCAACCATTTCTGGTACCAAGCCCCCGTCAGAGATAGGTTGCCAGCCTTTGCCACGAGATCGAGCACATCAGGACCACCGAGCGAGACAAAACCGCCTTGGGTCGGGTTGTCGAGATAAGGGTTCCCGTCACCGAGGCTACCGGGCATGCCGAGGAGAATGAGGGCAGCACTGAGATAAGCCTGATAGGAGAAGTCCGTGTGCACATATTCCCCCAGCGCACGGGCATCCGAGATGTAGCGATCACCCGCCTTGAAGAGCGGCGTGGGCGCCGCGCCCCGCTGGATCTCCAGCCATGAATAGGCGTCGGTCATAAAGTCATCACGCGGCGCTGGTGCGGGATAGCGCTGCTCGATGGTGGTGTTGCCGAACGGAATGGGCTTGAGCAGGAACTGGCTGATGTAAGGTCCCGTCAGGTCACCAGGCGTCTCGCCGCGGAAGATCGTGCCAGGCGTCACCGCACCGCCTTCTTTTGGGCCCACGGTTTGCGAGAAGTTGTTGAGGTCCGCGGCAGCCGCGGCGATCCGACGGTTCGTCCCGTAGCGGGAGAACGGAACGTCACGGCAGAGAGCCTTCCAATAAAGCTCACCCATCTCCGCCGCCGTTTCGAGGCCGGTGAAGGTGGGCGCGGGACGCATGAAGGTGTTATAGCCGTCTCGGCCCGTCATATCGAACTTGTACGCACCCTGCGGATTGGCGAGCTTCCGGTCAGCGCTCCGGTCAAGCGGGATACCCGCAAACTGTTGCTCCCGCCCGGTTTCGAGCGCCCTCAGCAGCTTGCGGTAGGCCCGCCGGTCAACCTCGCCAAACTGGTTGTGCGGCAGACATTTGTGAAAGCTTGCGCGATAATCCTCGAAGCTCTCATCGCCATTGGTCATCTGGCGCGGCAAACCCCGGCGGAGTTCGTGTTCCGCAGCACGGACCCGGACGGCAACCGTTTCGGCTCGACGCGCCGAGGGGTCCCCGCCAAAGATGGGATGGCCCTGCGCCTGCCCAAATCCTTGCGCCTGTGCTGATGTCAGCGCTGAGCCCGCTGACGCCGCGACAGCTGCCATACCTGCACCTGTCTTCATCAGTCCCCGGCGCGTCGGCGCGCCAGTGCCCGATTGATCATCAATAGATTGTGTCATTCTGCTTCCCCGGTTTGTAGGGGGGTACGGACAGAATCGCTCAGGCAAGGCCAAGGATGCACCAATTTGTGCACGCACATCCCAATGCTCTGAGCGGAAATGAAAAGCCCCCCTACCCGGGAGGGTAGAGGGGCGAAGAGTTGCCAAGCAACCTTGTTACACAGTTTACCGAAAGGCTCTTTCGGCGCCGGGTGAATTAGTACCGGTACGTGATCGAGAACCGGAAGTTCCGACCAGGAAGCGGGACCTGGTCTTTGACGAATGACGAGTGGATCCGCGCTTCGTCATTGGCGAGGTTGAGAGCGGCGATCGACACGAAGACGTTCTCTGCCATCTCCCAATCCGCATACACATTAACCAGCGTGAAGCTGTCGGTCGGAAGCTCAAACGATGCTGTCTCGTCCTGCTCGGCGGCATACTCCACCTCGGTCCGAAGAGCGAAGTCCTGGTAGTTGCCCTCCACGCCGAAGGTCACGCCAAGGGGCGGGATCCGTGGAAGCTCATCACTACCGGTGGAATCGGCCTCTGACAGCTTGGCATCGACATAGTCGACGACAAGATCAGATGACAGATCAATACCGAAGAACTGGCCAAGGTCAGCCTGCGCTTCGACTTCAAAACCGGCAAACGTGGCGTCAGCAGCCGTGAACTGGCTGCCGATAAGCTCACCGAACTCTTCAAGCTCTTCCACGTCATCTTCGCCGCGCGACATCAGGATCTCAGCACCAGTGATGCCGAGGTCACGCAGATAGATAAAGTCACTATAGTCGGTGTAGAAACCAGTGACCGCCAGGAAGAGACGATCAGTCCGAAAACGGACGCCGCCTTCGACACCCAGTGCTGTCTCTGTATCAAGATCAGTATCACCGATCTCGAACGTGTTGGTGGCAAGGTGGGGGCCGTCAGCGAACAGCTCGGTCGCGGTTGGAGCCCGCTCTGTGCGCGAGAACGTGGTCGTCACAGAGACATTGTCTGTCAGCTCATAAGAGCCGCCAAGCGACGCGGAGAAGCCGTCAAAGTCGCGATCGATGTTGTCGACCGTCTCTGTGAGCTCCGTCCGCTCGTAGCGGAGCGCGCCTTCAACGAGAGCCTTGCCAAAGGTCAGCTCTTGGAACGTGAAGAAGCCATACTGATCCGTGTCCGTTGGATCGATGAAGGCCTCCTCACCAACAGCGGAGAACTCGCTGCGGCGGTACTGGAAGCCCGATGCACCGCGCCAGTTGCCGCGCTGCGCTTGCTGCGCCTCAAGACGGATCTCGTAGCCTTCGTTTTCGAAGACCGTGCCCGGCTCACCGGGGCCTTCAAACTCGATATGCTCATAGTCAGCATAGCCCGCAAAGAGGTCGATACGGTCAAGGAAGCTGCCGCCGACGTTCAGGCTCGCGTTCACGTCGACCCGGGTCTGCTCCTGGTCGATGAAGACGCCGCCTTCTTCCTCTTCTTCGTGATCATGATCATCGTCATGGTCGTGATCATCGCCCTCTTCCTCATGGCCGTGCTCGTGACCGCCAGGAAGCCCGTACTCGGACTCAAACTGCTGAACCGAGAAACCGAAGAAGCCCTTGTCGCCGATGAAGGAGAGACCACCGGAATAGCTCTCTGTTTCAGCGAACGAGTTTTCGAGGGTGACGCTATCAACGTCCGGTGCCAGCTCCTCACCCTCTTCGCGGCGAAGGGCGTTGGATTCTGGATCAGCTGGAACGTCATAGTCGTCGGCATCGCGGTAAGCGCCCGCGCCAGAGACAACGACGCTCACACCGCTGAACTCACCGACGAGCACGTTAGCAGCGCCTGAAAGCTCGTAAGCGTTGTCCACCGTGCTGACAGCACCGCGGGCAGCCGCGTTGATGCCGTTCTCTGGAACAGCGCTCGGGATCCGGCCGTCGATGACGTTCACGACACCGCCGTTCGCGGCACTACCGTAGCGAAGAAGACCCGAGCCGCGGATCACTTCGATCCGCTCAGCCAAGACAGGCTCGATCGGCGTTGGGTGGTCCGGGCTGGCGGCTGCGGCGTCAATCGAGCCGATGCCGTTGGTGAGGGTCCGGATGCGTTCGCCATCAAGACCGCGGATGATCGGACGGCTGGCGCCAGCGGCGAAGAACGTGCTGGTGACACCAGGCTCACGGCGAAGGGTTTCACCGAGCGTGGCCTGGGCCTGACGGCGGAGTTTTTCACCTTCGATCACCGACACTGCGCTCAGCGCATCTTCGGCGGGACGTTCAAGCGGTGAGCCGGAGACGACGATGGTGTCAGGGTCGGTGGGAGCGGCGGGAACCGCAGCGGCGAATGCCCCTGTAGGGACCGCAGCAGCAGCGCTGCTCAAAAGAAGAAGACGGAAAGACATGGTTGTTCCTAAAGATACGCGCACCAGCACGCAGCTGGGCACTGTGGTGGGGTTGACGGTTGGAGGAGGTCTGGCGGTTAGCGGACCGGGGGCGCGCGGATAGCCTGCGGCGCGTGCAGATCCAGCGAAGCGAGATCCTTCGCCACCACCTCAAGCACGGCAAACGACCGCTCTGACGGGGTCAAAACCCGCGTCAGCGGCGGCGGCAAGGCGTCGTCGTCTCGGTCAGCAAAAGCTGCGCACGCACAAAGAACCGGTGCGTGGTCGTGGTCCTCAAGAGCGTGCTCAAGATCATGGGCAGCAGCGAGCGCAGGCAACAAAATTGCCCAAACACCCAACAACCAAGCCATTGATCTTGGCAGACGCCTCATCGCGAAAAACCCCACTGCCAGAACCCTATAACGGCTGGAGGGGTGCGACGCTAGCTCTGTGAGAAGAGCTGAAGCACCGTCTCGGGCTGTTGGTTGGCGATCTGTAGCGCTTCGACAACAAGTTGGTTTTGCACCTGAAGGGACTGGATGCGCGCCGCCTCTTCGCCAAGATCGGCTTCGACGAGGGCTGCAACGCCCTGTTCAAGCCCATCGGTGAGATCCTGGAGATAGTCCCCTTGCACCGTGAGGCGCCGCTCGACCAAGCCAAGCTCGGCAAAGGCGGTGTTGAGCTTCTGCTGCGCGGCATCGAGCACTTTCAAGGCGCCCTCGGTCGAGAAACCCGGCTGATCGATAGGGATCACAGCCTCAAGAAGCTCGACCAACGACGCCGCCTCCACGCGCAGGTCACTACCGACATAGTAGGCGATCTGCCCCACGGGCAGCCAGTCGGTCGCAAGGTAGGAGGTGAGCTGGTCAAAGTCCTCCTCGCCAAAGATCTCGTTGTAGACGAGGACCTTGTCGATGGAGCCTTGGAACCGGTTGCCGCCTGGGCCCGCACCGGTATCGGTGACGACCACGCCGTTGACGACCGCGTTACCGGCGATCTGGCCAATCCCGATATTGCCAGGGTGGTCATAGAGAACACCGACACCTGCGGCCCGGTCGACCAAGATGCCGTCGAGGAAAACCTGGAATTCGCCGGTGGCTGAGTCATTGCCATCAAGGACCAACTGCGCCGTGTACCGCGTGTTGGGTTCGATAGGCGTCTGCACCTCAACATAGGGCCAAGGCGTGGTGCCATCATTGGGGAGGTTGTAGCCGCCAAAGACAAGCAGGCCATCGCGAACGGAGATGTTCAAACCCCGGACGTTTCCGCCCTCCTCATAAATCACCTGTTCAGTCGTGATGTCTGTGCCGGTTTCAAAACTGATGACAAAGGTCCGCTCGTCGACACCTGCGGGGTTGGTGCCGGTGTTCACGCCAGCAACATCACCAAAGTCTTGCGTGGGAATGACGCCAGGGGTGCCAAAGAGATCGGTGGAATCAAGATCGATGAGCGCGCCCGGCAGGGGATCAACGACCGTGTTCGCTGGATCCGGCACCCGCCCAAGGCCAGCGCCGCGGATATCGAGCGTTTGGAAGTTGAACTTGCCGCCACTGCGGTCGACGCCAACAATAACGGATTGGTTCTCCCGCGTATCGAGCAGGTTGACGCCGTTGAAGCTCGCGCCGTCGATGATTTCGCGAACGACGTCGATCTGGCCTTCGATCACCCGCTCGATCTCGGCTTCACCAAAACCAGTTTCGATCGAGACGATCCCGCTTTTGATGTTCAGGATCGCGTCGTTGATCGGGTCCTGGGCAGAGCTTGCCGTGGTCAGGGCGCCGACCGCATTTTGCAAGTTGTCCCGCGTACCCTGAATGATCGTAACGTCCGAACGCTGAATGGACGCGACCAAGAAGTAGGCTGGGTTGTCCGATGCCGTCCTGACACTGAGGCCGGTGGCAATCCGCGACTGAGCTTCATCCAGCGACGATTGCGAACGGCGGAGATTGCCGAGCGCTGTTTTCGCCGAAGGATTGGTCGATACCATCACTCACTCCCATCGCCGCGACCGAGAACCGGGGACGATGAGGCGGGGCGAACCAACACAAACCTTAAGTCAGCCCTTGATCACCACGTCGCCCGCTGGGTTGACGGTGCGTTTCGACCCACCCGCCAAGAGATACACGGATGGCGAGAAGTGGAGCCGATTGTGTTCTGGTCTCACACCCAGTTTTCGCTGAGGCTAAACCTCGAATCTGAGCTGAAAACTCAAGGAATTAGGCACTGCGTGACCAAACTGGCACGATGAATTAATAACCTCAGTTTAAACCATAAGGCCGGGGACGACGTGTTCTCTTGGGGAGACAGGTGCATGGCTGCGTTCAAGCAAACCTTCATCGCATTGTTGCTCGCGTCGCTGGCGGCCTGCGGCGGCAAAGGTGAGGACGGCAAAAAGGGTGACGGAAAGTCAGCCGACGCCCACGCCGAAGAGGATGCGCCGAAGCCCAAACCGAAACGCATCGGCGGCAACGATCGACCCAAAACAATCGCTGAAGCGACCGAAGGGCCAAGCCGCGTGGCGCTTTGGCTGGTCGAGGACGAGGACACCAAGGTCTACATTCTCGGGACCATTCACCTGATGAGTTCCAAAGTGGAATGGACCAACCCGCAAATCGATCGCGCCTTCGCCGAAGCCGACGCGGTCTATCTCGAAGCCGACTTCTTCGGCAAAAAAGCGCAGCGAGCCATGGGGGTGGTCGTTACTCAGAATGCAGAATATCCTGATAGTGGGCGGATGAGCAGCGATCTGGAGAAGGAAGCCAAGGAAGAAATCAAATACGCGCTGAAGAACATCAACCTCGATTTCTCAGACTTCGATGGCTACCGGCCTTGGTTCGCGACAATCCAGACGATGTCCTACGCGGTTGTCGAAAGCGGTGGGGACCCGACCTTCGCCGCTGATGTGGTCATCGCCAGTGACATGGCAGCCCGCGGAACACCGCTTCGTTATCTTGAGACGGCGCTGCATCACATCAACATTCGCGCGGCCGTGCCCGATGATCTTTATAAGCCCTATTATTTTGAGCTGATCAAAGACCTCAAATATGGCGAGGCCTATTTCGCTGATCTGATGGGCGCATGGTACAAAGGCGACATGACGCGGCTCAACCACGTGATCAATGGCGTGATGGATCACCACCCTGAGCTCAAAGAACTCGTCCTGACCCGCTCGAATGTTGAATGGTCACGCCAACTGGACCGTCTGCTGACTGATGAAACGGGCACTTATGTGGTGGCGGTGAGTGCGGACCACGTGGTGGGCGAATACTCCATCCAAAACCAGCTCGGCCGCCGGGGTTATGAGGTTGAGCGGATGATCCCGACCGAGGGCTAAAGAGCGCCTGCAATCCGCGCCGCCAAGCGGTCGCCAAGCGCGTCCTTGGGCATTTCGGACCACGTCTCTTCGCCTTCGTCGCAAAGGATCGTCACCGTGTTGGTGTCGCCGCCCATAACG
This sequence comes from Pseudomonadota bacterium, assembly GCA_039822105.1. Lineage (GTDB taxonomy): Bacteria > Pseudomonadota > Alphaproteobacteria > Caulobacterales > Parvularculaceae > Parvularcula. The sequence goes on along the minus strand of JBCBMW010000009.1, from coordinate 85,528 downwards.
GTAGTGCCGGGCGAGACGTCATTGGCAATGATCCAATCACACCCCTTGCGCAAACGCTTGGACTCAGCGTGGCCGATGACATCATCCGTCTCCGCCGCAAACCCGATGACGAGTCCTGGCCTGCCTGCCTCCATATGCGAGACAGTCGCCAGGATATCGGGGTTTTCGACAAGATCGATGGCGGTCAGACCGCCCCGCTCTTTCTTCACCTTGTGCACGGTCTCGTGGGCAGGACGGTAGTCCGCCACAGCGGCGCAAGCGATGAAAACATCCGCAGGCAGTGCTTCTTCTGTAGCCGCCATCATCTCGCGCGCCGTCCGTACAGAAATAACTTTGCAGCCCGAAGGTTGTTGCAACGAGACAGGACCTGAAATGATGGTCACGTCTGCACCAGCTTTGCGGCAAGCGGCCGCGATGGCGTAGCCTTGCTTACCGGACGAGCGGTTGCCAACGAACCGCACCGGGTCCAGCGGCTCATAGGTCGGACCCGCCGTGATGACGATATGCTTGCCCGACAGCGCACCCGAGGGCGGCGGCAGCATCGCCTCGGCGGCATTGGCGATGTCCAGCGGCTCAGCCAAACGTCCGGGCCCAAACTCTCCGCAGGCCATCGCGCCGATCATTGGACCCACGATCGACGCCCCGTCGGCCTCGAGCTGCGCCACGTTGCGCTGGGTCGCGGGATGCTCCCACATCCGCACATTCATGGCAGGCGCATAGAGCACAGGTTTATCCGTCGCCAGAAGAACGGTGGAGGCAAGATCATTGGCAAGACCGTTCGCAGGCTTTGCCATCAGGTCAGCTGTCGCTGGTGCCACCAAGAGAAGATCTGCAGAGCGGCTGAGCTCGATATGGCCCATCTCCAGCTCATCGGTGAGACTGAAAAGATCCGTGTAGCACCGCTCACCAGTGAGCCCTGAAAGCGCCAAAGGCGTGATGAACTGCGCGCCGCCAGCGGTGAGAACCGACGGGACGGCGATCCCCCGCCGACCAAGCTCTCGCGCGAGCTCCAGGGCTTTGTAGGCTGCGATGCCGCCGCCCACGATCAAAAGGACGCGGCGAGACTCAACTGTAGCGCTTTCCGTCACCGGCGGTGCATCCTTTCTGCGGGGATCTCAGGCTTGGATGAGAGGTTATAGGCCCTGATGGGTTTGGGGACCAAGGGCAAGTGCCAGGTCGCGTCGGCACGGGTTTTGCCCCTGATGGCGGGGGCGTGAACGAAGGCGGCATGGACCTTCGCGCCGCGCCTCGCGTAGAGAACTTGTCACGCACGGACACAAAGAAACCAGTTAAGCTGGCTGAAGAGACGCTGGGGGTGAGCATGCATCGGATCTTTTTTGTCGCCGCAGCCGTTTGCGCCGCGCTCACGGGAGCCGCTTCAGCCCAGGCGCCGGGCGAGGGCTACTACGCCCTGACCCTGGGGGTCAGCAACATTGCAGACAAAGAGATCACAGGCCGCCTGAAAGCGCCCTTCGTCACCGGTGAGGGCGGCGGGATCCCGAGCGGCGTGAACTTGCCCGTCGACACAGTCTATGAATTCGACACCGACTATGACCCGGGCGTCTTTGTCGGTCTCACCATGGGCAAGGCCAGCAATTACGGCCCGTTCCGCAGTGAGCTGGAGATCAGCTACAGCCGCAATTCCGTCAACGGGCATAGCGATATCACCCTCCTCGGCGAGGACGTCTCGGGCGATGATCTGGCGCTTTTCACCGGAGCTGAGACGCCAACCGGAACGACGGTTGGCCAGGTCTTTGCCGATGGCCGCGGGAGGCTGATCACCTACACCGCCATGCTCAACTTCTTCTGGGACATCCCCGTTCCTGCCGAGCGGGTCCGGCCCTTTGTCGGGATCGGCGGCGGCGCTTCGATCATTGATGTCGATTTTGGACCATCGGGGGTTGATATCGTCAGCCACCAAGACACGGTTCTCGCCTATCAAGCGATTGTCGGGGCATCTTATCAGATATCGGACAAATTGACCCTTAGCACCGCGTTCCGGATGCGGGATACGTCCGAGGCTGAATTCGCCACCGATCGCGAGTTTCTCGATTCCGAGCTGAAGTTCGACACCACGCAGGCCAATCTCGAAATCACCCTGCGCCGGATGTTCTAGTGGCGCTTGCCGCCTTTGAAGGCGTCCTCGTCGTCCTTCAGCGGCTTACCGCGCATCGCCCGCGCCAACCGCTCGATCGTGTCGTCTGACAGTTTGAGGCCGCCATTGGCGAGTTGCCCTGCGACATTCTCCGCTGCCTGAGCAAACTCCGGAAGCGCATCAATCAGCGACACCGCCGCCTCCGCGCTTGTCCGTGCACGGCGACGGAAAGCAGCCGCGCCCAGCTCCCGCTGGATATAGGCCTGCACGATCGGCTCAGCGGTCCGCCACAGGTCGATCTTCGGATCGAGAACGCGGGCCACCCCCTCGACCACCACCATCGTCCGCTGCAGAAGCACGAGCTCCGGCCGGAGATGCATGTCGAAGATGTCCGTCACATCGAAGAGCTGCTGTAGCACGCGGCTCATGTCGAATTCATTCGCACGCTTATTAAAGATCGGCTCACCCACCGCGCGCAACGCCGTGGCGAACGCCTCCATGTTGAAATGCGGCGGCACATAGCCGGCATCAAAATGTGCTTTTGCAGCGAGTTTGTAGTCGCGGCGGACAAAGCCAAAGATGATCTCGGCAAAGGCTTTTCGCGCTGGTTCATCAAGGCGCCCCATGATGCCGAAATCGATCAGCACAAGGCGCCCTTGGCCGTCGATCAGGAGGTTCCCCTGGTGCATGTCGGCATGGAAAAAGCCGTGATCGAGCGCGGTCGTCAGGAACACCTGCATCGCCCGTTGAGCAAGCCGGGTCCGGTTGATCGTCCGGGCGGCGAGACCTTCGGGATCAGAAAGTGCCGTCCCATCAATCCACTGGGTCGTCAGCACCCGGCGGCTGGAGCGCTCCCAGACGACCTCGGGAATGACAATGTCGTCCATCTCAGCGAGGTTCTCGCGGAGTTCCGAAGCACTCCCCGCCTCAATCCTGAGATCGAGCTCCACCTCTGAGGCCTCCATCAGGGTGGAGATGAACTTCACAGGCTCCAAGCGCCGCGATGCCGGAATGAAACGTTGGGCCAAGCGAGCACCGAGGTGCAGAACACGAAACTCTGTCCGGGCTTTCTTTTCAATCCCTGGACGGAGGACCTTGACCGCCACCTTTTGGCCGTCACTCATCTCGGCCCTGTGCACCTGGGCAATCGATGCTGCAGCGATGGGTTCGGAAAAGCTGGCGAACAGCTCAGACACAGGTTTCCCAAGGCTGCGGGCGACTTCCTTTTCCGCCTCCGCCATGGGGAAAGCGGGCATTCTGTCCTGAAGCTCACCCAGGTCCTGGGCCATCTCAAAGCCGATAATGTCAGGCCGCGTCGCTAAGAGCTGGCCAAACTTCACATAGGCCGGACCCTGACCACCAAGGGCTGCGGCCAGCCGTTGACCAGGGCGCTTGCCTTGATCACGAGCACCGAGGCGCGAGATCTTTCCAATGGTGCGCGCTGGCGGGGGCACCATGCCTGCAAACTCCCGCGGGATTAGCGCATCGTGCCGGGCCAAAACCCAGGCGACTTTCACGAGGCTGAGGAGATCACGCAGGGTGCGGAACATGGCTTAGATCTTCGCCGCCATATGAAGAACGGCAACCCCGCCGGTGAAACGCTCATAGCTGACGCGCGAGAACCCCGCTTGCTGGAGCTCCAAACTCAAAGCGTCAGGGGCGGGGAAACGGCGGATCGAGTCCACAAGATACTGATAGCTTTCCCGATCACCCACGACCGCTTCGCCGAGCCGCGGGATCACAGCGTCGGAATAGCTGTTGTAAAGCGCCCGAAACGCGGCTTGCGGAGGCGTTGAAAATTCGAGCACGAACAAACGCCCACCAAAGCGCAAAACGCGGAAGGCCTCTCGGAAGGCCGCCGCACGGTCGGTCACGTTCCTGATGCCAAACGCGATCGAGTAATGGCTGAACATGCCCTCCTCAAACGGCAACGCCTCGGCATCGCCGCAGACCCGCACGGCACGATCCCGGCCCATCCCAGCGCCCAGCATCGCATCGTTGATATCGCAGACCACGGCCTCAGCGGGCGCACGCCCGCGGGGCTCACGCGTCTCTGCGCGCTTCAAGAAACTGTTGGCGACATCACCCGTGCCGCCCGCCACATCGATCAGGTGATGACCGGGCTGGGGCACCATCCGGTCGACGAGGACGGACTTCCAAACCCGGTGCATGCCGCCTGACATCAAGTCGTTCATGACGTCATAGGAGGTCGCGACCGAGCGGAAGACTTCGCCCACCAAAGGCGCTTTCTCGCTCGCTTTCACATCGCGTGCGCCGAAGGGAACTTGGGTGTCGTCTCTCATTGGGCTCTCAGACATTGGGTCGTTGGCGCCTTCCATCTCAGCCACGTCCTAGCGCCCAAGGGTAACTTACGTCTTGAGGCCAGCCGACGCAGGCCCTCTCAGAACCGGGCGCGAAGCACAACCTCGCCCGCGCGCTCTTCTCCGGGGAAGTACCGCTCATTGCCAAAGGCAAAATCGGCCCGGCGGGCATAGCGTTGATCGGTGACGTTTCGCGCGATCCCGGCGATGCTGAACCGGTCATTGAGTTGGATCTCCGCCCGCAGGTCCAAGAGATCATGACCGGGATAGGAGACCGTGTTCGCCGCGTTGGTCTCATAGGACCCGACATGGGTGTAGGTCGCCTCGAAGGTGAACCGCTCGTTTGGGGTATAGAGAAGCCGCGCCGAGGCCAGGGTCTTGGGCGCTGTATCGACGAAGTCTCCGTCCTCGATCGTCTCCGAAGCGTTCCCGACCTCACGATCAAAGTCATAGCGGTGTTCCGCATAGGTCCCACTGCCCGCGAGCGAGAGGGTCTCGGTGAGCGGAATGACCGCCTCGATCTCGACACCGATATGGGTGGTCTCGCCATCGGTGACATTGAAGCCGTCAGCATCGCGGAAGAAAACATTCTCTTTGCGCATGGCAAAGCCCGCAATGGTCATCTGGCCCCAACCCGCATTGGCGCGCCAACCAAGCTCAACACTGTCGAGCGTCTCGGGCTCGATATCGGAGACGTCCTGATTGATCTGGATACGGTAGAGCTCCGTCGTCTGCGGTGGCCGCGCACCGCGGGCAAGGGAGAGGTAGACATTCTGCTCGTCACTGAGATCGTAGAGCGCGGCAACCTTGCCCGTGGCGACAGAGAAATCATCCGTCCGGTCGTCGGGTCGCTGAAACCGTCCGACGGTCCCCGGTTCGGCTTCCGTCTCATAATCGTAGTGGGTGAAGGTCCCGCGCAGGCCTGCTTGCAGCCGCAGTTTCTCCGTCGCCTGATAAGAGAGGCGAGCGAACGGCGCCGCCTCGATCGCGTCCACATTGTAGTCGTAGTGGAGACCCTGGACGAAACTGAAGACTGTTGGGTTCTCTTGAAACTCCCGGAGTGAGCCGCGGGTGGCGTCAAAGTCGAACCCGGCGGTGAGCTCTAGCTTTTCCGTGAGCTGACGGAAAGCGGTGCTTTGAAAGCCAAGGCTGGTGTGCTCGTTCTCTTCCAGCGCATCACCAGGCAGGAAGTGCTGCAAGAACTCCATATCCGTCCAGCGGAAATAGGGCTTCACAGAGCCCGTCCAGCCGCCGCGGTCAAACGGAGTCTCAAGGCTGATCAGCGTGTGCCGGACGTCACGGAAGGCCTCCGGATTGGGGTTCGTCCGCCGCAGGTCATCATCCTCATAGGCGTTGTCGCCGATCACAAATCCTGCGGTCTCTTGATTGAGCTGATGGGACGAGATGCGAAGGGTGCTGCCCCCGAGCCGGATTGAGGAGAACGACTTGAACTCTTCAGCGCCAGAATTGTCTCTGTACCCACCATCACGAAGATAACTGATCCCGGTCGAGGCCCGCTTGGTGCTCCCTGTCACCGACGCCCTTGTCCGCTGAAAGCTGCCGTAAGAGAGCGTGGCCATGTTGGGGGCCTCTGCAGCACCAGGGGTCCGAACGTTGATCGCACCGTGGAGCGCGTTGGAGCCGTAAGCGACATCCCCTGGGCCCCGAACGATCTCGATCTGATCCGCGAAGGGAAACCCGGCGTGAAACAAGCCGTTGATGTTGGCGAAGCCCGGCGCACGCAGCGGCACACCATCTTGGAGAAAAAGGAACGAACCCGCGCCCGCCCCGCCCGTCAGAACGGGTGAGCGAATGGCGGTCAAATGCTCCCGCCCTGAACCTGATTGGATAAAGGTACCGGCCGCACGATTCAGCAGTTCAGCCGGCGCGCGCGGGGAGACAAACGCCGCCTCCTCACCGCTCAGCACACTGATGCTCGATGCCACATCAGTCAGGGCCACATCCCGGCGCTCGGCTGTCACAACCAGGGTTTCAGTGGCCTCAGCCGACGCGAAGGCTGCGTAACAAATCCCCAACACCGACGCCGTGAACGGCCGGTCCCACCCGATGATCGACAAGCCATTCCTCCTGGGCTGATTTGATACCTCCTAACGCGAAATTGCGGATGACCAAGCAAAAGGCGCCAGCGCCTTGGTGAGACCCAGATGCAATCATGGCGCGAAAAGAGAGCGGACCGTAGGCGAAACGCTCGGCAATTTTCATCCAATCTCATGAAAAACATCAAAAAAATGTGACGTGTGAAAGCGACACAGAGTTGTCATTTTCCATTGACGATGCCCGCGGCGCGTGGTTCGGTTAACCTTGACAAACGTTAAAGATAGAGGCGTCGAGCGGCGTGGGGCGTTCGCTCGGGGGATTGAAAGGGGACTGGTATGATCAAGTCGGAACTCATCCAAATTCTGGCTGAGGAGAACCCACATCTGTTCGCGAAGGACGTCGAACGGATGGTGAATGTGGTGTTCGACGAGATCACTGATGCCCTGGCCGAAGGCGACCGGGTGGAGCTGCGCGGCTTCGGCGCCTTCTCTGTCCGTCATCGTGAGGCGCGCACAGGCCGCAACCCACGGACCGGCGAGGCTGTTGAGGTCGAAGAAAAGTGGGCGCCGTTCTTCAAGGCGGGCAAAGAAATTCGTGAGCGCATCAATGGCGGTGTCGACGACACCGAAGACAGTGCGCCGCGAAAAGTCGCGCGCGCTGGCTAAAGCCTCCCTCTTTCCAAGGGACGCGAGCCGCGGCATGACAGGGTCATGCGACGTTTTCTGACGACTTCCGTTCTTTTCGTGTTCGGCATTGTGCTGGTCGCCTTCTTGGTGGCCAACCGCCAGACCGTGACGATCAGCTTTGATCCGTTCAACACCACCGATCCCGCGTTCAGCTTTTCAGCGCCCCTTTGGGCAGCGCCTGCTGGCTCGCTTCTGATCGGCTATGTCCTCGGCGCTCTCGGCATGTGGCTCTCCAACAGTGGGCTCCGCCAGCGGGCCGCAGAGCGGCAGAAGAAAGTGCGGGAGCTTGAGCGTGAGGTGGACCTGGCGAACGACGCCTCGGTGAAGACCGCTTCGGCCGCAACGCGGCTGCCTGCCCTGAGGTCGTGAGCCGCCCGCTCCTCATCAAGATTTGTGGTCTGCGCACCCCGGACGATGCGATGGCCGCGGTCGACGCGGGCGCACAGCTCGGCGGCCTCGTTTTTGCCCAAGCCAGCCCGCGGCGGGTCAACCTGCGCGAGGCGCATAAGGTGCGCGACATCCTTTTCGGCAACGCCGAGGTGGTCGGCCTTTTTTCCGACAATGGGTTTGAAGAGATCGCCGCCACCCACAGCGCCGTCGGCCTTGACCGGATCCAACTCCACGGCGGCGAGGACGACGCGTTCGCCGAGCGGGTCGAGAAAGAGATCGGCCTGCCCGTCCTCCGCGCTGTCCCCATCGCCACAGCAGAGGAAGCGAAAGCGGCCGATGCCCGCTCGGGCTCAGCGCTTCTCTTTGACGCGAAGCCGCCCAAAGGCGACGCGCAAACCGGCGGACACGGCGTCGCTTTTGATTGGTCCGCCCTCGAAGGATACGCGGGCGATCGCCACTTCCTTCTCGCGGGAGGTCTATCCCCGGACAATGTCGCAGATGCCATCAGGATTGCAGGTCAGCACACCGCATTTGCCGGTGTCGATGTCTCCTCTGGCGTGGAACGTGAGCGCGGCGTCAAAGACAAAGGACTGATCCAAGCCTTCGTCGATGCCGCACGCGCGGCCTGGGCCTAGGCGTCAGTGCACCGGCCACCACGGGGCGAAGAACGCCTCAATCCCGCGCGCGATCGCCAGCCACCCTTCTGAATGCCACGCCCAAAACGACGCCAGCTTGAAAAAGCCGATCAGTGACAGTCCGATCACTGTGGACCGGTGCAAACGCCCAAGTGTTCGCAAATCATAGAGCACAAACGGCACAAACAAGAGGCTGTGCCAGACGTGCAGAGGACCGACCGGGCCAGTCGGTTCAAACACCATGCCGGGCAACCAAGGCATCCTCGCCACCGCGGCCCCCAAAAGCGCCAGCGTCGTCATGAGGATGTATCGCCTATGCCCTTGGGTATCAGACCGCAGATCCAAGAGAGCCAACGTCATCAACACAACGGCGATCGTCAGGTCCGTCAGCTGAATGAAAAAGATCTGGAGGATGAACGTATCGATCACCGGCGGCACCGGCTTCACCAAGCTGTTGATGGACAGCGAGGCCGCCGACATCAGCACCAGGACAAACCAGGCAAATCCGACCCTACCCAGGATCCGGTGCGTTTGACGGTTGCCATACGTGATCAAACCGGCCTGCACCGCGAGGAGGATAAGCCACGCCATCAAAATCGCGCCGTGGATGTGAAGCCGCAGCGGCACCTCACCCATCCCGCCCATGACCCCAGCGATAAAGCTTGAGCCGAAACCCAAAAGGCCAACACCCAATGAGACCAAGGCCATAGCGAAGAAAAAGCTATCACCAGCCGGCTTCAGTCCTGTACGCGTCATCGCTGCACTCACTCCCCTTGATTGCAAGGGTACGGCAGAGAAGGACGGCGAACAATGATCATCCGCATAGCCCAGCCGGGCGACGAAGACGGGATCTGGTCCACGCTCGAGCCGATGATCCGTGCGGGGGATACCTACTCCCTTCCGCATGACTGGAGCCGGAAACAGGCGCTCGCCTATTGGCTGGGTGAGGATATGACTACCCATGTCGCGGCCGACGGCAACAATATTCTAGGTACGTACTATATGCGAACCAACAAACTCGGCGGCGGCGACCATGTCTGCAATTGCGGCTACGTCGTTCATCCCGATGCCCGGGGCCAGGGGCTCGCTCGGCGCATGGGAGAGCACTCCCTTAAAACCGCGAAAGAGCGCGGCTACCGCGCGATGCAATTCAACTTTGTCGTCGGAACCAACGCAGCAGCACTCAAGCTTTGGCCGACGCTCGGGTTTCGAGAGATTGGCCAGATCCCTAACGGCTTTCGCCATCCCACGCATGGCTTCGTCAATGCCCACATTCTCTACCGTGAGCTTTAGATCTCCCAGATCATATCCACACGGTGCATATCTTGCCCCCATCCGTGATCCGTGCGACTGATCGTGGTGGCGCCAAAGTGGAGATAGAAATCTTCGCTGAGGTGACTGGCTGAGATATCAATCGTCCGAACATCGCGCTTTTCAGCCTCTGCGCGAATAGCCTCGATCATGAAGCGGCCCAAACCTTCGCCGTGCCGCGCAGGATCAGCCATGAACCACACAATCCGCCCACGCCCGGGCCCCTCCTCACCGAGGCCAAAGGCGCCCAGGACAGCATCATCGATCATCACGACACGGTAAATCGAAGCCTTCTCGCCAAGGAAATCCTCAAACACACCCCGCTCGCCCGGGTGGAAGAATGCCGGCGCGTTGGCGTCAAAGAGGCGAAGCGCCGCTTCGCGGTAGCGGTCCGCGTAAGGCTCAATCACTTTATCTGCCATCACCCCCCTCAGCCTCCATCCCGTTTGCGCTCAATAAGGTCCCATTTGTTTCCGTAAGGATCACAAAAGACAACGACCTTGCCGAACGCTTCGTGCCGCGGCTCCTCGGTGAAGGCGACGCCCGCCGCCTTGTAACGCGCGTAGTCGCGATCAAAATCGTCCGTTTCCAGAAAAAGAAAGATCCGGCCACCGGTCTGGTTGCCGATCGCGGCCTCCTGCTCTGGCCCCGACGCTTTGGCGAGTAGGAGCGAGGTCTCCTTCGCACCAGGCGGTGTGACCCTCACCCAGCGCTTAGTCTCGCTGAGCTGCGTGTCCTCCGTCAGGGTGAAGCCGAGCGCCCCCACATAGAAGGCTAGCGCCTCATCATAATCGGGAACGACAAGCGCGAGTGCTGACAAATATTGGGCCATGGCATCCGTCCACGTCTTCTGCGGCGAACATCACCGATAGCACAGCGGCGGGCGTTGTCTCGACCCGAATGGCTCTGCCGCATGGTCAGCAGGTCGTCTGCCTGCTAGGCGGCGCCCTTCGAGGAGTTTTGACCATGCCAGACGACGCACGCCAGTCGCTCAACAGCTACCGCCTTGGCCCTGATGACGAGGGGCGTTTTGGCGCGTTTGGCGGCCGGTATGTGGCCGAAACGCTGATGCCGCTGGTGCTTGAGCTCAACCAGCAATATGCCGCCGCCAAGGCGGACCCAAGCTTTCAAGAGGAGCTTGATCATCTCCTCAAAACCTATGTTGGTCGCCCCTCTCCCCTCACCTTCGCGGGCCGGTTGACCGAGCATGTGCGTGAGAGCGCCGAGCCAGGCAAAGGCGCGAAGATCTATTTGAAGCGCGATGAGCTGAACCACACCGGCGCGCACAAGATCAACAACTGCGTTGGCCAAGTGCTGCTCGCCAAACGTATGGGCCGGACCCGGATCATTGCGGAAACGGGCGCCGGTCAGCACGGCGTCGCGACAGCCACCGTCTGTGCTCTGATGGGCCTGCCTTGTGTCGTCTATATGGGCGCGGCTGATGTCGAGCGGCAAAAGCCCAATGTCTTCCGCATGAAACTCCTCGGCGCGGAGATCGTGCCCGTGACGAGCGGCAAAGGCACGTTGAAAGATGCGATGAACGACGCGCTCCGCGACTGGGTCACCAATGTCGCGGACACGTTCTACGTCATCGGTACCGCTGCGGGCCCGCACCCGTACCCGATGATGGTGCGCGATTTTCAGTCCGTGATCGGAGAAGAAGCCAAGGCGCAGATGGTGGAGGCGGAAGGCCGCCTTCCCGACGTCGCCATGGCCTGCATCGGCGGCGGATCGAACGCCATCGGCCTGTTCCACCCCTTCCTTGATGACACGTCTGTCCGTCTCATCGGTGTCGAGGCTGCTGGTAAGGGGCTCGACTCTGGCGAGCACGCAGCAAGCCTTACGGGCGGAAAACCGGGCGTGCTCCACGGCAACAACACTTATCTACTGCAAGACGAGCACGGACAAATCGACGACGCCCACTCGATTTCAGCAGGCCTCGACTATCCTGGCATCGGGCCAGAGCACGCATTCCTGCACGAAACCGGCCGGGTCGAGTACCTGTCCGCCACGGACACCGAAGCGCTCGAAGCCTTTCAGCTCTGTGCCCGGAAGGAAGGCATCATCCCGGCACTAGAGCCTAGCCACGCCCTCGCCCGTGCGCTCGAGGTTGCTGGGGAGATGGACCGCGAAGAGATCCTCCTCCTCAACATGTGCGGCCGCGGCGACAAGGATGTCTTCACGGTGGCCGATGCTTTGGGGGTGGAGGTCTAGGCCTCGCCCCGCGCCGCCTTCTCAAACGCATCGCTGTAGCGAACCGTGCCTTGCCGCTCAGGCGGAACGATCGTCAGCCCTTGAACGTATCGGCTTTCAACCCCGGGATAGATGAGGCCGACATCGCCCTCAAAACCAAACCGTCCGTAGTAAGCGGGATCGCCCACAAGAACGATGCCCTTGGCCCCGGCTGACTTCATCTGGGCGAGGCCCTCGTTGATCAGCGCTGATCCGACCCCACTGCGCTGGTGTTCCGGCGCAACAGAGACCGGGCCCAAGCCGAACCATTGATCATGCAAGCCATCAACGGTGACGGGAGAGAATGTGATCTGGCCCAAAAGCTTGCCCTCAGAGATCGCGACCAGCGACAAGGTCAGCTCACCCGCCGCGCGAAGAGCAGCAATGATGCGCGGCTCTGAACCATCACTGTAGGGCATCGACGCGAAAGCTCGTTCGGTCAGTGTGGTGATGGCCTCAGCATCTCCATGTGTTTCGGGACGGATCTCCAGCATCACTCATCTTTAGCGCCATGCACGCACGAGAACCAACGCTAGCGGCAACAGTCCAACGGCATCCGTGATCGCGATCTTCCGCAATGGCCCCGCCGGCATCCCCGCGCGCGCGTAAACGACCAAAAAGCCGATCATGCTGATGCCCGCCACGACGCTCGCCAACCGCTCCGACCGCGCATCAACCATGGCCATCAGCGCAGCGACAAGCACAGCGAAGAACAAGGCCCCGCGGTGCACGAGCAGAACGCCTAAGTCGCCAGAAGGGTCCGCCCCGTAGAGGCGCTGGACCATTCCCGGTGCAAAAAAGACAAGCGCCGGCGCAGCGTGGATCAGCGCCAACATGAGCCAAGCGGCTTTGGTCATGAAAACCATGATACTCTCCTCTGTGGACTGAACGCTGTCGCCTGCCTCACGATTTGTCCAAGCGGCGCCACCAATAACAGCCATTGACGCCATCACTTTGTCGGCCCCCGCAGCCAGCAAGCGTTCACCTCGCCGGAGCCCGGCATGGACAATCACGCTTGGGCCGTTACGTTTTCTCATCTCAAGGCGGGAGAGATCGATGATCCGCAGGTTTTGGTTGGCTTTTTTGGCATGCTTCATGGTGGGAAGCGCGCTCGCGCACCCCGATCATGAGACGCACGAGAACGTTCTTCTGCCCCTAAAGTTCGATGAGGAGGGCAGGCTGATCGCGACCCTGCCCGCGCCGGATGAGGACGGGGTGAGCCTGCGCCTGATCCACGCCATGCGGCTGACGAGCGGCCTTGGCTCCAACCCCATCGGCCTTGATCGCGGCTGGGGCAGCAATGGCGAGATCGTTCTCTTCCGCGTGTCTGGCGGCCGGGTGACAGCAGAGGTCGAGAACCACACCTACCGCGCCAGCGCTGACAACCCTCTGGAAAAACGCGCTGTGGCGCAGAGCTTTGGCCGGTCGATTATCTTCGCGACCGACGTGATCAAACGGACCGATGATCGGGTGACCGCAGACATCACGGGGCTTCTGACGTCTGATCTCCTGGGCCTCGCTGGCTATCTCACTGAAGACGACGCCGATAAATTCAGCCTCGATGACAACCGCTCGCGGATCACGCCGGGCGGCATCCTGACCTTCCCCCTCAACACCGAGGTGGACACGGAGATGACCTTCACGTCGAGCGGCCCTGGCAACGAGGTCTCGATGACTGCGCCTTATCCTGGTGCTGTGACCCTCGGTGTGCACCACAGTTTTGTGGCCCTGCCAGAAGACGGTTTTGAGCCGCGCCTGGCCGACCCGCGCATCGGGCCCATCAGCATGCCGATTTATGATTTCTCGGCACCGCTCGAAGGCTCCATCACCCGCAGCCTGGCCCTGCGTCACCGGCTGGAACTCAAAGATCCTGAGGACCCAAGCCAAGGCGTGGTCAAACCGATCATCTTCTATGTCGACTCTGGCGCGCCCGAAGCGATCCGTGATGCCCTGATCGAAGGCGCCATGTGGTGGGCGGATGGTTTTGAGGCCGCAGGCTTCCCAGGCGGCTACCGGGTCGAGGTGATGCCCGAGGGCGTCCACCCCCTCGATGTTCGCTACAGCGTCATCCAGTGGGTGCACCGGCAGACCCGCGGCTGGTCCTATGGCGGGAACATCCGTGATCCCCGCACCGGTGAGATGATCAAAGGTCACGTGATCCTCGGCTCCCAGCGGGTGCGGCAGGACCGGATGATCTTTGAAGGTCTCGCCGGCACCTCCAAGACCGGGACGGGGGAAGCTGACGACCCGGTGGAGTTGGCCCTCGCACGCATTCGTCAGCTCTCGGCACATGAGGTCGGCCACGCCATCGGCTTTGGCCACAACTTTGCCGCCTCCGCCGCTGGCCGGGCATCGGTCATGGACTACCCCGCCCCTTGGGTGATTGAGCGCCGGGGCAAGCTCGACTTCTCCAAAGCCTATGATGTGGGCCTCGGCGCCTGGGACGTGGCGACGGTGAAATGGCTCTACGGCGACCCGGCAGAAGGCGATGCGGTCGTCCGCGACGCCTTTGCGGACGGGCTCTACCTTATCGAAGACCCCGAAGGCCGCGGTGTCGGCACGGCGCATATCCGCGGCGCCGTCTGGGACAATGGCGACGATCCGGTGGAGGAGCTTGCTAATGTCATGCGTGTCCGGAGCGTTGCTCTCCAGAGCTTCGGCACCGACGCCGCCGCCAAGGGCATGCCAGCCTCGCGCCTCCGCGAGGTCCTGGTCCCAATCTATCTCTACCACCGCTATCAGACGGCTGCTGCAGCAAAGGTCATTGGCGGCATGTCCTATCAGTACGCTGTCATCGGCGAAGATGAGCCAGCAGTTACGATGGCGCCAAGGGCCGATCAGATGGCAGCGCTCGCCGAAGTCCTCAGCACCCTGAGCCCGGAGGCGCTTGATATGCCGGAGAGCATCCTCTCTGTGCTGACACCGCGATCCGATGACTTCCAATACATCAGCCGTGAAGAGTTTGAGAGCAGCACCGATGCCATCTTTGATCTGATGAGTGCGGTCGAGACTGCCGCTGATATCTCGCTCGGCACGCTCTTTGCGCCCGCGCGGCTTGAGCGGCTCGCGCAAAACGAGATCCGCTATGGCCGACGGACAGCCCCCGCGCTTGAAGATGTCCTCGATGCCATCACGGAGGTCATCTTTGATCCGGACACGTCATCTGAACGAGACGAAGCCATCGCCGCCGCCGTCCAATCGCGCACAGTCGCGGCGATGATCGAAGCGGATCAGCCAAGCGCCTCCCTTGCTGTGAGGTCCGCCCTCCGCACCAAGATGGATGCTTTGGTCATCGACCTCGCCCGAGAGCCTGGCCACACATCCCTGCTGGCCAGTCAGCTCCGCACCCATCTCGACCGCCCAGCACCCGCGGCCGCGCCAGAGCCCAAAGGCCCCAGCACCCCGCCCGGCAGCCCCATTGGGGAGGACTGCTGGCATTGTTGGGACTGATCACCCCTTGCGCGGCGCTCGCCCACGCGGCACCACCCGCCGGTGAGCAGACTGACATCGACATTTGACCGGCTGAAGGCAGAGGGGCGCACCGCCTTTGTCCCCTTCATCATGGCCGGAGACCCCGACCTCGCCACTTCGGAGAAGCTTCTGCATGCCCTCCCTGAGGCGGGCGCGGACATCATCGAGATCGGCTTTCCCTTCACGGATCCCATGGCGGATGGTCCGATTATCGCCGAGGCGGGGCAGCGCGCCCTTGATGGCGGCCAGACGCTCAAGATGACGCTGGAGATGGTCGAGCGCTTCCGCGCCGCTGGGCATGAGACGCCCATCGTTCTCATGGGCTACGCCAATCCCGTTCTCCAACATGGCGAGAGCTTTGCCGCAGATGCCGTGGCCGCAGGCGCCGATGGGCTGATCCTTGTGGACCTGCCGCCAGAAGAGTCCGAAACCCTTGATTCGCAAGCCAAAACGGCGGGCCTCGACGTCATTCGCCTCGCCACCCCTACCACCGACGCCAAAAGGCTCCCCAAAGTGATCGAACGGGCCTCAGGCTTTCTCTATTATGTGGCCGTTGCGGGCGTCACCGGTGACAGGTCGTCGGACGCGGGCACTTTGGCGACCGCAATCAAGGCGTTGCGTACCCAAACCACCTTGCCCATTGCCGCCGGGTTCGGCATCAAGGACGCCGCATCTGCCAAATCAGCCGCTGAACATGCCGACGCAGTGGTCGTCGGCTCAGCCATCGTTAAAGCGCTTGCGGTAGATGGGGTGGACAGTGCCCTCTCTCTGACGCGAACCATCGCCGAAGGCGTGCACGGGCCTAACTAGCCGGGGGCATGAGCCCGGTATGGAGACGACATGAACTGGCTTTCGGACAATATGCCTCCGGGGATCAAAAAGATCTTCCGGCAGCAGGACGACCAGACGGACACCCTTTGGACGCGCTGCCCCAAGTGTGAGCAGATGACCTTCAACCGCGAGCTCGAGCAGGACCAGTATGTCTGCCCAAGCTGTGGCCACCACATGCCGATCGCACCCGCTGCCCGCCTTGGGCATTTGCTCGGGGAGAGCTGGGAGCGTGTTGAGCTGCCGGAAACGGCGGACGATCCCCTCAAGTTCAAAGACACCAAACGCTACCCTGACCGCCTGCGCGACTACCGGAAGAAAACCGGTGAGCGCGATGCTTTGGTCGTGGGTGCCGGTGAGCTGGGCGCACGCCCAGTGGTCGTTGCGGTCCAGAACTTCGCTTTCATGGGCGGCTCCATGGGCGCAGCCATTGGCGAGGGCCTGCTGACTGCTGCTCAGCGCGCGATCACAAGCCGTGCGGCGTTGATCGTTGTCACCGCATCGGGCGGCGCGCGCATGCAGGAAGGCATTCTATCCCTGATGCAGATGCCGCGTTCGACCATCGCGGTGCAGATGGTGAGGGAAGCGGGGCTTCCTTACATCGTTGTGCTGACCAACCCGACCACTGGCGGCGTGACAGCGAGCTACGCAATGCTGGGCGATGTCCATGTGGCCGAGCCAGGCGCGTTGATCGGTTTTGCCGGTCCACGGGTGATCGAACAGACCATCCGCGAGAAACTGCCTGAAGATTTCCAGCGGGCAGAGTATCTCCTCGACAAGGGCATGATCGACCGGGTTGTCAATCGTCAGGATATGGCGAGTGAGCTTGGCAAGATCCTCAGTGTGCTGATGCCGCCTCGCGCCGCGATCGAAGACGAGATCCCTGCGCCCATGGAGCCAGCCAACGACGCACCAGTTCAGCCAGTCGAACTGCCCGAGGCTGCCGAGTAAATGACCACAACGCCTGCGGCCAAGGCAGAGGTCGAGCGGCTCCTCACCCGGTTTGAGCAGGCCTCACCGGCGACGATCAACCTGGGCCTTGAGCGCATCAAAGATGCGCTCCAACGCCTGGGCGACCCCCACCTGTCCTTGCCGCCTGTTATTCATGTGGCAGGAACGAACGGCAAAGGCTCCACGGTCGCCTTTATGCGGACGATCCTCGCGGCGGCTGGCCTGAGGGTTCATACCTACACCTCCCCCCACCTCCTGCGGTTCAACGAACGGATCGTGGTGGCTGGCGAACAGATCGGTGATGAACAGCTCGCCCAGGTGCTGGGCCGATGCGAAGCCGCGGCGGGAGACCTTCCGCTCACGTATTTTGAAGCCGCCACCGCTGCTGCGTTTCTCGCCTTTGCAGAGACGCCGGGCGATGCCGTGCTCCTTGAGACGGGTCTTGGCGGCAGGCTCGATGCCACCAACGTCGTGCCCGACCCACGCGCCGCTGTCATCACCCCCCTCGGCATGGATCACATGGACTGGCTGGGTGAGACCATCGCTGAGATCGCCTTTGAAAAGGCTGGCATCATCAAAGAGAGCAGCGTGATGGTGACAGGCGCCCAAAGGCCAGAGGCGCTGGAGGTCTTGCGCAACCGCGCTCTTGCTCTTGGTGCTGACCAACATATTCTCGGCGAGGACTGGCAGCTGTCCCGTGAGGGCAGCGGCTTCACCTATGAGGATGAGAACGGGCTGTCGGACCTTAAGCTCCCGCGCCTTCATGGCTCCCATCAGATCGACAATGCAGGCCTTGCCGTCGCAGCGCTGAAGGCCTCAGGCCTCGAGCCCGATGACGACTTCATCTCTATGGGGATCGAAGCGGCAGAGTGGCCAGCCCGGCTTGAACGGATGAAGCCGGGCCCTCTGACCTCGATCGTCACGCGCCACGCTGGTGATCCAGGCGAGCTCTGGCTCGATGGTGGGCACAATCCCCATGCGGCCAATGTCCTTGCACGCACGATGGCTGACCTTGAGGAAAGAAGTCCTCGACCCCTCGTTCTGATTGTCGGTATCGGGAAGAACAAAGACCCCGTTGGGTTTTTGAAGCCCTTTGCAGATCTCGCTTCCGCTGTCCTCACCGTGCCCTTCGGTCGTCCGATCGCCTATGACCCCGAAACCCTGGCCGAGGAAGCCCAAACCGCTGGCTTGCCGGCCCGTGCCATGACAAGCCTTGACGCCGCGCTGGAGCACGCCGTCAGCGCGTTTGGCCGCTCGGGCGAGGGAACACCGCGAGTCCTCATCTGCGGCTCCCTTTACTTGGCCGCCGAGGCGCTGGAAAAGAACGGGCAACCAGCAGGATGGACCGCCGGATGACCCAAGTTCTCTTGAAAGCCCTTCCCCACGCCGACGGCCTTCCGCTTCCGGAGTATAAGACCGAGGGCGCGGCGGGCGCTGATCTTGTCGCGGCTCTCCCAGAGAGTGAGCCAGTCACCCTCGCGCCGGGCGAGAAAGCGATGATCCCCACCGGGCTGCAAATCGCCCTGCCCCTGGGAACAGAAGCCCAGATCCGCCCGCGTTCAGGCCTCGCCGCCAAGCATGCCGTAACCGTGGTCAACTCACCGGGCACCGTTGATTGCGACTATCGCGGTGAGGTGCGCGTGGTGCTGATCAATTTGGGGCAAGAGCCCTTCACCATCGAACGCGGCATGCGGATCGCCCAAATGGTGATCGCGCCCTATATCCGCGCCGATTTCCAAACGGCGGACGAGCTTCCTGAGACCCTGCGCGGTGAAGGCGGTTTCGGCTCCACTGGGTCCTGACACACCGTGGCGCCGCGCCACAAACATCACCTCCTCCTCCCGGAGATCGGCGGCCAGGGTCAGCAGAAACTTGCGGGCGCTAACGTCTTGGTGGTCGGTGCCGGGGGACTTGGCTGCCCGATCTTGAGTTATCTCGCCGCTGCTGGTGTTGGCAGCATCACGGTCTGCGATGGCGACCGCGTCGAGCTTTCCAACCTTCAGCGCCAAATTCTTTATACTGAAGATGATATTGGCGATCTGAAGGCCGAGGCGGCCGCCCGGCGCCTCAAAAGCCTCAACAGCGAGATCGAAGTCACCGCGATCACCAGCATGATCGCCGAAGACAACGCCCAAGGTCTTGTCCGCGGGCGTGACCTGGTCATTGAAGGCGTCGACCGGATTGCGGCGCGCCACGTCATCAACCGCGCGTGCTTGTCTGAACGCGTGCCGCTCCTTTCCTCCGCAGCATCCCGCTTTGAGGGACAGGTCGCGCTTTTTCGTCCGGGTCAGGAGAACGCTCCCTGCTATGCCTGCTTGGTGCCGCCGGAAGCCGAAGAAGATGGTCTTTGTGACCGCGACGGTGTGATGGGGCCTGTGGTGGGCCTGGTGGGCAGTCTCGCGGCGGGTGAAGCGATCAAGTTTCTCTGTAACATCGAACCAACACTTGTGGGACAGCTGCTGATCTATAACGGTCGCGATGGCACCATCCGCCGGGTCGCGATGGCCCGAGACCCTCACTGCGCCATCTGCGGAACTCCCCAACACTAACCTTACAGAAATTTCACCCACCACTTTACACGGTTAACGGGAGGTTGCCTCTTTTCTTCGCTTCTGTTGCGGTGCACAATGGCCGGCATGATCCTCGCGGATAGCAGCCAGGCCCAGACGCCCACCGCAGCAGAGACCACGATCGTGGTGGCGGAAACAGCTGCTAGTGGGCCGAGTTGGATGCTCATCATCGTCATGGGACTGGCCGTCATGCTCGCTGCGCGCCCACGCAAGGATCCATCTGACCGCCTCGGCGGGTGACCATCAGGCGACGTTGGCGCTAACGCACATCGTGACACCACGCGGAGGTTCCGATGCTGCTCCCTCAAGATGATCCGATTGTCGTTGCGTCCCTCGCCCGCACACCGATGGGCGGTTTGCAAGGCGAACTCGCAAGCCTCACCGCGCCGCATATCGGCGCCATCGCCGTCAAAGGCGCGATCAACCGCGCAGGGGTCACCCCTGACGACGTTGACGAGGTCCTGATGGGCTGCGTCTTGCCAGCGGGCCAGGGTCAGGCGCCCGCGCGCCAGGCGGCCATCCATGCGGGACTTCCAACATCTGTTCCGTGCACGACCGTCAACAAGATGTGCGGCTCGGGCATGAAGACCGTGATGATGATGGCCCAAGCGATCGCCGCGGGCTCGGTCACGATCGGCGTCGCTGGCGGCATGGAGTCGATGACCAACGCCCCCTACCTCTTGCCCAAGGCCCGGTCCGGCTACCGCATGGGGCATGGCCAGGTGATGGACCACATGTTCCTCGATGGTCTCGAAGACGCCTATGAGGGCGGTCTCATGGGAACCTTTGCAGAGCTGTGTGCGGATAAATACGCATTCAGCCGCGAGACCCAGGACGAGTACGCTATCGCGAGCCTCGACCGAGCTATCGCCGCATCAGAAGAGGCGTTTGCGAACGAGATCGTGCACGTCAATCTCGAGACCAAAACCGGGACCATCGTGATCGAGAAGGACGAGCAGCCCTTCACCGCAAAGCCCGAAAAGATCCCGCACCTCAAACCCGCCTTCCGCCGCGACGGCGGTACAGTGACAGCGGCCAACGCCAGCTCGATCTCTGACGGCGCAGCGGCAATCGTCCTGATGCGGAAGAGCGAAGCGGACAAGCGTGGCATCAACGCCCTCGCGAAACTGACCGCCATGACCAGCCACGCGCAAGAGCCCGCGTGGTTCACGACAGCGCCAGTCGGCGCGTTGCAAAAGCTCTTCGATGCGGAAGGCTCGCGCCAGTCCGACTACGACCTCTTCGAGGTGAACGAGGCCTTCGCCGTCGTCCCCCTCGCGGCGATGGAAGAGCTCGGCATTGAGCACGACCGGATGAACGTCCATGGCGGCGCCTGCGCTCTCGGCCATCCCATCGGCGCAAGCGGCACACGGATCATCGGAAGCTTGGTCAATGCTCTGCGCTATCGTGGTCACAAACGCGGCGCAGCAGGCATCTGCATCGGCGGCGGCGAAGCAACCGCCGTGTCCGTTGAGCTTCTAAGCTAGCAGCTAGACGAAGCTGTAGGGGTCAATGTCGACGACGCGCCTTACGGCGCTGGTGGCTTTGACCCGGGACAGCCAATCGGAAGTGAACGCCTGGAGAGAGCGGCCCCGCGCCGCTTTCACCAAAAACCGGACGCGGTAGACCCCGCGCAAACGGTAAAACGGCGCGGGGGCGGGCCCCCAAGCCTCAATACCTTCTGCCTGCGGAATGACCTGCGCCAAGGCCCGGGCCTCAGCGTTCAGTTTCTGCTCGTCTTTGCCAGAGAGGATGAGGCCCGCAAGCCGGCCATGGGGCGGCAGGCCAATCTCTTCGCGACACTCCAGCTCCATACCAAAAAAGGCGTCCCTGTCTCCGCTCGCGAGCGCTTCGGTCACCCGGTGCTCCGGCTGGTAAGACTGGAGCAGGACCCGGCCTTTCGCCGCGCTCCGGCCGGCACGCCCTGCCACCTGGGTCAGCACCTGGTAGGTCCGCTCAGACGCGCGGAGGTCACCGCCAGCGAGGCCAAGATCCGCATCCACGCCAACGACCAAGGTCAGCTGAGGGAAGTTGTGACCCTTGGCGGCGGCCTGGGTCGCCACCAAGATATCAATCTCACCGGAGGTCATCCGCTCAAGGAGCGCTTTCGCAGCGATGGGGCTTTCGATCGTGTCGGACGAGAAGACCTCCACATCCGCATCGGGCCAACGGGTCTTCGCCTCCTCTGCCACACGCTCCACCCCGGGGCCACAGGCCGCAAGGGAGTCCTTTGCTCCGCAGGATGGGCAGGTGTCAGGCTTTGGCATCGAAAACCCGGTCTGGTGGCAGACAAGACGTCCCGTGTACCGATGTTCCACAAGCCACGTGTCACTATCCGGCGCGGTCATCCGCTCTCCGCAGCGCCGGCAGATCGTCACCGGCGCATAGCCACGACGGTTCAAATAAAGGAGCGCCTGCTGACCTTTCTCCAAGGTCGCGTTGATTGCCGCAACCGCGGGATCAGCGATCCACATCCCTTGCTCGGGCGGCGTGTCGCGCAAGTCCAGGACGTCGATATCCGGCATGACCGCAGGGCCAAACCGGCTTTTGAGGCGCACGCTCTGGTATTTGCCTTCCTCGACGTTGAGCACGGTTTCAAGCGACGGGGTCGCAGAAGCCAAGATGACCGGGAACCGCTGCTGCGCGCCCATCGCCACGGCCATGTCCCGCGCGTGATAGAGTATGCCCTCCTGCTGCTTGTACGCAGGGTCGTGCTCCTCATCGACCACGATCAGCCGCAGGTTTTGCCAGGGCAAGAACAAAGCCGACCGTGCACCGACGACCAGGCGACATGAGCCATCGAGAACGCGCTTCCACACCCGCCGTCTTTGGGCGGAGGAAATATCTGAATGCCAATGCGCTGGCGGCGCGCCAAAGCGTTCTTCAAGCCGTTTCAAAAACGGCAAAGTCAGAGCAATCTCAGGGAGCAGCACCAGAGCCTGGGCCGAGGGGTCAGCACGCAGTGCCTCGGCGACCGCCTCCAAATAGACCTCGGTCTTCCCCGACCCGGTCACGCCATCAATGAGGACGGTGCCAGACCCTTGGCGAACAACGTCGCGTAAGGTCTGCGCAGCCTCAGCCTGACCAAGATCGAGGTCACGGCCGGGTGCATCAGGGTCGGGCGCCAAGAAGGGCGGGTCCGGATCAAACATCACCGGCTCGAGCGCCCCCGCCTGCGCGAGGCCGCGCACAACGCCTTCGGTGACGCCGGCTCGCTCAGCCAGATCTTTCGCCGTGAGGGCGCGATCGCCAGCTGCATCAAGCACCGCTTTGCGCTTTTCCGTCAGCTTCAGACCTTCGGGCACGGACACTTTGCGAAAACCCGTCCGCCCCCGGACATCAGCCAGACCCTGCTCACCGCGCAGCACCATGCGCAAGACCGCACCGCGGCTGACCATGTAATACCGGGCCACCCAATCGACGAAATCAAGCAGCTTTGGCGGAAGCGGCGGCACGTCATAGCGGCGCACGATCGCCTTCAGTTTCGCATCGGGTACAGACGGATCAGGGGCGTCGTGCCAGATCACCCCGGTCATCTGCCGCGGGCCCAGCGGCACGGTGACGATATCACCGGGCTCCACCACCAGGCCTTCAGGCACCTCATAGTCATAGCCGTCGCCCACCGGCATCGGCAGCAGCACCTTGGCGCGCCGCCGCGGGCTCGGCTCTGACATGGTGGGTTTCGGCAGAGGGCTGTTCATGACCGGGCGAGCTAACACGGACCCACAAGCTGCGCGAGCGCTGGAGGCCCCTGGTGCAAAAGATCGCTCTGATCGGGTAAAGAGCGGTCATGATCAAACGTTTTGTCTTTGCCGCCGTTGCCGCGCTGGTGCTCGCGCTCGCGGCGTGTTCCGACCAACCGGCTGAAGAGGCTCCGGCAGCCAACCCGGCTTCCGACGCGCTGGCCCAGATCATGGACGATCACTGGGAGCTCTTTCTCCAGGAAGACCCTGTTTTTGCTGCACGTTTGGGGCGAGAAGCAGGCATCGGGAAGCTCTCCGATCCGTCCATCACAGCTTATGAAGAGGGCGTCGGCGCGAGGCGTCTTCTGTTGGCGCGGCTTGGCAGCGTCGATGTCGCCCTGCTCGATGAGGACGAGCGGCTGAACCATCGGCTCCTCACATTGGAGCTCGAGGAGTCCCAGGAAGAGGCCCAGTTCGGCGGCAAGTATCTGACGATCAGCACGTACAACGCGCCCCATTCGAACCTCGCGCGCCTGGCGGAACAGACACGTTTTCGCACCGACGAGGACTATCTCTCTTACCTCGACCGCTTGGCGGCGATGCCTGACTACCTCGCCAAAGCGACAGAGCGGCTCCAGGCGGGCATCGACGCAGGGTGGACCCAGCCTTGTGTCTCAATGAGCGGCTTTCCGGCCACCTACCAGGCGCACATTGTCGAGGATGTGGCCGATTCCGTTTTCATGGTTCCGTTCGAAAACCAAGGCAGCGTTTCGGATACAGACCACGCTGTCTACGCCGCGAAGGCGGAGGTCTTGATCCGTACCCAGGTGATCCCGGCCTTCCGCGGCTTCGGAGCGTTCTATGAGGCCCAGTATGTGCCCAACTGCCGTGAGATCGTCGGGGTCTCAAGCGCGCCCAATGGCGCCGCCTTCTACGAACAGCGGGTACGGAGTTTCACCACCACTGACCTCACCGCTGATCAGGTCCACGACATCGGCCTTGGCGAAGTTGCGCGTATCCGTGCCGAGATGACTGATGTCGCGACCGAGGCTGGTTTTAACAGCCTGGAGGCCTTCCAAGAGCACCTACGAACCTCCGACTCGTACTATCCGGCAACGGCAGAGGAGCGCCTTGCGGCCGCGTCGACCATCGCCAAGAAGATGGACGGGAGGCTGGTGGACCTTTTCACCGTTTTGCCGCGTATGCCGTATACGATCCTTCCGATCCCGTTGGATATCGCAGAAGGGACAACCACGGCGTACTACTCAAGACCCGCCGTCGATGGCTCACGCTCTGGGGTTTACTGGCTCAACACGACCCTTCTTGAGACGCGGCCGCTTTATGAACTTGAGGCCCTGACCCTGCACGAAGCGGTGCCTGGGCATCATTTGCAGATTGCGCTGATGCAGGAGCTCGACCTCCCCAACTTCCGCCGGTTTGGCGGGTTCACCGCCTTCGTGGAGGGGTGGGGCCTTTACTCCGAGCGGCTTGGCCTCGAAGTGGGGTTTTATCAGACCCCTGAGGACAATTTTGGGCGACTCTCTTACGAGATGTGGCGTGCGTGCCGCCTGGTGGTGGACACGGGCATGCATTCGAAGGGCTGGACCCGGCAGCAGGCGATCAACTTCATGCTCGAGAATACCGGGCTTTCGGAGAACAACATCACCCGGGAGGTCGACCGCTATATCACCTGGCCTGGGCAAGCGTTGGCCTACAAGATTGGTGAGCTGAAGATCCGGGAGCTTCGCGCGAAAGCGGAAGAGACCTTGGGCAATGACTTTGATGTCCGCCTCTTCCACGACATGGTGCTCAGCAACGGGGCGATCCCGCTCTCGGTCCTTGAAAGCCAAGTGGACACCTTCATCGAAGAGCAGCTGGCCGCGGCGGAGGCCGAGTGACCAGCGTCCTCTTCGTCTGCCTGGGGAACATCTGCCGCAGCCCTGCGGCCGAAGGCGTCTTCCGGGACCGCGCCGCGGCGGCGGGCCTTGATGTGACGGTGGATAGTGCTGGCACCGGCGCCTGGCATGCTGGCGAGCCGCCCGATCGGCGGATGATCGCCGCCGCCGCCCGCCGCCGCTATGACCTGTCGGCTCAACGCGCGCGCCGGGTTGATGACGGCGATGGCTACAGCTTTGACCACATCATCGCGATGGATGCTTCGAACCTGGCCGATCTTCAGGACCGCGCGCTACCAGACTGGACCGCGAAGATCCGTATGCTGCACCCCGGCCGCGATGTACCGGATCCCTATTACGGCGGCGACCGAGGGTTTGAGACCGTGCTCGATATGCTCGAAGACGGCATCGACGAGCTGATCGAAGAGATCAAAACGGGTGCCTAGCGCCTTCTTCATCGGCCTTGGCTACTCCGCTCGTCCCCTTGCGGAGCGTTTGATCAAAGAAGGCTGGGACGTCACCGGAACCACACGATCTGAGGAGAAAGCTGCGGCCCTGAAAGCCCGGGGCATCCATCCGCTCCTTTGGGAAGCGGGTCAGCCCCTCAGTGCGCGCAACGTCTTCGGCCATGACGCTGTGATCATCTCCGTGGCGCCAAAGGAGGGAGCGTGTCCGGCCGCCACGGCGCTCAAGGAGGGCAAGACAGACAAAGCGACCGCCCGGGTGCTCTACCTGTCATCTTCAGGCGTGTACGGAGACTATGACGGCGCATGGATCGATGAGACGGCGGAATGCCGTCCCAGTACGGATCGCGGAATCGCCCGGCTCGCCGCCGAGAATCAATGGCGCGACCTGGCGAGCCGCGTGGGTGCAAATCTCACGCTCTGCCGCCTCGCTGGCATTTACGGACCGGGGCGAAGCGCCATTGATTCCCTTTCCGGAGACACACCCGGAGCACGCGCTGGCCTCACAAGACGCCTGATCAAGCCTGGTCAGGTGTTCAACCGTATCCACCGCGACGATATCGCCACGGGCCTTCACGCTCTTCTGACCACGGATGACCCCATCGACATCGTCAATTTCAGTGACGACGAACCCGGCCCACCCGCCGACGTGATCACCTATGCCGCCGAACTCCTTTGCATAGCGCCGCCACCCGAGGTTCGCTTCGAAGACATCAAAGACGAACTCTCGCCCATGGCCCAAAGCTTCTACGCAGAAAACAAGCGCCTCAAGAACGAGCGCCTGAAAGCGCTGGTTGGACAACTCCAGCACCCAAACTACCGGCACGGACTTGAAGCCATCGCAGCCATGCGAGCCCGCTAGGTGGGCGGCGCCCGGTCTGGTAGGCTTGCGGGCATCAATTGGATGAGGAGTGACCGCCCATGCCGCGCAGCAACCTGACCGTTGATCGTCGGCGATTGATGACCCTGGGCGCGGGGTTGGCGGTGGCCAGCTGCGCGGAGCCAGCATCCGACGTGGGCCGGACCGCTCCTCCCGGAGCCCCCATCCCGATTGATCTCTCGCCCACAAGGCTGATGCGGATCACTGTCTGTGCCCGCCCTTTTCGTGCAGCTGGGCCACGGCTTGAGGCCGGGATGATTGGCGATAAGCGCGTGATCCACAACTACGGCCATGGCGGTGCGGGCTGGTCCCTGACCTGGGGATGCGCCGAGGACGTGGCGCGCCTTGCATCGCAGGAGCCCCCGCGCAGTGTTGCCGTGATCGGCGCCGGCGCGATTGGCTTGGCCTCGGCCACAAGGCTCATCGAAGAAGGGTTCCCGGTGACAATCTATGCGGAGGAGTTCCCCGCTGAGAGCCGGTCCGCCCGCGCCACAGGCACGTGGTCTCCGGACAGCCGCATCGCGCTCGGCGATGTTGCGGCCGCAGATTTCGGCGACAAATGGGAGAGGTGGGCTCGCCGCTCCTATGCCGCCCATCAGCATTTCGTCGGCCTCGACAACGAACCCGTAGAGTTTACGCCGCGCTATTTCCTCCGTGATGACCAGAGCTCCCAGCCGCCCAAAGCAACGCGAGACTTCCTGCATCTGCAAGGACGGCTTTCAGGTCTCCTGCCCCGCGTTGAGCCCATTGAACCTGAGGCCTACGGGTTCGCGACGCCGGTGGCTCGCAAGACCATGCAGATGACCTTCAACGTGGCTCAGTATGCCGACGACCTCATGACCGCCTTCTTCTTACGCGGCGGTGCGATGAAGCGGCGGCGGTTCCATAGCGCCGAGGAGATTGCCGCGCTCCCCGAAGATCTCGTGATCAATTGCACCGGGTATGGCGCCCGGGCGCTGCTCGGCGATGACAGCGTGGTGCCCGTGCGTGGCCAGATCGCCTGGCTCGCGCCGCAGCCAGGGGTGCATTATGGCGTCTACTATCGCAACGGCACGGTGCTCGCGCGGCGAGACGGCATTGTCATTCAAGATCGCGGCCCGAACGAGGATTTCGGCTACGGCATTGAAGAGGAAATCCCCGACAGGGCCGAGTTCGAAGCCGTTCTGGCGACACTGGCCTCGGGCTACCGCAAGACGCCTGATCCTGCGATATAAAGAAAGCTTTATATCCTCGCAAAGCGCTGCTACCGGGCCCTTCGTACATCACGGAGACCCCCATGACGCAGGACTACGCCGTCAAAGACATTGGCCTTGCCGAATTCGGCGAGAAAGAAATCGCGATCGCTGAGCACGAGATGCCGGGCCTAATGGCGACCCGCGCGGAATTCGGCGCAGCCCAGCCGCTCAAAGGCGCGCGCATCGCTGGCTCGCTCCACATGACGATCCAAACGGCGGTCCTGATCCGCACGCTCGAAGCCCTGGGCGCCGAAGTCCGCTGGGTCAGCTGCAACATCTACTCAACCCAAGACCACGCTGCCGCCGCCATCGCTGCTGCTGGCACGCCGGTCTTCGCGCATAAGGGTGAGACCCTCGAAGAGTATTGGGATTTCTGCGACCGGATCTGGGAATGGTCCGACGGCTCGCTCGCCAACATGATCCTCGACGATGGCGGCGACGCGACCATGCTGATCCTGATCGGCAGCCAGGCCGAGACCGATCCTTCCGTGCTCGACAATCCGTCCAATGAGGAAGAGGAAGCCTTCTTCGCGACCATCAAACGTCGCCTGGCGAAAGACCCTGGTTTCTACAGCCGCGTCAAAGCCTCGATCAAAGGCGTGACCGAAGAGACCACCACCGGCGTCATGCGCCTCTATCAGCGCGAGAAGGCAGGCACGCTTCCGTTCCCCGCGATCAACGTCAACGACTCCGTCACCAAGTCGAAATTCGACAACAAATACGGCTGTAAAGAATCGCTCGTCGACGCGATCCGTCGCGGTACGGACGTGATGATGGCCGGTAAGGTCGCCACCGTCGCAGGTTACGGCGATGTCGGCAAAGGCTCGGCTGCTTCCCTCCGCGGTGCAGGTTGCCGCGTCATGGTCACAGAAGTCGATCCGATCTGCGCCCTCCAGGCCGCGATGGACGGCTATGAGGTCGTGACCATGGAGCAAGCCGCGCCGCGCTCTGACATCATTGTCACCGCGACCGGCAACAAAGATGTCCTGACTGCTGATCACTTCCGCCAGTGCAAGAACATGGCGATCATCTGCAACATCGGCCACTTCGACAACGAGATCCAGGTCGACGCGCTGAAGAACTATCCGTGGACCAACATCAAAGATCAGGTCGATATGATCGAGATCGCCAAGGACAAGAAGATCATCCTTCTTTCCGAAGGCCGCCTTGTGAACCTCGGCAACGCCACCGGCCACCCAAGCTTTGTCATGTCCGCGAGCTTCACCAACCAAACGCTGGCGCAAATCGAGCTCTTCACCGACGGCGAAGGCAAGTACGACAACAAGGTCTACGTCCTGCCCAAGCACCTTGATGAGAAAGTGGCCTCGCTCCACCTCGCCCATGTCGGCGCGAACCTCAGTGAACTGACAGGCGAGCAGGCCGACTATATCGGCGTTGCAAAGGCCGGTCCGTTCAAGAACGAAGAGTACCGGTACTAGGCACTCGAAAGAGACCAAGAGAATCGGGCGGGCACTCATCTGGGTGCCCGCCCGATTTGCGTTTGGGCCCCACAAGGCTAACGTGGAGACACAGCTCAGGAGGGGACGAGCACAATGGGACTTCGCAGCTTCGCATTTGGCATGGCGTTTGGCGCCGGCGCTGTCTTGGGCGGCCAGTACTGGATGGCCACGAACGGCACCGAGATGTCACCAGCGGAAACGATCGACGACATCCTCGAGCAGGTGATGCCAGGCGGAAGTGACGCTTCTGAAGCGCCGGCAGGTCGCCCCGAACCGTCGTCCCAGGGCCGCACGACCCAGCGCTTTTCGGGCGAAGCCTCCTACTACGCCGAGAGCCTCGACGGAAACCCGACGGCCAGCGGTGAGCCCTATCGGCACAATGCCTTTACGGCAGCACACCGCACCCTACCCTTTGGCACGCGGGTGCGGGTGACCCGCCGCGATACAGGGCAAAGTGTGGTCGTCACGATCAACGATCGTGGTCCGTATGCGCACAACCGTGTCATCGACCTCAGCGGTGCGGCGGCTGAGCGACTCGACATGGATAAAGTCGGTGTGACCACCGTCGATGTCGAAGTTCTGTCGGACTAACTCGACAATCCAACACCGCCTTTGTACGCCTTCTCCTAGGAAATAGGACGAAGGCGGAGTATGTCCGCTTTCGGCAGAGATTGTCCGGCAGCGGAGGCTATGATGACCCTTTTCTATCGTATCGGCGCAGGCCTTTGGGTCTTTTGGGGCCTCGTCCATATGTTTGCTGGGGTCATGACCATGGCGCAACCGATCGCAGGCAAGGTCGGCGGCATCGCCGATGCCGTTGATAAAGCAACCCTCGACATCGCCTATCCCGATGCCGTTGGCGCGATCCTCAACCAGCACGGCTGGAACCTCCTCTGGATCGGCGCGTTCACCGTCGTCGGCGGGGTCTATATCTGGAGGCAGAACAAAATCTGGGTGCTGTTCACCGCGGTGGTCGGCGGCATGGCTGACATCGGCTATTTCATGTTCATGGATCTTGGTGGCTATGTGAACTTCGTACCCGGAACGCTGATGACCTTGGTATCCAGCGCCGCTGTCATTTTGACGTTCCTCGCGGCCTACAGAACGCCATCAGAAACCGCCTAGGTTGCAAGGGCCGCCGCTTGCACCACGCCAAGCGCGGCAGCACCCTGGTCAACGTACACAGCAGATGAAGCGCCCTCGCGCGTTTTGACGGCGGGACGTCTACTGACGGGCAGGCTTGCTCGGGCGTGGCCGCGAAGATAAGCGCGCATAAAGGTGCAGGGCGTGGCGTTGACTTGCACCCCATCTTCTTTTGGCCATCAGCAGGGAACACGGACAATGGCTTCAAAGCATTCGCTCTTTTTGGGCGCCGCCGCGTGCGCCATCGCATTCACCGGACTGACCGTCCAACAGCAAACAGATGACGCCGTCGCCTTCATCGACCCGGTGATCACAGCGCAAAGCCTTTGCGGCGATGACGACCGGTCGCTGGGACGCCGGGCGTTTTTCATCGGCGCAGCGATGGCCTACGCGCAAGGCGGCCTTGTGGCGGATGGCGGCGAACTCACCGCGCCCACCCTGTCGCTCTTGAGCTACCCCGCAGGCTCTGACGTTGAAGGGGTGCAAGCGGCGTTTGACCGCGGCCTGGCCCATGTTTTCAACTTCAACCACTTCGCAGGTATCGAGGAGTTCAAAGCTGCGCAGGAACTCGACCCCACATGCGCACTTTGTTTCTGGGCTGAAGGCTTTGCCCTTGGCAGCAACATCAATGATGCGTTTGCTGACATAAGACATCAACCCGCCCTCGACGCGGCCGCAAAAGCGTTGGAACTGGCCGAGCCTGGCACAAAGGAAGGCGCGCTCGCAGCCGCTCTCGCCGCGCGTTACGTGCAGGACGCAGATGGAAACATCACGGAGGACGGGGAAGCCTTCGCCGACGCCATGGACGACGCTGCCCGCGCCTATCCCGATGATGATCTCATCGCCGTTCTGGCTGCTGAAGCCAATATGGACACCCAGCCCTGGACCTATTGGGACGCCAACGGACGACTTCCCATCGGCCGTACGGACCGGACGCTTGAGCTGATCGAGATGGTGCTCGAACGCAACCCAACCCACGTGCCCGCGATCCATCTCTACATCCACATCACCGAGGCATCATCGAACCCTTACCGGGCTGAGCCCTATGCCGACCGATTGGCGGCCTTGACGCCAGAGCTTGGCCACTTGGTGCACATGCCCTCGCACACCTATTACCGCCTGGGTCGTTGGAAGAAGTCGCTCGACCACAACATTGTCGCCGTTGCCGTCGATGAAGCTTACATCAATACAGCCGATAATCCGCACCCGATGTACTCGCACGGCTACTATCCGCACAATGTTCACTTCGCGATGACATCTGCGCAGATGGCGGGCGACGGCGGAACGGCCCTTGTGATGTCGGAAAAGCTCGATGAGGCTCTGCCTGCTGACATGCTGGCCGCCGTGCCGTTTATCCAAGCAATCAAAGCGGCGCCCTACTTCACCGCTGCCCAGTTCGGCACGCCGGACGACGTTCTCGCCATGCCTGATCCGGGGGAGGCGTATCCCTACCTTCAGCTCGCTTGGCACTACGCTCGGGGCGATGCATTTGCGCGTGCAGGCCGTCTCGACAAGGCGGCAGAAGAGGTGGAGGCGCTTGAGGCGCTCGCCGGCGCCCCGGACCTTGAGATGCTTGAGGGAATGGGCATGCCGGTCACAGCCGTGCTTGATATCGCGCGATTGACGATCAGTGCACGCATCATGATGGCTTCTGGCGATCTTCCCGGCGCCATTGAGGCGATGGAGACGGCGGTTATGGCGCAGTCAGCGATGGCGTATATGGAGCCGCCATGGTGGTACTATCCGGCATCGCAAACCCTTGGCGGTATGCTGCTGCAGGACGGACAATACGAGCGGGCCGAGAAGGTGTTTCAGCAAACACTCCTCGACTCGCCCAACAACGCCTACGCCCTTTTTGGTCTTCACGAGGCCTATAAGGGTATGGGCGATAAGGGTTCAGCGCGCTATGCGAACAGCCTTTTCAAGGATGCATGGCTCGGCCCGCGCAAAGAACGCCCTGAGGTCACGGCGCTTTAGAGCGGCCGCCGGGCCTTGAGGGCGGCGGAGAGCGTTCCTTCGTCGAGGACGTCGAGCTCCCCGCCCACGGGCACGCCGTGGGCAACGCGGGTGATGGAGACGCCGCGGCCCTCCAGCCGCTCGGTCACATAATGCGCCGTGGTCTGACCATCAACCGTGGCGCCCATGGCCAGAATGATCTCCCGCACCTGGGGCTCTGATGCGCGCTCGGACAGGCTATCGATCCGCAAATCGTCAGGCCCCACCCCATCAAGAGGTGAGATCACCCCGCCAAGAACGTGGTAGAGACCGCGATGGGCCCGCGCCCTTTCAAGCGCCCAAACATCGGCCACATCTTGGACGACACATATCACGGAGGGGTCCCGCGTATCATCGGTGCAAATCATGCACGGGTCTTGGGTGTCCCAGTTGCCGCAAATCGAGCAAGGCTTCACCGTATCCGCGACCGTCTGAAGCGCGGCCGCCAAAGGCTGCATCACCGACTCGCGCTTGCGCAGCATGTGAAGCGCAGCACGCGTTGCTGACCGCGGACCGAGGCCGGGTAGTTTCGACAGCAAGCGGATCAAATGGTCGAGCTCAGGCCCGGCAGAGGTACGCGCCATGGATCAGAACGGAAGCTTCATTCCCGGCGGCAGAGGAAGGCCCGCGGTCATCTCTTTCATCTTCTCCGCGGTGTCGGCTTCAAGCTTGGCTTTGCCGTCGTTGATGGCCGCCGCAACCAAATCCTCCAGCACCTCCTTCTCCTCTTCGGAGAAGAGCGCCGGGTCGATCGTCACTTTGCGGGCATAGCCCTTGCCATTGATCACCACGCGGACGAGGCCGCCGCCCGCAACGCCCTCAGCTTCGAGCGCCGCGATGCTTTCCTGCGCCTCTTGCATTTTTTGTTGCAGGCCTGCTGCCTGCTTCATCATCTGCTGAAAATCCATTGGCATCACACTTTTCTCTGGGCCCATAGGCCCAGCTCAACATCGCCCCGAAAAGACCGCCAATCGACGCTGGCCGTCAACCGCTCATGATCGCGAGCAGCTGGCTGGGGAAGTAAAACGACGCGGCGGAAAGCCCCATGCCGGTGACGAACAACGCAAGCCACTGGGACATGCCAGGGAGCGGATTGTCGTTCGACTGCAAATGCGCCAGCAAAAACATACTGGTCGCGAGAATCAAAACCAGGACCAGTCCGCCAGGAAGGATCCAAAGCGCCGTCGGATAGCCCGGTTCCGGAATGCTCCCCACCACCATCTCTGCAAGCACGATGATGTAGGCGACGATGAACAGCAGCAGCCGAAAACCAAACATACGCCAAGGCCCCTCCCTTTGGTGAGTGACAGCCTAGCTCATTTCCAGCCCCGGGAAAGGGAGGACACCAGTTGCCGGGTCAGTCCGTCTGGAGCGGCCGCACTTGCGCAATGGTGGCGCCGGGGAAGGTTTTGAGCGCCTCCTTGACCAGGGGGTGCTCTTCGATGGCGCGATCCCGCGCCTCCCGCAGTGTGGGCTCGGCCGCTTCGGCGTCGCCAAGCACCACATCCCATGTGCCGCCGGTCCAGTTGATCAGCCCAGCCTGAATCCTGCTCGGAAGATCCTCTGGCGCATCGTCGGCGAGCGCGACGGTCAGCTTTTCACCATCAAGCGCCACCAGGCGCACGGAGCGTTCAATCTGTTGGCTGAGGATCATATCGCCATGGGCCGCAGCGAGCCCGGCGATATCAGCAAGGCTCTTGGGCGACGCTGGCTCAGGAGCTGAAGGTGCAGGGGCTGCAACCGGCGTGGGCGCGGTGGCAACGGCGGGCATTTCGCCCGTCCCCGCCAAAAC
The DNA here is from genome assembly GCA_039822105.1 of Pseudomonadota bacterium. Taxonomy (GTDB): domain Bacteria; phylum Pseudomonadota; class Alphaproteobacteria; order Caulobacterales; family Parvularculaceae; genus Parvularcula. Next base: position 51,433 of record JBCBMW010000009.1, on the reverse strand, counting down.
CTCACCGGGCGTCGGCAAGCCGCTGGCATAGGCGAGGCGGACAAGACCGATCTCAGCCGCAGCGGCGGGGTCAGGCGCGCTTTGGGTCTCCTGCAGCGCCTTCATCAAAAGCGACCACGTCCTTGTCAGTGCCGGGAGCACATAAGCGGCAGCCAGCCGCTTTGCTGCCTCCGCATCGGTGCTGCCTGCGGGGCCATGACCCGCAGCCACGTCACCAGCAACTTTTGTCCGTGTGATGAGATGCGTGACATCCAAGAGATCACGGATGATTTCCGCCGGGTCCGCACCATAGTCATATTGATGCCGGAACTGCGCCAACGCTGCGGTGCTATCGCCTTTCAGGGCCGCCTCGAGCAGCGCCCAGCTCTGGCTGCGGTCCGCAAGACCAATCATCCGGCGCACTGGCTCTGCGCCAATCTTCTCGCCTTCACGGCTCAAGATCGCTTGGTCGAGAAGGGACAGACCATCACGCACGGAGCCTTGCGCCGCCCGCGCGAGAAGATCGAGCGCTTCAGCCTCCGCCTTCATCCCCTCTTTCTCAGCGATCGCACCCAGGTGACCCGCCAATGTGGGACCATCAAAGCGCTTCAAATCAAACCGCTGACAACGCGAAAGCACCGTGACCGGAACTTTCCGGATCTCGGTGGTGGCGAAGATGAACTTCACATGCGGCGGGGGTTCTTCCAGCGTCTTCAAGAACGCGTTGAACGCGTTCTTCGACAACATGTGCACCTCGTCGACGATATAGACCTTGTACCGGCCCACCGTCGGGGCGTAGCGCACCCCTTCAATCAGTTCACGGATGTCATCGACGCCTGTACGCGAAGCCGCGTCCATCTCGATCACATCAGGATGGCGCCCCTCAGCGATCGCGCGGCAGTGACGCCCCTCCTCGGGCATATCCACCGTCGGTGCGTCGATCGTCTCGGTCTCATAATTGAGAGCCCGCGCCATGATCCGCGCTGTGGTCGTCTTCCCCACCCCGCGCACGCCGGTCAAAATGAACGCGTGGGCGATCCTGTCCGCAGCAAAAGCGTTGCGCAGCGTCCGGATCATCACCTCATGACCAAGAAGGTCATCGAACGATGTCGGGCGGTATTTCCTCGCGAGAACTTGATAGGGAGCGGTTTCGGTCACCGCCCTTCTTAACCGTGATCATGATGGAAACAAAAGGGTTCGGGGCATCTCCCGCAGCCGTCAATTTATCAAGATCAGCAAGACGCTAGACGCGCGGGGGTTGTTACGAGATGCTCATGGTCGAAGGGAAGTTGTAAACACGCGCTGAGGGCAATTATGGCAACGCTTCAAATCGCTCATATTCGCGAGCAGCAAAAAGACCTGATCATCGTCCCGCTGGACCTGAAGTTCGGCTATCGCAAGACGAAGCGGCAGGAAGATATCCTATGGGATATCAAGCGAGCGGCGAAAAAGGCTGGCCTGCGGGGCCATGTCGTCCCGGTGTGGCTGGACGACAATCAAAAAGAGATGAAGTTCATGGCGCCAGAACCTTGGCATCCGTTCTTCAGAAGCATCGATTGGCCGTGGATGACCAAACGGCTGAACAAGACCCTCGAGATCGACTAGCAGCAGCACCGCCAAGTCACGTTAGGTGCAGTCCGCCATCGACGGTGAGGACCGCGCCGGTGATATAGGGGTTGGTCATGAGACCAAGCGCCGCCTGCGCGATATGTTCAGGCAAGCCCGCTCGCTGGACCGGAAGGCTCTCCTCCATCCATCGCTTGAGGCTGGCGCGCTCATCGTCTGTCCAGACATTGGTGAGCACCACCCCTGGCGCGACGACATTCACGCGGATGGGCCCAAGTTCCACTGCTAGCGAGCGCCCGAGCTGGATGATCGCGGCCTGCACACCGTTCATCACAGAAAGACCGGAATCCTTCCCCGAAGGTTTGATCCCAGCGATCGACGAGAAAAGCGTCGCTGATCCTCCTGCAGGCATTTTCGGCGTGACAGCCCGCAAAACATTGATCTGACCCCAGAACTTATCAAAACTTGCTTCCATCGTATCGCGCGGGAGGTTTTGAAAAGCGCCTCGCTTTTTGTTCTCATCGGCAACAGCGGGGATCACCGCGTGATCGACAACGTCGACGCCATCAAGCGCACGCGCCAGCTCATCCGCATTGAGATAGTCAGCGGCAGCGATTGTTGCGGCATCGGGACTGCTCAAACCGCTCCGCACATCCTCAAGCTTGTCCCGGCTGCGGCTCATCAAAATGACCTGCGCCCCTCGGGCATTGGTCAGGGCCGCGGTCGCCCGCCCGATGCCGGAAGACGCACCGACGATCAGCACAGTCCGTCCTTCTAAGCTAAAGGGCTTCAGCACATCGGCCTTCGAAGTATCCATGGGCTGTCTCTCAGTTGAACGCTCAAGTTGCTGACACCTGCAGTGCCGAAATGGTCGCGAAGCGTGACCTTTGTGGAGCATTTGTGGGTCAGCTCCTCATCACGATCAGTGGAGCAAAACCTGCCGTGAACTGGCGCTTAGAAGGCTATCCCGGCAGACGCTGAGCGCCTCAGATACTGACGCCAGCTCTTGATCCTTTGGCCCCGCAGCATGGGACGTTTGCTGATCACCCTCCCGCGCGCTACCCTGACCGCGTCGGGGAGACATGTATGGGCAAGCGTGAAGCCGTCTTGGACGTTGTCGACCAGCTCTATGCGGGTGCTATCCGGGGCGACGGTTGGAACCCTGCGCTCGGTGCGATGTCGGAGCTGTTGAGCGCAGTCGGTGTGAGCTTTGAGGTCTTTGACGTCAAAGCGAGGGCGCCCCTGATCTTCGACTACAACGCCCGCATGCCGCTACCCGATAAGATGGAGTATACGGAGTATTACAGCCCGCGATCGCCGCGCTTGAACGCCAATTTAAGGGCTGCTCCGGGGTCGATCTCGTTTGATCATATGATCCTGTCTGAGGACGAGATGGATCGCGATGAGTTCTACACGGACTTCATGGCACCGCTCGATCTTCGGTACTTTCTGTCTGTTCAGGTGCTATCCTCCCCCAGCCACCAGGGCGTTTTCGCGCTGCAACGCTCCAAAGCCCAAGGCCATGTGGGGACGGAAGAAATAGGTCTGATGACAACGCTGGCGCCGCACCTGCGACACGCAGCGGAGCTACGCTTCCGCCTTGCCGATGCAAGGCATGAATTGCAGTCACGTGCCAGCGGTTTCGATATGCTCTCGGAAGGTTGCGTCACGCTGTTGTCGTCTGGCGCGATCAAAACGACAAACTCCCTTGCGGAAAGTCTGCTGATAGCCGGCGACGGGATCACAGTTCAACGCGGCGCCCTCGCGTTTACGGACAAAGATGCGCATGCGCAGCTTCGCCGTTGCCTCTTGGAGATCGGCGAAGGCGGTGAGGCAGCTCTCGCGATGAGCAGTCGGAACTTCCCCGCAAAGAGACCCAGCGGCAAGCGTCCCTACCTCATTTCTGTCCGTCCGCTGCCCCCGGTGACCGAGATCGTACCCCATACGGATTATGGTGCCGCCATGGTCTTTATTCGTGACACAGACGACTTCGGTCGCCTCGACCAAGAGCTTCTTGCCCAAAGCTATGGGTTGTCGCGGTCAGAGGCCGAGATCGCCTCGGAGGTCGATCGCGGCCTCTCCGTTGGCGCCATCGCCCGCAAACGGGGTGTCGCGGTGACGACCATTCGCACACAGCTTTATGCGCTGATGGCGAAGATGCAGGTCAAGCGCCAGACAGAGCTGGTCCAGCTGCTCGGCCGGTACCGGCTGCCATTTGTTTGATATCTGAGCTGTTTTTGTCGGTGAAACAGCCTGCAGTCCTACAAATGTAGGATGTATTTCGGTGCGTTTTCCAAGCTGATGGGGGGAGGACAAAGGCAGCAAGAGGGGGCCGCACTTTGGGACAGATAGCAAAGCAAGCCATCGCGAGCATCGCAGCCGCGCTGGTCATGATCGCTCAGCAGGCGTCGGCTGCAACAGTCACCGCCGAGCAGACGTGGGTGTTCCGCCTACCCTTCAGCTCAACACTTGATCCGGACCAGACATTTGTCACCACGGCGACGTGGGACGATGCCGCCGTTCCTGACACAGGAGATTTCTTTGTTCCGCTCGATTTCTTGTTCATCAACAGCGAACGCGTGCTGGACAATGGCAACATCCTCGCTGGTGAGTTTTCCTTTGTCCCAGCCGATCCCTCCGAGGCCGTAGCAGTCTATGAGGACGGCGTGTTCCAAACCATTGGCGCGGGAGCGAGCTTAGCCCTCAACAACGCCGTGGGTGGTGGCGCATCGATTTTCTCTCTCGCCTTCACCCTCGCTGGCGGGGCACCGGCGTTCAACCTCAACACACTGAGCAGCACAAACACCTATGTTCTTGATGATTCGTTGACGGAGCTATCTACCGCTAACCCGATCCCTGTTCCTGGCGCTGCGCTCTTGTTTCCGATAGGCCTCGGCGCCTTGTCTTTCTTCCGTAAGAAGACTTTACCCAACCCGCCGGTAGGAGGGTGATGTGAAGACGAGCTCGACAGTACGCCTTTCCTGCATGGCCATCGTGATCGCATTCATGGCCCTCGCTCCGGCATCGGCGGCGCAAATTCGCTACGAGCAGATGTGGGATGCGGCGGCTCAGCCAGAGGTGCAGGGCAACATCATCACAACGGCATTTTGGGACGACTCAACCATCACCGGCGTTGGTCGGGAATTCGTAACACTGACCTATTTCGGCGTGCTCCGTGAGCTGAATGGCATCGGGCAGAACTTCTCAACGGCTCTTCTTCCAGGCCCCGAAGCCCCGCCACCATCAGCTGGTGGGCCGAACACGATGGCGGCTTTCTACCAGGATGGTGTGCTACAAGTGGTCGGCAACGTGACCGGTTCGGGCAACGGATTTGTCTCGCTCACGTCCGATGGCACAACACCCAACGGCCTTGGCGTCAGCTTCCGCCAGCGAGCAGGAATCTACCAGCTTCTTTATGCACTTCCGGTCAGTGGGCAGTGGAATTACAATCTTGTCTCGTCAGAGATCATCGTTCCGTCTCCGGATCCCGTGCCCCTGCCCGGTGCCGCGATCCCCTTCCTTTTTGGCGCGGCCATGATCGGCGCTGCGCGGCGGTTTGCAAAAACCGTCAGTTAGCCAACACATTCTCGAAATGCGCCTCGATCATGGCAATGTATTGATCGATGACGCCGCTTGGCTCACCGGCCAAGACGCTGAGGCGCACAACATGCCCCCAAAGGTGGCAAACCAAAAGCGCGGTGTCCTCCACAGCTACTCTGTCAACGGAGGACCCGGCGAGCGCCATCAGCCGCTCAGTGATCTTCGCTGCATTGACCTTTGAGTTCTGAAAGTCCGCTTCCTGCAGAGCCGGCTCCATCGTCGGGGACGACCAAATCACAAACAGCGCCGGTCGCGACTTCACCATCTCGACATGGGACCGGATCAGACCGCCGATCCCTTTAAGCACAGCATCCGTCGTCGAGGCGGATGCGAGGCCCTCGCTGAGCGACCCGTCGACCGGTTCCATCTCCCGCGCAAAGAGGCGGGCCACCAGCGCCGTGCGGCTCGGGAAGAACTGATAGAGCGAGCCAATCGGCACCTTCGCGCGCTCTGCCACCGTCGTCATTTTGAAATCGAGATGGCCTTGCTCCGCCGCGAGATCAGCCGCCGCACCCAGGATCATATCGACCCGCGCACGGCCGCGGGCCTGGGCCGGTTCTTTCCATGGGGGGAGCGAAGTTTCGGACACGGGTTGACATAACATGAATGTTCCTCATATTTCAAACACGAATAATCCTCATGTTTGGAGATCCCCATGTCCCCCCTTGCTCTTTTGTTGATCACCAAGATCGCCGTGACCGGCGTCTTGATCGGCCTGCCCTTTCTGTTCCTGCCCAAGGCCTCTGTTGAGCGTTTGTCCGGGTTTCAGGCCACGCCGCCCGCACTGTTCCGCCTCTACGGCATCGCCATCATCGCCCTTTTGGTGGGCTATGGCGGCGGCCTCGCCGAGACGCTGAGCGGCACCTTCCCCTGGGGCGTTGCAGCGATGGGCATCGTGTCGAACGGCGGGGCGGCCCTCACCCTTGTTGTCACCGGGCAAGCCAAGGCCCGCATCCCGCTGACCTTGTTCTTTGCCGGGATCACTGCTGGCCTGATCTGGGCTACCTCGATGCCTGAAGCTGCTTTGAGGCCTCTTTGATGGTTCCTGTTGTTCAAAAAGCTGGCGCTGCTGAGATCGAAACGACGACGAGCGTCATTGCGCGCGCCTTTGCCGACGACCCCGTCGCGATGTGGATCTTCGGCAGCCCGGAGCTCTTTCAAAAAGCACTCCGTATCTTGATGAAAGACGTCTACCTTCCGCGCGGCTTCGTCACACAAGTGGAGAACAAGGGCGCGTCCATGTGGCTGCCCCCGGGGGCAAGCAACGATCTCACCCTCTGGGCGCTCCTGCGGTTCATCAGTTCGATCGTGCCCGGAGCAGGCTTCGATCCGATCCTTCGGAGCCTCAAAGCGGCGGACCGGATGGACTCTCTCAAGCCCAAAGAGCCGTTCCTCTATCTCTTCGCCATCGGCGTGGACCCCAGCGCCCAGGGACAGGGCCTGGGAAGTCTTCTGATCAAAGACGGTTTGCGCCTCGCGGACGCAGAAGGCATGCCTGCCTACCTGGAATCGAGCAAACGAGAGAACATCCCACTCTACGAGCGGCACGGGTTTGAGGTGGTGGAGGAAGCCCGGATCGCCGACGACGCGCCTCAGTTTTGGCCCATGCTTCGCCAACCGCGCAGCTGATGCAGTCAGACGACGGGCGATAGTTCCAAATTGAAGAGAGGTGGAAAGCCGACACGACCCGCAGCGAAACTCGTTACGGCTGCTTCCTTCCGGACCTGACCGGGTTGGCGAGGACTGCGTCCGCGCGACTTTCCTTTACGGCATATCGCTCGGCGAGGGCTCCGGTGCAAGGGGCGCTTCGCCTTCGTTTTCGAGAAGCTCTGGCGCCTGCACCTCGATCACTGGCTCGGGCTCAGGCGGGAAGATCTCATCATCAAGAAAAGCGCGCACATCGGCGCTGAACTGCGCGGGCACCTCCTCCATCGGGATATGGCCCACGGCCTCATAGATGATGGCCCGCGCGTTCGGCATCCGCTCAACAAAGCCGTCAGCCGCGCTTGGGTGGATCAGCGGGTCCTCATCGCCAAAGATCACCAGCGTCGGCACGGTCACTTCTCCCAAGCGATCCGAAAGATCCGCCCGCTCGGTAGAGAACTGATCGGCCATCGCCTGGCGGTTCCCCGGATAGCGCAGGAGCTCCCAGTACCGGTCGATCATCGCGTCATCGATGACCTTATGCTTGCTCATGGTGCCGTAGATTGAGTTCTCAATCGCGGCGCGCGGCGTCAGCTTGGTGCTCGCGACCCGGCCCACGGGGTTTTGCAACAGCCGGAAACCGAGGTTTGAGCGCTCAACAAAGCTGCTCGGAATGCCAGACGCATCCACCAGGACGAGGGCCTTAACCCGGTCCGGATTGGCCACCGCGTCACGCCAAGAGATCCATCCGCCCATCGAATTGCCAATCAGCACGGCCTGTTCGATGCCTTCAGCGGCAAACACGGCATCAAGACCATCGGCCATGCCGTCATAGGTGTAGTCGCGCTCTGGATGCGGCCCCGTCAGCCCATGCCCCGGCTGGTCGTAAGCAATCACGCGGTAGGTGTCCTCAAGCGCCCCGCGCAACGGCTCCCAGGTGTGAAGGCTGGCCGAGGTGCCGTGGATCAAAATGACAGGAGGGCCGTCCTTAGGACCGGACACGCGGTAATGGACCTGCATTCCGCCGATGGCGGGGGCATAGAGCGCTTCCGGGCCCCCATACTTCGCCTTCATCGCATCCGCGTCGGTATCCGGCGTCCACAAAGCCGCGACACCGCCGCCAAGCACCAGAAAAAGAACAATGATCAGAATTCGGCGCATGATGTTTTCCCCCGGCCGGGCCACGTGGCCCCTTTTGTTTTCGCCCTTCTACGCGATCCAGCCTGCCTGCGCCAACAAGCGCTTGGACACGGCCTACGGAGGGAATGAAAGGCAGCGCCGCGGTGGATCGCCCCCTTGTGATTCCTCCGCTACGCCGCTTTGTCGTAGCGTCCAGGGGCTCGGCCCTGATGTGTACACTGGGAGATGCGTCGATGCTCCACGGAAACCCCAACGCCTTTGCGGTGAGCCCGATCGACCGGGCCAACAATCAGCGCAAGGATGAGGACTGGCTCCACGCCCAAGAAAACCATCCGGATGCCCAGATGGTGGTTGTCCATCGCGGCAAGATCTTGATCGAGCGCGGCGAAGACAGCTCAAAGATCCTTTGGCTGACCATTGCCGCCCGTGAGGCAATCTCTGCCGCGGGACGGGAAACCGTGCTCCTCGGCCTTTGGAACGGACGGCCGATTTACGCCTGTGACGCCTCCGCGTCGGAGGAGTCGCCCTTCGCTGACCTTGGCGGCTATGCGCCTTTGCGGAACCTGGCACCGTTCCTGTCGCCCGAAGAGCTAGGGATCGCGGGACAGGCCGTGTGGCTCCTCGACTGGCATCGCCGGCACCAGTTCTGCGCCGAGCATGGCGGCGACACGATATCCGCGGAAGGTGGGTTCAAGCGGGTGAACCCAAGGACGGGGTCGGAGCATTTCCCGCGTACAGATCCTGTTTCGATCGTTCTTCCTTTTAAAGACGATTCAGTCTGCCTCGGGCGAGGGCCACAATTCCCGCGGGGGTTCGTCTCAGCCTTTGCTGGCTATCTCGAAGCTGGCGAAACGGTGGAGATGTGCGGCGCACGTGAGCTGCAGGAAGAAACGGGCCTCAAAGCGCTCAGCATGGAGTATATCTTCAGCCAGCCTTGGCCGTTCCCTTCATCCTTGATGATGGGCTTCCTAGCAGAGGTCGACAGCGATCTTCTTCATCTTGATCCGGATGAAATCGAAGAGGCGCACTGGTTTACCCGCGAAGAGCTGGTCTCTATGCTGAAGGGCGAAGGGAAATTCGCCGTCCCGCCAGAGTTTGCAATTGCGCATCACCTGATGAAACACTGGCTCGAGCGCTGAAGGCTCAACTCGCCTGGGATTCGGCCGCGGCTGGTGCCACGTCATCGTCGCGGATTGGGGGCGCCGCCGGATCTTCTTTCTTGCCATTGGTCAGAAGCGCAGCTTTCGCCAACACAACGGGCACGGACCAATAACCAGGAACGGCGATGTAGCGCGGCTCCCACACCGGGTCGAACTTCTGCTTAAACCGGCGAAGGCCCTGGAAGTTGTAGATCCGCTCGCCACGCTCAAAAATCAGCTTGCCCACCCGGGCAAAGAGCGGCGCGTATTCCGCTTCCACCAGACCCGAGAGCGGCGCCATCGCCAGATCGAAGCTCTTGTACCCTTCATTCTGTGCCCAGAGGATGAGCTCCACAAACAGGAAATCCATCGTGTTGGTGACCTGCTTCTCTGGATCGTAGCGCATGAGGTCGATGCCGGCCCACGACTTGTCAGGGGTCACAAAGAGGGTGCCGAACGCCACTGGCTGATCCTCAATCTCCACCACCCCAATCGGGCAATTGGCAAGGAAGTCGGCGTCAAAGCGGCCCAGGGAAAAAGCCTTCTCTCGCCCGCCATTGGACGCAAGCCACGCTTTCGAGGTGGGCTCGAGGCTTTTGAGCAACCCATCGTCATGGGGCGGCAAGGACATGCGGAAGGTCGCACCCGCGCGCTCCGCCAGTTTCCTCCGCCCCCGGCGGATTACCTCACGCTTTCGGCCCGAGAGGCTGAAGTTTGGCAGATCAAGGATCGCATTCTCACCAATCTTCTCCACCTTGAAACCAAGATCGAGAAGGTCAGGCAAAAGATCTGGCGGCGCGGCATAGATCGCAGGACGGGTCGCGTTTGCCTCAGCATCCTTGCGAAATGCCTCAAGAACGGGCTTCCACTGCGCCTTAGGACCGATAGGTGGCCCCATGGCAATCCGAACGCCAGCGATTTCTGAGAACGCGATCGCCGCCGTGTTGTCTTTGTCAAAACAGAAACTCTTATCGCCGGAGAAGGCGAGAACATTATCCGGACGCGGTGCATCAGCCTTGTCGAGCAGGCCCCGCACACGTTCAAAATCCTCAGTTCCGGGAAGAGAAAGCTGCGCCCGCGCAGGGCTTGCGACGAGGAGGAAGAACCCAAAAAACGCGAGCACAAATAGAGCAAACGCCACGGGCCGGCCCGCAACCCCAAGGATCGGATCAAGCACCAGATCGATGAAGCTCGCTTCGACAAAACCCTTCTGGTGGCTCATCCACAAAAGTGAGACAAAGCCAGCGATGGCGACGGACAGAAAAGCGGCCAAGAACCAGGCGCGCGGGATCTTAATGCTGAGAAGCGCCGAGCGGCGATAGAACGCCTTTTTCGCCCGCAGGAGAAGCACCACGAGCCCCAGATACATGAAAGCTTCCACCGGGCGGGGCTTAAAAATCAGCGTGGCCACCAATCCGTGGGCGGCAGCGATGAAGGCGAGAAGCCAAGCCGTCCGCAAGCGGCGGGACAGACCAAGCGACAGGACCATCAGGGCCAGACCGCCAAAAGTCAGCGTGATCTCCGGCACCTCTGCCATCAACGCTTTGACAAACGGCCGCTCTTCCGCTGGCGCGCCGGGGAATGCTGCGGAGACCAGGGCCGCTGCCCCAATCAAAAATGTCAAAAGACCCAAAAGGCGCGGCGCGTGATCAAAGACCAGTGTGCTGATCTTGCTCCGCTGTTCTTGTTGGGTCTCAGCCATCGTTTGGTTCTCCAGACGACATCATCGCGCGCACATCTTCTGCGATGAGTTTAGCATTGGTCCGGTTAAGAAGAGACACATGGCTCTCGTCGGGCAGAACCGTGGTCCGGCCAAACCCGGTCGCTGCTTTTGCTGCGTCAGCCACGGGGCCATTGGAGCCGCCGCCTTCGCTGTTCGTGAAGACCGCCACAGGCAGATTGCTAGCCTCTTCGCCTTGCGCCCACTCGACATCCTCGCTGGAGGTGAAAGCGGCAACGAGTTCCGCCTTGGTGCTTCGGTGGTGCTTGGCCACGGAGAGTGATCGGCGCTTATCGCGGCCCTGCTGGCGCGGCAGGTCGAGCTCGTCTGGCAAGAGGTAGGAGATCCCGCCCATGAAACCTGTCTGTGCCAGGCCGATAGAGAGGTTCATGATCCTGTTGGCCCACGGCGCAATCTGCCGAATGCGCTCGGCACGAAGGCTCCCCGGCCGGGCCGCATCAACAAAGACGAGCCCCTTCAATTCCTCTTTGTAAAGATTAGCGTAGCCGTGAAGCCGCAGGCCCGCCATGGAGTGTCCGACAAGGATGAAGGGCTGGTCCTCGCCCAGCGCTACTCGCAAGCGGCGCATGTCTTCGATATGCCAATCGGGCGTGGGTGAGACCCCGGAGGGCACGCGGTCGCTCCAACCCATTCCCGCCCGATCATAAAGACAAACGCGATAGTCAGCTTTCAGCTCTTCTTTGACCCACCAACCATCTGTGTAGATCCCAAAAGCCCCAGCATCATAAAGAACGAACGGCGCGCCGACGGGCCCTTCGCAGACAACATGCAGGCGCCGACCATCGCCGAGGTCCACCATGTCATAAGGGGGCTTGGTGCCCAATCGCAGCGCCGCAGAGATCCAGCCGATCACCATCGTGCCCAGAATGAGCGCCAAGATGATAAATCCGATGCCCCGGACAATGGTAATCAGCATCCACGCACTCCTCGCTACCGGCACCGACGGGCGCCCCGACCCGATTGGGGTGGAAGGTGGGCGCGCCCATCCCTCGCATCAACCGGTAACGATTGGATTTCCGCAGGATGTGATCCTGCGACAATCGCGTCATTGATCGTTCGAGTTTCTTCGCATATGAAATATCTAATTCACACGCGAAATACCCCTTATGCGCCAGCCCCGCGTCTTTCATCTTCTGCAAAAGGCCCACACAGCGCTGTTCCGTGCGGCCGATCATGCGCTCAAAACCCATATCGGGCTCAGCGCATCACAGCAGGCGGTGCTCTTTTGTCTGACCAAAAGTGACGGCGCGCCGATCTCACAGATCGCCGATCAATTGCGCATGGGCTATTCGAGCCTCACGGGTCTTGTCGACCGGATGGAGGCGAAGGGCCTGTTGCGCCGGCAACAAAGCGAGAGCGACGCCCGCAGCGTGCATGTCTTCTTAGAAAACAAAGGCCGCGCCGTAATCGCGACGACGACCCCCTTTATCAAAGACGTGAACGCTGCCCTGCTCGAACCCTTCTCTGACGACGAACAAGCTGTCATCGCGCGCTTTTTGGACCACGTGGCGAAGAACGCTGCCGACGTCGTCAGTGATCACGCCAACATCCATAGCCAAGAAAGGCTCTCCGCATGACCGATGCCATCAAGATCAGCACCATTGATAAAATCACGACACTGACGATCAGTCGCCCTGAGAAGAAGAACGCCATCACCCAAGCCATGTACGGCGCGATGGCGGACGCGATTGAAGCCTACGGAGAGGACGACGACGTCCGCGCGTTCATCATCACCGGTGAAGGCGACATGTTCACCTCCGGCAATGACTTGGGCGATTTTGCAACCGGCGGAATGGAGCACGATCTGCCGCCGGTGTTCCGGTTTCTGATGGGCATCTCCTCCTGCCCCAAACCGCTAATCGTCGCGGTGAATGGACCAGCGATTGGCGTCGGCCTGACGATGCTGCTCCACTGCGACCTCGTCTATGCTGCGAAAAGCGCGACCTTCGGGGCACCGTTCGTCAAGCTCGGCTTGGTGCCAGAGGCGTCGTCCTCGCTTCTCCTGCCCGAGGCCGTCGGCATGGCCGTAGCGAATGACATCCTGCTTGGCGGGCGCACCCTGACGGCACCCGAAGCGCTGGAATACGGACTGATCGCCCGGGTCTTTGCTGAGGCCGATCTTCAGGCCGAGGTGCAAAGGATCGCAGAGCACGTGGCGGCATCGGCCCCGACCGCACTCAAACGCTCCAAGGCGTTGATCCGTAACCGGCAGAAACTGGTGCAAGACCATATGATGGTCGAAGCAAAGATCTTCAGCGAACAGCTGCAATCACCTGACTTCGCCGAAAGCGTCGCCGCGATGATGCAAAAACGCGCGCCGGTCTACAGCTGATACGCCTCTACTTGTGGTTGGCCCGGTAGGGGTCGGCTGCGAAGACGCCGATCAGCTTGAAGTCAGCAGAGAAATAGCCAAGCTCATCCAGCGCCCGGCGGACCGCAGGGTCATCCGGGTGCCCCTCAATCTCAGCTTGGAACCGGGTGGCCTGGAAACTGGCGTCCTCTTGATAGCTTTCAAGCTTGGTCATGTTCACGCCATTGGTCGCAAAGCCGCCGAGTGCTTTATAGAGCGCCGAAGGGATGTTGCGAACACGGAAGATAAAGCTCGTCAGCATTTGCCCAGCGTCCCGCTCCGGGAACGGCGCGCCATCAGGGACGATGTGCAGGAACCGCGTCACGTTGCGGTCTGCGTCCTGACAATCAGGCTCGATGATGGTGAGGCCGTAATGCTCTGCTGCGCTGACCGGCGCGATCACCCCGATCTCATTTGATGGATTGTCGCGCAGCTCCCGCGCTGCGCCCGCGGTGTCGCCCGCCGCCTCTGGCAGCAAACCACGCCGCGCGATCATCCGGCGGCACTGGGACAGCGCCATAGGGTGACTGCGGACGGTTTTGAGACCCTCAGGATCAGCCCCCGGTACGGTCATCAGCTGCATCTTCACCGGCAAGAAGTGCTCAGCGACAACAGCGACGCCGCGATCAGGCAGCAGCCGGTAAACATCATCCACCCGCCCGGCAAGCGAGTTCTCCACTGGCACCATGGCCGCATGGCAGGCGCCGGTGGTCACAGCGTGGAACACCGACTCGAATGTTGGCAGCGGCTGGGTTTCAAACTGCGGCGCAAAGGTCGAGCAGCAAAGATCTGAGAAAGCTCCTGGCTCTCCTTGGAACGCCATCTTCATAGTCACGCTGTATCCTCCACACTGCCGTGCCAATGCGCGCGTTGCGGCGGAGCGGAACCCCCGCTATGGCCTCGGCGATCCAGGCGCCAGAGCACAAAACGGCGCGTCACAAAAGAGTTCTAGGACCGGCCATGAAAGACCCTCTCTTCGGTAACAAAGTCGCAGGCGCCATTCTCGCGACGCTTCTTTTGTTTCTTGGCCTGCCGGTGATCTTCAACACCGTGCAGACATTGGCCCATGGCCATCACGGCGATCACCACGCCTCTGAAGAGAACCCCTTCGCCCTGGCCTACATCCCTTACTCCCAGCTCCAAGGCGCAGGCGGCCCAGCGGCTGAGGTCGTTGAGGTGTCGCTCGGATGCCTGATGGCGGAAGCGAGCGCAGACCGCGGCGCGCGGCGCGTCGGCATCTGCACATCGTGCCACAGCCTCGAGCAAGGCGGCGGCAACGGCACCGGTCCGGCGCTTTGGGACGTGATGGGCCGTCAGGTGGCCAGCGTCGGCGGCTTTGGCTACACCGCTGCTCTTCAAGGTCTCGAAGGTGCATGGGACTTTGAGAAAATGGATGCTTATCTGAAGAACAGCCAGGCCTTCGTGCCCGGCACCCAGATGGTCCAGCGGATTTCTAAAGACGCCAACCGCGCGGACATTCTTGCCTACCTTGCGACCCTGACTGACGGTGAGCAGCTGGCCTTCCCCGAATGTGCGCCGCCTGCCGAAGAGGGCGCTGAGGAAACCGAAGTCGCTGCGGCTGATCACGGCGACGACGCCCACTAAATCGGCACTCTTAATGCCAAGACGAAACGACGCGCTGAAAGGGTTCAGCGCGCGGGTTCGATTTGCAGCGTTCTCGCGCTAGCTACCCCTCAACACTGAGGAGACGGCCTGTGGCGATCACATCACTTGAAGGAAAAACGGCGTTCATCACCGGCGGCGCGAAAGGCATTGGCTTTGCCATTGCCAAAGCGTTCGTGGCCCGCGGCGCGAACGTCATGCTGGCCGACATCAACCAGGACGCCCTGTCAAAAGCCGCCTCCTCCCTCGGCGATCAAGCCGACACGGTCATCTGTGATGTGGCTGACGCCGACGCGGTGAAAGCGGCGGCTGACAAAACCATTGAGCGGTTCGGCAAGGTCCACATCGTCGTCAACAATGCGGGCGTGGGTGCAGGCGGTGCGCCCGGCACCATCCCGCTCAAGGACTGGCGCTGGGTCGTCGATATCAACCTCATGGGCGTCGTCTACGGCGTGGAGACCTTCGTTCCGCTGATCCAATCCCATGGCGAGGGCGGCTACATCATCAACACAGCATCGATGGCAGGCCACGCCGCAGGTGGCGGCACGGGCGGGCCCTATAACGCCACGAAGTTTGCTGTCGTTGGCTACTCGGAGACCTTGAAGGCCGAGCTCGCGGACGAGAACATCGGCTGCAGCGTCCTTTGCCCGGCCTGGGTGTCCACGGACATTCACAAGAGCGGCTTTGGTGCTCCGTCCCAGGAAGGCATGGACGTGGATGCCGCCATGCAAACAGCGCAGTTCAAGCAGATGGAGGCGGTGATCACGAGCGGCCTCTCACCCGACCTCGTTGCGGAATGGACCGTCGAGTGCATGCTCGCGGGGCGGCTCTACATCTTCACCCACCCCGACTTCATGCCCGCGCTGGAGCACCGGTTCTCGAACCTGCTGGCCGACTACAAGGCCGCCGCGGATGATCCGCGGTTCCAAACGGGCTGATCATGCCCCGATCGTCTCAGTAAAACCCGGCGAGTTCAGCGCTGCGCTCGCCTGCCTCCACAGCTGCCGCGAAGCGGTCAACGAAGACAGAGCCATCAGTTGTTTTCTGTACCAAGACGATCCGTTTGTCCCCAGGATCACGCGCCCGGCGGACCAGGCCATGGATCGAGAGCGCATCAAGCGCCCGGCTGATCGCAGGTTTGGGGACCTCAAGATCCTCACTCAGACGCCGCACGGTGTGCGGACCTGGCGTTAGGTACACGGTCAAAAGAAGCGCCCATTGGCGCATCGACAGGTCCGGCTGGTCATCGCGCACCAGCTCCACCATCACGTCGCGCCAGGGGGTTAGGGTCTCTGAGAGGCTCACGAATCGGGGCTCCTTCCGACATTTCGCTATCGAAACAGCCCCTGCTGCACAAGCCTTGACTTATCCCCCGAACGCTACCCCCGCAGAAGGTCGTTGATCGCAGTCTTGGAGCGCGTTTGCGCGTCGACCCGCTTGACGATCACCGCACAGGCGAGCGCGGGGCCATTGGCACCGGCGCCAGGGAACGTGCCAGGCACGATCACGGAGTAAGGCGGCACCTCGCCATAGAGGACCTCGCCGGTCGCGCGATCGACGATCTTGGTCGATGCGCCAAGGAAGACACCCATCGAGATCACCGAGCCCTCGCGCACGATGACACCCTCGGCCACCTCTGACCGCGCTCCGATAAAGACATTGTCCTCGATGATCACCGGGTTCGCCTGCAAGGGCTCCAGCACACCGCCAATCCCGGTGCCGCCAGAGATATGGCAGTCGCTGCCGATCTGCGCGCAGGAACCCACAGTGGCCCAGGTGTCGACCATCGTCCGCTCACCGACATAAGCGCCAATGTTCACGTAAGACGGCATCAGCACCGCACCGGGGGCAATGAACGAGCCGCGGCGCACGGTGGCGGGCGGCACGGCGCGGAACTTGGCCTCGATGAACTCTTTCTCGCCCCAACCTTCAAACTTTGAGGGCACCTTATCGAACCAAGGCGCACCAGCAGGACCGCCAGGGATCGGCGCGTTGGGATGAAGCCGGAAAGACAGAAGCACGGCCTTTTTCAGCCATTGGTGGACTTGCCAATCGCCGCCATCGGTCTTCGACGCGACCCGGTAAGAGCCGTTATCAAGGCCCTGAAGGGCGTGGGCGACAGCCGCGCGCACATCCGCGTCCTCGCTGCCATTGTCATAGGCCGCCTCGATAATCGGGCGCGCGTCACTCTCTTGCATGGGGCCTCCTTAGCCGGCCGTCAGTCCGGTGAGAAATCGGGTCAAATCGCCCGTGGTATGATGAATATGCTCCGCCCCCGCAAGCGCGGCACCAGGACGCTTCTCCGCGGGCTCTCTCGCGATCCAGTCAGCATCACTGGTGACGAGCACCGTGATCATCCCGCGCCGGTGGGGCTCTTCAAGATTGACGGACATGTCCTCGAACATCGCAGCATTTGGTCCGTCGATCCCAAAATGTGCGCCGGAGGCGTCGTAATTCTCCGCCCTCGGTTTCGGTACCCAGCCGCCCATCTCCACGTCAAAGACATCGTCGATCACATCGCCGAGGCCCATCTTGCCAAGGACATTGGCCGCATGCCGACAGCTTCCGTTGGTGTGAACGAACTTCCTGCCCGGGAGTGCCGCGATCGCGGCCCGGAGCTCTGGCGCAGGCTCTAAGACCGAGAGATCGATCTCGTGGACATAGTCCATAAACGCATGCGGATCGACATTGTGCTGCCGCATGAGGCCCGAGAGCGTCGTTCCGTGGGCGGCGTAAAGATCCTTCTGCACACGAAACGCATCTTCGCGACCAACGCCCAAAAGCTCACTGACATAGCTTGTCATGCGATAGTCGATCTCTTGGAAGAGGTTGCAGCTCGCAGGATAAAGGGTGTTGTCGAGGTCAAAGACCCAGTCGCGCACATGCGCGAACGCCTGCGTCAAACCGTTGGAAGTCACTGGGCCGTGGCGAGGTCGGGGTTGAACTGCTCAGGCGTGAACTCGAACGTCCACGCGTTCTCTCCGCCCGTGTCGATGCGGCGGAAAACAGCGGTGTCGAACCCCTCTTCCTCGCAGGCAATGTCGCTGCGCGCATCAAACTGCACAGAGGAGACGCAGAACGGCGTGTCGCCTCCGGCGAGGGTCAGCTCCTGGCTCTCGGCCTGCATAATGCCGTAGACGTAGTAAGGCTCTTCACCCAGCGCCCCGCGACGAACCTTGGCGCAAGCGCTGGTCTCCAGCCGCCACCAACCGGATGAGCGATAGCCCTCCTGGTCATCCGTAGGCTGCGCGAAAGCGGCCCAGACGGGCAGCATCGTCTCATTGCAGAAGAAAAAGCCAAGCTGCGCGTCATCGTCATTGGCTTCAGCAATCAGGGAGTCGACCACGGCGGCATCGATAATGGCATCGGTGCCGAGCCCACGGTCCCGGCGATACTGCCGCAGGGCCGTCTTCGTCGCCGCGCCAAAGGCCCCGTCGATCGCACCGATATCAAAGCCGAGATCGTTCAATAGCCGCTGCACACCGGCGACCTTCGCGTCCTGGAGGGGGAAGTTCCGCTCATCAGTGAAGTCGGTGATGAAGTCGCCACCGTCTTCGATAGTCACTTCCACAGGATAGAAGTCACGCTGCCGCTGCGGATCATTCGTGCACACACTTTGGTCACGCAAGGTGAAGAGGCTATCGTTCTGTACGCAGAGCGGTGTCTCGCCCGACCAGGTCCTCAAAGGCCCGCGGTGACCTGGGATCGCCTCAGCGTAAACAAAGTACCGGCCCGGCTCGATATCGTCGCTGATGACCCGCTTGCACTCCCCAGGGCGCAGACGCCACCACCCGCGGGTCAGAAGCTCTTGGTCGTCAAAGAACCCCAGCGCCGCAGACAGCGCGTAGCTCGATTTGTTGCAGAGGCTGTATTCCGCAGAAGCCTTCGGCGCCGCGGCCACGCTCACCACGCAAAGGGTCACGGCCAAAACGGCCACGCGCGGCCAGGAGGAGAGAAAATGGGTCAAGGCGGGCCCGTTAACGTTGATCTTGGATCACGCTCTTGTCGTCTATTCGCCCGCCAGGATCAACCGCCCGCGCGCCAATGCAACAAAGCTTCATGCTCCCCGGGTTGGCGAGAGCGGGCCGCGGCTCTAGCTCCTCCTCATGGTTTCCAAACTCGATCCCGCCGCCCGCACCGCATTCTTCAAGTCGCACCCCGCCTGGGCCGAAGTGGTGGGCAAAGACGCCGCCAAAACGACCCTCCAGTTCGGCAATTTCAAAGAGGCCTGGGGCTTCATGAACCAGGTCGCCCTGTTCGCCGAGCAGCATGACCACCATCCAGAATGGTTCAACGTCTACAACCGGGTAGAGATCACCCTCACGACCCACGACGCCGACGGCCTGTCCGAGCGCGACGTCAGCATGGCCGATTTCATCGACGGGTTACGGCCTTAGACCGGACGAACCCCTTTGCGGGGCTCCTCTTCTATTGCATGTTGAGCCCACTGTCGGGGGGCAAACATGCTGGAACTCATCAAGTCAAAGTTTTCGAGCGCTGAGGCCGATGCGCCCAGAAACGATGAGCCGGCAAAAACTGCCCAAGACACCCCCGGCCGCGAGGTCTGGCTCGACCAGGTGGCCGTTGCTGTCGGGGCGGTGGATGAGTCCTCCAAACTGACCCGCGCGCTCTTCACCTATTTTCTGACCGCCAGCGCCTATGTCGCGATCGCGGTCCTTGGGACATCGCAAGAGACCCTGCTCCTCAATGCAGGGATTGAGCTCCCCATCATCGGCACCCAAGTCCCGGTGATTGAGTTCTACATCTTGGCGCCTGCGATCCTTGTCGCCTTCCACCTCAATCTTCTCGTCAAACTCTGGTCACTGAAGAAGAAAGCCGAAGAACAGGCCCGCCAACTGGCCGAACGCTTTGACGGCGACAATGGTGAGGCCGTCCACGCGTTCCGGCATCTCCTTTACCCCTACGACTTCACCATGATCGTCGCGGGGCCAACGGACAGGAACATCCTACGCGGCGCTATGGCTCTCATCATTACACTGACGGTTTTTCTGGGTCCTCTCGCTCTTCTTTTTGCCACGATGCAAAGCTTCGCCCCCGTCGGTATCAATTGGATGACAAAGCTCCATGGCACGCTTATCCTGATCGATGCTCTGTTTTTGGTCGTCTTCCGCCTGGGGCTGCGCCGACCCACCAACGTCTACTCAACAATCGACGCGGGGGTACAAGCATTCGTGCTATTGATGATCGGCACACTTGGTCTGACCATCGCCACTTTCAGAACGTCTCTTTACGATAAAGCACCGTATGCAGAAGATCCTGTCGAAAATACAGGGTCCCAACGGATCGAATTGCGAGTCAACAACCCCTGGCGTTTGTCAAGCTCAGAACGGCAGGAGGACGGGCACAACCGTAAGCGCGCCGTACTGAGACTTGCCCTGCCGCAGATTGACGACGATACGACGTATTGCTTGATCAACCCAAGCGTCGCCCCTTCCATCTGTTTGGATCTTCGTAGTGGAGCTATCGCTAACGATACCCATTCCTTTTTTTCAGAAGACGAACTGGCCGGCAGGCGTAGGCTCAGCGACGTTACAGCACAACTCTGTTCCGCAGCAAGCGGACGATTTGCAACACAGCTCGATCTGAGCGGGCGCCAGCTACGCTACGCGCAGCTGAGAAATGCCGTGGCGCCTTGTGTGTTGTTGAAGGACGCAGACTTGACCGAAGCCGACCTTTTCAGTGCCCATCTAAGTGGCGCCAAACTTCCGTTCGCGAACCTGACTAACGCCGATCTTACGTTAGCTGATCTCTCAGAGACCGACCTGACCAACGTAACATTTAGTGGCACAGACTTGAGAGGTGTTGATCTCTCAGGTGCCTATCTAGGCGTCCAGGGCATGAGTCTCTCAGAAGCACCACAGCTGGCAAACGCCAGTCTGACTGCTGCGAATCTGTCCGGCTCAATGCTAGTGGGCGCCAACCTTTTCAATGCCGACATGCGAAGCACCACACTTGTCGGCACGAATCTTATGAGAAGCACACTGATTGAGGCACAGCTTCATTTTGCAGATCTAGTCAACGCAAATCTGTTCGGTGCGAGAATGCGCGACGCAGTCCTTGATAGGTCTTATATCTCGGGTACTGATCTTAGGAATGCGCAGCTTCATAACGCACAGTTTAGCCGTTCACGCATAGTGGCATCCGACCTCGAAAACTCGAATATGAGTGGCGCGAACCTTAGGAACACTCTGTTGTTTGGCATCGATATCTCAGAGGCTATCGCCTCTGGCGTGCTTTGGCCGATGTCCATTAGCTCGAGCCAGCACCTTCTGTTCGCAGATAACGCCTGCTTTGCACCGCTGATCAGCGCAGAGGATGAAAGTGAGCGGCGCAACAGCCTTTGCATCCCGGCTTATACAGGTCGGCGACATGGATTGGACAACGACGAAGAACAGACCAGCCTTGAGTTGTACAACGCAAAAGGTGTCACCGTGACAACCGCTGCAATGGACCAATTTGAGAAGTTCATGAAGAATGCAGCATGCGTACTAGATCGAGAACAGCAGCCCATTGGCCTTGACGGAAAGCCGATGGACTTGAAGCCCTGCTACCACGAAGAGTTTCGCGAAAGAATGGAGATTCATGCCTGCGGTTACGTGAAGAGAACCGGCGCGCCCTACTTCGTCATGCCGACTAACATGGAAGGCTACTATCAACAGCCGCCGATATCGGAGTTTATGACAGCAAGCGATGCTCGTTGTAAGCAGGTTGGCCTCGGGACTAGCAAGGAGCCAGAGTGGCTCGACGACCGATTCATCGGATCGCGAGGAACCCGGCCCAAGCTCGACTATACTGGTTCTCGCATTCCTCCGTGATACCTTAACATCCTCCACACCTTTCCTTGCTAGACCCGCCCTGTTGCGGGGTCGGTCTTGGGAGGGACAAGAGTATGGCGTCCATCGCATTGATCGATGACGACGAAAACATCCTGACGTCAGTATCGATTGCGCTTGAGGCCGAGGGTTACGGCGTCACCACGTTCACCGATGGCGCCTCGGCGCTCGACGGTATTCTTGGTAAATCACCAGACTTGGTTCTCTCTGACATTAAAATGCCGCGCATGGACGGGGTCGAGCTGTTGCGTCGGCTGCGCCAGGACAGCTCTGTGCCCTTCATCTTCCTCACCTCAAAGGATGATGAGATTGACGAGGCCCTGGGCCTCACCATGGGCGCGGATGATTACGTGCGGAAACCGTTCAGCCAGCGCCTGCTGCTCGAGCGGGTGAAGGCGGTCCTGCGCCGCGCAACCACCGCGCCGAACGAAGCGCGCGATGAGCAGAACCAGATCATGCGCCGCGGCAGCCTCACCCTCGACCCGCCGCAGCACGCCTGCAGCTGGAAAGGTGAGCGAGTGACCCTGACTGTCACGGAGTTTTTGATCCTCCAGGCGCTGGCCGCGCGTCCTGGCTTTGTGAAATCGCGCGATGCGCTGATGGATGCGGCCTATGACGATCAAGTCTATGTCGACGATCGCACGATCGATAGCCATATCAAACGTATAAGGAAGAAATTCCGCGTGGTCGACAACAGCTTCGACGGTATCGAGACACTCTATGGCGTCGGCTACAAATATAAGTGCGACTAACCCCTCGCGCGCCCGGCCAGCGCGCCCGATGCGGGCGACGCGGCGGGAGGCCCCGCGCCAGCAATGGGGCGGGTTTGCGTCCTATATTGCTCGGCCCAGCCGGTTTGGCGCAGCCCTTGTCCTTGGCAACACGATCGGGCTGATCCTCCTTGTGCTGGGCGCTATGGGCCTCGGCGCCTACCGCGACGCTCTGGTGGCCAATCAGCTTGAGCTTTTGGAGCGGCAGGCGGTTTTTGCCCGCACACTGATTGAACATGATCGCGTGTGCGGCGGCAAAGGTTGTTACGAGAATCCCGACCGTGCACGGCAAGTGCTGCTTGATGCCTCGACCGGTTTTAACGGCCGCATCGCGCTCTATCGCGGGATCAACCGCCAACCTGCCCTGGTTGCTGAGACGCAAATCGCGGACGATCTGGCGCCGGTGGCCCTGCCCATCCCGGATGCACTGCCGGCACAGGCGCTGCCATCGGACATGTCCACCGCTTTTGCCAGCAAGCTTGAGACCTGGATGTTCGACGTGCCACTGCGCGACCGGGCCGTCGACCGAACCCTAGACGATGAGCTTTCGGCGCTTGTCCTTACGGACGGATCCGACGTCACGTCCCTTCGCTTGACCGAGAGCGATGCGATCACCGCAACGGTCAGCCTACCGATCACCAATAAGGATACCGGCGCGATCACCGGAGCCCTGGTCGCGGAAACACGGAACTTTGAGGTCGCAAGCCACCGCGTGCGCCGAGCCCTTCTGCCGGTGGTCATTCTGACCCTCGCCACAGCATCGATCTCTGCGCTGATCCTCACCGCCGCGGTTTCGCAGCCCATTCGCGAGCTTTCCGCCGCTGCTGATAGGATCGCGGCATCGGTTGGCCGAGCGGGCAGAGTGCGCATTCCTGATTTTGATCACCGCCCGGACGAAGTTGGCCGGCTTAGCCGGTCCTTCCGTGCCATGACCGCAGCGCTGGTCGAGCGAATCGAGAACATCGACAGCTTCGCCGCAGACGTGAGCCACGAGATGAAAAATCCGCTCACGTCATTAAGAAGCGCGGTCGAGACCCTCGACAAATGCAAAACCGACACCCAGCGGGAGCGCCTGCTTGAGGTCATCAGCAATGATGTCGACCGCCTCGACCGTCTGATCTCTGACATCTCCAGCGCCTCGCGGCTCGACGCGCAGCTGGCCACAGAAGAGCGCCGGGTGATCAGCGCCGCGCAACTCATCAGCGATGTCACCAGCTCTTACAAGGCCGTGACCGATGCTGGCGGGCCGATGGTCAATTTCTGGAACGATACCGACGGCGATCCGAAAATCTTTGCGACGCCCAGTGCCTTTGGCCGGGTGGTCAGAAACCTGATCGACAACGCGATCAGCTTTAGCCCCAAAAACGGCGCCGTGACGGTGGCTCTTGAGAAAGAGACCGGACAGCGCCAGGGTCTTGTTCTTCTAACTGTCACAGATGAAGGACCAGGCGTGCCCGAGGAGAACCTCGAGAGTATCTTCAATCGCTTCTACACATCGCGGCCAGATGGAGCGACGTTCGGCTCCAATTCCGGTCTCGGCCTCGCCATCGCGCGGCAGATTGTGAAAAGCCATGGCGGCTATATCTGGTGTGAGAACGTCAAAGACGACGACAATCCAGACGCAACAGGCGCCTGTTTCTCTGTAGAAATACCGATCCATAAGGGCGGCTCAGCCTGATGCCACTCCACGGCACGGCGATTGGCGTGGCGCTGGATCTCGAAGGCCCCTTGCGCGGAGTGCTGCTTGTCGGCCCGCCGGGGAGCGGCAAGTCTCGCCTCGCAGCTGAACTCATCGCCCATTGCCCGCACCAGCGGACCGGTCTCATCGCCGACGATCTTATCACCTTTGACAGCTGCGGCTGGGCGGTCTCGCCAGAGGCGGGACCCCTCCTCCACCTCCGCGGCGTGGGTATCGCCAAGGTTCGAGGCGCGCCGCCCATGGCGATCGATTTCATCGTCACCTTGGGTCAGGTCGAAAACGAAGAGGAGATGGCCATGGAGGCTGCGCTCCTGGGTGCACAGACGGTTCCTGTGGAGCCGGACGGCGCGAACGCGGCCGCTCTCAGGTTAGCGCTCAGATCTCTTGCATCCGGGCAATCTCTGTGGTGCGGTTTCGAGCCCGGACCGAATACCATTTGAGGACCATCATGATTGGGATTGTTGTCGTTACCCACGGCAATCTGGCTAAAGAGCTTCTTCTCGCAGCCTTGCACGTTGTTGGGCCCCAGCAGGGCCTCCGTTCGGTCTGTATTGGTGCCGACGATGACATGGAAAAGCGCCGCCGCGATATCGTCCGCGCCGCGAAAGAGGCAGGCGGCGACAATGGCGCAATCATCCTCACTGATATGTTCGGCGGCACACCGTCCAACCTCGCGATCGCGGTGATGGAAGAGGCCAAGAGCGAAGTGATCGCCGGCGTCAATCTCCCCATGCTGATCAAATTGGCGCCGCAGGCCTATCGGGAAAAAACACCGATGGCTGACGCGGTCAAAGACGCCCATGAGGCCGGGCGGAAGTATATCAACGTCGCCTCCTGGGTTCTCAAAGGCGAAGAGGCTGGCGAGTGAGCGAGATCGCAGAAGCCTCGGTCACCATCGTCAATGTCCGGGGCCTGCACGCCCGCGCTGCCTCCAAGATCTGCGAAGAAGCAGCAAAATTCAGTGCCAAGATGACTGTCAGCAAGGACGGAACAACCGTCGGCGCCCGCTCCCTCATGGCGCTCTTGATGCTTGGCGCCGGTAAGGGATCGAGCGTGCATCTGAGAGCTGAGGGCGATGACGCGGCGGCCGCACTCGATGCCCTCAAGACACTGATCGAAGCAGGCTTCTACGAAGAAGATCCCGCCTGACGCTCTTGAGGCTGATCGATCAGTTCAGCTGAAACACTTTGGTGGGCGCGAGGGTTAGGCCCTCAAGCTTGCAAAGCGCCACTGCGCCTGTGTCGTCCTCGGCAAGAACAGCGTCGAGAGCACCCCGCTCCCCCGCCCGAAGGGTCTTCGCCCGCGGCGGGGCCAGCACGATGCCCTGTCCGGAGCGCAAGCGGGTCGCCTCCCCCATGCTCACCTTTTCCTTGGGATAGTCCGCAAGCGCATCACTGAGCGGCACCAGGTGTTCATCGAACCTGCCGTGATCCCTCGCTTCCGCGCCGATCCGTTCGGTGGCGGAATGACCGGTGACGTCTTCCATGGTGACCGACTGATCCTCACTGAATGGACCGACCCGCGTGCGGCGCAGCTGGCTCACATGGGCGACGGTGCCGAGCGCCTCGGCAAGGTCCCGCACCAGGGCGCGGACATAGGTGCCTTTGCCCACCACCGCCTCAAACACCGCATGATCGGCATCAGGCTGGTCGACCAGCGTGAAGCTCTCGATCTCCACAGCACGCGGTTTGAGCTCCGGCGCCTCGCCTTCCCGGGCCAGGTCGTAGGCGCGCTCACCGTTGACCAAAATGGCCGAGAAGGCAGGTGGACGCTGCTCAATTTCGCCCTCGAAATCAGGGAGTGCAGCTTCGATGGCTTCGGTGGTGGGGCGCACATCGCTGGTCTCCACCACCTCACCCTCGCGGTCATCCGTGGACGTCCGCTCTCCCCACCGCGCGGTGAAGCGATAGGTCTTCGCGCCGTCCTGGACGAAGGGAACGGTCTTGGTCGCCTCGCCAAAGGCAATGGGCAGGATACCGGTGGCGAGGGGGTCGAGCGTTCCGGCATGGCCCGCCTTCTGCGCCTCGCCGAACCATTTCATCCGCGAAACGGCCTCGGTCGAACCATAGTCGTAAGGTTTGTCGAGGATCAGCCAGCCATGAACCCGCCGGCCCTTTTTACGCCTCGCCATCACGTCTCCTCAGGCAAAAGAAAAGGCCGGGGGTCTACCCACCGGCCTCATTTCGTCAAGAGGAAGCTGCGCCCCCGCGCAAGCTTAGCCTTGGACGTCGACGTCGTAACCGTAGCTGCGAAGCAGCCGGGTCAGGTCGTTGGCGCTTTCTTTCTCATCCATGGCGGTGAGAACAGCACGGTTGAACATCGCTGGCATGGTGAACCACGAGCCGCCGTCTTTCCAACGCATCACCAGCGCAGGTGCGCGAACGTCAGCGGCGAAGCCCACTTCGAAATCTTCGCGTTCGAAGCCAGGGAAAAGACGGATCGTGGCTTCGCTCGAGATCGGAGCGACGGCCGTGCCGGTCATCGAGCGCTCTGGCTCTTCGACAGCTTCCGGCTGTGTGCCTTCGACGGTTGCCTTGATGACTTCGAACTCTTCTTGAGCATCCAAGTCTTCGTCACGGTTCTTGCGTTTGAAAAACATCTCCACCCTCCGTCAGACAAACGTCTCTAAACGTTGTTGCGCCTGCCAGCCCAGCAATCAACCCTATATTAACAATTCGAAGGGGTGAGCGCTAGGAATTTCCTTTCAACAGTTCGGTGATCCGGTCGGCGCGATCAAAACTCTCATCTTTTTCAAAGCGAAGTTGCGGGATGAACTTCATCGACAATTTCGGTGCCAGCACCCCGCGAATTTTCGGTGCCAAGTCCTTGAGCGCCGTCAGCGTTTCCTCGACCTCAAATCCCCCAAGCGTCGTGACGTAAACGGTCGCTTGTTTGAGGTCCGGAGACGTCGACACCTCGGTCACCGTCACATTGCGCCCCGCCAGACGGTCGTCATGGACCTCCTCGCGCTGAAACATCTGCGCGAGTTCGTGACGAACCAACTCACCGGCGCGCAACTGGCGCTGGGATGGTCCTTTGGCGGTGCGACTCACTGTACCCATGCCAAGGAGCTAGGCGCCGAAAGCCGCCTCCGCAAGTTGCCATCGAGAGAGCGCTAACGGCTAGCGAACGTGGATGCCGCACTCGGTTTTGGCCTGACCGCGCCAGCGGCCCGCGCGCACGTCGTCGCCCTCTGCCACAGGCTGGGTGCAGGGCCAGCAGCCGATGGAGGGATAGCCCTGAGCCACCAAAGGATGCGGCGGCAGGTCATGGGCCTCGACATAGGCCTTCACATCGTCCGGCGACCAACTGACGATCGGGTTCACTTTGAAATGGGTGCCGTTCCACTCAAAGGTCGGGAGCAGCGCCCGGCCTTCGCTGTGAAACGCTTTCCGACCGGTGATCCAGGCATCAAAACCATCAAGCGCGCCTTTGAGTGGCCGCACCTTGCGAAGATCACAGCAGGCATCGGTGTCCCGGCGCCACAGATCGCCCTTGGGGTCCTCCGCTGCCGTCTCATCTGCGTTCGGTTTGATGTCCCGCACATCGGTCAGGCCCAACTGTGCCGAAAGCTTTTTCCGATAGCTGATCGTTTGGGCAAAGTGCTTTTGGGTCTCAAGAAAGACGACCGGTGTCGCTGGGTTCACCCGGCTGACGAGATGCAGAAGCACCGCTGATTCCGCACCAAAGGAGCTGACGAGCGCGATCTCATCCTGAAAGGCGTGATTGATCGCGTGCTCAAGGATATCTTCAGCCTTGGCGCCAATGAACTGCCGGGCAAGCTCCGTCGCCCGCTCCTCAGGATCAGCGCCCTTGCGCATGGGGATCACTTGGGCCGTCATTGCGTTTCACCTCTCAGGCTATGCGCAGGCGCGCCATGCTCCGCAGGCTGATAAGCGTAGCGAAACGCCTTCAGCGCAAAGCGGAAATCCTCAAGCCGATCGTCCTTGATGTCCTCGACCGTGTCGATCCCGACCCGGCGGGCAAAGGCTGCCTGATCAGGGAGAAGGTCGCCGCTGGCGCGGATCTCGCCCTCAAAACCATACTGTGTGCGGAGGACCCGCGCCTGGGTGAAGGCGCGGCCGTCTTTGAACTTCGGAAACAGAAGTCGCACGGTTGCAACACCGTCGAGCGCAGGCGCATCGGTCGTGATGTCCTGGTCATGCGCGATATCCAGCACCTCACCAGCGGGCGCATCAACCAATGTGCCGTCGTCGAGCTTAAGCAGCTTGGTCATAAAGCGCCTCCTTGAAAGGCTCCGCACCCAGACGGCGATAGGTATCGATGAACCGTTCGTCCGGGGTCTCACGCAGCGCGAGGTACATATCGACCACCCGCTCCACCGCATTCACCACTTCGTCCGTGGAAAGACCACGCCCGACGATCTCGCCAATTGCTGCGTCCTCATCAGCGCTACCGCCGAGGGTGAGCTGATAGAACTCCTCGCCTTTCTTATCGACGCCGAGAATGCCGATATGGCCGACATGGTGGTGCCCACAGGCATTGATGCAGCCGGAGATCTTAATCTTCAGCTCACCGATCTCCGCCTGCCGCCGCGGATCCGCGAAGCGCGACTGGATCCGGTTCGCCACCGGGATCGAACGGGTGTTGGCGAGGTTGCAGTAATCAAGCCCCGGGCATGCGATAATGTCTGAGATGAGGCCCGCATTGGCGGAGCCAAGCCCCGCTGCATCGAGCGCCTGCCACACCGCGTAGAGATCATCGAGCTTGAGATGTGGCAGCACCATGTTCTGCTCATGCGTCGTGCGGATGTCAGAGAACCCGAACTGATCTGCAATCGCCGCCAGCGCATCCATTTGATCCGCTGTGATATCGCCCGGTGCCTCATCATTGGGTTTCAGCGAAATCGTAGCCGAGACGTAGCCAGGCTCCTTATGCGGATGAAGGTTAAAGCGTGCCCAGGCAGCAAAGCGGGGGTCCGCCGCCTTGGCATCGTCAAAGGCTGCGCTCTCAGCGGTCAGGCCTTCAAATGCCGGCGCCTCAAAATAGGCGGCAATCCGTGCGCGTTCCGCCTCCGGCAGATCAAGGCTGCCCGCAGGTCCCATCGCGCGGAAACCTTCAAACTCCCGCTCCACAGCGGCGCGGAAGTCGTCCACACCCATCTCGTTGACGAGGATTTTGATCCGCGCCTTATAGATGTTGTCGCGCCGTCCGTGGACGTTGTAGACGCGCAAAATCGCCTCAAGATAGGAGAGAAGTTCCGCCTGCGGTAGGAACGATCGGATCTCTTCGGCGATATAAGGCGTCCGGCCCTGGCCGCCGCCGACCAGCACTTTGAAACCAGGCTCGCCCGCCTCATTGCGCAGCATTTGCAGACCGATATCGTGGACCGCGATGGCTGCGCGATCTTCTTCCGTCGCGCTCACCGCGATTTTGAACTTCCGCGGCAGGAACGAGAACTCAGGGTGAAATGTTGACCACTGACGAATAACTTCGCACGTGATGCGCGGATCCTCGACCTCACCTTCCGCAGCACCGGCAAAAGGGTCCGTTGTTGTGTTGCGGATGCAATTGCCCGAGGTCTGAATGCCGTGCATCTCGGCGTCGGCCAACCGATCGAGAATATCGGGAACATCAACCAGCTTGGGCCAGTTGAATTGCATGTTCTGCCGTGTACTGACGTGACCATAACCTTTGTCATAGTCACGCGCGATCGATGCCAGCACGCGCAGCTGATCCGATGACAGCGTGCCATAAGGGATCGCCACACGGAGCATATAGGCGTGAAGCTGCAGGTACAGGCCGTTCATCAGCCGCATGGGCTTGAACTCATCCTCCGTGATGGCACCGGAAACCCGGCGATCCACTTGGCGGCGGAACTCGGCCACCCGGTCCTTCACCATCGCCTTATCAATATCATCATACTGATACATCAGTGTGCATTCCTTTGCGCCTGGCGACCAAACTGGGGGTGAATGGTCGGGCCAGCATCACGAATTTCTTCTCTGAGGCGCCCGCGCCCTGACGGCGCATGATCAGCCTCCACATCCATCAGGTAGGGGCCCACGGCGCGGGCCTCATCGGCGGTCGCTGCCTGAAGCGCCTCAAGCGCGGTATCGCCTTCCAGGATCACGGCGCTCAACAGATCCTCTGTCCAGGAACCATCAGCCGTCCAATAGATCACCTCACCGGAAAATAGGTGGTTGGCCGTGATCACCTTGGTGCCGGTGTTCTTGCCCTTTTTGACGCCGCCAGCGGCGATTTTGACAGGAGCGGTCATGCAGCCACCTCCGAGCTGAGAAGTGCATCAAGCTCTTCACCGCGCGCTTTGGCAGCGACATCACCGATGACAAGAAGCGCGGGCGCCGCGATCTGCGCTGCCGCTTCGCCAAGACGGCCGAGCTCTCCGCGCACGATCCGTTCGTTCGGCAAGGTGCCGTTGGCCACCACCGCGATCGGTGTGGAGGCGGCAAGGCCGCCATCGATCAGCGCGCCTCCGACACCGCCCGCGCGACGCACGCCCATGAAGACGACAATTGTGCCGCCAAGGCTCGCAAGCGCTTTCCAATCAACGTCCGGCGTTCCTCCGCCACCCGCCTCGGCCGTGACAAAGGTTACCGCCTGGCTGAGGCCGCGATGGGTCAGCGGCACTTCGGCGGACGCTGCGCATCCGAGGGCGGAGGAAATGCCCGGCACAACGCTGGCCGTGATGCCTTCTGCCTTCAGGGCATCAAGCTCTTCACCGCCTCTGCCAAAAATGAAGGGGTCGCCGCCTTTCAGGCGCACGACGCGTTTTCCCTCGCGAGCAAGCTCGGCCATCAGCGCACCGATCTGCGGCTGGGGGAGTGCGTGCTCCGCCCGTTTCTTGCCCACATAAATGCGCTCAGCATCCCGCCGGCACAGCTCCAACACACCGTCCGAGACCAGATTGTCGTAGAGGATGACATCGGCCTCCTGGCAGACGCGGAGTGCCTTGAGCGTCAGAAGCTCAGGATCGCCAGGACCGGCGCCAACGATATGGACGTGACCAGCCTGCTGAGGGGTGTGCAGCGCCTCGGCGAAATGACGTTCAGCGGTGTCGTCATCGCCGTCGAGGATCGCCTCAGCCGCTGGGCCTTCGAAGAAGCGCTCCCAGAAGCCTCGACGGTTCTTCGGCTCTATCGCTTTCGAAACGATATCCCGGCGGGCCTTAGCAAAGCTGATCACCTCGCCAAAGCGACGGGGCAGCATCGCTTCGAGCTTCTCCCGCAACCGCCTGCCGACGACCGGCGCCGCACCGCCGGTGGAGATGCCGACCACGAGATCGCCGCGGTCGACGATCGATGGGATCACGACATCGCAGAGATGGGGCATGTCGACCGCGTTGACCGGCACGCCGTGGGCGCGGCCAAGTTTCGCAACGCGCTCGTCCTCCGCCTCATCGCCGGTCGCAGCGACAATCAGTTTGGGGTGAACCGAAAAGGCATCATCATCCATCGCACCGGCGCGCAAGATCACCTGGTCGCCAAGCTCTTGCGCCAGTGGACCTTCCTGCGACGCATGATACGCCACCAGCCTCGCACCGGAGGGCAGCAACAGCCGCGCTTTGCGCAGCGCCAATTCACCGCCACCGCTCAACAAAACGGTGGAACCATCTAAATCCATAAACGCTGGAAAATAGCGCATCGTAAGAAAACCTATTCCGGTGGGACCGAGACCACCTATGTGGAGTGACCAAATGGGTTCAGCAAACGAATGTTCGCAAGACTCGCGATTAGGTTTCCTGATAGATAAGGCCGCTTGTTATGCGTAAATTGCCTCCACTCAATGCCCTTCGCGCCTTCGAGGCGGCTGGGCGCCATTTGTCGTTTAGCAGGGCTGCAGACGAATTGGCCGTGACCCCTGGTGCGATCAGCCAACAGATGCGGATTCTCGAGGACTGGCTGGGCGCGCCGCTTTTTCGCCGTGATCCCAAAGGGTTATCCCTGACCGAGGCTGGCCAAGCGGCGCTTCCGCATATGCGTGAAGGCTTTGATCGGCTGGCCGCTGGCGTGCGTTTGATGAAGGCGAGCGACGGGCCAACCCGGGTCACCGTCTCAGTCGCACCCTCTTTTGCGTCAAAATGGCTCGTGCCGCGCCTCGACCGGTTCCAGGCCCAGCATCCCCAGCTCGATGTCTATGTTCACGCGGATATGAACCTCGTCGATTTTGCCGATGACGATGTGGATGTCGCGATCCGCTTCGGCCCTGGCGGCTATGAAGGCTTGATCTCAGAACGTTTGATGAGCGAGACGATCGTTCCTGTCTGCGCCCCTGGCCTCATCAACGGCGATCCGCCACTGAAAGAACCAGAGGATCTGAGGAACCAGACGCTGATCCACGACGACAGCAACCGCGACGGGGTGGCCACCTGGGCGATGTGGCTGCGCGCGGCCGGGGTGAACTGCGATGGTGAGCGCGGACCGCGCTTCAACCAGTCCTCGCTGGTGATTGAGGCGGCCGTCGCCGGGAAAGGCGTGGCGCTCGCCCGCTACGCCCTGGCTGTGGCGGATCTCGAGGCCGCACGGCTCGTCATTCCGTTCAACTACGAAACGCCAACAGACTTTGCCTATTGGGTGGTCTACCCCGAGGCGAAGGCCGCCTTGCCCGAAGTCGCCAGCTTTATTGCGTGGCTGACGGCTGAGGCGCAGGGCGCGACGGAGGCGAAGTGATCCCAGCCTTTTCGAGCTCTGGCTCGAGTTGGCCTGCGATCTCCAAGAAAAACATCCGATAGTCGCTGATCAGCGACCACAAGGGGTGGGTGAACGTCGCGGGCTTGTTCCGCTCCACAAAAGCATGGCTGGTCCAGGCAAAGCCGTATCCCGCGACCGGGATCAGCAAGAGAAGAAGCGCGTTCCCGGCGATCAACGCCCCCGCAGCGACCGCGATCGTGAGCGCGGTGCCGATATAGTGGAGCGTCCGCGTGCGCGGCTTGGCGTGCTCTTGCAGGTAGAACGGCCAGAAGGACTGATAGCTCTGGTGGCGCATGGGCGGCTCCTTGCATTGTCACCAAAACTACCATGCGTGACGACCGGGTCCAGTTAACAGGCCTTTGGCGGCGCCTCAGCTGCGCGAAGACCGAGGGAAGCGAAGAGCGCGGCATCGGTCTTGGGTTGCGGGTTCGAGGTCGTCAGCAGCGCATCCCCAACGAAGATCGAGTTGGCGCCCGCCAAGAACGCCATCGCCTGGGTCTCGTCACTCATCTGCTCCCGGCCCGCCGACAGGCGCACAACGCTCCGCGGCATCGTGATCCGCGCCGCAGCGATGGTGCGCACAAGCTCGAACGGCTCGACAGGCTCGCTCATCGCCAGAGGCGTCCCCTCGATCGGCACGAGCGCATTGATCGGCACCGAACCGGGGTGCTCTGGCAAGGTCGCAAGGGTGTGAATCATCGAGACCCGGTCTGCATGCTCCTCACCCAGCCCCAGAATGCCGCCGCAGCAGACATTGATCCCCGCGCGGCGCACAACATCCAGTGTGTCGAGCCGATCAGCGAACGTCCGTGTCGTGATCACCTTATTATAGTGCGCCTCAGACGTATCGATATTGTGATTGTAGTAATCGAGGCCTGCATCGGCGAGGGCGCTCGCCTGCTTCTCCGTCAGCATACCGAGGGTCATGCAGGTTTCGAGCCCGAGATCAGAGACCTCCTGCACCATTTTGGTCAAAGCGGGCATGTCGCGGTCTTTTGGGCTGCGCCATGCCGCGCCCATGCAGTAGCGCGTCGCGCCGCTCGCCTTGGCCTTGCGCGCGCCCTCGAGGACTGCCTCTGTGTCCATCAACTTGCTGGCGGGGAGGCCAGTATCAAAATGCGCTGACTGACTGCAATAGCCGCAGTCCTCGGGACAACCGCCCGTCTTGATGCTGAGGAGCTGCGCCGCTTCGATTTCCCGTGCATTGAAGTTCTGGCGATGAACCGTCGCTGCCTCAAAAACCAAGTCCAGGAGCGGCCGATCGAAAAGCGCCTCGACCTCAGCTAAGGACCAATCGGTCCGAGGTTGATCCGTGGACATCAGCAGCGCTCCTCAAGAAAAAAGCGCCGCGATCTCCGCCGCGACGCCCTTTATCCATGAGCGAATAGCCCTTTGAGATCAACCCTCTGGGGTGAGTTTGAGGAGACGCCCTTCGCCGCCGCGTTCACCGCCATCTTCAAGCACCCAAAGGTTGCCTTCAGGGCCCTCTTCGATCTCACGAATGCGCGCTTCCATATCAAAACGCTCCACTTCGCAAATCGGGTCAGCTGCATCCGCACAATCAAAACCGACACGGATAATGGCTTGCGAGGAGAGACCGCCGATGAAAGCCGAACCGGTCCATTCAGGGAAGGTCGTGCCCTGATAGATCATCAGGCTCGATGGGCTGATTGCCGGAACCCAGTACTCGTCGGGGGCACGAAACTCCGGACGCGTATCATGATCTGGGATCTCGCGGCCCGAATAGTGATCGCCGTTCGAAACAATGGGGTAGCCGTAGTTTTCGCCGCGCTCGATGCTCTGGAACTCGTCGCCATGCGCCGGGCCCATCTCAACTTCCCAAAGGGTGCCGTCAGCATCAAACGCGATACCGAGTGGGTTGCGCATGCCAAGGGTCCAAACCTGAGCCATCACACCGCCTTGATCAGCAAAAGGATTGTCCTCGGGCACCGAACCATCAGGGTTCAGACGAAGGATCTTACCAAGGTTCATGCGGTCGGACTGTGCCGGCGTGAATTTCTGCCGATCGCCTGAACTGATGAAAAGGTGCTGTCCGTCAGGGGAAAACGCGAGGCGGTGGCCATAATGCCCGCGGCCCGTCGTCTTCGGCTCTTGGCGCCAGACGACTTCGAGGTCCTCGAGAGCCTCACCGCTCAGCGTCGCTTTCGCAACAGCCGCGCCGCGACGCCCGCGAGTCCCCGCCTCCACATAGG
This sequence comes from Pseudomonadota bacterium, assembly GCA_039822105.1. GTDB lineage: Bacteria > Pseudomonadota > Alphaproteobacteria > Caulobacterales > Parvularculaceae > Parvularcula. The sequence continues at coordinate 16,443 of JBCBMW010000009.1, read as the reverse complement.
AGATGTAGACGGTGCCGGTTGCGGCAAAATCAGGCGCCAGAATGACATCACCCAGGCCGCCTTGGCCGCCGAAATCGACCTCCGGCACGCCCGAGACCTCCGCCTCAACGTCGCCTTCTTGGCTGACGATGAGCAGGCTGCCCGCCTTCTCCGTGACCAGCAAACGACCGTCAGGCATGAAGGTCATGGCCCAAGGGTGTTCGAGATCAGCGACGATTTCGGTTTCGAAAGGTTTCTCAGCGGGCTCCGGCTGCAGCAAAAGAGCAGTCGACAGAAGAAGGCTGGTGATCATGCTTGGTTCTCCCGAGGCAAGTCTTGGGGGGACATAACGCCAAATGTCCCTTGGGCGAAGGGGGGATCAGTCCGGCGACTGACCCGCGGGCGCTGCATCCTTGAGGCCCAAGACATCAAGCGCGAAGGCATAGTCCGCTGCGCGCTCTTTCAACCGCTCAAACCGCGCCGCGGAGCCGCCGTGACCAGCCGTCATGTTCATCCGTAGAATGAAAGGCCCGCCCTTGGCTTCATCCCGCAGGCGCGCGACCCATTTGGCGGGCTCCCAATAGGTCACCCGGTAGTCCGTCAGCCCACCCGTCGCCAAGATAGGCGGATAGGTCTTGCCCTTCTGCACATTGTCATAGGGCGAATAGTCCTTGATCGTCTGGAAGGCCTTGGGGTCCGTGATCGGATCGCCCCACTCCTCCCATTCCGGCGGGGTGAGCGGCAGCGACGCATCAAGGATCGTGTTGAGGACATCGACAAAAGGCACCGCGCCGATCACCCCGGCGTAAAGCGAAGGGTCAAGATTAACCGATGCGCCGACGAGGAGCCCGCCCGCGCTGCCGCCGTAAGCCACGATCTTTCCGCGCTCGGTGTACCCCTTATCCACCAACGCCTGCCCGGCGTCGTTGAAATCGGTGAAGCTGTTCACTTTGTGCTCGAGCTTACCGTCGAGGTACCATTGGCGGCCCTTCGCGGTGCTGCCCCGGATATGGGCCACGGCGAAGGCGACACCCCGATCAACAAGGCTCAAGACCCCCGTCGAGAAGTCGTCGTCAATGTGAATGCCGTAGGCGCCATACCCGTAGAGCATCACGGGCTGCTTGCCGTTGGCAGCGCTATCGCTGCGCCTCAGGACGATCACGGGGATCGCCGCGCCGTCAGCAGCAACCGCGTCGAAACGCTCCACCACGTAATCATCGGGGTTATGACCCGACGGAACCTCTTGCGTTTTCCGCAGTGTACGGATGCGCGTCGCCATGTCGTAGTCAAAGATCTGGCTTGGCTGGTTGGGGCTTTCGTAGGAGAAGCGGATCATGTCCGTCTCGAACTCGCCCCATCCGGCGAGTGATAGGCTGTAGGCATCCTGATCAAAACGGATTTCGTGCTCGCCTGTCCGGTCATAACGGCCCACCACGATCCGTGGGCGGGCGTCGCGCCGCTCCTCCCGAACGATCCAGTCTTTGAAGGTGACCATACCCGTGACATAAGTTCCAAGATCGTGTGGTAGCCAGTCTTTCCAATGCTCCCGGTCCGGATTGGCCTCTGGCGCCGTGACGATCTTGAAGTCGATCGCGCCGTCATGGTTGGTGTGGATGTAGAAGAGCTCACCCCGGTGATCGACGGAGTAAAGCTCGCCTTTGACCCGCGGCGCCACAAGTTTTGGCGCCGTCTCTGGTGCATCAAGAGGGATGATCCACGATTCAGACGTGTTGCCGTTCCCTACACCGATGATCAGATAGGTCTCCGACGACGTCTCATCGATACCGAGGAACATCCCATCGTCTTTTTCATCGTAAACCAATCTGTCGGCAGAAGGATCAGTGCCGAGAATGTGATGCTTCACGCGTTTCGGGCGCTGGTGGTCGTCGCGCTCAACGTAGAAAAAGCTCTTGCTGTCCGCCGCCCACACGACACCGCCGTCGGTGGAGGGGATGACCTCATCGAGTTCACTGCCATCAGACAAACGCCGGATGCGGATATCAAAATACTCCGATCCCAGCGTATCGATCCCGTAAGCCATAAGCTCATGGTCACGAGACACATCGAGCCCGCCGATCGAGAAAAAGTCCTTACCGTCGCCCTCTTTGTCACCGTCGAGCATCAACTCTTCCGCAGCACCCTCACCGGTGCGGCGAGCATAGATGGGGTACTGACCACCATCACGGAAACGGACATAGTACTCATAAGGCCCGTCGCGCATGGGGACGGAGCTCTCGTCCTCTTTGATCCGCCCCCGCATTTCTTTGAACAGCGCTTCGCGGAGGCCCTGGAGATGATCCGTTTGCGCGGCGTAATAGGCGCCCTCAGCGGTCAGGTGCTCGTGCACATCTTTTCGCAAGATGGACGGGTCGCGCAGGACCTCCTGCCAATTGTCATCGCGCATCCAAGCATAATCATCCGTCCACGACTCGCCATGCTGTGTGTTCGTGACGGGGCGTTTGTCTGCCTTGGGCGCTTGGGTCATGGAGGCTCCGGGTTCGTAAGATACGTCCCAAGAGATAGGCGATGGCCCGCGCGGGGGGAAGCGCTAGAACCCCCCGCCCTCGCTGACATCGCTCAACGGCACCGCTTCCGCCGCCACGGGTTCGGCCGGCTCTTCGGCAACAGGCGGCAAAGGCGGTTCAGCTGGCTGCGCCTCAAAAGGCGCGAACTCGTTCGGGATGACGGCGAGCGGCTCTCCACCGATCGAGGGCACGACATAGGTCCGCGTCTCATAGGTGAGGTCGCCATTCGCTGCCCCCTCAAAGAGCTGATCAATCACGGTGTCGTCATAGATCTGGCGCAGATAATCGACCGACCAGTCCCCCTGACCGTCCGCTGTCAGACGATAGATCTGCAGCGAGAACGCGCGGCGGACGAGGAAGAAGCCTGTCTCCTGTCCCTCTTCAAAGACGAGCGCGGCATCGTTCGGATCGTTGATGGACCGACCCAGCTGCCCCTCGAGCCTCTCCGCGAGACTGTCGTCGATCACAGCATCGGCCGGGAAAACGGTGAAGATGCTGTTCGCCGCCAGTGTTTCCAGCGTGAGCTGCATCGGGTCTTCCGGCGTGCCGCGGCCCAGCTCGGCGAGCGCGTAGGGATCCTCAAGACCATCGGGCGGGTTGGCTTCGAGCTTCTCGAACACCTTCTCCCCCATCGGCCCAAGCCGGTCTCGGAGATAGCGGATGTCCGCGCCGGTGGTGGCTGATGGATCACGCATGATTTGTTCGAGCTGCGAAACGGCCGACCAATCGCGAGGCGCATAGAGCGGCGTTTGAACCAGGACCGCGATGATCATCAAAAGCGCCGACACCGCGATGTTGCCTTGGCGCAGGATCACCCACTGCTCTGACAGCGCAGCGGCGGCATAGATCGGTGCATAAAGCCCAACGATCACCACCAAGATCGCGGCATGGATCCTGTTCGGCGTCCAGCCTTCGGCGGCAACGCGCAAATAGAGGCCGTAGATCGCAAGGCTCATCAAGAAGAGGAGCACCACGCCAAGGAGCCGGGCGGTGGCGCCAAACAGCGCGCCCTCTGGCCTGCCCTGATCAGCGACAATCGCGTTGATCATGATGATCGCGACGATGGCCGACGCGCTGAGCACCGCCATTGGCGAGAGATCACCGAGCAGCGAGCCAAAGCCGCGGAGCATCACCGCGACCACAAAGACAGTGATCGAAGCGGCAAAGACAGGGGCGGTGACGCGCAGAAGCGCCATCTTGATCCCGCGCGCGGCCAGGATCGCTGCCTCCCGCTGCCGGGTGACACCGATGCCGACGCCCTGGAGAAGACCGAGATAGGCGCCGATGAACCAGCTCTGCTGCATCAGGTCCCGCAAGAAAGGCAGGCCGACAAAGACAAAGAGTGCCGCCACCAGGGCCGCGAGAGCCACACCGGCCAGAACGAAGAGCTGCGCGACGCCGACAATGACCGGAATGTTCCACGCATCGGCATAGAGCGTCGGGTAGTGGTTGAGCGCCACGCCCCGTGACCGCGCACGGAGGAACGGCAAGGCCACCGTCACGAGCACACCATTGGCGAGGAACGAAATCAGCCCAGCCGCTGCGTCATACGACTGGTTGAAAGGAGCCACATAGGTGAGCCCGCCGGTGAGCAGTCCCATGACCAAAGCGGCCAACGCGCTCGTGGTCACTTGCCCTTTCAGCACCGTGAGAAAATACGTTCCGGACCCGAAAAGAAGACCGAACAGAAGGGACATGCCCAACGTTTCGGAGATCGCCTCCTGGTCGATCAGCTCGACCGCAAAATAGCCCAGCAGCCCCAGCACTGCGCCCGGAATGCCAAAGACCGCGATCAGCGTGCTGCCGCCACGCGGAATCCTTTCGTCGACCTCGTTGTCCATCGCCCGTCGATGCTCCATTGCCCAAGGATGAGGGTAGGAACCGTTGCGCGGCGCCACAATAAGAGGATGCCCGCATGTCGCAGGTTTTGTGCAGCAAACGGGGCCTCGTAGGCCCTAACGCCCAAGGAGGACGAAAGACGTGAGTGACCAAGCCATCTCGATCAGCATAGCGACCATTGATGACATCGCTGAGCTCGCAAAGCTTGGCGCCCATACGTTCACCGAAGCCTTCGAGCATATGTACGCGGCAGAAGACCTCGCCGCGTTTTTGGCCGCGCATCATAGCGAAGACGCATACAGAGCAGTGCTCACCGACCCCAAGATGCGGGTGTGGATTGCCCGCACCCATGACGGGCAAAGCGCTGCCTTCGCCTCAGCTGGCCCATGCAAACTACCGGTGCCCGACATGCCGCCCAATGCCGGTGAGCTTGTTCGGCTTTACGTGCTGAAACGGTATCAAAGCGCCAAGCTCGGCAGCCGGCTGCTCGAAGAGGCGCTCGATTATCTCGAGGCGCATTTTGACGATGTTTATCTCAGCGCCTACTCAGAGAATGTCGCGGCGCAGCGCCTTTATGGACGCTATGGCTTTGAAAGAGTTCATGATTATTACTTCATGGTGGGCAATCACGCGGATGCTGAATACGTGATGCAACGCACACGGCAGATCAGGCCATAGCCGCGACAAAGCCGCTTGAGCAGGAACTGCCAAGGGGCATTCCCTCCCGGGGCAATTCAAGAGACAATGAAGTTTGGGGTTCTGGAGGAGGACACGTTGCCAGCCACGATCTATGACATCGCTCAGATTGCAGACGACGTCTACAACACGGCATCCAAGGTCTCGTTCAATCGGGTCTACTACAAGAACAATCCGACAACGGACTTCAGCGGCGCCATCTACGATGTTCCTGGTTTCAGGGTCGCAGCCTTTGCCGGCACCGACTCCCTCCGCGATGCCCTGGTCAGCGATGTGCAACTCGCCACGGGGTGGCTCCCCGAACAGGAAAAAGATGCGCGGGAGCTTCTGTTCCGTGCTTATGAGGGTGGCCGCCCTGTGATCATGACCGGGCACTCGCTTGGCGGCGCGCTTTGTCAGATCCTTGGGTATGAGGATGTGCCGTTCATTTCTTTCAATGCGCCGCCGATGGCGACCAACATGGCCGCAAGTTGGTCGAGCACCGGTGCCCGCGCCGCGGTGACAACCGCGGCATCCATTGTTGGGGGCGGCATCCTCGGCATCGTTGCTTACATCGCGTCATCCAAGGCGCGGCAGGCAGCGATCGGTAACGTTAAGCCAGAATCGGGGATTAACATCCGCCTGCCCTATGATCCGGTGAGCAGCTCGTCCTGGGGCGGCGGCCATGTGGGCACCGTGATTGAGATTCCGGCCCCGTCTTGGACCGTCAATCGCCACTCCATGGGCGCTGTGGTGAAGTCCCTGAGCGGCGAGGGTGACGCCGCCAATGTGGGCGCTGTGCAACTCGGCTGACCGGGCACTCTGCGGCGGTATGGCCACTTAAACGCCTGTTTTTCCTCATTGATGTGTAATGCACGTTGGCGGCCATACCGACCCTGAGTCCGGTATGGCCAGCCGGCGACAGGGCTTCGGTGCGCCCTTTGCCGCCCCAAGCTCCCGGTGAATGAACGGCTCTTCAGTGGTCCCCCCAGCAGCTGGATGTAGATACCGGTCCGTCCAACCAAGCGGAGTGCGCCATGGATCAGCTGCGGATCTATTTTCATTTTCGAAGCCCCTATTCACGATTGGGCCTTCACCGCATTGCCGAGGTCGCATCCGGCGACCGGTTCGAGGTGAAACTCGTTCCCTTCACGAGGCCAGCGGGCGGAGCGGAGTTTTTGAACCCCACCGATAGCATGCCGAAGCTCCGCTACATCATGGAGGACGCGCCGCGCATGTCAGCGCATCTGGGCATCGCCTACGCCACGCCAAAACCCATGGAAGTTGACTATGGTCCAGCGCTCGACGCCTTCTATGTGGCCCGGGCCGAGGGCCTCTCGCTGCCCTTTGCGCTTGCCGTTTCGGACGCGCGCTGGGGGGAAGGCAAAGACATTTCGGACCCGGAATTGCTCAGCTTGATAGCCGCTGATGTCGGCGTGAAGGGCGACATCACAGCCGCCCCGAGCCCCGACGAACTCGCATCAGATGAGGAGATCATCGACAGCGACGGCGTCTTCGGCGTGCCCTTTGCCGCGCTCCACCCAGAGGGGAAACGCAAGCAGCGTTTCTGGGGTCAGGACCGGTTCGAGCTGCTCGTTCAGCTGCTCGATTGATCAGCGCTGGAGCGCGCCGCTTGCCGCGCTTCCATCTTCGACTTGAGCTCGCTCAGCTCGGCCCGGGTCTGGTCACCAATCGATGTCTCGCCCGCTCGCTCGCGTTCATAGACTTGCTCGATCGCAGCGAGGCAGCGGTCGACCCGCTCCTCTGAATCCCACACCGATGAGGGCGCCTGGTTCAGAAGGTAGACCACATTGAACCGGCCCTGGACGGTGAGATCGCCAAGCAGACCCGGATCCTCGAGCTGGTCAATCAAGGTGTCGATGAACGCACCATCGGTGAGTTTGGTGCGCTCGAGCTGTGCCACTGCGGTCCGGCGGGCAGAACGTGAGCGGTCGTTGATCTGTTCGACGAGCCGCTGGGGCGCGTCGGCAATTGATGGCCCCTGCGTCTCTGGCGCCGGGCCCTCCTCGCCGGAACCACTGTCAGGCTCGCCCGTCTCATCATCCTGCGCGGGCGCCTCGGCGACGAAGACGGGCGTGTCCTCTTCAGCGCTCGCATCAAGCATCGCGAGCATCTCGGCCCGCTCGGCTTCGCGAATGGCCTCAATCATGTTGGTGAGGATGAACCGGTGGTGGGTGCTGAGCGGGCAGAGAATGTCCCGGAGCCGCTGCTGCTGGAGATCCGTGGCCACGTCACCCCCGCAATCGACGGTCATCAGCTCCATGGTCTCAGCAGCCGTCCCAGCGACATTGGGATCGCTGCTCAGTGCCAGGTCGGCCACCGCTTGATAATTGTCTGCCCGTCGCGACTCCCAGCTGAAATAAAGACCGATGACCGCGATGGCGATCGTCACAAAGCCCTGAATAAATGCGTTGATAGCCATGGACAAGCTCCTCCCAGACACCACCCCTGGGTTCAACTTCGAACGGTATCATCTCAATGCAGAGGTGGCGACGTTTATTCAGCTCTCGTCGCTGACCGGCACGCCGTAGAGCTCAAGCCGGTGGTCGACCAAGCGGAAGCCATGCTCCCGCGCGATCTTCTCTTGCAGCTTCTCGATCTCTTCATTGACGAACTCGATGACCTCGCCGCTTTTCACGTTGATCAGGTGATCATGGTGCTCGGCGCCCGCCTCTTCGTAGCGTGCACGGCCGTGGCCATCCTGAAAGTCGTGACGCTGCACCACGTCGTAATCCTCAAGCAGGCGCATGGTGCGGTAGACCGTGGCGATCGAGATCCGGCTGTCGATCTCGGCGGCGCGGCGGTGGATCTCTTCCACGTCGGGATGATCGTCAGCAGCAGAGATCACCCGTGTGATGACCCGGCGCTGCTCTGTCATCCGTAAGCCCTTTTCGGCGCAGATTTTCTCTAAGCGATCCATGGATCAATCCTCCTGCGGACGAAGCGCCAGCGCCATCACCTCGGCGTCGGACCCGTCACTATAATAGGCCGGGCGCAAGGCCAGGCGAACAAACCCCATCGCGCGGTAGAGCCCTAAAGCGGCCCTATTGAGCGTGCTGACCTCTAGAAACAAGCGTTCTGCGCCCAAGTCGAGGGCGGTCTTTGATGCCGCTGAGACCAGCGCGCGGCCATCACCTTGACCTGGGAGCGTTGTCCCCACGGTCAAGAGCTCCGCCTCATCCGCCGCGATCCGGATAAGCGCCAGGCCCCTTGGCGGCTGCCCCAAGACCAAGGCGACATCCGATGGCCGCTTGATGGCATCTTGCCAGAAGGCCTGATCCCACGGGCCCTTAGGGAAAAGACGTGCATGCAGCGCCGCCAGGGCCCCCGCGTCTTCTGGCAAGGCATGCCGCACACTCATAGCGGCGACTGGGACGGCGGTTTGGCGTCCGGCGCACGCAGGTAAAGGGTCTGAAGCGGCGCGGGCGCGCGCCTCTTTGTCATAGCCAGGAGCGCCCCGGGCTGCGGCCAGAGAACCTCTGGCGCGGGCCTATCCGGATCGCAGGCGGCGACCCCCGATCCGAGGGCAGGCATGCCTTGGCCGAGAAGCGCACGGCCGTCTTCGTAGGAGATCAACGAGGGCTCGGTGTCAGGCTCGCCGTCCGCCCCAAACCGCTGGGCGTAAACCTGGCCGCGCCGCGCATCGATCAGAACCAAGGCGGGCCCACCGGCGCCCTCTGCGATGGCTTCCAGCGTTGTCATCGGCACCGTCTCTGCGCCTGAGCCCATGGCGAGGCCTTTGGCAAAGGCGATCCCGACCCGCTGCCCCATAAAGGAACCAGGACCGACCGTGACGCCGATGCGGGTGAGCTCCGCTGCCGTGATCCCGGCCTCGGAGAGGAGCGCATGGCAGGCCGGCGCCACCTTCTCCGCATGGCCGACGCCAATCTCTTCTGAGAACGAAACGATCCTTTCATCGCCTGTCTCAACGGCGATGGTCAGAGCGCTCAGGCAGGTATCAAGGGCAAGGGTGGCTATAGGAGCGTCGCCGCTTTCTCAAACGCGAGCCGAGGGCTGCGCGGGAACAACTCGTGGTCGTTGCCATAGCCGATGTTGCAGATCCAGTTCGACCGCACCGTGGTGCCGCCGAAAAAGGCTTCATCCACGCCCGCCTTGTCGAAACCCGACATCGGTCCGCAATCAAGACCCAGCATCCGCGCCGCAACCATCAAGTATGCGCCCTGGAGCGTGCCGTTCCTGATCGCCGTCTCTTCGATGAGCGCATCATTGCCCGCGAACCACGCCTTGGCATCGGTGTGCGGGAACTGTTCGGGCAGCTCTTCATAGAACTCCATCTCATAGCCGATGATGGCGACCACCGGCGCGGCCATGGACTTCTCCTGGTTCCCTTCCATCAGGAACGGCTTCAGCTTCTCCTTCGCCTCCTGTGTACGGAGGAAAAGGGTCCGCATCGGCTGACAATTGGCAGAGGTCGGCCCCCATTTCATGAGGTCATAGATCGCCTGGATCTGCTCATCCGTGACCGGCCTATCCTGCCAGCCATTGCGCGTGCGCGCCTCGGTGAAGACTTGCTCTTGGGCGGAAGCGGGGAGTGGAGTGTCGTATGCCATGAGGCCGAGTTAGCGGGACCGCGCCCGCCGCACAGCCCCTCTTTGCTGCAAGACCGTTATGCGATCAGATAACCGCCTCCACCGATGTCACTTCGGGGACGTAGTGTTTGAGGAGGTTTTCGACGCCGGACTTGAGGGTCATGGTCGAGGACGGGCAGCCTGCGCACGCGCCGCGCATGGAGAGGAAGACGATCCCGTCGCCTGGCTCATAGCGTTGGAAAATGATGTCGCCGCCGTCTTGCGCCACTGCTGGACGAACGCGGGTCTCGATCAGTTCGATGATCTGCTCGACGATCTCGCGATCCTCGCCCTTATAGTCGGCGGCGGTCGTTTCCGCGTCCTGGGCACCGTCGCCCGCGCCAGTGTCAACGACCGGGATCCCGGCGGCGAGGAAATCAGCGAGCGTGCCGAGGATTGCAGGGCGCAAATGCTCCCACTCGCTGGTCTCATCTTTTGATACGGTGACGAAACGATCACCGAGATAGATGGACGTCACGCCATCAACATCGAACAGCGCGGTGGCTAGCGGCGAGATCTTGGCCGCGCCCGGCGAGGGGAAGTCCATCCCCAGCTGTCCTTCACCCAAGACCGGCAGGTCAGGCAGGAATTTCATCGACTGCGGGTTCGGCGTGTCTTCGGTTCTGATGTGCATGGGCAGGAGATGGCGTTTTTCCCTGCCCGCGCCAAGGGGCTGAACGCGCTCATGAACCTCATTTCTGCGCCGCAGCGTCGCAGGCTTCACAATTGCACCGGTGCCCTTGCCCAGGCTCCCCGCACCGCACAAACGATGCTTGTTGTATCGCGCGAAGTGGTGAGGAGACCTTGGTTATGTCGCAGGACACAAGCGGGCGAGTGTTTGTCCCTGATTTCAACGCAACGGACACGATCATGGCGGGCTTCCGCCATATGGGTCAGCGCGCGGTCCCAGGCCTACGCCAGTACTTGGTCATGCTCATTGGTGTGATTGTCATCACCGTGTTTCTGGACCTGATGGCGATGGACGCAAAAAGGGCCGCGGTCTTTGGCCAGCTCAGCGGACGCGGCGTCGGTTTCGGCGACACGGTAACGATGCTTTTCATCAGCCTTCTCCAGGGCGCGGTGGGCGTCGTCTTTGGTTCGATCATCGCGATGGAAGAATATCAGTCTGCGGTCGGTCTTAAGTCTCGCGGCTACCGCTTCAAACTCGGCACCGCAGAGCCGCCCATCTTCGCTGTCTCAGAAGAAACCGTGACACTGATCATGTCGGGCCTCCGCAAACTTCCCGCCATGTGGCCCGCGCTGATCATCTTACCGATCTCGATGGCTATGGGTGTTTTCATGGCCCAGACGATGGGCAGCAGCCTTTCGGGGGGCGGCTCCGGCGGCGCCGGTTTCATGCTGCTGATCTGTCGGATCCTGTTTGCGTTTGTCAGCCTTTGGGTGTTCCAGCGGTTTGCACGCTACTACCTCTTCCGCGTACCGGTGATTGCCCACACAGGCGCCGCGGATGAGAACGCGATCAGCCAAACATTCACAGGCGCGTTCCCCCAAAGCCTCCGTACAGCGATGTTCTGGAAATGCATTGCGGCATTTGGTGCCTCTATGCTGATCGGCATCGTCACGGGGTGGCTGACCGAGGCCATCTTGAAGGGTCTTGATATCTTCGAGAATGGCGGTGTTGGTTTCACCATTCAAAGCATCTTCGGCATCGTGACCACGGTGCTCTCGTCGATGTTCTTCGCAGGCTGGCTTGCCGAAGTCTGGAAGCCGGAAGGAGCAGCCGCACCCACAACGCCAGCGACTGAGCCAGACACGCCCGCCGCTGCAGCACCGAGTGATGCACCAGCGTCATCGCCGGACACAGACGAAACATCCTAACCAGCGCACGATGAACCAGGACAATCGGCAAGATTGGCCTGGTTCGGGCGCTATCGTTACTGGTCCATCAACCATAGCGCGGCTAAGGGTTTGGGCATGGATGACACGACAACAAAATTCACCGACCAGGAAGCGCTCGACTTTCACTCCGTAGGGAAGCCCGGGAAGCTCGAGATCACCCCGACCAAGCCGATGGCGACGCAGCGTGATTTGTCGCTCGCCTATTCGCCTGGGGTCGCTGTTCCGGTGGAGAAGATCGCGGAGGATCCGGACAGCTCTTACGATCTGACCACCCGCGGCAACATGGTTGGCGTCATCTCCAACGGCACCGCGATCCTGGGGCTGGGCAATCTCGGCGCCCTCGCCTCCAAGCCGGTGATGGAAGGCAAGTCGGTCCTCTTCAAGCGTTTTGCCGATATCGACTCGATCGATCTTGAGGTGGATACGGAAGACCCCGACGCCTTCATCGATGCTGTCCGCCATCTTGGCCCGTCATTCGGCGGCATCAATCTCGAAGATATTCAGGCGCCGGACAGCTTTTACATCGAAGAGCGCCTCAAAGAGCTGATGGACATCCCTGTCTTCCATGATGACCAGCACGGCACGGCGATCATTGCGGCCGCGGGCCTTCTCAACGCCCTCGACATCAACGGCAAATCGATTGGCGATGTGAAAGTCGCGGTCTCTGGCGCGGGCTCGTCGGCTCTTTCCGTTGTCAGCCTGATGAAGACGCTGGGCGTCAAACATGAGAACGTTCTCGTCTGCGACCGGGCCGGTATCCTGCGCCCCGGCCGCGAGAAGGCGATGAACCAGTGGCAATCCGCTCACGCGGTGGAGACCGACAAAGTCACATTGGTTGATGCGATGGAAGATGCCGATGTCGCCATCGGTCTTTCCGTGGGCGGAGCGATCACGCCCGACATGGTGAAATCGATGGCGTCGAACCCCATCATCTTCGCCATGGCCAACCCCACGCCGGAGATTACACCCGAACAGGTGGCTCAGATCCGCAACGACGCCATCATGGCGACGGGCCGGTCCGACTATCCCAACCAAGTGAACAACGTCCTTGGCTTCCCATATATCTTCCGAGGCGCCCTCGATGTGCGGGCACGCACGATCAATGAAGAGATGAAGGCCGCCTGCGCCCGCGCCCTCGCTGAACTTGCCCGCGAAGATGTGCCTGACGAGGTCGCCAACGCCTACGGCACACGCCTCAAATACGGGCCGGGCTATATCATCCCGACACCGTTCGACCCGCGCCTTCTGTCGAAAGTACCGCCGGCCGTGGCCAAAGCTGCGTGCGAAACAGGCGTCGCGCGGAAGCCGGTCACTGACTTTGATCGGTATGAGGAAAAGCTCGCAACGCGTCTCGATCCGTCTGCGAGCTTCCTGCAAAAAATCCACGCCAGCGTGAAAAGCTCTGAGCCCAAAAAGCGTATCGTCTTTGCCGAGGGTGAAGAGGAAGTGGTGATCCGCGCCGCCTACGCTTTCCAAAGCCAGGGTCTTGGTCAAGCGATCCTGATTGGCCGCGATGACCAGGTGCGCCGGTCGATGGAACGCCTGGGCCTCGACCGCAACCACGGCGTTGAGGTCTGGAACGCTCGCGAATCTGCGCAGACTAAGCAGTATACCGAGTACCTTTATAAGCGACTTCAGCGCAAAGGCTTCCTCGAGCGCGACTGTCGCCGGATGGTGAACCAAGACCGCAACGCGTTCGGCGCCTGCATGCTGGCTATGGGGCATGCGGACGGCATGGTGACGGGCGTGACCCGCCACTACAACGTGGCCCTACGGCATGTGCAATACGCCCTTGATGCCCGGGAAGGTGAGCGGCTGATCGGCATGTCGATCATCCTTGCGAAAGGCCGCACGGTCTTTATGGCTGACACGTCGATCACAGAACTTCCGACATCTGAAGAGCTGGCTGATATCGCCATTCAGACCGCCCACGCCGTTCGCGCGCTCGGCCACGAGCCGCGGGTCGCATTTGTTAGCCACTCGAACTTTGGTAATCCGCGAACGGAGAACATGCTCCGGATCGGTCAGGCCGTCAGCATTCTTGATGGCCGGGACGACGTCGATTTTGAGTATGAAGGCGAGATGACCCCGCGCATGGCGCTCAACAAAGATCTGCGCGGGATTTATCCCTTCAGCAGGCTGACGGGTAATGCCAATGTCCTCATCATGCCGGGCCTTCATTCAGGGGGCATCGCATCAAAGCTCTTGGGTGAGATCGGCGGCGCCACGGTGATTGGCCCGACCCTGATCGGCCTCGAAAAGCCAGTGCAGATCGTTCAGACGGGTATGCAGATGAACGACATCATCACGCTCGCCTCGATCGCGGCCTATGACCTCGATGAGCATCACCGCGAGTGGGTGGCGGAACAAACCACCAGCTGACGCTTCGGTTTGCGCAGGCAATCATTAAAGTTATAACGTCTTCTCTAAGAGAGGGGACATCATGAAAAGTGTTGCCTTGGGCGCTGTCGCTAGCGCCTTGATTGCGTGCGGTTCTGCCATCGCAGCGCCCGTCACCGCCGGCGGGTTCACGTTCGACACGGCCGACTTCGCTGACGTGGTTGTGGATTCGAACTTCGGGTCACCGGCACCAACCGACGGCAGATTCGTCGATGATGATGAGGTGTTGGGCGCGCCTGATTTCAGCAATTCGACATTCGAAGGCGCCTACACCCTCGGCAGTGGGGGCGACGTCACAGTCCGCTTCACGGACAACGCCCTCACCGGCAGCGACAGCGACGCCGCCGACCTCTTCATTTTTGAGATCGGCCCGGACGTCGAGGACACATTTGTCGAAATCAGCGTCGACGGCATTGATTTCATCAAGGTGGGCAAGGTGACCGGCGCGACCTCAACGGTCGACATTGACCCCTTCCTCGAAGCCGAAGGCATCGACCCGTTCACCAAGTTCTTCTTCGTCAAGCTGATCGATGATCCCAATGAAGGCGAAGAGGTGCGCGGAGGACGGCTGTCGGAAACCGTGGGCGCTGACATTGATGCCATCGGGGCGCTCACCTCTGTGCCGGTGGACCCGGTCCCGGTTCCAGGCGCTGCGATCCTTTTCGCATCAGCGCTGGCCGCTGGCGGTCTCCGCAAGCGGCTCATCGGCAAGCGCGGCTGATCAAGAAACAAGGCCGTGCCGCGCTCGTGCGGCACGGAATTCTCATCGTGTGAGGTTACTGAGGCGCCCGCTTAGCGAGGATCCGCTGCAGGGTCCGGCGGTGCATGCCGAGGCGGCGCGCGGTCTCCGAGACATTGTGGCCGCAAAGCTCATAAACCCGTTGGATGTGCTCCCAGCGCACGCGGTCCGCTGACATCGGGTTCTCAGGCGGCTCGGGCAGCTCACCTTCTTTCGCCAAGAGCGCTTTGTAGACGTCGTCAGCGTCAGCGGGCTTGGCGAGATAATCGATGGCGCCCGCTTTCACCGCAGCAACAGCCGTGGTGATGTTGCCATAGCCGGTCAGGATCACCGCGCGGGCGTCCGCACGCTGCTCGTGCAGGAAGTTGACGATGTCGATGCCGTCGCCGTCCTCAAGCCGCAGGTCCACCACAGCAAAAGTCGGCGCCTTCTGCCGGATCAGCTCTTTGGCCTCCGCGGCGCCCTCGGCCAGCATCGGAACAAAGCCGCGCTTTTCCATCGCGCGACCCAGGCGGGTGCGGAACGGGAGGTCATCGTCGACGATCAGGCATGATGCGTCTTCGGGAAGGACGGCGGTCTCACTCATCAGGCGTCAGCCTCACTTTCTTGAACTTTCTATGTCGATGTGGGCTTTTCGCGCAACTTGGCCAGTGGCCAAGATATCGCAACCCAAGCCCCCGGCTTGCTTTGCTGGTTGCCAAACGTCACCGAGGCGCCGGTGCGATCAAGCAAGGTCTTGGCGATGAAAAACCCAAGCCCCAGACCCCCTTTGCCCTCACCCGCCCGGGCCGAAGCGCGGGGGTAGGGCTCGCCGAGCCGCATGAGGGTGTCGGCGGGGATGCCGGGGCCATCGTCAGCAATGATCACTTCGATAGAGCTGTCAGTCCAGGACGCGCCGATGTCGACCTGATCCTTGGCGTATTTGGCCGCGTTCTCGATCAGGTTGCGGAGGCCATAAATGATCTCTGGGCGGCGGCTGAGGCGTTCCGGAACAGCACCGCTTTCGGGATCGAAACGAAACTCAATTCTTTTGTCGCCGGGCTCCATAAAGGGCCGGGCGGCCTCGCGGAGCATGCCGTCGAGCGAGATCACGTTGTGGACCGCATCGCCCGAGACCCCAGCTTGGCTCAGTCGCTGCAAAATCGCCTGGCAACGCTGGGTCTGGCTGATGAGGAGGGTTGCGTCCTCTTTGAGGTGGCCTTCCGGCAGCTCGCGCTCCATCTCCCGCGCGGTCACCTGAATAGTGCCGAGCGGGGTGCCGAGCTCATGGGCAGCCGCCGCGGCAAGGCCATCAAGCGCCGAGAGGCGCTCCTCCCGACTGAGCGCCAGCTGGGTGGCAGTCAGCGCCCGGTTCAGCTTCGTCCGTTCGACCGCAACCCGGTAGGCATAGGCGCTGGTGAACCCCACCCCCAGCATCAGCGCTGACCAAAGGCCGACTTTGTAAACCTCGGGCAGGTTGAAGCCGTCCGCGGTCCGCCAGGGCAGGGGATAGTGCACAAAGGTCAGGACCGTGATGCAAAGGATCACAAAGCCGATGACCAGGCTCGCTCGGCGGATGTTCAAACTGCTGGCCGCGAGCATCGCCTGCATGATCAGCCAAAGCGCGAAGGGATTCTGGATACCGCCGGTCAAAAACAGTATGGCCGAGATCTGCAGCGTGTCCGCCATGAGGTTGAAGACAACCTCGTTGGGCTTGAGTGGCCGGGCAGGGCTAAACGCTGTCCTGTTTTAGATTTTAGCGTTGCAATTTTGGATGACAAACGTGCAAGGCTCACTTTGAACGCCGAAAAAGCTTTTGCCAACTATCTTCTAGCAG
>JBCBMW010000008.1:0-149480 GCA_039822105.1 Pseudomonadota bacterium | reverse complement strand
TCTACACCTCACTGACCGGTGAGAGCGGCTATTTCGACAGCCGCATCGTCTTTGTCGGTGAGACCGGTCCGAAGACGGATCGGACCAAGCGTCTCGTGATCATGGACCAGGACGGGCACAATCCGCAGACCCTCACGGGCGGGCTGGCCTATGATGTCCTGACCCCGCGCTTTTCGCCGAACGAGCAGGAGATCACGTATCTTGCGCTGTTCGAGGATCGCAAAGCCAAGGTTTATCTCTTCAACATCGAGACCGGTCGTCAGCGCGAGGTGGGGGATTTCCCTGGCATGACCTTCGCGCCTCGCTTCACGCCGGATGGCTCGGAGCTGTTGATGTCGATTGAGCAGAACGGCAACTCCGACGTCGCGATCATGGATCCTGACACGGGCCGCTATCGCCGCCTGACCTTCAACCCGGCGATCGATACCTCGCCGTCGATGTCACCGGATGGGCGCTTTATCTCCTTCGCGTCGGACCGCGGTGGCTCGCAGCAGATCTACGTGATGGACGCCAATGGCCGGAACCAGCGCCGAATCACTTTCGGCACCGGGACCTACGGAACGCCGGTCTGGAGCCCGCGGGGCGACCTCATCGCCTTCACACGGCTCTACCAGGGCAAGTTCTATATCGGTGTGGTCAACACAGACGGCTCTGGTGAGCGGCTTTTGACCGAGAGTTATCTCGTCGAGGGGCCGACCTGGAGCCCGAATGGACGGGTCCTAGCATTCCATCGTGAAGCCTATCCTGGCGGCCCTGTTCGTCTCTATGCGATTGATCTCACAGGACAGAATCTGCGTCAGCTGCCAACGCCAACCGAGGCCTCGGACCCGGCTTGGTCACCGCGTCTGGATTAATTAACAAATTGGGTGCAGGGATCGTTGAAAAGGGCGGCATTGCTCGTTAGCCTGTCGCAAAATTAACACGAAGGTGTGGCAAGGAACCCCCGAACGGGAATATTCCTACGGCACATTGGGAATGTAGGATTGGCAAGGCTTGGGGGAGGTCTCTAAGCTGCGTCAGGGCGGGACGGGGGTCGTCCCAAAGTAGAGGCAAAGCGGAGCAAAGCCATGAATTTCAAACTTCTGGGTACGAGCGGCCTGATCGCAACGATGGCCCTTCTAGCAGCATGCACAACGACCGAAGAAGTGGTCGAAGTGGAACAGGTCGAGCCTGAAATCTCGCCAATGGAACTGGCTGCTGAGATGCTCGCCACGGAAGTCGGCGACGTCGTGTTCTTCGGCTACGACAAGTTCAACCTGACGCCTGAAGCTCAGGCCACCCTGCGTCGTCAGGCGATGTGGCTGCAGCAAGCTGAGAACACCGGCATCCGTGTTCTTGTTGCTGGTAACTGCGACGAGCGCGGCACCCGCGAATACAACCTTGCTCTCGGTGCACGTCGCGCTGATGCAGCAAAAGCTTTCCTCGTTGGCCTCGGCGTCGATGCATCGCGCATCAACACGATCTCCTACGGCAAAGAGCGCCCAATGGATCCAGCTTCGACACCTGAAGCATGGGCGAAAAACCGGAATGCTATGACATCGATCGTCGCCATCGACATGCTCGACGACATGATGATGGACGACATGAGCGCTTACTAAGCCTCATCGTTGTTTGAGTTTTGAGAAGGGCTCGCCGTTGGCGGGCCCTTTTCTTTTGCGCTGATGCTCAGTCGTGGGTCGGTTGGCGCAGCGCCTCGAGCACGGCGAGCCGTAGGGCTGACGCCAGGTTTTGATCCGTATGCCGTCCCCGGTCCACTTGGCTGATCAGCCCACTGACGGAGAGACCTTGGCGCTTGGCCAGCGCGTCAATTTCATCCCAGAACATCTGTTCGAGGGCGACGGACGTGCGGTGCCCATCAAGGCTGACGGATCGTTTCACAAGCACATGGGGTTTGGCTGTCATTCCGGGCTGCTCGTTACAGGAGCCCTAGCGAGCGGAAGCTCACCTCTTGGCCGCGCCCGATGATAAGGTGATCATGCACCACAAGATCCACCGCTTTGGCTGCCTCGACAATTTGGCCCGTCATCTGAATATCTGCGCGCGACGGGGTGGGGTCTCCCGATGGGTGGTTGTGCACGAGGATGATGGCGGAGGCGTTGAGGGTCAAAGCGCGTTTGATCACCTCACGGACATAAACGGGCGTGTGATTGACCGTACCCGTCTGCTGTTTTTCGTCAGCAATCAGCGCATTTTTGTTGTTGAGAAAGAGGATCCGAAACTGCTCGACCTGCTCATAGGCCGTGGCGGACCGGCAATAGGCGACGAGGGAGTCCCAGCTCGTTAGCACCTCACGGCCGAGGACGTTCGCGGCGGTGAGCTTAAGCGCAGCCGCGCGGGCGAGAGCGAACTCGGCCAGCACCCGCGGCCCCACTTTCAGCGGCGGCTTGCCCTCCACGGGGACCACCACCGCCGAAAGCCGGTCATGGGGCCCGTTGATGGCATCGGCGAAACTGCCGAACTCTTGGATCAGGATCTTGGCTAGCGGCTTCACATCGCGGCGGGGGATCGCGTTGAAGAGCAGGAGCTCAAGCAGCTCGTACTCCTGCAAGGCGTCAGCGCCGCCAGCGAGGAACCGCTCGCGCAGCCGTTCGCGGTGACCGGCCTGCAGGGTCTTGGCGTCCGTGGCGCGCTCCGTCATCCAGCCGGATAGGGCGGCTGATCGAGCCCCGCGGGGCTTTTTGTGAAGACCTCATAGCCATCAGCGGTCACGCCAATCGAATGCTCAAACTGCGCTGACAGCGAGCGGTCACGCGTCACCGCTGTCCAACCGTCGCGCAGCATCTTGGCGTCCGGCTTACCGGCGTTGATCATCGGCTCGATGGTGAAGAACATTCCCTCCACCAGCGTCACGTCCGGCGCCATATGCACGTTTCCGGCCCGGTCGCGGTAGCTTTCGTAGTGCACGACATTCGGTGGGCAGTGAAACACCTGACCCAGCCCGTGGCCGCAGAAGTCGCGGACGACGGAGAACCCTTGCGCCTCGGCATGGGTCTGGATGGCCCGGCCGATATCCCGCAGGTTGGCACCGGGCTTCACCACCTCAATGCCTTTCCACATGGATTCGAAGGTCGCCTCGCACAGGCGCTGTGCCTTAACCTTGGGCTCACCGACATAGAACATGCGGCTCGTGTCGCCGTGCCAGCCGTCGACGATCACGGTGACGTCGATATTGGCGATGTTACCGTCGCGCAGCGGCTTCTGTGACGGGATCCCGTGGCAGATGACGTGGTTGATCGAGATACAAAGCGCGTGGCGATAGCCGCGATAGCCAATGGTTGCGGATGCGGCGCCGTTGTCCTGGACAAACTCGTAGGCGAGCTTGTCCAGTGCTTCGGTCGCAACACCGGGCTTCACCTCACCGGCAATCATATCCAGGCAGCGCGCTGCGATGTTGCCGGCCTTGCGCATGCCTTCAAAGCCTTCCGGGCCATGCTGCATGATCTTCGGGGCCTGTGGTGCGAGAACGTCTTGATCCATCCTCTACGATCTAGGGGATGCCGCACGCTGAACCAAGCCTCCGCGTTGGGGGTGGCGAAGATGGTCGCCTGATGCCTCGGGGCACGCTAAGTCATAAAAGAGTAGAGTTTCGGAGAGCCCATGATCATTCGTTTGGCGGTTGCCTTTCTTGCGCTCGCAGCGACGGCTCACGCGCAGCGCGATTTCTCGTCCGTGACCATCACCAGCGAAGAGGCCGGCCCGGGGGTTTATGTCCTCTACGGCGCGGGCGGAAACATCGGGCTATGCTACGGAGATGAGGCGGTGTTCTTGGTCGATGACCAGTTCGCGCCCTTATCAGAGAGAATTCTCGCAGAGGTCGAGCGGCTGTCCGGCCGCGGTGTCGATTTCGTGCTCAACACGCACTACCATTTCGACCACACGGGCGGGAACGAGAACTTGGGCGAGTCCGGCGCCCTGATCTTTGGTCACGAGAACGTCCGTATACGCGTGGTCGAGGATAATGATGCGCCCGGCGACGCCCCGGTGATCACGTTCAGTGAGCGTCAGACGTTCCACATCAACGATCTGACCGTGAAAGCGATCCACGTGCCCCATGCGCATACGGATGGTGACAGTCTCGTTGTCTTTGAGGGTGCGAACGTCATCCACACCGGCGACACTATGTTCGCACCAACTTCGGGGACGTTCCCTTATATCGACCTCGAGGGCGGGGGCAGCATCAATGGTGCGATAGCGGCTGCTGAGGCTGTCGTGGCGATGTCGGATGACGAGACGGTGATCATTCCTGGTCATGGCCGCCTGACAGACAAAGAGGGCGCTGAGGCTTATCTTGCGATGCTCACTGACATTCGCGATCAGGTCCAGGCGATGATCAATGGCGGAAGCAGCAAAGACGACATCGTTGGTGCGGGCATCACTGATCCTTATGCAGAGGGCCGGGACGATGGCTTCATCAAACCTGATGTCTTTGTCGCCACCATCTATGACAGCTTAACCGCAAACTAAGGTTAGCGGCGCGGCAAGCTTGATCGACTGCGTTGTATCCAGCCTATCTTTTGCAATCTTAAGTAGTGTTTTCCGGGCACGGTCATTCTCCATCACGAGGAGAAACCCGTGCGTCGATTGTTCTGTGTCCTTCTTCTGGCGATGCCGTCGCCTGCATCAGCCGTGATCATCTCCGGCCAGATCACCGGAGGGCACTCGCTTGCCAATGGCGGCTCGTTCATCGAGATCCTGGACCTCGATAACCTCGTGATCGGCGGCAATCGGTACAACGATTTCAACTTGAGGGCCTTCAACGAGAGGCAGAACGTCGTCTCCGACGATGGTATCGAGACGGATGTCGGCCGCGATGTGGCGGCCGGTGAGGTGGTGGCCAGCCACTACGTCATTTTTGATCCGGATAGATCCGCGGGTGTCGAAGGCACGATCTATTTTGATGCCCCGATCATTGGCGTCGCGACGAGCGACAATGTGATCTACGACAGCGACTTTCTCATGAACGGCACAGCGACCTACGAGCACGTAAGGGCGCGAGGTCTTGAGAGTCGGGACCGTGTGACGTTGTTTGAAGATCAGCCGAACCGCTTGGATCTTGCGCTGTGGGCCAGCTCACCTGGCGATTTCATCCGTGTCTTTACAGAAACATCGCAGCTGGCGATCGAACGCGGGATCTCAGAGATCGCGACCCCGCTGCCGTCTGCCGCCGTGCTGCTTCCGGCGGGTCTTGCCGGATACGGATTTGCCCGCCGGGCCTTTGGGGGTCAGCGCAGAAAAAAGCCCGCCTTCGGATAAAGGCGGGCTCCTTTTGGACTGTTGCCCGGCGTCAGCCTGCGAGATTGGCCTCAGCGAAGTCCCAGTTCACCAGGTGATCAAGGAACGTGTCGATATAGCTTGGGCGCAGGTTTTGGAAATCGAGATAGTAGGCGTGCTCCCAAACATCCATAGTCAGGATCGGCGTCGCACCATCCGTCAGCGGAACATCAGCGTTGAGGGTTTTGGTGACCTCAAGCTTGCCGCCTTTGGAGACGAGCCAAGCCCAGCCTGAGCCGAACTGCGTCGCGCCCGCTGCTGCAAACTGCGTGCGGAACTCGTCATAGCTGCCGAAGCTGTCATTGATCGCTTTTTCGATGGCAGAACCAGCAGGTGGCTTGCCGCCGCCGCCTGGTTTCATCGAGTTCCAGTAGAACGTGTGGTTCCAGATTTGCGCTGCGTTGTTGAAGAGGCCCTGGTTTGTTCCGTAGGCGTCTTTGATGATGGTTTCGAGATCAGCATCAGCGTGCGGCGTGCCCTCAATCATCGAGTTCGTCACATCGACATACTTTTGGTGGTGTTTGCCGTAGTGGAAGTTGAGCGTCTCTTCAGAGATGTGGGGCGCCAGCGCGTTCCGCTCATAAGGAAGTGGGGGGAGGGTAACAGCCATGTCGTCTCCTGGTGAACCGGTTGCTTCAGGCTGGTACCTATACGCCGCGGCGCGATAATCAACGCGCCGAGCTGCCTCATGTTTCCAAAAGGCAAGACAGCTTTGCTGCGATTGCAACTTGCCGTCGGCGGTGGCTGGCCAAATCTTCTCGCCCAGCAGACGCGCAACCGAGGAGATTCCCATGCAGCGCTTCGACGGAAAAACCATCCTGATCACTGGCGGCACGAGCGGCATTGGCAAAGCCACTGCTGAGCGTATCGCCTCCGAAGGTGGCAAAGTCATTGTCACCGGCACCAACGAAGGCCGCCTTGATGAGGTGCGCCAGTCCATCCCTGGCGTGACCGCGATCAAAAACGATGCGGGCGACCCAGATGCCGCCAAGGCTCTTGCGGCGGAGGTCGGCGAGCTCGACGGCGTGTTCTTCAACGCCGGGTTCGGTCTCTTCCATCCTTTGGCTGAGATCACCGCCGAGAACTACGCTGAGCAAATGGACGTCAACGTTCGCGGGCCCATCCTGCAGGCCGCGGCGCTTTCGAACCAACTGAAAGACGGCGCTTCGCTGGTGATCAACACATCGGTGGTGCAGCAGATGAGCATGCCGGGTTCGGCCCTTTACGGCGCTTCGAAATCGGCCATGCGGTACCTGGTGAAGAACCTCGCTTCCGAGCTTGGTCCACGCGGGATCCGCGCCAATGCTGTGAGCCCTGGCCCGATTGGCACCGATTTCTTCAACCGCACCAACCTGCCTTCAGAGGCCACTGGCCCGATGGCGGAAGGCATTGCCAAACAGGTGCCGCTTGGCCGTTTTGGCAAGCCCGAAGAGGTGGCCGCGGTCGCAGCATTCCTGCTCTCTGATGATGCGAGCTACGTCACCGGGTCAGAGTACATTGTCGACGGCGGGATGACCCTCGCCTAAGGCTGCACCTGCCCAGGTGACGACGCCCCGAAGCGTGGTAAGAGTAAGCTATGGCTAAGCTTTTCACGCGCGTGGTCGCCTGGGTTGCACTCCTTCTTGGGGTGCTGACACTTCTGTTTTTCGTCCTGGTTCCGCCCATGGCGGATAAGGCGATGAACCCTGTCGTTCCGCATGCGCCTTATGAGATCTCAGACGAGGCTGCCGCGCTGCATGAAACGATCCCGGTTGCGGACCTCCACAGCGATACGATGCTCTGGAACCGGAACATCCACAAACGCAACGACCGCGGCCATGTCGACCTGCCGCGTATGCGGGAAGGCGGGATGTTCCTTCAGGTCTTCACCGCCGTCACGAAGTCCCCCGCCGGGCAAAACTACGAAGAGAACGACACTGATGCGGCCGACAACATCACGACGTTGGCACTCGGGCAGCGCTGGCCCATGGCCACATGGAGCAGTCTTGAGGCGCGGGCGGTTTACCAGGCGCAAAGGCTTCATCGGTTTGCGGAGAATGACGAGCAGTTCTCGGTCATTCTCACCCGCGGGGATCTCAGCGACGCCTATCTACGCTGGCAGGGTCGCCGCGGCCTGGCCCGTTCGTTGGCTGAAACCGGGGATGACCTTGATGCGATCGCGCTGTCCTTGATCGAGGAGGTGGAAAGCCTTCCGACCACCCCGGGTATCGTTGTCGGCATCCTTGGGATTGAAGGATCGCACCCTTTGGAAGGTGACCTTGCCGCCATCGATCGGCTGTACGATGAGGGATACCGGCTGATGGGGCTCCAACACTTCTTTGACAATGAGCTGGGTGGATCCCTGCACGGAACATCTGCGACTGGCCTTTCGGCTTTTGGGCGCGAGGCGGTGGCGCGAATGAATGAGCTGTCGATTGTCATCGACGTCGCTCATTCCTCGCCCCAAACGGTGCGTGACACGCTGGCGTTATCGAACCAGCCGCTGGTTGTTAGCCACACGGGCTTTAACGGGCATTGTGAGAGCCCCCGGAACATCTCCGATGAGCTGATGGGCGAGATTGTGGCTGCCGGCGGCTTGATCGGCGTTGGTTTCTGGGAAGATGTCACGTGCGATGCAAGCCCCGCGGGGATTGCTGATGCGATCATCTACGGGATCGAGGCTTTCGGCGCTGATCACATTGCGCTGGGTTCGGACTTCGATGGAACGGTGGCGACCGAGCTCGATGCGTCAGAACTGGCGGCGATCACCCAAGCCCTGATGGATCGCGATGTGGCCGATGACGACATCCGCAGAGTGATGGGCCTCAACACGGTGGAGTTTTTCCTCGCGAACTTGCCGACCGAATAGCGTCTTGCGCGCATCGGTCACTGTGACCAAACCGGGGGCGTCAGCGAAGGGCACGATATGCTCAGGTTTTTTCTCGCTTTTGTCCTCTTTCTCACGCCCGCCACCGCCCAGACTGGCTCTTGGGTCACCACGGGCCACGCCGAAAGCCGCCTGATCGCGGAGAAAACCGCCGCAGTTCCGGGTGAAACGCTCTGGGTCGCGCTCGACCAACAGTTGGAAGAGGGCTGGCACGTCTACTGGAAAAACCCCGGCGATAGCGGGTTGCCGCTGGAGCTGAGTTGGACGTTGCCGGAAGGTTTTGAGGCGGGCGAGATCGGCTACCCGCTGCCGCACCGTTTGCCGCTCGGTCCCCTGATGAATTTTGGCCATGAGGGGCGGCCGCTGTTCCTTGTGCCGATCACCGTGCCGGCGGACACACCCGCGGGCCGGAGCGTCCGGTTTGATGTGTTCGCCGAATGGCTCATCTGCCTTGATGTCTGCATCCCCGAAAGCGCCGACCTGTCGCTTGCGATCGCGGTCGCCGACGAAGCAGCGGACGCATCCGGCAACGCAGCGATGATCCGAGAGGCGCGTTCGGCGCTTCCTCGCGAGCTAAACCTCAACGCGGCTTTTGCCGACCGGGACGGGGAGATCGTTCTCGCCATCGAAGGTGCGCCCGCAGGCGAGGCCTACATTTTCCCCAGCGAGAGCGGCTATATCGAACCCGCCGCGCCGCAGCCGAGCTTTCGGTCGGCGGAAGACTTGATCTTCACCCTGACGCCCGCCCTCAAGTACCGCGCGGCCCCGCCGGAGACGCTTTCGGGCGTGATGGTGGTCTCGATGGACGGCCAGGAAGTGGGTGTCGTTTTCAACGCTCAGCGCTCGGATGAGGTCCTGGCGTTGGCATCGTCCGCGGCCGCTGCGAGGGATGAAGGCGCGGGGAACATCTTTCTCATTTTCGCCTTCGCGCTTCTTGGCGGGCTGGTGCTGAACGCGATGCCATGCGTCTTCCCCATCGTCTTTTTGAAGGCTGCAGGGATTGCGCAGCTTGCCGGTGCTGACCGTTCGGAGGTCAAAAAGGATGCGTTCGCCTACACAGGCGGCGTTCTCGTGACGTTCGTTGCGATGGCATCGCTCCTCCTGGTGCTGAGGGGTTTGGGCGCAGAGCTGGGATGGGGTTTTCATCTTCAGTCCCCGATCGCTGTCGGCCTTTTCGCCGTCATCGTTTTCCTGATCGGCCTCAACCTCGCAGGCGTGTTTGAAGTCGGGACGTCCATCCAGGGCGCGGGGCAGGGGCTGACGCAGAAAAAGGGGGCAGCCGGATCGTTCTTCACAGGTCTTCTCGCGGTGCTCGTCGCGGCTCCGTGCATCGGACCATTTCTTGGCCTGCCCATCGGCTATGCGCTCACCGCGCCGCCGGCTGCCGCGATTGCTATCTTCCTCGCCCTCGGCCTCGGTCTTGCGCTGCCCTACCTCGCGCTTGCCGCAGCCCCGCAGATTGCGAGCCTCTTGCCCAAGCCGGGCGCATGGATGGTGCGGCTCAAGCAGCTCTTCTCGTTTGCGATGTTCGGCACGGTGGTGTGGCTGACTTGGGTCCTGAGCCTTCAGGCCGGGCCGCAGGGCGTGTTGATCCTCGGCATCGCGTTTGTCGCGTCGTCGCTCGCGGCTTGGCTTTTCGGGTTGGCGCAGGAGAACGGCAACAGCGTAGCGCTTCTTGCAGCCGCGGCGGCTGCCATCGGAGCGGCGCTCATCCCTCTTTTCACGCTCACGGCTCAGCCGGTCGCGGTAGCCTCCGCATCGACTGAAAAGATCCCTTACGATGAGGCGATGCTCGCCCAATACCGCGCAGAAGGAACGCCAGTCTTTATCGACTTCACCGCCGCGTGGTGCGTCACCTGCCAGTACAACAAGCGCGTCGTGCTTGACACCGAGCCGGTGAAGTCCTTGTTTCAGAAGACGGGCACGGTCTTCATGGTGGCCGATCTCACCAATCCGGACCCGATCATTACCGCTGCGATAGAAAGGCAAGGACGCAGCGGCGTTCCGCTCTATCTCTACTATAATGGCGAAGCAGAGCCTGAGATTCTGCCGCAGATTTTGACCGTTGAGCGCGTTGCGCAAACCCTGGAGCAAGCCGGATGATCACCGCCGCCGCCCTCTCTGCCCTGATGATGATGTCCGCCGCCAGTGCGCCGATCCCTGGCGAGGCGGCCCCTGATTTCACTGAACCAAGCGCATCTGGCGCCGAGGTGTCCCTGGCCGATTTCGCCGGCAAGACGGTGGTTCTTGAATGGACCAACCACGACTGCCCGTTCGTCCGTAAGCACTACAATTCGGACAATATGCAAAGCCTGCAGCGCCGGGCAGCGGCAGAAGACGTCGTGTGGCTGACGGTGATCTCCTCCGCCCCCGGAAAGCAAGGGCATGTCTCAGCGGTGAAGGCCAATGAGCTCACTTCAAGCCGCGGCGCAGAGCCTGCTTACGTACTCCTGGATGAGGATGGCAGCATGGGCCGAGCCTATGGTGCGAAGACCACACCGCACATGTACATCATCGATGACGCTGGCCTGCTGCGCTATGCCGGAGCCATCGACACGATCCCGTCGGCTGATCCTGCTGATCTTCCGAATGCGCAGAATTACGTCTCGGCCGCGCTCGGTGCGATGGCCGATGGCGAAGAGGTGGTCACGACGCTGTCTGCGCCCTATGGATGCTCCGTGAAGTACTGATTCCTTCAGGCATCCCGGGAGCGAGACATGACGGACCCCACCACGCTGAAAGCTTGGGGGGCGCTCGAAGCCCTCGCCCAAACCGATGGCCAGGCGGAGTTGCGGGGGCTGTTCGCCAATGATCCTCGCCGGTTTGAGCGCTTCTCGCGCGAGGCGTGCGGGCTCTTCCTCGACTATTCCAAAACCCGCATCACCAGCGCGGTGATGGAGGAGCTCTATTTCTTGGCCCGCGAGGCTGGTCTTGAGGAGCGCCGAGCATCGATGTTCGCGGGCGCGCCGATCAATTCGACCGAGCATCGCGCGGTCCTGCACACAGCGCTGCGCGATACGCGCCACGGGACCTACCTGGTCGACGGCGAAGATGTGATGCCGCTGATCGAAGAGGTGCGTCAGCGGATGAGAACGTTCACTGATGCTGTGGTATCAGGGGAGAGGCGGGGTTCAACAGGCAAGCCGCTGACCACTGTTGTGAACATCGGGATCGGCGGCTCGGACCTCGGGCCGGTGATGGTGACCGAAGCGCTGAAGCCCTATTGGATCGACGGTCGCTCTGTGCACTTTGTATCCAACGTTGACGGTACGCATCTGTCAGAAGTCTTACGCCAGATTGATCCGGAGACGACACTTTTCTGTATCGCGTCCAAGACTTTCACCACGCAGGAGACTATGACCAACGCGGCCAGCGCCCGGGATTGGTTCCTAGGTCAGGGGCGGAGCGAGGCCGACATCGCCAGCCATTTTGTGGCGCTCTCCACCAATGCGGACGCGACATCGGCCTTTGGTATCGCGCAGGAGAACGTCTTTGGTTTCTGGGACTGGGTTGGCGGGCGTTACAGCCTTTGGTCAGCCATCGGCCTGCCGATCGCGTTGACGGTCGGTTGGGACGATTTCGAGAAACTGCTGGACGGCGCCCGCGAGATGGACCGGCATTTTGAGGAAGCGCCGCTCACGGAGAACCTTCCGGTTCTGCTCGGTCTGACCGGGCTTTGGCACCGGAGTTTCCTCGGCATGAGTGGGCTCGCTGTTTTGCCTTACGACCAATATCTTCACCGGCTGGCGGCCTATCTTCAGCAGGC
The DNA here is from genome assembly GCA_039822105.1 of Pseudomonadota bacterium. Taxonomy (GTDB): domain Bacteria; phylum Pseudomonadota; class Alphaproteobacteria; order Caulobacterales; family Parvularculaceae; genus Parvularcula. The sequence goes on along the minus strand of JBCBMW010000008.1, from coordinate 137,577 downwards.
GGATATGGAGTCGAACGGCAAGGGACGCCGCCATGACGGCAGTGCCGTTGGCTACGCCACAGGCCCAACGTTGTTTGGTGAGCCTGGGACCAATGGTCAGCATGCGTTTTATCAATTGATCCACCAAGGCACCGATATCATCCCTTGCGAGTTCATCGCCGCCGCGCGATCCCACAACCCGTTGGGTGATCACCACGAAAAGCTCCTGGCCAATGTCCTTGCTCAGCCCGAGGCGCTGATGGTCGGGGTGACAGAGGAAGAGGCCGAGCGCAGCCTGCTCGATGGCGGCGCGGACCCGGCTGAGGCGAAACGCCTCGCCAAGCACAAGGCCTTTCCTGGCAATCGGCCATCGGTGACGATTTTGATGGATCAGGTGACGCCCCGGACCCTCGGTGCCCTGATCGCCCTCTATGAGCATAAGATCTTCGTCCAAGGGGTCATTTGGGGCATCAACTCCTACGACCAGTTCGGGGTGGAGCTCGGCAAGGTGCTAGCGAAGCCCATCCTTGCGGAATTGAAGGGCGAGGGGGCGGGTGAGCATGACAGCTCAACGGCTGGATTGATCGCACGGATCAAGGCGCTTCGCGGCTAGAGAACCTTGCGAAAAGAAGGACTTTCCGGTAGCGGTCCGTCTTTGCTGCGCTTGGGTGCACTATGAACCACGACGTGAGATCCGTCGCGATCATCATGGGCTCGACCTCCGATTGGCCGACCATGAAAGCGGCTGCTGATGTGCTCGATGCCCTGGATGTGGGGCACGACGATTTGATCGTTTCCGCCCACCGAACGCCGAACCGCATGGTCAAGTTTGCGATGAATGCGGAAGAAGACGGCTACAAAGTCATCATCGCCGGGGCGGGGGGCGCAGCTCACTTGCCGGGTATGGTTGCGTCGATGACGACACTGCCGGTGCTCGGTGTTCCCGTGGAGTCCAAAGCCCTTTCCGGCATGGATAGCCTTCTTTCGATCGCGCAGATGCCCGGCGGCATTCCGGTCGGCACGCTGGCGATCGGTGAGGCTGGCGCCAAGAACGCAGGCCTGATGGCGGCGTCGATCCTGGCGCTGAGCGATAATGATCTTTCCATGCGCCTCAAGGCGTGGCGGCAAAAACAAAGCGACGCGGTGCTTGAAGCACCGCCTACGGATGAGCCTGTTCTTTAGATGATGCTAAAACCCGGTGCCACGATCGGGATCTTGGGTACAGGGCAGCTGGGGCGCATGTTGTGCTCCGCTGCTGCAAAGCTCGGGTTCCGGACAGCTGTTTTTGGTCCTGATGCAGAGGGATCGCCGGCCGGCGAGGTCGCAACCCTGGTGCGTCAGGCGGCCTATGATGACCTCGCGGCGGTGAAAGCCTTCGCCCGAGAGGTCGACGCGGTCACCTATGAGTTTGAGAACGTACCGGCCGCGACCGCCGCTGCGGTGACGGAGGCGGATGGCGTCCTTGCGCCGCCCGCGGCAGCATTGGCGGCGAGCCAGGAGCGGGTGCGCGAGAAGGACTTCTTCCGCTCGCTCGGCATCAAGACTGTCGATTACTGGCCCGTAGCGAATGCCGATGACCTCGCGCGGGCGCTGCCCGAGGCAGGGCCGTCGATTCTCAAAACCTGCCAGTTCGGGTATGACGGCAAGGGCCAAGCCAGCCTTCAGGGGACAGAGGATCCTGCAAAGGTGCTTGCCGATCTTGGCGGTGGCCCATGGATCCTTGAGGCGAAAGCGGCGTTTACCCGTGAGGTGAGCCAGGTGGCGGCCCGCGGGAGAGACGGCGCGATCACCTTTTTTGACGTCGCTGAAAATGAACACCGGAGCGGCATTCTTCACCGCAGCGTCTTACCTGCTGAAACGTCAGATGCGGTGCGCGAGCAAGCGCAGTCGGCCACGCGCGCCGTGCTGGATAAGCTCGATTACGTCGGTGTTCTGACGGTTGAATTTTTCGATTGTGATGGCGAGCTTCTGGCGAACGAGATGGCGCCGCGGGTCCACAATTCGGGGCATGTGACCCACGAGGCGTGCTCCACGGGACAGTTTGAGCAGCATATCCGCGCTGTTGCTGGCTGGCCCTTAGGCGACACGCGGACACTGATACCCAGTGAGATGATCAATTTGATCGGTCATGACACCGATGAATGGCGCGCTCTCACGGCGACCCTCGGCGCTAGCCTCACGCTTTACGGAAAAAAAGACGTCGCTCCAGGCCGCAAGATGGGGCACTGGGTGCGGCCGCTGGACCGCTAATCAGTACCGGCGGAATGGCGCCGTGATGATCCCGAGAAGGATCGAGGTCACAAGCCAAAGTGCGGCGAAGCCCGCGAGGGCGTAGGCGCCGCCTGCTGCGGTTGCAGGGACCGCCGGCTCATAAGCTGCATAGGTGCTTTCGGCGATATCGCGATCGAAATCGCGGGCCAGCATCACGGGCCGTTCCCATTCTGATGCGGTGGTCAGCTGCGCGAGCTGCGCGCTGAGTGTCTCATATCGGGTCACATCGTCCGTGATCCCGCCGCACAGGCTTGCGAGGATCGGCTCATCGGACCGGCAGGCCTGGAGGCCTTCTTGGCGGCTCATGTTCTCGTCCGCCACGGTGCGATCAAAGCGATCGACGATGTTTTGCAGCTCGGCCACCCGGCCGGTGAGGTTTTGGATGTATTGCTGCGTGAATTCGGGCCCTTGGCTGGTGCCTACAGCACCTAGGAGACCCATGATCAAAGCAATGAAACGGCTCATAACAATACCCCTACCCACCCGCGCAGGTCTTATGGTGTCCTAGCACATCTTGCAATTCTGGTGACACCAGCTGGGGAGAGGTTTCGCGGAACGGTGACATAAGAAAACAGTTGTATATGCAACGGTTATGTGAAAGGCCCGACCAGTGTTCGAGCGGTGTCTCTATTTCAACCTCAATGCGCTTTCGCGGCAGCTCAATCGTCGTTGGGAGGAGGCGTTTGCGCCTTTCGCCCTGACGCCTTCCCATGCCTACGTCCTGCGCGCTGTGTTGGCAGAGCCAGGGCGGACGCAGCAGGCCCTCGCGGATGATATGCGGCTAGAGAAATCGACCCTCGCGCGGTTTCTGAACGCGCTTGAGGCGCAAGGGATGGTGGAGCGTCGGCCATCAGCTTCCAGTGCCCGCTCAAAAGAAGTTCATCCGACGAAAGACAGTCTGTCGATCGCCGAAAGTCTCGAGGCCACAGGTGATCGTCTTTATGCCGATATGTGTGCGGCGATCGGAAAAGAGCGGCTCGATGGATTTGTCACCATGATGAAAACGGTCGCGGGGAGTGTGGGACCATGATGAAGCTCTATATCTCGCCAACCTCACCCTACGCTAGGAAAGTGCGTATGGTGATCATCGAAAAAGGTCTGGAAGACCTTGTTGAGGAGATTTCTCTGAACCCTCTCGACGATGGGGCGGTGGACGTTATACCCAACCCCCTCTGCCTCGTGCCAACGCTCGAGCGCGAGCGGGGCTCCGCATTGGCAGACAGCCACCTGATCTGCGCGTTTCTGGACAGCTTATCTACTCGTAACCCATTGGTTCCTGATGATGACGCTCGGTGGGACGTTCTCCATCTCCAGTCTCTCTGTGATGGGATGATGGACAAAGCGTTCAGTGCGGTGATGGAGCGCCGCCGGCCGGAGGGTGAGCGGTCCGAGGCTTGGGAGAGCCGGTGGCTTGTTGGTATCGATCGCACCTTGGACGCGATTGAGGAGGGCTGGCCGAACGACGAACCTGCTTTTGACCTCGGAGCGATCAGCCTGATCAGCCTCCTGACTTATCTCGACCTGCGCTTGCCAGAACGGGCATGGCGGTCCAGTCGTCCCAAGCTTGCGGCTTGGCTGGAAAGCAAAGCGGCACGAGACAGTGTGACCCGAACGGTGTACCCATCATGACCCACCCGAACGTTGTCTATGCTCTTGTCATGTTCGCCGCAGGGATTGGTATCCCGGTGATGGCGTCGATGAACGCGTCCATCGGTACACGGTTTGGTTCGCCAAGCGCCGCCGCGATCTTGTTGTTGCTGGTGGGCGGGTTGATCAGCCTGGCCGTCTTTCTCTCAACAGCCACCAATCCGGTGAAGAGCAGTGAGCCCGTGCCCTGGTTCTACTACGGCGCAGGCATCTTCGTAGCGTTCTACATCCTTTCGATCACCGCTGTGGCGCCGAAGTTTGGGCTAGGGAACGCGGTTTTCTTTGTGCTGCTGGGGCAGCTGATTGCGGCATCGCTGATCGACCATTTTGGATGGCTTGGCGCCGCGCAGTCGTCACTTACCTTGCGGCGCGTGCTCGGTCTCGCGGTGATGGCGGTGGGGGTCTATCTTGCGAGAAAGCCCCCTGTTTGATCCGCTTACTGTCCGTCGCGGCGGGCGAGGAAGGCGAGACGCTCAAAGAGATGCACATCCTGCTCGTTTTTGAGGAGGGCACCGTGCAGCGGCGGAATGGCCTTACGCGGATCTTTCTCACGGAGTGTCTCGAGATCGACATCCTCGACCATCAGAAGCTTGAGCCAATCCAGAAGCTCTGACGTCGAAGGCTTTTTCTTGAGGCCCGGTGTCTCACGCAAGGCGTAGAACCGGGTGAGGGCCTCGCGCACCAGACGCTCTTTGATGCCGGGATAGTGCACCTCGACGATGTCCTTCATCGTCTCTTCGTCCGGGAAGTTGATGTAGTGGAAGAAGCAGCGGCGCAGGAACGCGTCCGGCAGCTCTTTTTCGTTGTTCGAGGTGATGATGATCACTGGGCGCTGGGCCGCTTTGATCGTCTCACCGGTCTCGTAGACAAAGAATTCCATGCGATCGAGCTCTTGGAGAAGGTCGTTCGGGAACTCGATGTCAGCCTTGTCGATTTCGTCGATGAGCAGGACAGGGCGCACGTCAGAGGTGAAGGCCTCCCAAAGCTTCCCGCGCTTGATGTAATTGGCAACATCCGTGGCCTTTTCGTCGCCGAGCTGGCTATCGCGCAGGCGAGCGACGGCGTCGTACTCGTAGAGGCCTTGGGCCGCCTTGGTGGTCGACTTCACGTGCCACTCGATCAGCGGGGCGCCGAGGCTTTGGGCGACCTCATTGGCGAGCACGGTTTTACCGGTGCCGGGCTCCCCTTTGATCAGGAGGGGCCGCTCAAGGGTGACAGCGGCATTGACCGCGACCTTGAGGTCATCGGTGGCGACGTAGCTGGATGTGCTCTCAAAAGACATGAAGGCATGGTTAGTGCCACATTTGCTGCAGGGCAACGGACGAATAATCGCGTTTGCGTCAGGGGCTCTTGGGCGTGTCCATGACAATATAGGACGTGATGCCGATCACGCCGGGCTGTTGGCCTAAGACCTCGGTGTGGAACTGCTTGTAGGCGGCGAGGTCCGCGACCTCGACCTTCATGACGTATTCGACCGCCCCGGTGACGTTGTAGCACTCTGTGACTTGGTTGGCGTTCGCCATCGCTCGTTCGAAGTTCTCTTGATCTTTCTTGGTGTGCCGACCGAGCGCAACGGTCATGATGGCAAGGAAGTCCCGCTCCAGGTGATGGGGATCGAGAACCGCGCGGTAGCCTTTGATGACACCGGTCCGCTCGAGCTCTTGCACCCGGCGGTGGCAGGCGGAAACGGACAGGCCGACCTCTTCTGCCAGTTTGGCGTTGGTCAGACGCCCATCTTTTGACAGCGCGCGCAAAATTTTCCTGTCGAACTCGTCAATCGTCGCCATTTTTCCTGATCTTTATGCATCGCGACACAATTTTGCGAAGAAATCGCGCATTTGACCAGCTATTTCTTCTCCATGACGCTCACTGATTTATTCGCCGCCGCTGCTTTCGTCTTTGTCAGTACCGTGACGCCTGGGCCGAACAACTTTTTGGTCATGACGTCAGGGACGCAATGGGGGATCAAGCCGTCCGTCAAGCTGGTGGCGGGCATCTTGTCCGGCTTTATACTGATGAACCTCGCGGTGGGCCTTGGTCTCATGCGGGTGTTCGAGGCCTTTCCGAGCCTGATCGTTGTGATCAAAGTCGCAAGCACCGCTTACCTCGTCTACCTCACGTGGAAGATCGCCACCGCCAAGCCGCAGGTCGGTGGTGAGACGGGGACGGCGCGTCCCATGACCTTTGTGGAGGGGGCGCTCTTTCAGCTCGTAAACCCCAAGGCCTGGGCGATGATTGTCACCGCGCTGACGGTCTATCTTGATACGACCAGCCTGGGGTCAGTGCTCTTGCTGGCGGCTGGGTTCCTGGCCGTCGGTATTCCGAACTTCACCATGTGGCTCGCCGTCGGGACCCAGATCAAACGGCTGCTCTCAACCGAGCGGCGGGCCCGGATTTTTAACCAAGCGATGGCCGCGCTCTTGGTGCTGAGCATGGTGCCTGTGCTGATGGCTTAGGGGTGGGTTGAGCCCATCAGGAAAGACCGACGTCGCTTGGACGTCTTATGCAAACGTAACGCGCTGGGAGGGACATCGTGGATCTGACGCGCTCGGTGCTCGACTGCTTGGTCAAGCGAGCGCAGGCTGGGGATCGGCCTGCGCTCGAAGAGCTGGTGCGCGCCATCCAGGATCCGGTGCACCACCTCGCTGTGCGCATGTTGGTCGACCCAGGCGAAGCGTTGATGGCGACCGAGGCGATCCTGGTCCGCATCGTGGGCGAGCTCTCCACGTTCAGCAGTGATCGTCCCTTTATCATCTGGGTACTGGCGGTCGCCAGCGCGTATCTCCTCTCCGCCCCGTCCGGGTTGGCGAGAGAGCAGGGCATCACGTTCGAGGTCTTCGAAGACCGTTTGCTGGCGGCGCTTGACGACGACAATGTGGCGGGTCCGGAGGATGCCCTTGCCCTTAGTGAGTTGAGGATCGTCTGTTCCATGGCGCTTCTTCTATGCCTCGATCGACTCCATAGGCTTGCCTATGTGCTCGGAGATGTTCTGGAAACAGACGACCGCGAGGCGGCGGAGATTATGGGTGTGAGCCTCAGCTCTTATCGCGACTGTCTTTCTACGGCGCGGGAAAGGGTGGTTCTGGCGACGTGCCGCAATTGCGGGGTCGTCAACCCAGACGCACCTTGCAGCTGCCCCAAGCGGTTGGCGCAGGCCGAACGGTCGGGGCAAGTTGATCGTTCGGCCTACGCCTTTGCCACGCGAGGTGCCCCGTCATATGCCGACGTGCTGGAGCAGACAAAGGGTACGGAGCAATTCCTCGGTGTAATGATCAACCAGCGTGCCGTGGGTCCGCTTCTTAGTCCGAAGGATTTCGCCGCGAATCTTGCCGAGCCAGCGCGTAAGTGACGACGCGCGCTACACATCGCCTTTAGATTGTGAGGACCGTCGGCGCGACGCCCAAGCGCTGCCTAAGAGGGCTGGCAGGAAGAGCGCCGCTGCCGACGGCAGAGGGACTGGGTTGGTCGCTTGCAACAGCATCGACGTATCGATCCGGAAGTTCGATTGCGTCGTGTGCCGCTCAGCGAAGAAGAGCTTGAAAGGATAGTCGTGGCCAGCGGTTAGGCCGAGCATATCGAGGTCGACGCTCGCGGTTTGTGCTCCGTGCACGCCGCCGAGGTCGATCACCCGCTCGTTGTTGATATAGACCCAGACATCGTCGTCACCTCGAAACGTGAAGGTCTCGCCACCCTGATAGGTGAAGGCTGTTTCGAGCTCCATGGTAAAATGGTAGTTATGCGGACGGCCCTGATTGCCCATAAGTTGGTTGTCGATCGGGAAGAAGCTGCTGTTGGAGTAAGTGAAGACACCGTCATTGTCGTTGTCTTGCAGCTCAAGGATGATATCCATCGACTGGTTCACGCCCAGGACATCCGTGTACCATTGATCGAAGGACGCCTGACCTGAGGTGGTGGCCGTGCCGCCTGGCCCGCCAGCATAGATCGGATTGCCGTCGGCGCCGAGCGTCGTTTCGACCATGTTGCGGTCATTGCCGACCGTGCGCTCCATATCGGGATGGGTGTCGAGAAAATCCCGCACCGTGGCCTTCAATTCGATGCTGGCGGCGTGCGCAAGCGAGCCGAGCGAAGCCGTCGTGGCCATGGTGGCGAGCAGATGTCTCATCGAGCGTGGTCCCCATCGGATGCGTTGTTTGAACCATCCAACGCAAACGGCGCGCCCCGACCGGCATCGGCCTCAGGCCGCCGGAAATTCGCCCGTAAGCATCTGATAAAAATGGAGAATAGATGCCGCCTCGATGTGAGCCATCGTTTCGAGGCACGCGTTCGGACGCGCCATCATGCAGAATGCATCACGCAAGTCTCGCACTTTGCGGCTGGCTAGAGCTCTTTGAGGCCAAAGAGCTCCAAGGTTGCATTGTCGACGCGGCGGGGGCGGCCGCTGGCGCGGTCAAGAAGCACCCATTGGGTGACGGCCGTGATCGCTGGTCGCTTGGCCCCTGGCTTCCGGATATCGGTGTGCCTGGCAAAACGTGCTCCGGCACGCGCGCCAAGCCAGGTGCGGACCTCGACCTCTTCGCCCTCGAACACCTGATCGGTGTAGTCGATCTCATGCCGGCTGCAGACCCAGATTTGAGCCTCGTGCACCTCTTGAGGCGCCACCGCGAACCAGTGGGCGACCGCTGCATCCTGCACCCAGCGGACATAGACCGCGTTGTTCACATGCCCGAGATCGTCGATGTCCGCGGCCTCGGCATGGCGGGTCGAGAGCACCGCCGTCTCAAAGCTTTGGGCGCCAAGGAAGCGGGGATCGGGCGTCGTCATCACAAGTGGTCCGTGGTTGGCTGCGCGGGGCACCTGTGCCATCTCTGCCACGCGCCTCGCAAGTTGAGACATAAATGCAACTGCGAGCCGTTCTCATTTCAGTTGACACTCATTCTCAATATGAACAGAAGGCCACCTTCGTTATACTGTTAGGCCTTCACCATGTTGTCTGTTTTCCTGTCCGCTAGCGCGATCGCTCTGTCGGCGAGTGCCGTTGAGCCGCTTGCGGCAAGCGCTGCTGCTGATGTCATCGTGGTGCCAGGACAGTATCTGTATAATGATCAAGTGAACGCCCTGAAAACGCCGACACCCATCCTTGATGTACCGGCCAGTCTTTCCATCATCACAGCAGACGAGATCGCGCTGCGCGGCTTTAACAGCATCAGTGATCTGATCGAATACACGCCCGGTGTGAACACGTCGCAGGGCGAGGGGCACCGGGACGCGATCGTCTTCCGCGGTGTGCGCTCGACAGCGGACTTCTTCATCGATGGTGTGCGGGATGACGTTCAGTATTATCGCCCACTCTATAACCTGGAGCAGGTGGAGATCCTGCGTGGTCCGAACGCGCTCTTCTTTGGTCGCGGCGGCACGGGCGGTATCTTGAACCGTGTGACCAAAAAGGCGGAGATCGGTGAGCAGTTCACCGGCTATCAAGCGTCTGTTGATACGTTTGGTGCGTATGCTGTGCAAATTGATAGCAACATCGACGCCGGCGATAGCTCCGCGTTCCGCATCAATGCGATGTACGAGACCCTCGACAATCACCGTGATTTCTTCGACGGCGAGCGGATTGGGGTCAATCCGACGGCGAAGTTCAAGCTCAGCCCCGATACAACACTCGATGTCTCCTACGAATATGTCGACCACGAACGGTTTATTGACCGCGGAATCGTGACCGGGGCGGACGGTCGCCCAGTCGAAGCCTTCGATGAAATTGTCTTCGGTGATCCGGAACTCAACGATAACCAGCTTGAGGCGCATCTTTACCGCGCGACGCTGCAGCACCAGTTTGCCGACAGCCTCAAAGGCCGGTTCAGCGCGTTCTATGGCGACTATGACAAGTTCTATCAGAACTTTTACGCTGCGAGCTATAACGAGACTAATGATCCGACCACGGTGGGTCTCGATGGCTATGTCGATACGACCGATCGTCAAAACCTGATCCTGTCAGCTGATCTCATCGGTGAGTTTGACACGGCGAAGATCCATCACACGATTGTCACCGGCGTTGAGTATATCGATACGTCCAATGACAATGATCGCTTCAATCCAGTGTGGTCAGACTCGCAAGACGATGTGGAGTTCTTCACCATCCAGCGCCCGCTCGACCTGCGCGGCGGTGTCGGTGTGGCAGCCAATGGCAATGCCACGGTCGTGGATCTTTCGACTGATCTGAACGATGACACCGAAGCTGACGTCGAAGTCTTCTCCTTCTACATCCAGGATGAGATCGAGATTTCTGACATGCTCGATCTGGTGATTGGTGTACGGTACGATAACTTTGAGATCAGCGTATTCAATCGCGACCCCGACTCGCTTGAGCGTCGTGATCGGATCGATAGTGAATGGTCACCTCGCCTTGGTCTCGTTTTCAAACCGATGGAGAACATCTCTTTCTACACGAGCTACAGTGAATCGTTCCTGCCACGGAGTGGTGAGCAGTTCGCCAACATCAATGGCGACAATGATCGGCTTGAGCCAGACTCGTTCACAAACCTCGAGGCCGGCATCAAATGGGATATCACCGAGCTTTTGAGCGCAACAGCCGCAGTCTTTGAGATCGAGCAAGAAACCCTCGAGGTCTCCGACGCGAACGCTGAGAACTTTGATCGGTTTGAGTCCGATATCCAGGGCTTCGAGCTCCAGTTGCAAGGTCAGCTGGCGGATTGGTGGTCGGTGACAGCAGGCTACAGCTATCTCGAAGGTGACCAAACGCCGAACGACGACGGCGAGAGGCTCCGTCGCCGCGAGCTGCCGGAGAACATGTTCTCGCTATGGAACGCCTTCCAGGTCACGCCAGACTTTGGCCTCGGCATCGGTCTGACCTATCAAGACGAGAGCTTCATCACCAACGGGCCAGTCAACGGGGTGCGGCCAGTGCTGCCGGGCTATACCCGGGTTGACGCGGCGGCCTACTACGACATTTCCGATCAGCTGCGGCTTCAGGTGAACATCGAGAACCTGACCGACACGACCTATTTCCCGAACGCCCACAGCACGCACCAGGCGACGGTCGGCGCACCGCTCAACGCGCGGTTCACGGTCAGCGGCAGATTCTGATCAAACAAGGGGCATGCCCAGCGGTTCCGCCCCTTGAACCCCCGTTCCAACGGGAGCAGAGGGGGGCTTTCTGAGCAGAGGAGGCCCACCATGGCAGACGGACAAGCTGGCGCTAACGAGTACCCCACCAATGACCTTTGGGTGGCGCGCCGTGACCAGGCCTGCCCCATGGGTCTTCCGTCGAAGTCGGGCATCTATGCGGCTAAGGCGCAGGGCGCTGAGCTCTGGGATGTTGAGGGCAAACGGTACATCGATTTCATCGCCGGGATCGGCGTCCTTAATGTCGGCCACAACCACCCAAAGGTGATGGAAGCCGCAAAGGCGCAGATCGATAAGGTCGTGCACACCTGTTTCGGCGTTGCGCAGTACGAACCTTATGTGGAGCTCGCTGAGCGGCTGAACGCGCTGGTCGGACAAGTCTCCGGTCAAACCGGGGGCAGCACCTACAAGACCATGTTCATGAACACGGGCTCTGAAGCGACAGAGCAGGTGTGTAAGTTCGCGCGGCGGATCACGGGCCGTCCTGGCCTCATCTCGTTCGAGGGCGCGTTCCACGGACGGACACTGCTGGCCACAGCGCTGACCGGCAAAGCTGTTCCGTACAAGATCGGTTTTGGACCTCTCCCGTCGGATGTCTATCACGCTCCGTATCCGAACGAATATAAGGGCGTGTCAGCGCAAGGCGCGCTCAATTGCCTGCGCCATATCCTTGAGACATCGGTCTCACCGGACAACGTGGCGGGCATCGTGATCGAGCCTGTGCAGGGCGAGGGCGGGTTCATCCCTGCGCCGGTCGAGTTCTTGAAAGGCCTGCGCCAACTTTGCGACGAGCACGGCATTCTTTTCATCGCTGATGAAGTGCAAACCGGCTTTGCGCGGACCGGCAAAATGTTCGCGATTGAGCATGCCGGGATCGAGCCTGACTTCCTCATTTGCGCGAAGTCCATCGCGGGCGGTTTCCCGCTCTCGGCTGTGGTCGGTAAGGCCGAGCTCTTCGACAAGATCGCGCCTGGCGGCATGGGCTCGACCTATGGCGGCAACCCGGTGGCCTGCGCCGCGGCGCTCGCCGTTCTCGATGTGATCGAGGAAGAGGGCCTGATCCAACGCGCTGAGGAGATTGGCGCCAAGGTTGAGGCTGCTTGGAACGAACTCGCCCAGGGTGTGGGCAAGGGGACCTTTGGCGACGTCCGCCGGGTTGGCGCGATGGCTGCCGTTGAGATGGTGCAAGACGGTGATCCGTCGAAACCCAATGGCGAAGCGGCTGCCGCAATCCAAAAACGCGCGCGGGAGCTCGGCCTCATCACCCTAACAGCCGGTCGAAAGGCCCAGGTGATCCGGACCCACGTGCCACTCGTCACCCCCGACGCCCTAGTGGACGAAGGTCTCGCCATCTTCGCCCAGGCCACCCAGGACGTTCTGGGCTAAAGAGGCCGATTTCAGACGGTTCTAGCGTTGCGCCGCAAACCGGCGCATACTTCTTTGTGTGAGTTGGGGAACGGGTTCGGGCCTATGGCCAGCAACACGATGATGCGAGACGGCTCCATCGCCTGTCTGGCCTGCGGCACCCGGATCGTGGGCCCTTACTGCTACAATTGCGGTCAGAAGAACGATGACTGCCGCCGGTCGATCGTTCGCCTCGCCGCAGAAACCGTGGCGGACACGGCGGCCCTTGACGGCCGCTTTGTCCGAACGGCGCGGCAGACATTGACCAAGCCTGGCAGCCATGTTCGCCAGTATGCCGATGGTCGCCGGTCACCGTTTACGCCGCCGATACGGTACTTTCTCGTCGTCAGTTTCATGTTCTTCACGACGCTATGGCTGACCGACCGCCATCTCCTCGTGCTCCAGGCCATTGTCCAGGATGAGATCCCTGGTGCGGCGGCTATCGAAATCGACCCTGAACTTTCAGAGATCGATGCTGCGGCCGAGGTGTTCAGCGAGTTGGAGGCGGCTGACGGTGCGCCTCAGATCGAATTCTATGGCGGCTTTCTGATGAAGGCCCAAGATGTCTCGTATACCGACGAACAGATCGCTTGGTTTGAGCAGCGGCTCGCCGAGTCAGAGCTCGAGGTCTATGGCAGTAAGATCAGTGGACAGCGTTTGACCAATGCTGTGCTTGGCACAGCGCAAAACCCGGCGGCCTTTAACAATGCGCTGAACGGATGGATTCCGCGTTTGATGATCCTCTTCATTCCGTTCATGGCGCTGCTCGGAACGATTTTCGTCCGCGGCAAAGATGCGCTGATCTATGACCATCTGCTGCTATCGATTCAGACCCACGCCTTTGCGTTTTTGGTGATGACCTTGTCCTTGTGGACCAGTAGGTTTTTGCCGCCAGAGGCGGGCGCGAGCGCGTTTTTCTTGGGCGTGCCTTTCTATTATCTGATGGGACTGCGCGGTGCGTTCAAACGCAGCTGGCGGAAGTCGATCGTGGCGACGGTGTTTGTCAGCTTCGTTTACGGCACGACGTACACGCTCGCGCTGATTGCGGCTGGGGTCGCCTCGTTTGTCGAGATCGTGTAGCCGGTGAGCATGTTCACCATTCCTGTCCCGACCCTGCCCACCACAAAGGGCGAAGCCTTTCCTGTCCGCCGCATCCTTTGCATCGGTAAGAACTATGCCGATCACGTGGCCGAGATGGGCGGTGACCCAAAGGCGACTGACCCCGTCTTTTTCACCAAGCCCGCTGATGCGGCTTGCGCCGAAACGAGCATTCCCTTTCCTCTGGCCACAGAGGACTTGCATTATGAAGGGGAGTTGGTCGTGGCGCTCCAGGCGGGCGGTGTGAAGCTGTCGCCGAGCGACGTGCCGGGCCTCATCTACGGCTACGCTTGCGGCTGTGACCTCACGCGGCGGGATCTCCAAGCCGTGGCGAGAGAGAGGCGCGCGCCCTGGGACCTTGCGAAAGCCCTCGACAATGGCGCGATGATTGGCCCGATTGAGGAGCGTGAGGGCCAGATCATGGATGCCGGGCCAGTTCGGCTCTCCGTTAACGGAGAATTGCGCCAGGACGGTGACCTGTCCCAGATGGTGTGGTCGATCCCGGAGATGATCGCGAAGCTCTCGCTCTATTTCGAACTCAAGGCGGGCGACCTCATCTTCACCGGTACGCCGTCAGGTGTTGGTGCGCTCCATCGCGGCGATCAGGTCGAAGTCACCGTCGCTGACCTTCCGCCGCTTCGGTTCGGTCTGACCGAATGACCAAGGACGAAATTTATCAGCAGACGGCAAAAGAGATCGCGGCGGTTCTCGATGGGGAGCCCAATGTGACCGCGCGCATGGCCACGGTCTCTTGCCTCTTGGCGCAGGCTTTTCCTGCAAACATCTGGACTGGCTTCTACATCGTCGATCCCGATAAGCCTCAAGAGCTCGTCGTTGGGCCTTATCAGGGCACGCTCGGCTGTCTCCGCATCCCGTTCGGCAAAGGTGTCTGCGGCGCAGCTGCGGCGACCCTCACAACCCATGTGGTCGAGGACGTGCACGAGTTCGAGGGCCACATCGCGTGCGACAGCCGCTCTGTCAGCGAGATTGTCGTCCCTGTACAGAATAGATCAGGCGAGCTGATCGCCGTCCTCGATATCGATAACCCTGATGCGGGGACGTTTGACGAGGTGGACCAGCGGCATCTGGAAGACATCGTTGCCGCGATCTTCGAGTAAAGACCTGATCGATGCTCTCCTACCAGCATAGCTACCACGCTGGTGGGCCTGCGGATGTTCATAAGCATTTGGCGCTGGCGGAAATCCTCTCGCTGCTGACGGTCAAAGATCGCGGGATCAGTTATCTTGAGACCCATGCCGGTCGCGGGCTCTATCATCTTGATGGCGAAGAAGCACAAAAGACCGGGGAGGCGGCAGAGGGCATCGGTCTCGTCGACAAGGATCAGGAGGGCGCGTTTTTTCAGGCGCTGAAACTGACACGCTCGGCTTACGGAGAAGTGGCCTATCCTGGCTCCCCCATGGTCGCGTCATCGGTCTTGCGTGCGCAGGACCGCATCGTCCTCATGGAGAAGCATCCGCAAGAGGTGGCGGCCTTGCGCCGCGCGATGAAACGCACGCAGGCGGAGGTTCATGCTCGCGATGGCTACGAGGGCGCGCTGGCGGTGAGCCCGCTCGAGCCACGGCGGGGTCTTGTGCTGATCGATCCGTCCTACGAAGTGAAGACGGAGTACGCAGCTGCCGGCAAACTTGCAGCGCGCCTCCACAAGCGCTGGGGTGAGGCGGCGATCGTTCTGTGGTACCCCATTCTCAAGGCCGGTCGGCATGAAGAGATCTTTGCCGCACTCGATGTCGATGCGCTGCGCCACGAGGTCCAGTTTGACCTTAAGGGCGGTGTTGGCATGGTGGGGTCTGGCCTCGCTATCGTAGCGCCGCCTTACGGGACCGAGGCAGCGCTTCAGCGGGTGATGGAGCAGGGCGACCCTGTCTTGCGCAAAGCATAAGGAACGAGACATGCGGATCAGTTGCGGCGCTTTGCTGGCGGTCAGCCTTACCCTTTCGGCGTGCGAGCGGAGTGAGAACCTTGGCCTACCGCTCTGTGATTCAGCTGACGTGTCGCCCGATGTCGCGGGCATCGTTGCGGCGCGTGAAGCGATGAACCTTCGCCCCGCCTCGTCCGGTGATCTGAGCGTCACGTGGGAGGCGATCTGTGTGCGCCTGTCTTCTGTTGAGCCCGTCGCGCTCGAAACTGGGGCATGGAGTGAGGCGGTTGGAGATGAAAACTTCGCCGCGGGAAGCTACGCCTCTGTGTGGCGCAAGTCTGATGAGGCGTGGGAGCTTACCGACACGCTGAAGACGCTTGAGGGCTGCGGCGGCACCCTTTGCCCGTAAACATGGTGAATATCCGTTTACGGTAAATGCGCTCTTTACCTAGACCGTATACCGATCGATAAAATCTCAGGTGGTAGTCTGGCTTCCTGTGCGCGTTCGTGTTGCGCCGAGGGAGGGAATGTGAACCTGCGGAAGCGGACCATCGCTGGTATCGCTGCTGTCGCCGTCATCTTTGTCGGCGCGTTCGCTGAGGCCATGTTCTCCGAAGGCGGCGTGGGTGGGCTGGCCCGCGGATGGGACGCGATCGGATCCTTCGTTCGTCCGTCGCCAGAAAAACGAACGCCGCGCCCTGCTGAGAAGCCAAGATTTGCCCGTTGGGCAGGCCCAGAGCCGACGCCCGTACACCCCATTGGTGACGCCAATGCCAAACGCGGCGAGCCCGGCTCGGCACGTGCTGAGGGGCTCGATGGGATCAGCGCGGTGTCGCGGGAGCCGCTGGACTTTGACCCATGGGCCGAGGACGACCCCGCCGATGGGGCGGACGACCCCGTTGGCAGTATAGCTGAACTTGTTAGCCAAGGCGGTGAGCCCGGTCAGGGGGCCGAGCGCGGAGGCGGCGGCAGGTCTGGCGGCGCACCACTCTCGGGCGTCGGCGCGAGCGGTTCCTCGCCATCCCTTCACTCCGTTGCTTTTGCCGCGATTGGCGGTCGAGGGGGCGCTGGGGGCTTCGCCGACCCCACAGCAGGTTTCGGCGGTATCTTCAGCAGTGCAGAGAGCGATGTGGTGGCCACGCCGTTACCGCCGAGCGCCGTACTTTTCTTCCCCGCCCTTGCGGCCTTGATCGGACGTTGGCGTCGGCTGACCTGATGGGGTGCAACACGCAGCCGTTTTAGATGCCGCGTTTACCAATTCCGTACACATCCGCGTAACCGACGCCCGTTATCTTACAAGGGGTACATGAACAAAGTGGCGGGACCCCGTGGGGAGAATGGATATGTTGAAAGCACTGGGAGCTAGCCTATCAGCAGCGATCTGCGCGGTCACCGCCGCAGACGCGGCAGTGTTCGTTGAGAACTTTGATGATCAGAACATTGGTCGAAGCTGGGGCGTTTACGACTCACACGGACAGTTCGTGACCACCGCGGGCGGCGGCATTGAGATCCAGCGCGGCGTCGTCACGGCCTCCCATACGGGTTCCCAGCATGTTGAGCTTGATAGCCACGGTCGATCGTCCAACAGCTCGATGGCCGCGGTCGTGGACCTGGTCGCTGGCCTCACCTACAAAATGACCTTTGCCTACAAGCCGCGCACGGGCCGTGATGGTGACAACGGCATTGGCTTCTCGATCGGCTCACTGATGGGCAACAGTTTCTCCATGACGCAGTGGGTCGATAGCGTGGACGGCAACAGCAACACGCAGCGAGACTGGAACCTGATCGACATGGTGTTCACCGCGTCGGAAGGGGACAACGCCATTCAGTTCTCCGCACTCGGACGGGCCAACACTTATGGCGGCCTTCTCGACTCCATCAAGATTGAGCAAGTGACGACACCGGTACCCGCTGCTGGCCTTCTCCTGGTGACGGGCCTGGTTGCGCTCCGGTCGTCACGCCAACGGAAGCGTTTGACCCTCGGCTAGGCCGTCAGGCATCAAACGTGCCCATACCCATGGCGGGCACAGGTAGACGTATCCAGATTGGCATGTGATCACTCACATCGTGCTCGAACTTTTTGTAGAGGGCCTTCTTCTTGGCCTCGCTGAGCTTTGAGAAGCGCTGGCCGTGGACGGCGCGGGCGAAAAGCTCGACGAAATCGAACATCCCGTAGTTGAACCCGTCAGCATCCTGTCCAGCGAGGTGGCGTCCCCCTGGTGCCGGCAGCCGTTTGTCGTGGCTCAACACCGCAATCTGATCATAGGTCTGGGTCTTGCGCGCGTTGGTACGAAACACCTCACCATCGCCGTCTTTGGGATGGGCGTCGATGAAGGGGAAATACACGCGGGGGTCCTTGGCGCTGCCCAGCACGTTTTTGTTCAGTGAGCGAATGAGGTTAGCGACCCATTCGCGACGCTCATCCACCTCTTCAAGATCGAAGTTGAGATCACCCAGCAGGATGAGGTCCTTGGCATAGGTCACGTCCCGCTTCTTCGCCCGCCAAATCAGCCATTCAAGCAGCGCCATGAACTCTAGCTCGCGTTCCTCCTTCTGTTTGTCCTTGTGGCCGTAGAGGAGGTGTGCGTTGACGGCCATGAACTCATAGGGCTTGGCATCGTCACGACCGCCGATGCGAAACGTCGCTGCATGGGGTGTCCGGATGAAAGTGAGGAAGTGCGGGAGCACGAACGGGTCCTTCTTGCGCAGGGGACGCGGGCCCACCTTGCCGCCATCTTTCCAGGCCTGCTCGAGCGCGTTTTGCTCCGACTCACTCCTGTTATCGGCGTCGTGCTTGGCCTTAAAGGCGCGGGCGAAGCCATCATGGTGTTCCAAGATGTTCCTGGTCACCGGCGCTCGGTCATAGGAGATATCCGAGGCGATCGCCGTGCGGTCGATGCGGCGCCTGCGGTAGAAGAAAGCGAGCCTCTCCGACATGCCAGAATGAGGCTGAGCATCGCGGCCGGTCGTGTCCGAGGCGATGAAACCATAGCTCCGTCTACCCATCAAATCGTGGAGATGGCTGAGGGCCTCCAAATCGTCCTGCACCTCTTGGATCGCGATCAAGTCGCATCGCTGCAGGTAGCTCGCAAGGAACGTCCAGGCGCGCTCGGACTTGTTCTCGCGTTTGCCAAGCTTTCGGATGTTGAAACTGGAGAGCACCACGCTCTTCGACCGCCGTGCCGGGGCGCCGAACTGGGTCCATTGCAAGCCAAAGACCCGGTCCCATTCCGCATCTGTGAAACCGTTCATATCCGCCACCTCTTCTAGGCGAATAAGCATACCTCAATGTGCACCAGAGGTTGAGAAGCGATCGCAGCAGCGGCGGCGCTTGCTCCGCTTGGCGGCGAGGGTTAACCACGCGCTTCTTCCCAACGTTTTCCGAGAGGTCCCGCGCCGATGGCCCGCCAATTTATCTACTTCATGACCGGTCTGACCAAGTCCTACGGGGCGAAAAAGATCCTCGATAACGTGCACTTGCAGTTCTACCCGGATGCGAAAATCGGTGTGGTGGGCGTCAACGGTGCGGGTAAGTCGACGCTCCTCAAGATCATGGCCGGGGTCGATCAAGAGTTTAACGGCGAGGCCCACCCGGCTGACGGAGCGAAGGTCGGCTACCTGCCGCAGGAGCCGGAGCTCGATCCGAACAAGACGGTCTTCGAGAACGCCGCCGAGGGCGTTCAAGAGATCAAGGATAAGGTCCAGGAGTTCAACGACGTCTCCATGCAGATGGCGGAGGAGTATTCCGACGAGCTGATGGAGAAGATGTCGACGCTGCAGGAAGAGATCGACGCGCTTGATGCCTGGGACATCGACAGCAAGGTCGAAATGGCGATGGAGGCTCTGCGCTGCCCACCAGGCGATTGGCCGGTCACGGAGCTTTCGGGCGGGGAGAAGCGCCGCGTGGCGCTGGCGAAGCTCCTTCTGTCGAAGCCCGACCTTCTCCTCCTCGACGAACCGACCAACCATTTGGACGCGGAGAGTGTCGCGTGGCTTGAGAATTACCTGCGGAACTTTCCGGGTGCTGTCGTTCTTGTCACCCACGACCGCTACTTCCTCGACAATGTCACGGGTTGGATCCTGGAGCTCGATCGCGCCAAGGGTATTCCGTATGAGGGCAATTACTCCGGCTGGCTGCAACAAAAGGCCAAGCGCATGGCCCAGGAGGAGCGGGAGGAGGCGAAACGCCACAAAACCCTCGACCGCGAGCTTGAATGGATCAACCAGGGCCAAAAGGCGCGTCAGGCCAAATCCAAGGCGCGGATCCAGTCCTATGAAAAGCTGCGCGACCAGGTGGGTGCGGAAGGCGTCTCCACCGCGCAGATCCAGATCCCGCCGGGCCCCCGTCTAGGCGGTGTCGTGATCGAGGCGGAGGGCCTCAAGAAAGCCTTTGGTGAGAAGCTCCTCGTCGACGGCCTCGACTTCAAACTGCCCCCAGGCGGTATTGTCGGCATCGTCGGGCCGAACGGCGCAGGTAAGACGACGCTCTTCAAAATGCTCACCGGCCAGGATGAGCCCGATGAGGGGTCGATCCGCCTCGGCGATACCGTCAAGCTTGGCTATATTGATCAGACCCGGGAGAATCTCACCGATACAAACTCTGTATGGGAAGAGATCTCCGGCGGCCTCGATATTATTCAGCTGGGGGAGAAGCGCGAGGTGAACTCCCGCGCCTATTGCACCTGGTTCAATTTCAAAGGCGGCGACCAGCAGAAAAAGGTCGGTGACCTATCAGGGGGTGAGCGCAACCGCGTGCAGCTCGCCAAGATGCTGAAGGAGGGGGCGAACCTCCTCCTCCTCGACGAACCGACCAACGATCTCGATGTCGATACCCTGCGGGAGCTCGAAGCGGCCCTCGACGAATTCGCCGGCTGCGCCGTGGTCATTAGCCACGACCGCTGGTTCCTCGACCGCATCGCCACCCACATCCTCGCCTTCGAAGGCAACAGCCACGTCGAATGGTTCGAAGGCAACTTCGAAGACTATATCGAGGACAAGAAGCGGAGACTTGGTCCAGACGCGGATATTCCTAAGCGGATCCAGTATCGGAAGATGGAGCGGTAGGGTTGTCAGTACCCTTTTCATCAAGCGATGTCGACTGGTTGGCGGTCTTTGAAGCTTGGTCGGTGATTGCTTCCAGCACACTTGTGGCCGGTGTCGCGATCACGGCCAACTTTTCACTTCGACGATGGCGCACTGAGCGTGATGCGGCCGACCAGCGGGAGGTGGCCATCGAGGCGCTCTCCCTTTTCTTGAAAGGCAAAGATCAGCTCGCCATCATCAGAAACCCACTAATTGCTGCTAGTGAAATGGAGGCGACTGCTCGGGAACTATTCGACCAAGATGTGTCCATAACCGGAGGGCAGAGTAGCGAAATGCTTTCAATTTTGGCGCAATCCCGAAGGCTGAACGCTGATCAAGAATTTTGGTATAGATATTTTGATTTCCTTCCGCGAATGGAGGTCTTCTTTGGTGCCGGTGCGAGGGGTGAGTTAGAAGAGATAGCCAAAGCACGGCAATCTGTGCGAGCGGCCATTGAGACCTATTCGGTCGCTGAAGGTGAATTCAAAGTAGAGCTCAGCCACGAACGCTTTTCTTATGGTGGTTCATCTCGCCCTGACCCGATAGCAGCCCGCTTGGCCCAGGCCGAAATAAATCTCCGCAAGTTGGTTGCGAGGCACGGCCCAAAGCAGGATTAACTTCGGTCACGGTTTCTAATTTTAACCGAGGTAAGCCGTCATCCCGGAAAGCGCGGGAGCGTTTATCCGGGATCCAGTGCCGGGCATTCGTTTAAGTGCGGATTGATTGTCGGGTGTTCGGCCATGGGTCCCGGCTCACCGCTTCGCGGTGTCCGGGATGACGGGCCTGAGTTTGGTCAAAGGGCGCCTGCCACGGCTTGACCGTGGCATCCATCTCTGGGTCTCGACATGGGGAGGTGGGCTCTACGGTCTTGGCCGTGGAGAGCGAGGGGTGAGGGCATCTGCACTTTAGGCTCCGCCCAGGCGACGTGTTCCCCGTCGTTGCGCAACTCTTGGTGGTCGGCTTAGCTCCCTCGCATCGGCAGGAGATGAGATAGCGGTGATGGCGGGCACGCGGCTGGCATGTGGGCTTTTGGCGCTGACGGTGCTTTCGGGATGCGTGACGGCGCGGACGCTGTCGACCACCCATTACGAGACCCATCAAAAACAATACGACCGGCTGAGCCAGCATTTGGGGGAGAGCGGTGAGTGCGCGACCGCGTCGACCTTCACGACCTATTTTTGCCAGAACGATCCATTTTCTTTTTCACATGCTTGAAAAGCCACATAATTCGGAGTGATGGATATTGGAGCACTACTTCCGGGGCCATTATCTGTCAGATACTCGTAATTGTCACTATCGACGCCTTGTGAACCTGTTTGATTTCGACCCCCTGAGTTCCCGTGCCGTCCGCTGTAAGTCTCGCCCCAGCCGCTTTTGTGTTTGTGCGGTGGTAAGTTGGCGGTACTCAAAGTCACTTGGTTTTGGCCACCAGTCGAACGAACAGGAACATCTGGGCCCGCCACTCTCAAGAAGCGACCTTCTGCGTCCACCAACTGGCTAAACCCTTGTGGGCACTCGTCGCCGTCGAACAAAACGATTGAACCTTCTGGCAATGATGCGCAACCCCCAATGGCGAGTACCATTGAGCCAAACAAACTTACAAACTTCATTATCCGCTACCTCCCTCAACACTTTCAATTTTTCTTCGATTTAACGCATCAATAAAGAAAATGGCAAAAAAATAGCAGTTGTACGTGATATAGCACGTATAAATATATGAAATAATAATAGAAAAAATGGTTCATCTGGCTCAAGGGCAGGGCTACTCGTTCGACGGGTCTTTAGACGAGAGCGGGGAGTGCGCGACCGCGGCGACTTTCACCACCTATCTCGGCAAGCCCGATGAGACTTTTGCGCTCAATGGCGCAGAGGTGACGGCCCATCGGCGCCGGGCGAATTTGCGCGCTGTCAGTGCGGTGAGCAGCATCGGCCTCAATGTCGCAACGCTCGGCATCGTCGATGTGGTGGGCACCGCGGGTGATGCGATTGATGCGTCCTCGGACAATAAAACCAGCTGCGCTTACGGCAACAATGACGGCTTGGTCCTGACCGACTGTGCGGTTCGTAAAGTTGAGTACACAGACTATTTCACTGCGAAGGGACACTTCCTGTGTCGCGATACCGATGTCATCCAGCCGGGCCAGGGCTTTCGTTACATCTCATCGTCCTCGTCGTGTCCGGAGCCTTTTAAGCAAGCGGTGATCACCGAGCAGGGGCGGGAGGTGATGAACCGCAGCAAAGAGGGCATCGGCACCGCCACCGATCGCGACTTTGGCCTCATCAAAGAGGGGCAGGAGCCGCAATCCTTCGACCGCGATGCCGCCTTTGTCTACACCACGCGCTGGGCGGATAGCATGAACCTCCAATGCCTCGCCAAAAGCCAGGACTTCCAAAAGGAACTTCTCGAGCGCTTGAACCGCTAAGCTTGAACGGCGGCTCGACATTCGGCGCCACTTGGTGGCTGCTGTCCTTAAGCGGCTCGCCCTCCGGCATCCCCTTTGCATTGTGATCCAGTGTCACGGGATGTTTGTCCCACAACTGGATCCTAAGAGGGGAACAATCATGAAGAAGCTTCTTGCGAGCGCGGCGGCTTGTTTGGGCGTGATGGCTATGGCCGGCGCGGCGCAAGCGTCGGAGGTCACGTTCACGTTCGAAAACCCAGGTGCGGACATGCCAACCGGCAACTTCACCACCGGTGGTAAGTGCAACGGCATCAAAATCTCGAGCATCGACCTGTGCTCGATCGATGAGAACCTGGGCCTGACCTACACCAAGGACGGCATCGACCTGACTGCCAAGGCGTTCAACTCGGGCGGCATCACCGACCTGATGGTCGACCTGGCACCACACACGTCGGGCCTTGCGATTGTGTCGCCTGGCGAAGGTTCTTCTGACGACCAGGTGCAGTACTCGGCCGGCGAGTCGATCCTGTTCGAATTTGGGACGGAAGTCTCGCTCGAAGCCATGGACTTCAACGCTGGTGCTGACCGCGAATGCGCCAACCCTGGCGGTGAAGGCCCTTGCGGCACGTTCGACCTCTTCGTGAACGGCTCGCTGTTTGGCTCTTACACAGCGATCGACGACATGGTCTTTGACAGCATCATCGGCAACTCGTTTGAGTTTGTCGCAACGGACCCGAATGGCGGCTTCGCGATCGCTTCGATCACTGTGGCCGAAACGCCAATCCCAGGCGCAGCAGCACTTCTGCTCTCGGGCCTTGCTGGCATCGGCTTCAACTCAAGCCGTCGTCGCCGCTCGGCTTAAACCGAACTGGCACCTGAATTGATGGGGCATGGAGCGACGTCTCCATGCCCTTTTTCGTGCCTGAGAGGCGACCGCAGCCCCCTGCGGCCGCGACAAGCTTTCCAGCCTGTTAACGCTATTGATTGAATCCGAAGAAATGTGATACTATCAAGTCGCAAATTTCGGGGAATGAGGGGAATCATTCATGAAAAAGCTTCTCGCAGGCGCTGCTGCATCACTCGGCGTTTTGGCCATGGCAGGCGCAGCACACGCAGCGTCGGTCACTTACACGTTCCAAAACCCTGGCGCGGACATGCCGACTGGCAACTTTGATTTCGGCAGCGACGTCGGCAACAAGTGCAACGGCATTTCTGTTTCTGGCGGCGATCTTTGCGTCCAAGATGAGGCCGCGGGCTTCACCTATGTCGACGCATCAGGCCTCTCTGTGACCGCCGTGGGTTACTACCGCCCAGATGCCAATGAGCCTGATACGGTTGTCACCTCGATCCTCCAGGACCTGTCGCCAGCTGACTCCGGCCTCGCTGTGATTTCGCCGCTCGACCAGTCGGGCCGCGATGATCAGATCCAAAGCTCCTCACGCGAGTCGCTGATCTTCACGTTCAACCGTGAGGTCTCGTTCGACTTCATCGATCTCAATGCTGGCAACGACAATCCTTGCTCGCAGCCGAACACGGCCGAAGGTCCATGCGGCTCGTTCGACATGATCGTCGACGGTGTGACGTACACCTTCAATAACGGTGGTTCGGGTACGGAAGGTGACAACATCGACCTTGGTGGCCTTGTGGGCATGGTGTTCGAGATCGTGCCGACCGATCCAGCCGTTCCATCTGGCTTCGCTATCGGTTCGATCACCGTGACAGAGACACCGATCCCAGGCGCAGCTGTGCTGCTTCTCTCTGGCCTTGCTGGCATTGGCTTCAACTCAAGCCGTCGTCGCAAGTCTGCATAGAGACGACCAAGATTTCTAAGATGAATGAGGCATGGAGCGAGAGCTCCATGCCTCTTTTTTTGATCACTCAGCTGGCTGAGCGACAGCAGCAGGCGCGGCGTCTGAGCCCATTTCGTGTTCTGACTTCCGCATGGCGATCACATAGATCAAGACACCGAACATCGCTTTGGCGACGATATCAGCGATCGTGTAACCCACCTGGATGACCGTATCGGCAGCACCGCCGGTCAGGCCCACGAAGGGTGCCATGTAGACAATCGGGTAGAAGCCCCAGCTGGCAAAGGTCAAAAGGCGTGCGGCCTTGATCAGCGGTTTCACATTGTCCGGCTGCCGCTCAATCGACTGGCCCAGACCCTGGAAGAGCTGCCACACGATGTAGAGGAACGGGATGGTCGATAAGAAGCCCCAGAGCGCCCGGGTGCCGTTGTCGTCGGCAATCTCTCCAGGGTAGCCGAGAGCCACCATAATCGCCGCAGCAACACCAAGGGTCGTTGCTTTACTGAACGTCTCCTCACGCGACAAACGCATGACCAAGATCAGTTCGATCAGGAGGAGGGGAACGGTCAGGAGCCAATCGACATATCGGTAGGCATCGTTGAACGCATACCCTGTTGCCGTGATCGTTCCGTCTACGACGGTGTAGGCAGCGTCCCAGCTCTCAAAGATCCGCCAATAGTGATAGGCGGCGATTGCTGTCACCAACCCTGTCACTGTCAGTGCTGTGCGGTAAGCCGGCGCCACTTGGGCGCGACCCAACCAGAAGAACAACGTGGCCGCAGCCATCGTTGCGAACGTGAAAGAGAAAGCGTTGTAGATCAGGTTATACTGACCCACGCTGAGGAGTTCTGTTGCTTCCATGGTGTTCCCTTTGTTGTTGTTGATGCATGGGAACTAAATTTTGTTTCTGTAGAGCCTAGTGGTGGAATGACGCATGCGATCTAAGAACGTTTTGTCAGTGTTCCAACCTGCGACAATAGGATCATGTGCGGCACAGTAAGTGCCGCTAAACCCCAGAAAATCATACGAATAACGTGCTCGGAAATGCTCAGTGATGAGATCGCCGGAAGCGCGACGATGGTGATGCCAGCAGCAATTGCTGCTGCACCGAACGCATACGCAACAAGAACAGAGCGTCGCGACGGTGTTGCGATCAAATCCGCATGCCGACGGAGGTGAAGTGGACTATGCCAAACTGCGAAGTAGAGGCCAAAGAAGATCAGGGGAGGGAGGAAGAGTGCGCCTGCGAAGACGGCGACGGGAAGCGTCAGCTGGCGCCAGTCAAGAACCGCCACGGCGCCTAAGGATGCCGTCGCAACCGTTGGAAGGTATTGGCTAAGTCCATCCAGATCTGTCTGGGTACGACCGGCGTCTTGGCCGATCATCACGCTGAAGATATCTGCGACATCTTGGGGGTGGGCCAAGAATGGTAGGGCGATCGTGCTGAAACTGAGAAGCAAACGCACCGATCGCGGTAGCGTTTCGGACCAGTCGTCGGAGAAATGGACGATACTGAAGACTAAGAACGCCAGCAGCGCGAGAGATTCCCATACGGAGAAGAGGAAGAAGCAAGCTGCCGCGCACGCGATGTATATCACATGAAAGGCAGCGAAACTGTGCCAAGATCGCCAGTATCCTGCATCGCGTGAGATCCACAGATCCAGGGCGCCGTGCGGCAGGCCCGACATGATGAATGATGCCGCGAGGGCGACGGTCAAACCCACGCCGAGCGCATCAAACCCGACAAACAGCTCCAACGAGATGAAGGCGCCGGTGGTCAACACGAAAATGCTGAGCCAGTTGTTCATGACAAAGAGAGTAGGCTGAATGGGCGCGGGGCAAGCAGCCATCCTGTCACAGGGGTGATTTGGTAGGTGTGCGGCGCAGCATCTTTTGGAAATTCAGTGCGCGGCGCGTCGCTGATTTGGGCCTTATGGGCTTTCCCATCTGCCCCTCAGCCTGGCAGGTTGTGAGCGTTTTGCGACTCCCATAAAAAGAAGAGACGCTTTGGGAGCGCTATCTATGTCCGCGATTGTCCATCTGGCCATTCCGGCGGGTGATCTTGCAAAAACGGTTGCATTTTATGTGGATGTGTTTGGCTGCACGCTGGGCAACCGCGAGGAGGGCCGCTGGCAAGACGTCAATTTCTGGGGAAATGAGCTAACCTTGCACCAAAGCGAGGAAACACTGCCCAGTGTCCGCCATGATGTGGACATGGGAAATGTCTTGGTGCCGCATTTCGGTGTTCATCTGAGCCAAGAAGATTTCGACGCGTTGAAAGACCGGATCGCTGCTGCAGGTCTTGAGTACATCGATCCGCCTTACCGCCGGTTCAGGGACGACAAGTACGAGCAAGAAACCTTTTTCATCAGTGATCCGAACAACAACGTTCTTGAGATCAAAACGATGAAGAACCCAGAGGTTCTCTGGCCGTAACGCCGAGTTGCTACGAACCCCTCGGTCACTGCGACCTGAAGCAAGGCCCTAACGGATGGCTTAGGCGCGGAGGCGTGGTTCAGCGCTGACAGATCGTGGCAACTGGGCCCAGCGGTCGAAGAACCGATCGAGCAGCTGCACAAGATCCGATTCACCCGTATCGCGGAACGTCATGGCTGCGCCGGCGATCGTGGTGAAGCCGTCGACCTCTTCGTTCGTGGCCAAGCGCTCATAGCCCATCGTCCATTCGGGGAAGAGGCGTTGTGTAGCGTCGGTATCCACAAGTGTGACGATGCCGCCGTGCTTTTGTGACGCACACACACGTTTCATCACCATCTCGACTTTAGCCGCATCGCCCTCAAGCACCTGCAGGAACTTTTTGCCGTGTGCGACAAGCATACCGGTGACGCCATGGGAGCTGTTGTAAGCTCTCGCGTCTGTCAGAATGGTGTCGAGCATCTCTTGGTTGGGCTCGCGATAGGCAGTGCTAAGATAGATAAGGCGCCGCATGGTTCTCTCCCCTGGACCGCGATGGTGTTACACCCTGACCCTCAATTAACTGTTACCGCTGCGACGACAGCGAACGCGATGCCCGCTTGACCCCTTTGTCAGAGCACCGCTTTGGTGGGTTGGGGCGGGTTGATGGAGGCGGGATGCGGCATTGGTTGTTAAGGGTTTGGGTGGTCTTTCTATTGGCGGCCTGCGTGAGTACTGGCGGCCAACGCACGGAACTTCATCCGCAAACGCGCGTTTCTGGCGGTACTCTGACAGAGCTGCAGCAGGCCTATGACGTTCGTCACTACCGCTTAGAGTTGAGTGTGGACCCTGATGCCGAGAGCATTGCCGGAACCCTGTCGGTGAGGCTGACGGCGCTCGCAGAACTGGATGTGGTGGAGCTGGATCTCGACCCTCGCTTCGTTTTGGGCCCCGCATCTCATGCTGGACAAGCGATCTCGGCGGAGCGCGACCAGAACAAGGTGAGACTTCAACTCTCCGCTCCTCTCGCGCCGGGAGAGACGGCCACAGTGTCTCTTTCTTATGAAGGGGCGCCGCACGTTGCGGAGAACGCGCCCTGGGACGGCGGCTTCGTCTGGTCAAAGGCGGGCGACGGACAGCCATGGTTCGCAACAGCGGTTCAGGGCAGGGGCTGTGACCTCTGGTGGCCGTGCAAAGACCATTTCGGCGACAAGCCTGACGAAGGTCTCGACCTTATCGTCACCGTTCCTGATCCGCTGGTCGTCGCGATGAATGGCGTCTTGATTGACGAGAAGCGCACTGATGGTCTGGCGACCTATCATTGGCGGACCCCTTCGCCGCACACGGGTTACGCCGTCGCGCTCAACGCTGGTCCCTACACGGTGATTGAAGATGTTTTCGTGAGCCGCGATGGTTCGACCTTGCCGATTGTCTTCTACGCCCTGCCGGAGAACGCGGATAAAGCACGAACACTGATCGAAACCGATGCCAAGCCACATCTTGCGTTTTTCGAGGATCTGGTGGGTCCTTATCCGTGGCGAGAGGAAAAGGTGGGGTTCGTTGAAACGCCGCATCTCGGCATGGAGCATCAGACGATCAATGCCTATGGTTGGGGGTACAAATCGGATGAACACGGATTTGATTGGCTTCTCCATCACGAGCTGTCGCATGAGTGGTTTGGCAACGCGATGACCCACGCCGCACCTGAGGATGTTTGGCTGCATGAGGGGTACGGTATGTATATGCAACCGCTCTACACAGAAGCGACGTTGGGCGCGGCGGCCTACCGCCATCACATGTATGAGACCTATCTGCGGCTTGAGAACTGTAATCCTGCCGTTGTTCCGGATACGCCCCATGTCGAGGCGGCGATTGGCAATCCTGATGTTTATGCCAAGGGAGCGTGGATGCTGCACACCCTTCGTTGGCTGGTTGGTGAAGAGGTGCTGTGGCGAGCCACGCGGCGGCTTGTTTATGGCACGGCAGAGCCTTGGGACGGGTATGAGAAGCTGCCTGGCTACAGATCGACAGAAGACTTCATCGCCATCCTATCAGACGAGGCCGGGCGAGACCTTGGCGACATTGTTCGCGCGTATCTCTATCGGGCGCAGCTTCCGAAGCTGGAGGTGGGGCGCGCCGACGATGAGGTGCGTTTGGCGTGGGAAGACACCGGGCCCTACCGTTTCGAGATGCCCGTTCCTGTGGTCCTGGATGGCCAGTCTCTCACCGTTTCGATGGAGGGCGGCAGCGGTGTTCTTGCGGCGCCGGCCAGCGCAGAGCTCGAGATCGATCCCGACATGCTGATCTTGCGTGATCTTCCGATTATAAAGCCATGTAAAAACAAGAGCTAAACTGTTTTGCGAACAAGCGCTTGGTGATCCATCTGGCGTCGTTTACCTTTTGCCCAACATTCAAACGAACGCGTTCGTCGATCTGATCGCAGCGTGATGTTGTTAGGGGTGAGTGGGCCATGGATGACGAGTTTCTGAACGAGACCGAAGGCGAGCTGGAAAGCGACGAGTCCGCGCTCGACATCGGCGAAAACGCCATCACAGAACTGTCTCATTACATTTCGCATGTGGATTGGGACAATCACGACCGGAAGTATTTCGGTGAGTTGATCAACTGTGTGCGGAAGGAAATCAAAAACCGGAACTTCGTCTTCGACAGTGATGGCAACAAGCGTGGGCTTCTCAACTATGAGCGTTCATCATTCCTGATCCTGTTCAAGTGGATCCCGCTGACGATGTCGATCGCTGCCGCGCTCGTTGTCGGCGCTGCGTCGACCGTGTTGTTGTCGCTTGATCGTGCCAACGATGGTGTCAGCCTCGGAGAAGCAGTGACGGCCACCGGCATCTATTCGGGATTGATCACTGCCTTCATCCTGTTTGCCACCGTTGGGCGGGTGGGTGTCAAGTTCTTCCGCTATGACCTCGATAAGAAAGGGGAGCGTCGTCTACGGATCACCCGTGAGAACAATGCGCACCTGATCGAAAGCACGCTTGGTGAGCTGAGCGGTGTCGTCGCCGAACGAGCGGTGAATGAAGAGCCGATCAAGGGTGCATCCGGTCTTATCCAAAGCACACTGACTTATATTGCCGAGTACAACATACGCCGTACGATCAAACGGTGTTTGTCCCTCTTCAACATCAAAGTTCTCGAGGTTGATCAACCAGATATCGAGGATACGCGGCGCACCTGGATGGCCGCGTTTGTCATGTCAGTCATCGCAGCTGTGGTGGCCGTGGTCTCCACCGGTTCGACCACGGGCTCGATGTTCGACGGCTTTACGACAGCGGCGCCCTTTGTGGGCTTCATGGTGCTGCCGACCCTCGCTGGCCTCGTGGTCCAATGGCGCTCATCCCACGACGCGGTAAAGCCTGGCAGCTTCATGCAGAACCGCTGGGACGTCTTGAAGGACGCTTATGAGGGTGAGCCGACCGACGCCTTTATGGGGGCTGCGGACTATACCAATGACGACCGCGACCGCATCCGGTTCTCAAAGGACGTCGCGATGGGCCGGGTGGATGAGCACGCGCGTTGGCTTCATGAGACGCTGACCCGCTATGAAAAGCTCAAGAACCGCCGGATGATCGACTAAGCGGTCGGTCTAAAGACTAAACCCGGCGGGGATAGGGTACGCCTCGCCGGTGTTCAGCCGACCAATACCGCGGATGCAGCGCGTCAGCATCATCACCCAAAGCCAAATGAAGATCGCGGCGGCCACTAGCAGCATCGGAAGGCCGATGATCACAATGGCCAGCGCCATCCCAGCGCTCGCCAACACCGCGTTCAGAACGTTGCCTAAGAAGAACCGCCAGAAGAGCCCGATCTGGTGCTCAAAATGTGTTTGGATGGCGGGTGAACCGCTGGACCTGAACACATAAGCCAGAACGACGCCGATGAAGAACGGCACCGCCGTGAACAGGGCCAACAGGTAGAGCCCGTAAATCGCAATCCCTTGCCAACGTTCGTCCTGCGTCATGGTGGCTCCCCTGTTGCCGCTGGCTCCGTGTCTGTGTAACCGCCGCGGAAATTCTGATTCACGCTGTCAAAGGACATAGGAACCATGGCCACCGAACGCACCCTTTCGATCATCAAACCCGACGCCACCGCACGCAATCTCACCGGCAAAATCATCGCCAAGTTCGAGGATGCTGGCCTGCGGATTGTTGCACAAAAGCGGATCCAGCTTTCTGCTGCGCAGGCCGGCGACTTCTACGCCGTCCACAAAGAGCGCCCGTTCTATGGCGACCTCGTCAGCTTTATGACCTCTGGTCCCGTTGTGGTGCAGGTCCTCGAGGGCGAAGGCGCCATTGCCAAGAACCGCGAAGTGATGGGCGCGACGAACCCTGCTGAGGCGGCTGCTGGCACGATCCGCGCGGAGTTTGCCGAGAGCATCGAAGCCAACTCGGTTCACGGCTCCGATGCCCCAGAAACCGCGGCAGAAGAGATCAAGTTCTTCTTCTCCGACGACGAAATCGTTGGCTAACGCCCGCATAGAGGGCGAGGCGCTGCGGCGTTTCTCGCCCTCTTGCACGGCATTTGCAGGGCAGCGGCAAAGGGATCTTTTGCCATGCCTGCGCTCTACCGATTTGCTGCTCGCCTCCTCGCCGGACTGATTGGTTTCACCGGCGCCGCGTTTGGCGCGGATGATCCTTTCGGCGACGAGGCCACGGTGCTGACCGAGGCCCAGCTGATCGCCCATGCAGCGTCCGTTTTCGCCCGGGTGGACCAAGATCGCGACGGCTGGCTCGATCAAGAAGAATTCGCGGCCGAGCGGATCATCTCAGCACAGCTTGCGCGCCTCAGCCGCCGTGTACCGATTGACGCCGAAGAGACGGTGCATCTTGTGGTCCCGCGCGAAGTGCCAAGCTCGATGGAGCGGGGCGAGCGCCTGACCCTCACCAATATCGCTCGCAACGAACACGCAGCGCGGGCAGGCGGTGCGCCTGGCCTTGATCAAGCGGCTTTCGCTGAGATCATGGTCGAAGAGTTCCTCACCGCCGATCGCGATTTCGATGGTGTTCTTCAGGCGGACGAGTTGCGCCTCTTCGCACGGCTGATGGCCGGCGACATCTCGGCTGTCTACACCGCCAGCTAAGGTCCGAACCTCTCAAAATTTCCTAGCCTCTGCACGGCATGACCGTCAGGAATTCGCCAAAAGGCGACATTGGCGCTGAGATCGGCAACGTCTGACTTGGCGTGTTTGCGGGCATCGTCGCAATGGCCAACCGCGCACTTGGCAGCTGTCGAAGTTGGCGGCCATTGAGCATGGGCGTCGCGCTTGACTCTCGCCCATTTAACGCTCAGCGCGTATTCACCGACATTTTGGCCGGACGACCTGGGCCCCGCGGTTTTCTTTCCGCTGACGTTTAGACCCTCCCACCCCGATGATCGATAGAGTTCATGCGCAGCCACGTGGTGTGGTGCGCAGTGGCCTCGCTTTACGCCACTGAAAGACCACCAACATGACCAACGGTACCGTGAAATTCTTCAATGTTCAAAAGGGCTTCGGCTTCATCGAGCCGGAAGATGGCTCGACAGACGTCTTCGTCCATGTGAGCGCTCTGGAACGTGCTGGCCTCGGCCCGCTGAACGAAGGCGACAAGGTGAGCTTCGAAACCGAAATCGATCGCCGCTCCGGTAAATCAGCAGTGAGCACGATCGCGATGGCCTGACGGACCCTTGCATCCGTCCCAATGTTCAGGGTCGGATGTAATCGTTCTCTACACCGATTTTCCCCACACCCTCCTGTCCGCGTTCAGGGCCTGAGTGCAACGTAGACGGAGACCCTCTCTATGCAACTCGAAGAGCTTCTAGCGCTCCTTGGCCCGACTGGCATCACAGCACTCGGCGAGGATGTGCGCTTGCGAACCAACGACGGTTCCGAAACGGTAACCAAGGCTATCGTATCTCTAGCCAATGGCAGCATCGCAGATGTGGAGATTGGCACGGGACAAGCGCTTCTCAGCAGCCCAGAGCCGAACGAGGGCGACACACTTGTAATCCGCGATCATCTCTACACGATCGGCTCTGTCAGAGAGGATCAGGACGGCTATTTTAAGTGCTGGTTCCGTCGTCAATGACGTCAACAACCCTGACAATACCGGATGACCCGCCTTTCACATCCTGGAGGAAAGATGTCTGCAGACGATATCAATAGACCCCTACGCAGTTTCGCAGCTCCGAGGGTTCGGTCGCGCGGTACCCTTCGCGGCATTGACGAAGCCGATGCCTTCAAGGATCTCGAAGTCGAGCGCTATGAACGGCAACTCAAAACGGAACGCCTTCGCAAGCTGCGTATCGCCGCTGGAGAAGAGGAAGCCTAACGGGTTCGCATCAGTGTGATTCTAGGTTCGATAAGAGAACCCAAGATCAATAATGATAGCGACCTCGAGATTGAGCAAAATGCTGAAAGCCTGAGGCATCCCAAAGGCAGACATTTGTGCGAACCAAGGGGTTGCAGCCCTCTGACATTTGCCTTTCGAGGCAGGTCAGTCTCCCGGCTCATTCAATTGGCCAAGATCCAGAACCGGTGCTGCGTCGATCTCCTCGGCATCGAGGAGCTTTGCCGTGCGTTCGAGGGCTGCGACCAGAAAGGCTTGCTCCCAGTCCGCCAGTCGGTCGAAACGTTGGCTGAATCGCTCCTGTAAGAGGCTAGGCGCCTCGTCGAGGGTCTGTCGGCCAAGGTCTGTGATCTGTACAAAGATTTTCCGTCTGTCTTGGGGACAACGCTCACGCCTGACATAACCCTGTTCCGTCAGGCGCTCGAGCATCGTCGTGACCGTAGCTTGGCTTAAAGAGACCTCATCGGCGAGCGCGCGTTGAGTCACGTTGCGATCATCGGAGAGGACCTGAAGCGCGATGTAGTGCGAGGCCGAAAGGCCACTCGACTTAGCAAGGGAACGGGCATTGATCTCCGTCACGCGGAAGATCTGGCGCAAGGCGATGAGAGCGGAATCGCGGCGATGATCTGACATCCGTGGCTCCAAAAAGGATGCTAGGCAGGGCGCGCCATCTCCTGCCGAAGCCCTAGGGAGAGGCTCACGCAGCATACCAACAAAACGAAGGTGAAGGGTAGCCCCGCGGTGATCGCCCCCGCCTGAAGTGAGCTCAAGGCTGCGGATCCGCCGCCAACCAACAGAACGATGGCGACCAAACCCTCCATCGAAGCCCAAAAGACGCGCTGGCCAACTGGGGCATGAAGCTTGCCGCCAGCAGTGATGCTGTCGATGACCAAAGACCCTGAATCAGAAGACGTCACAAAGAACACGATCAGCAAGATGACCGACAAGAACGAGGCGACTTCGCCGAAGGGAAGGTTTTGAAGCATCTGAAAGAGCACCAGCGAGACTTCCGAAATGCCTTCGGACAATGGCGGCGTACCAGCCTTCGCCTGCTCGATCGCTGTGACACCGAAGGACGTGAACCACAGGACTGCGACAATAACGGGTACAATCATCACCGCACCGAGGAACTCGCGGATGGTCCTCCCGCGAGAAACACGGGCGATGAACATGCCGACAAAGGGCGACCAGGATACCCACCAAGCCCAGTAGAAGATGGTCCAGCCATGGAACCACATTTCATCCTCGCGCCCAATCCAGTTCGACAAACGCAGCGTGTCCGTCAAGTAGGCGGCGGCGTTTGGGAGATAGCTCGAAATGATCGCCTTGGTTGGCCCTGCAACGATCACAAAGAGAAGAAGCAGGATGGCGAGGACAATGTTGACATTGCTGAGCACCTTCACGCCGCCGTCCAGGCCACGCACCACCGACACGATCGCCAAGCTTGTGATCGCTGCGATCAATACGATCTGGGTACTCAGCCCTCCGTCCAAGCCAAACAGGAACTCTAGACCGCTCGCAGCCTGCCGGGCGCCGAGACCGAGGGATGTTGCAAGCCCGAACAACGTCGCCACCACCGCCAAAAGATCGATGACGTGGCCAGGCCAACCCCATACACGCTCTCCGAGCAAGGGATAGAAAGTCGACCGGATCGTCAGTGGAAGTCCTTTGTTAAAAGTGAAGAAGGCAAGCGCCAATCCCATCACTGCGTAGACCGCCCAAGGCGTGATCCCCCAATGGAAAACAGTTGCGCTGAAGGCGAGACGCTCGGCTTCGTCCGTATAGGGTGAAACATCAAGTGGCGTACCAAACCAATCTGTGTAGTAAGCCAGAGGTTCCGCAGCGCCGTAGAACATCAAGCCTATACCGACGCCTGCAGAGAAGAGCATCGATAGCCAGGACTTGGTGCTGAAGTCCGGTTTTGCCTCATCTCCGCCCAGCCTGATCTTGCCGAAGGGAGAAAGAGCGACGGCCACGCAGAAGACAAAAATCAGGTTCGTGGCGATCACGAAAAACCAGTCAGCATAACCCAAAGTCCAGTCCCGCGCTCCCTCAAGAAGAGCTTTGGCCGTTTCTGGAAATGCGAGGGTGCCAAGGCAGAAGCTCAGGATCGTAAGGGCACTGATGAAAAAGATAGGATTGTGCAGATCCATACCGAGGACCTGGACGTTGTCCTGCCCCGTCTCATAGTCCGTATCGTAGCACTGCTCCGGCGGCGCTTGGGATTCCGGCAGGTCGAAATCATCGGTCACGCTCATGCGCGGTATCCTTGAAGTGCGGGGCCAAGAGCGTCCTTCAAAGGAGTAAGGTACTCCTCAAACTGGCGCCATTGATCGACGCCCGATCGGTAAAGGGGCTGGCGCACCTGTTCAGAACTTGCGGTGCGTACAGATCTCTTAGTCTGATGAAAATTGAGGCAAGCTTCCTCGAACGGAAGGCCGCAATGATCTAAGATGCGGCGAACTTGAGTCTCTAGATCGTCGACGACGTCTTCATACTGAACACGGAGCACTTTACCAGGCAGCACTCGGTACCAGTGCGCCATTAATTCGACATAGCCACGGTAGTATCGGCCAATCTCTGTGAGGCCATAGGTGAATTCCTGGCCTTCAGCGAAGAGTTGCTTGAAACCCGAGAAACAGCACGCCATCGGATCGCGCCTTGCATCAATGACCTTGGCGTTGGGCAGGATGAGGTGAATGAGACCGATATGCCGAAAGTTGTTTGGCATCTTGTCGATAAAACGGGGCGCGCCCTGACGGTGCACACGCGTCTCTTCAATGAACGCCTTGCCGAAGTCATGCAGTTTGTCAGCTGACAGCTCAGCGAGCACCTGCGGGTACTGGCTCTCCCTGGAAATCGGGCCATTCGAGCGCAGCCGATGAGCGAGCGCTAGGATGTTAGGCAACTCCATCGTCCCATCGACCTGACTGTGCGAGGCGAGAATTTGTTCGAGCAGGGTCGAACCTGCCCGCGGAAGGCCGACGATGAAGATGGGGTCCTCCGCAGGAAACCCTTTCCCAGCCTGCCTAGCAAAAAGTTCAGGGTCGCAGACCTCCATCTGAGCACGGAGCTCTTTCTCCATCTGGTCGGGATCATAGCGGCTTTGGATCCGCTTGAGTTCGTTCCCCTTCTCGTAGTGCGAGAAGCTGAGGGCAAAGTCGTTCCGATCCTCAAATGCCTTACCGAGCGCGAAATGAAAGTGGATAAGCTGGCGAAGCGGCATCCCAGTTTGCGCTGCCTGGGTTTGCATCGCGGCGATTTCTTCATCCGTAAACCGATAGGTCTTGAGGTTCGCAAGCGCGTAGTAAGCATCTGCATGACCGGGGTTTGAGACCGTTGCGGCGCGGTAGGCCTCTATCGCCTGCTCCTGGTCCCCGAAGGTCTTGAGCGCGTGCCCTTTGGAAGTGAGCGTTACGGGGTCGCCAGGTAGTTTGTCGAGAACGGCATCAAAAAGCGCAAAGGCCTGCTCATAGTCACCGACTTGCATACACTCCACGGCAAGATGTGACTGAAACAGAGGGTTGGCCTCATCCTGCTGATAAAGATGCTTCGCCTGCTGAAGGGCGGCGTCATGTTTCTGCCGCTTGCGAAGAACTTGGATATAATCGAGCCGGAGCTGGGCGTTCTCTGGCTCGAGAGCCACGGCACTCTCGAGCAGAAACTCGGCGTCATCAAGAACGCTCAGCCGCATGCCAATATCGGCAAGCAATCGCATCCCCTCTGTATGCGTTGGGTTTTTCTTGAGAAAAGCGCGGCAAATGTCCTCAGCCTTCAAAATGCGGCCCTCAGCCACGTGGTTCATGACCGCCAGCAGCGGCTTTGGTAGGTTGGAAAGGCGTTTCAGTTCAGCGTGCGCCGCCTGTGCTGCCGCTGGCTCGCGCCTGGCGGCAAGCTCGGCAGCGCCTTTCACGCTCGCAACAAGCGAAGGGTTGAGCTGGGCTGCATAACGATAGGCGGCGAGCGCCTCGTTCTCGCGGCCCTGCGCCTTGAAGAGGTGGCCTTGTTCCTGATGAGCACGCCCGTATTCGGGCGAGAGCGCGATCAGCCGATCGACCGCCTCCGACGCCGCAATGAATTCCTTCGCGTAGCGGTTGGCTACAGCGCAGATATAGAGAGCATCCTGATGATCAGCCGAAACCGCGAGCACGGATGACGCTCGTTGCTGGGCCGCCTCAATACGTCCGGCAGCCAGGTCCGCTTTCGCTTGCGCCAGCGCGGCCTGAACTGGATCGTCCGCTTCGGTCATCAAATTCTCTGTCTCGCTCAACGGCAAAAGCGCCCCCAATTGGGAGGCGCTTCGCAAGACATCGGAGGTTTGAGGTCCGACATCAATACTCAACAGAGACCCTTAGCCCGATGGTCCGAGGTCGCATCACCGTGGTACGTTCACGGTCGAAGACGAAGTTGCCGCTAATTTCCGCACGCTCATTCGTCAAGTTGTCGGCGAAAATCTCCGCCGACCACTTGTCGGTGGTGATACCGGTCCGCAGGCCAAGCGTTGTCCAGCTGTCGAGCTCCATTTTGTTGATCTCAATGATGTCAGTGAAGGACGAGCCTGAGTACACGATCTGTGGCTGCACATGCGCCACACTGCCGTTGGGGAGATCCCATTCATACCGTGCACGAATGTTGCCCTGGAACTCAGGTGCAAAGGCGAGCGGACTACCTTCAACAACGTCGTTTGTCGGTGTCAGGACATCAGTCACTTCCGTATCCAGCACTGAAAAAGCACCAGCAACGGAAAGGCCTGGGACACTCGCTGGCGACCAGGTCAAATCACCCTCGACGCCGATGACCTCGGCATTTGCAGCGTTGTCTGAGAAAAACAAATTCACGATCGAGGGGTCAAAGATCGTGGTCTGAAGCCCTTCAATCTCATTGTAGAAGAGACTACCGTTAAACCGGAGCTGGTTGGCGAACAGATCCATCTTCCAACCAAGCTCGTAGTTCGTCAGTTCGTCGGTTTCGACGGCAAACGGAACCGTAAAGCTATTGGGGCCAGCCGCGCCACCTGGACGGTTCAGAAGGCCAGGACGAAAACCTTCCGAGTAGGTCGCAAAGAACAGAAGATCGGACGTGGGTGTCCAGGTCACGGTGCCTTTGTAAATCATACCATCGGTTGAGGCTGTATCAGGCGCACCGACGGAATTTCCGGGTGCGAACTGCGCTGAAATGTTGGTCCCGAACGCCTGCGCGTCTTCGGTCTGACCAAGGTTGAAGAAGGACGAGTTGGCACTGCCCTCGAGATCCACCTCAATGTCATACCATCGCGCACCAAACGTCACGGCAAGACGATCCGGTACAATCTCGAATGTTCCTTCACCAAAGACGCCAAACTGTTCATCCGTTCGCCGAACATCGTTGCGAAAGATCACGCCTTCCGGAAACGGGCCTGGATCGGAGAAATAGCCAGGCGCCGCGTTCCCCACTTCGCCAGTGACAGACGTGTTGGTCAGTGGAAAGTTCGGTGCAAACCCGGTCTCGCCATTGAAGCCTATCACTTGGGTTGAGCCTGGATAGGTAAAATCGTTGAGCTCGGTGAGTTCAAGGTCGCTGTAGAACGCGCCAAACGTTGCCCGCAACCGATGCTCAGCAGGTGTGTTGAAGCGCAACTCGTGCGTCTGCACTTTGGTCTCAGTCTCGGAATTCACGAACAAGTTCGGCGCCTGGCAAGTCCCCGATGGACCACCTGAGCCAGGATACGTCACCGAGCCATCACAGATATAGTATGGCAGGTACTGACCCACAAAGAGATAGTCTGTATAATCCACCGTCTGTTCGGTCGTTCGTTCTGTATACGCACCTGTGTAAAGAGCTTCGAGCGCACCAAGGCGCCCCTCAATCGTCCAGGCGGTGTTGTGAAAGTCGTCCTCGATTGAATCGTCCGCGAAGCGTTGGATCTCATAATCATCAAGTTCTGGGTCATCGAAGAAAACGCCGTCCGCCTCGATCGACTGCCGCGCATGGGCGAGCTTGACCCGCCAATCGTCGTTCACTTCATAAAGAACCGTGAGGCGCCCACCGGAGTAATTGGTGTCGTTGAAGTCATCTTCGGCAAGGGCGCTGTTGTTCGCTTCAATGAAGTTGACCGCGGAAAGGTCAGCACCAGCCTGGAAACCTGCGCGACCTGCTGAGACAGGCACGCCATTGGCGCGGACGGTGCCTTCGGGACGGAAACGCGCGGACTCTTGCGCTGTTCTGGTTCCTGGCACGTTGTCGATGAAGCCACCTTGATTGTCGACATAGACGACCCCGCGAACGGCGAGCTTGTCCGTAACAGGAACATTGATCACCGCTTGGACGTTGTTCGACATCTCGCCGCCGTCGGTGAACGACGTCGCGGCATCCATCCGCGCTTCAAAAACGCCGAGCTTCGGTTCGTTGGTGATCAAGCGGACCGTACCCGCCTGGGAGCTTGCGCCGAAGAGCGTACCTTGCGGCCCCGGAAGCACTTCGACCCGCTGAAGGTCGGCGGCGTACACGTCGAGGTTCCGGCCAGGCTGCGCGAGCGGTTGTTCGTCGAGATAGAACGTGACGTTCGGCGCTAGGCCAGCAACGCCGGCTGTCGTCAGGTTCGGCGTCGTTGATGCCACGCCCCGGATATAGATCGTGTTTTGGCCGGGCCCGCCACCACCTGCCGTCACGCCAGGGAGTTGAATGAGATAGTCGTTGAAGACATTGACGCCGAGTTCCTCGAGCGTGGCCTCGCCAAGGGCGTTGACAGTCACAGGCACGTCCTGCGCGCTCTCCGCCCGTTTGGTCGCCGTGACGATGATCTCGTCATTCTGGGCAAAAGCCGGCGTGGCGAGAGTGCCGCCTGCAACAGCAAGCAGCGAAACAGTTGTGTAAAGTCTAGACAAAAGAGAAGCCCCAAATCCTGCAAAATGCTGAGCAGGGAAATGCCGTGCATCCGAGCCACGCGCGCCTGCCCAAGCGCACGCCCCTTTAGCAGATCATTCGTTTTTCGAAAGGTTTTTCGTTGAAGTGGTCTGAAGGCCTCTCGAAGACCAGGGCAACCCCTGTTCATCGCTTCGTATTTCGAAGATTGGGCCTGCGTGCAGGCGGTTTCACGCGATACCCCGGTAAACGTGGAACTAAGAGACTGTCAGCGGGAAGTCACTTACGCCCAATCAGCTTCGGCACGCAGAAATATATGAAACAATGCGGCAGCCCCAAACGGACCTGTGAACCAAAGGGACAACCGCCAGCAACCATGTGACACGAACCCGCTTGAATAGTCACAGTACGGATAAGAACCAATGTCTGATTGTTGAGGTGCCCAGACTTCTAACAATGGGTGGTCGTCTATACGTTTGGCAACTAACGGGTACGACCCAAGATTTGCACGGCGTGTCTCTCCCTCGAAATCAATCGATGGGCTTGAAGGAGAGATTCCATGCAAAACCGACACAAGGAAGCCTGCAATCCGCAAGGCAACGCATCCGGGCGAGGCCGTTCACTTGGAAAACTCACCGGGCAAAAACCTGCCCTAAAGATGAAAGAGGTCTGGGCGATACGGACCCGCCTTGAGTTGGCGGGCAGTGCTCGCGATTTGGCTCTGTTTAACATGGCGATCGATAGCAAACTACGCGGATGCGACCTGGTCAGTCTCCGAGTCGAAGATGTGGCTGCGGGAAACGACGTCCGTTCACGAGGCGCAATCATTCAGAAGAAAACGGGGCGTCCCGTACAGTTCGAGATCACGAACAACACCCAAACCTCAATCCGCGATCTTCTGACGGCCTGCAAGCTCGGACCAGGCGACTACCTCTTTCGAAGCAGAGTGAGGAAGTCTGTACACCTATCAACGCGGCAGTATGCGAGAATTGTTGAAGGCTGGGTGCAGTCGATAGGCTTGAATGCTCGAACCTATGGTACGCATTCTCTCAGGAGAACCAAAGCAGCCGCGATCTATAGAAAAACTGGAAACCTCAGAGCCGTTCAGCTGCTGCTCGGCCATAGCAAGCTGGAGAGCACCGTTCGGTATCTCGTCGTGGATGTCGATGATGCCTTGGATATCTCCTCATCCATTGATCTGTAGGCTCATAATCGGTTGCAAGCCATTTGCAACCGACTTGCAAAGCTCAAACCGGGCTGGGCTTTACCAAAAGCAGCCATTCATGGGCTATTCAGCGAACGGCTGATTTGGGCTAATCTCAGCCGTTCAGCGATTGTACGGGGCTGGAGCCTAAGATGTGACGGCGTAGAGCGCGACGGCGGCGGCTGTCGCCACGTTGAGGCTTTCCACGTTCTCCGCCAGCGGGATCGATATCAGCGCATCGCAATGGCCGCGCACACCTTCGCGCAGACCTTTGCCTTCAGCCCCCATGACCAATGCCAGTGGCCGCTCCTCTTTGTACTGAGGAAGCGGTGTGGCGCCTTCGCCCGCGAGACCGGCGGCGGCAAATCCCATCTCTTGTAAGGCCTCGATTGCGCGGCTGATGTTGACCGCTTGGATCACCGGCATCGTCTCCAGCGTGCCCGCCGCGGCTTTCGCGAGTGCACCCGCCAGAGGAGGGGTGCGCCGCTCCTGCACGATCACAGCCTGAGCCGAAAAGCCCGCTGCGACGCGGATAATCGCACCGATGTTTTGGGGGTCGGTCACCTGGTCGAGGATCACGACAGGGCGCGGGTTGCTGGCTGAACAGACCTCTTTCAGGCGTCG
Source organism: Pseudomonadota bacterium (assembly GCA_039822105.1). Classification (GTDB taxonomy): domain Bacteria; phylum Pseudomonadota; class Alphaproteobacteria; order Caulobacterales; family Parvularculaceae; genus Parvularcula. Next base: position 95,473 of record JBCBMW010000008.1, on the reverse strand, counting down.
GCGAGGAAGGTCTGACATTCGGGCCGCGATCCCCTGATGCACCGCGCCTGCGTGGAGCAGCTTGTCGATCGCTTGCGGTTTCACCACCCCGGCAATCCCTGGAACCTTCGCATGCTCGCCAAGCCAGATTGCCGCGTTCTCGGTCAGGGACAGCGAAACGAGGTTCCGCTCCGCGTTCTTGAGAGCCGCCAGGACCGCATGGCGGCCGTAAAGCCAGACATTGTCCGGCGTTTGCGGGCGATCCCGACGCGGCGATGAGGGACGAGAAGGCATAGACTGGGCCTCCTGCCGAAAGCTTTACGTAAAGGGAAGAGGAAGCTGTTGCAGCGCCGCGCTCTTTGCTCTATCCGGCGCCTTCGCTCTCGGGCGGCCTATGGAGAGGTGGCCGAGTGGTTAAAGGCAGCAGACTGTAAATCTGCCCGCATAGCGTACGTTGGTTCGAATCCAACCCTCTCCACCACTTCCCCAAACCAGTTGACTGTGCAGATTGTTCCTTTTGCGGGAAAGATCAGTCTTACCTCTTTGTCGTCGGCTTGCTCGAAATCAGGTGGGTGTCACGTGCCTTATGAGCGTGATGCACAGTCACTGATGCGGGCTTGACCACCGACGCCATCCGTAGACGGCAATGACGGCGAAACACACGACCGGGAGAACAAAGGAGCTCTGCACGTCAGTGGTGCCCGGGATAAAGGGTCCTGTGTCAATCAGAAGTCCCTGCGCTTGGGTGAGGATCGCGCCGCCCGCGATGGCCATGACCAGACCGGCGGAGCCAAGGCTGGCGTCGTCACCAGTGTTGTTCAGGGCGATCGCATAGATGGTCGGGAACATCATCGACATAAATCCGGATACGGCAATAAGGGCGTAGAGCCCCATCATCCCGTCAAAGACGATTGCGCCCATGGTGCAGCACGCAGCACCGATGGCCATGAAAGAGAGAAAAGCGGGTGCTGGTACGGACGATAAGACAGCTGTGCTCACGAACCTGCTGATCAGAAAAAGCACCATGGCAACGATGTTGTAGGATTGTGCCTCGGCTGCGCTCAAGCCGACAACGGTCACACCATAGTGGATGATGAAGGTCCAGCACATGATCTGGGCACCAACGTAAAAGCCTTGAGAGATGACACCCTCCCGGTACGCCGTGTTCCCAAGAAGCCGCCGGAAGCTGTTGCGAAGATGACGAACGTCCGTCTGACTCTTGTCAGAAACGGTATGCGGCAACTTGGCAAAGGCGACCGCGATCGCCAGCAGCACGACCACGATGCCAATCAACAAGTAGGGCCCTCGCACGGTCGCAAGGTCAGCCATCTGCATCGCGGCCCATTCTGTAGGCTGTTCAGCGATGAAGGACTGAAGACGCTCATCGATGATCGCATCAGCGGTGGCAGGCGGCGCTGTCGCAAGCGCGGGTTCACTGAGCCGCACCTGATCCCGAAAGGCGCCGACCTCAAGCTTCTTCAGAACGAAGGCTTGTGCGACAACCATGCCCAACAGCGATCCAAGGGGGTTGAAGGCTTGCGCGAGATTGAGGCGTCGCGCGGCCGTCTCCTTGTCGCCCATCGCGAGGATGAAGGGGTTGGCCGTGGTTTCAAGCAGCGCAAGCCCGAGGGTGAGGATCCACAACGCCATCAGGAACAAGTTGAACTCAGCATACAGACTGGCAGGTACAAACAGAAAGGCGCCAAGCGCGTAAAGCATCAGGCCGAGCAGAATCCCTGCCTTGAACGAGAAAATGCGTATAAAGAGGGCCGCGGGAACGGCCATGACGCCGTATCCCATGTAAAAAGCGAACTGGACAAGACTGGCCTGGCCGGTCGTGATCTGAAAGACGTCCTCGAACACCTTGACCATGGGGTTGGTCACATCATTCGCGAAGCCCCATAACGGAAACAGCGCGCCAACAAGCAGGAACGCGAAGACGTAGCGGCGCTCAACAAGTGGCGTTGACTGACGTTTCGCGTTGGGGGTGGTGTGACGAATGTCTTGCTGTTCGCTGTGAGTGCTCATGGTTTAGGCTGCCATGCGGGATCGAGGAGGTCTGGCGTGATGTCCGCTAGCTGACCAATACCTGCTAAGATCATATCGCGGCGCAAGGAGTCGGCCATCATTTGAACAGCGGCGCGGGCACCTGCTCCTCCCGCCGCGGCCAAGCCATAGAGGTAGGGCCGTGCGAAGCTCACAGCATCGGCGCCGAGTGCCAAAGCCTTGATGATGTCCGTACCGCGACGTATTCCCCCGTCGAGGATCAGCTCAGCATCATGACCAACCGCGTCACGGATGAGCGGTAAGGCTGTGAGCGGGGCAGGCGAGCTGTCCAACTGTCTGCCGCCGTGATTGGAGATCGCGATCGCGCCGAACCCAGTCGACACGGCGCGAAGTGCGTCGTCCGGTCTGACAACGCCCTTAATCACCGCGGGACCGTTCCACTCGCCAAGAAGCCATTCCGCATCAGGCCAAGAAAAAGCAGCACTCAGCTGCTCGGCCACAAACGCATTGAGGCTGACGGCGTCGGTATCTTCAGCGAGATTGGCATATTTGACGGAAGGCTTGGTGAGATAGTCCCAGGTCCAAGACGGCGCCTGAAGCGCGTGGACGACCTGCTTCAACCCCAGTTTCGGCGGGATGGTGAACCCGTTAGCAACGTCCCTCTCGCGGTTACCGGTGATGGGGAAATCGACGGTCAGCACGAGGGCGCTGAAGCCCGACGTCTTGGCGCGTTCGAGCATCTCTTTCACAAGACCCCGGTCTTTCCAGACATAGAGCTGGAACCATTTGTGCCCTGATGTCAGGCCAGCTATCTCTTCAATGGACCGTGAGCTGAGGGTTGATAGCGTGTAGATTGTGTTGTGGTCCGCCGCTGCCAGCGCGGGCCCACGTTCACCGTCGGTGTGAAAAAGTCTGTTTCCGGCAGCGGGCGACAGAATGAAGGGAACATCAATGTTCTGTCCTAAGAGTGTTGTCGACGTATCTGGCGTGTCATGCCCCGTGAGGACACGGTGGTAGAGATCAAAGTCTGAGAAAACCGAGCTGTTTTTGGCAAGGGTTCGCTCGTCATCACTGCCGCAGTCGATGTAGTCGAACACCATGCGATGCGCTCGGCGCCGCGCCAATTGCCGGAAGTGTTCAACACTGAGGCACTGGTCAAGTGGTCTCGATAACATCACGCGTCGTGTCCTGGCTCGCTCAGAAACACGATTGGTCACCAAGCAGAGCACGCGGAGGATCAGTCCACATGGAAGACCTCCCGAAGCGGGGACCATGTCTCGCCAGCAGCAGCCGTTTCAAGTGGCGTTTGGCAAGGATCTGTCAGTTCCCACCATTCCTGGGTGCGGGAATCGTTCGCCATTTTTGCCATGTCGGCGTCGAAGTCGTTCCCGACATACTCAAAATAGCCGAACAGAAGATTTTCCGGTTCTCGCAAGAAGATCGTATAGTTTCTGATCGAACAGTCTGAGATTTTGGATAGGACGTCGTCCCAGACATCACGGTGCAGCTGCTCGTAAGTCGCGCGCTTCTCCGCCTTAAGAGCAATGACCCATCCGTAGCGCTTCATGTCCCCCTCGCGCTGCCAACTTAGACGTCGTAAGCTGGGAAGTTGATGTTTCCTGGTGAAACACTGTTTTTTATACGAACACTCTGGTAAGCGGCGTCCGGAGAGACGTCAAGATCACCGGAAGCCGCGCCAATATGATAGCACCAACTGAAAAGCGAAGGGAGATCGGCGCCACGGGCCTGGCTCTGACGGCTTTGGGTTTTGGCGGTGCGTCGGTGGGAAACCTCTATCGCGCCTCGTCCGACGACGTCGCCTTTGGGGCGCTCCAAGCGGCGTTGGACCACGGGGTTGGCTATTTCGATACGGCTCCGCACTATGGGCATGGGCTGAGCGAAGTCCGCTTTGGCCAGTTCTTTTCTGGCCGCAAACCGGCCGGTGTCGTTCTTTCGACGAAGGTGGGTAGGCGGCTTGAGCCGGCGGGTCCGGACGGTCCGCCCGACCACGGTTTTGTCAGCCCACTGCCATTCACCCAGGTCTACGACTACTCCTATGACGGCGTTATGCGCAGTTTCGAGGACAGTCTTGCGCGCCTGCAAGGCCTCACTGTCGATGTTCTCCTGATGCATGACATTGGCGCGCTGATCCACGGTCAGGAGGCGCATGCAAAGCTTTTCCGCGAAGCTATGAACGGCGGTATGAAGGCTCTCACCGAGTTGCGCGCGGCAGGGGACGTGAAGGCCATTGGGCTCGGGGTGAACGAGTGGCAGGTTTGTCTCGAAAGCTTAGAGCACGCTGACATCGACGTTTTCATGTTGGCGGGTCGGCACACACTGATGGAGACTGAAGCCGAGCAGCGCCTGTTTCCGGCTTGTGCTGACAAAGGCGTGTCTGTCATCGCTGCAGCGCCGTTCAATAGCGGTCTGCTCTCAAGGCGCCCCGACCCTGCGTCGACCTACAACTACAAAGCTGCAGCCGAAGACATCGTTGAGCGAGCCAGTCAGGTGTTTGACATCGCTGATCAGCACGGCACGCCCCTTCAAGCTGCGGCTCTTCAATTTCCGCTTCGCCATGACATCGTTGTGAGTGTTGTCGGCGGAATGGCCACAGCCGAGCGCGTGGCGTCAAGCGCGGCGTGGATGAAAGAGCCGATTACCGATGATCTTTGGGCGGCCTTGACCCTCCAACGTGAGGCCGCGGGTCGATGATCATCGATGCGCACCAACACTTTTGGTCCCTTGATGCGCCTTGGCGTGCCTGGCCAACGCCAGACCTTCAGGCCATTTACCGCGACTTTGGGCCGTCGGATCTGGTGCCGTTGATAACCGAAGCGCAGGTGACCGGATCAGTTCTCGTCCAAGCGGCTCCCGACGTGCGTGAGACCGCAGCGATGTTGAGTATTGCTCAGCAGAAGGATCCTATCTTGGGTGTTGTTGGCTGGGTCCCGTTTGCAGAACCGGACAACGCGATCGCGTGCCTCGCCAAGTTTTCTGCTGATCTGCACTTCAAAGGTGTGCGGCCCATGCTGCAGGACATGGACGACGCATATTGGATCTTGAACAAGGAGCATGCTCCGATCTTTGAGGATTTGATCAGCCGTAGGCTGACTTTCGATGCCTTGATCCGCCCCCGTCATCTTCCTGCGATCGCGGTGTTGGCGGAGCGTTATCCGACGCTGCCGATTGTGCTTAATCACGCAGCAAAGCCTGATATGGCTTCAGGTGAACGGGAGCCTTGGGCCTCTGACATTGCTCGGTTTTCTGACCTGCGCAATGTCTCATGTAAGCTCTCGGGGCTGCTAACCGAAGCGGCACCCGGACAGCAGCTCGCCGATATTGCGCTCTACACCGATGTTTGCCTCGCAGTCTTTGGATCGAGCCGCCTGATATGGGGCAGTGACTGGCCGGTGCTCAATCTGCGCGGGTCTTATCGCCGGTGGTTGGAACAAGCGCGCACGCTCATGGCCGCGCTCGATGACCAAGCGCAGACGGATGTTTTTGGCGCCAACGCCCAGCGATTTTACAAGCTTACTCAGGAGAACAACGCATGACCAAACGGCTCGAGGGGGCAAAGGTGCTCGTCACCGCTGCGGCACAAGGTATTGGCAGAGCCATTGCGGAGCGGTGCGCAGGTGAGGGAGCCATCGTAACGGCCACGGACATCAATCGAGATGCGCTCGCTGAGCTTAGCGGGATGCGAACGGCGTATCTCGATGTTCGAGAGAAGGGGGAGATCGACGAGCTGGTTTCGGATTGCCAGCCGAGCGTTTTGATCAACTGCGCAGGCTTTGTGCACCACGGAACAATTCTTGATTGCGATAACGACGATTGGGCTTTTTCGAACGATCTCAATGTCACATCAACCTATCGGCTGTGCCGCGCGGCGATACCGGCGATGGTCGCTAATGGCGGCGGCAGCATCGTCAACATCTCGTCTGTTGCGTCCAGTATCGTAGGGGCACCGAACCGATTTGTGTATGGTGTGACAAAGGCTGCAATCATCGGATTGACAAAGTCGATTGCCGTCGACTTTGCCTCCTCGGGCGTGCGGTGCAACGCTATCTGTCCCGGTACCATCCAAACACCATCCCTCGACGATCGTATCGCTGCGCAAGGGGATATTGATACGGCGAGAAAAGCCTTTGTGGCTCGCCAACCCATGGGCCGTCTCGGCGAAGCCCATGAGGTGGCTTCCTTGGCCGCTTACCTCGCATCAAACGAAGCTGCATTCACAACGGGTACGGTGCATATCATCGACGGCGGATGGACAGCAGGCTGAGGGAAGCGAACGATGCGATATGCTCGACTTGGGCCCGCAGGCGAAGAGATACCTGTCGCCTACCATAACGATGGAACAGCTCGCGACCTGCGGTCGCTGATCAACGATCTTGAAGGTCAGTATTTGGACCCCGACGCACTCTCCAATCTAACACCAGAGCAGTTGGAAGAGCTCCCTATTGTCGACTCCTCTCTGCGGTTCGGGCCGCCCGTGGCCGGGATCGGCAAGTTCATCTGTGTCGGTCTTAACTATGCGCAGCATGCGGCTGAATCGGGCATGCCGGCACCGGAACAACCTGTCCTTTTCATGAAGGCGACATCAACGATCCAAGGGCCAAACGATGACGTTGTCATCCCGAAGGGCTCTGAGAAAACCGACTGGGAGGTCGAGTTGGGAGTCGTTATTGGCCGCACATGCCGTCATTTCTCCGAAGACGACGCGCTTGGTCACGTGGCCGGCTACCTCGTGGTTAATGATCTGAGCGAAAGGGCGTTTCAGCTCGAGCATGGCGGCCAGTGGGTGAAGGGCAAGAGCTGTGACACGTTCGGGCCGATAGGACCCTTTCTCGTGACCCCTGACGACGTTCCGAACCCACAAGGATTGGATCTCTGGCTGGACGTCAACGGCAAGCGCCAGCAACAGAGCAACACGCGCGATATGATCTTCGGTGTCGCGGAACTCATCACTTACATCAGCAAGTACATGACCTTGGAGCCTGGCGATATCATCTCGACAGGGACGCCGTCGGGGGTGGGACTAGGGCTCAAGCCGCCGGTGTACCTCAAGCCCGGTGACACGATGGAGCTTGGCATTGAGGGTTTAGGTCAACAACGCCAGACGACCATCGCCTACGATCCTGTGGCCTGATCCCCATCCTTTGATGCAGCTTTGCATCCGGGCGCCGGGATGGCATGTTGTGGGGATGGCCCCGAGAAAAACGACCGACGACGCGCAAACTCGCCCGTCTACTGATAAAGATGGTCCCCGGTACAGAGCGCCAGCGCTTGCGAAGGGCCTTGAGATTCTCGAACTTCTTGCTGGCACCACCGAGGCCTTGACACTGTCGGCCATCTCAGAATGTCTGGGGCGCTCGCGGAACGAAATCTTCCGCATGGTGCAAGAGCTTGAAGACAAGGGCTACATCTCCAAAAGCCTCGAGAACGAGGGCTACGAGATCACGAATCGTTTGTTTCGTCTTGGTATGGAGCAGCCGCGCGTCGTCTCCGTGACCGAGGCAGCTCTGCCGATCATGCGGAAGTACGCGGAAACCACTCTGCAAAGCTGTCACTTGGCGATTCCGTCGGGCGGTGACATCGTCGTGGTTGCCCGGATGGAGGCGCCGGGGCCTGTTTCCTTTTCTGTGCGGGTTTCACATCGGCAGTCCATCTTCCTCTCGACCTCTGGACGCCTGTTGTTTGCCTTCCAGACCGATGAGGTGAGGGCGGACTGGCTCAAATTTTTCCCACGATCACGGACAAAGGCTGACAAGGCCGCTTTCTTGGTGGACGCCGATACCATCAGAAAACGTGGACACCTCACAAGCGAGAGCAGTTTCATCCGCGGCGTGACAGATCTTGCTGCCCCCATCATCCGTGGCGGCAGCGCCGTGGCGTCGTTGACGTCACCGTGCATCGTTCGCATTGACGATGAGCGAGTGACAACCCTGCCCACCGATGAGATCGTTGCAGCAGCATCAGCCATCTCAGAAAAGCTTCTTCCTACAGATTAAAGCTCTCAGCTCGCTGGCACAGTCACCGCGGCGATAGCGAACAACGCTGATGCTGACAGCGGGTGTGATTCTGCAATCTGACCGATTCTGGTCTGATTGTTTTTGATCGGTTGTTGCTGCCGCAACACATGATGCAGTGCACCCCGTCCCCTCGAGCAGTGGACGCGGGCGGCAAGCAAATCCCCATCAAATTGTTGATCCTAAATCATAATCAGGCTCCCACCGCCTCTTGTTCGTCCGGCCAGTTGACCGGTTTGTGATGGCGCTTGCCTGGCTCTTTCTCCGAATTCGTAGTATTTCGCTGGTAAAACAAAAGATCATAGATAAAATATAGAAAAGGGTTGGTCAGCCGTGTGGCACCGCCGGCCATTGAGGGAGAGAACATGAAACACGCACTGCTACGGACAACAGCGGTGGCCACCTTATCTTCAGGGGTCATCCTTCCTGCGTTGGCACAAGAGCCAAACGATGACGTGATCACGGTCACGGCTCAGCGAGTCGAACAAGACATCCAAGACGTTCCGATCTCTGTGAGTGCGGTGTCGGGTGAGGAGCTCACCAATCGGGCGATCGATAGTTTTGATCAACTCCAGTACGTTGTTCCCAACGTCAGCTTCGCCAACTCTTTGAACGCACGGGTTTCTGCGACAACGATCCGGGGTATCGGCACGGGTCTCTTCAATCCCGGCATCGAGGGTAGTGTCGCACTCGCGTTGGATGGTGTCGTCATCGGGCGCGAAGGGGCGGGTGTCTTTGACTTTGCAGATGTTGAGCGCGTCGAGGTCTTGCGTGGCCCTCAGGGTACGTTGTTTGGTAAGAACGCCTCTGCCGGTGTGATCAACGTGGTGACGAAGCGGCCCACCGACGAATTCGAGGGCGAGCTTCGTGCGGCTTATGGGTCTTTCAACGAGGTCAATCTTTACGGCGCCGTCTCTGGCCCATTGACGGACCGCGTGCGAGGCCGCGTTTCTGCTTACTCCAACAGGCGCGATGGTTTCATTGACAACGTCAACCCTGACGCTCCTCAAAGTGAAGTCAATGACCGCGACGAATGGGGCGTCCGCGGAAAGTTGGCCGTGGACCTGAGCGACACAGCGGAATGGCTCATAAGCGCTGACTATGTCAGCCGGGATCAGGCCCAGGCCGCGTTCACCTACCGGCAGGAATCCCCTGGTGGACCCGGCACCGGCCTTTTGGGTTTCGGCGTGCCGGTTATCAGTACACAGTCCGAAGCGGCCGGGATCACGCCGAGCCCATCAAACCGCTCGATTGCGTCCAACGGCTTTTTCCAAACCGACGCTGAGACCTTTGGTGTCTCATCGGAAGCTGTGTTTGGTATCGGGGGTTTTGATCTCGTGTCGTTGACGGCCTACCGGGGCTGGAACAACTTCGACAACAACGATGCCGACCTGATTGATTTGCCCCTGTTGGCTGTCAACAACAGCGATCTTGAGCTGCGGCAGGTCTCACAAGAGTTCCGGCTCGTTTCTCCGCAAGAGGATCGTTTCGCATACACCGTCGGCTTGTTCTACTTCGACCAGGAGATCGATCAGAGGCAGATTATCACTGGCACGGCTGGCCTTGACCTTCTGGGTTCACTGCCTCCAGGGGTGCTCCTTGGCACGGACATGGTCTCCGATATCGAGGAGACCAACTACGCTGTCTTTGGTCAGGCTGAGTTTGATGCAACGGAGCGGCTGAGCCTGATTGGTGGGTTCCGCCTCTTAAACTCTGAAGTCTCTGGCCGCCTCAACCGGCAGGTCGCAGACGGTGCGGTCGGTCCGTACGCTGGCCAAAACGTGACGCCGGAACCTCTCAGTGCAGAGACTGAAGACACTGCGCTGGTCTGGCGGTTTGGTCTGCAGTACTTCGTCAATGACGACGTCAATGTTTTTGCAACGGCAACAAAGGGTTACAAGTCAGCCGGGGTTGTTTCCGAAATCACCGTCGATGCCGTCACACCCGGGGGTACAGACCTACCTGTTGTCGATCCCGAAGTGCCTCTTCAGTATGAGCTGGGTGTCCGTTCCCAGTCCGCAGGCGGCCGGTTAACGGCGAACTTGACAGCCTTCTTCACACAAATTGATGACTTCCAAGCGCAGGCTCTCGTCCCGCTCCCTGGCGGCCTGACCAACTTTACGGTGGCCAATGCGGGGTCTGTCGAAACCTACGGTGTCGAAGGTGACGTAACGTGGCTGCCGACCGATAACCTCACCCTGTCAACCGCATTCGCTTACACCAAAGCGACCATCGACGAGTACGACAATGCTCCGTGCTACGCTCTTCAGACCGAGGCCCAGGGCTGTGTGGTGAGCAATGGGCAGCCGACCCAAGACCTGGCCGGCGGTGAACTGGCCAACGCTCCTGAGTGGACGGTCAACGGACTGGCCAGGTACGACTTTGACTTGACATCGTCACTGCCCGCGTTCGCGCAAGTTGGGTTTCAGTACCGAGGCGAAACCTTCTCAAACATCACCAACGATCCCAATATGATCATCGACAGCTATACGCTTGTGGATGCTCAGGTGGGCGTAACGTTTGCGGAAGGTCGAGGCACTCTGGCCCTCTTTGGACGGAATATCTTCGACGAGGACTTTGTTGAAGCTATCATCAACATGCCTTTCGATACAGGCGGATACGCTCAGTATAGGTCGTTCGAAGCAGAACAGACCTGGGGTGTCCGGCTTGATTACGCGTTTTAAGCAATCTCACTGAGGACTCTTCGTCGATGACCAGAACTCTCTTCAGCCGTCGCCAGTTCACGCTCGCAGGCACCTCCTGCGCAGGCCTTGCTCTCTCGGGTTGCGGTGGGCAAGGGGGTTCTCAAACGATGGTCTATCAACCCGCGATCGAGAGCCTCAATCAGCACAAGGTTCCCCGTTGGTTTGACGATGCGAAGTATGGCATCTTCATCCACTGGGGACCTTACTCAGTACCCGCGTTTGCGCCGAAGCGTGCGGACCAAGTGATGTCGGGTACAGAGGAGGGGTTTAAGTACAATCCCTATGCTGAGTGGTACCTCAACACGATGTTGTTTGAGGATGGTCCAACAGCAGCCTTCCACCGCGAAACCTTTGGTGAGGGCTACAGCTATGACCAATTTGGCCAGGCTTTCAATGAAGCTCTCGACGATTGGCAGCCTGATGAATGGGCGCGTACGTTCAAGCGATCTGGCGCTCGATACGTCGTGCTTGTCAGCAAACACCATGACGGCTTTTTGTTGTGGCCCAGCGCGACACCCAATCCGCATAAGCCCAACTGGTTTGCTTCGCGCGATATTGTCGGTGAGCTAGCAGAAGCCGTTCGTGCTCAGGGGCTTCGTTTCGGCATCTACTACTCCGGCGGTGTCGATTGGACATTCAAACACAAGCGGATCGAAACGTTCCAAGATCTTTTCATGGCGATGCCCGGACATGAAGAGGGTTACACGGATTATGCCAACGCGCACTATCGGGAGCTGATTGAACGCTATCGCCCGGACTACCTCTGGAACGATATCGGTTATCCGACGGACGCTGATGCTTTCGATGTTCTTGCGAACTACTACAACACGGTTCCTGACGGTCTGACGAATGACAGGTGGATGTCGCCTGCTGGGCTGGCCGACCCTGAAGCGTTCGCTAGGCCGGAAGGCGTGACCGGCTTGATCCCGCCCGAGCCGCCAGTTTGGGACGTGCGGACGCCTGAGTACGGGACATTTGACCGTGTTCTGCCCTTTAAATGGGAAATGACCCGCGGTTTGGGTAAGTCGTTCGGCTACAACAGGGAAGAGAGCGAAGCAGATCTTCTTAATGCAGAGGAGATCATAACGACGCTTGCACAGGCGTCTGCCTTTGGTGGAAACTTTCTGCTCAATGTCGGCCCTCGAGGCGACGCGCAGTTGGATACCCATCAAGTCAGCCGCTTGAACGAAGTGGGCGATTGGCTTGCACAGAATGGGCGCTATTTCCAAGATGCTCAAGCGGTCGCGTTGCAGGACCGGTTCGCGGGTTCGACCCGCGTTGGCGCGACGACCGATGGTACACGGCTTTTTGTCCATTTGCTCGATGCCAATCCGGACGCGGAGCTCGAGCTTCCGCTTCCAGACGCATGGGCGGGGGCGAGTGCTGAGCTGGTCGACGCGGAGGACGGGGCCGTGGCCCTCGAAGGAAGGCGGCTGAAGTTGCTGGCCGCCGAATGGCCACTTCGGCCTGTCCAGACACTTATTCTCGCCCGGTCTGTGTGAGCCGCCGATGAACCAGCTCCTGATTGATAAGATTGACATTCGCGACGTCCGTTTTCCGACCTCGAGAGGCTGGCATGGATCGGATGCGATGAATCCGGATCCCGATTATTCGTGTGCCTATATAGAACTTCCCGTGGCTGGCTCGCCGCTTGTTGGGCACGGCCTTTCCTTTACGATCGGCCGCGGTAACGAGTTGGTTGTGGCGGCCATCCGATCACTCAGTGGGCTCCTGGACGGCATCACACTCGATGACTGCGAGGATGATTTAGGACTTGTATCGCGAACACTTGTTTCAGACAGTCAGTACCGGTGGCTTGGGCCGAACAAGGGTGTTATCCATCTCGCGGCATCAGCGCTCATCAACACGGTTTGGGATCTGTTGGCGAAAAGGGCGGGCCTGCCGCTTTGGCAGTATGTTGCTTCCCGCAACCCGGGTGAGTTGATCCAGGCCATCGACTTTACGCATATCTCCGATTTTCTTGACAGGGAGGAAGCGTACGACAAGCTCATCAGTGCTCGTTCCAATCAAGACGGGCGCGAGAGGCGTCTTCTGGCCGAAGGGTATCCCGCCTACACCACATCAGCAGGGTGGCTTGGATATTCCGACAAGCAGTTTTGTGATCTGCTTTTGGAGGCTTATGCGGCGGGCTGGCGGCACTTCAAGATCAAGGTGGGGCGTGATCTTCGTGAAGATCAGCGCCGCTGCGCGCTCTTCCGGCAAACATTGGGTGACGATGTTCTGCTCAGCATTGACGCAAACCAGATCTGGGACGTCAGCACCGCTGTTCATCACATTGATGCTCTGTCCACCTACGACCTGTTCTGGGTAGAGGAACCAACAAACCCTGACGATGTTCTGGCGCACCAGACCATTGCGCGAGCGGTCCCGAACGTGCGGATTGCCACCGGCGAGCACGCCGCGAACAAGGTGATGTTCAAGCAACTCCTGCAAGCGAGCGCCATCAGGATCTGTCAGATCGACGCGTGCCGTTTGGCCGGTGTCAACGAGGTCCTGGCCGTCTTGCTGATGGCCGACAAAGCGGGCGTGCCGGTTTGCCCTCATGCCGGGGGGATTGGCCTTTGTGAGTATGTCCAGCACTTGTCGATGATTGATTATCTGTGCGTTTCTGGATCCTGGGAGGGGCGTTTCATTGAACATGCCGGGCAGCTGCATGGTCATTTCGAGGACCCGATATCCGTTCGAGACGGACGCTACATGGCGCCTAGGGCTCCAGGTTTTTCTGTGGATTTGAAGCCGCAGTCGCTCGCCGAGCACACGTTCCCCGGAGGTACGGTTTGGGCGCAGTTGCTCGACGGTGTTGGAGCATGATCTTTAGGGGAACGGTCTGCGGCATGAACAAGACCGTTTGCTGTGCTGAGAGCTAGGCGTGGGCACTCAACGTTGCCTCCAACCGGACACCTACATCTTCTGTCTTCGACGTTGCCGGATGATCTCTGCTCGACATAGTCCTTGAGCAGCCGCGCAATCCAGGGTCCGTCCTTCGCTTCGTTACGATCCTCATGAGTGCCTATCGCGCCCATCCGCGGCCGTCTCACCCATTTGGGGGATGGTGATGGCATGCGGGGCCCTTAAAATTTGATCGGTTTAGCGAGGGGCATGACCATGAAACGTTCTATTTTGGGTTCACTTGTTGGTGGCTGTTTGCTCTTGGCGACTGCGGACGCGGCCACGATCGTTGCGTCCGTGAATCAGGATGCACGTGACAACACGAATGACGATCCTATTGCTGGCGGGATTGAGCAAGTCAGTGGACCGCTGGACGGCCGGGTTGATTTGTCCCTAAGCGGAGCAGATGGCGTGGCCAGCACGCGTGGACGTTTAACCGTCAACCCGCTGACTGGTGTTTTGGCCAGTGAGGCGTATGCGGATCTTGAGACCAACCTCTCAGGCAACAACTCGGCCCGGTCGAGCGCCTTTATCTCAATCACCGAGACGTTCATCGCCACGGGGTCCGGAACGGTAACGTTCAATTTCGCGTTCGATGGCGGTCTGGCCGTTGACGGGACCGCGACAAGCGCGAATGTCCGCGCAAAGCTTGAAGCCTCAAGGTTCAATCCGCGACGCGAGGTGGTCTCCGATGATGCGTTCTACCTCAGTGAGCGGGACCGCGACGGTGCTGTGCGCAACACCGTCGATGGTGTGCCGACGGTCCCGTCGTCCTCGCTAAGTGTGGATGATCTGCTGACCGTCTCGATTGGGGCGAATGATGGTCAGCGGATCTCGCTTTCGCTGGTGTTCAACATCGCAACGGCCGTCAGTCCAAATGGCCAAGGCGGCGAAGCGAGCAGCGACTTTTTTAGCACCGGATATCTCAGCTTTCTAACGTCTGACGGGCTGACGCTCACGCCTTCGGATCCTCTTTTCCTATCCGAGGCGAGCGGTGTGGGCCCCGGTGCTGAGGTGCCGATCCCTGCCGCGGGTTGGATGCTCTTGACCGGGCTTGGCGCGTTGTTGGGTCGTCGGCGACTGAGCTGAACGAGGCCATCGACAACGCCAGCGGCGGTTGATGACACATTCGCTCACTGTACCATGCGTTCGGCCGTTGCTAAGCGTGGCTGGTGAGTGCTCGCCAGGATGAACCAACGCCGGTTGGTGACGATCAAATCATAAGCCGCTTGGTGCAGGCGGCCTACGACGCAGCGCTGGATCCAGAAAGCTTCGATGGTCTCATGCAGGCATGGGACGAAGCTCTTGAGTTTTCTTCCGATCAATTGTCTGCACAAGATCTTTTAAAGCACTTCGAGCGCGCACTTGGCTTGGCCCGGGACCCCCGCCTTGACCCGTCGTTTGAGCCCAGTGCGATCCTGAGTTTGATCCCCAATCCAGCTCTCCTGCTTGATGAACGGGGGTTACAAGTCGCCGCAAACGCCGAAGCGTGCGCCATCCTCGAGCGTCATCATTTGTCTGACGGTTTGGCGGAAGCCTTGGAGATCGGTTGGCCCGTTGAAACCGACCAGCACCTTGCGGTGATCCGTGCGCCCGATGGCCGGTACCTGCTTTGCGGGATCACGCGGATCCGCACCAGCCGTATCGAAGGGCCCGTCTGGCTCATCCAGATCGATTCAGCTGAATGGTCAGAGGAGCTGACCGCGGTTTTGCGGTCACGGTTCTCCCTGACGCCCTCAGAGGTGGACGTGGTTCGTCTCTTGAGCCTCGGTCAGTCGGTGGGCGAGATCAGTCGCGATACGGACCGAAGTATGGAGACGATCCGTTCCCATATCAAATCCGCTTTGGCGAAGACCGGAGAAAAGAAGCAGGCGGGATTGCTCCAGCTTCTGACGAGACTTCGCGGCCTTTTGGGGCAGGCGGTTCAGCCTGACGCGGCGCCAATGCAGAAGGCCGATTTCACCGAAACGCTCAAGCGGACCGAGGTCACGCGCGCTGACGGGCGACGTATCGTCTTTTCCGAGTACGGCCAACCTGACGGGCACTGCGTCCTCTATCTCACCACATCGAGCTGTCCTTGGGAGACGCCTGAGTGGCAAAACGCCGTGGGCGAGAGCGGCTTGCGTGTTGTGGCCCCGCACCGACCTGGCTTTGGTGGCTCCGATCCCTTGCCGAACCAGGTATCCCTCGCGCAGCAGCTCGCGGAGGACTGCAAGCATTTTCTCCGCTTGCACACAGGGCAACCCCTTGTGGTGGCCGGGCATCGAGAGGGCGGTGTTCTCGCGGCCGAGATTGCGGGCCACCTTGCTGGTGAATTCAGCATCAAGAGCGTTGTTTTGATTTCGACCGGCGCGCCAGCCGATGAGAAGCTCTTGGGCGACGCCTCGCTGCCCATGCGCCGTAGCCTGAAGGCGGCTCACAACATGCCGAGCGCGCTGAAGCTTGGGTACCGCGTCGCGAAGGGCTTGTTTGAGTCAGGAAGTTTGGGGGAGAGGCGGACGGTGGATTACTTCTTCATGGACAGCCCCTTGGACAAGGCACTGGTCGCAGATGACTACTACTGGAGGATCACCAGGGACAACATCGCCTACTCGTTCGAGAACACCGACATGATCGCTGACGATATTCGTCTTTGGACCTCCAATTGGGATGGCCAAATCCCCGTTAGAGCAGTGCCTTGGCTCTTCATTCACGGCGGCCAGCACGACTTTATGGAGCACGAGCGAGTGGTGGAATACTGTCAGTCCCGCGAGCATTCTCACGCGGTGACTCTTCTCGGAACCGCACAGCTAGCGCTTTATCAGCGCACGACTGATGTTGCTCAGACAATTGCTGGTCTGTTCTAGTGGCCCCGGACGACTGCGTGCCCAGCCATTTCGTGGGTCAGTCGATCCGTCGCCACGCGTGCCGCTTGGCCCCGCGCACAAACTCGATAGAGTGCGCGGTGATCACGATTTGAGAGAAGGCGACCGGTGAACGACGGTAGACCTCGAAAACTTGTTCAGTCTCGCGCCGAGGAAACCCGTGCGCGTATCTTGTCGACTGCGCGGAACGCCTTTGCCGAGAACGGGTTCGACGGCGCGAACATGAGGGACATCGCGGCCATGGCGGGGGTCACGCACCCGGTCATCAAGTACCATTTCGGCAACAAGGAATCGCTCTGGCGAGCGTCGGTGCGCGACATGTTCGAGACGCTGAGTCGCGAAATGGCGCTTGACGATGGCAAGGTGCAGCTGGACACCGCGGACGGGTATCGGACGTTCGTCCGGCGCTACATCCGATACTGCGCGCAGCATCCCGAACATGCCCGGATCATGATTGCGGAGACCGTGCGAGGTGGCGAGCGCCTAAAGTGGATGGTGGATGAGTTCATTCGGCCAACGTCGACAAGCTTCGTGCCGCATGCCCGTAGTCTGATGGATCAAGGTGTCCTGCCGGAAACCTGGATGCTGTCGATCAACTACATCGTCACAGCGATGTGCCAGTCGCCCTTTGTTATGGCACCAGAGGCGAGCGAACTCTTTGGCGTGGATGTCTTCACCGATGAAGCTATTGAGGCGCACACGGAATCTGTCCTGCGGTTTTTGTTTCCAGGATGGACCTCAGACGACCCCGACCCGTGGCCATCAACAACGATCTAAAATCTGGTGGTGCGGCGAGAGTAGCTTCTCATGTCATCGGCATGAGGATCAGTCGGTAGCTGATAGCATTCTTTAGGCGAACCTGCTGAGATGTAGGCGGGTTTGTCTTCCCTATAAGGCGCACGCTGGGTTGATCGGTCCTGTTATCTCAACAATAATGCGCGTCTTGAGTATAGGTCCTTGAACAAGGCTGTCAGCGATTTGGCATTGAAGACAAAAATCGAAAGGCCCGCACGTCGAGGCGATACCCGCGAGAGGTTGATCGACGCAGCCATCGCAGAGCTGGCCGAGAACGGGTTCAGCGCGGCAAAGGGAAGATCGATCGCAGCACGCGCAGGGGTGACCTCGGGACCACTCCAGTACCACTTCCCCACAACAATCGATCTTTATGCAGCCGTCGTTGACCGGATGCACGCCGGAGATGACAGCAAAGCGCGCAAGGCGCTGGCCGATGGGGAGCCGCCAGCCGTCCGTCTACGGCGGCTCATTGAGGTCTTTATTGAGGGCTGCGGTTCTCCCCATCACATCGCCATGATCGAGCTGAAACTGGCGTGCCGAGGCGATGCGCGTCTGCGCGATGCCGTGGGTGCGAAGATTGTCGCCTATGAGAAACGCGTCGACGCCGATTGGGTCGCTCATTTTGCGGACAGTGGCCTCAGCGCGAAGAAACTGAAGGAGCTCCGCACACTGCTAGCAGCCATGGCCCGTGGCCTCGGAGTGGCATACGCTTTCGGTGACAGCAGGCGGAACCGAAAGGCGCTCGCAGACCTAGCGGCGGATGTTTTCGGTGCCGCTCTTGATGAGAAGCCGTGACTGTGCCGGTTCACCGCTTCTGAACGATCCATCGTTCGTATACTGGATTATTTATCACTGGCTTCGATGGCCGCGAGCTTTTCGCGCAGATCCTCGGCTACCTTGGGATGCTTCTTGATCACATTCCGGGTCTGTCCAGGGTCGCGTTTCAGGTTGTAGAGCTGATCACCCGGTTCGTCGGATATCCGAACCTTCCGTGCCAACCGCACCCATTCTGGTTCCTCCCAAACCTGAAGCGGAAACCGTCCGTACCCGCCCCCGCGCAGGAAAACCCAGTCGCCTTCGCGCAGGCCGAGATTACCCGTGCCGCCATGATAGACCAGGCTTTCGCGACCGGATCGTTCTTGCCCGCGGAGGGTGGCCAGCAGCGGCTCACTGTCTGGGGCGTCACCTTCGCCGATGGATGTGCCAGCGGCCTCGGCGAGGGTCGCGAAAAGGTCGACTTGGCTCACCACGGCATCAATCCTTCGCCCCCCTTCGATGCCGCCGTTCGGCCAGGAAGCGATGAACGGCACACGGTGGCCGCCTTCCCATGTATCGGATTTCAGTCCCCGCAGCGAACCCATCGATTGGTGGTCATATCGCTTCCATTGTCTGTAAGCGGTGAATTCTGGGCCATTGTCACTGGTCACAATCACGATCGTGTCGTCGAAGATCTCGGCATCCTTGAGTGTCTCAACGATTGTGCCCACGGCACCATCTGTTTGAACGACGAAGTCTCCATACGTGCCAGCTTCGCTGGTGCCATCAAACTCCGCAGTCGGCACAACAGGCGTGTGGGGCGCGGTCAGCGATACCATCAGGAAGAAGGGCTCATCACCCTCCGCCGCTTGCCGGATGTAACCAGCAGACCGGTCCACGAGTGCGGGCATCACCTGGTCCAATTGCCAACCCGGCTGGCCTGGCCCGTCGCCGTGGATCCCCCCGGTGAACCCGACACTGATCAGTGCTGATCGGCGAACCTGGACCATATCGGCGCCCACCACCCGATCATTCTCGATCCACGCATAGGGCGGCATGTTGGGCACGTCGTCGCCGTAGTAGTAGTCGAAACCGTGGGTCAGCGGGCCGTCGCCAAGGGGGCGGGTCCAATCGAACTGATCGTTATGGGCAAGACTGATCCAGCCTTGCTCCAGAAGCTCTTCGTCCTGAGGTCGCTGCCCATCGCGCCACGGCCATTGAAAGCCAAGATGCCATTTCCCGATAAGCGCTGTGCGATACCCAGCCGACTGCAAGGCCTCGGGCAGGGTGGTCCGCTCTGTCTCGAGCATGGGTTCGGCCCAGGGCATCAGAACCCCCACGGGACGTCGCCGCCAAGCGTAGCGTCCAGTGAGAAGGGCATAGCGCGAGGGGGAGCACGTGGCGCTGGGCGCGTGACCATCCGTCAGCCAGACGCCTTCATTGCCGAGATCGTCCATATGGGGAGTCGGGATCTTCGATTCGTCGTTATAAAGACCAACATCACCATAGCCGAGGTCATCGGCGTAGATCAGCACCACGTTCGGCTGGTTCGAAGCAGAGGTCGCGGGTGCCACGAGAAGTGTTGTAGCCAATCCGACCGCTAGGATCGACCTGACGAGGGTGTGTATCATTCGCATGCTCCGCGGCACCAGAATCGAGTCCAATTGTTATTGCTGTAACAACAAAAGACAACCTCTTTGAGCCGAGGGCTTGGGAGGGAGGGTGTCCCAAGAGCCCATGGCCTCACCGAACACCACCACGGGTGGAGGGGGCTGCCGCCCCACCATTGTCGCGAGCAGGCAGGTAAGCGGCATACGGACTTCAACTCTCGGATTTGTGATGGGTAGGTTCTGCTGAACCGCCAAAACCTGCCGCTAAGCGGCGCTCATTTGTTGCTCAAATGCCATAGCCGTCGATCTCTTGCCGTATCGGGATTGACTTTCTGCCCGCAGCAGAAAAATCTACCACGTGGTAAAAAACAGAATATCTGCTTTGTGCAGTGCGGGAGGGAACCACATGATCAATACCAAGAGTAAGATGCTTCTCACCACGGCCGCCTGGGTCGCGTCTCTGTCGGCCTTGTCGACGGCATCCATCGCGGCGGCGCAGGATGAGCCGCAAGCGCGAACCGGCAACCTCGACACGATCGTTGTCACGGCCACCAGGCGAGAAGAAAGCCTGCAAGACGTTCCCGTCGCTGTGACGGCCGTCTCCGGGGAGACACTGCTCGCAGCTGGGATCGACTCGGTTGAGCTTCTGTCCAACATCGCGCCAAGCGTGACGTTCACTCAGTCATCGAACGACCTCAACAACGCAATCAACATCCGCGGCATCGGCACGTCGGTCTTCTCGCAAGGCGTTGAGCCGAGCGTTTCGGTCGTCGTTGATGACGTTGTCATGGCGCGTCAGGGCATGGGCTTCCAAGACCTGATCGATATTGAGCGGGTCGAAGTGCTGCGCGGACCACAGAGCACCCTGTTCGGTAAGAACGCCTCAGCGGGTGTGATCTCGGTCACCACGCAGGAGCCGAGCGAGGAGTTCACCGCGAATCTCGATGCAACCTATGCGGAGCTTAATGAAGTCGCCGTGCGCGGATCGGTTTCGGGCCCGATCAGCGATACGGTCGGTGTCCGGCTGACAGGCTATGTCCGGCAGCGGGATGGCCACATTGAAAACGTCGCGGATAATCGGGACTTCAATGGCTTCGAAAACTGGGGCCTGCGTGGCAAGCTGCTCTTCCGGCCTACTGATCAGCTCGACGTCACACTGATCGCGGATTATCGGGAGACCGAGCAAGACTGCTGTATCTACACTGTACGAGACACAAGCCAGGCCGTCGGTGCCGCGGCGAACGGGAACCTCGACGCGCTTATCGCGCCGGTGGTGGCGAGCGAGTCGAACGATCAGGTGAACGTCAACGCGCCTATCTTCAATAACAGCGAACAGGGCGGCGTATCGTTGAAGGCCGAGTACGACCTTTCCAATGACTACACCGTCACCTCGATTTCAGCCTGGCGGGCCTGGGACTTCGAGAACAATCTCGATGTCGATAATCTGAGCCTGGAAGATCCTGTTCCGGGCTTCATCACTTTCGATTTGAACAGTGGTACGACGAAAGTCGATCAGTACTCGCAGGAGTTTCGGATCACGTCGCCCAATTACGATAAGTACGATTTCGTTCTTGGTGCGTATGGCTTCTACCTGGACCTCGACCGGACCTTCCAGCGTCGTTTCGAGATCGCGATCCCGCTTCAGTCCGGCGGCATTTTCCAGCTGAACCAAAGTGGTCAGTTTGAATCGTCGGTGAAGACGACCAACCTCGCGCTCTTCGGTAGCGGCAACTATTACCTCACTGACAAGATCACGTTGTTCGGTGGTGCACGCGCAATCTACGAGGAGCTCGACTACGACCTCTTGCGTGACCCCGCCAATGTCGTGGTCGACGGCGACTCACCTTTCGGGGGCGGAACGGGAACATTCGCTGATATCGACGATACCACCGATGACACGGCGCTGACCGGCGATGTCGGTGTGCGCTACGACATCACCGAAAGCGCGCAGGTCTATGCGCGTTACGCCCGGGGCTACAAGGGTCAGGCCATCGACGTTGGCTTCGGCGCCTCGCCGGATGTGGAGCCGATTGATCCGGAGACATCAGATGCGTTTGAGCTGGGCTTCAAGTCGGTGCTGGCGAACAACAATCTGATCCTGAACGTCGCGCTGTTCCACACGACTTATGACAACTTCCAAGAGCAAGCGGCGGTGCTTGTTGATGATGGCGGCGAGCTCAACTCAGAGACGCTTCTCACCAATGTGGGTACTGTCCGTACCCAGGGGGTTGAGGTCGAGTTCACAGCGACACCAACCAGCACGACAACGATCCAGGGCGGTGTGTCCTACACCGATGCTGAGATCACGGACTTTGACGGTGCGCCATGCTACTTTGGTCAGACCGAGGCGCAGGGCTGTATCGACAACCCAGCGACAGCGAATGCTGATCCGACCCAAGATGCATCGGGCGGCGATCTTCCGAACGCCCCTGATTGGCGTTTGACGGGATCGATCAGGCAAGAGGTGCCGATCAGCGGCGCGCCGTTCGATGGGTTCATCCAGGCCAACGCGCGTTGGCAAAGTGAGACGCTGTTTGCACTCAATCAGGACCCCGCAACGGTGCAGGAGAGCTTCGCCATCGTGAACCTGGCAGTCGGTGTTGAGGACAAGTCGGGTCGCTACTATGCGTCGCTTTTCGTCAACAACCTGTTCGACGAGTTCTACACCACCAACATTTTCGGAGACCCGCTCTTCGGCGGTGTGGTGAGCCAGTACGTCCCTCGTGACTCGGAGCGCTATTTCGGCGGCCGGGTCGGAGTCAACTTCTAAGAGGGGCGATCAGTCCCGGACCCCTAATCCTCCCTGAGGTCCGGGACTTTTCCTACTGAACCCTGCGCTCGCTGATAGTCGCCGTTCGTTGATCCGTAGGCGTGTGTAACCATCGAAAGCTCGAGCGTCAGCTTTGATACCTTCCGTTGAGCCGTATGCTGTCCTTGTGAGCATCCCGCGTGCTTAGCGTGTATGCAGCCAGTCATGACTTTGGGGAGATGAGATTTGCCTTTGTTTTCTCTTGGATGTCTTGCTGGACGAGTGGTGCGGGCTGACCTGCGCAGCGGTGCTGCGACCGAGCGGCAATTGACATGGCAGACCCGCCCAAGCATATATTTTACCAATTGGAAGAATTTTGTGGAGCGGTCAAAGATCATGACATCGGTCTGGCAGTTTGGCGCGCTTTCCTTGCTTTTGCTGTTCGTCCACTATGGATCGGCCGAAGCATCAGTGACCGATGCAAAGGACGATCGTCCCAACATCATTTTCATCATTGCGGATGACCACCGTTACGACGCGTTCGGCGCTTTCAATCCCGCGCTTGAGACGCCCGCACTTGACCGCATGATCAATGACGGTGTCGTGTTCGAGAACGCCTTCGTCACCACGTCGCTTTGCTCGCCGAGCCGGGCATCTATCCTTTCAGGCCAAGTGATGCGCAACCACGGCGTTGTCGATAACAACAGTCCGATGCCGGAGGGGTTTGAGCCGTTCTCCGTACACCTTGATAGGGCAGGGTACGACACCGCTTTCGTCGGCAAGTGGCATATGGGGGCGTCTGACGCCTCTCCCAAACCGGGGTTTGACCATTGGGTCAGCTTTGACGGCCAGGGCAATTACGGCCCCACCGACGCGTTCGGACAACCAAGCGTCTTGAACGTGAACGGCGATAGTCAGCCCCAGGATGGGTACATCACCGATGTGCTCACGGACTATGCTGTCGATTGGTTAGAGGATAGAGGTGATGAACCCTTCTTCCTCTACCTGTCCCACAAGGCCGTCCATCTGCCGTTTACGCCCGCGGAGCGTCACGCCGATCAGTACAGCGCGCTGCCGATTAAGCGGCCGGTGAGTGCCGACCTTCAGAAGAGGTCGGGGCCCACGCCCATGTGGCTCAGCGCGCAGCGCAACAGTTGGGCCGGTGTCGATTTTCCCTATTACAGCACCCGGACGATGGAAGCTTTTCAACGCGACTATTACGGCGCTCTTTCAGCCGTGGATGATAGCGTGGCGCGTCTCCTCGGGTGGATCGATGGAGGCGGAAACGGGCGCGATACGGTCGTGGTCTACACCAGCGACAACGGTTTCATGTTCGGGGAGCAGGGGCTCCTCGATAAGCGCGCGGCCTACGAGGCATCGATGCGGGTGCCGATGATATTCTTCGGCCCTGCGGTTCTTGGTGATGCTCGGCATGTCCCGACGCTCGCGCGCAACATCGATATTGCACCGACGCTGTTGAGCTTGGCGTCGATAGAGCCTCCAGCGACGTATGACGGCCGAGACATGCTAGCAGTTCCGTCAACGGATAAAGAGCCACTGATCTATGAGTACTATTGGGAGTTCAACTACCCCCAGACGCCTTCGACATTCGCCATCCGGACGGATCGCTACAAATATGTTCAGTATCACGGCGTGTGGGATGTTGAAGAGCTCTTTGATCTGAAAGAGGACCCGGACGAACTGGTGAACTTGATCCAAGATCCCGCCCATCAGCAGCGGAAGGTGGAGATGCGGGCACAGCTCTATGAAGCGCTGGCTTCCGAAGAGGGCCGGCCCCAAATCCCCTTCACATCGCGCTACAATCAGGGTGCCGTGTTTTGGTCCGATAGCGGCTCATCGACCATCGAGTTTCCTCAAGGTTGGAGGCGTGATGCAGGGTCTGCTGATAAATATGAACACTTCCTTCCCGATGGTTCAGGCAAGGACGGCCGGTTGAAGGCGATCACGCCCGCTGTGCGCCGCATCCTGGATTCAGAGACTCAAAGTGAGGCCCCCTAGCATGCGCTTTCTACTCTTGATCCTAGCTGCGTTGATCCCGATCGCCTGCAGCGAGCCAGGTTCCGTTAGCAGCACGGACACTGTGGAGCCGACGGCGGGTCAAGATCCCCGGCCCAATATCGTATTGATTGTCTTTGAAGATTTGAGCCCCCGTTTTGGCGCCTATGGCGATGATATCGCAAAGACACCGAACTTCGATCGCATAGCGGCAGAGAGTGTTCTTTACACCCGTACGTTCACAGCGGCCGGCGTTTGTGCGCCTAGCCGTGCTGCATTGATCACCGGTCGTCATCAGCAGACGATCGGTGCACAGCATATGCGCACCACGGGGTATGGAGGTGTGCCAGGTGGCGGCCCTCAAAACTATCTCGCGGTGCCGCCACCATCTGTTCGCGCGTTCCCCGAGCTTCTTCGAGCGGCGGGTTATCATGCAACCAATGATTTCAAAACGGACTATCAGTTTGGCGAACCCTTCACGGTTTGGGACGAGTCCCGTCCCGGCGCTGACTGGTCGACGCGTGAGAGTGATCAGCCGTTCTTTGCGATGATCACGCTGCTGACGACCCATGAGAGCGGGATTTGGCCAATTGATGTCGAGCCGAGCACGCCGTTGGAGAGCGCTGTGGTCGCGAACAACCAGCGTGTGTTCGCAGATCGGCAAGCTGTTACCGATCCGGCCAGTGTCGTTGTTCCGCCTTACCTGCCTGATGTTCCAGAGGTGCGGCGCGATCTCGCAACGCACTACGACAACATCGCGTTCACCGATGCCCGTCTTGGCGAGATCTTCGATCGTCTGGCCACTGAGGGGCTGCTTGACGACACCATCGTCATTGTCACGACGGACCACGGTGATGGCTTGCCGCGCATGAAGCGCTCGCTCTACGATGGCGGCCTGCATGTTCCTATGCTCATCCGATATCCCGACGGTTTTGGTGCGGGTACGATAAATGATGAGCTCATCAGCTTTGTGGATCTGGCGCCAACGATCCTCGATTGGGCGCGCGTTGAGGCGCCATCATGGATGCATGGTCGCGACTTCGCTGGTCCGGATCGTGATGAACCTCGGTCCTACATTTTTGCCGGGCAAGATCGTACGGATAACGTCATGAACCATCGTCGTGCCATTCGGGACGGCCGGTACAAATATATTCGCAACTATAGGCCGGACGATGCCTATTTCCGGCCGCTGGCTTTCCGTGATGCGCAGCCGACGATGAAGGCGCTTTGGGCTGCTCGAGAGGACGGTACGCTCTCGGCCGAAGGCCTCGCTCTCTTTGATCCGCTACCGGAGCATCAACTCTACGATACCGACAACGATCCCCATGAGGTGAACAACCTCGCTGAGGACCCAGAGTTCTCGGGCATCCTCATCAGTATGCAGGATGCGCTTGAGGCGTGGAGGGGCCGCGTTGGGGACATGTCGGAGTTGTCGGAGGCGAGCATGATCGACGTGATGTGGCCTGGCGGTGTTCAGCCAGTCACGGCGGCGCCAGAGGTGACCCGTGATGGCGGATCGATCGTCCTAAGCTCGGCCACAGACGGCACCTCGCTTGGCTACCGGTATGCGGATGATCCCGAGGGGCGTTGGCGCCTCTATGTCGACCCTTTCAAACCGAGAGGTGACGTGGCGATCCAGGTCAAGGCTATCCGCTATGGGTATGCGGAGAGCCGAGAAACACTGATTGAGCCTTTGAGTTCATCACCGTGATCCATTTCCGCTTTAGCAATGGAGATCCTTATGCTGAAGACAATGACTGTGTCCCTTCTCGCCCTCCACGCTGCGTCGGCTGACGATCAGATGGCCACTCCGCCTGATTCTCTGGATGTGAGCGAGCGCGTGGAGCAACTCCTCTCCACACTTCCCACAGAGGATAAGGTGAAGCTGTTGACCGGGATCGGTTTCTCGATCGGTAAACCGTTGCCGGGCACGGATAACTTCATGCCTGGGGTGGCCGGGTATACGTGGTTGATGCCGGAGCACGGTCTTCCAAGCATGGTCCTGTCGGATGGGCCGGCTGGTGTTCGGTTTGCGACACCGCCCCCTGGTCAGGCACCTGATCGTCTGGCCACGGCTTTTCCAATTGCCACGGTCGTGTCCTCTTCCTGGGATGGTGAGCTAGCGTTTAAGATGGGTGAGGCCATGGGCCGTGAGGCGAGGTCTTACGGTATCGATATCATCCTCGCGCCGGGGATGAACCTGCACCGCGACCCGCTGGGCGGCCGGAACTACGAATACTATTCCGAAGATCCGCTGCTGACCGGAAAGACCGCTGCTGCGGCTGTTCAGGGAATTCAATCGACAGGTGTTGGCGCGACGATCAAACATTTCGTTGCCAACAATCAGGAGACGAACCGTCCGGTTCTCGATACAATTGTTGATGAACGCACGTTGCGCGAACTCTATCTCCGTCCGTTCGAGATCGCGGTGAAGGAGGGAAAACCGCGCGCGCTGATGACGGCCTACAACCTTCTTAATGGGACGCACACGTCGCAGGACTCAAGGCTCAATCTTGATATCCTGCGGGATGAGTGGGGCTTTGACGGTATCGTTATGACCGACTGGTTCGCGGGGGACGACCCGGCGGCCCAGGTTGCCGCTGGCCACAGTCTCTTGATGCCGGGAACTGATCGAGATCGTGCGTCGATCTCAAGCGCGCTGGAGGACGGCAGGCTTGATATGGACGCGCTGGACCAGGCGCTCCGCCCGACGCTGCGTGCTGTTTTGGAAACTGATCACCTCGAGATGGAGCCAGCTGATTTCTCAGCTCACGCTGTTCTGGCCCGTGAAGTTGCGTCGGCGGGCACCGTTCTTCTTAAGAACGACAGTGTGCTGCCGATAGATGCAGGCGGAACATTGGCTGTGTTCGGGGTGGGCGCCTACGACACCATCTCGGGCGGCACCGGATCAGGGGACGTCGCCGAAGCGTACACGATCTCCATTGCCCAAGGTCTTGAGGGTGCGGGCTACATCATCGATGACGCCGTGGCGGAACGTACTGAGGCTCATGTGCGCGACTTCAACGCCGCTTTGCCGCCGCGGATGAGCATCTTTGACCCTGTGCCGCGGGTGTCAGAGCTCGTCCTTGACCCAGCGGTGATCGCGGCAGCGTCGCTTACCAACGATGCGGCGGTGGTGACCTTGAGCAGGTTGGCGGGCGAGTTTGTTGATCGTGCTGTGGCGGATGATTTCCGCCTCACTGACGATGAGCGTGTGCTGATCAAAATTGTATCAGCCTCGTTCAGGGAGCAGGGCAAGCCGGTGATTGCAGTCTTGAACGTCGGCGGCCCGATCGAGACCGCGACGTGGAGAGATGACGTCGACGCGATCGTTGTCCCGTGGATGGGCGGGCAAGAGGCTGGGCACGGCGTCGCTGATGTGCTTTCAGGAGTGGTCAATCCGTCGGGCCATCTGCCCATGACCTGGCCAGCGCAGTATGCGGATGTCTCGACCGCGGAGAATTTCCCGGGACAGACGGTCACTGACACAGCGGTGCCCACTTATGCGGGCTTCGGCCAAGGCGTTCCGTCGCGTGTGGAGTACCAAGAGGGTCTCTTTGTCGGCTATCGTCATTTCGACCGAGCGGCCGAACGGCCCGCATACGCTTTTGGCTACGGCCTATCCTACACAGACTTTGACTATGGCCGGGTGCGCGCGGCACTGGTTGATGACGCGCTCAACGTGATCGTCGATGTGGCGAACACAGGGGACGTGGCCGGCCGCGACGTGGTGCAGGTTTACGTTTCAGCGCCGGCGAGCGAGGGCACCCCTCTCAAAGAGCTGCGCGGCTTCACCAAGACTGACGTCTTAAGTCCTGGTGAGAAACTGACGGCCGAGATCAGTGTGCCGATGAGAACGCTCGCCGCCTACAATGCCGAGGACGAGGCATGGGTGGTCGCGCCGGGGCGGTACCGGGTCCATGTGGCCACAGACGCGGAAACAGTCGTTGCGACCAAGTCCATCCGCATCAAGAAAGAGTATCGCTTCTAACGACAAGCGGGGCGCGGATCGTTCCGCGCGTCCCTTTGCTCTTGCCAGCTCTCTAACGGCGTAGGCGGCGAAGTCCGCCAAGGCCGAGAGCGCTGAGCATCAGCATCGCGGCGCCTGGAAGCGGGATCACCTCACCAGGTCCGCCGCCGCCATTGTCGTCGTTGAAGGCTTCGATAGCGGCAAGATGATCGTCTCTAAAGATTTCGGTGACACTCGAAAGGCGCCCGCCGAGAAGGCCGCCCCCGCTGCGGCCGAAGATTGCGTAGTTGAAGACGTCTTCCGCTTCATCAAACAAGAATCCAGCTCCGCCGCCGGTGTTGCCCAGAACGGATTGGCTGGCGACTGTCGTGGCCGTTTCGGGTGAGTTGCCCGTCTGTACCTCGATCTTGGAATTGGTCGCGATACGGTCGTCACCGATGTCCTGGCGGTCCAGATTGGCCACGTTGAAGTAGATGCCCGAGACGGTGGTCGATCCAACTTCCGGGAAGGACAAGAAAGCTCTGTCGATGGAGTTGGGATCGATCGTATCCATACCGAGGACTGACAGTGAGCCAAGCGTGTCGGGGAACACGCAGCTCGATCCCCCGCAGTCATTGGTCAAGTTGCCGCCCCGCAGGCCCTGTGCGCCCACCTGGAAGACAGTGTTCGTGTCCACATTCACCCTGAACGTCGTAACGTTGGTGTTCTGAAACCCCACTTCGTCGTTCTCAAAGTTGATGGTGAGCGTTTGCGCGCCGAAGGCTGCAGCTTCCCATTCCGCGCGGGAATCGAAGGTTTGGAGCGCGGCATGGGCTTGTGCCCCCAGCGCCATTAGGGCTGCGATCGCTGCTCCGGCGCCGCGCTGCGTGCGTGATTTTCCTAGTGATGTCAGAATGTTGTGTGTCACGTGCTAACCCCTAAGACCCAACACGGAATTCGCGAACATCGCCGCAGGGGTCAATCCATGGATCCATCTATTGAGCACGCAAGATCCATAGGCGTTGATGCGCGCTCAGGACGTTCTGAGGAGCGCTGAACCGCGGTCTGACTGTTCCAAGATAGCGCCACACAGGTCCCTTGCTCCGTCTCATCAACGGTGAGCTCAGCGCGCAGGAGTGCCGCCCGCCGCGCCATTGTTGACATGCCCTGGCCGCCAGTGCGCTGGTCCTGCCTTCGCGCCGCGTCGAGGCCGCGGCCATTATCGCAGATGGAGATCGAGTGCTTGTCCGCTCGGATGGAGATCTCCGTCGCGTCGGCGTGTTTGATCACATTGGTGATGGCTTCTTGAACGATCCGTAGGAGGTTGATGTTCCGCGACGGTCCGATGTCCGGCATGTCTGGGTCATCATCGATTTGCCAGCGAAACTTGAGCCCGTTCGCCGTCAGGAGCGGTTCAAGACGAGCGCGCAGCATACCGAGGAGTGTGGCCACGTTGTCGGTCTCAGCGAGGCTGTCCACGGCCAAGCTAAGATCCGATAGGCACTCCTCCAGCGTGGACTGTAGGACGGAGTGATCGGCACTGCCTGACCTGAGATAGGTGATCGCATTGACCAGTTGCCCACCCACACCGTCATGCAAATCCATCATGATCCGCTCACGCTCTTTTGACACCGCTTCGACCCGACGCGTTTCGGCGAGTTTGGCGTAGGTCGCAGACAACTCCGCGCTTTTCTCTTGAATGCGGGTCTCAAGCGTCGCGTTGATTTGTTTGTAGGCATTAACGGACGAAACCACTTGCCCAAGGATGATCCAGAAGCCGATGCCAACCATCAGCATCGGTACCATTTGCTGAATAAGAAGGCTGACGGAGTTGTCGCCCGACGACCAGTAGGTGGCTGGACCTGTCGCAACAATCAGTGAAAAGACGAAGAGTAGCATCTGATTGCTGACGACACCGAGCCCGTGCCTGTTCATCCAAAACAGCGCCATGAACACAACGGCTGGGATGATAAGGCCGAAATTCGTGATATCAGACAAAGACTTGTAGTGGTCGGAGCTCGCCGCCGCCACGACGATGATCGAGAAGACAAGGTATGCAGCGTACGAGCGCTCAAACAGCCTATGACGGACGTCAACGAGACGGAGGAAGAAGATCGCACACGCAAAGCCGTAAACGCGAAGGGCAATGTCCCCCACCTTCAACCACGCCGTTTCAGGAAGAGGCGGGTTCGTGACAGCAAAGCCGGCGGTGTAGAGAACACCAGATACAGCGGCGACGATCAGCCAGTTGAAGACCCCCCCACCATGGGCCGATCGCAACACCGCGAAGGAGAGCGCCATGATCATCATCAGCACAAAGCTGGATTGCGACAACGTGGTGGTGATCCACGCCCGGAGGCGCTGCTCTTGAAGAAGCGAGTCGCTGT
The DNA here is from genome assembly GCA_039822105.1 of Pseudomonadota bacterium. GTDB lineage: Bacteria > Pseudomonadota > Alphaproteobacteria > Caulobacterales > Parvularculaceae > Parvularcula. The sequence continues at coordinate 64,717 of JBCBMW010000008.1, read as the reverse complement.
TGCCGACACTGAACGATGTCAGAACGGTGTCTGCTGAGGGCGTTACCGCAACCACGAGGTCGATCGTGTTGGCTCCCGGCAAAAGCACGCCATCCGGCCAAGGAAGAATAGTGGGTTTCGACCATCGCGTTCGCGGTTCGCCGCTGAAGCTAGGCAAAACTGCGAGGACCTCACCGTTGACCGACGCCCTGACCAGGTCAGTCGGATGCGAGAAGTGGATCCCCGGACGCCCGCCGAGATCCGTTGGAATGTCGGCGACGAAGCGGTAGTGAACGTAGGCCGGTTTTTCCACTGCGACGCCGCCGACTGAGACGGGGAGGGCAACAGCGGTGGCCAAGCTCTGCTCTGCACAGGTATCAAACGTTGGCAACAATGATCCGCTTGCGATGCATTGAAGGCCATCGGTCAATTGGACCGACCGCCCAGAGCCGCCTTGTAACGCGCGATCGACGCCGAGCAACAGCAGGGTGAGGACCACCGTGTAGATGGTCACCAAGCCCAGAGTAGAAAACGATTTGCCCGTCATAGAACACCGATCTTGGTGGCTTTCGAGACGGCTTCGGTGTTCGAACGAACCTCAAGCTTTCTGTAGACGTTGTTGATGTGGTTCCCCACCGTTCCGATGGCGATCGACAGCATCGACGCGATCTCGGCCCGTTTGTACCCCCGGGCAATCAGTGTCAGGATTTCGTGTTCCCGCGCGGTGAGAATCTCGACCGTTTGCTCCTGTGTGGTCTGCGCCACGTCGCCTTCGGCGACCAAGGACAAGACCCGCCTGGCGATCACGGGGCTCATCGGGCTTCCGCCAGCGATCAGGGTGGCGATCTGTTGACCGATATGATCGATGCCGCTGGACTTCAAAATGTAGCCGCGCGCGCCCGCCCTGATCGCGGTGACCAGGCTTTTCTCATCACCAAAGACGCTGACGACCAACGCGTCGCACGGCCAAGTCACCTTTGAGATGGCGCGCAGGATATCCATGCCGCTGCCGTCAGGCAGCCCGAGGTCGACGAGAACGATCCTCGGCTGATGCTCCGTGAGTAGCTTCAAACCCTCTTCAAGGGTGAAGCCCATGCCGATGAGCTGCAGGTCATCGCGGAGCGCTACACCTTTGGCCAAATGCTCCGCAGTCAGAACTTGGTCATCGACGATGAGAACCTTGTGCGGCTGGTCAGGAGAAGCTGGCTCGGTCACGTCGTCGCTCTCAAAGGCTGCGGTGGGGTCAGGATAACCTGGCAAAGGCCCGGGTCACAATCAGCATCTTCGCGACCTGCAGCCCCGCTGCCTGCGGGGCTTCTTTTGGATTGGTCGCAAGGGAGGTAGCGTTTTGTGCATCCGGGACGCTATGTGGTCAGGAATGACCAACAGTAATGCACCTGCCGATCCACCGATGTCCCCAGCTGATACGATGCTTTCGCTGTTCGAGCTCGAAACGCTCGATATCAATCTCTATCGCGGTGCCCGGGACCCTGAGGCTCGCGGGCGGGTGTTTGGTGGCCAGGTGATAGGCCAGGCCCTTGCGGCGGCGGAACGGACGGTGCCGACAGACCGGGCGGCGCACTCGCTCCACGCCTATTTCGTCCGTGCAGGGGATGATGCCCTACCGATCATTTACCGTGTCGAGCGTGATAGGGACGGCGGGAGCTTTTCTAACCGCCGGGTGATCGCGCAGCAGAATGGCGAAACCATCCTCAACATGATCACCTCCTTCCACGCGGAGGAAGAGGGCCTAAGCCATCAAGACGCCATGCCGGATGTTCCGATGCCGGAGGACCTCAAGACCGACGCTGAGCTTGCCGATGAGTTGACCGAGCTACCCGAGATGTTTCGTTGGTTCATGCGCAGGCCACGCGGCGTGGACCTTAAGCGGACTTCGATTGACGTCTTCGGTGGGGAACCGACAAAGCCAGAGCAGCATGTCTGGTTCCGGTTTAATGGTCAGTCGCCGGAAGAACAGGGGCTCCATCGTGCCATTCTGGCCTACTCGTCCGATTTCTCGCTGCTGGGCACAGCGATGTTGCCGCACGGTGTTCATTGGTCGAACCCAGGCGTGAAGTCGGCCAGCATCGACCATGCCGTCTGGTTCCACGGACCTGTCGATATGGGCGAGTGGCATCTTCACACCATGCGCTCGGGATGGTCGGGCGGCTCGCGCGGCCACTCAACGGGCCAAATCTTCAGCCGTGACGGGCGTTTGGTGGCCAGCACGGTGCAAGAAGGCCTGATGCGTTATCGCCCGCCCAATGGGGGCAAATGAAGGCTTGAGCCTGGGCCCCGCCTCCGCTATGCGCTGCCGCTCCGATGGAACTCCGCGCGTATAGCTCAGTGGTAGAGCACTTCGTTGACATCGAAGGGGTCCCAAGTTCGAACCTTGGTACGCGCACCATTCTCCGATCATATCGAGCGTTTTGACTGTCGCCACGCTGGCCCATGACCAGCGTTAGAACGGGATCATTTTCCCCGCATAGTCAAAGCAGTGGCCGGTGGCGTTGGGGGTGAGGCCATCAACGACGCGCAGCATCTCTCCTGCAGAGCGGTTTGGAGTGAAGAGCTTGCTCTCCGGCACATTCCCTTGGAATGGTTCTGACAGAGACGTATCCACCGTGCCCGGATGAACGCCCACAATGACTGCGCCTTTGTTTCGGCGCGCTGTCTCAATCGCGATGTTGCGAAGGAGCATGTTGAGCGCGGCTTTGGACGCGCGGTAGCTGTGCCAGCCGCCAAGACCGTTGTCCGAAATGCTGCCGACGCGGGCCGAGAGCGCTGCGAAAACGCTGCGGTCTTTGTCGAGATGCGCGACCGAGGCTTTGGCGATCAAGGCGGGCAAGAGCGCGTTGATGCGCATCACTTCGAGGAATGCACCAGGATCCAGCTGCCGCAGCGCCTTTTCAGGCTGATAGGTCGTGCCGTGGAGCGTGCCTGTGGCCACCAGGACCAGGTGGACGGGCTTGCCATCAGAAGCGGCCTCGGCGGCGTCCGCGACCGATGCCTCGTCGCTCGGATCATAGCCGATGGCCCTGACCTTTCCGCCAGCGTCCACCGCGCGTCGCGAGACGGCGACGACCTCGCCGACGAGGTCGTCCCCCGCGAGATGGTCTATAAAAGCCCGGCCAATACCGCCGGATCCGCCCCAGACGACGGCTCGCATGCCCTGGGGAAAGTTTGTCAGTGCCATCGCCGGTTCACCGTTCCCTTCGGCATCGATCGGAGCAGTATTGCACCTCGTCCCACACCCGCTCCCACTTCTTCCGCCACGTGAACGGTCGGCCGCAGGTCTTACAGATCTTTTGGGGAAGGTTCGACTTCGCCACTGTCTTGCCGCCGCGTTTCACATCGCCCTCGCATGAGAGGGACCTAGGGTTGCCGTTCTGCATGACGAGGCGACGCCGCGCCGCGGGCGGGTTCTCTTTGGACACGATAGGCGGGCGGGGGTAGGCAGGCCGGGCTTAGGAGATCGGTCCCATGTTTCGCGGCCAGCGGCCCATTGTTGTTCGTGCGTATGCCTTGGTCGTCTGCGTGCTGCTGGGGTCCTGTTCGCAAACCGGCGGCATGGGGCGGCTTGGAGCTGCTGACACAGCAGATGTGCTCCGGTCGCATGTGGAGGTCTTGGCGTCGGACGCTTTCACCGGGCGGGAGACGGGAACGGAGGGTTTCGAGAGAGCCGCCGAGTACGTCACGACCAGTTTTGTCGATGCCGGTCTTATCCCGGCGGATGGCAGCTTTAGGCAGACGATCCCGCTTTATTCCGTGGACCGCTCAAGTGTGTCTGGAACATTCGCGCTAACGACAGATGGGGTAACCCGTCAGCTTGAGATGAACGAGGATGTCTCTTACTTCCCGCCGCTCACCCGTCTTGATACGGATGACGCGTTAGAGGCATCGGGCGAGCTCGTGTTCGTGGGCTCGGGTCTTTCGGCGCCCTCGCTTGGCTTTGATGACTATAGCGGCGTGGATGTTGCGGGGAAGATTGTGGTGGTCCTTTCCGGCACCCCGCCGATCACCGATGCCGCAGCCCGTTTTCATCTGCAGCGGCTCGACACAAAACGGATGGAAGCAGCGGAGCGGGGCGCCGCAGCGATCATCTTCGCTGATCCTGCACCGCGATCCGTCAGTCGCCTGACACGCCTTCGCCGCCAGGGCCGGCATGGCGCGCTGGTGGTCGAAACAACACCTGAGCAGGCCATTCCGGCGGCCGCCATCAGCTTTGATACCCTTTCGGGCCTGATCGATGCCGCGGGCCGCGACACAGACACGGTGATCGAGAGCGCGAGAAACGGTTCTGGCGAGAGCTTCTCACTCGGCGCGACAGCGGAGCTCAGCGTCACAGCGTCAGCAACGCGGGTCGATGCTTTCAACGTCGTCGGTGTCCTCCCCGGCCAGGATCCAACGCTTGCGGATGAAGCGGTCGTCGTGACCGCGCATCTTGATCACCTGGGGACGAGGCATCCCGGTTTTCTGGCGCGTAGCGATGAGGACGAGCTTGACCATATCTTCAACGGCGCCCTCGATAACGGGCTCGGTGTGGCGATTGTCATGGAAGCGGCGGGGCGTCTCTCAAAGGACGGCGGTACAGCCCGTGCGCTGATCTTTGCTGCCGTTACAGCGGAAGAGGCAGGTCTTCTCGGCTCCCAACATCTTGCGGAGAGCATTGAGGGCTTGGGCTATCAGCCTGTTGCGAACATCAACATCGACATGCCGATCATGACCTATCCGTTTACCGACATTATCGGCTTTGGTGTTGAGTATTCTTCCATCAAGGCGCCGCTCGATGCTGCGGCCGCTCGCGTCGGTGTGGTGGCGACGCCCGATCCGGTCCCCAGCATGTCTCTTTTTGTGCGCTCGGACCATTACCGTTTTGTCCAGCGGGGCGTGCCGTCAGTCTTCCTCTTCAACGGGATGTCGGGGAACGGGCGTGAAGGCTTCGATGCTTTCATGGATGAGCATTACCACCAACCAAGCGACCAGGCCGATCTGCCGATCAGGTGGCAGGACGCGGCCCGTTTCGCCGATCTCTCTGTCGACCTTATTCGCCGAATCGCTGACGCACCCGAGCCTCCCACCTGGAATGAGGGCGCTGTTTTTGCACCGTAAGGCCGCAGATGCTGCCCCGCGCTTGACCGGCGCGACGCTTCGATCAACATCGCTACCGTTATGCTGATCGAGCTCACCATCCAGGACATTGTGCTGATTGAGCGGCTCACCTTACGCCTTGGCGGCGGTTTGAGCGCGCTGACCGGTGAGACAGGAGCGGGCAAGTCGATCCTTCTCGACAGTCTGGGGCTCGCCACTGGCGGCAAAGCCGACAAGGGGCTTGTGCGTCAAGGCGCTGAACGCGGTGTTGTCCAGGCGGTGTTTGAAGCCTCGGCACACCACCCCGTCTGGCCACTCTTGGCTGAGGCGGGCCTGCCAGCTGACGAGGATCTCGTTATTTTGCGCCGTGTGCAGAGTGCTGACGGCAAGTCGCGCGCCTTTATCAATGACCAAATCGTTCCCGTGGCCACCTTGCGCCGCGTGGGGGAGAGCCTGATCGAGGTCCACGGCCAGCACGAGAGCCAAGGCTTCCTCGATCAATCGGTTCACCGATCATTGCTTGATGACTTTGCGGGTCTTGCGAAGAAGCGGGACACGGTCGCGACCAGCTACGCTGCGCTGAGAGGCGTGCGTGAAGAGATCGAGGCCCGCGAGGCGGAACAAGCGGCCGCAGAGCGTGAAGCGGACTACCTCCGGCACGTGGCGACCGAGCTTGAAAGCCTGAACCCGCAGCCCGGGGAGGAGGCCGAGCTGGCCGAGCGCCGGGCCCATTTGATGGCTGCGGAGAAAGTGTCGGAGGACCTATCATCAGCGATTGCCGCCCTTGGTGACGACGGTCTTGAGGCGAAAGTGTCGGGTGCTGCGGCGCGGATTGATCGTGCTGCGGAGCGTCTCGATGGCGATGCAGGGGAGCCGTTGCGGCTGGCGACCCAACGGCTTGATACGGCGCTGAGCGAGTTCGCCGAAGCGCGCGGGGCGCTGCTCGATGCTGCTGAAGCCTTTGTGCGTGACGAGACGGCGCTTGAGGAGACCGAAGAGCGCCTTTTTGCCCTTCGCGCTGCTGGCCGGAAGTATGGTCGCGCGCCGGATGCGCTTCACGCCTTTCGGCAGGAGGTCGAGCATCAGCTGACCCTTCTCGATGAAGGCGAGGCGAGCTTTGATGCTCTCCGTAAAGAGGAAAGTCAGAAGGCACTTGCCTATCTCTCCGCAGCGGAAGACCTTTCGGCGCGACGGAAAAAGGCTGGCGCTAAGTTTGCCAAGGCGGTGATGGCAGAGCTGGCGCCGCTCAAGCTCGACAAGGCGAAGTTCCAAGTCGTGGTCGAGCAAGAGAAGGACCAGCTATCGCCCCACGGTATTGATCGTGTGGCCTTCGAGGTCTCGACCAATCCTGGCGCGCCCTTCGGCCCGCTAAAGGTGATCGCGTCGGGCGGCGAGCTCTCCCGTTTCGTCCTGGCACTGAAAACTGTGCTGACGGCGAAAGACGAGAAGTCGGTGATCGTGTTTGATGAGGTTGATAGCGGCGTTGGCGGCGCTGTTGCTGACGCGATCGGTGAGCGCTTGGCGAGAATTGCGTCGGACGCTCAGACTCTCGTCGTCACTCACTCGCCGCAGGTCGCTGCGCGGTCCCGTGTGCACTTTCAGGTGGCGAAGTCTGGTAAGACCAAAGTGCGGACCGATGTCCGTGAGCTCTCCGATGACGAACGGATCGAGGAGATCGCGCGCATGCTCTCCGGTGCAACGATCACGGAGGAGGCGCGGGCCGCCTCCCGCAAGCTTCTCGCTGAAGGTGCGGATGTTCGCGGTGAGGCAGCGTAGTGAGTGATAAAAAGTTGAGCGAGAAGGCGGCGAAGGCGCGCTTGAAAGAGATCGCGCAGGTCATGGCTGAGGCTGACCAGGCCTATGACGACGCCGATCCGATCATGACCGATGCGGAGTATGATGCGCTCCGTGCCGAGAACAAAGAGCTAGAGGAGCAGTTTCCGCACCTCAAACGTGAAGACAGCCCTTCAGAGAAGGTGGGTTCGGTTCCGACGGGCCGGTTCGCCAAAGTGCGCCATGCGCAGCCGATGCTGTCGCTCGACAATGCGTTCACCGATGAAGACGTCCACGACTTCGTTGCTAAGGTGCGCCGCTTTCTAGGCCTCAAAGACGACGAGCTAGTGGAGCTCCGTGCTGAGCCCAAGATCGACGGCCTTTCTGCAAGCTTGCGCTATGAAGGGGGTCAGCTGATCATCGGCGCGACCCGGGGTGACGGCACGGTTGGTGAAGACGTCACGCGAAACTTGCGGACACTCGACGATATTCCGGAGACGATCAAAAACGCACCGGACGTGCTCGAGGTTCGCGGCGAGGTCTATATCTCCAAGGCTGCCTTTGCGGAGATGAACGAAGGCTTCGAACGCGCGGGTGAGAAGACCTTCGCGAACCCGCGCAACGCCGCCGCCGGGTCTTTGCGCCAGAAGGACTATACAGTCACCGCCAGCCGGCCCTTGCGGTTTTTCACCCATGGCACCGGCGAGATGTCAGCACCGATTGCCGACACGTTCTCTGATAAGTCTGATGCGCTGGAAGAACTCGGCTTCCCGCCCAATCCCTTGGCCAAGCGTTGCGCCTCGGTTGAGGAAGCGCTGGAGCACTACCGTTCTATCGAGGAGCAACGCGCGAGCCTCGATTACGATATCGACGGTGTCGTCTACAAAGTGGATCGGCTCGACTATCAAGAGCGGCTCGGGTTCATCGGCCGGGCGCCTCGCTGGGCGATTGCGCATAAGTTTCCGGCGGAGAAAGCCACCACTGTCCTTGAACGGATCGAAATACAGGTAGGCCGGACCGGCGCCCTCACGCCGATCGCGCGGCTGACCCCGGTCACGGTGGGCGGCGTGGTTGTCTCCAATGCCACCCTGCACAACCAGGACGAAATCGAGCGCTTAGATGCCCGTGAAGGTGACACCGTGACCGTGCAGAGGGCAGGGGATGTGATCCCTCAAGTCCTCGGCGTCGACAAAGCCAAGCGTCCGAAGAGCGCGAAGGTCTTTCCGTTTCCTGAGCACTGCCCTGTCTGCGGTTCGCCTGCTGTTCGCGAGGTCAATCCGCGGACAGGTGAGCGCGACGTGGTGCGCCGCTGCACTGGCGGGTTCAACTGTGCGGCCCAGAGCCTCGAGAAGCTCAAGCACTTCGTCTCCAAAGGGGCGATGGATATCGATGGCCTGGGTGAGCGGCAGGTGGAAGACCTTTTCCGTCGCCACATGGTCCGTGAGCCCGCAGATATCTTCACACTTCCTGCGCGCCAGCGCGATGGCGCCTTTGATGCTCCGGGGACGTCAGACCTTCGCAGCTACAAAAAGGTCACCTACAAGACCAAAGTGCCGACTTGGACCAAAGAGGTCACCAATCAAAAGTCCTTGGACAATCTGTTCGCATCGATCGAAACCACACGGACCCGTCCTCTTGCGCGGGTGATCGCTGCTCTCGGTATACGGCATATCGGTGCCGTGACAGCCGCCACGCTTGCTGATCGGTATCCTTCGCCCGAAGCGTTCATGCAGCTGGGGGGCAAACTTCAGGATGAGGCCTCTGGTGCGCGGGAGGAGCTGATCGGCATTGATGGTCTCGGAGAAACGGTGGCTGATGCGCTGACCGCTTTCTTCGCCGATGAGCGCAGTGCCGCCTTGCTGGAACGTCTCTTCGCGCAGCTCGACCCTGAGGCGCCCGAAGAAAAGAGCGAGGATGGGCCCCTGGTCGGCAAAAGCATCGTCTTCACTGGCGGCCTCTCGGAAATGACCCGCGACGAGGCGAAAGCCATCGCGGCCCGCCTGGGCGCGCGGGTGGTGAGTTCTGTCTCCAAGAAGACGGACATCGTCGTTGCCGGCGAGGGCGCTGGTTCCAAAGGGAAAAAGGCCCAGGAGCTGGGCCTTGAGATCTGGGACGAGGCCGCCTGGCTCAACGTGGCGCGCAGCGATTGACGCTTGCCCCTTGCCTATTCGCTGCGCCAAGCAAGGTTAACAACAACGGATACAAGGAGGATTTATGGCCAAGGAATTCGATACGATCGTCTACGGCGCGAGCGGCTTTACGGGCCGTCTGGTGGCGGAATATCTCGGCAAGACCGGCGCGCCGAGCTTTGCCATGGCTGGTCGCAACCAAGCGAAACTCGAAGAGGTGCGCGAAGAGATGGGTCTGGGTGACACGCCCATTGTGATTGCGGACGCCGATGACGAAGCGTCCCTCAAAGAAATGGCGAAGCGCGGCAAGACGGTCCTGACACTGACTGGTCCTTACCAGCTCTATGGTGAAAAACTCCTCAAGGCTTGTATCGATGCGGGTACAGATTACGCTGATCTCTGCGGTGAGCCTGCTTGGATGGCTGCCAAGGTGCGCGAAGCCCACGATGCGGCCAAGGCATCAGGCGCACGGATCCTGTTCTCTTGCGGTTTTGACTCAATTCCATCCGATCTCGGCGTTTGGCACGTTCAGGACAAAGCTGTCGCTGCCACGGGTAAGCCAGCAGAACGGGTGAAGCTCCTGGTGAAAGCCATGAAGGGCACGTTCTCTGGCGGGACGGCAGCAAGCTTCAAAGCGACGATGAAGGCCGCCTTCAGCGATCCGCAGGTGATGCAAGACCTGATGAACCCATTCTCTCTCTGCGGCGATTTTCAGGGACCGGAGCAACCTGACCTCCGCGCAGTGCGCTACGATGAGGATGAGGGGACGTGGCTTGCTCCCTTCGTGATGGCCTCGATCAACACCAAGAATGTCCACCGGACCAATTACCTGACCGGGTTCCGGCACGGCGAAGGCCTGGTCTATGACGAAATGGTCGTCACCGGGCCTGGCGATGAAGGCAAACAGCGCGCTGAGGCGATGGCTGCCGATAAGAGCATGGCTGGCGACGACGGACCAAAGCCAGGCGAGGGACCTTCGAAAGAAGAGCGTGAGACGGGTTTCTACGAACTGGCGCTCGTGGCCACGGCCGCCGACGGATCGCGTCACGAAACAGTGGTGCGCGGCGACAAGGACCCGGGGTATGGCTCGACGTCGAAGATGATCTCTGAGGTCGCGCGCTGCCTGAACGAGGATATCCCTGAAGGGGAAGGCGGTTTGCTGACCCCAGGCGCGGCGTTGGGCGCGAAGCTGCTTGAGCGTCTTCACACCCGGGCGGGCGTGACCTTCAACTAAAAGAAATTCACGCTCCGTTCACCACTCGTCGGGGTTTTCTCGTTAAGGAGGAAGCCCTAGGCGAATTGGGCGGAGCGTTTTCATGTTTGAACGACAAGCCATTCCGGATGTGATTTTGGTTCGTCCGACGAAGCACGGCGACCATCGCGGCTTCTTCTCCGAAACGTTTCACGGTCTGCGCTATGCCGAGGCGGGCATCGACGCCCCGTTTGTTCAGGACAATCACTCGCTGTCAGCAACGGTTGGCACTTTGCGGGGGCTCCACTTTCAAATCGCGCCTTCAGCGCAAGGTAAGCTCGTCCGCTGCACAGCCGGCCGCATCCTCGACGTCGCCGTGGATATCCGTGTGGGATCACCAACTTTTGGCCAGCACGTCTCAGCCGAGCTGACAGCCGAAGGCGGTGAGCAGTTTTGGGTTCCGGTTGGATTTGCCCATGCGTTTGTCACGCTCGAACCGGATACGGAAGTTCAGTACAAGGTGACAAGCTACTACGACCCAGAAGCAGATCGCGGCTTGGCTTGGGATGACCCCGCCCTCGGGATCGATTGGGGGCTTGGCGGCGATGAGCCTGTTTTGTCGGCGAAAGACACAGAGCATCCGCGTCTTGCGGATTTGCCGCAGTACTTCACTTACCAAGGCTAACGGAGACGATACCCATGCGCATTCTCGTGACTGGAGGAGCAGGGTTCATCGGATCAGCGGTCATCCGCTATCTGATTGAAGAGACGGACGCCGAGGTGGTGAATGTCGACAAGCTGACCTATGCGTCCAATCTCGATTCTCTGGTGAGCGTATCGTCCAGCCAGCGCTACCGGTTTCACCAGTCCGATATCTGTAATGCTGATGCCATGCGCCAGATCTTTGCTGATGAGGCGCCGACCCACGTGATGCATCTCGCGGCCGAGTCCCATGTCGATCGATCGATCAGCGGTGCGAAAGACTTCATCGATACCAACATCGTTGGTACCATGGTGATGCTAGAGGCCGCGCGGGGCTACTATGATGGCCTCACGGGCGCTGCTCGCGATAGCTTCCGTTTCCATCATATCTCGACGGATGAGGTCTACGGCTCGCTCGGGCCTGACGGGCTCTTTGAGGAGACGACACCTTACGATCCGTCTTCGCCCTATTCGGCATCGAAAGCGGCGTCGGACCACCTCGTGGTGGCATGGGGCCGGACTTATGGTCTGCCGGTCGTCATCTCGAACTGCTCGAACAATTATGGGCCGTTCCAGTTCCCTGAGAAACTCATTCCTCTGATGATCCTCAAGGGCCTCAGCCGGCAGGCGCTGCCGGTCTATGGAGACGGTAGCAATATCCGCGATTGGCTTCATGTGGAGGACCATGCGCGGGCGCTGGTCATGGTGCTGGAACGGGGTCGGCTCGGTGAGAAGTACAATGTCGGTGGCCGCAATGAGCGGACCAATCTCGAGGTTGTCCACACCATTTGCGATGCCCTTGACCAACATGATCCAGGCTCAGAGCCGCGGCGGCAACTGATCACCTATGTGACGGACCGTCCGGGGCATGATCATCGTTATGCGATCGATGCGACCAAGCTTGAAAAGGAGCTCGGTTGGAAGGCCAAGCACAATTTCGACACAGGGATCGCTGAGACGATCCGTTGGTACCTCGGGAACGCGGCTTGGTGGGAGCCCCTGACCAATGGCGTCTATGGCGGTGAGCGCCTGGGCCTTTTGAAAGGCGACGGCTGATGCGCCTACGGGTCTTGGTCGCGGGCCAGAGCGGGCAGGTCGCGCAAAGCTTGTTGCAGGCAGCGAGCCGCGACGTGACGCTCGAGCTCCGTGGTCGGCCCGACTTTGATATCACCGACAAGCAAAGCATCGCTGCGGCCGTTGATGCCTTCGGTCCAGACATCGTGATCAACGCGGCAGCCTACACTGCGGTTGATCAGGCGGAAGATGACCGCGACGCGGCTTTTGCGGCCAATGCCCTGGGCCCACAAAACCTAGCCGAGGTGACCGCAGACCAGGGTCTCCCCCTTATCCATCTGTCAACAGACTATGTGTTCGACGGGTCCGGGACCGAGCCCTACCGTGAGGATCAGCCCACCGCGCCAATTGGCGTTTACGGAGAGAGCAAACTGGCCGGCGAAGACGCCGTGGCGGCGGCGAACCCCAGCCATGTCATCGCGCGAACCGCTTGGGTGTATGGCGCCCACGGGAAGAACTTCCTCAAGACCATGCTGCGCGTGGGCAGCACCAACGACGAACTGCGCGTTGTGGATGATCAGCACGGCGCACCGACCAGTTCTCACACGATTGCAGAGACGCTTCTGCGCATCGCGCACGCTGTCAAAGAGGCTGACGGTGAGACACCCTTCGGCCTTTACCATTTGGTCGCCAGCGGCGCCTGCAGCTGGGCCGACTTTGCTGCCGCGATCTTTGATGAGAGCGCTGCGCGCGGCGGTCCGGCGGCTAAAGTCGCGCGCATCACAACGGAAGAATACCCGACCAAAGCGGCGCGCCCGGCCTATTCGGTGCTGGATACGTCAAAACTTCAGTCGTCATTTGGTGTCACACTCCCTGACTGGCGGGAGCCGATCGGCCCCATCGTTGCAAAGGTTTTGGAAGAAGGATCGTTCTCATGAAGGGCATCATCCTCGCTGGTGGACATGGCACCCGGCTTTATCCGATCACGCGCGCTGTCTCGAAACAGCTCCTGCCGGTCTATGACAAGCCGATGGTCTATCATCCCGTCACCACGCTGATGCTGGCTGGCATTCGCGAGATTTTGATTATCTCAACACCGCAAGCACTTCCTCTTTATAAAGATCTTCTGGGGACAGGTGAGGCCTGGGGCGTGCGCTTTGAATACGCGGTCCAAGACGAGCCGCGGGGCCTCGCAGAAGCGTTTATTATCGGTGAGGCGTTCATCGGCGGGGAACCTTGCGCGCTCGCCCTCGGTGATAACATGTTCTACGGCGCGGGGCTTTCAGGGGAGCTCGCTTCCGCTGGCGGGATCAAGGAAGGCGCCGTCGTTTTTGCCTATCGCGTGCCGGATCCGCAGGCCTTTGGCGTTGTCGAAATCGACGCGGATGGCCGTGCTGTTTCAATCGAAGAGAAACCCGCCAAGCCGAAGAGCGACTGGGCTGTCACCGGTCTCTATTTTTACGACCGTGACGTCACGGAGATTGCGAAAGCGGTCAAACCATCGGCACGCGGAGAGCTCGAGATTACATCGGTCAACGATGCGTATCTTCAGCGCGGAACGCTTCGGGTCTCACAGCTTCCGCGCGGCACCGCATGGCTTGATGCGGGCACGTTTGATGGTCTTCTTCAAGCGAGCCAGTTCGTCCAGACCCTTGAGGCGCGCCAGCGGTTTAAGATCGCGTGTCCTGAGGAAGTGGCTTATCGCAAGGGCTTCATCTCAAAGTCTGAGCTCGTAAAGTTGGCCGAAGCCTTCAAAAACGACTATCGTGACTATCTCATCGACGTGGCAGAACACGGATAATCATCTAGAGTTCTCCGAGCACCTGCGTGACATCATCGGCAAGAACAACGAGGTGATAGAGCGTGCTGGACGCGATCACGGTGGAGATGGCTTTCCCAGTTCGGTCGATTTCGTCGAACCACCCGCCCGGCGCTTTGGGCGGTGCGCCCAAGAAGTGATCGAACATGCGATCGATCACAGCCGCTGACCGGTCGAACCGTGAGGGGTCGGCTTCGGTGAACAAAAGATGCGCGCGGGCAAGTTGGGCCTGCGGCCATAACCGGCAACCATTGCTCTGTGCACCGCTGGCGAGATCCACCGAGTTGCATAGGAGGGGGTTGTCACCATCAGCGCCGCGCTTGATCGCCTCGTCAAGAAGCGTCTGCGCCATAAACTCCGCACCCGTCAGCGAACCTTCGGTCATCAAGAGCCAGGCCCACTCAGCCATATGACCTGGTACGATGATGCCGCCATCGTCGGGGTCGATCCCCCAATCATCAGTAAACGCCTCACGCAAAATCATATGCGCCGGATCGAGAAAATGATCCGTAAACAGTGCAACCATGGCTTCAATATCTGCAGTAATCGGATCAAAGCCTTTGACGTCTCGCAGGTTGAGACATGCCTCCAGGATGTGCATGTGCGTGTTCTGTCGACGCGGCTGTTTGGAGGGATTGCCTTCCAAGAAACCGCCTGCTGGCGCTCGGAGGCGTTCCAGAACGTCCAAAATGCCTCGCGCCACCACTGCCGAGGCATCGTCTCGGTAAACCTTGGCACGCTCGCTGGCCGCTAAGAGCACGCAAGCCTGGTCGCAGGTGTCGAGGCTCAAGTCCTTTTGCTTGCCTTCGGGGGTCAAGACATGGGCGAAACCCCCGACCCACGCGTCATCGTGGAGGGCGGCTTGATCCAGCATGTAGCTGAAGGCCTGGTCAGAGGCCTCTCGGCCGTTGGCGATCAACCCGATGGCCTCGGCGCGGGCGAAACTGAAGGCCAGTCGCGCCTGTCCGCGTAGGCTTTTGGCCATTTCTCGGGTTGGCTCGCCTCTGTGGCTCAGGGCCTCGACAAAGCCGCCGCGCGGGTCCGCGGCCTGTTCCGCCCAAAAGGGCAGGGCCTCATTTTGGAGCCAGCTGATGTAGCGCTCGCCTGATCGTGCAAATTGCTCAGTCACCGCATGAGCCCTTTCTCCCGCCAAAGGAGTTAGGCGCATCATGCCACAACCATGTGGCGTCTTTAAGGTCTAAGCGCGGCCGATTGAGTGATAGGTGAACCCTAGCTCACGCAAGGTGCTGGGATTGTAGACATTGCGCAGGTCCACAAGGATAGGCTCGCTCAAGAGCTCCTTGGTGCGGCCAAGGTCGAGAGCGCGGTAGGTGTCCCATTCTGTGATGATGACCGCCGCATCGGCGCCTTCCATCGCGTGATAGGGACCGTCGCAGAACGTGATATCGTTAAAGTGCTCGCGCGCCTCATCCATGCCTTCGGGGTCGTGGGCCCTGACGCTGACGCCGGCCTCTTGCAGCATAGGGATGATATCAAGGCTCGGGCTGTCCCGCATATCATCAGTGTTGGGCTTAAATGTCAGGCCAAGCACCGCGACGGTCTTGCCCGATGCGTTGGGGCCAAGAGCTGAAAGGATGCGGCCTGCCATCCCCTTTTTGCGCTCAGCGTTCGACTCCACGACGGCGTCGACAATGCGCAAGGGCGCGCCTGATTGCTCCGCGGTCCTCGTGAGAGCCAGGGTGTCCTTGGGGAAGCACGAACCACCATAGCCGGGGCCAGCATGCAGGAACTTGCCGCCAATACGGCCATCGAGGCCAATGCCGCGGGCCACCTGTTGCACGTCAGCGCCCACTTTCTCGCAGAGGTCAGCGATCTCGTTGATGAACGTGATCTTGGTAGCGAGGAAGGCGTTCGCTGCGTACTTGATAAGCTCCGACGTCGGACGGCTTGTGAAGAGAATGGGCGTCTCATTGAGGAAGAGGGGCCGGTAAAGTTCGCGCATCACTTCGATGGCTTTCTCATCCTCGGTGCCAACAACAACCCGGTCCGGCCGCTTGAAGTCGTCAATGGCCGCGCCTTCGCGTAGGAATTCTGGGTTCGATGCAACAGAGAAGTCTTGGCCTTGCACAAGCTCTGGCCTGGTCTTCTTGATGACGTTCTCCACTTCCGCACCGGTTCCAACGGGTACGGTCGATTTGGTGACCACGACGGTGTAGCCGTCAATGCTGTTCGCGATCTCTTCGGCTGCTGCATAGACGAAGGAGAGATCGGCGTGCCCGTCACCGCGGCGGGAAGGGGTCCCCACAGCGATAAAGACGGCGTCCACGTTGGGAACGGCGCTGGCGATATCGGTGGTGAACGAGAGGCGTCCCGCCTCGACATTGCGCGCCACCAACTCATCAAGACCAGGCTCAAAAATCGGCATCACGCCGTCCAAGAGCCGCTCGATCTTGCCCGCATCCTTGTCGACGCAGATCACGTCATGCCCGAAATCAGAGAAGCACGCTCCTGAAACGAGGCCGACATATCCTGTGCCAATCATTGCTACGCGCATGGTTCGAGAGATCCTTGATAAGTTTCAGCGGGCCTACCGGCGAACATCCCCCAGCGTCTAGGGTGAAGGCGGGCCGGTGTCCTGTTTGTCCCGCTCCTCCACAGATTCTGTGAGGGCTGACGCGATAATCCCGGTGAACATGGCCACGACGGCGAGGCCAGCGATGGCATGAAAGCCAGCGATAACGCGACCGAGCGGCGTGATCGGTACGGCATCACCATAACCCACCGTGGTGAAGGTCACGACGCTCCACCAGATTGAGCGGGGCACCGAGCCGAAGATGTCGGGTTGGAGCCGGCCCTCGATCAGATAGAGCGCCACCGATGAGGCCAGGAGAAGGCCGGCGCCCAAAACGCCTGTGAAGCCGAGCTCGAACCAATGGGACTTGAGTGCCGACCGGAAGGCGCGAATGGCGCGGGCGGCGGCGGGGATCTCTGTGACCTGGAACAGCCGAAGCACCCGAACCATCCGGAACAGGGTCAGCCAGCTGCCCTCAAGATCGATAAACAGCGGCACGAGCACCACCATGTCCGTCAGCGTCGATGGGCGCAGCGTAAAGCGTAGGAGCCCCGAAATGCCCGCGTGGCGGGGGTTGAGGCCTGCGACCCAGAACCGACCAGCAAGCTCTACGGCAAAGAAGAGCAAGATGCCTCGATCGACCCGCAAAAGGAGGTCGCGATGGTCTGGCAAGAACGACCGCTCCGTTGAAAGGATCGCGATCAACACCGCCGCGACAACGGCGGCTAAGACGACCCGGTTCAGCGGAGAGATGACACGCGGATGGCCTGCTTCGGGGTCCAACTGGAGGTGGAGACGCTGTCTGACATCGCCCAAAACGCTGAAAATGATGGCCTCCTCACCGGTTGCAGCGCCGCTTTATGGCGGGGTTTGCGGCCCTCACGCCAGGACCATCGGCACCGGTGCGAATGGGCGCCCCCGTGCGATGACGTCTCGACACACCGGCCCGGGCACGCCACGAGAGGGCAGGGATTCAAAAAAGAGGGGTGCCTGATGACTGACCACAAAATGAGCCGCCGTATGCTATTGGCAGCCTTGCCTGCTGGCGTCTTGGCCGGATGCACCACGGCAGAGCAGGAAGCCATTTTCGGCGCTGTCCTCGGAAGCATGGGGACCAGCACGGGCACGGGTGTGGGCGGTCTGACATCGGCCGAAGCGGCTCAGGGTATCCGCGCTGCGCTCAACCAAGGTGTGATCGCAGCGGTCTCGCAAGTTGGCCGGCGCGACGGCTACTTCCGTGACAACCAGATCAAGATCCCGCTGCCGCCCCGTTTGGCAGCAGCCCAGTCGCAACTGTCGGCCTTCGGATTGTCTGGCATGCTTGATCAGATGCAGCTGGAGATCAATCGGGGTGCGGAGCAAGCGGCTCCAGAAGCTCGCAGCATTTTTGCGAGCGCCATCACGTCAATGACAATCAATGATGCGATCGGCATCGTGAACGGCGGCCCGACCTCGGCCACGACTTACTTCCAGAACCGGACCACGTCGTCGCTCACCCGCCTGTTCCGTCCCTCTATCGAGACCGCACTGACCCGTACGGGTGCGATCCAAACCTATGACAATATCCTCGCGAATCTCGCAGGTATTCCGCTTGCTCCGCAAATGGGAGCGAATGCGCGTAACGATTTGATCGACCACGGTGTGGGTAAAGGTCTTGATGGGCTCTTCTTCTACGTTGCACGTGAGGAAGAGGCGATCCGGACCAATCCAGCAAAGCGGACCAGCGAGATTCTTCGCCGCGTCTTTGGTTAATCCGCTGACTGACTGGCGTTCAGTCGGTTTTAGAGAATGTCTTGAACCCGCTCCGTGTCTAGGAGCGGGTTTTTTCACGTCTGCGACTTAGGCTCGACATCGGCTTCTCTCTGCGTCACAGTTTACAAAAATTTACATACGTATGTGGGAGGTCAGATATGCACAAACCGACGCTAAATGTCTGGCAAATATGGAATATGTGCTTTGGGTTCTTTGGGATCCAGGTCGGTTTTGGTCTCCAGAATGCAAATGTGAGCCGAATTTTTCAAACCCTCGGAGCCGAAGTTGAGGCTCTCCCGATTCTGTGGATTGCCGCACCACTGACGGGTTTGCTGGTGCAGCCGGTGGTTGGGTACATGAGTGATCGGACCTGGGGCAGGCTTGGTAGAAGGCGGCCTTACTTCTTCTATGGCGCACTCGCGACCACCGCGGCGCTGATCATTATGCCGAACTCCCCCTATCTGTGGGTCGCGGCAGGCATGCTGTGGATCATGGATGCTTCCATCAATGTCACAATGGAGCCCTTCCGGGCTTTTGTGGGAGACATGCTGCCTCATCGTCAGCGCACGATGGGTTTTGCCATGCAGAGCTTTTTCATTGGCCTCGGCGCCGTTTTCGCGTCGGCCTTGCCGTGGATTCTCGCCAACGGTTTCGGCGTGGCCAACATCGCACCCGAAGGCGTTATTCCAGCGTCAGTGAAGATTGCATTCTATGTCGGTGCGGCCTGCGTGCTGATCGCGGTGATGTGGACGGTCTTTTCGACCAAGGAGTATCCGCCCGAGACGCTCAGCGCTTATGAAAAGTTGGAACCTGCCATCGGCGCTGCGTCGGAGCATGCATCAGGTACGGATGTAGCCGAGGTGCAGACGCTCTTTCGCTGGGGCGGGATCAGTCTTACCGGGGGCGGCTTGGCGACGATCGTTGTGGCGCAGGTGACCCTTGGAAACATCCGGCTTGCGGAAGAGGCGCTCAAGCTCAACGATCTCTATTTCGTGACCGTCGGCATGGTCGCATTCGGCATGGTCCTGATTATCGCAGGCCTGATGAAGCAGCGGGGTCTGCCGCAGAACCCCTTCTCAGAGATCATCGATGACCTCTTCTGCATGCCCCGAACCATGCGCCAGTTGGCCGTGGTTCAGTTTTTCTCCTGGTTTGCGCTGTTCTCGATGTGGATCTACGCAACCGCCAGTGTCACGGCGTTTCACTTTGGTTCGACGGATGTCACCACCGCGGCCTATGCTCAGGGCGCGGATTGGGTCGGTGTTCTGTTTGCCGTCTATAATGGGTTCGCGGCCCTCGCGGCTTTCACCATCCCGCCGCTAGCCGCGCGGATTGGCCGACCTCGAGCGCACGCGCTCAACCTCGTTTTCGGTGCGCTCGGGCTCATGTCTTTCTACGTCATCAAGGATCCGAATCTCTTGATCCTGTCGATGGTCGGCGTCGGATTTGCTTGGGCGTCGATTTTGTCCGTGCCGTACTCGATCCTTTCGGGCGCCCTGCCAGCCAAAAAAATGGGCGTCTATATGGGCATCTTCAATTTCTTCATTGTTATCCCGCAACTTCTCGCGGCAAGCATTTTGGGGCTTTTTGTGCGCTATGCTTTTGGTGGCGAAGCTGTCTACGCTTTAGCGCTGGGCGGTGTGAGCCTTCTGGCAGCGGCGGGCGCGACGCTCTTGGTCGATGATCAGACGGCGGACGCACCTGCGCTGACGCCTGAACACAGCTGAAGGAAAGGCCTGTGGCCAAGAAACGAAACACACGGCTTGAGGATCTCGCGAAAGCGGCAGACGTCTCCATCGCGACGGTATCCCGTGCCCTGAACGATAACCCCGCGGTTAATCAGGAGACGAAGGAGCGGATCTGGAAAATCGCCCGTGAGCGGAACTATGTCTTCCGCCCCAACATGCCCGCGGTCCTGAGCGGCGCGTCGTCCAGCATCGCCGTGGTGATCCCCACGACACAGACTCGCAGCGGCACGCTTGAGGATCCCTTTTTTCTTGAGCTGCTTGGCGGTGTGGGGGAGGCGGCGCGCGAGGCGGGCCTGGATGTCCTGATATCGCATATCGCGCCCCGGAACTATGATGATGTGGAGCGCCTGGTATCATCTCACCGCGGCGACGGCGTGATCTTCCTAGGTCAGAGCTTTTTGCATGAGCGGTTCAATCGACTCACGGAGCAAGAGGGCCGCTTTGTCGTTTGGGGCGGGGAGATCCCGGGTCAAAGATACTGTTCCGTGGGAAGCGACAATGTGAAGGGCGGGCGCCGGGCGACCCTCCACTTGGCGCGCCTTGGCCGGAAGCGGATCGCGTTCTTCGGAGATACTGAGGCGCCAGAGGCCCTTCAACGTTTCCAAGGGTACCGTGCTGCACTCAAGGAAGTCGGTCTTGAACAGTGTCCTGATCTTATCGCACCGGTCTTTTTCGAAATTGAGTCGGCGGAAAATGCTGTCCAAAATCTCTTGGGCCGAGGGCATGACTTCGACGCCGCTGTCTGCGCCAGTGACCTGATCGCCATGGGTGTTGTGCGCGGTTTGATGAAGCGTGGACGGACCGTACCCGGCGATGTTTCCGTTGTAGGGTATGATGATATTCAGCTATCACGCTACACCACGCCGGCACTGACGACCATTGCCCAGGACAAGGCCAAAGCGGGGCGGCTGCTTGTCTCCAAGCTTCAAAGCTCCACCTCGGGTCAGGAGATTCATTCAGAGCGTCTGCCGACCGAGCTTATTGTCCGTGAGTCCTGCGGCGCCTAAATTCTTTTAAGAACAATGCCTTGATAGGCTTGAAGCTGCACTACTGGTCCCTCAAGCCTGTCATGGGTGTTGATCAACACTCGATATCCATCAGTAAACACACTATGTTTCACCATTTCGCTCGTCATGTTGAAGAGGCAGAGGAGCTCTTCATTGTCCGACTGCCGCGTGAATGCGCATACGCCGTCGGCAGCCCCAATGAACGCCATGTCCCCTGACCGCAAAGCTTCGGATTGGGCCCTGGCCTCCAATGCGCGCTTGGTGAAGTGCAGCATAGAATCTGAGTCTACAGCCTGCTGATCAACAGATAGGGAGAAGTGGTCTGAACCCACAGGAAGCCAAGGCTTCCCAGTCGTGAAGCCCGCGTGTGGCAGTTGGCCTGTCCACGGCATCGGTGTCCGCGCTCCGTCTCGGCCAAGGGTCACAGGCCAGTTGGCAATCGCTTCTGGGTCTTTGAGATCGTGAAAACCGATATCAACCTGCGGAAGACCAAGCTCTTCACCCTGATAAATGAAGACGTTACCCCTAAGGGCCGTGAGCAACAGAATGTAGAGCCTCGCGCCCAGCTCTCGATGTTCTGGCGCAGCCCAGCGGCTCACCGCACGCGGAGCGTCGTGGTTAGAGAATGCCCAGGACGGCCAGCCCTCTCCATCCTTGTTTGACCAGCACGATAGCGCTTCCGATATCGTGCGTGGGTTGAGAACATCGGCATACAGAAAGTCAAAGCTGTACGCCGAGTTGAGCCGTTTATCCGCGTCGGTGAAAGCCTTCATCTCGGCCAGGGGCGCATCTCCACCCACCTCGGCGACGGTAAAGATCCCGTTCCGTTCATTGGTCAACGCACGGATGCTTTCGAGGAACTTGGGCACATCCGGATGGGATCGGTTGAACCTATGATCTTGAAAATCAAAGATAGTGCGCTTTTCGCGAGTTCTATCCTTCGTTGGGGGGTTATCCCGCAGAAGTGGGTCATGCATCGTAAAATTGATCGCATCCAGACGGAAACCATCAACGCCGCGATCAAGCCAAAACCGCGCGGTGTCGAGCAACGCCGCCTGAACCTCTGGGTGGTGCACATTGAGGTCCGGCTGGCTGTTGAGAAAGTTATGGAGGTAGTACTGGCCGCGCCGCGCGTCCCACGTCCAAGCGTTGCCGCCGAAGACTGAGAGCCAATTGTTGGGCGGCGTTCCGTCGGCCTTGGCGTCTGCCCAAACGTACCAATCAGCTTTCGAATTGTTGCGATCGGTACGGCTCTCCTGGAACCAAGTGTGCTGATCCGAGGTATGCGAGTACACCTGGTCGATAATGATCCGGAGGCCGAGTTGATGGGCCCGCTCAATCAGCGCATCGAAGTCGCTTAGGGTACCGAACATCGGATCGACGTCGCAGTAATCGGCGACATCATATCCGAAGTCTTTCATCGGAGAGGTGAAAAACGGCGACAACCAGACGGCATCGACACCCAAGTCCTTGATGTAGTCGAGCTTTTGAGTGATGCCGGCGAGATCGCCGATGCCGTCGCCGTTGGTGTCGAGGAAACTCCGGGGGTAGACTTGATAGATCGAAGCGCCGCGCCACCATTCCCGGGTAGGCCGATCGTCCGGTTGCGCGGCTGACTGTTGTGGCGACGCCGGGTTGGGTTTGGATGCCGTCATCATTCAGCCCAAGAGTTGGATCGGCAGATCACGTAGCTGAGCGCATTCACCTCAACGGTGGCAGAGCCGGGGGCGGGAGATAGGGCAGGACATGCACCGTACACGTCGGTCCATTCGGTGGATCGCGGATCAACTTCAACCGCGCCGCTATAGGGTTCGTCGCTTGCATTGAAGATGATCAAGTATTCGTCACTCACACCATCGGTCCGAGAGATGGCAACAACGCCGCCATCCGCCTCGGTCATGCGCAGCCGCTGTTGGCCTCGCCGCAATGTTTCGTGATCCTTATACAGTGCACTCATCTCGGCGATTGCTTCGTAGAGTGGGTGGGTTTGGTCAAAGTTCGACACCGACGTTGTTTCATCGGTACCCAACAGATCATTGTCATTGTAGCTGTCCACAGAGCTAGGGAACATATCCTCCCGTGCCGCTTGGTCCACGCCGTCTCCAACAAAGCCTTGTTCGTCACCATAGTAGATGACCGGAACACCGCGCATAAAGAACATCATCGCATGGGCAAGACGCGACCGCTGGGTCAGCTCCTCGTTCGACGCGTCTGGCCGTGCGTCCCGCAAAAAAGTACCAAACCGACCCATGTCATGGTTGCCCAGAAAGGTTGGCAAGATGAGAGCGCCGTCTTTGTCGCTTTCGTAAAGGCTATCCGCCACAAACAGTGTGCGAAACAGCTCCGTCGGCTCCCCTTTAGCCACCACCTTGGTGACAGCGTCCTGAAAGGCAAAATCGAGAACAGTGGGGAGGCCGTCGACACGGGTGAAGCGAGCGAGCGCCGCTGGATCTGGATCGTAGACTTCTCCAAAAACATAGAAGTTCGGTATGCCGCCTTTTTCAGCGTGCTCGATCACGGCGGGGCTGAATGCTTGCCAGAACTCCGGATTGACGTGGCGAGTCGTATCGATACGGAACCCGTCAATGCCGAAGCGGGTGATCCAATCGGTGTAGATCTCAATGAAACCTTCGACCACTCTGGGATCCTCCGTCTGGATATCATCCAAGCCAAAGAAATCTCCAAAGAGGGAGTTCTCGCCTTCGAACGTTGTCTCGCCGCGGTTGTGGTAATAGATGGGATCGTTCAGCCAAGCAGGCGTCTTGGCGTTTTCCTCGCCCGCGGGAATGTAGGGCGTGTAGGCAAAGTCGGCGCTCGTCAGACGCTCGAAGTTCTCTTTTGTCTGGAACTCGGCGCTTACTCCCAAAAAGCCGTCATTAAGCGGAGCGCCGTTCGTATCGCCTCGAGTTGAGAATGGGAAGGCACCCTTGGAACGATAAGGGCAACCGTCTTCCACTTTGTTGGGCCCTTCATAGTCGGGGTCATAACACTCTCTGTACGATATGACGTCTGCTGTATGATTGGTGATGATATCAAAGTAGACTTTCATGCCGCGCGCGTGGGCTGCGTCAACGAAGGCTTTCAGCTCGTCTTCTGTGCCAAGGTGTGGGTCGACGGTGGTGAAGTCGAGAATCCAGTAGCCGTGATAACCTGCAGAGGCCCAGTCCCCATAGCCTTGGACGGCTTTGTTTTTGTAGATCGGTCCGAGCCATACGGCCGTTGCGCCAAGACCTTGTATATAGTCAAGCCGTGACGTGAGGCCCTTCAAGTCGCCGCCGTGATAGAATCCCTTATGCGCGGGGTCATAACCGTGATCGAGACGCCCTCCTTGGATACCGCCGCGGTCGTTGCTCCTGTCACCATTCTCAAATCTGTCCGGCAAGACGAAGTAGATGATCTCGTCTTGAGCGGTGCGCTGACGATAAGATATCTCGCTTGAGTAGGCAGTTGCGCCCATTGTTGCGCCGCACAAAGACAATGCTGTCAGCAAGGAGGTGACGTTACGGGTCAAAAGCTTGGTCATGCCGCGGCGCCCATCGGTTCTGGAAGTTGATAATCTGAGTCCATGTAGTCTGATCATTTGACGACAGTTAGGCAACAAAAACCTCGATTTTGCAAATTTTTGCAGTCATGGTGCGACGCACACTTGTGGGGTGTCGTTCGATTGGCGCAAAAATATATATATAAAACAATCTAATAATAGATCATCGAAATCTATGTCACCTTTGAGCCACATAAAAATGTTCGATGTAGCTGTGCGCAGTCAAAAAGATTGCAAAAGTTTGAATTGCGCGCCATCGTCCCGCTAAATCGTGGGCGGCAGGTTGTTCCGATAGCGGACTCTTTTGCGTGAATCACGGTGCGATAATGAATGGAGGAGGGACGCCATGAAAGCGCAACCGAATGTCTTGAGACAACGACTTTTGACGACGACCGCCTGCCTGATGGCGGCGGTCACGGCGCTGCCGGCCGCGCAGGCACAAGGCGACGACGTGATCATCGTCACGACGGAACGTCGTGAGCAAAACATCCAGGATGTGGCGGCGACGGTTCAGAATTTCTCGGGTGATGATCTGCTGAAACTCGGCATCAATGACGAGTTCTCGAACCTTCAGTATGCGGTTCCAGGCCTCCAGATCACCGAGAGCGAGGGGCGTACGGAGGTTTTCCTGCGCGGCATTGGCTCTTTCGACGCTGAGTTTTCGTCTGACCCGTCGGTGGCAACACTCTTCAACGGCATCTATATCGGTAGACCGCGCGGTATCGGTCTCTTGTTCTTCGATTCGGCCCGGACTGAGATCAACAAAGGTCCGCAAGGGACCGTTCGTGGGCGGAACTCAGAAGGCGGCACGATCAATGTGATCTCCAACCGTCCAGAGTTCGATGAATTCTATGGTCACGTTCAGGCCGGCTTCGGCAATTTCAACTCTCGCGAGTTCGAAGGCGTGATCAACATGCCGATCACGGACACGCTGGCCGTGCGCGGCGCCGTGTTCGGCAAGAAACACGATTCACTCTACACAAATGCGTTCATTGAGAACGACTTGGCTCAAGATGACTTCGAAGGCCCTGGCGCACAAGACGATCTAGCGGGCAGGCTGTCGGTCCTTTGGGAGCCCAACGAGCGCACGTCGGCCTATTTCCTGTGGCAGCGTTCTGAGCGCGACGGCACGGGTGAGCCGGGGACCTTCGCCCGCCGGACATTCAGTGCCGGGTTTGATATTGAGGACCTCGACGATCCGTGGAACCAGTACTACCGCGATGAGGGCGAGTTCGATCAAACGATCTCGAACTATATCGGTCAACTGATCTATGAGTTCGACAATGTTGGTATCGAGTATAACGGCTCGTATAGTTCAACCCTGGCGGTTAACCGCAATGCCTCGCGCCAGCTGTTCCTGGGCTTTGATTATCCAGCGGGAGGCGAAGTCTTCCCTGGAGGCGGCGCTGCGGATGCCCAAGTTATCGCAGACAATCCGGGTCCGAACGACAACCTGAACGTCAACAACACGTTCTACCAAGGTGAAGAGAGCCGCGCGATTGTGCAGGAGCTGCGTTTCTTCTCACCCGATAACGGTTCCCGCCTGCAATGGGCCGCTGGCGCCTTCTACTACCGCGAGAACTTTGATGGCCATAGTTTCGATGTGGGCAACGGCTTCTGCAGCCAGTTCCGCGCGGCGTTCGATGCTGACTTTGTGGCAGCGAACCAGGCGATTGTCGGTGATGATCCAGTGTCGTGCTTCTTCAACGGTCTGGGTGGTGAGTTCCGCAACGACGACTCCAAAGTTGAGTCGATCGCAGGCTACGGTGACCTCACCTTTGCCGTGACCGACCGCCTGCGCGTGAAAGGCGGCATTCGCTACACCAGCGATGAGAAGACCCAGACCAACTTCAACGCGGCGTACACGTTCGACTTTGACGAAGAGTTCTTCTCTGGCTTCCCAGGTATCCAGGCCTGCGGTGACACGGGTCAGCCCAACTGCGATTCGTCAGACATCGTCGTGGGGACACCTGGTCTTCTCATCACGCCGACGAGCCGCAACAACTTTAACGTTGTTCCGGGTCAAGAGACGGAGTTCTTCCTCGACGGCTTCGCGAGTTTTGGTTTCCGCGACAATTTCGACGATCTTCTGATCGCTGCGGACGACGCCAACGCGGTTCTCGTTCAGGTTAACTCGACGCTTGATGATCCGAACACGGATGCGGTCGAGACGAACTCGCGGATCACCAACAACGCGAACTTCATCGATTGGCGGGCCGGTGTCGAATACGACATCACCCCGGACAACCTCGCTTACTTCACGGTGTCGACCGGTACCCGTTCAGGCGGCATCAACCTGCCGCTCGTCCTTGCTGATGGTACGCTCAGTGCGCCGGTCTTTGATGAAGAAAGCCTCACGCTCTATGAGCTCGGGTCGAAGAACCAGTTCACGTATCGCAGCATTCCGTTCACGGTGAATGCGGCGGCGTTCTACTATCAGTTTGACGATCAGATCATTCAAAACCTGGTCGATGTTGCCAACCCAACGCCCGGCAACCCTGGCGCAACAACCCAGCGTGTTCTTTCCGAGAATGTGGGCAGTGCCGATGCGTTCGGTATCGAGTTCGAGGCAGCGGCAGCGTTGCCCTACGGCCTCGATCTCGGCATCAACGTCCTTTATCTCGATGCGGAGTATGGTGACGACGCGTTCGCCACTGATCCGCGTCAAGCAGGCGGTGCTATTGGCCAGCAGTTCGTCAATGGCTTCGACTTCGGCGAGGCGGGCTTCGGCGGCTTCCCGCTCGAAGGCAACCAGCTGCAAAACACCTCGACCTGGAACTTGAACTTCCGCGCGTTCCAGGAGATCACCGTCAACCACAAATACATCAACTCCTTCGATTGGACGCTGAACGGCTCCTATCGAACTGAGTTCTTCCTCAATCCGCAGAATGAGGATGCCTTTGTGGTCAATGGTACGACGGGCGAACTGGAACGCGTTCCGCTCGAAGATCTGCAGCCGAACAATTTCGGACCCATTGTGGACGCGAACGGGGCGGACAACGGCAATGCCTTCTCTAGCCGCGTTGACGATGTCTTTGTCCTGAACGCTGTGGTGGGCGTGAACTTTGGTGAGGATGATCGGTTCCGGCTCGACGGGTATGTCGAGAACGCGACCAACCAGGCATTCTCTGGCCGCGGGTTTATCAACAACACGGTGAACATCCGCTTCCTGAACGAACCGCGCCAGTATGGTGCGCGCCTTCGGGTCAAGTTCTAAGCAAGGGTTGGGCGGGCCATCGTTGTGGCCCGTTCTTCCAATTCGCTGGCTTCGTTTCGTTGGTACGGGGCCGGTGAGAATGATCTCACGATGATCCGATATCGTTTCTATCCCCGTGCCGATCGTCCGGTTGATCGGTGGACTGCGAGTGGCGCCAAGTTGGCCTTCGCCCTCCCGGTGGCTCTTGGCTCCCTCGCCTTTTTGTCGGCCTGTTCGGGCGGCGGCTCGGGTTCAGAAGGCGTGGGATCAGCGCCGCAAACGTCCGGCCAGTCTGCGCCGCCGGTCGCCACAAGCTTGTTCAGCGACGCCACACCCTCGTCGGGCATCGACTTCGCCGTTGGCTTTCAAGGCGCTCTCGTCGGAACCACCGATATCCCTGATATCTTACCGAGTGGTGCGGCCGTTGGTGACTATGACCGAGATGGTGACCTCGATCTCTTCATCGTTCGCGGCAACAGCGGTCCCAACCTTCTGTATCGGAATGATGGTGATCTTCAGTTCGAGGACGTCGCGACCGAAGCAGGCGTAGCCTTCACCAAGTCGGCGAGCGAGGTTTATCAGCACTCGTCGCCTGCGTTTGTCGATCTTGACGGTGACCGCGACCTTGATCTCTTGATCCCAGGGCTGGGTAGCGATCCCACCATGGTGTTCGAGAACAATGGAGACGGAACGTTCACGGACGTCACTGCAAGCGCTGGGTTCGGTGTGATGACTGCTGAGCATTCGATGTCACCCACCTTTGGTGATTATGATCGCGACGGCGATCTTGATCTCATGCTTGCGCACTGGGGAACTGAACGGGATTTCAATGCCATCGGCGAGACGCACCATCTTTGGCGCAACGATAGTGATGCGACTGGCATTCGGTTCGTACCCGTAACGCTCGTGTCAGACATCTCGCCGTCCTTGCTCACCAACGCTGATCCTCAGATCCCCCAGCGCCAGTTTGACAACACATTCACGCCGACCTTTGCCGAGATCAACGGAGACGGCTGGCCCGATCTCTTCGTGGTCGCCGACTTTAATCAGTCCCAGGTCTTTCTCAACGATCAGGATGGCACCTTCACCAATGCAACGGACTTCGTTGTCTTTATCGATGGCAACGGCATGGGCTCGGCTGTTGGCGACTACGACGGTGACGGGGACAATGATTGGTTCGTCAGCAGCATACTTGCGGCGGGCAGCCCGCCGCCCAGCCTCTCCACTATCGGTAATCGGATCTACAAGAATGATGGTCTGGGCACGTTCACTGACGATACCGAGATCGCGGACGTAGAAGATGGCGGCTGGGGGTGGGGAAGCTGCTTTCTCGATTTCGAGAATGATGGCGATCTCGACATCTACCACACGAATGGTTGGGTGCGCGAGGAGGCGTATGGTCCGTTTCCTGAGGACACGTCACGCGCCTTTGTCTCGAACGGAAATGGCTCGTTCACTGAAGAGGCGACCTCGCTCGGCCTGACCGATCGGGAACAGGGACGAGGGGTTGTGTGTGCCGATTTCGATCAAGATGGCGACACGGACATTCTGCTCCTCCACATGAACATGCAGAACGCAGCCACGCTTTGGGAGAACGGAACCGATGGTGCGGCATCATATCTGTCTGTGACACTCGAAGGACCCGCGCCGAACACCCAAGCGATTGGTGCCAAAATCGTTGTTACGACGGGCGGGGTGCAACAGAGCCGTGAGGTGATGCTCGGGAGCAATTTCGCTTCACACAACCCCACCGAACAGCTGTTTGGTCTCGGTGATACGCAAGTGATCGATACATTAGAAGTGACGTGGCCTGATGGTGCGGTGACGACGGAGATCAGCGTTCCCGTCGATCAGCGTCTCATTATCCGTCATCCCACGCTCTAGTCGCGAGGGTCGTTAAGCGGCGACCACCAAGGAACAATTGGTCGTACCTGACCCACCGACATTGTAGGTCGCGACGCGCTTGGCGCCTTCAACCTGATAGTCGCCGGCGGTTCCCGTCACTTGCTTACTGGCATCAAGCAGCATACGGACGCCGGTGGCGCCGACCGGATGGCCAAGGCCGATCAGGCCACCTGAAGGGTTCACCGGAAGCCTGCCGTCCGCGGCAATGGTGCCTTCCTCAACAGCCTTCCAGGCCTCGCCTGGCGCGGTGATCCCGAAATGTTCGATCGCCATATACTCCGTGACGGAGAAGCAGTCATGGGTTTCGATGGCGTCGAGTTCTTCGGGTCCGCTGATCCCAGCTCGGCGGTAGGCGTCGGTGATCGCCTTCCGCGTCCAGGGCAGCACATACTCACTGTTCTGACTGTCAGAGAACTTCTGTTTCAGCTGCATAGGCGCTGTGGTGTGCCCCCAGCCGTCGATGCGGGGCAGTTGATCAAGCGTCATGCCTCTCCGGGTGACATATTTTGATGCTCGCTCGGCTGACGCGAGGAACACGA
This sequence comes from Pseudomonadota bacterium, assembly GCA_039822105.1. GTDB lineage: Bacteria > Pseudomonadota > Alphaproteobacteria > Caulobacterales > Parvularculaceae > Parvularcula. The sequence continues at coordinate 34,797 of JBCBMW010000008.1, read as the reverse complement.
CAGCTGCGCCGTCGGTCACTTGTCCGCAGTCCTGGCGGCGCATCCATCCTTCTACGACAGGATTGGCTTCGTCATTGGCTTGAAAACTTTCATCCGTAAACGTCCACGCACGCGACTGGGCGTTGGGGTTGCGCTTGGCGTTATCGAAATTGATCTTGGAGATCCCCATCAGGTGCTCATAGCGGAGCCCGTAACGGCGGTCGTACTCTTCCGCGAGGTCCGAGAACATCGCTGGCCAGACATAGGTGGCGTCGTTGGCCTCAAGGCCCCGCCACGCCGCCGCGCCCAAGTGATCAGCTGCGATTTGGCCGGAAACGTTCCGCATCAGCTCGATCCCTGCCACGCAGGCCAGGCCGTACCGGCCGCTTTCAATGTCAGCCATCGCCGCAAGCGCTGCCAGCGAACCTGACGCACACGCACCTTCATGCCGGCTCGATGGCATGCCTGAGAAGCCAGGATCAACATGTCCGAAGAATCCGCCGAGAAGCCCTTGCCCAGCGAAGAGCTCAGCCACGAAATTGCCCACATGTCCGACCTCAACTTCGCTCGCGTCGAGCCGACAAACCTCAAGAGCCTCACGAACCGTGTCGGCGAAGAGATCGAAAAGGCTCTTGTCCTGCCGCGCCCAATTGGTCGCGAAGTCGGTCTGCGTGCCCCCGAGAATATAGACAGGTTCAGCCACGGTTGCTCCTCCAGGGCGCATGTTTGTTGGGATTTGAGCGCCTTATCGGGTGAGGGTAGTGGTGCGAGACTGGTCGATCAAGCGACAGGCGACGGCGAGTTGCGCTGGACTGTGGCCATCCATAAGCTGACCTCAAAATCAAGAAACATGGTCGCGCCGGAGATGCTCGACCAAGAGGAGAGGACACGTATGGGGACGAAGCTCGTCAACAGCTTTGAAAGTAAGCTCACACCCACGCCGCATCCCTATCTGACGGGCGCTTGGACGCCGTGTACGACGGAGTACGACGCCGGTGATATGGAGGTGATCGGAGAGATCCCGAAGGACCTCAGCGGTGTTTATATCCGCAACACGGAAAATCCGCTGCACGACGCGATCGGCGTTTATCACCCCTTTGATGGCGACGGGATGATCCATTCGATCTCCTTCAAGGACGGTCAGGCAAGTTATAAAAACCGCTTTGTACGCACGAAGGGGTTTGAAGCCGAGCAGGAGGCGGGCCGATCGCTTTGGGCTGGCATCGCTGGCAACCCCAACAAATCCGAGCGAGAGGGGTGGGGCGCCCGCGGACGGATGAAGGACTCATCGTCGACCGATGTCGTGGTGCATGGCGGCGATATCCTCTCAACCTTCTATATGTGCGGCGAGGGGTATCAACTTGATCCCTATACGATGGAAAATATTGGAACAGCGTCATGGGTTCCCGCCGAAGGGATCTCTGCGCATCCGAAGGTCGATCCCCGAACGGGCGAGCTCCTCTTTTTCAACTACTTCAAAGAGCCGCCTTACATGCAATATGGCGTGGTGGGCGCTGACAAGCAGCTGAAGCACTTCATTCCAATCGAGTTGCCGGGCGCGCGCATGCCGCACGATATGGCGTTCACAGAGAATTATTCGATCCTTATCGATCTGCCGCTCTTCTGGAAGGAAGATCTTCTGAAGCAAGGGATCCATTCGGCGGGCTATCACGGACACCTGCCCACGCGGTTTGCGATCGTCCCGCGCTTTGGTTCGGCCAATGAGATCAAGTGGTTCGAGGCAGACCCGACCTATGTCCTTCATTGGACCAACGCCTGGGAGGAGGGCGACGAGATCGTCGTCGATGGCTATTTCCAAGACGATCCTGATCCCAAGCCCATCGAGTTGCCAGGCGTTGATCCGCGTTTCGGAAAGCTGCTTGCCAACATCTCCTACCACTCGTTCAAGCCCAAATTGCACCGTTGGCGGTTCAATATGGTGACTGGCGAAACCAAGGAGGAGAGGCTTGGCAACGATCTCGTTGAGTTTGGGACGATCAACCAGGCCGTGGCCGGTCGGCCGTATCGCTATCTCTATAGTGCGACAGCCGTGCCCGGATGGTTCTTGTTTGGAGGTCTGGTGAAACACGATCTTCTGACCGGTGACACCCAGGAGCTGTCCTTTGGCGAGAACCGTTTTGGCAGTGAGGCACCCTTCGCCCCGAGAGATGGCGCGGTGGATGAGGATGACGGCTATCTCGTCTCTTTCATCACAGATATGAACACAGATCAGTCCGAATGCGTGATCCTCGATGCCAAGGACATCACCGCAGGCCCAATTGCCCGGATCATCTTGCCGCACCGTATCTCAAGTGGAACCCACACGGTATGGGCTTCTCATGATGAGATCAGCCGCCAACGTGCTGCCCTTTAAGCTGAGTTCGGAGAGTCGTTGATGGGTGATGTCATCTTAAGCAACCTGGTCATTATGCTGGGTATCTTTGGCGCTGTGTGGGTCCTCAGCGTTATGATCAAAAACGCGAGCATCGTTGACATTCTGTGGGGCCCCGCTTGCGCGTTTCCCGCCGTGCTAACGTGGTTCAGGGCCGATGGGATGGAGCCGCGCGCGACGGTGCTGACGCTCTTGGTGGCCGTTTGGGGCCTAAGGCTCGGCGGCTATCTGGCCTTGCGCAATATAGGTCACGGTGAAGACTATCGGTATGTCGCTATGCGGAAGAAAGCGGGCGGAGATCAGGCCTTCGCTATCCAGAGCCTTATGCGTGTGTTTTTGCTGCAGTGTCTGATCGCGTTTTTTGTCTCGCTGCCGACCCAGGTGGGTCAGTTCGGCAGCTCGGCGGTCTTTGGCACAGGCCGCGGTGCATTGGGTCTTTTGGCCTATCTCGGTATCGCCGTGTTTGCCGTCGGCCTGACATTCGAAGCTGTGGGGGACGCACAGCTGCGGGCGTTTAAAGCGAAGGACGAAAACAAGGGTAAGCTGATGACCGTTGGGTTATGGGCCTGGACGCGTCACCCCAACTACTTTGGTGACGCGGCGGTGTGGACAGGCCTCACGCTCATCGCGCTTGAAAGTCAGAGCGGGTATCTCACCGTATTGAGCCCGGCACTGATGATCTTCTTCCTCTATGCTGTGTCTGGAAAGGCGTTGCTCGAAAAAGGTATGGCGAAGAAGTATCCTGAATACGCTTCCTATAAAGAGCAAGTCAGCGGCTTCTTCCCGATGCCGCCCCGTCGCTCATAAGGCGTGAGCCTCAATGGTGATAAAGCTTTGGATCTCGGCCGACTGTGGGCCGAGAGTCAGGGCGTCACTCACACCGGGCAAGACGCAGATATCGAAGAGCTCTTGGACAGCGCCGTCAAATCGGATCCATTGGGCGATGGATCCGTCGCGGAGTGAGATGATCTGAACACCGCACCACGGGTCTGCATCCCTGTCTTCCAATCGATCGGCAAGCGCCAGTCCGTCGAAACGCTTGTAGCGCGGCTTCGATAGTGTGACGACGGCGTATCCTCCAACAAAAGCCAGCCCACGGATGAAGCCTGGACAAAACGCTACTGGCCGAAAGCTCTTGGTCTCAAGGTCTATGGTCCCGATCTCGCCTGACCCAGAGTTCGCTATCCAAAGCTGCCCGTCATGGACACGCGGCGAGTGAGGCATGGAGAGGCCTTCAGCAACAATCTCATCAGTCTCTATATCGATGATGATCCCGCCGTCGTGTCGGCGGTCCCGCCATCCATCCACCACGTCGGAACGGCATGCGGCGCTTGCGTAACGCGGCTCACCTGCGACCATGGCGAGACCGTTAAGGTGGCATCGGTCCTCCGGCGCCAATCTCGAAATGAAGGACGGTTTCCAAACTGGTCTGAAGCTATGCGTGAGGCTGAGCTCACACAGGCACGAGTATTTGGTGTTGATGAAGACCACGCGTCCATCCGACTTCACCCCGATTTCGTGCAGATCCACCGCCCCGGTCGTTTGAAAGTTCCTCGGTACATAGACCTTGTCATGCTTCTGGTTGGCCCGTTCGTTGGGACCCAGGACATTCTCTAGTCGAACAATCTGCGTATGCGTTGCGAGGTAGAGCCGATGCTGATCGCCAACGATCCCCATCGCTTGGGGATACTGCGCCTGATGAAGGGAGAGCTTACCATCGGTCCCCGGGCCGAGGAGATAGAGCATCCCGCTCTGATATGACGTGAAGGCGAGGGTGATCGAGTGGCTACTGAGGAATCCGTGAAGGCCGCTTGAAAACGAGATTTCTGTTTTGGGCGCCGCTTCGGCGGACCCCGGCGAAGAAGCAGCAGTCATGGGCACGTCATAGCCCATGCTGAATAGGCGTCTATAGGCCCCATGTCGGTCATGATCTTGGACGCGGGCTCGGCGATGCCTGGCGCTGTGCCTCGAGACGTTGATTTCTTCGGTATTTTCACTGAATCTGCGATGTAAGGTTAGGGTTGCTGCTCATGGCAGCTGTGGGGGCCGCCGTTGATGTCTGATTGTGCTTCACCGTTTTCGGAACAAATACCGCCTCCGCTCAAAAGAAATCGATCGGCGCCTCGTTACCTCCTCGCCGTATCGGTCGGTGCGTTGGTGGCGATGATGCCCGGTGCTTTCGGCGTCTATGGTGGCCGTGCGCGCGCTCAAGTTCTACCGGCCGGCTGTACCGATGCCTTGACGTCCGGCACGCCAAACGATGGGAACGGTTCCGCCGACGCTGGTGAAACGGTCACGTGCCTCTCGCCGCCGACCCCCATCGGATCGGTCAGCGGGAATGCGGAGGATCTGACGATCGTGGTCGGCAGTTCCGCAACGCCGACAAGCATTGCGACAAGCGGCATGGAGATCATCGGTGTCAATCTTACCGGTGGCGGAACGGTCCATGTTCGCAATCCTTCATCCACCGTCTACGGTTCTTACAACGGTGTCTATCTCGGCAACGTAGTTTCGCCGGGTACGGATCTTGAACTCATGTCAGAGGGCACGATCACCAGCGATACGCTAGGCGCTGTGGCCACCCGCAACAGCGGCACAGGGACAACATCGATCACTGTTGTTGATGTCTCGAGCAACAATGGTGCAGGCATTGAGTCCATTGTTGAGGCGACTGCGACCGACCTCACCATCGTGTCCACAGGGACCGTTCAGGGCGAAACGAACGGCATTGATGTGCAGGCTGATGGGATCGGTGCTGTCGACATCACCGTAGGGTATGTCACGGGAGCTGCTGGCGATGGCATCAACGTCACCAGCGGATCAACCGCGACGAACATCAATATAACAAGCACTGGTTTGGTGCAGGGGCAGGTCGATGGTCTTGATGTCTATCATCAGGGTACAGGTGCACTTGTCATCAGTGCTTATGAGGTCGGCGGTACCACTGGGTATGGCGTATACGCACGGAATACCACCTCTGCGGCGGGCGATGTTTCGGTCAGCGTTAGCGGTGGGGTCAACGTATCGGCATCCGCTGGTATCAGCGCCCTTAACCGTGGATCCGGTGGCCTCTTTGTCAGCTCGGGTGGCCTTGCGAGTTCCGGTGTGGGTATCAACGCGAGCAACACAACGGCTTCAGCTCAAGATTTGACAGTTGTTGCAACACGTTCCGTCAGTGGCTCTAGCCGCGGGATCGAAGCGTCGCATTCTGGTGCTGGCGACCTGGTCATTGATGTTTTTGGGGTCACGGCAACTGGTGGCGCTGGCAGCTACGCTTTAGTGGCGACAAGCGGACCCGCATCTGGGGCGATGTCGATCACGTCGCAAACTTCAAACTACGGAGGCGACTCGCGCATCTATGGAGGCGGCGGCGTCCGTGCCGCGCATGGCGGCGCGGGACCTCTGACCATCAACGTGACGTCAGTCGAAAGTTCGAGTGCTACCGCTATCGATGTCACGACGTCATCCGCGACCACGGGCGACGTCACCATCACGGCGAGCGGTGCGATCGCTGGCGCAACGACAGGTATTGATGTCGATCACGATGGTTCCGGCGCGGTCACGCTGGATTTGGCGGGAGCGGTAGGCGGAACAACGTTTTCAGATTTCGGCGCCCGCGTCGAGAATACGTCGTCCGGCGGCGCGATGACGGTAACAAGTTCTGGCATGCTTACCGGGGGCTACGCTGGTGTTCAGGCGTCGCAGTTAGGGTCAGGCGGTCTCACGATCAACTTAGCTGGCGCGACGGGTGTCGCCCAGAAGGGCGTTTCAGCGTTCAACCTTGCGAGCACGGAGGGTTTGTCTATCACGTCATCGGACGACATCATTGGTGTTTTCCAAGGCATCGATGTCCGAAATGACTTTGGCGACCTGACCATTGATGTGGTAGACGTTGTGGCTGATGATTGCATCATCTGTAGCGCTATCAATGTCTTTACCAGGATGGATGCTGAGGACGTCGACATCGCGATTGCAGGTGATGTTGATGGCGGCCGGGGCGTCGAAGTCGATCATCTGGGAACGGGCGATATCACTGTAACACTTGGTTCTTCCGCTACTGTGACCGGTGCGACTGAAGAAGGCGTCTACGCCTCCACGTTCAATGCATCTGCTGATGTGATCGTGCAAGGATCATCCGGGGACATTGTTGGTGCTACCGATGGCGTCTACCTGTCGACCGCTGGAGGAGACATCACGGTGCGGAATCTTGACTCGGTCACGGGTCAAGCGGGTGACGGCATTGATGTTCGGTCGGCTGGTGGTGCGATTTCGATCTCTGCCGTCGACACCGTTTTGGGAACCGGGGGAAGCGGCATTTATGCCAATTCCGGCGGAGGAGACATTTCCATTCAGGGCGTCGGCCTCGTTGGCGGCATTCAGGGAACGTCAGTCAACGGCATTTTCGCAACAGCCGCCGGCGGGACTGGCGGCGTCGTCGATATTGGCGGGACAACCGCCGTGGGCGATCTCACCGGCCCCGTTGGCGGTATAGCTGCTTTCACCGATGGCAATGGCGCGATCACGATATCTGTCGCTGGCTCTGTGACTGCTGGCACGGCCCCTGGGGTTTTCGCGAGCAATGCGGGAGCGGGTGACACTGCGATCAGTGTCGGCGATGTCTCGAGCACCGGTGCCTTTGGCGTGTTTGCATACAATGACACGAGGGCAGGCGGCATGTCCATCAGTTCGGCTGGCACTGTGACGGGGACGGAAGGCGTCTACGCTCTACAGTACGGTACTGGCGATTTGACCGTTTCTGTACAGAATGCTGTGGGAACGACGGACGATGCGATCGATGTGCTGCATACTGGCGCCGGCTCCGTCGAGGTGGTGGCCACTGGGACGCTCACCGGTGCCGACGACGGCCTTGATGCCACTGTCTCCAATGGTGATCTCACCATCACCACCACCGGCACGGTGATGGGCGGGCAAGCCGGCATCGAGGCCTACAATTTCGGCATGGGCGCCACGACGATCTCTGTCTCAGGGGATGTGACGGGCGAGACCGAGGACGGCATCTTGGTCGTGGCTTCGAGTGGGGGCTCTGTCTCTGTCGCTCAAGGTGTAACGGTCACTGGCGACACAGCGTCGATTGTTTTCATCGGTGACATGGGACCAGCCGATTCGGGCAACGACGTCGTGAGCCTCGCCGAGACCGCAGCGCTGGTGGGCGATCTCTTCTTCCACGCTGGTGATGACACCTTCAATGATGCGAGCGGCCAGTTCACGATGGCCTCCGGCGGTGACGGTGTTGATACATTGAATTTCTCGGGTCCCTTCCGCATCCTGACGAATTCCGGCGGTGCTGGCGATAGCGTGCGAGAATTTGAAGTCTTCAACTTCAACACAGGCGGCATCACGTTGGCGGGGACCCATACCGGTCTCAGTGAAGCAAACTTCAATGCGGGGAGAACGGTTCTCACCGGGAGCCTTGAGGCCAGTGCAGCCTTTGTCGCCGCAGGGGCGACGCTCAACGCCCAAGACGGAGCCTCTCTGATCGGCAGTTTGACGAACAATGGGGCTTTGGATGTCGGAAGTTCTCCGGGTACGTTTACGATTGATGGCGACTTGCTTCTTGGTAGCACCGGCCTCTTATCGGTTGAGCTGGGTGCTGAAAGCGATCAGGTCGTTGTGACCGGTGCCGTGACGCTCGGCGGCACCTTGGACGTTGCCTTCCCGGACGGGCGCTCACTTGGCACGAGCACGTTCAGCATTATCGAGGGCGCCAGTGCCGTGTCCGGAGCGTTTGATCAGATACCTACTTCTGGGCTGCTTGTGCAGTCGGAGGTCGAGGTGGACGATGCGACCTCCGACGTGATCTTCACGTCGACCGTTCTGTTGCCATCGACGTTGGACAGCCTCACGGAGGATCAGTCCAGTCTCGGTGACACGCTGTTCAGGGCGCTCACGGGGCCGACTGTCGATGCTGAACTCAACGAGTTCATCACCGCCATTGGGGTCAAGGAAAGTGAGACTGAAGTTGCCGCCGCGCTCCAGGATGTCTCGCCAGAGGGCGCCGACATGGGTTTGCGGCTCATGCTCGATGCGCAGAACGGTTTCTCGCAGGCGATTATGGATGCCGATGCGGCACCGGCGGGCTCTGATCAACGATACTCTGTATGGGGCGATATCCAAATCAATCGTGTTGATCAGGGCAGCGGCAGCGATATGACCTTCGATGGCGGCCGCTTGTCCTTCTTTTCTGGTGTCAACGTGACGCTTCAGTCCGGATGGTCCTTTGGGTTCGCGGGAGGCGTGACAGCCTTCGATGCTGAGTCGGATGACGTGTTTGGCGGTCTTACGCCAGGTGACGACGTGGACGGAGAAGTCTTCCACGTTGATGGAGGGGTGCGCAGACCAATCAACACAGACCGATTGGGAATGCAGATCGACGGCGTGGTCAGCTATGCCCAGGGCAATCAAGATCTGACAATGCTTTTGATTGATCCTTTTACAGATGGTCGGTTTAGTCAAAGTGCTGATGTTGACCTATCGTCTGCGGACCTTTCGTTACGCTTGATGCTAAACCGTTGGGGTCAAAATAGTTTGCCCCTGCGTCCGTTCGTAGAACTTGGGGCAGAATTCTATACCCAAGACGATTTCACCATTGGTGACGCTCGACCCTCAGGCCTCCATGTTGAAGAGGTGGACAACAATCGAACCCGAACACGTCTTGGTACAGATTTTATGTTCGATCTTCGCGATCGGCTGTTGGTCCAGGGGCGCGTCGCAGGTGTTCAGTATTTTGGCGACACAGAGAACGTCTTCATGTCGCAGTTCTCGTCTTCCCAGTCCGGTGAGAGCTTTTCGGTCTCTGGGAATGATGTTCAGACGCAGCTCGAGATCGCTGGCAACATTGCCTACACACACCGATCTGGGGCTGTGTTCAGTGTTGAGGCAGGGACGAGCATTGGCGATATCGATGCTTACGGTGCTCAAGTCCAGATTTCTAAGCGGTTCTAGTTCGATGCGCAAAGCGCCGCGGCATGGTCAGGCGACCAGAAGCGTCTTTGCTTCTGGTCGCTCTGTATCGTGAGTGGGTCTATGCCGCGATGCGGTCAGCAGTCGGAACCGCTGGGAAGTCGACCTCGGTGCCGAAGACCTCGTTGACATAGTTCGTCAGCGTGTTGAGGGCCACATGCAGCACAATCTCCACCAGCTCAGCGTCGGAGAAGCCCGCCTTGCGGACGGCGTCGACGTCGGCCTCGCTGACGTTTGCCCGCTCGACAGCCACTTTGCGAGCAAAGGCCACAGCGATGTCGGCTTTGGCATCACCAGAGCGACCTTGGCGAGCAAGTGTGATCTCGTCATCGCTCAGCTTGGCAACGTTTTTGCCAAGATAGGTGTGGGCTGCATTACAATAGTCACAGCCATTGACGTTAGCGAGAGCGAGGGCGATCCGCTCACGGATGGCTGGCTCAAGGTCGCCTTTTCCCAGTGCGCTGTTCAGGCCGAGGAATCCCTCGAGGCCAGCTGGACTGTTCGCCACCAGGCGGAACATGTTGGGTACGGAGCCAAGGCCGGCTTTCACGTTGTTGAGGAGTGCACGGGCGGCTTCTGGTGCGTCGTCGATGGAGGCGGGGGTAGGGATGCGGGACATGGTGTCTTCCTTTCGAAGTTGAGCGTTTTCGATGCGACCCCTCCGTCACTGGAAGGCCGTCGCGGGGTTGTTGGGGCGGCGGGGACCGGCTCAGCGGCCGGGTGCTCGTCGTCTCGTGAAAAACCATCTAGTAGGTAGGTTGAGCGATACAAGGGATGAAAATGAGGGCGAAGCGATTTTTCTGACCAAGATGCTCTATGGTGCTGAAGTTAATGGAGAAATGAGTTAGCGATCTTGCCTCTCGTGCCGTGCGAGGTCGTCCGCCGTATCAATATCGTCAAGGGTCCATCCCGGCGCCTCAACTAGAGCCGATGGCGGAAGCGCCGCAATCAGCTGCCGCGCGCCCTCGTCTCCGGTTCGCTGAGAGAGCTCAGTCAGCATCGACGCCGGAAAGCATGCGGGAGGCATCGGACGTTCGCCGAACAAGCTAGCTGATGCGAATACATCAGTGCACCGCCTCAGGACTGCACCGCAGTGCGCCTGCGTAACGAACGGCATGTCGGCGAGCAACACGAGCAGTCTGCTCGCCTCGTATCTCGATGCTGTTTGAGCGCCCAGGGCGAGGGATGTTCCCTGTCCTTGCTCAGGATGCGGATGGTGAACGATCTCAAACCCTTTCAGGTGTCTCTCCACCTCTCTGTCGGCCGTCACGGCGATCAGATGATCGAGATCCATGGAATCCAACACTGACGCCGCGTGGGTCACCAAGGGTTTTCCTCGCAAGGGCGCCAGCAGCTTGTTTTGTCCTGCGAACCGGGTGGAGAGACCAGCGGCAAGAAGAAGGCCGACTTTCACGCTTTCACTGACCCAAAGTAGGGATCGCACCACGCCGCTTTGTATGCACCCACCACATCAGCGAGCACGGAGACGGCCAGCGTTTGCGGGTCCCGGGCTGAAGGAATGGTGCCGAAGTGAGGTGCGATGCGTTCCACTGCAATCTTGTCCAAACCAGCCGCCTTCAGTTCGTCCTGACGCAGGTCGCGCTTTCTCTTTGATCCTTGCGCGCCGATCCAGAAGGCTGGGCTTTGTAGCGCAGATTGCAGCAGGCCCGTTTCATACGTGTGCTCATGAAAGAAAAAGACCACGGCTGTCTGCTGATCGATGGCTGTTGAAGGCGGCAGTCGGTCGGAGGCGAGGGGCGCCGCGCCCTTCATCGCGGCTTGCACAAAGGGATCTGGACTGACCACATCGGCGATATAGCCCGAGGCGCGCGCCATCTCCGCAAAGAGAATTGTTTCCAAACCCGTTCCGATGACCAAGAAACGTAGCGGCGGGATACGCGGCAGCACAAAGACATCGTCGGTCCACTGAGCGTGAGCGAGTGGCGCTGTTGTTGCGTCGTCTAAACCGCCAGCGGGCAGATGCAGCGCATGGGGCTCACGCGCGGCAAGCTGCGATGCTGAATCCGAAAGGATGCCTTTGCGACCTGTAGGCCAGAGGCTGACGTCGAGCCCCGCGCCGCAGGGCAGCTTGATATCAATCCACGGCGATCCCTCGCCGTAGCGCACCTGCCGGAATGATCCTTCCGTCAACGCATGACCGGCTTCGTCGGCCAGCGCCTCTTCGATGCACCCTGATGAAAGCGAGCCTATGCGTGTGCCATCTGACAAGAAGGCCATCGCCGCCCCCATGGGGCGGTAGGCGGACCCTTCCACGCCAGTTGTCACGGCCAAGACGCCGCCGGTTTGGCTGAGGCCCGCAATAGGATCAAGGAGAAACGACGTCAGCATATCAAAGTGGCGGTCCAACACCGAGTTGGCCCACCGTCTCTCCCTTTTGGTTCCTTACTCGGCGGGGCAAGGTGCTCCGGCTTCCGCCCAACTCGTGAAGGATGTGACGGTTTCTTTGATCGAGTAAGGCGCGGGTTCTCTGCCTGGCCCCGGTTCCCATCCCCAGTGGACAAGCGCGTCATGATCGATGTGATCGGCAACCTCTTGCATGGTGCGACCGCCATTTCGCTCGGGGTCTTTGATCTGCTCACAGATCTGTCTTGAGGTCTGTCCCCACCACACCATCTCGACGGGCGCGAGGGCCCAGTGAGGCGCACCTGGCGGTCCATGCGGCAGTTCAGAGTTCGAGGTGGCGTGGCAAGTCGTGCACGGCATGCTGTCTCGACCATCACGGCTGTCGCCGCCATCGACATTCATTCCGTGATAGGCCCATTCACCTTCCTCAAGGCCATAGCTGGCGCCAGACCAGCGAGGTCTGTTATCAGCTGGCACGTGACAATTCGCACACCGTGGATGAGAAAAGACTTCGAAGACCTTATCCCATGCCGCAAGCGCGTCGAGGTCAGCAGGCATCTGCGCATCGATCAAAATGTCCGCCTGCGTGTCGTCTTGCGTGGCCAGGGCCATGGAAGCCGTCAGCGCCGAGAGTGCGAGCGCGGTGATCACCGTGAACTTCATGACGACACTCCCGAAAATCCGGTGGAGAACGGAATATGATGGTGAAGCGGCAGTTCCCTGATCCTTTTGCCGGTCGCAGCGAAGATCGCGTTGGCGAGGGCGGGGGCCGCGGGCGGCGTTCCGGGCTCACCAGCGCCGCCTGGTTTGTGCCCACTGTTGATGATGTGAGTTTCGATCGGCGGTGCCGCTGACATGCGCATCGCTTGGTAGTCGTGGAAATTGCTCTGCACGACGGCTCCGTCCTCAATCGTGATCTCACCATAGATGGCGGCGGTCAGGCCATAGATGACGCCCGACTCCATTTGCGCCGCGAAACCGTCCGGGTTCACCGCAAAGCCGGCGTCTGCGGCTAGGACGATCCGATCGATCACAACCTCTCCGTCCACGATGCTGACCTCAGCCACTTCGGCGACGATGCTTCCGAAGGACTCTTTGAGGGCGATGCCGCGACCTCGTCCTTCGCCGAGCGGGGTGTTCCAGCCCGCTTCCTGCGCTGCTCTCTCCAGGACCGCGAGATGCCTTGGCTTGTCTTTCAGCAGCGCAGCGCGATACGCGAAGGGATCAGCTCCCAGCGCGGCCGCACATTCATCGATGAAGCACTCCGTAAAGAAACCATGTTGCGACTCGTCGACGCTTCGCCAAGCCCCAAGAGGCACGTAGCTTTCGCTCGGGACATGGCCGATATTCTGTGCTGCCGCGCTGTAGGGGATCAGCGGCGCTTCAACCGGTTCCATCTTGCCGACATAGGTGTTCTCCCAAGCCAAGAGAGAACCGTCCTGGCCGAGCGCCGCACGGAAGCTGCTGGGTAGGCCCGGCCGGTAATAGTCCTGGCGCATATCTTCTTCACGCGACCAAATGAGCTGCACGGGACGGCCGACTGCACGGGAGATCAGCGCCGCCTGAACGGCCCAGTCGGCTCGCGACTTCCGGCCAAACCCACCGCCCATGAAGAGGTTGTGCAGGGTCACGTCCTTTTCTTTGAAACCGAGCGCATCGGCAACGGCGCGCCTGAACCCGAGCGGGTTTTGACAACCGATCCAGATCTCGCACTTGCCATCGCGAACGTCGGCTGTGGCGTTGAGCGGCTCCATACAGCTGTGAGCAAGATAGGGAACGCGATAGTCTGCACTGATCACGTTTTCGGCGTCAGCGAAGACACTCTCCGTGTCACCCGTATCGATGTCAGCCTTACGATCAATCGCTTCTGCCAGTTCCATGTCCTGACGGGCCCTGATCGACGCAGAGGACATCGTCTCGTTGCCGTTGCCTTCCCACTGAACATCGAGTGCCCGCAGGCCACGATTGGCTGCCCAATACCCGTCAGCGACGACGGCCACGGTTTCATCCGCCGTGAAGCCACCAAGAAAGGAATCAAAGCCGATCTTGGGGACTTGGATCACGTCCAAAACGCCCTTGACCACGCGCGCCGCGCTATCATCGAGCTTTTTGATCTGCCCTCCGAAGATCGGTGAACGCTGCACTGTGGCATACACCATGTTGGGCACGCGAACATCGAGCGCAAATTGCGCCGTGCCATCGACCTTGCTGGGGATATCGAACCGCTGGACTGGCTTCCCCATAATGCCGAAGTCGTTGGTTTCTTTGAGCTTCGGCACGTAGGAGGGCCGCATCTCCGATGCTGCCTCCGCGAAGCTGATATAGGGCTCCGCGCGTCCGCTTGCGTCGTGGAACAGCGTGCTGTTCTCTGTACGGATGTCGTCGAAGGGTACGTCCCACGACTTTGCCGCTGCACGTTTCAGCATATCGCGCGTCGCTGCTCCGGCCACCCGCATGCCATAGGTCCCGGTGACGCGGACACTCATGCTGCCGCCTGTGACCTGAAGATCGAGACTGTCTGATAAGCGCATCATCACGCCTTCAAACGTGGGGACGATGACGCTCGGCAGTTCGGCTCCTCCGAGAAGGTAGCCGCGTCCGATCGAGTAGTGCGAGTACTCCGCACGCGCCGGTGCCTCTTCGACCCGCACTTTGCTCCAGTCCGCGTCAAGCTCATCGGCGAGCATCTGCGCAAGCGCTGTTTGCGCGCCCTGTCCCATCTCACTGTGCGGAACAATGGCGGTAACGACGTTGTCCTGATCGATTTTCACATAGGCGTGGACGAGGGTTTCGCCTTCGCCAGCGACCTCGTCTTCGACCTGATCTGCGAGGTTTCCGGGGCGGATAGCCACGCCCACGAGGATGCCGCCGCCGGCCATCACGCCGGCTGAAATGAACGCGCGTCGTGTCCACTTACCCATCGGTGACCTCCTCACTCGCCGCAGGCGTTAGCGTTTCGTCCGCCATCTGAGCAGCTGCGGTCTTGATCGCCGCCTTGATGCGTCCATACATGCCGCACCGGCAGATGTTGCCCTCCATCGCCCGGTTGATGTCGTCGTCGGTAGGATTGGGGTTCCGCCGCAGGAGCGCCGCTGCCGCCATCAACTGGCCCGACTGGCAATAGCCGCATTGCGGGGTCTGGTGTTCGATCCACGCCTCTTGCAGGGGATGAGGCGTGTTCTCATCGATCGCCAGTCCCTCGATCGTGGTGACCTCTCGTCCGTTGACGTTGGAGAGAGGAATGACACAGGCCCTGGCGGCGGTTCCGCCGATCAAAACCGTGCACGCACCACACTGAGCAATGCCGCATCCAAACTTGGTTCCGGTCATCGCCAACTGCTCACGGATCACCCATAGAAGAGGGGTATCCGGATCAGCATCGACCGTTTTGCGATCGCCATTGATGTTGAGAGTTATCATCGCGCTCCTCCCGAAGCGATAGACGCCAGAAAGACCGACGTCACATGTTTCACGCGTTGTCTGAAATCTCGTACCGATGTGGCCACTTTCTTCTGCCCACCGATGGATGACATCAAAAGTTCGACAAAGGCTTTGGTTTTGAGGTCAACGCGGGCGAGCGACACCTCGCCGTTGCTCGCCGCGTTCTCGATCACGTCCGATAGGTAGTCGATCAAACGGTCCTGCCGTTTGAGCATATCGTCCGAGACGAGCCCGAGCGTTGTGTCCATAAACTCGGCGGCATGGGGTGAGCCAGCGATCGGTTCGTAAAAGATGCGCTCGAACGCCAGGATCGCTTGGGTGAAACGCTCCGTAAAGGGCCCATCCTGTTCGAGAATAGATACAGCTTCGCTGATCGCTTCATTATGACGGTTGGACGCGAGCTGCCGGAATAGGTCTTCTTTGTTCTCGAACAGGACATAGAGAGCGGGTCGAGAAATCCCCGCCGCCTTCGCGATGTCGTTCATCGCTGTACGGCGGAACCCATACTGGGCAAAAACGTCTGCGGCTGCGTCGAACACAGCCTCACGTTTCTCAACTGATCTCGCCGCCGGGGTCGACATGAACGCAGACCGAATCCCAATTGTCAGACCAAACGCTGACAAAATAGATACGAACTGTCAAGGCGCCCGGTCAGACGCCCCGGTTTCATTGTGCATTTGCGAGTTGCTTGGCCGATTGCTCTGGCTCAGACCTATGCGCTTTGGTAGCCCCCATAGGTGCGTACAGGGCTCCAGTCTGGCTCAATCTCGGGTAGGGCTTGGTTGAAGTCTGCGAACTCGCCGGTGCCGTAGACTGGCTTTCCGCCGGTCACCGTCAGATCAGCTTCAATGGATCGGAGGTCGTCATCACTGACCTCAAGATAGGGCGCGTTGAGAAGAGCAAAATCGGCATACTGACCAGGCATCAAGCGCCCCTTGAGGCGTTCTTCTTGACTAAACCAGGCCGAACCCACGGTATAGTGGAACAGCGCTTCTTCACGGGACAGCCGGTGCCGCTCATTGTGTAGCTCTGTTCCGCCAACGGACCGGCCTGTTGTCGCCCAATAGAGCGCCGGCCACGGATTGTAGCTCGAGACCCGCGTTCCGTCCGTTCCAAGACCTAAAGGCACACCCGCATCGATCACGTCCCGCATGGGCGGCGCGTTGTCGGTCGCCTCCCGGCCATAGCGATCGAGGAATGCTTCGCCGGCATAAGCCATGCGCGCCTGCATCGCGATGCCGCCGCCCATCGCTTTGATCCGCTCTATGGTCGGCCTTTGCAGCGTTTCGCCGTGATCGAAAGCCCAGCGCACGCCGCCAAAACCGTCCCGTCCCTCTGCGACCTCAAGCGCGTGAGCCTGAGCGAACACATTGAGGATGTTGTTCATCGACTCATCATAGGTGGCGTGAATGCGCAGGGGCCAACGCTTCTTAAGGAGCAGCCGCGTGACCGCGAGGAGGTCTTGATCCCAACCCTTCCGTGAGCGGATGTCCGGACGCGGAGCAAGGAAGTTTTCGTAGTCTCCAGCCGACCACGCCAAAAACTCTCCTCCGCCCTCGATCTCATAACCGTGCAGCAGACGTTCGGCCCGGTTGACCCCCGCTTGCCAGCCTGCAGTCCACTGTTGAAACTCGGAGAGTTCATTTCCCTTGTTCTGCGGGAAGAGGTACTTTGAGACGCGCACGGAGAGGTCACCGCTTAGGGCAAGCGCCTTGGTTCCTTCGTAGTCATCAGGAAACCTGTGGCCACCGCCGCCCGCGTCGATCACCGATGTAAGGCCGAAGCGGTTCAGCTCACGATAGTAGTATCGGGTTGAGAGCGCTTGATCCTCCTCACTGAGCGGAGGGAGCGCACCGATGGAGCCATACAGAAGATCAGGGTTCGGTTCAGCGTGAAGAATGCAGCCGCCGTCGGGGGTAAACTCATAGCGCGTGCCTGGCGGAGCGGCGGTCTCCTCCGACAACCCACGGACTTCCACCGCCTTCGCGTTGAGATAGCCCTGTGAATACAAGAACAACACATAAACCGGCGTGTTCGGAGCAGCCGCCGTCAGTTCAGCCGGTGTTGGTAGGCGTTTCTCCCGGAACTGGTAGGGCGACCACCCTCCGATCACGCGCACCCATTGTCCTTCAGGCGTGTTCCGCGCTGTTTCGCGGATCATGTTCAGCCCCTGTTCGAGCGATGTCAGGCCGTCCCAGCGAAGCTCTGTCGCAAAGAAGCGTCCAGCCCGTGTGGGATGCTGATGGCTATCGTTCAGCCCAGGGATGAGCGTGCGTCCGCCTGCTGAGATCTCTGTGGTCCGCGGCCCTACCAGGGGCTTTACGTCTTCAAGATCGCCAACGCGTGCTATGAGGCCGTCTTTGACAGCCAGCGCAGTTGCCCGTGGACGCACTGGATCCTGCGTAAGGATGTTCGCATCACGGATCACCAGGTCGGCGTGGTCTCCTGGCATATTGCCGAACGCCCGCATTTCCTGCGCCAGGGCGAAGCCAGCTAAAGCTGTTGAGCCTCCGACAAGGGCTTGCCGACGGGTGGGGCGAAAGTGATTGATCGGTGTGCTTGTCATCGCTTAATCCTCAGAATCGAACGCGTGCGGTGAATTCGACGAAGTCGATGGATGCGCTGGGGCCGGTGTCCTCAATGAACTGGCCGGCCTCTGCGCGGGTGTACAACGTGCTGAAGAAGAGGTGCTCCGTCGCTTCCCACTCAATGCCAGCGGAGACGGACGTATTCACGAAATGCGCGTCCGTCGTGCCGCCGCGACGAATGATATTGCCAGGCGGACCATAGATCCCGTCCGCCTCTTCTAAGCGCCACAGAAAGTTGACATCGACAAAGATGAGGATGTCTTCCCGTGGATGCGCCTTGATATAGGGGTGTACGTTGTAAAAGTTGCTCGGACCGAACTGCGCCAGCTCTGAGAAGTAGCTGCCGCGGGGGAAAAGAGCGTTGAACGTACCAAGAGTTCCATCGCCTTGCTCGTCATCACCTGAGGCGATGTTGGTGGAGAAGAGGAACTCAGGCGACCAGGGAAGGTTCGAGAACCTGTATCCTGTGTTTGCGGCCACCGTCCAAGCCGAGATATCAAACTCGCCTTGCTCGCCGAACTGGTAGATCGCTTCCCAGTTCCAAAAGGCTTGCCCGATCTCACCGAAGCTTCGGACACCGATCGAATGGCGCTCTTCGTCAGCCACGGTTTCGATCGTTTCTTTATCCTCGAACTCTGCGTAAAGATAATAGAGGTCGATCGATCCGATCGGTGCCGGACCTGTGGCGTAGACCCCTGCAAGCCTGCGGCTATCGTCGCTGTCGTCGTTGAAAACACCTTCGGGCTCGACGAGCACCTCTTGCAAAGCGAAGGTGTCGAACTGCCAGTCGTTGCGGGCGAACGACGCCCTGACGCCGTCCCATGTGCGTCGCACGTTTGTACCCTCGCGGTTGGCGACGAGCCTATATGATCCCAGTACGAACTCTTGACGGCCGACGCGTAGAAAAGCATCGGTTGGTCCGATGTCGATATACCCCTCTTGAACGCCTAAATCATTGCGTTCGATGGGGCCTTCTGGACCACCCTCGGTCAGAGCACTGAGCAGCGTTAGGCGTCCGCGTAGCCAGGGTGTTGCCTCAACATCGGATGTCACACTAAGCCGCTGTGTCCAGAACCACCCATTGTCCTCCTGATCAGGATCAAAGTTGACATCAGAGATCAGAGTCGCGCGTTCCCGCAACTCGCCAGATAGCGTAAGCCAATCAGTCGGCTGGAGGGCCGAGGTTCCCGCGCGTGGTTCCTCGTCTGGTACGACGTCGAACTGATCTGGCGCGAGGTTTTGCGCCCATACCGTGGACGGAGCGAACAACAGAGCTGACGCAGCGAACAGTAGAGCAGGCGCACGCAAGGCTTGTCTCCTTAGAAGCGGGGGTCGGGGTGAGAGAACAGGGTGAAACGGCCGCTTCCTTGCGCGACGATCACGCCGAGCGCCGCAATGATCACCAGATGCTCAAGAAAGACCGTGGTCTGGCGAAGATCAAAGCCGTTGGCGCTCGTCCACACCGGGTGAGCGACCAGTGTTGCGACCAACGTGAACCCAGCCAGACCGAGGGCTGCGATGCGAGAGAAATGACCGACCGCCAAGAGAAATGCGCCTACGGACTGTACAGCGATTGTCGCGACGAGCACGAAGACGCTCAGGTTCAAAGCGGCGAACTCAGCCACGGCGTCTTGAAAGAAGACCGCTTTGGTCAAGCCGCTGAAGCCAAAAAGCGTCGCTGCCGCGCATCGTAGCAAAAGCAGTGACATGTCAGGCGATAGGACGGCGAATGGCCCTCTGCCCCCGTCTTCCGTATACCTGGATTTTTGGAACGAGTGGGTCATCGCTTTAGAAGGAACCTGTACGAATGATGGCGTCAGTGATCACAAAGCCGGCGGTCATGAAAACAACGAGCAGGGCACCGACGAGCTTCGGAGGGGCTGGTAACGGCAGATCAAAGTACCGGCAGCCTGCACCGATGGTCAGGCCCAGGAGAAGGCCAAGAAATGCAGTCATCAGCAAAGCTCCTTTAGGCCGCGTTAGATGTGTCGCCGGTGGGGCCGGCGCAATTGGAAGTCTGGGTGTGGGGTCGGTGGCTTAATCGCTTGTCTGCCAAGAGGAAACCGACGGTCATGGCGACGACCAGCGACGCTCCGATGATGGCTGGTGGCGCGGGTACGGGCACACCAGCGATCCGGCAGATCGCGCCTATACAGAAAGCCAGGGCAAACCCGATCACGATACGGAGGTTCATCACTGCGGTGCTCCTTTCGTGCTATGACTGATCAAGTGGCTGACGCGGGGCGGCTCGGCGCCGGTGTGAAACGCCTTCACTGCGTCTTGGAGATCACGATCATGCGCGGTGACACGTTCATGTTGGCGTTCGTGTTCGAGCCAGCTGGAAACAAAGAAGTACTCTGTCCAAAGAGAAGAGTTTTCCGCCGACTGGGTGATACCCCAGTCATAGGCGCCGTCGCGGTAGCGCTCGTCCTTGAGCTGATGGATGGCACGGAGAAAGTCTTGTGTGTGCTCCTGGTTGATCTGGTACTCGATCAAGATCAGCACGGGGCCACGGTCGTCTTCGTCATGCGGCAATGAGGGCAACGCCGCCCAATGCATCGATGGTGTGAGGTCAAGATCTTCGCCTTGCCCCAGATGCGCTTTGCGTGTGAACGGGATCAGAACGATGATGCCGACGGCGGCGGCCAGCAACGCGGCAGTCACGCTCGCATGTTCAGCGACCTGCCCCCACAGCGTCGCGCCCAGGGTCATGGAACCGAAGAACACCATCAGCAGGACGGACAGGCCACGCGCCCTGACCCAGTTAGGAAGAGCCGTCTGTGCCGAGACGTTTAACGAGGTCAAGACAGCGATCCAACTGGCGCCAGCAAGCAATGATCCGATCACAACTGTGATCGCAAAGGGCGCGAGGGCAAAGAGGATCAAGGCCAAGGCGGTCCCAAGCGACCCGATGATCACGAGCAGGTCGCTGCTCATGCGTTTGCGGAGCTTTGGTAGCGTCAGAGCACCGGCAACGGCTGCGGCACCGGTTGAGGTCAGCAAGATGCCGTAGAGCTGTGCCCCGCCGCTTGGAACACCTTTGGCAATGAGGGGCAGCAGGGCCCAGTAGGCGCTTGCGAACAGGAAAAAACCAAGAGCGCGCAGCAGGGTCGCCTTGAGCGGCCCGTTGTATGCGGCATGGCGCAGCCCTGTTACCATGGCTCCAAAAAGGGGCTCCGGGGGAAGACGGCGTTCCGGACCAGCAGTAGGTTTCCAAATCGCCAAGGCAATGATGATAATCACCAGGCTGATGATATTGGCGATGAAGGGCGCGGTGAGGCCGACACCAACAATCAGAAACCCCGCGATGGCCGGGCCGACAGCCCGTGCGATGTTGATGCCCATCGAGTTGAGAGCAATCGCTGAGCTCAGAGCTTCTCGCGACACCAGGCTGGGCACGATGGCCTGCCAAGCTGGCGCGATGAAGGCCGCGCCTGCGCCGAGGGCAAAGGTGAACCCGACAAGCAAGGCTGGAGACATCACCTCCAGCTGAACGGCGATGGCCAAGAGCGACGCGATGATCACCATAGCGACGTTCACGATGATCAGCAGACGCTTCTTATCCAGCCTATCGGCCAGGGCGCCTGCGAACAGACCGAAGAGGAAAACGGGAGCCGTTGTTGCGGCCTGGACCAAGGCAATGATCGCTGGCGACGGGGTGAGCGTTGTCATCAACCACCCCGCGCCAACATCGTGCATCCACGTGCCGATGTTGGAGATGAGCGTGGCTGTCCATAGGAGCGAAAACGCACCGTGACCGAAGGGTGCCCAAGGCGAAAGTTCAGAGCGTGTGGCGGTGGTCGTCGTCATCGCTATTTCCGGACAATGACGTCATCCCATTCGGGATGCTTGAGGCTTTGTGCGCGAACATAGGGGCAGAGCGGAACGATCCTGTATCCACTCTCCCGTGCGTCTTGAATGAGATGGTTGGCAAGCGCCTTGGCAACGCCCTTGCCAGCAAGCTCTTCAGGCACGCCTGTATGGTTGGCGATGATCAACTCATCAGTGACGCGCGAGTAGGAGAGTTCTCCGACCGCTGTTTCGCCGGCAACATGCGCAACGAACTTGCCGCCATGGTCGTGGTCGATCTTTTCAATGGTGATGTCAGTCATGGTGTACAGACTTTCGTTTAGACAGCGAAGCAGGAGCAGCCGAGGGCGCCCCAGAACGCTTTGACGTCCTGGACAGGGATGGGGTTGTTCCAGGCAATGCCGTGGTCGTGGCCGTGCAGGCCGCAATGATTGCTGCATCCGTCATGACAGGATGTCATGGCCGACTGGTTGAGGTCCTGCTTTCCGTCCGGGCGCTGCGCATTCCACGCGCCGCCATAGATGTCGACTGGCGACCAAGCAGGGCTAACCGGCGGAAGGGGCGGTGAAAGATCGCTAAACTCCGATGTGCCGTAGACGATCCGTCCGCCTGTGATAGTGAGGACGGACTCGATCGACTTGATGTCTTCGGTCGGCACAGACATCAGGTCAGCGGACAGGACAGCGAGATCCGCATACTCACCTTTGACAAGCGCACCTTTGACATCGGCTTCGCCGGAGAACCAAGCAGAACCTTTTGTCCAGAGCTTAAGCGCGGATTCCCGGTCGAGCGTGTTGCTCTCCGGGTAGAGACGGAGGCCGCCCAGCGTCTTGCCTGTGATCAGCCAGTAAAGGCTGACCCACGGGTTGTAAGACGCGACTCGCGTCGCATCGGTGCCGGCTCCCACGGGGACGTCCTGCTCCAGCATCTTGGCGACGGGCGGGGTCGCTTCGGCAGCGCGCTCGCCATAGCGGCTCACGAAGTACTCGCCTTGAAAAGCCATCCGGTGCTGGATAGCGATGCCGCCGCCGAGTGCTTTGATCCGCTCGATGTTGCGCTCACTGATCGTCTCAGCGTGGTCAATGATAAAGCGTGTTTCAAAGGGCGTGCGTCCATTCACCCGTTCAAAGACGTTCAGGAACCGGTCGATTGTCTCGTCATAGGTGGCGTGGATCCGGAAGGGCCATTTGTTGGTGGCGAGCAGCTCAACAATGGGCTCAAGCTCTTTCTCCATGACTGGCGCAAGATCTGGCCGCGGCTCGAGGAAGTTCTCAAAGTCAGCGGCCGACCAGGCCAGGTTCTCACCTGCGCCGTTCATCCGCAGCATGTCGTCACCTGCGCCGGGCTCCGTGATCTGCGTCCAATGTTCGTAGTCAGAGAGTTCGGAACCCGCTTTTTGCGCGAACAGGTTGTAGGCGATGCGAACCGTCAGATCACCGTCCTCATGAAGGCGCCGGATGACATCGTAGTCCTCAGGATAGTTTTGTCCGCCGCCGCCTGCGTCGATCACGCTGGTGATCCCAAGGCGGTTCATCTCTCGCATGTAGTGGCGCGTGGAGTTGATCTGCTCGTCGATCGGAAGCTTCGGCCCTTGGCCGAGGGTTGAGTAAAGGATGAGCGCGGACGGGCGCGCAATGAGGAGGCCCGTGGGCTCGCCTTTGCTGTCGCGCTCAATCACGCCCCCAGGCGGGTTCGGCGTGTCTTTGTTGAAACCCAGCACACGGATCGCCGCTTGGTTCAAGAGGGCTTGTCCGTAGAGGTGAAGGATAAAGACCGGCGTTGAGGGCGCGGCCTTGTTGATCTCGTCCAGGGTGGGAAGCCGCCGTTCGGCGAACTGAAATTCTGACCAACCGCCAACAACACGCACCCATTGGGGTGCAGGCGTACGATCGGCCTGCTCCCGCAACATCCTCAGCCCGTCGACAAGAGAGGGAACGCCCTCCCACCGCAGCTCCATGTTGAAGCTGAGGCCGCCGCGGATCAGGTGCGTGTGGCTATCGTTCAGTCCGGGGATGACGCGCCTGCCGCCAAGATCGATCATCTTGGTGGTCTCGCCAGCGAGTTTCAGGACGTCCCCGTCACCTCCCACCGCCTTGATGATGCCATCTTCGATAGCAATGGCGGTCGCTGATGGGTTGGCCCGGTCCAGCGTTGAGAGCTTGCCATTGTGCAGTATAAGGTCAGTCATCGAAGCCTCACTGGAGTTGCTGTGGCGGACGAAATCGGTCGGTTGACGTCAAGATGGTCTAGGCTGTGAGGACGAGCCGCCGCGTGACGACGGCTCGTATCTTTTGCTTATGCTCCGCCTTCGGAGGCATGTTCGCCCAGTGCCCATTTCGAGAAGTGGACCTGGATGCCGTAAGGCGAGTGGCGGTAGAGGATATCCATCACACCGTCATAAGTTTCGCCGCGCGCCCAGTCCTGCTGAAGCTCGAAGACCGATTGGAACGTGGTGACAGGAACAGCCCCGGCTTGGACGAGACGCTGAACGGCACGTTCATGGGCCTCCGGTGAGGTGTCGCCACAAGCGTCCGTAGGCACATAAATGTCATAACCTTCGCCCAACATGTCGAACGTCGGGAAGGACACACAGGCGCTGGTCCAAAGCCCGGCGAGAATGATC
Source organism: Pseudomonadota bacterium (assembly GCA_039822105.1). Classification (GTDB taxonomy): domain Bacteria; phylum Pseudomonadota; class Alphaproteobacteria; order Caulobacterales; family Parvularculaceae; genus Parvularcula. The sequence goes on along the minus strand of JBCBMW010000008.1, from coordinate 10,619 downwards.
TTCTTACGGCCGGTCGCTTCGATCGCACTGCGGAAGTTGCCGTCGAGCCATGAGTTGATCGACGTCCGATCGATGATCTCTTGACCAGGGAACAGCTCTGTCACCTCTGACATGAATGGGCCCGAAAAGCTGTCCTTGGCCACTGTGGTCAAGACGGTCGGCAGGTTGAACACCTTGGCCGCGCGCGCCAGCGTTTGCACATTGTGCATCACCGACAGGCGATCATGGCTTTGGACGCCCTGGTACATCGCAGGCTGATAATCAATCAGCGCCAGCGCGCAATTGTCGGGGGTCAGCATTTCACTGGAGGTCGTCATGGTTGCTTCCTTTGGTTGTGGTTGAAGGGTTGGGCCTGCTGCTCAGCAGTTGAGGGGCAGTGAGCAGCAGGCCGTCGGCAGTGCGGGAGGGGATTGGGGGGCTTGAACCCGCACTGACCTGAACGAGCGCTAGGCGCAGGCAGCGGAGCGGATGACGGCACCGATGCAGCCCAATGGAGAAGATGCTGGTAAGACTGATTGGGTTGGCATGGCTGAACGATCTCCCGCGCGTTGTTGTGCCTTGCAGGTAGCCGTTCCACCGCTTGAGACTACCGCGCGTTCGTCGAAAGGACCTTTGCGCTGGGTGGTCTTATTGGCTTGGCTCGGCGACCTGCTTCACTGTTATGGGGAGGGGAAGATCGTTTTGTTACGGAAGATGGGTGGTCGTATCACCTAGCCGATTGGCTAGGTCTGGAGCTGACCACCATTCAATCTATCGAAATGATACCGCGTTTGACGGCAAGAGAGATCGCCGACGTTCGTGATGAAACGCCAAGCTTCGAATAAACGTTATTGAGATGGAATTTGATGGTGGACGGAGAGATGCCGAGGTTCTCGGCTATCGCTCGATTGGACTTCCCGCTTGCAGCCTTGGTGAGGATTTCCACCTCGCGCGGTGAGAGGTCTGTTTCCCCAACCCGCTCCGCAAGCTTGCTGGCGAGGTTCGCGGGTAGATGCCGTTGGCCGCCTACGATACCCCTCACCGCACTGACGATCATGTCAGGCGGGCTGTCCTTGAGCATGTAGCCCCATGCGCCAGCTTTCATGGTGCGGTAGACTTCTTCATCACCGTCGAAGGAGCTGACCACCAAGATACGGGCATCGGGATTGTTCTTCCGAATGCGGGTGATCGCGCTGACCGCATCGCCGTCGGCCATCCGGAGGTCAAAGATACCAACCTTCGGCTGAAGCTTCTCCCACTCCTCGATCGCTTCCTCCACGCCCGAGGCTTGGGCGGCGCAGGCGAAGCCGTCGACCCGGTCGAAGATCGACGCCAATCCTTCGCGCACCACGGGGTGGTCGTCGGCGACGAGGATTGAGATGGGTTCTGATGGCTTCGGGTTCACTGATCTATATTACATAGTTTGTTGTCATTTTTCGCCCGTCATTGGGCAGGCGGCGTACCTGGCCGAATGGCCAGGTCAGAAAGCAAATCTCGGCACACGCAGATGCACATTGGCCCCGCTTCCGGTTGATGACGACACGGAAAAATGCGTCCGCGCCGCTTCCGCCATCCGTTTCATCGCGCCAATGCCAAAGCCGCTTTTCGCCTGCTCACTCTGAACGTCGAAGCCTTGTCCGTCGTCGCTCACCGTCAGGTCGAGACCCTTCCAGGTCCACGCCATCCGGACCGTGATGTGTTGTGCATGGGCGTGTTTGCAGCTGTTGTTGATCGCCTCCTGAACAATCCGGGCCAGGAAGAAGCGGCGCTGTGCCCCGATGTGCCAGCTATGGCCGGTCTCAGAGACATCAAGATCGAGTTCGCAGCCGTAGCGTTCAGGGACCTCGCATCTTCGAATGGCCTCTGACAGCGCAGGAACGTCGGTCAGCTGACTGAGTGTCTGGACGCTGGTGCGGACCGATCCGGTTGCGGTCTCAAGCAGCCCCATCATCTTCTCAACCTTTGATCGTGAGTCGTCCGAGCTTTGGTTGTCGACGAGTGATCGGCCAATCATGCGGGCACCGAAGATGTCTTGCAGGAACGTGTCGTGAAGGTCCTGGGCGATACGCTTTCGCTCATCTGCGACCAGCTTGTAGCGGTGCTCAATGGCGTTCGCCCGAAGCATGAAAAGGCCGAACACGGCAAGGATCCCGCCTGCGCCCGCTGCGACATGCACGAACGTCCTTTCCCACCAGAAAGGCGTGACTTGAACAGAGAATGAGAGGGGGTCTGAGATGTAGCCTGACGTCGATCGGACCTCACCGACAAAGTCATAGATCCCCGGTGCAAGGCTTCGAAACATGAGGTCTTCGCCCAGTTTCACAGTCTGCGGTGCATCCGCTTTGCCGTGTAGACTGAATGTGTACGAGATATCGTACATACGACTCTCGAGAAGTTCCGGAATTTTGAAATGCACCCGCAAGTCTCGATCGTCGGGGCCAATCATCAAACGGCTCTGAGTTTCGATGGATCGACCACGAAGCGAATCTTCTGCATGCAGCGCTAAAGCGATGTCTTCATTAGAGGAATGCGGAACCCGCCGAATGACCGACGCACCGGTTCCGTTGGAAACAACGACTTCGCCTTGAGGCCCGAAGGCCAGACCCAACTGGCTCGCGCCGTTGGTGATCAAACCATCAGACTGCGTGATATGGTTCCAAATGCCAGTATCGGGATCAGAGCGGAAAACGCCGTGACCGGCCACACCGATCCACAGGGCTCCATCGCTTGCGCGCCCAGAGCTCATCACGGATTCGAGACGCAAGCTATTGATACGGTTGACACTTTCGAACGATGAAAAATCGCTCGAAGCCTCAATCAAACCGGCTTCCGTACCCAGATAAACTCTGTCGCTATCGATGGCGGTGATCGTGAAAATCCGCCCAACGATCAACTCACCGGCGTTGACAGCTTCATTTGTGGACGCAACGACTTGGCCGCTGGCAAGGTCAGCCTCGAACGCGATGTCATTGCCGGCGACAAACAAGCGGTGATCAAGGACGTCAGAGCTCCAAATGCGACCGCCCTCAATGTCCGTGGTCGTGGTGTTGGGCGGTATTGCGATGTGGTCAGGTTTGGTTCGGAAGAACACGCTGGATGCATTTGACCGGCTGAGGGCGAAGAGGCCGCTGTCGGTGCCAGCGACGAGATGGTCGCTATACATGCGAATATCGTAAACGGACGGCTTCACGGCCGTGCCATCGGCCTGACGAACGAGCGGGACCCAGGAGGCTTCACCGCCTTCAACACGGAAAAGGCCGCGATTGGTCCCCGCCCAGATTACATCACTCGTTTCGGCGAACACATCATAAACGCGAAGGTCGCCCAGCATGTCGGGATCAATGGCCTTGAATGCGCCGCGCCCGGCCTCTCTCTCGGCAAACAGACCCGACGTCGTGCCGGTGTGGAGGCGCCCATCTGGTGCGATCGCGGTTGACCAGATAACGGTATCGGGAAGGCCGTTGTTGTACTCAGTGCCCGGGATAATAAGAGAAATATCCTCGGTCATAGGAGCAAATGCGGCGCCGCGCCCTTTGGTACCCATGAACATGTAGGGGCCGAGATCATTGGAGAGGAAGGCAACGGAATTGCCCTGGTCGCGGTCGGACCCAGTCGTGGTGCTGCGGCACGGCACGGGCTCGGGCTCGTCAAAGTCCCAGCGGGCAAGACCTGAACGGCTGGCAACCCAGAGCCGGTCCCATTGGTCAAACATCACACCAGTGAACTCTTGGTTGGGAAGCCCGGGAAACGTCTCGTGATCGTAGATCGTCCAGCCTTCAAAGGTCTCGTCGTCGCTCCGTAGGATCATGGTCTCTGTGCTGATCCAAAGCCGCTGTTGCGGCCCCAGGGTGAGGGACGTGACCTGCTGCTCGACGACATCCCGGGCGAGGGGCCTAAAGCCAACCCCGGGGTCATAGGTGTAAAGACCACCCTCTGCCCCGATCACGACCGTCCCGCCGATCTCGGCGAGCCCCGTGGCTTCGTTCGGACTGCCTGGCAGAAATTCGGCGCGCGTGAAGCCCTCGCGTTCGGCTTCTGCTAGAGAGATCCTCGCCATCCCATCGCTCGTCCCCACCCAGATCCACTGGTCTTGAATGGCCAGTGAGGAGATGCCGCTGGCTTTGATGCCAGACGAGCCAAGCGATATTCGCGTAAACTGATCGGTATCAGGATGATAACGGACGAGGCCAGCTTCCGTGCCCACCCATAAAGCGTTGTCCGTTCTAAGAAGGGCCTGGATCCTTCCGGCGGGCAACGCTTGCTCATCGGCGAAGTCGGGCAACCAGGACTGGATGCTGCCTCCCTCAAGACGGTAGAGCGCGTCCCGTCCGCCGAGATAGATGAAGCCATCCGGGCCCCGCGTTGCGGAGAGGATCGTGCTCGAAAGATCGTCAGAGCCGTGAAAGCCATTCCATGCGGGTATGCAGGGGAGGGCCGGCGTGGCAGCGGCCGCCTCCAGCATAACCGAAACTGCCAACCCGAGGCATCCCGCTATGGCTCGACACAGCGTTGTCCTCACACTCATTGTTCCCGTCGCCTTGTTCAATTCCAAGATGTTAGATCGTCGGTCCTTCCAGACGAGGACACCGCCGGACCAGTATGCTGTGGGTCCCACGAGGCCGGCTTCACATTCGCGTTATCATCTGTCTGGGCGGTTCTCGCCGCGGCTTGGAACGATGTGCCCGGTGGGCTCCAACGGCGCGTCCTGGCAAGCCCTAACCTAAGCGATGAGGAGCGTTGTTCCCATGACTGTCGATTATCTTGCAGAAGCGCTGGCCCTCGCCAGCCGCTTTCATGCCGGGCAGACGGACTGGGCTGGCCGTTCTTACCTCGAGCATATCTGCGCCGTGGTGGCCGGTGCCTCTTCAGCCAACGGCAAAGTGGTTGCTGCGCTCCATGACATTCTCGAAGACACCGACTGCGATGTCGACCAGCTTCAGAAACTCTTCCCTATAGAGATTGTTGACGCCGTGGTGGCGCTTACTCGCACCGATCAAGAAACCTATCGGCGGTTTATCGAACGGGTGGCAGAGAACGCACTCGCCACCGAGGTCAAACTGTCGGACCTCGCGCACAATATGGACCTATCGCGAATCCCTGATCCTCAGCAGAAAGACTTTGACCGCAACCGGAAGTACGAGCGGGCCAAAGAACGCCTGCTGCGCGCTGCAGCGGACCGAGAAGACAGCGCCAGCAGCTAATCATAACTTGAGCATCAATGATCGCAGAAAGCACAACTCGTTAAGAGATCCACGGCCAAAACATCTTTGATCGGATCATAAACAGCAACGAGGCCAAAAGGAAAAATGGTGCCCCCACACGGACTCGAACCGCGGACCTACTGATTACAAACGTGCTTCAAGCAACATCTATGACCTACGCTGAAGAACGCTGAAGGTCGTCAAAACACTCATATTGTTTGTTTTTCTTGCTTGGGGCCAACGTTCAAGCTACAGCGCTGTCCGCTGACCGACGCTCGAAAGTGGTACCCATATGGTACCTTCTGAGCGTCCTGATCTGGACGCACTGATGATGGCCCTGACAAAGACTATTATCGACGGTTTGGTACCCGAAGCGACCGACTATGTGCGTTGGGATCATACTGTTCGCGGCTTGGGTGTTCGGGTCAGGCCGACGGGAAAGAAGGTTTTTATTGTCAAATATCGGACGACGGAGGGACGGCAGCGCAAACTTACCCTCGGTCCGTTTGGTACCCTGACGCTGGACCAAGCCAGAAGGCGCGCCCGGCAGGCCCTGGCCGAGGCGGCTGGCGGCGAGGATCCTGCGGCCCAGAAGAGCGAAGCGCGAAAAGCGGTCACCTTTGGTCTTTTCGCTGAGCGCTATCTTACCGATTACGCCGAGCGCCGGAAAAAGGCGCGCTCCGTCTACGAAGACCGGCGCATGCTTCAGAGTAAGCTCGTTCCTCACTTCGGTGCGCTCAAACTCAAAGCCATTGAGCGCAAAGACGTCGCCAGCTTTCATCAAAGCATGGCCGATACACCGTATGCCGCCAATCGGCATTTGGCGCTCCTTTCAAAGATGATGAACCTGGCTGAGGAATGGGGTCTTCGTCCGGAGTTCTCCAATCCCTGTCGCCACGTCTCAAAGTTCAAAGAGAAAAAGCGGGAACGCTTTCTGTCCGCGGATGAGATTCAACGCCTTTGGTTCGGTCTTGAGGCGATGGAGCGCGACGGTGTGGAACCGGCCCCCGTATGCGCCGCAATCAAGCTTCTCCTTCTCACCGGTTGCCGGCTTTCCGAGATCCTGACCCTCGAATGGGTCCATGTCCGCGACGGCTATCTTGATCTTCCTGCCACCAAATCGGGGCCGCAGCGGCGGCGGATCTCCGACGCCGCGATCGACATCTTGTCCGGTCTTCATCGAGAACCGGACAATCCGTTCGTCATTCCAGGGCATCTTCCGGGAATGCACCTTGTGGAGCTTGAGAGGCCGTGGCGACGCATCCGGGCCCGCCTCGAACTTGACGACGTTAGGCTCCATGATCTGCGCCACACCTTTGCATCGTTAGCGGCCGCGCAAGGACAGAGCCTTTTGATGATCGGTGAGCTTTTGGGTCATCGCAATCCACAGACAACCGCGCGCTACGCGCATCTCAACGACCGCGCGGCAAGCGAGGCCGCCAATCAAGTGGGACGAGCTCTAGGCACGCTTTTTGAAGCCAAGCGTTGAGGATGGTTGAAAAGAGAGACCCCATGAGGGCTCTGAGGTCCTTTGCTGCAACGTATCGCCGAGCGGTTTCGTCGTATGTGCTGACCGATGAGGGATTATAGCGAGGAAGATACCGGATATGCCCGACCATACATCGACCAGGCCTTCGACAGAACGGAAAGGGGCGATTTGTGCCTCTGTCAGTTTTCGTGAGGCGTGTCTGAAGATCATGAGGAAGATGAATTGGGATGCGACCTACGAAAACGAGCGGAAGTGCAAAAGCTCTGCACTGAATAAGTCTCACCTGACAGCAACAGAAGCCCTCGACTTCGGCCTTGCTCGGCTTGCTGAAGAGCCGAGCTCTGATCCAGAGTTTTACCGGCGCTACTGGCAGGGTTTGCTCGAATATGCGGATCAGCTTGCTGCCGAACGAAAGCGCATCGTCGAGAATGCCAAGCACAGCGGTCCGGCGGGCGATGCACTTGGAAAGCTCGCCGAGATTGATCACCGGCTGCGTGGCTTAGACAGCATGCTCGCAGCGAGCAGCGCACCCGCAAATCAAGCGCAAGAGCATGCCGTCCGAGCCGTGGCGGACAAGATCTGCCATCATCTCATCGCCGCTTTGGCGGACGGACAAGTCTCAATTTTCATTCGCAGTGCGGATGAAAAAGACATCAAGCTTTGTACTGATGATTTACGAATTAGGCTTTGCGCGTTTTCACCGATTTCATCTCGCGCCACGATTGTTCGCTCCGATAGCGTCGTCGTTGGAGAAATCAGGGTCGGCCTAGCAGAGCTGCACAAGTGGCTGTCGGGGTTTTTGGTTCCGTTTTTCGGCACCGGCGGGCCGAAAGCGCAAGAGACCGCGATCAATGCATTCTTTATCCGCTATATTGAGCAAAATTCAAAGTTACAGCCCCTCACCCGAGCGACGTTTGTCAAGACTGCTTCGAAGCTTGCTCCGACTCTCAGTGAACGCGGCATCGGGCGTTGCTGGGACGAAATTGGCAAGCATTTCCCCGAATTGAAAAGGCCTGGAAACAATAAAGTAAGATCAGAGCACCAGGCCAAACATCAGTCTCGCCTCGACGCTCGCCTGCGAGATCTGGGTATCATCACCTGAGTGCAGGGTTTCTGGCAGATTGCAGGGTTTTCTGAGCCATGGTGGTTTGGTGTGGTCTCCGTGTAATCGTGGAGGCTTTCGGCGATGGCCAGAGCAGAACCTGCGGCAGACGACTATTTCTACGAGCTGCTTACTGAAGAGGAGGCAGCCGACTTCCTCGGCTATACGCCGCGCGCGCTTCAAAACTGGCGGTATCGCGGCGGTGGTCCGCAGTACGTCCGCATCTCTGGGCGGGCCGTTCGCTACCGCCGGAGTGACCTAATCGCTTGGTGCGATAGCCAACTCGAAGACAACACGTCCCGATTTTGAGTTTTGCCCAGGCCGAATTGACCCCGCGGTCTGGGATTTTGGGAGCGAAGGCTCGCCGACAAGCCGGAGCGGATTGATCCCGCTCCGGCACCCCTCGGGGTCGCTCCCAAAACCCATGGGGTCCCTGCGCGGAGCGCGCTTCGCTCCGTATGCGGCCTCGTACAACCTAGTGGATAAAGACCATGTCTAAGATCGGTTATCTGAACAAGTCGTCGGATGGCTCCTACGAAGCCTACAAAGGCCAACTCCGGACGATCGAGTACAACCTGAAACTGCTCATCGAGCGCGACCCAGAACAGTACGATGAGAATTCACCAACGCACGTCGTCTTCGCGTTGATCGGCGAGGACAAAGTGCCGATTGGTGTCGGTTGGCGGAAAGAAATTCAACGTGGCCCTCAGTTCGGCGAGGAGTTTCTCTCCATTACCTTGTCCGACCCGAGCTTTCGTGAACCGCTCAACGTCTCAGCGTTCAAGGACAAAAACGGCGATGGCTTCGAGATCGTCTACCGCCGCCCTCGGCAGTCATGAGTTATTGGAGGGGGACTTGTGACACCCCCTCCCAAAAATGCATCGAGGTTGATATGCAAGTCCTCCATCACGGCTTTGACAAGCTAGAATTCAGTATCAAGACAAAGACCAGCCGGGAGTTACGAAGGAGGCTTGCTGGCGCCAGAAACTGCGCTGAAGCCAAGAGGCAATCCCAGCCGATCGAACTCGCCGGTCTCGCCTTCGTTGTCGAGCCAGATGGGATGAGGGGCGGTTACCGCTTTCGCCTCACCAGGCGCGGCTTCGATCATTTCGTCGCTATCAAAGACACAGAGGGAAACGATGATTGGTGTGTTTCCGTCTCCGTCGGCGCGTTGCCCTTGGCTCTAGACGGCTTCGAAGCGTGCCATCAACGAGTGATGTCAGAGCTAGCAAAGATCGGTATCTATGTTGCTGGGGCTCAAACCTCGGTGAGGCGCGTCGACTATGCTGTAGATTTACTCTTTGATCAGTACACGATTAGTCACGAGAAAATCGTGTATCCGCCGCGATCAAGCTGGCTCAAGCACGAGACCGAGAGGACGCAAGGGTCTGGGCGGGAGGTCGTTGGGCTTACTTTGGGGAAGACGCCCGGTGCCCAACTCGCTATTTACAACAAAGGCCGTGAAGTGGTCCAAAAGCGCTTGCGGCATTGGCCCGAGATTTGGAATTCTGTTCGTAAACAGAGCAATCAGAGCCTGCTTGAGCTCCCACTTATGAGGGGGCAAATTTGGCGCTTCGAGCTCCGCGCCGGGAAACTTCTGCTGAACAAACGGCACCGCATCCGCACATGCGAAGAAGTCATGATGCACGCGCAAAAAATCTTCTCGGATCTCGCCTCTCAGATCCGGGTGGTCTGTCCGGGCCGCGATGGAACGCGTTCGCGATGGCCGGACAGTCCCGAATGGACAATCGTTCGCACTCTTTTGGCGAGGGAGATGGAAACGATGGCGCCCGAAATCGATCAGGAGCGTCTCCGCATCGAGAAGCGGAACGACACAATCTCAGCGCTCGATGCACAGATCACGGGTGCCGCTATCGCTTTGGGCGTCCTTCAGGGCGCAACGCCAGATAATGCCCAAAAACTCCCAGCAATCATGGGGGCGGAGCTTAGAAGGCTGCTCGAAGATGTCGGTGATGGTCTTGAACAACGGGTGAATGAGGTTATCGAACGCTATCGCCACTTGCTTTGAGGTGGTCACAGAGACGTTTGGTCGGTGAGACACTGCCATTCCAACTCACCAGTAGCGAGCGAAATCCGTCAAACCACCGTTTTACGTAGGTGCTATTCCGTGCTTGTATACATAAGCGCAAAGGCGTTTCGTGCAGACGACAATTCACTGTTTAGAGTTTGCTGATGAACCAACTCAATGATCAAACGAAAGAACTGATGGCAATATCGGGGGATCATGCAGCTCATCTACGATCTATACACTTTGTATTGATATCAGTGACTGTGATCATGTTCATTGCGACGCTGTTCCCTTCAACCAACAGAACAGAACTTGCGATTCAACAGCTTTCCGTTTTTCAGCAGGCTCAGCGTTTGGGGCTAGAAAACTTTGTCGAAGCCTCGCTCGGGGGGAATCCATTTGATGACAGACTTCCCATTGAATTCACAATTGAAACAAACGATGCACTTTTTGGCGACGCAGAATTCTTGGAGATCTCATGGCCAGAGACAGTATTAGCGTTTCCTGATCAGTGCGTTGAACTCGAAGAATCAGGCTTCGATTCAAGGATGGGTTTTTCACCAATCTCTGAGGTCAGAGATATCGGAATCTTTATTGATCGATTGATGTCTCTACGGCAGTATTATTTTAATGAAAGGCATCCGATCCGATTGGTGCAGAGAAGAACTTTAGAGGAACCCGGTCTCGAGATCTTTGACAAAGAAGCACAATACGACCGCTCGCTGGGTCCTTATGTCTATTTATTTTGTAACAAAGCTATTGGTCCATTTGATTATCCCCACGCGCTCGTCCGTCAGAGGAACCAATTGTCCTCAAACG
>JBCBMW010000007.1:0-170525 GCA_039822105.1 Pseudomonadota bacterium | reverse complement strand
TCGCACCGGTTTTGGTAGAACAGACCAACATCCAGATGTTTCCCAAACCGCTCAACAACCGCGGTATCATTGGTCCAGACCCCAGCAGTAAGGCCAAACGTCGTATCGTCCATCAGTTTCAGCGCTTCATCGTCAGAGGACACGCGCATCACCGGAGCCACCGGGCCGAACGTTTCCTCCTGCATTAGCAAGCTGTCTTGACTAACCTCCAGCACTATCTGTGGGCTGATATAACAGCCCTTGTCTTCGCCGGGAAATGCTTGAGATCGAGGGAGGATCCCCCGCGCGCCCTTTGCTTCCGCATCTCGCAAATGAAGCCGAATACGCTCCGCTGCCTGTATGTTCGCCACTGGGCCAATTGACGGGGTGTCGTCCACAGGATGCCCGAGCGTCCAGCCGTCAGCGGCTCGCGCGAGCGCCTCTACAAATCGATCATAGACATCGTCGTGAACGTATATTCGCTCGACGGAGCAACACGACTGGCCGCTGTTGTCGAAACAACCAGTCGCAATCTCTCTCGCGGCGAAATCGATATCAGCATCCGCCCGGACATAGGTCGCGTCCTTGCCGCCCAGCTCAAGGGCCACATCGACAAAAGCGCCCCGACTGGCCGCGTTCACAGCTCGTCCGCCGCGCTCCGATCCAATAAAGTGGAGAGACTGGATGTCGCCCGAGCCGATCAACTGCTCCGTATCACGATGGGTCATGTGAATTGCACGAAAGACGCCGGTCCCAAGACCGCTTCTCTCTGCCGCCACGTTGAGGGCCTCGGACACAAGAGCTGTTTGCGGCGCGTGTTTGAACAGGACGGTGTTGCCAGCGATCAAGGCTGGCAGGACAATCGCAGCGACCATGGCCACCGGATAGTTCCAAGCGCAGATCGCCAAGTGAACACCAAGTGGCGCGCGGCGGGTGAAGCGATCGATTCCCGGTGACGCGCTTGTGGGCTGATCAACAAGAACGTCCCGCGCCAGCGCCGCATAGTAGTCGACCGCCTCCAGAAGATATCCGGCTTCGTCGGCGTCCTGCAGCGGCCGTCCCATCTGCCAAGTCACATGCTCGGCGAGCTGCGTACGATCTTTTTGCAGCTCACTGACAAACGCCGTGACTCGTGCAATGCGCTCATCAAGCGGCGTGCGCCTCCACTCTTGAAAAGCTGACTGAGCCTCGGACACCGCCTGCGCGATCTCCCCACCATTGGCATAGTGCAACCGGGCGTAAACTCGACCATCAACGGGCGACAGAATGAGAAGCTCTTCCTTCATCAGATCAATCTCGCAATATCTCTTTTTATCATCACTATACTGATGTTAAGCCAAGACCGGGCCGTTCATCTTGATAGGTCTCGCCGGTGTCTGGCCGGCCCAGCAAACACTCTCCAACCCACACCGCGACTGCTACGCCGCCGAGGATGGAAAGCGTGTACTCCCAGTCAACGGCGCTTCCAGGGACGTAGACGAACAGCAGCATGGCTTGGGCCACGAAGAACAGCGAAAGCGCTGTTGCGATCAGTGCACCCACCTTCCCGCCGGGGACACGATAGGGCCGCGCGCGCTCTGGCGCCGTGTATCTGAGGCGCAGAAAAGCCACAAAAATCATAATGTAAGGAATGAAGAAGAGGATCGATGAGAACGCCAACAAGGTCCAAAACAAGTCCTCAACGGACACCGTCATGATCGCATAAATCCAAATCACAGAACACGACAACAGGACCAGCATAGCGTTGGCGGCGACCGGTACCGAGCTGTTCGGTAGACGGTAGGAAAAGATATGGGGCAGCACACCTTGGTCCGCGGCAGCCTGAGCTGATCTGTTTGCGCCAATGGTCCAAGTCACCATGTTGGTGATCAGTGTCAGAACGATTGCCACCCCCAGGGCCGTCACAATCAACGAACCACCGGGTGCGGCAGTAAACATGATCTTGAGCGCCTCAATGACGCCCGTGTCCAGCACAATGTCCTCAGCCGGTAGCGCAGCGAGGACGCCAAACGTTGCAAAGATGTAGAGCGCACCAATGATGATCACTGAGAACAAAATCGCCGTAGGTATCGTGCGGCTTGGCTTCCTGATCTCACCGCCCGCCGACGCCATCAACTCAAATCCCATTAAGTTGAACACGATGACGGGTAGGAAATTCACAGCGCTGTCGTAGGACGGCATCATGCTGGGGAGCGAAAAGTCCGTCGTTGCTTCTCCCGTGAGCACCAAGCGGGTCCCTGAAAGACCAATAATCAGGAGAATGACGACTTTCACAAGGGCGCCCATATTGGGGATCCATTTGCCAACTTCTGTTCGAAGACTGCTGGCAACGCCGATGGACACAATGAATGCCATCGCAAACGCGATCTTTCGATCCATCGCGAGTTCGGGCCAAAACAACTGGGACATCATACTGGCGCCCAAGATCGCGACCGACGGAACCCAGATGGCGAGCTGAACCCAGTAGTACCAGGTCGCCCGCGCCGCCCAACGGCGGCCAAAGGCCATCGCAATCCAATTATAGAACCCACCCTGCGACGGCCAGGCCGAGCCAAGCTCAGCTGTTATTGCTGCATACGGAGCAGCAAAGAACACCAGCGTGACCACCCACCATCCCAACGCACTGGCTCCGATGGCCGCACTCGATGCCAGTTGGTCAAGCACGATGATCCCCGACACCGTAAAGAGAGTCAGGTCACGGGCGCTTAGCACTCGCTTTTGCTCAGTCACAGCTCGGCGTCATCCTGTACAACGAATGGTGACGACACGGCTGCCACCACACCTTGTTGCGTTATGAGTGGCGAGACGACACCACATCATCGGCATCCTCCCGCCACTGACTTTAGACTCTCGAAGACCTTCAAATCAGTACTTATACGTGACTCTGACACCAAACCGGCGCGGCGCAGGAATGACGTGTACACCGCTTGCAGCGTTCTCGTTCGCTCCCGCCGTACCGATATAATACTCTTCCTCGAACGCATTTTCGACAAAGCCAACAACGCGCCAATGCTCCGTCTCAAGACCACCACGGAAGTTGACCGCAACGAAGCTTGGGAGGCTTTCGGTCACCGTCGATAGGTTCTCCGCGGTGGCGAACTGCTCACCGCGATAAGAAATCTCGCCCCGGACGAAACCTTCAAGATTGGTTCGGATTGGCTTGGTGTAGGTCACCGCACCGCTAGCGGACCATTCCGGCGCGAGGGGCAGCGTTTGGCCGGACGCGTCGAATTCACCGCTGCCTTGGTTACTCACAGCATTGGGGAAGTCATCGAAGGTCGCATCGAGATAACCCGCATTGGCGTTGATTTCCAATCCATCAAGTGGACGCGCCACAAGATCGATCTCGACCCCTTGGGATGTCGCAGATGCAGCATTCGAGGTGAACTGAATAATGTTCAAACCCTCGGTGAACTCTTGTGAAACCTGAAGATCGCTCCAGTCGAGGCGGAACGCGGAGAGGTTCGCGAGCAGCGCGCCGTTGAAGAACACACCCTTGAGACCAACCTCGTAGTTCCAAGCGCTTTCGTCCTCGACCGTATCCGACACAGGCAAACCAGCATTGAGGATTGCCTCTGTGTTCAGGTTGAAGTTACCGGGCTTATAGCCTCGTGAGATGTTGGTATAAAGATTGACTCGATCCGATACCTCGTAGACCGCAGCGAAACGCGGCGAGAAATCACTGAACGAGGCGTCTCCCGACGAAGACACTGGCGCAAAGCCCGTGGAAATGTCTTGGGCATCGAGTGATGTGAAAACCTCATCATAGCTGAAACGACCACCAATCGACGCCTGGAGTCGGTCGTCAAAGAAGTAGCCCGTGACGTCACCAAAAACGCCAAAGCTCTCGCGTTCGGCGGCAACCGTTTGGTTGGTGACAGCGAGTGTCGGCCCCTGAAGTGGGCCACCGATCAGGAACGGTATGACGGAGTTGTTGTTGACGAACTCTTGCGTGAGGTTGACGCTGGTAAAGCCGTCCGTGTCATCCTCGGCATAGAGAACACCGAAGACCCAGTCAAAGGCTGAACCTTCGTTCGATTGAACCCTTAGCTCCGTACTCCACGATTCAAACTGGTCGTTGTCATCAGAGAAGTACCAGTCATTGGACGTACCGTCCGTGTCACCGCCGGAGTCATAGTCGTTGTCGATGTACCCGCTAACGGACACGACAGAGAACGCACCCAAATCGTACTCTGCTCGTACAGTAGCGATGAGGGTCTCGTTGTTGATCTCAAACGGACGGTCGGTGGAAATGAACTCTTGGTTGTCCGGGTAGAACCCCGCACCCGGATCAACTGGCCCACCGAATGTGCCAAGAAGAGCAATATCGCCAAAGAAGATACCTGTCGGTACGCCTGCTTCGATACCCTGCTGATAATCAGAGTAGGAAACGCTGGCGTCGACGGTCAGTTGCTCAGTCGGCGTAAACCGGAATGCTCCGCGAACGCCGGCCTGCTCATAGGCGTCGGAGTTATTAGCTGGCCCCAGGTCCTCAATGAAGCCATCGCTCTCTCGGTAAACAGCCGAAAAGCGGGCGGCTGCCTTGCCTTCGACAATCGGTGTGTTGGCAATGGCCCGCAGAAGATAGGAGTCAAACCGTCCGTATTCTGCTTCCGCGGTGAACGCGAGTTCGTCATCCGGCTTTTGTGTGGTGACGTTGATCGCGCCGCCAATGACGTTACGACCGAAATACGTGCCCTGTGGGCCGCGAAGCACCTCAAGACGCTCCAAGTCGAACAGGTTCTGGTCAAACGTTCGCAATCCTGACTGGGACTGGAACGTCACGCTGGCTGCGGGGTTGATGTTGAACTCATCAACATAGACGCCAAGTGAGTTGGCCGCCCCGCCGATGTTCGAGACGCCACGTATAGAGATATCCGTCGATGTGGGGTTCGTTTGGACGATACCCACGTTTGGTGTGAACGCGAAGTAGTCCTGAATGCCCTCAATCTGATAGTCAGCAAGCGCCTCTGCGTCGAAGACCGTCACACTCACCGGCACGTCTTGGAGCGACTGCTCCCGTTTTTGGGCGGTGACGACGATTTCGTCGACTTGAGCATGCGCAGCATTGGTCGCCAACGCCGCCGCCATCGCCACCACACTCACCGTACTGAATACTTGTCTCACTGGCATCTCATTCCTCCCTCTCAACCGCAACAGCCCGCCGAAGCAACAATCTGTTATCATCAAAACCCTATGAGAGATTTATCGTTAAACCTAGCCCTAAATCGAACTGAATTCGCTGAATGGCTGGAATTTTGAAATCAGTGTGTCCGTTCGGTGACATGGTTATGTAACGATAAACACAACCAATGCGATCAAAGACACCCGCCCTTGATCGCTCGCGCGCGCAAGCACCACAAAGAACGCTCTATGCGGATGTCATTGGCTCAAAGGCAATGAACAGACCGCTTGCCTCAGCAACAAGCCCCGACGGAACCGTTGTGTACTGGGCACCATTTGCATCCAGGACGGCCTGCGTCTGGTTCAAATCAGACACCGAGACGCGCACCAGCGCGATACGAGGACGCGCTTCGTCCACGCTCGGTTTGATACCAAATTGATCTTCAAGCATCGCCAGAGACATCATATCGATCGTCAAACCGCTCGGCTGGAAGCGGATGCCGCCATCTATGTTTGCAGGATCCGCGCCGTACACCACCTGGAGATGATCAGACGTCTGATCCCATACCGAATCATCCGCAACAATCACAACGCCCGTCCACGATACGGCTCCATTGGGATGGTCCATCAAGCTCTCGATCATGAACTCGCTGACGGTCGAGTACTGACAAGCGTTGCACCAAACCGGCTGATCGCCAGTTGGAATGATGATCTTGAGATCTTGCCCAGCGTCTTCCCCGCCTTGCGCAACACCAATCGACAACTCGACCAGCGGCAAGAGATCGAGACCGGCCGCTTTCCAACGACCGTGAAGAGCCGCTGCGTCGCGGGTGCCGTGCACCAGCATTGTCGCGCCAACCACATCCTTCAAGATGGGTAACATGAAGGGTTGCGCATAAGGCTCGTCGAGATAAGCGAGCTCAAGAAAGTTCGCTGCGCCATCCGTCAGTGGACGCAACATAACGACAGCGCTGCCACCCACACCCCCGGCCACACCACCGCCCATCGGCGGAAGATGCCGAACACTGCGATGAAGAAAACCAAGCTTCGTAAACGCCGCAATCGCCGCCTCGTGGCTTTCGACACCAATCATCAGGTGATCAAGATCAATCAAATCAGAGTGGGTCATAGTTCTCGCGCCACCAAAGTATCATCGATTTGCTGATCGCCCGACTTGAGCCCCGAAGGACCGTCAACGCGCGATCTCAACTTCAGCAGAATGAGCACAGTCAGAAGGCCCGGCGCACCGACTAGCGCAAACGTCGCCTCAACTGACCAGTTGTTTGTAATCAATATACCCATCAATATCGGGCCGATGATCGCGCCGACCCGCCCTACTGCCAGGGCCCACCCGAGACCCGTGGAACGTGACGCGCTCGGATAGTAATGCGCGGCCAATGCGTTCAGGCCAATCTGCAACCCACCAACTGACGCACCCGCCAGCAGAATGGCGAAGACGGTCAAGAGAAGCGACGACGTCGAAAAGCCAAGCCCGACCAGGGCAAGAGCACTAAGCAGAGCCGCGCCGACCAGCGATGGAATATATCCAAACCGATCAATAAGGTAGGCGATCATCAATGCACCGACCATCACCCCAATGCCAGCACCCGATGACATGTAGAGGGCCTTGTCCAGCGGAAATCCAGCCAATCGGAGGACGGACGGAAGCCAGCTCGCCAACGAAAATGTTGTGAACAGACTAAGGAAAAAGACTCCCCAAATGAGGATGGTCCCCATCGCTCGGTTGTCCGAGAAGAGGCTCTCCGCACTGCCGACAGCACCGCGGGACAGCTGGGGCTGCTCCCGCAGTGTCCCTTGGAAGCTCGGCACCACCTGCCTGGCAATCACCGCTGCTCTCTCTCGCCCTTCATCCGTTCGCACCAGATACTGGAGCGACTCAGGCAGAAAGACAAGCAACAGGACGCTCAACAGCAGGGGGATCACGCCGCCAACCAAAAAGATTGCCTGCCAACCCAGCGCCGATGATGCGTATCCGGCGAACAAGCTGCCGACGACATTTCCGAGCGGCACGCCAATAAACATCATGGTCATCAACAGTGCACGCCTATGAAATGGCGCGTACTCTGACGTTAGTGCGTTGATCGTCGGCATCGCCGCGCCGAGCCCGAGACCAGTCAAAAACCTGTAAGCCAAGAACGACCCCTCATCGCGCGCAGTCACTGTCGCCAGCGTCATCACTCCCATGATCACGCATGAGGCGACGATCACAGGCTTTCGTCCGTACCGGTCCGCTACTGGTCCGCCAACGAACGCGCCGACCATCAGCCCAACCAACGACGAGGAAAGGATCGCGCCAACGGCGTTCGGCGAAAACCCGAACGCGCTGGCCACAATTGGGGCCGCCAGGGCCATCGAATAAAGGTCGTAACCATCAACAAACGCGACCAAGAAACACAACGCCACCACGCGCCATTGCAACGGTGAGATCGCCGCACCATCGATAAAGCGAGCCACATCGATTGCAGCGCCCAGTGATGAAGATGTTTCGGTTTGTTGGTCCAAGGCCTCAGTTCCTATATCATTCTGTGTTGATGCCATCATTCAGCATCCAATCTTCTGATCCGTTGTGGTCGCCCCCTCACCGGATCTACCGCTCCACCACGCAGGACTGCTCTGGAACACGCCGCGCGGTCGAGCTGAAAAACAGCAGTGCACGTGCGTGTATTTGTTGGGTCGCGTCATCCTGCGTCACACGGACGATCGGTTGAACGGGCAGCTGCAGCGCATCCATACATTCGGCGAGTTCTCGCCCCTCAACATAGACACATGCACAAGACCAGCGGGTCGCGATTCGCGCCGACTTGGACCCGACGCTTTGCAAAAGAACCGTCACCACAATCAACACCAAAGCCAACACAACAACCGTCGATGTTCGCACTATTTTCATCAAACGAGCTCCCGGGGGTTTATCGAACGAAAGAGTGTGATACTGTGAGTTTAACGTTACACATCGCTATGCAGTTGTCATGATCTTTTTACGTTGTCTTCCCGCCATCGCCGCAGCCGTCGGCATCAGCCCGCTCATCGGTGCTCCCAGCACGGCGCTGGCTGATGACCACGACACCGCGGCCAATGGCTGGTCTTACTCGGCGCTGCCCCAGCAACCAAGCGGCACCCCCTGGCCGCAACAGAGCTGGCCGCGTGCGCCCCTGCCCCCGGACGCGGACGCAGACAGCGTCGCCAGGATTATCAGCGCATTGATGGCAGACTACCAGCACGAAAGGTTGGGCACGACCCACGCCGTGGTTGTCGTGCAAGGTGGGCGGATCATCGCAGAGGAGTACCGTGAAGGATACGCCTGCGACGGCATCACCCACACCATGTCGATCGCCAAGATGATGGGCGCCGTCGTTGCTGGAGCTATGCAGCAAGACGGGCTGATCGATGTCGATGCACCGGCCGACATCCCCATCTGGCGCGAGAGCGATCCTCGTTCGGCAATTACGCCCGCCCAGTTCCTACAGATGACTAGCGGCCTTCGATGGGATGAGTTCCTCGACTTCCTCGGCCTCGCTGCTGGTCAAGGGTACAAAGACAACGCGGCCTACGTGTTCAAGAAGCCGCTCGATTATGATCCCGGTACGCATTTTCAATACTCAGACGGAGCTCCAGGGATCATCGGCTACCTCTTGGGCCAGCGACTCGGCGTCGATCCGGGACAAGCCCGAGCCGATGCGGTGACGGATTATATACAAGAGCGATTGCTCGGCCCAGTCGGGATGGACACCACAGAACCTGAGTTCGACCTTCAGGGTACGTGGTACGGCTCGTCCGGTATCCGGTGGAGCCCTTGCGATCTTGCTCGCTTCAGCTTGCTGCTGCTCCGCGATGGCGTCTGGGATGGTGAGCGTCTTCTGCCAGAGGGCTGGGTTGATCGCATGCGAACGCCGACCCTACCTTCGATGGCGGAGACATCCGATCTCCGCATGCATTATCAGTCAGGATACGGCATGACGTCTTTCGTCTACGACTTGGACTTCGGCGCCGATGATCTGACCATTGATGCTTTTGGCCACACTGGCTTCGCCGGACACGTTTTGAAGATCACTCCGTCAAAGGATCTTATCGTGATGGTCTTGGGCTCTGATGCCGTGGACCCAGAACGCTTCGCGGTGCGACTGGAACTCACGCACGCACTCACGGAAGCGTTTGCCGAAGTTAGCGGTAACGAGGCGAACCAGCCGTGACGAACAAGCAGCCATCCGATCATTCTTCTCAAACCAACGACACACATACGAATGGAGCCACGACCATGTCTCAAGCTGCCCTGATTTCTGAGAACACAGAGTGGGATCAACCTTCTGCTAACGAACAGAAAACGCGTGTTGATGTCGCCGCGTGTTATCGCTTGATGAGCCTTTACGGGCTGACCGATCTGACGGACGGTTTCGCAAGCTGCCGCGTTGAGGGCAGTAAGGACGAGTTCATCGTTGGCGGCTACGGACTGTTGCCGGAGCTTGCGCGCGCATCAGACCTCTACAAACGATCGACGCAAGGAAGCGCAAAGCTTGAGAAGTTCGCTGGTGTCGACATCGACGCGTTTAACTTCACCCAGGCGGCGCTCACGAGCCGTCCAGAATACAACGCCTGCATCCACGCCCACAGCGAGTTTGGCGTCGCGTTCTCTGCACTGAACTGCGATTTTCTGCCGATGACTCAGTATGGCATCATGTTCCACGGCAAGATTGCCTATATCGACTTCCACGATACGTCTGTCACGTCAGAACAAGCGCGTGACGAAATTGGCCAAGCGCTTCAATCCGGTGCTGAGATTCTGATCCTCCGTAATCACGGTTTCCTGGTACCAGGACGGTCGATGGCGCAGGCCTTCTTCCACCTTTACCGGATTGAACAGGCATGCCGTTACCAGATGCGCGCGATGCAAACGGGCGCAGAGATCATTATACCGAACAAGACCGATCTCGCTGATGTGCGTCACCAATATTGGACCATGACGCATATCGACAATGACGGCACGCGCGAGTGGCCGTCGCTTCTCGCCAAGCTTGATCGTTTGGATGCTAGCTACCGCCACTAGTCGGTCACTCTAAGGCCTCACGTCATTCTTAGCGAGGCCTTCGCATTTTCCTCTGTGTAAGGCTTCAACCTTCTTACGGCAGATCAGGACGATGGGTCAGAGCTGTGATCACCTGTTTCGCCCGCACTTGGGCCTGTGTCGCAAACCGTAGTCCTCTGGCCACGTGCGCAGCATCATGACCTGAAAGAAGCCGTTCAGCCGCTGATTTCTCGAAGAGGTTTTCAGCATCGGCCAGCTTGGACTCTGCCGTTTCCAAGAGCGCGCGCAAACGACGGAGACCGTCATCCTCACCGGCTTCATCGCGGAGCAAATGCTCTGCGTTTACCACCAGTTCTCGAGCGGAGGCACAAGCCTGCTCTAAGGTCTCTCGAGGTGTGGGCTGTAGTGACAACTCCCACATCTCGTTGGTCTCGTCGACATAGTAAAATCCGTATCCCGCACGATGCGGGGGAACAGAACGGTGGGCGACCGGACCAATAGACAGCCGGTAGACGGGCGGCTCCCCATCGCGCAGCTCAAGCGTGGAGACTTGAGCGTTGAGTCGGGTACCCGTGGCGCCATCTAGTTTTTCACCAGCCGAAAGCCGCGCCTCTGTCTCTCGCCAGTCGCCAGTATCGAGCTTGGCTGGTCGGCGATAAACAGCCTCCGCATACCCCGAATCGATGTCACCATAACCTGCCGAGAGAATTCGGTGCAGGTACCGGTTTCGAGGCTCACTTGACGCTGCCCACATGTGCCGCGTCAGAACACCAAGGTCGTCCATGTTCATCTTCGACTTGTCGCTAAGGAACCATCCTCCCTCTACCGAGTAATCGTATCCCTGTGCTGGTGCGCAAAACAGGTATTGCGAATCCGGGCTCTGAACATTGTTGTTGGCGTACAAGAAATCGAGGTTTCGCCCGTCATGGTCTGTCGTATTACGCCTTATGACCGGTGGGCTGCCCGCGGCTAAGCCAACGCGAGACTCGATGACATGCGCCCCTTGAGGGTCGGCATAGAAGCCCCCTGGCGATCCCAGGAGATACCCATTGTCACCCACAGGGAGAGAAACCTCATAGGTTTCGGCTGCTTGACGGTCATCAGCGTAGCGTAGGCTATGCAAGGTCGTCGTCCCTCGGCGTACGCCGTAACCCCAGTCTTGCTGCGGCTCTGTACACCCGCAAGGCCCGCCATGATGGACGTAACAAAGGCCTTTCTCGTTTACCCCGGGGTGACCTGCGAAGAAAAAGCGCCCCACACCGGGAATTGATCCGTTAACCGAGAATGGCGTATAGACGAATGCACGCCCATCATCAGGGTACGCAAAGATGGTCGCCTGGAAGGTACAGTCGTGGTCAGTCGTACAGCCCACGATCGTTTTCTCTCCGGCCGTCGCCTCGCCCCAAGACGCAAAACCGCTGCAAAGGTCGGGCGTGTTGTCGATCTCCGCAGTTTCGTCCGTGGCCTCTGCACCGAAATAGCCTGTGATCGAACACACCTCGGCGTCCAAAACGCCGATCATGGTGGGGTTCTCAACTGGCGGCGTGGCCCCTGTCCACATGAACTGGCAGTGGTCGTAGGTCAGGCCAAGACCATGATCAATCGCAGCCGACGCCATGCCATGCGCCATCTCCACTATCTCCGGGGCATGCGCTTCAAGCTCTCGGCGCCATAACCGTAGACTGTCTTTTTCCTCCGGTCCGAAGGTGCGCCCTGACAACCCTTCAAATGCAAATGCGCCATAGATCTCCAGCACTTGTTCAAGATACTGCCTCCCCATATCGTAAGACGAACCCGTCAGCACAACGATGGGACAGATCGACGGAACAATAGGCGCACCAAGGAACCTCTGAATCTCGTAGTCAGATGACAGATTATCCTGAGCGACGGAGCGCGCCTCTTCTGCTGCATCGCGCAGCGCCTCAAGGTCTGACATCTTTGCCTTGCGGGAGTAAGCGTTCGCAACGTCGAAGAGCTCGAGTGCACGGACCAAATCCTCGTTACAACGTGTCGGCCGAGCAAAATCCGCTGCCTCACCAGTCGACCGCCAGAAGAACCACTTCGCAGCCGAGAGATAAAGTGTGGCGGTGTTCAGAATATCGATACGCTGGACATAACCCTGGTCGCGATAACCCACCCTCTTGAGGGCAAAGTTGGCAAACATAAGCTCATAATGGCTTTCTGCAGACGCTTTCATCGCCGCCCGCAAAAGTTCGTTGCGCGTTTGCCGCATGGGATTGCTCCGATCTCGAATGGAAAAGCGCTGTAACCCGCGACCACCCATGTGAACAGCGCCGCCTCAATCCATCGCCTGTTTATCGTTAAAATGCCATAGACTATCGCCCTACGCTTGGCAATGCTTGCTCGATCATCGTTATCGGCGATCCAGTTTGGTGGCGAGAACGACCATAGAGAGTGTGCGTTCGACACCCGGCAGGGCGCCAATCTGATCAATCACGCGATCAATGTTAGACACGTTGGGGGCCATCACCTCAACGAACAAATCATACTGTCCGTTAACGGCATAAACCCTTCGTACCTCAGCAATCGATTTGAGATCTTCGGTGATCTTTTGCGCCACCTGGGGCATCACGACAACGCAAACCAGCATCGTGATTTGCCCCTCATCCGCCGCAGGGCCCGTCCGTACTGTGAAGCCCGAGATGACCCCATCCGCTGAGAGCCGGGCTATACGCGCCTGGACGGTCGATCTCGTCACACCCAGCCTTTGCGCGAGAGAACTAACTGAGGCGCGGCCATCTTCGAGGAGCAGGTTGAGCAGCGCACGATCCTTTGGAGTGACAGACACTTTGAACGATCTCCCTAACGGTTTGCTCAAATGTGAGAGCAATCTGTTCAGTTTAACGCTAAACTATACCAACGCAATCTGCTATCGTGATGACCACCTAAAGGGGTGAGTCCATGCCATTTGATGACTTTAAGAGCGTCCTGTTTCCCACCTATGCCAAACCTGATTTGGATTTCGTCCGCGGCATCGGAGCGGAGCTTGAAACATCCGATGGCCGACGATATCTCGATTTCATCGGCGGCATCGCGGTGAACTGTTTAGGACACGCGCATCCTGCGCTTACCGCAGCCTTGAAAGGTCAAGCAGACAAGCTTTGGCATCTCTCCAATATGTTCGCGGTGCCAGGGCAGCGAGAGCTCGCGGCGCGTTACTGCCAACACTCTTTCGCGGACGCTGCATTTTTCACCAATTCAGGAACCGAAGCGGTGGAGTGCGCCCTTAAAGCCGCACGACGCTTCCACCATGTGAATGGAGAACCACAACGCACAGAGATCATCAGCTTTGAAGGCGCATTTCATGGACGAAGCTATGGCGCGATGAACGCAGCGGCTAACCCCAGATACCTTGAGGGTTTTGGCCCCAAACTGCCCGGTTATGTCCAGTGCCCGTTCGGTGATCTCAGCACGCTTGAGCAACTTATCCAGCAGCAAACTGCAGCTGTGATCGTCGAACCGATTCAAGGCGAAGGCGGCGTCCGCCCGTTGGATGCAAGCACACTGACGGAGCTGCGCAGCCTTTGCAGCGCCAAAGGCGTGCTCCTCATCTACGACGAGGTTCAGTGCGGCGCTGGCAGAACGGGCAAACTGTTTGCTCATCAGTGGGCCGATCATACAGAGCCTGACATCATGGCTCTCGCGAAAGGTATCGGCGGCGGCTTTCCTTTCGGCCTGTGCCTGGCACGGCAAGACGTGGCCGATAGCATGACGTTCGGTACCCACGGCACGACCTACGGAGGGAACGCGCTGGCCGTTGCCGTTGGGCATGCGGTGCTTGATGTTCTTCTCGAGCCCGGTTTCTTGGAGCACGTCCAGACCCTCCACAGCCATTTCGTGGACAGCCTGCGCCGCCTGGGGGACGCGGTTCCAGATATCGAACTGGAGGTGCGTGGACGGGGCCTTCTCATTGGGGTGAAGTCGACCCTTCCCAATACAGACATTCGCAACGCGGCGCGGGACAGAGAACTTCTGGTCGGGGTCGCAGGCGACAATGTCGTACGAATGGCGCCGCCACTCAACATCTCGACGCGCGATATCGATCGTGCCGTGACGATTTTGCACCGAGCCTTTCTCGATGTTCGGCAAGGGATTTCAGAATGATCTGCCCACCAGGTCGTGCGGACGGCTATGTTGTTCGACTGGCGCAGCTGGGCGACCTCGCCGACTTCCTAGCCCTTGCCCAGTTGACGGGGCCGGGGTTCACAAGCCTACCAGCCGACGCGCTCTTGATCGCGCGATTGCTCGAGAACAGCCATAGGGCGGCGAACGGTGACGAAGGCGCCGTTTTCCTGTGCCTCGAACATGTCGCATCCGGACAGGTTGTCGGGTGCGCAGCAGTCAAACGCGGAGGGACAAAGCGAGCGGGCTTTGCGAACTTCCGCCACACACAGGCCACAGAAAACGGCTGCGGAGAGCTCCGCATCGTGGATGACTATGCCGAGCTGACGGAGATCGGTGGCCTCTTCCTGCACCCCGATCATCGAGGCGGAGGGCTTGGCGCCCTCTTGGCGTCATCACGGTACCTTTACCTCGACACAGCGCGGCACTCTTTTGGGGAACGTGTCTATGCTGAGCTTCGCGGTGCGATTGCGCCGGATGGCACGTCGCCGTTCTACGATGCTGTGTGCAAGCCTTTGCTGGGGATCAGCTTCTTGGAGGCCGATGAGATTTGTGCGACTGGTGACAACCAGCGCCTCGTTGATCTTTTCCCATCAGAACCGATCAACACGGCGCATTTTTCGCCAGTTGCACAGCTATCGATCGGTGGCTGCCACTCCGCCGGTCAGGCAGCACGAGCACTGCTGATCAACGAGGGGTTTCGGTTCGACGGTGTGGTGGACCTCCTTGACGGGGGCGCCCTTCTCGTCGCGAAGGTCACGGAGCTGTCCATCTTGGACAACGCGCGAACCGTCACGGTCCAGAGGAGTGCAGCATCTCGTGGTCCTGCAAGGCTGCTTCTATCCGCGGGATCACCGACCACTTTCCGCTGCATTTCGGCGGCGGTGGACGCCGATGAACACCGCGTCTTTGTGTCTGATGAGGCATGCGATCGACTGCGCATGTCCGATGGAAACATGGTCCGTATAGCACCATTCTCACCACGAGGCACCCCGAAAGCTGTCCGAGCTAACAGCCGCACCCCGAAAGACCAGGAGATCGGCGATGAGCCAGCCAACTGCTAACTGGAGCGATCCGCTCAACCTCGACGCTCTTCTTTCTGACGAGGAACAGATGATTCGCGATGCCGCACGAAGCTACTGCCAAGACCGTCTGCTCCCGCGGATCATCACGGCCCACCGTGACGAACGCTTTGACAAGGAAATCATGACGGAGCTCGGCGCCCAAGGCTTGCTTGGCGCGACCGTAGCTGAGACCTATGGAGGGGCAGGCGCAAGCCATGTCGCCTACGGACTGATTGCTCGTGAGGTGGAGCGGGTCGACAGCGGATACCGTTCGGCGATGTCCGTGCAGTCGTCACTGGTGATGCACCCGATTGAGGCCTTCGGAAGCGACGAGCAGAAGGACACCTACCTCCCGCGCCTGGCGGCCGGCACGATGGTGGGCTGCTTTGGCCTGACCGAGGGCGACGGCGGCTCAGACCCAGGGGCAATGAGAACCCGCGCTGTTGAAACGAGCGACGGCTACATTCTCAACGGTGAGAAGATGTGGATCACCAACGCACCGATTGCAGACGTTGCCGTTGTGTGGGCCAAACTTGACGAAGAGATCAGAGGCTTCCTCGTTGATCGCGGTACAGAGGGTTTCACCACACCAACGATCACTGGAAAACTGTCACTACGCGCCTCGATCACAGGCTCTATCGCGTTGCATGACGTCGTGGTGCCTAAGGACAAAATCCTGCCGCACGTCCGTGGTCTGACGGGACCATTCTCGTGCCTCAACAAAGCGCGATACGGCATCAGTTGGGGGTCCATGGGGGCAGCAGAGTTTTGCTGGCATGCCGCCCGCGACTACGCGATGGATCGCTACGTCTTTGGCAAACCGATCGCTGCCACGCAACTGGTGCAATTGAAGCTCGCCGACATGCAGACTGAGATCGCACTGGGACTGCAAGGCGCGCTTCAGGTTGGACGCCTACTCGACGCTGGTTCGTTTGTGCCCGATGCCATTTCCCTCATGAAACGGAACAATTGTGGTAAAGCGCTCACGATCGCAAGGCTCGCCCGAGATATTCACGGTGGGAACGGTATCTCTGAAGAGTACCACGTGATGCGCCACCTCATGAACCTTGAGACGGTCAACACCTATGAGGGAACCCACGACATCCACGCACTGATACTTGGTCGCGCCCAGACCGGCCTCCAGGCGTTCATGTGAGGGGTCGTTGAGATGGCAGGACCAGTCGCAGGGGTCGTAGACAGTTTTGCCGCAAGGCTGGCACAGGGCACGCTCCCTACACGGATATCGAATGTCAGCCTCACAGAGGCTGGCCTCACTCCGTATGAACTCGTCCAATTGTTCGAGAGCCAGGCAACCAGTCGGCATCTCGATCTCGAAGCGCGACGGTTGGCGGCGGACAAGCGTGCCTTTTACTCGATCGGCAGCGCAGGACACGAGGGCAACGCCGCGGTGGCTAAGGCTTTGCGTGTCGACGATATGGCGTTCCTCCACTATCGAAGCGGTGCGTTCTTCTTGGAGCGCGCTCGAAAAGCGCCGGGTACGACGCCGATCTGGGACATGGCCCTATCTTTTGTCGCATCGTCAGATGACCCCATTTCGGGAGGACGACACAAGGTCTTTGGCTCCAAGCAGCTCTTCATTCCGCCGCAAACGAGCACCATTGCCTCGCATTTCCCAAAGGCCGTCGGCGCAGCCTACTCACTCACACTGGCGAAACGTGTGGAGGGTCACGAGGCCTTGCTTGCGCCTGATTCTGTCGTGTGCTGCAGTTTTGGCGATGCATCGACCAACCACTCGACAGCGCAGGGCGCGTTCAACGCCGCGTCTTGGATCGCGTATCGCAGCCTCCCTCTCCCTTTGATTTTTCTCTGTGAAGATAATGGCTTGGGGATCTCCGTGCCAACACCCGAAGGATGGATAGCAGCCAACTTCGCTGAACGGCAGGGGCTCAACTACATCCACTGCGATGGTCGCGATGTCGCTGGAGTCCACACGGCGGCACGGGAAGCTGTGCGTATCGCGCGGAAGCGGCGACGACCTGTTTTTCTCCATATGCGGACGGTACGGCTGATGGGGCACGCGGGGTCCGATACTGAGCTCACCTACAGACGGAAAAGCGACCTCAACCACGCCGAAGAGAACGACCCCCTGCTTCTCACCGCTCGACACATCTTACAAGAGACAACATGCAGTCTCACAGACATTCAAACGATCTACAGGCAGATCGGCGAACAGGTCCGTCAGGTGATGGATCAGGCGACCAGCAGGCCTAAACTGTCGTCGTCTGCCCAGGTGGCGTCATCTCTCAAGTCCTCTTCGATCAACCAACCCAACGGTTGTGAAGAACGTTCGATCAGCACCCCATCAAAGGGTGAACGCTTTCACATGTCACGCATGATCTCCCAAGTCTTATCGGAGCAGATGCATGAGGGGAGCGACATCGTCGTCTTTGGAGAAGACGTTGGCCATAAAGGCGGTGTCTACGGAGCAACAACGAAGCTTCAGCAACGCCATGGTCGACACCGCGTGTTCGATACGCTGCTCGACGAGCAAACCATTCTTGGTCTCGCCATTGGCCTTGCGCATAACGGTTTTCTACCGATCCCAGAGATTCAGTTCCTCGCCTATGTCCACAATGCAGAGGACCAACTGCGCGGAGAGGCGGCAACGCTGTCTTTCTTCTCAAAAGGTCAGTTCGCCAACCCCATGGTCGTCCGGGTGGCCGGGCTTGGATACCAGAAAGGCTTTGGTGGTCATTTTCACAACGACAATTCGTTAGCGGTGTTTCGCGATATCCCGGATCTCATTGTGGCCTGCCCATCTAGCGCATCAGATGCGGCGCGGATGATGCGAGAGGCGATCCGTCTTGCCAGGGAGGAACAACGCGTCGTCGTCTTTGTCGAGCCCATCGCGCTCTACGGGACAAAAGATCTTCATACGCCAGGCGATGAGTTGATGACCGCACCGCTGGGGCCGAAGACTGACACGGCTCCGTTTGGCGTGCCCGCTGTCTTTGGAAAAGGACGCGACATCGGTATTGTCACGTACGGGAACGGTACGTTCATGGCGCGGCGCTGCTTGCCTCGGCTTGAGGCGCTGGGTATCCGCGGGCGCGTGATCGACCTTCGCTGGCTATCGCCACTTCCCGTCCCGGCTTTGCTGGATGCATTGGCGCCTACGCAGAGTGTTCTGATCGTTGACGAGTGCAGACGTACCGGTTCGTTAGCGGAGGAGCTTTATACGCGGCTCACGGAGGAAGAACTCAGCAAACCACTGCGCCGGCTCAACAGTGACGATTGTTTTGTTCCGTTGGGGCCCGCGGCAAACACCGTGTTGCTGTCAGAAGCTGATATCATAGAAGCAGCAAAGAGCCTCACCGCCAACGAGTGCGAGCTCGTTCGATGACGGCCAAGTCGTCAAAGAGAAAGCGGGTGGTGGTGGTTCTGCCGGGTCGGGGATCCTATGGCGCCGCGCAACTGGGCTACTTACGCAAACACCACCAATCTTTTCGGACTAAGCTCGCCAAGATCGACGCGCGCACTGGCGAAAACGGCGCGACCCCAGCGCGAGAGCTAGACGATCGCCCATCCTTTGTACCCTCCGTACACCTTGCTGGGCGCAATGCTTCCAACCTCATCTACGCGTGTGCCCTAGCCGATGTCGCGGCCATCGACGTTGAGAGGTATGAGATCGTTGCGGTCTGCGGCAACTCGCTGGGCTGGTATCTGACGCTGGCCGCCGGCGGTGCCATGACGCTCGAAGACGGTGCGCATCTGGTCGACACCATGGGTACCCTCATGGAACAAAAGGGCGAAGGCGGACAGGTCCTTTACCCGGTGGTCGATCAGGACTGGCGCCGTGACCCCAAGCGCGAAGCGGACGTCGCCGCAGCACTCGCAAAGGCTAGCGTTTCTGGCGGCGCCTACAGATCAATCGAGCTCGGCGGAATAGCGGTACTGGCAGGTGACGGGCCAAGCCTCAAAGTGCTACTGGACGAACTGCCGGGTGACGGAGACTACCCTCTCCGCTTGCCGCGCCACGCAGCTTTTCACACCCCGATCCTGTCTGGAATCAGCGCTATCGCGAAAGCCCGCCTCCAGCCATCACTGTTCGGACAGCCATCGCTACCCATGATTGACGGATACGGACGAATATGGCGACCATACGCTTGCGATCCGGTGGATTTGTATGGATACACGCTCGGGGCACAGATCACGCAGACCTTTGATTTCACGGCGACGATCACAACGGCAATCAAAGAGTTTGCACCTGATGGACTGATCCTGACAGGGCCCGGCAACAGTCTCGGCGCTCCTGTTGCCCAGGTTTTGATTGGTTGCGGCTGGCGTGGCCTCCGCTCGAAGGCCGATTTCATCGCCATGCAGGACAACGAGCCCTTCATCATCTCCGTAGGCCGCGGCCGCTAAGGCTTCCGCCTCTTATCAATTGTTTTTACTGAGATTTCTGGCGATCTGTGGGGCGATCAGCCGAACAATCCATCGCAACATGAAATTGCGATTGACTTGCATTCGCGGCACATCTACGCGCCTTATAACGTTAAATCTTCTTCTCAATAAGGCAACCACATGCTGATCGCCGTCATGACCGCAATGCTGTCGCCCGCCGTGCAACCAGCCCCCAACGAGGCCAACGCGCCCGAGACGATTATCGTCACGGGTGAACGGATCAATCGCAGCATTCTGGATACAGCCTCCAGCATCACCGTCTTCAACCAAGAGCAAATCGCGCGCGAAGCCGATCGGCACGTCAACCAATTGCTGCGGCAGGCACCAAACTTGCTGGTAGAAGGCGTAAGTGAGACGCCCGTTGTTCGAGGAATACAAGGCGGCGGGCCTGGCGGATTGGCATCCGGTGCCTCCGCAGGAACCCTACCCCGGTTGACCGTTATCCTCGACGGCGTGCCTCAAATCGCGAACCTGCCGAACAGTGCGTTCTCGGATCTCTATGATGTCCAACAGGTCGAAGTGCTCCGCGGTCCCCAAACAACACTCTTTGGCCGAAACGCCCTTGGCGGCGCGATTGTCGTTGAAACGAACGACCCAACGACTGAGTTCGAGGCTGGAACACAAACTACTATCGCGGCGGACGGGTTCAGCGCTCCTGACCACACCGTAGCCGGGTTCATCTCAGGACCGATCAAAGGCGAAGCGTTGAGAGGGCGTCTGACTGTTCAGTATCAGGACGGGGAAGATCCGCGCAACGTCGAAGGTTCCCCCTCCGGAGCTGACACAGGGTTTTTGACGGAGTTTGACTCCCTCCGTATCCGGGGAAAACTGCTCTCGGACCTCACCACTGATATCGGAGAGGTCAAAGTCAAAGCTGTGATCGACTACCAAGAAGGCACAACGCCGCAAACGCGCAACACCGTGATTGAGACAGATGCTGTGTCAGGTGATAGGCCGCTTCACGACCGGCTCATCGCCTTTGATGGGCCGAACCGCACGTTTGACAACGATGCCTTGAGCAGCGCTCTGGACATCGAGATTGATCGTGGTAACGGCTTGAAACTTCAATCCATATCGTCACTGACGAATGTCGACTACAGCAGTGTTGACGAGCAGGTCTTCCCAAGCCGATTTGACAGTGATGAAGAGTTTTTCGCGCAAGACCTCATCCTGCATGTGGAACCAGAGGGTGCAAAGATCACGGGGCTCGTCGGCCTCGCGTTCGAGGAGCGGAACCAGACGATCACAATTGAAGGCGTTCCGCTGAACATATCAGCGGACACTGAGTCCAATCAGTTTTCGGCATTTACCGATCTGCGGATAACGCTCTCCGACACCGTCGATCTCATCGCTGGTGGCCGCATACTCACGATTGATCAGACGAGAACGCAGACAAGCGCAACGCTCTTTCCGACGCCTGGCGGCATCGTCTCAATCGCAGGCGATGTCGCGATCGATGACCGGGAGACGGCGTATCTGCCCAGCGCCGGGATCATCTGGCGACCGATCGCCAATCAGTCCTTGCGGATGACGTATAAGGAGGGCTTCAATCCGGGCGGTGCTTCTGTCAACTTTTTCACCGGCGAACCATTTGTGTTCGACTCTGAGGAACTCCGTGCATTCGAGGCGGGGTGGCAGGGACAGTTCCTGGGCGACCGGCTCTATGCGGGGCTGACAGGTTTCTTCAACGCGTTCGACGATCAACAGTTCTTTCTCGAAACCGTTCCAGGTGACAGGTTTTCGATCGTTGTGACAAACGTTCCCCGCAGCCGATCCTATGGCGGCGAATTCGAGGTGACTTTTCAGCCCCATGACGATTTCCGGACAACACTTGGCATCGGTGTACTGGAGACCGACATTGTTGAAGGTCCATCGACCAACAGAACGTTGGACGGCAACGAGTTTGGGCGCGATCCCGCATTGACCGCCAGCGCGGCAGTGGCTTGGCAGGCAACCGAATGGCTGTCGCTTGACGCCAATGCCGCCTATGCGAGCAGTTATTTTCCTGACTTTGCCAACGTGGCCGGCTCCAAAGTGGGCGATTATGCGCTCGTCGATTTGGGCGCGACCTTGCACCAGAAGCGGTTCGATGTGCGTCTCTTCGCACGCAACGTCGCAGACAGCGAAGCGGTTACGTCACGCGTCGGGGGCTTTGCTGTTTTGGCAGAACCACGAACACTTGGTGTTTCCATCACCACAAGGATCTTTTGAGAGCTGACGATGGGGACGGTTGATCAAAGCCCAACACGTTTCACAAAGCTCCCCTGGCGCCTGATGGCCGCTGGACCTGCGGCACTTGTCTCGACGCTTCTGTCCATGGTGGCGTTCGGTCTCTACGCTCCTATCGGCGCGGTCGACAAAATCATTCTCCCGGTCCTGCTCTTTCCCGTCATCTATCTCGGTCTTTTTTTCTTCTGTATGCTGCAGCAGAAGATGAATGTCGTCGCACTGGTGCTGAGTAGCCTTCTGATCGCCAACGTATCGATCATCGTCGCGATGAGGCTCCTATGATCAACATATCAGGACCAACGCGGCGAAAACTGCACGCCATTCATTCTTGGATCGGCGTCAGCACATCACTCGCTTTGTTCGTGATTGTCGTGACCGGGATCTTTGCCGTCTTCGCCCGAACAGAGATCGCGCAGTGGGCCGATCCATCGATTCACGAGCAGCGTCCGTCTCCGTTCTCAGCCGAGCAAGTCGTCAGAACAGCGCAAGCGGACTACCTAACGCAACATAAGGAACATGGGCTGATCATTCTGTTCATGCCGCGCCGGGGGTCTTCGGCAGGGCATGTGAGCATCGCATCAGTGCACGGGAACGCCGCATCAGATGACGCGCACCAAGACAAACACCATCACCCAGGGGTCGTTTATCGCTTTGACTCTGTTACTGGGCAACTGACCAACACGAAAACAGGCGACGTCGAGACGATCTATAAGAAGAACTGGACCACGCCGCTTTCAAGCTTTCTTGTTCATCTTCATACCGATCTTTGGCTTCCTGCGCCGTGGGGGCGCTACGCAACGGGATTTCTTGGGCTAACGCTGCTGGTCTCGGCCGTATCAGGATTGATCATCCACCGGCAGATCTTCAAAGAGGCATTGAGCTTCACCTGGCGAACCACAGCGCAGCGGCGCTGGAAGCAAATCCATAAGCTCGCGGGCCTGTGGACGTCCGTCTTCACGATTGTCATCGGTTTCACAGGGGCGCTGCTCAGCTTTGCCACAGCTCTTCTCCTGCCGATCGTCGCCATCGTGAGCTTTGGCGGCGACATGGAGCGTATTGAGGCGACCTTTGTGGGCGTTGGTGCGGCGTCGGGAGCAGCCCAGCAGACGTCAAACCTCGACACCTTACTCCAAGACGTCTCCGAAAGGTCCCCCAAATTCAGACCCACACTCGTGCACCTCCACCACTTTGACGACGCCCGCGCCGTTGTTGATGTATCAGGATATGAAGGGGGCGGAGTATCGCTGGTGAAGTATCGGTTTGACGGGACCACCAGTGAACTGACCAAGAGGCTTGATGGCATATCAGACGAGGCGGCATTCTCGCGGCCTCTTGCCATCGCGCTTGCCCTGCACTTTGGCGATTTTGGGGGGTACGCGATCAAGTTTCTTTGGTCGCTCCTCGCCACCTTGATGGCCCTAATGCTGCTTGCGGGAACAATGATGTGGATCGAGCGGCGAAGCGATCAAAGTGTTCCTTTGTTGGCGCAGAGATACCGATTGCTTTCGCGGCTGACTGTGGGTGTCACTGGAGGCCTGTTGTTTGCGTTGGGCGCCGTCATTTGCTTCGCTCCCATCTCAACCAGCATCGCGCCGGACAGCACACTCCCTTTACGGATAGCTTTCTCGACAAGCTGTCTGTTCGGAATTGGCCTGCCGTTTCTTTGGAGCAGCATGAGGGTATCTGCGATCGCGCTTACCGCCCTCTGCGGCCTCGTGTTCGCCGCAGCACCGTTTAGTAAGACCGTCTTCCTCGGGGACTCCATCATTGATGCGTATGCCAACGGGCGGATGACGGTTGTCGCAATCGACATGCTGTGGTTGGTCACGGGAGCCCTGTTCCTAGCCACTTCGTTCTTGCTGAACCGAACGCGGCTGCACCCTCAGCTTTCGTTCAACTCTGCATAGTCGAGCGGCATCACGGTGGTGGACTTGATGACCTCCATAGCAAAGTGGCTGGTCACGTCAGAGAAATCGACGGTATCGATTAGACGCCGATAAATCGCATCAAACCGGTTCATGTTGGGGCACACCACCTTCAGGAGATAGTCGACTTCCCCGCTCATGCGGTGGATTTCGACGACCTCGGGAATACGTGAGACGCTGAGCGCGAACTCATCCAGCCACGCCTTGCTATGGTTATTCGTCTTAACACTGACAAAAGCTGTCATGCCGAGATTGATGCTCTCGCGGTCCAACACGGCAACCCGCTTTTTGATCACACCGCCTTCTTCGAGCCGCTTCAGCCGTCGCCAACATGGCGTCTGGCTGAGGCCCACGCGCTCCGCCAACTCCGCTGTGCTGATATCCGCATTCTCCTGAACGATCAGGAGGATCTTCCGGTCAATTTGATCCACTTTCCAGACCCTATGTAGATGATTATTCCACTCTTGAGCCAAAATATTAGAAGAAAAGCAAGCGCATTCCGCTCATCCTAAGATACTGTTCCTCCAACGGAGGCCAAACCATGAAATTTTTCACCGACCACCCGAAAAGCGTGGGCGAGACTTACTTTCAACACATGGGAAGCGCTTTCTCCTTCTCCGGTAAGATGTTGGTAGCTGGCGTCGCTTGTTGTGTGCACGGTGTGTTTCCGTTCCTGTTCACAACCACCGGGCGGGAGACGGTCGAGGACCTCCACAGCCGCATGGTCCTTCATCGCCACCGCGATAGCCAGGCGCAGCTGAAGGCGAAAACTGTCAAAGACCCTGTGCGGCGAGCCGCCTGATCTGATGAGCGCCGTCCACGGACAAACAGTCACGATTAACCCGGGCGTTGCCGCGGGCAGCGGAATGCTGCCGGGCCTTGCCCTCACCGGCGTCGTCGCTCTCGCCGCTGCCTTCGCGGCAGAGCAACTGGGTGCGCCGGTTATGCTGATGGCGCTTCTGTTTGGCATGGCGCTCCAGAGCGTCGCGGCAGGGACCCAATGTGACGCTGGCACCAAATTCGCCAGCAAGACTATATTGCGTATCGGCATCATTTGCCTCGGGGCGATGATCACTGTGGGAGAGATCGCCGGACTTGGATGGCCTGTCTTCGCGGTGATTGCGTCAGGGTTGCTGATGACGATCGTCGTGGGCCTTGCGGTGGGCCACCTGCTCGGTATGCACCCCGAGCGATCTGTTCTTTGCGCCGGTGCTGTCGCGATTTGTGGCGCCTCGGCGGCCCTGGCAATCGCCGCCGCCCTGCCGCATCGTCAGGACAAGGAGCGCGATACCCTTGCGGTGGTCGTCGGCGTGACCGGCCTCTCAACGATTGCGATGATTGCCTATCCAGCTTTCTCCTCGGCGATTGGGGCAAGTGATCAGCTAGCCGGCCTGTTCTTCGGCGCATCCATCCACGATGTTGCGCAAGTGATGGGTGCGGGGCTCACACTTTCCGAGGAAGCGGGCACCACTGCTGCCGTGGCCAAGCTTAGCCGTGTGGTGCTCCTTGCGCCGGTGGTTCTCTTGATCGGCATTGTGTTCAGAGGCCGATGCGATCAAGGCCTAGCAGCGGAAACAGCGTCAGCGCCGATCCCTCTCTTCGTCCTCGGCTTTATCTTCGTTGTTGTGCTGAACAGTTTGGGCGTCTTGCCAAGCTCGGTCATTGATGCGCTCACAACTGCATCACGGTGGTCGCTTGTGCTCGCTGTTGCTGCCCTTGGGCTGAGAACCTCGCTGGGAGACATGGCAAAGGTCGGCCCCGCGCTTGGCGTATTGCTCGTTATTCTGACGGTATTCTTGGCAGCCTTTGCGTGGTTCGGCCTCCAAACCGTTCCCCTGCCCAGTGCGTAAAGAGCTCCTATGTTTGACAACCTAACGACCCCTGCACCCGATGCGCTTCACGGCATTATGGACGCTTACCGAGCGGATCCGCGGCCGGAGAAAATGGATCTGGGCGTTGGCATGTACCGCGACGCTGATGGGCGCTGTCCGGTGATCGGTGCCGTGAAGGATGCCGAGGTCGCGCTCACACTCTCCCAGTCCAGCAAAGGCTACCTGCCCCTTGCGGGCGCCCCAGCCTTTATCGATAGCATGCTGCGGATGGTGCTCAGCGACAGCCATTCGGCACGGCTTGAGGGGCGCGTTGCTGCGGTCCAAACACCGGGCGGCACAGGTGCATTGTTCCTTGGCGGCTCCCTGGTGAACGCAACGTCCAACCAAGCCGCGGCATGGGTGGGCAATCCAACCTGGCCGAGCCACGCCCCGTTGTTGACCTACACAGGGCTGAGAGTTCAACAGTATGACTATCTGTCAGATGACAGAAGATCGGTCTCATCCGACAGCGTGATGGAAGCCTGCGGGAGCGCAGCTCGAGGCGATATCTTTCTTCTCCATGGCCCATGCCATAACCCGACGGGGATGGACCTCTCTCGCGATGAGCGTGCGGATATCCTTGATGTGCTCGAGCAGCGGGGCGCCGTCCCTATGCTTGATGTGGCCTATGCCGGGCTTGGCCAAGGCATGAACATAGACCTCAAGATTGTCCGTGATGCCATGAACCGCGAGCGTGCGATCGTGGCTTTCTCCTGCTCAAAAAGCTTCAGCCTCTACCGTGAACGGACCGGAATGCTGATGGTCACGTGTGCGGATAGAGCAGAACGAGATATCGTGCAGCGCGTTCTTGAACGCATCGCCCGGTCGGCATGGTCAATGGCACCTGCCCATGGTGCCGAAGTTGTCGGGATGATTTTGTCAGACCCTGAGCGTGAGTCCGCATGGCGAGGAGAACTGGAAAGCATGAGGGAGCGCATCCAGATGGTTCGTCAGCGGCTTACCAGGGCCGATAGGACAGGCATGCTCTCAGCAGTGGGCGAGGGGCAAGGCATTTTCTCTGTACTCCCCATCACACCTCAGCAGGTGCAGCACCTCGCCGATGATCACGCCATCTACATGGCGCCGACAGGCCGGATCAACGTCGCGGGTTTCAAAGAGGGTGACGAGGAGCGCTTTTCGGCCGCCCTCGCCACTCTTTAGGGCACGTGGTGAACCTCTATGCCGACTGGTGAGAGACCTGCACATGCCTCCAGCAGCTGCTTCTCCGCATTCGGATCACTCAGGAGTTCTTGCGAGCTGGATAAGAGCGTCATCACCGCGGCGGCTTCGCCTTGCGCATCAAGAACTGGCGCCGCAAGCGCACACAGGCCAGGGATGAAAGAGCTGTCGACGCTGGAAATCCGATGTTGCCGAACGGTTCGAAGCAGCTTCTCAAACTCCTTTCCCCCACCTTCCTTTGCAACGAAGCTTTTCGTCAACGCCTGCGGAAGAAAAGCCGCAAACACATGTCCCGTGGCCGACCGCGTGACCGGCAGCACGGAGCCAAGCGCGAGGGAGGTCACCAATTGCTCCTGCGCCCGCGCCCATCTGACAACCGTCGGGCCCATATCTCCCCAGATCGATAAGATCGCAGTGAGGCCCGATTCCTGCGCCATCGCCCGCATCACCCGGTGCGCCTCATCAAGAAGGTCGAACCGCGCCAACGCAGCAAGACCGAGGCGCATAGCGGTAGGGCCGAGGTCATAATGGCCGCTGATCGGATCCTGACGCACCAGTCCTGTACGGATAAAGGACGAGAGATAGCGATGCACTTTGCTCGGCGGCATGCCGCTTTGCGCACTCAGATCTTTGAGCGCCATGCTTCGCCCACCATTCATCAGGACAATGAGGAGCTCTGTCGCAATTTCAAGGGACTGGATGCCCCGACGGCTTGCTTCATCGGCTGCCGGCGGTTTGCCGCGTCGGGTCATGGACACTCTCGTTTCCGTTTTTTGCGGGCTCGCACGCTATCATTGTCCTCGATTGGTTGCCAGGTCGGCTTCGTTAGGATATTCTCCATCGCGAAACTTTCTCTGCATTGGTGAATATTCTGTGCTGGGCACGACACGGCGAACCCTCCCCGACCTATACGCTGACATGGCGCCGCATGGGCTGAAGCCCCTTTGGGAAGTGCTCGGCAAGCTGGTGCCCCCACATCCAGAACCCCAGACAGAACCTCACCGCTGGGCCTACGGACCAATGCGTGCATTTTTGGCAGAAGCTGGCGATCTCATCTCGGCTGAGAAAGCAGAGCGCAGAGTGCTGATCCTCGAAAACCCCGGGCTTGAGGGTCAGTCAGCGATCACAGGCAGCCTTTACGCAGGCTTGCAACTCGTTCTGCCGGGTGAGGTCGCACCCTGCCACCGCCACGCGCCGTCGGCCTTGAGGTTCGTCTTGGAGGGGAGCGGCGCTCATACATCCGTTAACGGAGAGAAAGTGCTGATGGCACCGTTCGATCTGGTCCTGACACCTTCTGGACTTTGGCACGACCACGGTAATCTCAGCGAAGAGCCTATGGTCTGGCTTGATGGCCTCGATATCCCTCTCCTTCTCTCCCTGGAGTGCGGATGGGCGGAGACGTATGCCGAGACGGTGTTTCCTGAAACCCGCCCCCCCGGCGACACGTTGGCTCGCGCTGGACGGGGGCTCAGGCCCTGGCGCCCGAGCCAACACGATGAAGCATTGGGTGATCAGCCGCTCTTTCATTATCCGTATAGCGAATGGTCGGTGAGCCTTGATGCTGTCCAGGCCGTCGAAAGCCCCGACGAGACGCACGGCTATAAACTTGAGTTCGTCAACCCCAAGACCGGCGGCGCCGTGATGAAAACCATCAGCGCTTTCGCTCAGCGCATTCCAAAGGGTTTCAAAACCTCTGTGGGCCGATCAAGCGCCGGGACCATCATGGTGCTTTGCGAAGGCAGCGGCGTCGCGCGGGTCGGCAAGCAGCGCTTCGAGCTTTCCCCGCGCGATGTGTTTGTCGTGCCGTCCTGGCAGGAGCTCCATTTCGAGGCCGATGAAGAGATGACACTGTTCGGCTTTTCCGATCGCGCAACGCAAGAGGCACTGGGCCTCTATCGCGAGACGAATTGAGTCGCTGAGGGAGGACAAAGATGC
Source organism: Pseudomonadota bacterium (assembly GCA_039822105.1). GTDB lineage: Bacteria > Pseudomonadota > Alphaproteobacteria > Caulobacterales > Parvularculaceae > Parvularcula. The sequence goes on along the minus strand of JBCBMW010000007.1, from coordinate 141,613 downwards.
GCTACGCTATTCAACCGAGAGATACCGTTGGTGCCCAGATTGCCGGGACAGATGATTTGTTCCCCATCGGGCGGGTCTTCTGTGTGGGCCGCAATTATGAAGCCCACGCGCGCGAGATGGGCAAAGACCCTGAGCGTGACCCGCCCTTCTTCTTCACCAAGTTCCCCGACGCCTATGTGCCGACGGGCGCGGATGTGCCCTACCCGCCAGGAACGTCGAACTACCACCACGAGATCGAGCTGACCGTGGCCATTGGAAAAGCGGGTCGAAACATCACCGAGGCCGACGCCTTTGGTCATATCTTCGGCTACGCGACCAGCCTCGACATGACGCGCCGGGACCTCCAACTCGATGCCCGCGAGAAAGGGCGCCCTTGGGACACGGGCAAAAGCTTTGAGCACGCCATGCCGATGGCTCCCATCCACTTGGCGTCCGAGACCGGCAAACTGGTCGAGGGCTCTATCGAGCTGAAAGTCAACGGGGAGATCCGTCAGACAGCGGATCTGTCAGAGCTCATTTGGTCAGTCGATGAAATCATCGCGCATCTGTCCCGCCTCTATACCCTCGAACCCGGTGACCTCATCATGACGGGCACGCCAGCTGGCGTGGGCCCTGTTGCTGCTGGAGACGTCTTGCATGGCCAGGTTGCCGGATTGACAGATCTCGAAACACGGATCGTCGAGGCGATATGAAGCTCTACGATTTTCCAAAGTCGAGTGCGTCCTTCCGTGTTCGAATCGCTGCGAACCTCAAAGGGCTCGATATTGAGAGCTCGCTTGTGGATTTTCGACGTGATGAACAGCGGTCGGATCAGTACTTGTCCGTCGCGCGGTCAGGTCTCGTTCCTGCGCTCGTAGACGGCGAGCTCACACTGACCCAGTCGCTCGCGATCTGCCGCTATCTGGATCACATCGAACCGAGCCCCCGCCTGTTCCCCAAGGACCCAAAGGACGAAGCCATCATGCTGTCGATGGCTCTCACGATCGCCTGCGATATCCATCCGCTGAACAACCTGCGTGTCCTGAAGTATCTCCGCGAACAATTCGGTCAGAGCGAAGAAGCGGTGAATGCTTGGTATGCGCACTGGATCACGTTGGGTTTCGAAGGGCTGGAAGAGCTCGTCCAAAAGCATGGCAGCGACACGCACTGTTTCGGAGAGACCGTCAGTTTTGCCGACATCTGTCTTGTACCCCAGATGTTCAACGCCCGACGTTTCAACGTGGCGCTCGACGCCTTTCCACGGCTCGTCGCGATCGACCGATCTTTGCAGCAGCATTCCGCTTACCGCGACGCTGCACCCCAGATGAGCTGATGACGTCGGGATGAGCCGCCCCGTCGACGTCGTCAGAACGATTGATGAAGCACCGATCGGCAGACTTCAGCTGCGCGTGGTCTTTCTCTGCTTCTTGGTAGCAGCGGTTGACGGGTTTGATGCTCAGGCGATCGCCTTTGTGGCACCGATCGTCGCCGACACGTTCGAGATCTCCCGCCGCGACATGGGGCCAGTTCTTGCAGCCGCCCTGGTGGGCCTCATGGCCGGAGCATTCCTCTTAAGCCCGCTGGCTGACCGCATAGGCCGAAAGTCCGTGATCGTTGGTTCCGTTGTTGTCATGGGCGCCTTCTCTCTGGCAACAACACTGGCCACCAGCAGGGAGGAGCTTCTCCTCTATCGCTTTCTCACTGGTCTTGGCTTGGGCGGCGTGATGCCCAACATCAACACACTGACCTCAGAATACGCGCCAGCGCGTTCCCGTGCGACGCTCATGACACTGATGTTCGTTGGCTTCCCGTTCGGCGCGGTCGTGGGCGGGCTGGCGAGCGCACCGCTGATCGCTGCCTTTGGTTGGAAGACTGTTTTTGTTCTCGGCGGGGTCTTGCCGCTCATCCTGGCCGCAGTGTTGATGACATCATTGCCGGAATCGGTGCTTTATCTCACCGGAAAGAGCCAAGATCACCAACGCATCTTACAGATCCTCGATCAGATCGCACCCGGAAAGGTTCCGCGGGACGCGGTCTTTTCTCTTCCAAGCACAGAGCAGAGCGCAGCTTCTGTGCTCGACCTCTTCCGCGGTGGGCGCCTTGTGACCACGGCTCTTTTGTGGGCCATTTTCTTCGCCAATCTCCTCACGATGTATGCCCTCTTCGGATGGCTTCCGACTGTCTTGAACCTAGCAGGATTGCCGCTTGAGCAAGCCATCATCGGTACGGTGATCTTTAACCTTGGCGGCGTCGTTGGAGGTGTCGTGATCGCGCGTGCGGTGGACCATCTGGGTCCAATAAGGGTCATGACAACGGCCTACCTCATCGGGGCTTTGGCAGTGGCCGCGATTGGCGTATCAAGCGGCTCGCTCCCGACAGCCGTCATTGCCATCTTTATGGCCGGGGCGACGGTCGTTGGTGCGCAGTTTGGCATGAACGCGCTGGCCATCGGCACTTATCCGACGGCGGTGCGGTCGACAGGGCTCGGATGGGCGCTGGCGGCGGGCAGGATCGGATCGATCATTGGTCCCATCGTCGTCGGCGCCCTTTTGGCGAAAGAACTCGCCATGGGAGCACTGTTCGTCGTCTTCGCTCTTCCCACGGTCATCAGTGCTGGGATGGTCGGTGTTCTTGGCATCGTAAGACAACCGCAGTCGACGCGCAGCGTCACGCCGGCGCGCTCGTCCGGCGCACGAGGCTCTTAAGGGAGACAGCTGGGTCTCTTACATCGGCCGGAGCGACCACAATGCCCTTGTCGAGGAGACGGCGGATCACTGCCATCTCCCGCGGCTGGTCGATCGTGACACCACCAACAAGGCGCTCATCGTTGAAGTGTAGGCGAACGTCACCGCCCTCGCGCATCACCACTTGATCTGTATTCAGTGTTTCGCCCGCGAACTGAAACGACACATCATATTGGTCAGTCCAGAAGTAAGGCGCTTTGGGCGGCGGCAAGGCCTCGCCAAGCGCCGCCGCCACAGCCCGCTCTGCGCTCTCTTGCGCGTTGGCCCAGGTCTCCACACACCCTATGGGGCCCTCGGCAAGGTCGCCGACGGCAAACACCGCCGGATCGCTGGTCCTGAACTCTCCATCGACCAGGACACCGCGTCGGCACGCGAGGCCAGCCTCCGCTGCCAGCTCTTTGTTGGGAAGAACACCGATACCCACCAACAGATTGTCCGCATGCAGCACCTCGCCTGATGCAAGCGCCACCTCAACACCATACGACGTGTTTAGGCTCTTGATCCGGCAATCGGTCACGATACGGACACCGCGCTCTTGGTGAAGCAAACGAATTCGCTCTGCGATATCGGCGGGAGCGTTGCGAGACATCACCCGCGGCTCAGTCTCAAGAACGGTAACCTCCGCACCAAGCATCCGCGCGGTGGCAGCCACCTCAAGCCCAATCACACCTCCTCCGACCACGACGAGTCGGCAACCCGTCGTGAGCCTCTGCCGGAGCTGGTCTGCATCTTCGATCGTCCTCAAATGCAAAACACACTCACCAGAAACACCCGGGAGCGTTCGGCAGCGCGCGCCCATAGCTAGGATCAGTCGGTCGTAGACAAAGGTCGCGCCGGTACCGGTTGTGACCTCTCGCTTGGCTCGGTCGATACCAACCGCGCGCTCATCGGTGTGGAGAGCAACAGTCTCAGGCCAGGCCTCTTTGAGCCAGGTGGGCGACGTCGTTTCGCCAGAGAGGTAGTCCTTGGAGAGCGATGGCCGCTCATAGGGTGCCACGCTCTCTGCACCGATCACCGCAATCGACGTCACCTCCTCACCTGCCGATAGGGCGAGCGCGGCCGCACCGCCAGCATGACCGCCCCCTATGATCACCGCTCGCATGGCCCCTCCGATTATTGCCTATTGCAAAAAAGATTGTATGATGGTGGATATTCGAAGCCAAGGATAAGTTTGATGGACGGCAGCCACATTGCTGAGATCCCGGGAAGCTCGGCGCGGCGCTGGCCTGCGCGCGCGTCCCGCGTTCCGTTTTGGGTCTACACAGATGAAGCGATCTACACTCGAGAGCTCGAGCGGATTTTCGATGGGCCGCATTGGTCATATCTCGGCATGGAAGCCGAGATACCCCAGGTCGGTGACTATCGACTGACCGGAGTGGGCGAACGCTCTATCATCATGGTACGTTCAGACGACGACACCATCACAGCATTTGAAAACAAATGTGCCCATCGCGGCGCCCGTTTTTGTCGCCACAAGCGCGGTAACGCCACAGAATTCGCCTGCCCTTACCACCAATGGGTCTACACCCTTGAAGGTGAACTTCAGGGTGTCCCGTTCCGCCGGGGGGTGAAGCGAAAAGGAGGCATGCCGAGAGATTTCGACCCCGCCTCGAATGGCCTACGCAAGCTACGGATTGCACGTGAGGGCGGCCTGGTGTTCGGCACCTTCTCTGAGGCCACACCAGACTTTCGCGACTATCTCGGCCCGCGGATGTGGGAGCACTTCTCCCGTGTCTATAATGGACGTGAGCTGAAAGTCCTTGGATACAATCGTCAGCACATCCCAGCAAACTGGAAGTTGATGATGGAGAACATCAAGGACAGCTATCACCCGGGGCTGCTTCACGCGTTCTTCTCAACCTTCGGCCTCTTCCGCGCGGACCAGGAGAGCGCGGTGGAGATGGACGATATCGGCCGACATGGGATCCTCATCTCCCGCAAAGGCGAGAAGGAAGCCAACGAGGTCTCGAGCTCCATCCGCTCCTTCGATGCTGAACTCGAGCTCGAAGACGAACGAATGCTCGACTACGACCACGAATGGCCGACACCGCAGACAGTGGGCATGATTACAGTCTTTCCGTCGGTGATCCTACAGCAGCAAGTCAATTCCATCAGCACCAGGCAAATCTTACCGCGCGGCGCTGATGGTTTCGACTTCATCTGGACACATATCGGCTACGCCGACGACACGCCCGAGATGACCGAGAGGCGGCTCCGACAAGCCAACCTCTTCGGTCCCGCCGGCCTCGTCAGCGCTGATGATGGTGAGATTATCGAGTTCAGCCAGGAAGCGTTCGCTTCAGCTCCAGAAGGCGAAAGCCTGATCGAGATGGGTGGCCACGACATCGGCAACACGGACTATATGATCACAGAAACCGCAATCAGGGGCATGTACGCCTATTATCGCGAGGTGATGGGCTTATGAGCGGTGCTCTCAGCACGAACGTGGATAAGCCACAGCTTCGAATGGCGTCTCGCGACGTGCGAGCTGACGTTCAAGCGTTCTACGATGAGTATATCGCCCTATTGGATGATGGTGAGTTCGATGCGTGGCCCGACTTGTTCACAAAGGAGTGCTTCTACCGGATCACAACGCGGGAGAACGCAGAGGCCGGCTACGATCTATCGTTGATCTGTGCAGAGAGCGCCGGAATGCTACGCGACCGGGTCCGCGCCCTTGACAAAACAATGATGTTCGGTCCACGGAGCTATCGCCGCTTCCTGTCTGGTCTACGCGTCTTTTATGATAACGGGGGCATTCAAACACGCGGCAACCTTCTCGTGATTGAGACGCTGGTCGACAAGCCGAGCCAAGTCGCCTTCTGCGGACGTTTCGAAGACAAGCTCATCTGCGAGGGCGGCAACCATCTTCTGGAAAAAAGGCTGATTGTGCTCGACACCGAGATGATCCCCAACAGCCTCATCTATCCCCTTTAGGAGCGTTATGGCGGACTGGACGAAGGTGGGCACCACCGACGATTTTGGCGATGACAGCGTCTTTGGCGTGATCGTGGGTGGAAAGCGGATCGCCATTTACTCTGTAGACGGTGCGGTCTATGCGACAGATGACATGTGTAGCCACGGACAGGCTAGCCTCTCCGAGGGTTGGCTTGAAGATGGTCTGATCGAATGCCCCTTGCACCAGGGCCTCTTCGATGTGCGAACAGGTGAACCCAAAGGCGCTCCGTGTACCCTTCCGATCGCCACTTACCCGGCAAAGCTAGAGGGCACCGACGTCTTCGTGCAGATCGTGGCTTGAGATCATTGTCCTACAGGCCCTGAAAGAACACCGAGTGTCTGGGACTGATGCAAGAGCCAGCACTCACAGACGAATTCTCTAGTCGTGATGGAGCTGAAGGGCCAACAACGCCGAAGCCCTATCGATATCGACTGCGCAGCCATCACCCTCTGTGCGGAACGGAACAGTCGCACCCGTCCGCAGGTCCGTGACGCGGTGAACGGCTTTTTTTGTTGTGACACTGAACGTCAGATTGGCGAGGTCGGGCAGGCTGTCGATGACCTCAATCCCGCCCAAGAGAGATTCGCCGCGAAGCTCCCGAGGAGCGGCAACCATTTGAAGAATGGTCGAGGACCCATCGTGCTTCTCGCGAAGGGTCACCGTGGCGTAGCTTGGTGCATTGCTCACGACCAACGGGCCACGACCACGCGCGAGATCGAGCGCCCCGCCCACATAGCCGCGAACAGATGGGTGGCCGAACTCCCGGTAAGCCGTAAACAGACTGTGCGCCAGATAGACTGTTTTGCCGCGCTGGACGGCGGCGGCGAACCGGCTTGGCTCTGGCTTCGGCGGCGTGTTGATATGCCCACTGAAGGCCCGCACCGAGCGCTGGAAGTAAGGCTCCGTCAGGAAACCAAGGGTCTGATCATCATCCGGCTGGACATAAAACACCTCACCGAAGACAGAGAAGAGACCTGGGACATGCGCAGGTTTCAGCGCTTGCGGCGGGTCGACATAGGTAACATCGAACGGCGCCTGACTGACAAAAGTTCCGCCCACGACATCGGCAAAAGTACCGTCCGGCTTGAGCCCACTGCGCCCCGTCAGCAGCAGTGCGCCTCCCCCATCAACGTAGGCGGACAGCTTTGCCTCAAGTGCGGGGGTGACCTGAATGGTATCGGGCAGAACGAGGGCTGAGTAAGGGGACCAGTCCGCTGTCGGATCAAGCACATCGAACTGCTCGTGACGCTGGCTGAGGATCCGCAAGGCGCCCTCATCCTCCGCGCAGTCGCGGTCCGCGCGCCGCAACGAGCCTGGCCGCGCCGCGGCCACCGCGGAGAGAAGGCCGACGTCCTTGACGGCGCGTGTGTCAACCAGGGCCTCTTGCAGCGGCGCATGGGTACTGAACACCTCGGCGATATGGCCCCAAGCACCCGCATCAACGCGGCCAGAGGGATCGAGGTGGTCACCAATACAAACAGCAGACCCGTGGGCGAGCATCGTCGCTGCTTCTGCATGCAGAGCTTGCGGGGTCTTGTGGCTGTTCAGCTCACCCCACACGATGTGGAACCGTGTCGTGACCCCCATTGTTGGCAAGCCTTGACCATCGAGGTAACGCGCAGAAAGCGGAAAGTGATCATAACCCCAACCGCCAGTCGGCACGGCTTCGATTTCGACGGGGTTCATACCCTCATAAAAGGATAAGTCTCCGCGTGGGGCCATGCTGGTGTTTTGGAAGACGCTCAGCTCAGGCCGTTTCTCCCGTACCAGCTGACGAACATCGTTGAGATACCGCTGGAGGACCTGTTTGGCATGAGCCGCCCGATCAGCTTCCGACGTCCAATCTAAGCCCTGCTGGTCCATCGAGGCCCGGCAGTGGTTACAACAACATTCGTGCTCTCGAATGATATCGAGCCATAGTGCCCCAGCCTCGGGGAACCGATCGATGAGCTCCGCGATCTGAGTTAAGACTTCATCTTTGTAAGGTGTATTGAGGCAAAGATATGACCAGTAAGGATCAAGGTTCTTGCCGAGCATCATGTGGAACTCGCCGTTTGGCAGAATTCGTCTCCAGCCTGGGTTCTCGCGTGCGGCGCGCTCATCCCAGCCAACAGAGAGGTAAACGATAGGTTCGACGGCGGCGCGCACGGCGGCATCGACCTGTGACCTCAGCAAGTCGAAGGATAGGTTCGGGTGCCGATGCCCCGCTTCTGCATCGTAATAGGACCATCCGTGATGGCATTTCGCAAACAGTACGGCGGCCTCCGTCTTCGACATCCGGAGGTTCTCTTCGAACTCTCCTGCATCGAATGATCCGCCTACATTCGGGATGTGCTCCGACGTGTGAAAGTCGATATGGATCTGACGACGCGGCATAACCTACTCCCCCGCGTTCACGCTGCTTCGCGCGAATTCATGTTGATATGCTCGGCGCACCGACCATAAGAGAAAGGCGCCCAACAGATTGAACAGGCCAACGCAGATCGCCAGCGAAATGCCGACTCTGGCCGGATCACCCAAGACAAAGTCTGTGATGAGAGCGACAGAAAGTGGACCTGTGATCATTCCAAATGTGTTGGTGGTCAGTAGCTGCCAGGCGGAGGCTCTGCCCCGCAGGGACGACGGCATGATCGACTGCACCACTGTTGGCCCCAACCCGACATAGCAGGTGCCAAAGAATATTGTCGGCACAAGGAAGGCAACAGAGATAGCGCCGCTGGGCGCCAAAAACGTGATCGCTCCAGCCACACCCGTAGCCACGGTGGCGGCCGCCATCACCACAACGGGCGCATCGATCCGTCCCTTCACGATGAGCTTTGATGACAACCAACCCGCCATCAAGCCGCCGCTGATACCTGCAATGATCAGCGTCAGGCCGATCGCTGTTCCCGCCTCTGCCGCGGACCAACCAAACGTTCGGGCGTAAAATGCTGCGGACCATCCGAGAGTCGCGAACGAAGCCGCTGTCAAGAAAGTCAGGCCGCCAATGATTCCAAGCGTGAGTGCTCTCCGCTCGTTGACGAAGACCAAGAGCGTGGCGCTATCCTCCGCCGACTGGGTGCCCACCTGCTTGCGCACAGGTTCGGGCACGAAGATCGCGATGAGCGCCGCGAGCACAACGCCCGGCACACCAACAATGAAGAAGGCGGCGTTCCACGGTCTGACCTCGCCAACGAGCGGCAATTGGAACGACGGTGTTGAGGAGACGACCTCCACCACTTGTCCGCCCACCAAGTAAGCGAGACCGGCGCCGATCGATATGCCGGTGCCATAGAGGCTCATCGCGAGCGGCAGGTGCTTTCGATCGAAGAGATCAGAGATCATCGAGTGGACCGAAGGACCGAGTGTTGCTTCACCGAGGCCGACGCCGAGGCGCATCGCGAATAGCTGACCAAAACTCCGCGCAAGGCCGCTCACTGCGGTCATCAAAGACCAGAACAGAACGCCGCCGGTGATGATCCACTTCCTGCTTTTCCGATCGGCAAGCCACCCGAAGGGTATGGCCGCCAATCCGTAGAACAAGGCGAAGGCCAACCCTTGCAACAGCCCGATTTGCGTATCGGAGATCTCAAGATCCTGTTTGATAGGATCGACGAGCAGGCTGAGAATCTGTCGGTCGATGAACGACAGGATCGCGGCGCCAATCAACAGCGCCAGGCTGGTCCACTTGATGAAGCTACTTTGCATTGTACCAACGTCAAAAATTTTCTGATCGGAAAATACTGGATCAATTGTTGTCCATCGTCCACCCGCCGCATGCATTTAACACCCGCCGTGGGAGCACCAGCTCCGGAAGTTCAGAAGCCTACCGGCCTCCGGTCGCTCAGCCCCATAGCGCCGGAGTTGCGGGGTGAAGCCGCCCTGCCTCGTAAAGCATGGCATCGGGGTAGTCTTGAGACTGAAGAAGCGGCCCGTCGAGATCCACATATGCGCAGCGCTGCGCGAGAACGTGGGCCGGCGCCATGGACAGAGACGACCCCGCCATACACCCAACCATCAATCCAAACCCCATAGCCTCGGCCTGGTCGGCGAGCTTTAGGGCGTTGGTGAGGCCGCCTGTTTTGTCCAGCTTGATGTTGATGACGTCAAAGGCGCCCACCGCCTTCTCAAGGTCGTCGGCCTCATTGATCAACTCATCTGCAGCCAGAGAGATCGGGATATCGCGTTCTTTCAGCGTTGCTTCCGCGCCGACAGGGATGGGCTGCTCCAGCAAGACGACGTTCAAATTCAGAAGGCGACGCGCAAAGGCCTCCACGTCATCAGCGCTCCAGGCTTGGTTCGGATCGATGATCAGCTTCGCGTCGGGCGCACCCCGATGAACGGCCGATATGGCTTCAAACGGATCGCCGGGACCAACCTTCACCTTCAAGAGTGCAAAATCTGCGTAGGCGGACGCTGTCTCTTCGAAAGCCTCGATGCTTCGTATGCCAATCGTGAAGGCTGTATCGACCGCCTCCCCCTTGCGGCCCAACGCTCGCTCATAAGGTGACCGGCCATGACGCTTCGCCTCGAGATCCCAAAGAGCGGCGTCAACAGCGCACCGCGCGCCGCCCTTAGGCAAAATGGTGAGGAGCGTCTCGCGATCGAAGCCTTGGCTCAATTCTCTCTGGACACGGTCAATATCGAGAAGCATCGTCTCGGGCGTTTCACCGTCATAGATGATCCCGCACCCCTCGCCGTGTCCCTGAAAGCCGTCAGGATCGGTCAAACGCACGTGGATGCATGGCTGTTCGAGCTGTGTGCCGCGTGAAATGGCGAAAGGCTCGCGCATGGGCCACGCCATGGCGGTGGCTTCGATTTCCAACGACACTGGCTAGCTCAGGATGCTGTCGACAACCTTGTCGACACCGAAACGCATCACATCCATGCACGGAAGACCAAACTCGTCCTCAAGGCTCTTGGCCAGATCCGTGGCAGCGGAACGGGACATTTTGGACGTGTTCAAACTCAGCGCGACAACTTTCGCATCCGGATTGGTCAGCCGCGCCGCCTCCTCGTTGCGGCGTATGGCCTCGTCAATCGAAGGCATAGGATAGTCAGGGAACCCGTTGAGGTGTTCCCGAGAGGGGTCATGGCACAGAACAAGACAATCAGCCTGCGCACCATGAAGAAGCCCAAGGCTCACTCCGGCATAGGCCGGATGAAACAGCGAACCCTGCCCCTCGATCAGATCCCAATGATCATCATCAGCGGCAGGGGAAAGCTCCTCCACAGCACCGGAAATAAAGTCCGCTGGCACCGCATCAATGGCAACGCCGCGACCAGCAATCATGATGCCTGTCTGTCCCGTTGCGCGGAAATCGGCAGGCACGCCGCGCTCCTTGAACGCCCTTGCCAAAGCAAGTGCAGCGTACTTCTTACCCAATGCGCAGTCTGTACCTACACTGAGCAACCGGTGTCCTGATCGTCTTGATCCCGTTCCTACCGTCAGTGGGCGATCTGCATGGCGAATGTCATGAAGCGTCACACCGTGAAGCTTCGCCGCTGCAACGAAGCTCGGCTCGTCGTTGAGGCGATGGTGAAGGCCGCTCACCACATCCAGACCAGCCTCAATAGCCGACAGAATAGCTTCACGCCAATCGTCTGGGAGTAGCCCACCAATGGCCGAGACTCCAATGACGAACGAACCCGCGCCGGCCGCCTTCGCTTCAGCTGCCGTCAAATCGGGGACACCAAGATCGATAACCTGAGAAGAAAAACGCTGTTGGCCGATGACAAAGCTCGTCCAGTCCCGAATACCGAGCGCGGTTTTGCCGAAGGCTTCGCTTTCACATCCGCCCAAGAACACCAGATAAGGTGTTCTAAGACGCGTGACGGCGTCACCGCCCCCGCTCTCTTCTGACGCAACCAGTTCGAGTTGTCGCTCGTTCAGGACCATGCTGCGTCCGCCCTTCTTGCTACGACTAAGAGTCAGTCGGGAGTTGATGCATCAGAGGCGACTGAGCCGTGAAGACCCCAGCCGCCCCAGATACATATTGATCAAAACCTCTTCGACAACTCGACGGTCCACGTCGTCGGTTCACTGAGGGACTGGTAAACGGCGCCCGCGAACGTATTGAAATCGACGCCGGTGACGAACTCCTCATCAGTCAAGTTGAAGCCGCGCACCGCGAACGTCGTTTGTGACGGCGCATGTGTGATGGCCAGATTGGCGTTAAGGATGGTCGTATCGTCAACGAACACCTCGGGATCAGACGCATCCTCTCGAGCATCCGTCACCCGGTACTCACTGCGGTACTGAAGATCAGCGCCAATGCGAAGGTCGAAGTTCGTGCCGATCGGCACCTCGTAGGACGCTGTGATGTTGGCAGAGTGCGTCGGTACAAACGGAAGCGGCTCACCAGTGAGATCGGCTTCGATAATCCCTGCACCGACCGTGTTCACCAAAGCAGGGAAGTCGTCGTACTCAGAATCCTGATAACCGTATGCTGCCGTGATGAAGAAGTTGTTCGTGACATCAATCTCCGCATCAAGCTCGAGACCCCAGATGCTTGCCGAGGTGTTCTCCGTCTCGGTGAAACGGTTACCCAAACTGTCAATCCGGGTGATCGAACGCTGGAAGTCTTTGTAGTCTTGGATGAAAGCGGCGGCATTGAACGCGATGCGGTTGTCCGCGAGGTCCGATTTGACGCCGATTTCGTAGCTCGTCACGATCTCAGGTTCGAACGAACGGTCCACACCAAACTCCGTCGCGCCTGGATCAGGAGGTGCTGTGTTAAAGCCGCCGCTGCGGAAACCCTGCCCCGAAGTGAAGTAGACGTTCACTTGCTCACTGACATCGTAACGGATGCTACCGCTCGGGCTGAAGATCGAGTCTTTTTCCTCAGGTGAAGCAAAAGGACCAAGTTCGGAGATTCCGCCAAAGAACACGGATGTGGCGCCAAGAGCTTCGAATCCGATCTCTGCATTGTTGGTTTCAGACGTATACCGAAGACCAGCGGTAAGTTCCAGCCGCTCCGTAGGGCGCCAAGATCCCTGACCAAAGACAGCGATACTTTCGAGCTCTTGTGTGTCGAATGTTGTCTGACGACCAAAGATCTCGTCCGTGAGCGCAGCCCCTGCCAGCAAGCCGAGAAGCGGATCAACAGCTTGCAAAGTCGGGCTTGCCGCTGCACGTCCAATGGTCACCACACCGGGGATAGCGCCTGGATTGAAAGGCGCCAGCAGGCCCGTGATATCTTCCGGAGAGCCAGCATCGATGAAGCCAATGGTGGCTTCATCCAGCACCGTCAGCGGGAAGTCTCCATACGTATCGTTGATGTCAGTGAAAGTGCGCTCACTATCGAAGTAGAAGACACCAATCTGACCGTTGAAGTTCGACCCGTTGTCGTAAAAAGCAATAACTTCCTGGGAGAACTGTTCAAAGTCAGTGTTTTGCTCACCACGCAGAAGGTCGAACGCGCTACCGTCGGGGTCGCGAGCAACGTCGAATTCGTTGTCCCGGAACGCCGTGATCGACCGTATATCCCAGTTCCCAAGCTCCCATTCGGCACGCACATAGCCGCTGGCGACTTCGCGATCGAGCATGTTCAGCTGGTTCAGGCCCGGGAGGACACGATCAGTCGGGCTCGCATCGTTCGCACCAATTGCGAAAAAGGACGGGCCCGGAAAGTCGCGGCTGACGTCTGAAAGGCCGGTGACCTGCGAGTTGTTGAGATAATCGACGTTGAAGAGCAGCTCAAACGTCTCAGTGACATCGACTTTCAACTGGCCCGCAAGAGCGTATTCATCAATCGTATCAAAGTCATCACCAAGGCCTTCGACTTCGTTGAAGCTCTCTTGCGCACGCCAGCCGCCCGTCACTTTGCCGGAAATCTTGTCGGTCAGTGGGCCGCTGATAGCGCCGCCGAGCTGGCGATAATTGTAGTTGCCATACCGAGCCAAAACGGATGCTTCGAACTCGTCACCCGGCTTCCTCGTGATGGTGTTGATAGCACCCGAGAGCGAGTCACGTCCAAAGAGCGTCGACTGCGGACCACGGATAATCTCGATACGCTCGACATCGAGCAGCAGCTGGTTAAACCCGCTGGCGTCTCCGACGAACACGTCGTCGACATAAATACCGGTACGGTTAGGAATACCCCGGATGGTCACGCCTGTTTGAGCGGGGTTGCCCGTGTTCTCGAAGATGTAGACGTTCGGCGCCCGCTGGGCGAGGTCGGCGAAGTCAAAGACACCCTGCTTTTCAAGTTCCGCGGAACCAAAAACATCGATCGATGCGGGGACGTCGGAAAGTGCCTCCTCGCGCCGCCTTGCGGTGACGACGATTGTCTCTGATTCATCTTGCTGGCTTGCAGCGTCCCCGTCTTGCGCGAGCGCAGAGCTAGGAACGGCAGCCGGTAGCGCGGCCAACAGTGCGAATACGGATACCGCGGAGCTTCCAAAGCTGACTTTCATTTCTCTCTCCCTCTGGCTCACGCGTACTCATGCCCCGTGCTAGCCAATTTCCAGTGTCGAGCATTTTCTCGCTTTGTAAAGTATTTTTCTGATTGGAAAACGTGATTTCGGTCAGCAAACCGGCAAGTGTGGCTCCAACGTCACGACACGACGTTCCATCCGATGAGGCCAGCACCCCACCCAACAACCAGTGCGAGCGCGGCCGCGGCGGCCAGGACAGTAAGGTGCGCTTGGGACACGCGGGCACGCATGCCGGCCCCCTGAACGGTGAAGCTGCGCACAGCCAACACGACCAACGTCAAAGAGAGCGCGGCGAGACAGATCCCGCCAAGCTGCAAGGGAACCAGATCACGAGGCCTGATCAGCACGAAACTGAGGGGCTCCACCGGCTGATTGGGCCAGCCGGCAAAGTAGAGGAGCGGCAAGCTGATGACGAAAAACGGGGCGGCGACCGCGAACCATCGCCCTGGTACGGACGGTGACCAGAGCGGGGCCAGAATGCCAGTGAGAAGCACCACACCGCTGATCACGATAAGACGTCGCTGAACCGCAGGATCGCCAAGCCCCGAGACAGGACGGTAGAAACCGTCCGTGTAGAACCACGACCCTCCCTCAACCTTCCCGTCGTCATCGAGAACGAACGCAAACGTATCGAACCAGCCCGAGGGAAAGTCAGTCTCTTGGGGATCTCGATAAAAGACCCCCGGCCGGATTTGCCGGTAACCTGTCGCCCAGCCAATCTGCAGGGTACCATCAGAAGCCGGAACGACTGAGATTGTTCCATCGCCGAGAAACAGGCTTCGGAAAAGGCCATCAACCGGTCGGACGGAACGTCGCTGGTTCAGGTAACGTCCAGCGAAACGATCAAGCGGCGGAAGCTCGCTCAACTCGTCAGAGCTGACTGGCTTCATCTGACCAAGGACAGCCTCAGGTGCCGTCGCGCGCAGATCGAGAAGACCAGGTTGACGTCCGATGTTGACCGAGGGCCCCGACGGACTGGGCCAACTCTTTCCGAGCAGACTGGTAACCGGCAAAAACGTTCCGCCCTCGCCCGTTATCGACACGAATACCCCCAAGCCTCGATCAGGAAAGAGTTGCAGTACGCTGGTGCTGCCAAGCGTTCGTCCTCCATGCTCGACAACGAGTTCCCCATTCCAATCCATCACCATGAACAGTGCACCAAAGCCCTGAAGCGCGGGGTGCGTTGCGCCGAGGCGGCTGAAAATCAGCTTGCGCGTCTCCTCAGTATGCAGAGCCGGTATCCCTTGTTCGGATGAACCGCCCATCAGGCTGATCATGTATCGAGCCATGTCTCCACCCGACGCGATGAGGCCGCCTGCGGGCGTGACAATTGGGTTTTGGTACCAGGTATGGGGCACAAGGTACGTCGTGCCATCGGGGTAGAAGACCTCAATGTCAGCGATCCGGGCTGGCGGGACAGTCGTTCGAGGGAACGAAGCCGTGTCCATTCCAAGCGGGCCGAAGATATCATCCTCGATGAGATCGAAGAGGTCCTCGTCCAGGGCCTCCGCCACAGCCAATCCCAAGACCGACGTTCCGTAGTTGGAATAGTTCGAGCGCTCTCCGGCAGGCTCGATATAGGGCGGCCTTTGGCTCGCAGCATAAGCCGGACCAAGCAGCGGAAAGGCTTGCCCCTCGCCCAAGAAAGGTTGGCGACGCTCTGCGAACCCCGCCTGGTGCGTTGCCAGCATACGAGCGGAGATGTCCGTCCCTGCATTGGCCGGAAGGTGTAGTTCAGGCGCATACCGACTGATCGGATCGTCGATTGACGTGATCGCACCGCGATCAATGGCGATACCGAGAAGGCTACCGACGATCGTCTTGGAGACTGATGCGAGGCGAAACTGTGTGACCAACGGATCAACCGGAATTGCGCCGTCCACCCGCTCCAGACCGTAGCCTTTGGCATAGGCGGTTGCGCCGTCTTCAACGATCACGACCGTTGCTCCCGTGAACCGGTCTTTGCCGCCTTCACCGAGCAGAGCGTCATAGGCGGCAGCGATGGCAGCAACGTCTGGTGTTAGGCCAACGTCAGCCGCAGGTGTCGCAGTGCGATCCGTAGAGGGAGCACCTCCGTCGGTGATTTGAGCGCTCTCATACGCGGAGGCTGTGGTTTGAGCGGCCAAACTGGTGATCAGCCACAACAGAAGCGAGGCGACGAGACGTGCTATGGGGCTCATCTTAGCGCGTCCCCGGCCTGTTCATATGCACCATCAACACGCGCAGGCTGGCTCGAGCCATAAAAGAGCGACGGTTTTGGCTCGATGCTGTCAACAGGCCAGATCGGGCGCGTGATGTCTCGGTAGGGAAGACTGCTGATCGACCCGAGAGCGCCCTCGCCTTCGTAGTAGAAAATCCGATCGGTAAGCTGAGCAAATGAGCTACGAAAGTGCTGAGAGCTCTTCACGACAACGGCGTCCTTGCTCGTCAAATCAACGCCCATCCGAGAGAAGACCTCCGCGTCGAAGCACTGCGTTCTGCGCGTGGTCAGGACCAGTGACACGTTCTCGGCGTGGACGGCCACTGCGTCGCCCATGGGCCAAGGCGACCCGGCGAACTGCTGATCAATCGAAGGGCATATTGTTCCTACACGCACCTCCAAATCGAGAGGCCTGCCGGAAACCCGAGAGACTTTGCCGCCGACCCTCAGGGGGATGACCGCACCCTCGCCTGCTGCTCGGCAAAGGTCGAAGGCGCCAGGATCCCACAAGAAACCGCCAGCCAGGTTCGAAACCCCGGCTTCAAGCAAGTCCCGGATAAGCTGCGTTCCATCAGAAGGCGCGCCGCCGCCTGGGTTGTCCGCGCTGTCGGCAACGACAACGGGGCCCTCTCCGTCGCCTCGAATAGCGCCCATTATCTCGTCGAAGGTCGCAGCGGGGCTCTGCGTTTGGGTGCGCGCGGCGATCAGTTCGCTGGCGAGCGCGTGAGCGTGCTCGGACGCGAAATCTTCTGTGCGATCAGCGGCAACCGTGCACCAGACCGCTGTCCCAGTGTCCGCCGTGTCTCCCCACGGAAAGCTGTGGGCAATGGAAAGATCGACCACCCCATCGGTTTCTGCCCGATCACGCAGTGACCTGACAATGTCCTCGCCCGCGCCATGGGTGGTATGGATCACCTGCATCGTCTGACACCGGACAGCAGCAATATGCGGCTTCGAGGCGTCTTTGACATGCTGCACTGACAGATCGACCAGCTGTTCGGCCTCCGGGAATATATCTGTGTGGGGATATTCTTTATATGCAGTCAGGAGGTCCGCCGCATCCAGCATCTCTGTGGAGAGGTGGCAATGCGGGTCGAGCAACGCGGCGACGAACACGTCGCTTCCCACGAGATCACGAACGCAGCGGAGCAAATCCCCTTCACAGTCGGGATAGCCCTCGGCAACGGTGGCGCCGTGCAGTCCGAGCAAAACCAGTTCGATCTTACCGCTGGCAAGCTCGGCGTCACGCAGATCGCGAAGAAGCTCATCGCGCAACGACTCGTAGGTCGTCCGCACAACACATCCGCCAGGCTGGGCGCCCGCACAGAGGCCTTGGTGTACAGACAACACGTGCTGCGCCTCCAACTCCCAAGCGCGTTTCAGCGGCGCGGCGATCAACGGCACATCGTCCCCTGGTCGCAGCTCGCCGGCACGGAACAGGCAGACCTCTTCGAACCTCTCGGTGTTGATCGGCAGAGGGGCAAAAGTGTTCACCTCGGCGCCCAACGCCGCGACGAACGTGTTGATCGGGCCCGCCGTCACTCAGGGCGCTCCGCATCGCCCGTAGCAACATTCTCTTGCTGGACGGACGGCAGCCCATCGAGGGCATCAGGCTCAACCGAGGCTAGCTCTGCGAGGAACCCCTCGATTTTTTCCATTGTGAAGTCCGGCAAGAGAAGCGGGAAGTAGTGCGTGCCGCCCGCCGGCGCCTTGATCACCTCCGATCGGCTCGAAAGCGTCCCGTACTGCGCACCCTGAACATCTGCCCACCGCTCCCAATTGCGCGTTTGACGCGGCGACAAGCCCTCGGGCGCCCATTTCTGCCAATCATCATCCCGGGTCTGAATGATCGTCAGCATCGGAAGGTCACCAAGGGCACCCGGCGCTCGCACGACAGAGAAAGGTTCAGCGCATCCCGCGTGGAGTGCAGACGCATTCGCGACAAGCGATGACGGTCGCGTCTCAAATTGGACCAGAGGTTTCCAATCGTCCTCGCCGATTGCGTCTTTCAGAGGCTGGGACTGCGGCTGCAGTAAGGGATTCAGCGCCGGGATCTGGCCGAGGCCAAACATCGCTCCCAACACCATCACCTTTGACGGCGAGGGCGAACCGCATCCCCAACGACCCTGTTGCTCCACGAACCACGCTGGCGGCGTCGGATCAAGCAGCACGACGGCCTCCACATCATCCGGATACGCATCAGCGAAATTGGCGCTGTAGAGCCCGCCATAGGAATGGCCGATCATCACAAACGGCGCCTGCTCACCGCCTTTGATCAACGTCGCGTGCGTCTCTTCGAGCACCTGATCCACGGAACGGGGCAGCGAGGCTGCGCCCGCCCATCCAAGGCCCGGTCGATCGATCATGCACGACCGGCGCTCTTCTTTGATGCGGTCGTGCAAGGGCTTCATCCACAGCGCCTGACCATAGCTCCCCGACAGCCAGACGATCGGCGCCTCACCGTCGACGAGTGGCCCCTCACACCAAAGATGCGTGGTCGTGCTACCGATATCGACAAGCTTGCCGGGCATTGGATAGGCGCTCTTGACATCGTTCATGGCCAGCTGGACGCTGGTGGCACCAAATATCATCAATATACCGATGATTCCGGTGAAAGCCCCCGCCGCTCGACCGACAAGTTTGATAGCGCCGCTGCCCCTCACACCCAACACCAGGAGCGCGATGCCTAAGGCCAGCATGCCCAACGAGATGACCCATGGCGCCGCCGCGCTCATCAGAAAACTGTCCATGCCTACCTAGCCTCTTGATCTCTTGAGCGAGGGAGATGCCGCAAGGGACGAGCGACCAGCACCCCTCAGAGTAACCTGGCGCTGAGCCTCAAACCGATTGACCGACGGGGGCCTCAACAGGACCCCGCCTGGAGGACATGGGAGCATCAAAAGCACGCGTAACTCCATTCCCACTTGCACCTCGCCGATTTCCGTTTATCAATTTTTTTATGATCGGACAATTGAAAACGCCTATCCCCGGAGCTGGCGCCGAAGCCCCTATGGCGCGGCGACTGGGTCTCAGGCGTTGGGTTGCATGCAAGGAAACTGCCGCTTCCGATCGATGCCGGGCCAATGGATGCGCCACCGCATGACCAACCAGAGCCCAGATCTTATCGACGACGACGTCCTTGACTGGCGGCTCAAGGCCCTACCAACAGGGCTTGAGGGGCGCTCAGACAATGATGTTCGGGACGCGCATATCAATCTGTTCGACGGCTCGATCATGTACCCAGCGGCAACGCTTTCATGGCCGACAATCGAGCGGAACAGTGCGGCCATGCGGCAGTTCATGGCCTCAAGCGGCGTCAAGTTCGCTCCACATGGAAAGACGACCATGTCGCCCAAGCTGTTCAAGAAACAACTCGACGATGGGGCGTGGGGGATCACAGCCGCCACGGGGCATCACGTTCGCTCCTACCGCGCGATGGGCGTCAATCGGATCATGATGGCCAATCAATTGGTGGGCGATGCTGAGATCCGCTACGTCATACGTGAACTGATGGATGACCCGGGCTTCGATTTTTATACGTTCATCGACCATCCTGCCCAAGCCGAACGAATATCCTCAGCCTGCGAAGATCTTGGTCTGTCGCGCCCTTTGAACATCCTGATCGAAACGGGGATCAAAGGCGGCCGCTCGGGGATCCGGCACATGCAGGACCTGCAGCCGATCGTCGAGGCCATCAATCGTTCTGATGGCCGGTTATCATTTCGAGGTGTGGGGTGTTACGAAGGGATCTTCGGACCCAAGACCTCGACAAGCCAAGTTGAAGACCTGTTCAGCTTTGCCATTGAAGTGGCGAAGACGTGCATCGAAGCGGATCTCGTCGGCGAAGAGCCGCTCATTTTGTCCGCGGGAGGGTCGGGGTTTTTCGACCTCGCCGTTCACTCGTTTCGTAGCGCAGGCCTCAGCGTACCGACTGATATCGTCGTGCGCTCTGGATGCTATATCAGTCACGATCACGGCATGTATGAGGATGCCCTCCAGGATATCCGCGCGCGCGAAACCGAAACAGGCCTGTCCGCGCCAGATCTCCACGGTGCACTGATGGTTTGGGGGCTTGTGCAGTCTACGCCAGAGCCTGGCCGCGTGATCTGTGCCCTGGGCAAACGCGATGCAGGAACGGACCTGGCTCTTCCCCAGCCGAAGGTGTTCGGAACACCGGGTGCAGGTCCAAACCTGCAGCGCCTTGATAGCCACGTCGCCGTTGCAATGAACGATCAACACACGTACCTTGATGCGCCAGACACGTCGCCGCTCCAGATCGGCGATCTCGTTGGCTTTGGCGTGTCGCATCCCTGCACCACTTTTGACAAATGGAGATGCCTCTACGCCATCGATGAGAACTACGACGTCGTCGATCTCGTGCGGACGTATTTCTAAGCCATGAGAGTGAACCACACACCTCAGGTCGCCGCATCAATGCAGAAAGGCTCTGCCCTCTCAGCGCCGCTCCACACAACAGAGCGTGCCGTCGCGGGCCTCAGAACACCCCGCCGCAAAGAGCCCCAGAACCAGACGCTGGTGGGATCACTCCAACATGCCTAAAGCATCTTCCCGCAAGACAATGCCCTTATCGGTGGTGCGGCTTCGGCCGGATCCGGCAAGGCGCGCGCAAGGAAGAGATTTGAGCATGGCAACCAACTCCCCCGAAGACCGCAAAAAGCGCCGGGTCGATATCGCTGGCACCCGGGAAGACCAGCAAAAGTGGGTTGGCACACAGCCAGAAGACTTGGGACAGCACATTCGGCAACTTCGCACCGAGCGCGGCTGGAAACTTAGCGAGCTAAGCGAGCGCACAGGGATGGCGATATCCACCATCTCAAAGGTCGAGAACGGCAAGCTGTCCCTCACCTATGATCGCCTGCTGCTCACGGCCTCTGCGTTCGGGATGTCACTCTCCGAGTTCTTGTCGAGCTCCGACAGCGCCAACCAAGACGCAGCCGCGAGGCCTGCCTCGCGGATTGACTGGGCGCTCGCCGATTCAGGCTCTCGCGTTGATACGCCAAACTACCTCTACCGATACCTTTGCGAGAACATCCGAGTAAAGAAGATGATCCCGATCGTCTCCCAGGTGCGGGCAAGGAGCGTCGAGGAGTTCGGCCCCTTGCTTTCGCACCCGGGTGAAGAGTTTATCTTTGTCACCAAAGGACGCATCGAGGTCTATACTGAGTATTACGCGCCTCGTACACTTGAGGTCGGCGAAGGTGTCTACCTCGACAGTTTGATGGGTCACGCTTTCATCAACGCCGCCGACGAAGGCGAAGAGACCTGGATCGTCTCGGTGAACGTCGAGCACAACTAGGTACTATACGGAGGGTCGATGAGAATATTTGCTGGGTCTCTACAGACGGAGACAAATACCTTCTCACCCATCCGCGCCGGCGATGCAGCTTTCGAAGAGCTCTCCTATCCCGCCGGCACCCATCCGGAAGAGCCGTCGCTCTATACCTACCCCTTGTGGGTCGCGCGTGAAGTCTGCGCTGAACACGGATGGACTCTGCACGAAGGATTTTGCGGCGGCGCGCACCCTGCGGGTCCCATCAACGCGCAGACGTGGAAACGCCTTTCCGATACGTTGATCAGCGACCTGGTCACCGCAGGTGATGTCGACATCGTTCTCTTGGGCCTCCACGGCGCCATGGTCGCGGATGGCTGTGAAGACTGTGAGGGAGAGATCCTTGCGCGCATCCGCTCTTTGGTGGGTCCTAAGGCGGTGATCGGGGCCACCCTGGATCCCCACTGCCATCTATCTGAGCGCATGCTCGAAAACGCTGATCTTCTGATCCCTTTCAAAGAGTATCCGCACACCGATGGTGAGGCCAGAGCGCGAGAGCTGGTCGACCTCGCTATCAAAACGCAACGCGGTGAGATCAACCCGGTGATCGTGACCCATGACTGCCGCATGATGGATATGTTCTTTACACCCAACGAGCCGACAGCCTCGCTGGTGAGGCTTCAAGAGGACATGGAACAGCGCAGCGGTGTTCTGGTGGCATCGTTGATCCACGGCTTTCCCTGGGGCGACGTGGCTGACTACGGCACAAAAACCCTTGTCATTACAGATGGCGACCAAGACCTCGCGGCAGCCACCGCACAAGAGCTGGGCGATGCGACATGCGCGCTCCGTGGGCAAACCATGACCAAGCTGATCACCGTTGAGGAGGCTGTTGAGAAAGCGCACGTCGCCCGGGACGTCCCGCTTGTGCTCGCTGATTTTGCCGACAACCCCGGCGCCGGTTGCCCCAGCGACACGACGCATCTCATCGGTGCTCTGATTGAGTCCGGCCTAACAGAGGCCTGCGCCGGGTTCATCCACGACCCCGTTGCCGCATCGATTGCAAAAGCAGCCGGCGAAGGAGCAATGATCGACCTCCGGGTCGGCGGCAAGGCCTGCGCACTCTCAGGTGACCCGATGGACCTTCACGTTGAGGTCCTGAAGGTCACGGACGATGCCATCTACGACATTATTGTCATGAAGATTCCCCTCGGCGATGTCGCGGCAATCCGCGTGAACGGATCATTTGACATCATGCTGACTTCGAAGCGTAGTCAGTGTTTCAGCCCGACCGCGTTCTCCAATTTCGGCATCGATGTGGAGCAGAAGCAACTGTTCGTCGTGAAATCTATGCAGCACTTCACGGCCGGCTTCGCGATGATGGAAAAGGAGGTCGCCTATGTCGACAGTCCCGGCGTCGCATCCCTCGACCTCAAGGCTTTGCCGTTCCGAAACATCGATCGCTCGATCTGGCCGTTCACGGAAGACAATTGATATGCTGATGACAGACTTTCTTCGGCGCTTTGTCGCCGCCGTTGTCACGCTGGTGCTGGGCAGCACAGCCATCGGCTGTGAGACTTGGGCGGAAACAGCAGAGAAGACACCAGCCTGGGTCGCAACCTGGCTGGAGACCCAGGTCCGTGCGCCCATGACGAACGGCGCAGCATCGCTTGCCTCGGTCTCCGTCGTCAGTGACGGGAAGATCGTCGCGGCGCTAGGCCTTGGGTGCAATGGAGGACCAGACGGCGAGCCTATTGATCCCTCAACGGATCGCTTCTTGATCGCCTCAGTGACGAAGACCTTCACGGCATTGGCGGTGAAGCGGCTGGTTGACGATGGGACCATCACCTCGATTGATGATCCCGCCAACACCTATCTCGAGCGCATCACGCTCCCCAACTGGGACGGAACAGAAGTCACCATTCGTCATTTGCTGAGCCACCGCTCAGGTTTCGAGGAGCGCGGCTTTGGCTATGTCCGTCACGGACTGACGACGATCCCTGCTGATGCAAACTACGCCCAAAGAGCGATACCGGAGATTGTGCGCGAGCCTGGGACACTGACGGTCTATGCCAACATCAACCCGCCGATCCTCGGCGCCATGGTGGAGGACTTGACGGGCCAGACCCTCCAAGACTTCATGCGTCAACAGATCTTCCAACCGTTCGGCATGACCAACACCGACCTTGGTTATGCCGAAGTTGGAACCCCTGCCCTCGCTCTTCCGTGGTCGCCGACCACAGAAGGGCATGAAACCATCCCACACAAGGCGAACGCCCCCTTCTTCGCACCCACCGGCTCGATTGAGGCCACAGCGACAGACATGGCGCGCTACGCGATTGGCGTGTTCGAGGCAGACGCGTCGGGCGAAGGCGCAGAACTGCTCGAGCCGTTGGGCGGGAACCACCCGAGCCTCCCTAGCGTCGGTATGGCCTGGTTCTTGACGGACTGGAACGATCAGCCAGTCGCGCAACATGCCGGAGCCTTCGGGGTCTTTTCATCATGGCTCGTCCTAATCCCGGAAACCCAAACGGCGATGTTCATTGGTTGGGCAGGATCCCCAACAAAAGACGAGGCATCCCCGTTCGACTTTGGCCTCCTCAGGGACAGCTTTCTGCAGGCCGCGCTCGGACCGCACGAAACGCCAGAGTATGGTAACGGCCAGGAGGGCTATCCCAAGCCTGGACGATACATGCCTGAGCGTCGTCCCCATAAATCACCTGAGATGGTCCTTGCCCTGGGTGCACCGACCGATGTCGTGCATACGGAGGATGGCTTCATGTTCCGCGGCCAGGGCCCCTACCGGCCGATTGCCGACGGCGTGTTTGCCGCAAAACCAGCCGATGGAAGAGCACCTCAAATCATCGCGGTCCGTGAGGGTCTGATACTCGAAAGCTCCAACGCCTGGGCGGCGGAAACGCTGCTCACCTCGCCATCGCTGCGCACGAAAGCCACGGTTGTCGCGGCAGTTTTGGGCATCATCGCTGCGGGGGCGGCGATTGTTATGCGCCTGCCCGGCGCATGGTCGACGTTCATCCTGCCTGTCGTGCTGGCCACCGCAGGAGCCGCACTCCTCGCGCCAGGCCCGGGCGGATCGTCTTTCTTTTCGGATATTTTCAGTGCACAAACATGGCGCATGAGTGTTCTGTTTGCGTCGAGCTGCCTACTCATTGTGTCGGCGGCAACACCGACGGCGTTGCTTCTGCGGCATCGCGAAGAGCTGGCCTGGCCCGCGCGCGTTGTCTTGTTGTCGAGCAGCGCAGCCGCGCTGATCCTCCTGACAACGGCGCTCTATCTGAACCTCTTCACACCCCTATCGTTGAACTGAGGACGTATAATATGACAGAGACAGGCAATCTGCCCCCGGTTCCCCTCTCGCTCTATAGAGAAGCTGGAGACCTGGTCTTCCTATCAGGACAGCTCGCCTTCGATGACCAAGGGTCCATTGTTGGGACGACGGTAGGGGTGCAGACTCAACGCGTTTTCGAACGTATAGGGGCAGTCCTCAAGACAGCTGGCCTCGAGATGCGAGACATCGTCAAAACCACGGTTTGGCTCACTGATCCTGAGGATTTTCAACCATTCAACAGCGCGTATGCCGCGGCGTTTGACGGCATCGAGTTGCCCGCGCGTTCCACCGTGGTCGCACAATTGCTGGTCCCTGGGGCAAAGGTTGAAATCGAAGCGATCGCGATGCGCCCCAAAAGCTAGCTGGTGCTCTTTGCGATGAGACCCTTCATATAGTCCGTATAGGACACATCAACAATCACAGAGTACGTTCTCCGATCGGTGTCGGCCAACAGAACGCACGCAACCGAACCGAAGAGCGTGGAAAAGCAGTCGCGATCCGCCGTATCGCGGGTGTCGAAGGGCGCCGTTACGAACGACTTGAGAAAGTCTGCTGCACGCGGCCCAGACACATCGAGCATCAAACGACCGTCAGTGATGTCGACCAAGAGCGGGCTGAGGTCACCATCGGACGCCCTGATGATATCAGCGCGAGCTGCCTGCGATCTCTCGATCGGGTCTTGCCCGAGGAACAGCCACTCACCGAGCCCAACACACAGGGTACGGACGGCGGCATCACCGACGGCTGACCCCGGCTTAAGCGGCAGACCTGCCTCAGTCAGAAAACCAGAGCGATCGGCCATGAACGGCTTATGATAGCGAAGAAGGAGCTTCGCCATAGGCACGCCGCTGCTGCACACAACTTCGATGGCCTCGTTGCTCACGAGAATCTGGTGCTCAGCACGATGAAGCGCAAACTCAGCCATTCAAACGCGCCCCGTCTGGATCGAATTGGCACGGCAGGATGACTTCCCCTGTTATCGTCTGCCCACGATCGAAAAGCTTGATGCGATCACCGTGCCGTGCTCGACCGTTCTCGATCATCGCCAGCAGAACAGGACGCTCCAAAGTTGGAGAGTATGCCGATGATGAGACCCAACCGATCGAACGGTCGCCAGAAGTGTCCTGCACATGCGCGCCGACGTCGATGGTATCATTTGACTGTTCAAGCCGGATACCAACAAATTGCCTGCGCCCCGGCCGCAGTGCGTCACGGCGGGTGAGTGACCTTCGCCCGATGAAATCCGACTTTTTCTTCGCGCGTATCCCGCCAAAGCCAAGGTCATCCGGCAATGTGGTGCCATCGGTTTCAGACCCCACATGAATGAAGCCCTTTTCGATCCGGAGGCACATCAATGCTTCGACACCGAAGGGAACCACCCCCAGGTCTTCTCCCGCTTTGAGCATTAGGCGCAGGACGTGCTCAGTATACGACGACGGTACCGCGACTTCGTATGACAACTCACCGGAAAAGCTCACGCGTTGGATCCGACAAGGCACACCGGCAAGCGTTCCCTCAACAAAGCCCATATGCTTGAACTCGTCGGGCGCCAAAGAGAGATCAAGCGAGCACCGCTCGAGCAGCTCACGCGCCTTGGGACCGTTGACGTTCACAACGCCCCAATTGCTGGTGACGTTCTCAACCACGACATCAAGATGCTGCCACTCGCACTGCAGCCACTCAATCATCGACGACGCGATCATGTCCGCGTGCCCACTCGTTGTGCCGACCACGAAGTGATCCGGTCCGAGCCGTGCGGTGACACCGTCATCGATCACGACGCCTTCTTCGTTCAGCATCAACGCATACCGACAGCGCCCCGGTTTGATTGACGACATCGTGTTGTAGCAAAAGAGGTTGAGGAACACGGCCGCGTCAGGACCGAAGACTTCGATCTTCCCAAGTGGCGAGGCATCAAAGAGACCGACCGAGGATCGGACCGCCTTGGCCTCTCGGCAAATCGCTTCGTGTTCAGATTCTCCGTGCTGCGGATAGCACGAAGGCCGGCTCCACGAGCCGTAATCTTCCATCTGTGCACCAAGCTGTTGATGAACAGCCCTCGCCGGCAGATGACGCCTTGGTAGGAGCGCGTTGCCAACACTCGTCCCGGCGAAAACGCCCAAACTCACCGGATCAAATGGCGGGCGGAACTTTGTCGTCCCCACCTCCGCTATCGGACGATCCAAGCAAGACGCCATGGCGGCAATCCCGTTGACGTTGGAGGTCTTCCCTTGATCCGTAGCCATACCGAGCGTCGTGTAGCGCTTGACATGCTCAACAGAGCGAAAGCCCTCTTGGATAGCCAGTTTAACGTCACCAAGCGTCACGTCGTTCTGAAGGTCAATCCACGCCCGGCTGTCGGTGGGCATCAATTTGGTGTGCAGAGCCGCGTCAGCGGTTGGGCTCCGTGAACCAGCTCCCTCCCAGGTCACCTCCGGGCATCCGATCGTTGTCGGAGACGCGAGCGATTCCTCCATCTCCTTCACTGCGAACGCTAGGCTCTCAGGAGCTGCGAACTGTCCCCTGGCGCTGCCCACCACGCTTATGCCTGCGGGAATGGCGGAAGGCACAAAGCACTGGGCGCCAGCATCGAAAGTGAGCTTGGCCCCTGCCTGCGCCGCGAGATGAACGGTCGGCGACCATCCCCCCGATACCAGAACAGCATCGCAGTCGCGGCGCACTTTATGTCCGCTGGCCGAGTATTCGATAGCGCGTACAGCACGTCTGCCGACCACGCGAACAGCGCGTGCACCGTTCACACACTCAATCCCGTACCCAGAGAGTTGGTCGCGAAGATTCTGAGGCGTCTCCGCCCGTACATCGATGACGCATCCAACATCGACCCCGGATCGCTTGAGATGAAGAGCCGCGTCGTAGCCTTCATCATCTCCAACGACAGCGACGGGCTTCGCACCGACTGCAACGCCGTAGCGTTCTGCATAAACAGCCGCAGAGCGAGAGAGCATAACACCCGGAACATCGTTGTTGGCGATTGGCAAGGGGCGTTCAATCGCACCCGTCGCAACAACAATACGCTTAGGTCGTACCCAGATCAAACGTTCACGCACAGAGCTGTCTGGTTGATCCAGCTGCTGCACCAGCCCAGTGAGCAGACCGTCATAGATGCCAAAGGCCATCGTGCGCAGGAGTGTCCGGTTGCCAGCCGCAGCATTCTCGATCTCACTGGCGGTAGCGTCAGACCATTGCTCCAAGGGCTGGCCGTCAACCTGCGGATCACCAACCCAATCGCCGCCCCAGCGATCATCCATTTCTGCAATGATCACGTTGGCGCCCGACACGGAAGCGGCGCGCGCTGCTGTCAAACCAGCGAGACCGCCTCCAATCACCAAAAGATCGCACGCCTCATATCTGTGCTCATACCTATCGGGATCTGGCAGGCTTGGCGCGCGACCGAGCCCCGCTGCCTTTCGAATCCAAGGCTCAAACAGCATCCAATCGGGGCGCTTGAACGTCTTATAGTAGAACCCGGCAGGGATGAACTTGCGCAGGACATCGCTCACGGCAAGAGCGTCTACGGACAGACTGGGCCATCGGTTCACCGATTGCGCTACCAAACCATCGGTCAACCGAACGGTCGTGGCTTTCAGGTTGGGCGTTTGGAGCGCCCCCTCACCGATCGTCACGATCGCGTTTGGCTCTTCAATACCCGCGGCGAGAACACCGCGTGGACGGTGATATTTGAAGCTGCGGCCGATGATCTGAACGCCGTTCGCTATGAGCGCCGATGCCAACGTGTCACCAGCAAACCCCTTGTAGCTTTGCCCATCAAAGCTGAACGAGAGCGGGCGTGACCGATCAATGGCCGTACCGCCCGCCAGGCGAAACCCGCTCATCGATCGAGCTCCTCACGCCGCGTCTCGGTGATGTCGTAAACGGCTGTGATCTCATGAGTTGTGGTGTCGCGCTCAACGTGAAACCACTGCCGACAGCCATATTGATGATACCAACGCTCACGGAACAAACCTTTCGTATTTCGCCTCGCGTAAAGGTATGCTGCCCACTGATCTTCGTCGGCACCATCGCCCCCGGTTGGTCGCTCAATATGCGCCTCCCCGCCGCACCGGAACTCGATTTGTGGCCGCTCACCACAATAGGGACAGGTGATCATCAACACAGCAGACTCCTAGTGCGCAATGCCGGACGCGGCCGCTTCATCGATCATCGCGCCCGTGGTGAAGCGTTCCAGCCCGAAGGGCTTAATCAACGGATGCGGACGATCCTCAGTAATGGTGGCAGCCAAGCAAAAACCCCCAGCAGGCGTCGCTTTAAAGCCGCCCGTGCCCCAACCGCAGTTCAAGTAGAAACCTTTGACATCCGTCAGGCCGAGAATGGGGGAGCTATCATGGACAACGTCCAGCACCCCTGCCCACTGCCGCAAGAACCTCAGCCTTGAGAGGCTCGGGAAGAGCTCAATCACGCCCGCCGCTGCGCGCATATGCGCCTCGGGACTGCCGCGCTGGGCGTAGGAAGGAAAGAGATCAAGCCCGCCGCCGATGACCATCTCACCCTTGTCCGACTGGCTGAGGTAGACCCCCGTCGCTGGTGACAGCACCACCGTATCAAGAAACGGTTTCACGGGTTCGGTGACAAAGGCCTGGAGGCAATACGTGATCGCCGGGATCTCAATCCCCGCAAGGCGAGCGAGCTCCGGCGTATGACCGGCGACAGAAAGCACAACTTTCTCCGAAGCGATGGGCCCCTTGTTCGTCCGTACACCGGTTACAGAGCTACCGCTGACGTCGAAGCCCGTCACCTCACATCCCTGAATGATGTCGACGCCCAAGGCATCGGCCGCCCGCGCATAGCCCCAGGCCACAGCGTCATGGCGTGCAGTTCCGGCATCAGGCTGAAGCACCCCAGACCAAATCGGGAAACGCGGCGCCGGGTTGAGATGCGGTATCCGTGAGCGGACGGCATCGCCTTTATGGTACTCAGCCTGCACATTGTTGAGCAGCATCGCATTGACCGACCGGCGCAGCATTTCGTCACCGTGCCGATCATGCGACAGCATCCACATCCCACGCGGCGAAAACATCACGTTGTAGTTGAGTTCTTTGGAAAGCCCTTTCCATAGCGAGAGCGAGAAGTCGTAGAACTTCGCCGATTCCGGGTAGAAATAGTTGGAACGAACAACCGTGGTGTTTCGTGCCGTCGCGCCGCCGCCCAGCCAGCCCTTTTCGAGAACGGCCACCCGATCCGCGCCATGGAGTTTCGCGAGGTAGTAGGCCGCGGCCAAGCCGTGACCCCCAGCGCCCACCACGACCACATCGTAGGACCGGCGAGGTTCCTGGTCGCGCCACAGTTTCGGCCAGTTCGGCTCCTTCCGTAGGCCCTGTCGGAGCAGCTCCCCTGCCGAGTAAGAAAGGCGCTTCGCCAATGCCGTCGTCCCTTACAGCTCTCTTGAGGGCAGCCCGATGCCGCACAACATTTTCCAATCGGAAAATATTTGATACATTGGCGTGCGATGGGAAAGTGTTTTTTTGAGGCGAAGGCAACAAAGCGTGAGACCACCAACACCAAAGCCTTTGGGCACAGACGCAGCGTCGTTGTTCATCTGGGACAACCATGTCTGCCCACCGATGGATGTGCACGCGCTTCCCGCGCAGCTGCCCAAACTCGAACGACTTCATGCGGCGGGGGTACGCGTTGTTTCTCTCAATGTCGGTTATGGCGAGATGGCGCTGAAAGAGCACCTGGATGTTCTCTTCGCGGTGCGCTCGTGGTTGTCCGATCGCCCAGACCAATTTCAAATCGTCTCTAAGACAGCTGACATCGACGACGCCGTCAAAAGCGGACGGCTTGCCGTCACGTTCGACGTCGAGGGGGTCGCTCCGTTGGCCGAGGCTGATGATGCGCTTGATAGGTTCTATGAACTCGGTGTGCGCTGGATGCTCCTTGCCTACAACCGCAACAATTGGGCGGCATCAGGCATTCACGACCAGGACCGCGGCTTGACTGCGAAGGGGCGCTCACTGATTGCTCGTATGCAGAGGAGCGGGATGGTGGTCTGCCTCAGCCACACGTCTGAACAGACCTGCTGGGACGCACTCGACGCGGCCGAAGGTCCTGTCGTCTTCTCGCATTCAAATCCATTCAGCTTAGAACCCCATCCGCGAAACATCAGCGACGAGCTGATCAAAGGTTGCGCGGAGACAGGCGGGGTGATTGGGATCAACGGCCTGGAACTGTTCATCGGCAAGGGTCGAACCAACGCGGCCGGGTTTGCGGATCACCTCACCTACATCGCCGATTTGGTAGGGCCCCAGCACTGCGCCCTCGGCACCGACTATGTCTTTGATCTCGATGGACTAAACCAAGAGAAGGCAAGTATGGCAGATAGCTTTCCAGCGGGTTGTGGGTACGAAGAGGATACCGTTTGCACCGAGCCTGAATTTCTCCATCAGCTCCCTGACGAACTGACGCGGAGGGGGTGGAGCCAAGAGGACATCGCGAGCGCGCTTGGCGGCAACTGGTTGAGGATTGCCTCCACCTGTTGGCGGTAACTCTTAGTCTGGTGAAGCAAGCTCTTCCCTCAAGAACCGCGTCATTTTCGTGTAGACATAGTGGGCGTCTTCATCGCCGCAGCATGTGATACGGTGGTTGATCCCGGGCACCATGAAGAATTCCACCTCTTTCCCGTGATCCATCATTGAACGGATAAGCTTCATCGACGGTGAGAAACCCGCATTCACGTCGAGCGGGTAGGAAATCACCAAAAGCGGGCTGTCGATATGTTCGACATATCGCAGGTTGGATCCCTCCGCATACCCGTCCGGGTTATCCGCTGGCCTGCCCATGAAGGGCTCAATGTACATCGGGTGATCCACAAAGTCCTGCGGAGCCGCCATCGCCACCGCCGCCTTGTAAAGAGACGGTTCATCAATCAAAGCACGGGTCGCAAGATAGCCGCCCCAAGAGTTGCCGTAGATCCCAACACGATCGAGGTCGAGCCAAGGACGGTCATCCGCAACGGCGCGGAGCCAGTCAGCATGGTTCGTCATCACGCCCTGGGGCCAGGTGCCGTAGGTTGCGTCCTGAAAAGCGCGGCCACGCTCCGGTGTACCCGGAGCATCAACGTAGAAAACAGCAAAGCCGTTGCGGAGGAGCAGCTTCGCCGGATCCGCGTTGTAACCCTGGCGCAGCTGACCGAAACCGTAAAAGTCCCGAGGCGTGTGGACGACCTGCATGCCGCCATAAACGATCTCGACCACTGGATAGGATTGATCCGGGTCAAAATGAAAAGGCTTCAAAAGGACACCGCGCTGGCGTTCACCGCTCGCCGTCTTGTGCCAGATCTCCTCGGGGCCGCCATATCCATCCGCGACGAGCTGGCTCGGATCGACCTCATCGACGAGGTGAAGTAGGGCCCCCTGATCGTCACGCCACTCGACAAGAGGTGCGTCGGTAACAGTCGAACGAACAGCCACAAAGCTCTCTCCATCAGGTGCCAAGCGAACCCGATGATGCCCGACCTCCGGGCTCAGACGCTCCGTTCCTGACCCATCAAGCGCGATCTTGATCAGGTGATGATCATACGGACGATCAGGATCTGCGGCTGCTAAGGCGAAGACGAACTTCTCGTCAATCGAGAGGATTTGATGAATAACTCCATGGCCTTCGCTCAGCTGCTCATGGCTCCGGCCATCGGCGGAGGTGACGAAGAGCTGCCGTTTGCCGGTCTCCTCAGAAAGGTAGAGCAGTCCGTCCCCAAACGGCCCATCGCTCCCCGGATAGGGATAAGCAACGGGCGGCCCCACGGTGTAGAGCGTATCAATATAGGTCTCGCTTTCTAGGCGGATCACCTTTCGGAACGCTCGGTCGGACAAGTCAGCAGCAAGAATATCGATCGACGAGTGATCACGATCAATCACCTGCACGAAAAACGCTGTGCCAGTTGCGTTCCAACCCAAGATGTTGACGTAGTGATCCGTCGTGTCCGGAAGGTCAAAAGCAATCCGCTCAGATCCGTCCACCTTAAGGGCGTGAACATTGAACCTCTGAAGAGGCTCACCAGACCGCGGGTAAGGCACAAAATCAACAGTGGGCGGTGTGTTGAGGTAGTGCATTACGGGTTCTCGCGGCACTGTTCTTTCGTCGAGTAAGATCGCAGCGACCCATTGCTCGTCGGGTGACCAGAACGCGTTAAGCTCTGGACCAGACTCCTCTGAACCGCCCCAAAGAAGCTGATCCGTACCCGTTGTGGTGAGCACCTGGGCTGCTTCAGAAAGATCAGAACGGATGAACAAGTTGCCCCCGCTCGTGGTGAGAAACCGGCAAGTGCTCGGTGCACGCCGCTCATAGAGCGGACCAAACGTTGTCGGGAACTGATCCGAAATCAGCTTCGGCGGACCGCAGGGTTCCTCAGGCAGCTGTAGGGCCCCAGGGCCATTGAGGGGCACAGAAACGCGGACAGCGCCTCGCGCCCAAACGACGGCATCACCCCCCTCGGTCATACCCTCGACGGTCCATGCGGCGGGGGAAAGCTGTTCCTCACCAACAATCGCGGAAAGTTGCTGACGCGTTTTCTCATCGGAAACCGTGATGACGTTGGCTGCCGATCTTTCAAATACACGCAAGGTGAAGCTCGCGCTCGGTTCTGGGCGATAGAGCAGCCGCCCGTTCGCGAAGACGACATCACCTCGGCCGCCGACGATGAGGGAGGCATCTTTGGCTAGTGTTTCCGAGACGTTGGCCAGCGTCTCCTCGAACGGCTCCAGGGTCCGAGGTTGCTGCGGAAGCGGGTCTCCTGGGTCTGAACAACCCACCATCGCGAAGGAGAGAACCACCGCGGCACAAGTCAGGATTTGACGGAACGAGCGTTTAGCGGCAGCCTGAGTTTCCATTTGGAAACGCTATGCCATGAACGACGACCCGACAAGCCAACAACAGGCATCAAAGCCGACCAGGCGTGCTGTCACCCGCTCTTTGGTGAGCGGAACCGTCGCCTTGTCAGGATCAAGCCTCATGAAAGGCTACCTTGGCTTCGGCTCGGTCGCACATGCCGCGGAGGTCGGTGCACCCATTCAGGCGCGCGAAGTTGCTGCGCCAGTGTTTCCATCTGGGTACGGCCGCGACCCTCAATTGGTTGACCCGCAGTCGGCGCCATGGCGCTCAACACTAACGCCCACCCAACGTTCTCTTCTTAAACCGCTCGTGGACACGATCTTACCGGCCGACGGCGGCGCGCCTGAGGCAAGCGCGCTGAAGATCGACAACAAACTGGATGAATGGCTGAGCGCTCCGTATCCCAACCAAGTCGCCGACGCCGAAGTGGCCCTGCCCCTTCTTGATGCTCTCGGTGAGAGAGACTTTGCGTCACTGGACGCTACTGACCGCGACGACCTGCTCACTACGTTGTCTGAAGAAGGCTTTGGCGTTGACACGGTGGTTCAGTTGGTCGCGGGCTTGTACTTCACCACGGATCAAGGCGCCGCTTTGGCAGGTTTTGTCGGAAATGAGCCGCGTGCTGTTTTCGAAGGACCGCCTTCAGAGACGATTGCCTTGTTGGAGGAAAGGTTAGACGCTCTGTAAACAGAGAGCTAGCGGTTGATGATCCCCGCCGCGATGAACCCGCCGTCGACGGGCAGCACAACGCCTGTGATATAGCTGGCGTTCGGGCTGGCGAGAAAGAACGCAGCCTCCGCCACCTCTTCGGGAAGGCCATATCTGTTCATTGGGATAGAAGCACGATAGTTTTTACGCGTATCATCAGAGTGCATGCGTTTGACCAGGGCTGTTTCAATAGCGCCGGGCGCCAACGCGTTGACGGTCACCCCGTCCTCCGCCAACTCAACAGCCATCACCTTGACCAGCGTGTTGAGACCGCCTTTTGCTGCTCCGTAGGCTGCACGGCCCGTGCCCCCACGCAGCCCAGCTGTTGAAGACATCACGACGATCCGTCCGTAACCCTGGTCGGCCATCAAACGACCGGCCGCACGCATCATGTAGAATGAGCCTGTGAGGTCGATCTTCGTGAGCCGATCCCACTCATCGTCCGTCGTCTCAAGCAGCTTCTTTTCCGCCCCCACGCCTGCGCTGTGGACGAGGATATCAAGTCGGCCGTCTGTGCTTTGAGCTTCGGCTGCCATCCGTTCAGCGTCGGCAGAAACGGAGACGTCACCTACGACATATCGCCCGCCAAGCGCTTGGGCGGCACGTTCCGCGGCCTCCGCGTTGAGGTCAGCGATCACCACATCAACGCCCGCCGCGGCCAAAAGCTTTGCGCATTCAAACCCGATACCGCTCGCGCCGCCAGTGATCAGTGCCGTCTGTTTGCTGAGCTCTTGTGTCATACCAACTCCTTCAGCGCGATAATGCTCCGGCCACGAACAGCCCTACGAAGGTGCCAACGGCGTAGCCAAGCAGGCTCACTGCCACCCCCGGAACCCGCAAATCTGGACGATCGATGGCTTCGGCGACAGCGATCGCTGTTGGCGGCCCCCCAATCAAACCCTGCGAAATGACGAGCGTCATGCCGCCATCAATGCGCAGCAGCTTCGCCGCAGCCAGAACAGTAACGCTATGAACAACCAGAATGATCAGAACGAGAACGGCAGCTGCAGCAGCCACCGAACCGGATCCAACCAAGGCATCAATCGATATCTCTGCCCCCAAAGCCGCGACAAAGATCAGCAGCAGGATGAGCGCGAAACCCTCCAGCGCTTTGCTAGCCTGTTGAAGCGGTGTTTGAGCAATCACCAGCGCGATCAATGTGAGCCAAACAAGCGGATGCCCCAAGCCAAGCGATCCGTGCAGCGCTTCGGCAAGAACTAGGGCCAAGGCCCCCACCGCACAAACCAGGGCCAGCATCTCCATGCTGATAAGCGACGTACCCGCAGCGCTCACGGCACTATCCTGCTCGTCCGGCGGGCGATTCGAACTGACCAATCGGCGCGTGACAACAGGCGCCACGGCCAATGTCAGCGCGAGCCAAAGAACAGTAAACAGATTATCGACAGCCACCGCTGCCGCGAACAGCGTTGGATCATCCGTCAGGCGCTCCACGCTTGCCAGAGTCGCAAAGTTCACGCCGCCGCCGATGTAGGTCCCTGTGAAAACGGCCGCGATCTTCGATTGAGCTTCTCCTAGCTCTGACGAAATCAACGGAATGTTTGCGCCAGTGATGGCCCCGAGGCTCACACCCAAAGCGCCAACAACGAACAATATCAGCGCGTGCGGCCCAGCCTTGGCGAGATCACGGAGGCTCACCTGCGAAACGAGCAAGAACACGGAAACGGACAGGACAGGCCCATAAATCACACCGTACACAGGCGTATCGGCCGAGCGCGGCAACACCCCTAGATTGCTGAGCACGGCGGCACCGAGCAGCACGACGATCGCCGGTGAAGCCCACCGCAAGGTAGGAACTTTCTGCACCCAAAGCGAGGCTGCAACGAGCGCGCTTAAGAGCGCAATGGTCATCGCCCCGCCTGTCATTTGCCCTCCAGCGTCACGGCTGCAACATGCTCGTTGTACAGGTGCCGACCTTCTGCGTGCAGCGCTTTGTTCATGTCCGCGCTCTCAGTGAACCGCGACCGCCCCATTCGATCGCGGACTGCACAGTTCCGGTTGCCAAGCTGTCAAACCTAGAGCAATATTTCCAATTGGAAAACGATTTTTTCAATGGAAACCAGCACCGGTGATCAACTCTCTCGTCCCGCTTTTGGTGGTCGCGACCTCGACCGCAGCGTTGCAAAGCGCCAGCCTGCCCGGCAGCGCGGTCGAGCCCGACGACATTGCCGCCTATGTGGCCGAGCTTCCAGAAGACACAAAGACGATCACCATCGACGCGCCGATTGCTGACCGTCAGCTCTACACGCTCGCCCGGTCGGCTGCGCTCCGCGGCATTGCCGTCAAGCCGTCTTCCGATCAGACAGGCCTTTCAGAGCGCATCCGCGCGCTAACACCTCGCGCCGATCAAATTGACGCGGCACGCGCGATCTTGCGCGCACTGGAGGCGGATCCTCTGTCGTCGACGTTTCTCTCGTCGGCCCCTGGCTTTCCACTGAGCGTGATGGACGGTTTTTGGCTGGAGGCGGTGTTGTCGGCACCCGCTTCGCCGTCAGGTCCGTGGCGGATTCATGACGTACGCCGCCCTCAACCGCAGTCGGTTGATCACGGCGACAACTCGAACGTCTGTACACCTCAGCCCACACCGCTTGACGCCACGTCCGTCACGTTTGTCGGACCCGGTGTCGAGAACTGGACCAAGGATGGTGACGTCCTGATAGCTTCGGGCACAAACGCAAACCGGATCTCAAGCAGCGAACCGCACAGTGATGCCCACATCCACTTGGAGTTCGCGACGCCGTCGGCACCCTATGGACACGGACAGTTACGCGGGAATGGCGGCTTGTTCTTGATGGGCCTTTATGAAGTTCAGATCCTCGATTCCTATGACAATCCAACCTATCCCGACGGCATGAACGGCTCTTTCTACGGCCAACGACCTCCTTTGCGAAACGCCAGCGCAGCACCAGGTACATGGCAGTGCCTCGATGTTCTTTTCCGTGCACCCCGTTTCAGCGGACGAGACATCTCTGAGCCGGCCCGCGCAACGGTTATCCTCAACGGCGTGGTTGTGCAGGCGGACGCAGAGTTTTTTGGCCCGACCGCGTTCGCGTCCGTGGAAGCTTATGCTCCCCACGCAGAGCAGCTTCCGTTGATGCTCCAAGACCACGGCGACCCCGGTGGGCGAAACCGTTACCGCAACATCTGGATCAGGCATCTGGATGACGAAGGGGGCGACGCCCAGTGACAGAGACAGCATGGCCCATCGTCGATGAAAGAGAGCGGTACGACGTGATCGTCGTTGGCTCAGGTGCTGGTGGCGGCATGGCGACCTATGCCCTAGCCGAGGCCGGCGCTCGCGTTCTGGTTCTGGAGACCGGGCGCGACTATGATCCGTATGAAGAGACGCCGATGCTCGACTCTTTCGAAGCGGCCCCCCTTCACAACAGCCCGACACCTGACAAACAACAGGGCTTCTACGATGCAACTGTCAACGGTGGCTGGGAGGTTCCTGGCGAACCCTACACCGTGGCTGATGGATCCCGGTTTAAGTGGTGGCGAGCACGCATGCTCGGTGGACGCACCAACCACTGGGGACGCCTGTCACTGCGTTTCGGTCCCTATGACTTCGAAGGCTACACGCGCGATGGCATCGGAGCAGACTGGCCATTGTCATATAATGATGTGGCCCCCTACTACGACCGGGTCGAGAGACTGATTGGAGTCTTTGGAGCCGCGGAGGGCATTGAAAACTCTCCCGATTCTCCTGCTGATGTTCTTCAGCCCCCGCCCAAAATGCGCGCGTATGAACGCTGGCTTCAGATGTCGCTCAAGAAATCGTCCGATGTCGACGTGGTGCCTGCGCATATGGCCATCTTGACCAAGCCGCTTCCTGGAAGAGCCGCCTGCTTTTACGCATCGGACTGCCAGCGAGGCTGCAACATCGGCGCAAACTTTCAGTCGACGACGGTCTTCCTGCCTCCCGCCGTCGCCACGGGTAACGTCACGATACAGACCAATGCTCATGTTTACAAAGTCGCGATGGGCCGCGACGGCAAGGCAGAAGGTGTCATGTACGTCGATCGCAAGACAGGCCGCCGCCGTAGGGTGCGCGGACGAGCAGTTATGCTCGCTGCAAGCACTTGCGAAACCGCCCGGATCCTCCTGACAACCAAGACCGCGACGCATCGGGATGGACTGGGTAACAATTCAGGCCACGTCGGCCGACATCTGACAGACACCGTCAACGTTGGCTTGAGCGCACAAGTCCCGAGCCTTGAAGACATTGCGCCCTACAATGATGAGGGGGTCTCTCTCTACCATGCGTATGCCCCCTATTGGGACTATGACGGAATTCGCTCAGGACGACGTTCTTTCTCGAAGGGCTATCACTTGGAGTTCTGGGGCGGCCGCTTCCATCCCTTCGTGAGTGACATTCGCGAGCTCGCGTCCATGAGCGGACAACGAGGCAGCAATCTCCGGCGAGACGTACGGCGGCTTTTCGGATCGGTTGTTTACATCAGCGGACGCGGTGAAATGATCCCGAACGACGGGACCTATTGCGAGCTCGATCCGGATGTTCGTGATCAGTTCGGGCTACCCGTCTTGCGGTTCCATTGGCGGCACGACGATCATGATCTTGCGACCGCGACGGATATCCGCAACTCGGTCCAATCATTCTTCGACGGCATGAACGCGAAGATCCTCTCCGACACCTCAGCGCCCATTGAGGACACCGTTCGGGCTGGCGGCACCGTTGTCCACGAGGCTGGCTCTTGCAGAATGGGCGCCTCCTCTGACACCTCCGTATGCGATTCATCGAGCCGTTTGTGGGATTGCGAGAACGTCTACCTTGCCGATGCATCTGTCTTTGCATCCAACCCGGATAAAAACCCGACACTGACCATCATGGCACTCGCCTGGCGCGCCACCGATCACCTGCTTGATCGGATGCGAAAGCGAGAGCTCTAGCGATGACGACACGCCTCCTCGCAAATCGCCGTGAAGTGCTCGCCTCAGTAGCGTCTATCATTGGGGCTGCGGCTCTGCCTGCCACAGCGTTGGCGGAGGCGCCCGCGTCGCCGATCGGTTCGTTCTTGACCGACCAGCGGTTTCTCACAGCCTTTTGCGACACCCTGATACCGCGCGGCGAAGCGGGAGGCGCCGTTGCCGCCAAGGTGCCCCAGACCTTCATCCAACTGATGATTGAATGGGCGTCTGCCGAACGGCGTCAACGTTTTGCGACGGTGCTGGAAGAACTCGCGGAGGCTCTCTCGCACAGCAGCGGTAAGCACTATGCCGAACTGCGCCCCGCTGAGCGGCTGTCGAGGCTTCAGGCGCTCGATGCACAGGCCTACTCGAGCGATCCTCCTGATCT
Organism: Pseudomonadota bacterium; assembly: GCA_039822105.1. Classification (GTDB taxonomy): domain Bacteria; phylum Pseudomonadota; class Alphaproteobacteria; order Caulobacterales; family Parvularculaceae; genus Parvularcula. The sequence goes on along the minus strand of JBCBMW010000007.1, from coordinate 101,766 downwards.
CGCGAGCGGTTACCGGGACCTCAAATCCCTCCTGGTCGATATCTATTATTTGTCCGAAGTCGGAGCGACGCGTGAGCTACGCTATGAAGAAACACCGGGTCGCTGGAATCCTCGCGAGCCGGTGACCGCCGACACCAAGACGTGGGTTGTGTGAGGCCGCTATGAGCGATTTCGACGCCATTGTGGTCGGCTCAGGCATGAGCGGAGGCTGGGTCGCCAAGGAATTGTGCGAACGCGGTCTCAAGGTGCTCGTTCTCGAACGCGGCAAGGATATCGACCCGGCGTCCGATTACTCCGACCAAACGCCGGTCTATGAGCGAACGCATCTTGATCGGCTTACGGAAAAAGAACGGGCGCAGCACTATCCTATTCAAACCCGCGCGGCCGCCTATGCGGTCAAAGAGAGCAACAAGCATCTCTGGGTCAAGGACAGCGACCATCCCTACGTCACCCCGGACGATAAGCCGTTCAGCTGGGTACGCGGCTATCACGTCGGCGGCAGGTCACTGACATGGTGGCGAGCGTCTTTCCGTCTGTCTCCCGATGATTTTCTTGGGAACCAGCGCGACGGCATCGGCGTGGACTGGCCGATCCGCTACGATGATCTCGCGCCCTGGTACGACCACGTGGAGCGCTTCGCAGGTGTCTCGGGATCACGCGAAGACAACGACACGCTGCCAGACGGCGTCTTTCAGCCGGCCTTTGCCTTAACAGGCCCAGAGGAGGCGTTTCAACAATGGGTCGCGGCCAGCTACGCTGATCGCTTTGTAACGCCAACGCGGACGGCGAACCTGACGGCACCAACGGAAGAGCAACAAGCGCTAGGGCGCGGTCGCTGCCAAGTGCGTTCCCTCTGCGTACACGGATGTTCCTACGGCGCTTACTTCTCAGCCAATTCTGCAACGCTCCCTGCAGCAAAGCGTACCGGCAACCTGACCCTGCGCACTGACGCGATCGTACACAGTTTGATCACCGACGCCCCAGGGAACCGCATCACTGGCGTTCGCGTGATCGACGCGAAAACGAAGGAGCACAGTGTCTTCACCAGCCGGATTCTCTTCCTAAACGCATCGGCGATCGCCAGCGCACTGATCTTGCTGCAATCGGCAAGCGATCAACACCCTGATGGCCTTGCGAACTCAAGCGATCAGGTGGGGCGCAATGTCATGGATCATGTCGGCGGGGCCTATGCCGTCGCCAATGTGAGCGGCTTTGACGATCTCTATACGTTCGGAAGGCGGCCCAATGGCTATTACATGCCCCGCTACACCAATGTCGGCCGGCGCGACCGCGCGTTCCTTCGAGGTTACGGCTTTCAGGGCAATTCATGGCGGGCCGGTTGGAGCGGAGACAGGCCCGGCGTTGGCGAAGAGCTCAAGGAGAAGAACCGCCGACCTGGGCCCTGGCGAATCTCAGCGACGGCTTTCGGTGAAGTTCTTCCGAACCCCAAAAACCGGGTAACGCCTCACAAAACCAAGGTCGACCGGTGGGGTCTTCCGCTACCCTATATCGATTGTCAGTATGGTGATAACGAGCTTGCGCTGATGCAACAAGCGTCGAAAGATATCCATGCGATGTTCACTCAAGCTGGTTTCAAAGTCGTGGAGTCTTCCGAAACAAACGGCCTCAAACTCTGGGAGCCAGGTCGCGGCATCCACGAGATGGGGACCGCAAGAATGGGGCGCGATCCATCGACGTCGGTCCTGAACCGCTTCAACCAAGCGCACGACGTCGAGAACCTTTTCATCACTGATGGCGCTGCGATGACATCATCGGCGACGCAGAATCCATCGCTGACCTACATGGCTCTCTCCGCACGCGCCGCAAACCATGCCGCTGACCTACTGGAGCAAAGTATCCTATGAAGCTCGACAACTCCCAACAGATCATGATGGACCGCCGAACGCTGCTGTTGGCGATGGGCGGTACACTGCTCACCGCGTGCGGTGGCCCAGGCCAAGCGGCTGGGTTCCAACTCCCCATCGGGGTTCAGCTCTACTCCATTCGCGACATCTTTTCTACAGATCAGTATACTGTTCTACAAAGACTGGCAGAGATGGGCACCCGCGAACTGGAATTCGCGGGTCTTTATCGCGCTGATCCGCAGTCGATCAAAGATACGATGGACGAGCACGGCATGACAGCGCCAGCATGCCATTTTCAGCTCGAGCAGCTCGAAAGCGATCTGCCAGCGGCCATCGCAGAGACCAAGACGTTGGGCGCGTCCTACGTTGTTCTGCCCTACGTGAGACTGAAACGCCGTCAGTCTATGGATGACTGGCGTACGGTGTTCCGTATCATGTCGACAGTTGCAGATCAGCTTCACGATGAAGGCCTCAAGTTTGCCTATCATCCGCATGAGTTCGAGTTTGCGGAAATGGACGGCGAGGTTCCCTTCGACGCCATGCTGGCTGAGACGCGGGAAGACAGGGTTCTCGTTGAAATGGATTTCTACTGGATGGCCGTCGCTGGCAGGGCTCCAGAAGACGTGTTCGATGCCCATCCCGGGCGCGTTCAGCTGGCGCACCTCAAGGACTATAGCGCCGACGGCAGCATGGCCAATCTGGGAGAAGGCACCCTGGATTTCCCTGACCTGATAGTGAAAGCGCAGGCCGCGGGTCTGCGACACGGATTCATCGAACGAGACGACTTGCCGGCACCCTACTATGACGGCCTTCAGACCAGCATCGACCATCTCAACAGTTTGAGGGCCTAGGCCATGGCCTTCATTCGACCTATCCGTACATTGATGATTGGAGGCGGGAAAGGGGCCTTCATCGGCTCCGTTCACCGGATGGCCATGCGGCTTGACGGGCACTATGCGCTGGTCGGCGGGGCCTTCAGCAGTCGGATCGCTGTTGCCCAAGAAACCGGCGAGGAGTTGGGATTGGATCCCGCGCGCGTCAGCAGCGATTGGCAAGCTCTCCTCCAAGACGAAGCCGCAAGACCGCCAGAGGAGCAAGCGGAACTGGTCTCCATCGTCACGCCCAACCACCTGCATGTTCCAGTCGCCGTGGCTGCTCTGAGCGCTGGTTTCCACGTGGTCAGCGACAAGCCTGCCGCCCGGGACCTCAGCGAGGCGCTGGAACTTGCTGAGGCGGTGTCGAACGCACGCGGTATCTACGCACTGACACACACCTATCTCGGCTATCCCATGGTGAAAGAAGCACGCGAGCGCGTGCGCCGCGGTGATTTAGGGCGAATACGTAGCATTGATGTCCGGTATCCTCAGGGCTGGCTTTCAGCCCCCATCGAGAACGACAACTCAAAACAGGCAAGTTGGCGGGTCGACCCAGCGCTCTCGGGGCCGGCAGGCTGTATGGGTGACATCGGTACCCATGCGGCCACCCTTGCAGAATACATCAGTGGACAGTCCATCGAAGAGGTTTGCGCCAACGTCCGGACAGTGGTGGATGGTCGGCGATTGGATGACGATGGCGCAGTCTTGTTGCGCTTCACCGGCGGGGCGGCAGGTGTGCTCACGGCAAGTCAGATCTGCAACGGCGAGGAAAACGCCCTGCAAATCCGCATCTACGGCGAAACTGGCGGCTTGGAATGGCACCAGATGGAGCCTCAAACGCTTATCTATCGCCAACAAGGTAAACCAGCGCAGATCATTCGTGCCGGGACAGATCAGGAAGACCTGTCTGAGGTCGCAAAGCTGCACTGCCGCCTCCCCGCCGGTCATCCTGAGGGTTACATTGAGGCCTTTGCCAACATCTACACAAATGTTGCGCACGCGATCAGCGGATCCGAGCAGAGCGCCATGCGCGATGTGCCTGGTATCGCATGCGGTCTCGCGGGCCACCAATTCGTGGACGCAGTTTTGCGATCATCAAACGCAAACAGCGCATGGACCAAGGTCGAGCAAGGAGGGCCCAATTGATGAGCAGCATGCAAACGATCAAGGGACCTGCGATCTTCCTGGCTCAATTTGCGAAAGACGAAGCGCCTTTTCACGATCTGCCATCGATCGCCGCTTGGGCAGCGGACCTAGGTTACGAGGGCATTCAGATCCCAACCTGGGAAAGCTCACTGATCGATCTATCATTGGCGGCCGAGAGTCAAACTTACGCCGACGAGATCAAGGGGATCTGCACCGATGCCGGTGTGGCCATCACAGAGCTCTCGACGCACCTTCAAGGTCAGTTGGTTGCTGTACACCCTGCGTATAATGAGCTTTTTGACGGCTTTGCCCCGGACGCCGTACACGGAAAACCTGAAGCGCGTACGGAATGGGCCTGCGAGCAAGTCAAACTCGCCGCAAAAGCCAGCCAGCGCTTAGGACTCGACAGGCAGGCCAGCTTCTCTGGCGCGCTCCTTTGGCCGATGATGTATCCCTGGCCGCAGCGCCCCAAAGGACTGGTCGACGACGGCTTCCGCGAGCTGGCGCACAGATGGCGGCCATTGCTAGACGCGAACGAAGACGCAGGTGTTGACGTCTGCTTTGAGCTTCATCCCGGTGAGGACCTGCATGACGGTGTGACCTACGAGCGGTTCCTGGACGCAGTGGATGAACACCCGCGGGCCAACATTCTCTATGACCCCAGCCATTTCGTTCTTCAGCAGCTGAACTATATCGACTTCATCGACATCTATAAAGAACGTATACGCATGTTCCATGTGAAGGACGCTGAGTTCCGGCCCACTGGCCGTTCCGGCGTCTATGGCGGCTATCAAGACTGGGTCGATCGCCCCGGCCGTTTCCGGTCATTGGGTGACGGACAGGTGGATTTCGTCCAGGTCTTCTCAAAGCTATCTCAGTACGGCTTCGACGGTTGGGCCGTTTTGGAGTGGGAATGCGCACTGAAAGATCAAGAACAAGGCGCGAGGGAAGGATCGCCTTTCATCCGTAATCAGATTATCAATGTCACTGAGACAGCGTTCGATGATTTCGCGGGATCAAACCCAGATCCAGGTCTGAATGCTCGCCTCCTCGGGATCCAAGAAACGCACAAGAAAGCCTAACTCCCATGTCCCTCACCGTCGACGCAACCCAGGCCAAATCAGACATCCACGCAGCCCGGCGCGCACTCTTTATCATGTGCTGCATCGCGCTGACGGTGACAGCCATGACGTTTGCGATCAGGGCGGGCATTTTGGCGAGCCTTGGTTCTGAGTTTGGTCTCTCCAACGCGCAGCTTGGATGGATCAATTCGATGGCCTTTCTTGGCTTTCCGCTATCGATGATCGTTGGTGGGCTGATTTATAACCAGGTGGGGCCGCGTATCCTGATGATGGTCGCCTTCACGGGTCACATTGCCGGACTTGTCCTGACGATCTTGGCTGGCGGTTTTTGGGGATTGCTCGTCTCCACCTTCTTCATAGGCGCAGCCAACGGCGCGGTCGAGGCCGCCTGCAACCCGCTCGTCGCCGCGGCCTATCCGGATAAGCGGACCGCGATGCTCAATCGCTTTCACGTCTGGTTTCCGGGCGGCATCGTCGTCGGCGCGCTGACATCGCAGGCAATGACGCATATCGGGCTGGGATGGCAGCCGCAGATCGCGGTGATGCTGATCCCGACGATCGTTTACGGAACGATGATTTGGCGCCTTCCGTTTGGCAGTGTGCAGCCGGAGGATACGTCCACAACAGCGAACATTCGGTCACTCCGCACCCCCCTATTTCTGTTGATCGCCTTCCTGATGACCCTCACGGCGACGACAGAACTTGGCACCCAGCAATGGGTCGAACGTATCCTCGGCGCAAGCGGGGCGGCGCCCATGTTGGTTCTTGCTCTCGTCACGGGCCTGATGGCCATCGGCCGTTTCTTTGCGGGCCCGGTGATCAAGGCCCTAACGACCGTTGGTGTGCTGCTCACCTCATCCGTTCTTGCCGCATTGGGTATCGGCCTCATGAGCGTCCTCACTGGACCGAGCATTTACATCGCTGCGGTGATTTTTGCGTTGGGCGTCACCTACTTCTGGCCAACGATGATCGGGTGGGTCAGCGAGGAGCTTCCGCAAACAGGTGCGCTGGGCATGTCCCTGGTCGGAGGAGCCGGCATGTTTGCCTTAAGCATCTGGAACCCCATCATCGGCGGCTGGATCGACGGAGCCCTTGCGAATGCAGCCGCGCTTGGCCTCACCGGCCAGGCCGCCGATCTGGCGGCGGGACAATCTGTCCTCCGACAGATCATCCTGTTCCCGATCACGCTTTCGATAGCCTTTGGGATCGTGATAGTTTCGCGGCGGCAGCAGCGCTAGTCCTTCAGATAGCGGACTTTGAAGCCAAGTTCTCCACTCAAGTGCACGATCTCATCGAAGATGTCGCCGTAAGCCACCGCAACGTGGTTGCTTTGGAAATGGGCCATCATCGTATCGCGCCCAATACCCATATCAGCCATCATGATCGGCCATTCGGGGGTCGTCCCGTTCCAAACCTCATGGAGTTTGTCCTTAGGAAGCTCGTGTACGGAGCCTTGTCCCACATCCATCATGGGGACGCCGTCATCAAGCCACGCCCGAGCCCACGTGATCTCACCAGCTTTGCTCTCGCCAGCAAAGGTTCCGCCAGGTGTGGGGAAGTACTGCTTCGGCTGGCGGTAAGAATGCACGCCAACCAAACTCTCAGGATCATGATTGAAGGCATAGGAGCCAGCCGATCCGGAGTTGAGAAGCACCCAGAGGAATTGACCCTCATGACGAATGCCCCACCTCACATCGTGGAACGCAACGCTTTGATGGAGCCCCTTCGCCTTTAGGAGCCGTTTCATCAACTCCATAGGCACCACGTTGCCCTGGTCGGCCTCGGTGGCGTCAACAATTGTGTCGCCATTGCCCTCAGGACGGCACACGGAATTCAAGAGCCCCTCAGCGAAATCAGATGGCGGGCGCTGGTGGATCAGCCCAAGCTGATACTGCCAGCCAACACAATCGGCGCCAAACTCCGCGCAAAGATCCAGCACCGCGAGATAGTCTCTTAGCTGTTCTCTCGTTGAGTCTTCTGTGAAGTCCTCTGCACCGGGAACGCCCCAATGGAATTGGGCGCCGCGGTCTTTCACGAAGGAGAGCGCGTCATCGATCCGTGCGGTCGTCACCCGCTTTCCATAGTCGACAATCCACGCCTGATCGACCTTGTGCTCAAGAAATCCAACTTGGTGGAGCGTCCGTGCGCCGAAATATCCATTTGTCATACCCATTGACGTATCGCCGAGCATCATGATCAGCGGCCAGTTCGCACGCAATTCGCCAGCAACCTTCGCGGCCAGCGCCTTTGCCTCAGCGGAACCGCTGGGAGGTTGTCGGACGGCACTGGCGTCGTCGGAGACGTGACCGCCACTGCACCAGGCTTCGAGCTTGTCGATGAACGACTGATCCGCGGTCCAGTCTTCTTCCTCTGTCCACGCCCGACTGTGCCGCCTGCCCTCGGCACTCAAACACGCGCCGGTGTTCAACAACCCAACCAATCCGGGAAACTGTCCGTCAAAGTTGGACATCATCAGCAGTGGATTGTCCTTACCCGTGACACCATCGACGGTGTGCGGTCCATAGACCCAATGGGTATAAAGACCAATGAGCGGGTCATCGATAGGCCGAAGCTTGCGGACAGCTTCATCGGGTTTGCTGATAAAGCCTTCAATCCGCCTGTGCTTTTTCCCCAAACGATCAAGAGCCGATTCAAGCTGAAGCGTTGCCTTTTCCACAAGAGGACGCGCCAAGTCGTTCGGTGCCTGGCGATAGTCCCCGGGCCAAAAAATGGAAATCTGATCAACCATGACGATCCTTACCCTTACTTTATTATAGAGACGGTTTCTTGGCGCTCTTCCGCTCGACAACAGCTGTGCGGATTGCCGCCAAGTCTTGCATGACGCGCGAGTAGTCAGCTGACGCAACCAGGCCGCCAAAACCGTCATGCAATTGGCGGTAGAGCGAAAACAGCTGGTCGTAGACAGCGCTATCGTCTGCCTCAGGATGAATAATGTCACGAGGCGCTGGTACCATTGCAGCCTGTGCAGCCGGGACATCCGGGTAGACCCCCATCGCAACGGCCGCATTGATAGCAGCGCCCAGCGCCCCGGCCTGAGCTGACGACGCCACCACAATGTCGCGGCCAAGGATGGATGCCATGGTCTTGAGGACGAGATCGTTCTTGAGTGCGATTCCGCCTGTGACAATCACTCGGTCAACATCGACGCCGCCACCAGCAATCTGTTCAATGATTGTTCGTGCACCAAAACAGATGGCCTCGACCATCGCGCGATAAACCGCGCCAGGTCTCGCCCCCAACGAAAGCCCGAGGACAGCGCCGCTCAGCTGCGGGGCGTTCAAGACGGAACGATTTCCGTTGTGCCAATCGAGCGCCAGCAAACCGGTCTCACCAGCTTGGAAGTTCTCGGCCTCTAAAGTGAGCGTTTCGTGGCTGGCCCCCTCACCAAAGAGGGACACAGTCGCCGCAAGGATATCGCCAAACGCGGCCTGACCCGCTTCAAGGCCATAGTGATCAGCGATCACCGACGCCTCGACGATGCCGCTTAGCCCCGGGATAGCAGGCAAACGCTGATCGATAGGACTGACACCGATCGTACACGCACTGGTGCCCAGTATCTTAACCAGAGCGCCGGGTTCGACACCGGCGCCGATGGCCCCGGCATGGGCATCAACGGTTCCCGCAGCGACACCAATGCCCGCGGGAAGGCCAATCGCTTCAGCGACTTTCGGACAGAGACCTCCAATCCGCTCGCTACCCACATAGTGCCGAACGTTCAGTGTGTCCCACACCTCAGCCAAGCTCGGCTCGACGTCATAGAAAAAATCTCTAGGCGGATAACCATTGCCTGACACTGAGTAACCAGACTTGTGGGCCGCTGCGCAAATGTTCCGCGCCAAGCGTTGGACCGAGCTTTCCCCGCAAAGCCACGCCGGTACCAGGTCCGACAACTCCGCCCATGTCGCAGCAGCATCGGCCACGTCTGGAGCGACCCGGCGGCATCGGAGCACCTTGGCCCAAAACCATTCGGACGAGTAACTCCCTCCGTACTGAGTAAACCAGTCACCGGACCGGCGTGCCGCGGCTGACAATTCCTCAGCCTCGGCAAACGACGAATGGTCCTTCCACAACCATGCAGAGGCGGGAAGTTGATCGCGGAAGCGCTCGTCATCGCTAAGTGGCTGCAGCGTGGAGTCGACCGGCACGGGGGTCGACGCGGTCGCATCAACGCCGATGCCGACCACACTGCCCGGCGAAAACCGAGAGTCGCGCGCAGCCTCTTCCACGCAATGCTTGAGCGCCTGCACCGTTGCACGGCCCACCGACGAAGCATCCTGCCGCGCAATCAAATGGTCAGACGGATCCAAAAGGACGCCGTCACACCGGCTGTCGTAGTCGACAACGCTCTCGGAGATGACCGCGCCGCTTTGGGCGCAGAACATAACCGCCCTCGCACTCGACGTGCCTAGGTCGACACCAACAGCAAGAGGCGGCGATACAGCAGCTCGCGTTTCCATACCTCGACATAACAGAGGAAAACAATTTTCCTATCGGAAAATTCAGCGCCGACCAACAGTATCTTCAGGATCGGTAACGCTGCCGCTCGTCGCAAGGCCTCACGGCTATGCCTTGGTTAGGGCGAGTTTATGATACTCAATCCAACCACTGTACAAAGACCGGACTTCCCATCAGTACCGAGTGGTTACGCCGTGAGCCAGGCAGCAAGGTTCTCGATGTAGCGCATTGAATCCTGCGTAGCTTTAGGATGGGTCACCATCCCTGAACCTGACTCTTCGGTGCAAAAGCTTGGGAGCGGCTCGCTTGGGTCCAGGTTTGAATCAGCGAAGTGATGGAACGTTGATTGAGCGACAGCTCGGCCAAGCCAAACGCCGTCTGTGTCCCGTTCACCATCAAAGGCCACTGCAATTCCGAATTCATTTCCGGTCACAATGCTTCGTCCACGAATGATGTCAGTCGCTGAGCTACCAGCTTCTTTGGGACAAGAGACAACCCCTTCATGCGGATGGGCAGGCAGGAATTGGATCGTCGATCCGTCCGAGCGGCGAAGCAGATCATGGTACGGGATTGGCGTCAGGATCTCCTGGTAATCACCATTGGCTCCGGTGTGATAGTTTGGCCAGCGGATGGAGGAGGTGTCCGTATCATCCACGGCATGGCGTAATTGATCGGACTCCTGATTGATAGAGTGGAAATGATGAGCCAAACCCACATTTCCAAGCCGCAGGAGGCCGGTGCCCATATCCTCGTGGTCTCGCGTCACAAGCAATCCGCCGCCGCGGCGCCTAAAGGCCGAAATCGCGGCGGCATCGGCCTCGGTCAGCGCATCTTCAACATCAACGGCAAAGAGCCAAAGCTGATCGAAATCTGACTCAGGCAGCGCGGTAAGATCCGCGTCGCCTCCTTCATGCTCGACCCGATCACGCGCTTCGACCGCATGTCCGAGAGCTTCAAGGTGCTGCTTCAAAATTGAAAATCTCTCGATGTTCCAATCGTCTTTGACAGGACCAATGGTTGTCTTCAGGAGAATTCGGTTCGCCACAGCGGCTCATCCCTTACGATTTGCTTTCCAATGTCACGACGCCAGCGCGCCAGCGTGGCCAACTGAAAGGCCCTCAAAACATGGTGTTGTCGTGGGCCATGGACTGAGGGATCTCTTGCAGGACGTCCCAGTGCTCAACGATGAAGCCATCCTCAACACGGAAGAGGTCATAGATCGCCATAGGCGTTCCATTCCAAGCGCCTTCGCTCTGTGTCAAAACGAAATTTCCTTCGCCGATGACCCGGTGGATCCGAGAGTTGGTGATCTCGCCCATGACGGCGGCGAGAGCTTCGGGGCCGTCCTTCACAACCGGGTTATGCTGATCGTATCGGCCATCCTTGAAAAACTCGCTCATCCTGGCGATGTCACCGCCAACCAGAACGTCTTCCACGAAACTGAGAACGAGCTTCTTGTTCTCGTCCATCTTGCTGACATCCTCGACTGCATACGCGCCGTCGGTCTGACCCCGACCACTCGCTGTTTTTTCATGGAGCGGAATAATGGAGTCCCAGTGCTCGGCAACCAGCCCGTTTTCGACGCGCCAAATGTCAAAGGCGACAACAGTCGGAGCACCAAAGACCATAGCGTTGGTGTAGGTCGTATGGGTCAGGATGAGGTCGCCATCTTCGAAGATGCGATGCAGCTGATAATCAAGCCCGGCCTCTTTGAGAACAGGAAGCATGCCGATGATAGGGTCGAGGCCAGTGGGGACTTTTGGGTTATGCTGAATATAATCCTCGGTGTAGAGCCGCCGCATCGCGGCCTCATCGTGATTACGGAACAAGGCGTCCATCGCCTCAATGACGATGCGTTTCTGAGGTGAAAGGGTGCTTGAATCGAATTCCATGGTCTGTATTCCTCCTTTTGGATCCTAATTGAGAGGCGAGTCCGGACTCGCCGGTTTTGAGTTGCTCGGAAAAAGCTCTCGGTTTCAGTCATCGTACAAAATTCGCCAGCCACTCACGGAGCCGGGCTCGAGATTGGGGACCAACACAGTGTCACCGAACACGGATAGATCGTTCTGCATGACCCCGGATGGGCGCGTATCAACCAGCTGAAAGGCCGGTCCGGAGGGTTGGAGATGGAAAATCTCGCCGGGGAAACTGGATACGAGCAGGCTGCCATCCGGCGCGATTCCAATGCCATCAGGCCGGTTGAGCCCGGTGGCCAGAACCTGAGTCTGGCGCATAATGTCGAACGAGAAGAGCACGCCGTCTTGCATGCTGGCGATCAGGAGACTGCCGTCCGGCCCCTCCAAAAGTCCGTTGAGTTGACCGTACTGGTCGAACTCGACGAGCACTTCAGCACTCTGATCGTTGACCACATAGATGGTCGCGTTGCGGCTGTCTGAGATGACGACATGGCCGCGCCAAAGCGCGGCGTCATTGAGGAACTCTGCACCAGGAACGTCAATATCAACCACGTGCTGGCCAGTCTCAACATTGATCACGCGAACAGTATCGATATCGGCAACATAGAGACGATCTCCCAGGACGACCATGCCCTTTGGCGCGTCAAACCCGGTTGCCCATTGTGCATCAAGGACAGCGCCGTCGCTGTCGAGCCGGGAGATCCAACCGACGCCGTCCTTGGTTGCAATGTCTCCGGAGATATTGGAGACAAAGAAGCCGCCATCAGGTGCGATCGCCACACCTTCGGGTTTGTCAAAACCACGGGTGACCCAAACGCGCTTTAGGCTCAGACCAGTTGGCGAAACCGCACTTTCCGTTGGCTGATCAGCTTGTGCCCAAGATTCGCCACCAGCAAAGGCCAGAACGGCAAGGACGAGGAGCGGACTGCGAACGCTCACGCCGTCATGCCCCCATCAACGATCAGGCGCGCACCGGTGATATAGGTCGCATCAGGTCCAGCCAAAAACGAGGCGAGGCCCGCAATCTCCTCAGGCCGACCGTATCGTCCGAGGGGGACCATCGTACGAATATGATCAGCAAGCTGAGTGCCGTCTGGATTCATATCGGTATTGATGGGTCCTGGGACGATCGCATTGATGGTGATCCCCTTGGGACCAAGGTCGCGGCAATACCCTTGCACGAGGGCATTCGCGGCTGCCTTGCTAGCGCCATAAAGACCGAGCCCGGGCGCGAAGAAGCTGTTGGCGATCGTCGCGGTGATCAAAATGATCCGTCCACCGGCGCCCATGCGTGACGAGGCTTCCCGGACAAGCTCCAAATTGGCCCTGACATTGACCCCGAAGACCGTTTCATAGTCCTGGTTCTGAATATCATCTAGCGGCTTGGAGATATTGACCCCGGCATTGGAAACCAAAAGGTCGAGGCCCCCTTGCGCCGCGATGACGTCTTCGATCGCATGGGCACTTTCACCGGGGCGCATCGCATCGGCCTTCACAGTCCTCGCGGTGCCGCCTGCCTTGTTGATGTCATCAACGACCGCGTCCGCCGCTGCGGCGGATCCCACGTAAGTCAGAGTGACCTTGGCCCCATCGCCCGCGAGCCGCCGGGCGATCGCCGCGCCAATGCCGCGACTGCCGCCGGTGATGAGCGCACTCTTTCCAGTCAGATGTTTAGTCATGGTACCACGCCTACTTTCTTGTGATGACGACCTTGCCGAGCCCGTCGGGGCTCGACGCCGCGTTGAACGCGTCTCGCGCTTCCTCAAAGGAGAACCGCGCCTTGATCGGGATCGCGATATCGTTGACCGAGACCGCTCGAATGAGGCGCTCCAGCATGGCGAGAGACCCAACCATCACTGGTCTGATCGTTACGCCTTTAAGCATCAGATCGAGCACGTTGATGGGCGGACCGGTGGGCGCGCTGAACCCGATCTGAGCGACCCGCCCGCCTTGTGCGAGCGCGCGTGTGGATGCTGCGATGGAGGGTGGGCCCGCGTTTTCCAGGACGATGTCTGCGCCCTTCTGCTCGGTCGCTTCGACAACGGACTGTTCCCAATGCGGTGTGGAGCCGTAATTGACGCCGTAGTCGGCCCCCAGCTTCTTCGCTTCTGTCAGCTTTTCGTCAGAAGACGAACTCAGGCCAAACCGGGCACCCGCGGCGTGGGCCAACCGCATGGCGATCAACGAGACAGCGCCGGTTCCGGTCGCAAAGACCTCCTGACCAGGCAGCACCGAGCCGGACTCGAACAAAGCGTTCCAGGCCACAACCCCCGCGCAAGGAAGGCAGGCGGCAGTTTCGAACGAGATGGCATCGGGTAAAGAAGCCAACGCCGATGCCGGCAAGACGACTTCCTCAGTAAGCAGACCTTGGGCCACGGCCCCCAGTGCACTGGGCTCCATTTCAGGGAGGTAAGGTCCCTCAAGGTGAGCGGGGTTAAAGGCTGAGACCACGCGGTCGCCGACCCTCAACCGGGAGACATCGCTTCCCAGTTCGATCACTTCGCCCGCACCATCGGAAAGGGGGATCAGCGTGTCTTGGGCAGGAAGGGGCGAATGACCACGGGCGATCATGATGTCCCGTGCGTTGATGGAATTGGCATGGATTGCGACACGGGCTTCGTGCGGCTTCAGCTCTTCGTGCCCAATCGCCTGCTGGCGCATGCCGTCCCATCCCGCACCAGGGCGCAAGGTCCAGGCAAAGGTCACGATGCGTCTCGCAAAGGTAAGAGAGACAGTTTTCTCTCGGTTTGCTGACTTTCCGTGAACATAAGAGGTCTCCGTCCTCCCGGCGCCATCAAGGCGCCGGGGCGTGAACTGCTGCTGATTGTTCGCGAGGCTTCGTGCTATTGTCGCTGGTTGAAGCAGTACCGCACGATCTTCCATTCGCCGTCGATCTCTTCAAAGACCCACAGCTCACGGTTGATCTCAGGCACGGTCTGATCGGCCTCTTTGATATAGCGTGTGCCCGCTGATGTCGTCGTTGCGTAGGCGACATCTCCGCTGACGATGATGTCTGCTGGGTCGATGGCGAACTCGATATCGAGCGACAACGCATCGAAGGCGAAGGCGTAAAAGCCAGTGATGTTCTCTGCGCCTTCGAATGCATCAAACCGATCGGGCAGCAAGATAGCATCGCTCGCGTAAAGCCCGCCAACGCGCTGCGCGTCCCCGGCATTCACGAACTGCTCATAGTTCTCCAGCACCCGGACAATACTCTGAACATCATCGGACGTTTGCCCAAGGACGGTGCATGAAGCCGACATCGATGCCATGGAAGCGATAGCTCCGCATGCGATAAGTTTCTGAATGCTCATATCAATTGGCCCTCTTTCCTGTTCAACTCAAAACTTGCCGTTGGTGTGCGCCATCTCGTCGGGGATCTCTTCAAGCACATCCCAGTGCTCAACGATCAGGCCATCCTCGATCCGGAACAGATCGTAAAAGGCCAGGGGCGTGTCGCCCTCAGTGCCTTCTGAGACCGCCAAAACGAAGTTCCCCTCACCGATCACCATATGGACTTTGGTCAGCGTATAGGCCTCGCCAGCCTCAGCTTTGGTGGCCCAGGTCTGACCAAGCTCAGGCAGACCATCCGGGATCGTTGGATTGTGTTGGATATACGCGCCTGGCGCTGAAACAACGTATTGGCCTGCAAGATCGAACCGTCCACCGATCACCACCTCATTGATAAACTCAGTCACGAATTGCTTGTTGTGCTCGGTCAAATGGTGGTCTGTGATCTCGGTCGGACCATCGACCATCGAACGCCCCGAGGCGGTGACAGTCGGCGGAGCTTGAAGATTATCCCAGTGCTCAGCCACAAGACCATTCTCGACCCGGAAGATGTCAAAGGCGACAAGCGTCGGCGCCCCAAAGAATTCCGCACCGTCATAGGTGACGTGCATAGCCACCAGATCGCCGTCAGAGATGACCCTGTGCACTGTTGGGCTAAGCCCGCTCTCCTCCAACATCGGCAGCACACCGAGAATGGGTTGAAGCCCCGTCGGGACAGCCGGATTATGCTGGATATAGTCTTCGGTCAGAAGTTCAGCCGTGGTTTCGACATCGAAGTCGAAGAAGAGACTCTGATAAGCCGTTTCTACGATCGCTCGGTTCACATCTCGCTCTTCGCGCGGTGCGCCTGCGCCGATACAACCCGATAACCAACTGACCGAGAGTAAAAGTCCCGCGCCAAAGACCTTCTTCATGTCTTCGCCTCCGTATTCAACAACATGGCGAAGTACTGATAACGCTCACCGAAATTTACTTGCAATAAGGCACTTTAGGGATACCTGGCTCACTTTTTTGTTATCTGGAATTTTTGCGATGCGAAGACCAATAATAACATAACGCGACAAGCACTGTTTCCGCCATTACTTCGCGAAAGTACAGTCTTGATGCAAGAGATCTGTCTATTCAGAACGGTCGGCCTGATGTCCATCACGCACGCTATTGTGATCGCGGGCAGAGGTCCCCTGTCACGCTCAATGTCCTTGCCGAAGTTCAAACGGGCGGCACTACCTAGGGCTGCAAGCAGAAACAGCTCTACATATCTGACGTGATCAGAATGTTGATTTCAAGAAACGCTCGCTCACGGACACGGATCATCTTGCCGTAGGAATCGGATGCAAATACGCTTTCAATGGCCTCAGCAGACGGAAAGTCCATCACCAGAACGACCCCCGAGGGGCGGCCGTGAATGACACTTTGAACGTTCAGCCTTTTCACCAGGACGCCATCAGCACCCAACAGCAAAGGCAAAACCCCATCGAAATAGGCCTGCACTGCCGCCATTTCGTTGGGGTTGGGTAGCGCTGTGACAATCAACGAAGCACCATCGGCCACAGTCGAGTCCGCCGCATGCTGCTGCGCGTTGGCACTGACGGCGCAACCGAACCAGAGCAATGATGCAGTCAAGGCGATCTTCATAAACCTCATCATATGAGCGCTTCCCATGCTGAGCATCTCGTTGAAATGTAGAAGTATCACCGCCAGACTAGCTGGCAATAAGGTACTTTGAGGATACCAAGCATGCTGCCTATTACCGTGACCAACGATGAAGAATGCGAACTTTGCCCGATCAGGACTTTGATTGCGCCCTTAACTGCCAAATGGAGGCCGTTGATTCTTCTGTCCTTGCAGGATGGGAAACAGAGGTTCAGCGATGTGAAGCAGTTGATTGGTGACATCACTCAACGCGTTCTGACGGAAAATCTGCGCAATCTGGAACGCGACGGCTATCTCACCCGTGAGGTGCACCAGACCACCCGAAAACAAGTTTACTACGAACTGACAGAACGTGGCCACGCGGCCATCGACAGCTTGATGCCACTCATCAATTGGGCCGCAGGCAATCTGAAAGAGGTCAAGACCTCCCGTGCCGATTACGACGCGCGCGCCCCCGAGTAATTGTGACTGCGCCAGAGGGGTAAATGACGCAGCATCTCATCATAAAAGTCAGTAAAAAGATGTTTTTCAAGTGCTTTAAGTCGCCCGTTCCTCATCGATCGATTGACAATGAGGACTTCGACCTGAGATTTACAGGGACGTTCTCACCCCGAAATCAATCGATGGAATTGAATGAGGAAGTCCGCGCAAACCAACAATAAGCCTCCAGGCTTGATAGGACCGTTTTTGAACGCCGCCATCCACTTGGCACGCCGATCGGGTAAAGTCCCGCTTTCAAGATGAAGCAGGTTTAGGCGGTACGGAACCACCTTGAGTTGGAACGCCGCGCTCGGGATTTGACTCCCTTCGGCCTCGCGGCCGATGGCAAATTGCGCGGAGGCGGTCCAGTCAGCCTACAAATGGATGATGTTGCAGTGGGGCGTGGGGTTAGGTCGCGGGGCGCAATCGTTCAAAGGAAGACAGGCCATCTCGTCCAGTTTGAGATCACCGACAGCGCTCTAAAATCAATTCGTCGCCTTCTGACACCGTACAACCTTAGCCTCGAGGACCACGCTCTCGCGGTCATTTTTACCATCGGTACACCGACCAACTTTACGACATTAAAATCGACGATGCCTTCGGAATCGCTCGACCTATTGATCTTGAGGCTCGTTGTCGGCAGCAAAACGCCTGCGGCCGGTCGGCAAAGCTCTAGTCGGGCTGGGCTTCGCCGGAAGCGGACTCAACGATCCAATATATGAAAGTCGGCATTGAGCCAATTTAAGAGGTGAGCTGACGAATGACTATAACTCGTGAGAGATAGTCGTTGGCGGAGGGTCTTTTTTGGTCGCAAGCTGTATTGGAACGACATCCAGGAAAAAGGATGGCCCCAATACGTCAGAGCACCAGCCGCTTCCATAGCTCAAACAGTCGCTGCTTGGCGGGTTGATCAGAATGGACACCGGCCTGAACGACCATTCCGCGCAGGAGGTAGACGGTCAGTTCGATAAGATCAGGAGAGCTGACTTGTTCGTTGACCGTTTCGGCTGGGCACGTATCTCCCATCGCGCGCATGGACGCGATAGCCGTTGCGTCGGTTTCCCGAACGGCGGGGCGCAAGACATCATCGGTGCGCGCAGCGACCATGACGTCCATCCAACAGTCGAGAAGATGGCCTTCAAAACAGGCCTCCCAGAGGAAATCGAAGGCATCTTCGAGCCGCCGGGTATGGCCTTCCCGGTCATCCGCGTTCGCATTAAGATCCCGCTGGTACCGCGCCACCATCTCGCGCACGGCAGCGATCAGAAGACTGTCCCGCGTCGGAAAGTGATGGGTCTGCGCGCCGCGTGAAACGCCTGCGCGTTTACAGATCTTCTGTGTGCTGGTCTGTGCCCATCCCTCTTCTGCAATGACGTCCAGTGTCGCCTCCAAAAGGCGCGCACGCATGGCATCTGTGCGCTGTTCTTGAGTTGGACGAACGTTCTGGGCGGCTTCAGCCATTGGCAAATCCCGATTGACTCTTTTTTACATACAGACCAGTTTGTTTGTAAAAGACTAGGCGAGCGCCGTCGATTTGGCAAGAGAGGTAACGCGCCATGGCAGAGCGAAACATGGATGGGTCTCGCGATCGCGGGTCGAAAGGCCCGGCAGATCGCCCGAAACCGTCGCTTCAGGACATCTACGAGAGCGATCAGATCGCGCCACCCCAGCACATGCGAGAGGAGTCCCAGGTCGACATGGGCAATGACGATATCCCGGTCGATCGTTACTTCTCGAAACAGTATCACGACCGGGAAGTCGAAAAGGTCTGGCGCAAAACGTGGCAGTGGGCCTGCCGCTTGGAAGACATCCCGAATGTTGGCGACCACATTGTCTACAACATTGTCCAAGACTCTTTGATCGTTGTACGGACCGGTCCCGCACCAAAGGACGTCCGTGCCTATGTGAACTCATGTCTCCATCGGGGCACGATGCTGCGCAAAGAAGGCGGCTGCGTGAAGCAATTCCGCTGCCCGTTCCATGGCTTCACCTGGGCACTGGATGGTACACTGAAAGACGTTCCTGGAGCCTGGGATTTTGGGCACATCAACTGGGAAGAGTTCAGCCTGCCCGAAGCGCGCGTCGACATATGGGGCGGCTTCGTCTTCATCAATTTCGATCATGACGGAGAGGATCTTCTCTCCTACCTCGAAATCCTGCCCGATCACTTCAAGGACTTCGATCTGGAGAACCGCTACAAGGCCATCCACGTCGCTAAGGTGATGCCGTGCAATTGGAAGCTCTGCGCGGAGGCCTTCGTTGAAGCCTACCACGTTCCGTACGCGCATCCGCAGTCCCTGCCCTACTACGGTGACAGCAACACCCAGTACGACACCTGGCCAGGCGTGCGTCACATCAACCGGATGATCAGCGCCCAGGGCGTGCCGAGCCCTTCCTTAGGCGAGGGCTTCGATCCGGAAAAAACGCGCACGCTCATGGAACGCGACACACCCTTCTACAAATCTTCGGCGCCGGTCGAGGAGGGCCAGACCCCTCGCGACCGGTTCGCCGAAATTGCCCGCAAGAAGATTTCCAAGTCCTCTGGCCGCGATATCTCTGATGTATCAGAGGCCGTCGCGCTCGACCTGATCCAGTACACGGTGTTTCCGAACTTCGTTCAGTTCGGAGGCATCGGCCTCGCTGCTGGCTACCGTTTCCGTCCGTATGGCGACGACCCAGAACGTTCAATCATGGAAATGTTCTTTCTGTTCCCCAAGGCGGAGGACGGATCGCACCCCACGCCACCAGATACAGTCTGGCTCACCGAGGACGAGCCATGGTCGACCGTTGAGGCGATGGGATCTGCCGCCATGGTTGTCGATCAAGATACAGATAATCTGATGCGCATCCAGAAAGGTCTGCGCACAAGCCGAAAGCCCGGTGCAACATTGGCGAGCTATCAAGAGAGTCGCATACGGCACTTCCATAAGACGCTCGACGCCTACATGGCGGCGGAGTGATTGATGGACTCCGCCGTTCGTCCGCTCCCGCACAAACACCTTGTCACGCTACGCCTGGATGTCGATTCGGCGGGCGCGTTGCAGGTCGGGAAAACACCTGAAGGACAGCGCACCATCGCGCCGGTCACAGGTGGCGTATTCGAGGGCCAGCGGCTCAGCGGCCAGGTCCTGCCTGGCGGAGCGGACTGGGTTCGGTTTCGCGCCGACGGAACCATGATGATCGATGTGCGCCTGACCCTGCAGACCGATGATGGAGCATTGATCTATCTGACCTACCAAGGGCGCTTCATCGGCGCAGCGGGCGCGATGGCGCAGTTCGCAAAGGGGAAGACGCTTGTACCTGGCAGCTATTCGCTTGTGACGGTCGCGAAGCTGGAATGCGGGGATGAACGATACGCCTGGCTGAACAACGCGATCGCGGTGGGCATCGGCGAGCAGTCCGGGTTCAACCCTATCTACACCCTCTACGAGATCGGGTGACGCAAGACAGCACCTGCTTGAGTTCCGGCATCGACCAAGATCTAACTTCAATTATTGACGCCAGCATCTCAATCCCATAACTTCATTTTTTGAAGTCAGGTTTTTGGATTGATATGCGACAGCGAGCACCAGTCCATGTCTCGGATTGCGGGATGGCGATGGCCGCCCAGGTTTTGGGGGATCGTTGGACGCTCTTGATTATTCGTGAGCTGTTTTATGGGGTTGGCTGCTTCGAAGACATCCGTGCGGATTTGGAGATCCCATCAGCGACGCTGCAAAAGCGGCTCAACGCTCTGAGCGACGCCGGTATCCTGATGCGGAAGACCTACCGCGCGCCCGGTGAGCGTAACCGCCAAGGTTATGTTCTCACCGAAACCGGTAAGGCGCTGGCGCCCGTCGTCCTCGCGTTACGTCAGTGGGGTGACGACACGCTGCGGGATGATAGTCCGCTCACCGATCTCATTGACTTGCGAACTGGAAAACCTCTTCGGCTGGCGATCATCGATAGTGACGGGAAAGAGGTGGACTTGGCGTCGGCGCACCTCAAGAAACGCGAGGGGCAATCAGATGATTAAGTGGGGGCTTGGTCTCGCGGCTACCCTGTGCGTTCTAGGCGCGACAGTTTCCGTTTGGCTTTGGCAAACGTTCCAATTGCCTGCACCGCCGGAACCGACGACAACAGGTTTTGTGCTCAGCGACGTTGTGATTATCAATCCCATGATTGACCGCAGCGCGCCAACAAGCCTTACCGTTTCGGATGGTGTCATCAGCCTGCAAACAAATAAAGGTGATCTGTCGACTCTTGACGTCTTCAGTGGCCGGTATGTTCTCCCCGGCTTTATCGACATGCACACGCACCTCCCGGGCGACAACGCGTTGAAGCTCACACAACACTACGGGCTGCTTCATCTCGCGCATGGCGTGACCACAATCCGGGACGCAGGCGATATTGACGGCACCGCGGTTCCGGCCGCGCGCGCGTTGATCGCAGATGGCGGCCTTTTCCCTGATCTCATTTCTTGCGGGCCGTTTGTCTCCAGCGGCGTGAGCGTCTGGCCAAACAGTGTGCAGTACACGCACACCGAACAAGCACCCCAGGTCGTAGCTGCGATCGCGGCTGCCGGGCATGGCTGTATCAAGTCGTATGAGGGGCTAACGCCGCAACTGATTTCCGCCTTGGTCGCAGCAGCAAGCGCAGAGGGCCTGCATGTCATAGGCCATGTCCCGATCGACTTCACAATTGAGCAGGCCGGGGTCCCAGATGTTCAACACTTCTTCGGCGTCCCGGAGCCTTCGACCCTTGGCGGGGAGAGTGTCGTTTATCGAAACGGTGATTGGTCCGGTGTGGATGAGGAACGCCTACGAACGGTAGTCACTTCGATCATCGCCAGCGGTATCAAAAACACACCCACAATGACGACCCTTCAAGGCTTTCTCGGATTCGCTCACTATACTGAGGCTTCTGCCCTATCCGATCAGGTCATGCCGTCCTTCTATTCGGCAATTGTCTGGAACCCCAAATCTGGACTGCCCGTCTATCGCGACTTGCCCACCGACCGTTTCGCGGGCGCGGCGGAGGCGCTGCGCAAGAAGCAGGCGCTCGCCAAGCGCTTATCCGATGGCGGAGCCATTCTCCATATCGGCACAGATGTCGGACAACCCTTTACGGCACCAGGCGTGTCGTTCTGGCGCGAGATGAGGCTTTTTGAAGAGGCCGGCATTTCTGCAGAGCAAGTCCTAGCCTATGCTACGAATGTTGCTGGCGCCTCGCTCGGTGCGGACGTTGGAGTCATCGCTGATGGCGCACCGGCCGATTTTCTCGTCTTCCGTGAAGATCCGACCAAGTCGTTGGACGCGTTGGAAAGCCTGGAGGCTGTCGTCCTGAACGGCCAGCTCTTCACAAAGGCCGAATTGGACAAAGCTGTATACGCATCACTCGCTCACTACGAAGCTTGGCCAATGAGAAGCATCGCAAGAAGCGCGGCCCAAAGAACAATTGATGAAACAGCCAAGAACTTTTAGCGCTTGAACCTGGTGTGTGTAACACTATGCGCTCGCTCGTTTTCCGTCCAAGACTGCTTACTAGCGTTCCAACGGCTCATCGGCAAAGCATCGGCAAACCGGTTTGGTCGAGAAAAGCAACGATTGAGTACCAAAACTCGGTTCACTGATTGGCTCACCCTGGGAACTTGTATCGGCCCGACAGGTGGGTTGGAGTGGGCGCTAGCGCCGCCAACTCCGCCACGCTGCCAACACTCCCCCACTCATGAACAGCAACGCTGCGCCAGGAACAGGGATTTCATTGCCAGGGTCTACGACCGACGCAGGCAGTGCAATTCGGCTATCCGTACTTGTCTCAAAATCGATGAATCCGAGGATGAACGGCACACGGAAGATATCGAGATCGTTGACAAAGAGCTCTGTGGCTGCGCGCGAGGGGTCGCTCGGATCGATCGAACGCTTCCCAAACGTGATCGAACCGAACGGGCCGGAGCGCCGGTCAGAGAAGAAGAAGAAGGCGTCAAGCGTGCCATCGATCACCCGGACACGGTTGAGAGAAAACGACTCAGCGTCAGAAAACGCATAGTCCGCGACTTGTGTCCCCGCGTCATTAAAGAACCGAATACCGAGGCCAGTGAGGTCAAAGTTCTCCGAACCCGACCCCGTGTAACCAGTGACGTCGAAAGTGATCTCGCCTTCGAACTCCAGCTCACTGGCCGATGTTCGGCTGTCTTCTTCCAGTTGACCGGAAAAGGTCACGGTGGCCGCCTCAGCCGTCATGAGAGACATGGCGGCCAGTATGGGCGCCATCATCGCGTGTTTCAGCAAAGTCATACGTGTTCCCCCTTCTTTGCCCGTCAAGAAGATTGATTTTGCAAAGACATATTCAGGCAAAATTCAGGAAGGGGTCAATTTGGCTGAAGGGACTACGACTTTTGGACAGGTGCGTTCTGACTAGGCGTCACGTCTGCGGCGCGCGGTCGTCCACATGCCGCGGAAACCGGATGGTGAAGATGGTTCCGCGCCCTGCACGAGTCCAGAGGTCAACTTCGGCATCAACTGCCTCCGTGAAACGACGCACAATGAACAAACCCAGGCCGGTATTCTCTTCCTGCGCAGCGGTCTTATCACCCAAAGCCGTCTCAGGCGCCTGCGCAAAGCCGCGCCCCCGGTCGATGACTTGGATTGATGTGTGCGTCACGCCGCGACGGCATCCCACCAGTACCCGTTCAGGCTCGCCATCCCGCCGCAGCCCGTGTTTGAGCGCGTTTTGGATGAGGTTCCGCAAGGCACGAGCCGCAAACTCCGGGTCCGTATAGATCACGTCACTGCAAGGAACAAAGGTGATCTCAACGCCTAAGGACTTTGCGGTGAACTCAAAATCCATCGCCAGGTTGGAGAAGATCTCGTTGACGCTGACAGCGCGCATGGTCGGCTTGAGCTCCGCTCGCCGCGCGCGCTGCGCATCGGTGAGCTGTGTGATCAACTGCCGAACATTATCAGCAGAATGCTGAAGGCCTGTGCGCAGCCTCTCGGCCTGATCGGCATCAATCTTGGCATCGGGGTTCAGCATTTCATAGGCGTAGAGCTCCATAGCTTTCAGCGGCTGCTGAAGATCATGCTCAACCGTATCGATCATGCTGGTGCCGAAGTTCAGTGCACGCTTAAGGTCGGCTTGGGCTTTCTCCGAACGGATCCGATCCGACAGCGCCGCCTCGAACGCTCGGTCGACATTTCTGCCGATCGTGAGCCCCAGGATGATACCGAACACGCAAACAATGAGGAAAATCAGCGCCTGATCAGGTGGCGTCAGGATCACAGATAAGATCAACGGGCCGATCGTGATCAACCTGCCATTGACAAGGATGATCCCAATGTAAGCGCCAAAACCGCTTGCACTTATAGAAAACGTGAGAACCACAGCCGCTATCAACATCGACTGCGCCACATCGGAAGGATCAAAGAAAATCCATCCGTAAACGCCCCATCCAAAGGCCATAAAGGCCCGTTGAGCAATCATCTGCAACCGCAGCCGATGGAGATGACGTGCGCTCAGCGGCGTGCGCTTGAGTTGGGAACCGATGAGGGACGACCCAACAAACTCAGTGGCGGCCGAGGCACAATGTAAACCCAGCGTGAGGTAAGGCATGGAGCCGCCGACGGTGACTGACGCCACCCAAAACGCCATCAACCCACCGAGAACATTCGACAAACTGGACGCCGCCGCGTTGTTTGAGAGAGCCTGCAGCTTGGCAAGGTCCAACGTATAGCGATCGATGGGCGGATTGTTGGTGGCGGCTTGCATCATCTCAGATGACGAAGAGCGGGGCTGGACGAGAGCTCTGTTCTGTTCTTGACGCCGAGCTTCCGCATCACGGCACCAAGGTGAACTTTGACGGTGGACACCGCGAGCCCAAGCTCGCTGGCGATCTCTTGATTGGTCCGACCACGCATCACCAGCTCAACCACTTGCACCTGCCGGTCAGTGAGCTGAGCTTCTGATGTTGGCCGTGTGTTCAGGATCGTCGCGGGTACATAGGTCTCTCCTCGCAGAAGAAGGCCTATCGCGCGCTCCATCGTGTCCGATTCCACCGACTTTGGCACAAAACCAATAGCGCCGTGTTCGAAAGCGCGATGCACATCATGGGGTTCCGGGGAGCCCGACACCACGGCAACCCGAACCTTCGGGCTCCTTTGCGCAAGCTCCTTGAGATCTGACCAGCAAGGATCACCGTCGATATAAAGGTCCAAGAGAACAAGGTCGGGTCGCTGGACGGCTTCACTTGCGCCGAAAAAAGCGGCGGTACTCGGAAAGGCCTCAATGGTGGAAATGCCCTCAATTCGCTTGAGCAAAGACATCATGCCTTCGGCAAAAACCGGGTGATCATCGATCAAGACAACAGAGGCCACGGTTTCCATCTCTTCCACCAGCACCCTTGCCTACAAACATTTTTCCCAAGGTTTCAAGTTGTCCAGAAAGCCTGGTCACCAGGCGAATGCGTTCCGCGGCGATGCGTTAGGCGGAGGCAAATCCATGCTCGTCCACCAAGCTTAAGGCATGATGTTCCTGACAAGGACAAAATCTGAGAGCGCGCCTTGCCAAAAGATTTTCCGTGGCCATCAACAGTGCGGTGTTGGTTCTACACGTTGCGCACCGAAAGCCGGGTGACGAGCCCCCAATGGTGCAGTGACCCTTTACGTAGCCGTGCTGTCGCTCCCAGTGGAGCGCTGATCTTGGCGGAGCTTTCACGGAGTGGCGGCCAGATCAACCCTCCACCGATAGGTACGCCATGCTTACAAAGGGGCGGCTATATCATCGAGGTTTCGTCAGACACCGGATCCGAACCTGGGCCATCGCTGGTCACTCCGACCAGTACACAAAACGCGTACCGCCATGTGTAGGGCTCCGTTGGAAACAGAGGACCAAACTTCTGATTTTGGAGTAATTTTAGAGACTTAGGAGAGAGACTTTGGTGCGGTCGAGAAGACTCGAACTTCCACGGGTTTTACCCCACAGCGACCTCAACGCTGCGCGTCTACCAATTCCGCCACGACCGCATTTGCGCAAGAAATCTGCGCGAGCGGCGCCGATAGCAAAACGAAATTCACCGCGCAAGCATTGAGGGTTGGATTCCGCACCCAATGAGCGCATTTCTGTTCGATGGATCACGAACGCCCAAACTTCTCAAACGAACCAGTGGCTTGGCGGGTCAGCGAGGGGCTGGTGCCCTACCCTGATGCCTGCGCGATCATGGATAAGATGGTCGCAGAGGTGCAGGAGGGCGGTCAGGAAAGCGTCTGGCTGCTGGAACACCCGCCGCTTTACACCGCCGGGACCAGTGCCAAGCCGAAAGACCTGCGCGCTGACGCGGCCTTCCCGGTCTTTAAGAGCCCGCGCGGTGGTCAGTACACCTATCACGGTCCAGGGCAGCGGGTGGCGTACCTGATGCTCGACCTCAATCGGCGCACCAAGGACGTGAGACGCTTCGTTCACGATGCGGAGGACTGGATCATCACCGCGCTGGCGCGCCTCGGCGTTGACAGCAGCCCCCGCCCTGAGCGGGTCGGTGTGTGGGTCGACCGCGGTGAGGGTCAAGAGGACAAGATCGCGGCGCTCGGCGTTCGCCTGCGGCGCTGGGTCACTTTCCACGGTATCTCGGTCAATGTCGCTCCGGACCTGGAGCATTTTGGCGGGATCGTTCCCTGCGGTATCGCGGACCCGCGCTATGGCGTGACGAGCCTTGAGGACCTTGGGCAGCCCCACGACATGGCAACACTCGACCGTGCACTGATGGAGTCTTTTGAAGAGCTGTTCGGCCCGGTCGTCACAGCGCCTGCACCGACCCTCGCGCTAGATGAAGCGGTCTAGCCTCGCGCGTCGATCATCTCGGCACAAATCGCCAAAAGCTCCGCCTCACGGCTTGGCTTGGCCAGGACCCGGGCGGCGGGATGCGCGTGGGTGAGTTCAGCGGTGTCATCCGCGCCAGTGTGAAACAACAGCGACACACCAGCGGCGGAGAGCGGCGCCAGGTGGTCACCGATATGGCCATCACTCAAACTGATGTCGAGAACGGCGAGATCGGTCGCAGCTGGGTTGAAAGCATCAAGCTCGCGCGCGGTGGCGAGCGCCGTGACCTGAGCGCCCGCGCCGCCCAGCACGGCCTGCAGGTGCGCACTGACGAGCGGATCGTCCTCCACAAGAAGGATATGGCGCCCTTTAAGGGTCACCGTAACCGCGCGCGCCCGTCGCCGAACATCGAGTGATTGGACACTGCCATGGGTTGAGCTTACCCGAACCAGGGCGAAACACGGAACACGTTCTTGCGACGACGGAGAGGGAGCTGACATGCTGCGGACCGGGACAATGGCCGCCTTGGCCCTGGCGCTTCTGGCCTTCGCGGGGAACTCGCTTCTGACGAGGGCTGCGCTTGATGGCGGTTTGATCGGTGCCGGGAGTTTTTCGTTGATCAGGCTTGCGTCCGGGGCCGTTCTCTTGGGCGGGATGATGCTGGCAGCAAAGCGCAACCCTCTTCCCTCACGACAAGACCTTGGCGGGGTGGTCGCGCTCCTGATCTATGCCCTCGGCTTCTCCTTTGCCTATCTCGAGCTTGGCGCGGGGCTCGGGGCGCTGTTGCTTTTTGGATGTGTGCAAGCGACCACGATCAGCGCGGGGTTTCTCCTCCGTGAACGGTTTGATATCAGATCAGTCGCCGGGTTGGCCCTTGCTGGCGGTGGGCTGGTCTTCCTGCTGCGACCCGGTGAGACTGCACCGCCGATCGCTGCTGCCCTTATGATGATGGCGGCCGGGAGCGCTTGGGGCGCCTACACGTTGCTAGGCCGCGGCGCGCCAGAAGCAACGCTCCGTACAGCACGGAACTTCATCGGCGCAGCGGTGCTGGCCAGCCCTCTTCTCTTGCTCCATGACGGCGCCAGCCTCACGGCCAACGGCGCCTTGTTGGCTATCCTCTCTGGGGCAATCACGTCAGGCCTTGGCTATGCTGTGTGGTACGCCGTGTTACCGAGGCTTTCGGCGGTCACGGCCGGCAGCGCGCAACTGGTTGTGCCGCCGCTGACCGCGCTTCTTGCCCTGCCGCTGCTCAAGGAACCGCTGACGATGGATCTCGTCATCGCGAGCACCGTTATCCTCGGCGGGGTCGCGCTCACCTTTCGCCGCGCATAAAAAAGCCCGCCGTGGAGGGCGGGCTTTTGAAACTGCGATGAAAAGCGCCTTAGCGTTTCGAGAACTGGAAACTCCGGCGGGCTTTCGCCTTGCCGTATTTCTTCCGCTCCACTGCCCGGCTGTCGCGGGTCAGGAAGCCGCCCTTTTTGAGCACAGAGCGAAGGCCCGGCTCATAATAGGTCAGTGCACGGGAGATACCGTGACGCACAGCGCCGGCTTGTCCCGAAGGTCCTGAACCTTTCACAGTGCAGATCACGTCAAACTGGTCGAGACGCTCAGCCGCCTCGAGCGGCTGACGGAGCACCATCTGCAGAACCGGGCGACCGAAATACTCCGTGTAGTCCTTTTTGTTCACCGTGATTTTGCCAGAACCTGGCTTGATCCAAACACGGGCGACAGCGGTTTTCCGCTTACCGGTCGCGTAGGAACGGCCAAGCTCGTCGATCTTCGGCTCCGCGAGGACAACGGTTTCTTCGTCCGCACCGAGCGCTTCTTCGTTGATGACGCCAGCGTCTTCGGCCAGCTCTTTCAGGCTATCGAGGCCTTGGGTCTCACTCATGATCCGTCGTTCCTAACGTTAGCCGCGCGGCGTGTTCTTGGTGTTCATGGCAGCGATATCCAGCTTCTCTGGCTTTTGCGCCTCATGCGGATGATCAGGACCAGCATAAACGTGCAGGTTCTTGAACTGCTTGCGGGCCAGCGGGCTATCCTTTGGCAACATGCGCTGCACAGCCTTCTGAAGGACGCGTTCAGGGAAGCGGCCATCAAGGACCTTGTCAGCCGTGCGGGACTTGATGCCGCCCGGGTAACCGGTGTGCCAATAATAGGTCTGCTGTGTGCGCTTGCGGCCAGTAAAGGCCACTTTCTCTGCGTTCACGACAATCACGTTGTCGCCGTCATCGACATGCGGCGTGAAGGTCGGCAGATGCTTGCCGCGCAGACGCATGGCGATGATCGTGGCGAGCCGGCCAACGACGAGATTCTCGGCGTCGATCAGGATCCACTTTTTCTCTACGTCAGCGGGCTTGGTGTTGTAGGTGCGCGAGGCGTCGGTCTGCATCGCTCTTCCTCTTGTTGAATGCGAAGCGCGGCCTTTGGCGAGATGACGCGAACCTGTCAACAGGCGTTCGAAAAGATTCAACTCTTCAGCGATTTGGCAGTGTGGTATTGTTTTACCACATTTTTGAAGCAGCTGTCAGGCGCTTGACAGACAACAGTTTTTATCAATAAGCTAATGATATTAGTTTATATGGTGGGGTTTCCGTTGTCCTCTTGGTCCTTGTGGTTGCGGCTCGAGAACGCCGCGGGTCTTGCCGCGTTCTGCTGCATCTACGGTCTCAGCGGATACAATTGGTGGGTCTTCGCGGCGCTGCTGCTGGTGCCGGACCTCTCCATGCTCGGATATCTGTTGGGACGAAGGGTCGGTGCCGTGGCCTACAATTTGGGTCATAGCTATGCTGGGCCCGCGTTGATCACCTGCGGAGCTGCCATCCATTGGGGCGAAGCTGCACTGCCCTACGCACTGATCTGGGCGGCTCATATCAGCCTTGATCGCATGCTGGGCTACGGCCTTAAGAGCTTCGATGGGTTTCGGTTCACCCATCTGGGAACAGTTGGCCGAGCGAAGATGACTGGAAGGCCACCCGATGGGGCGACCACCTAAGATCTCTCCAGACCAAATCATCAGCGCCGCTCGCGGACTGATCCAAGAACACGGCACGCAACTTCTATCCGTAGACGCTCTAGCCACCAGTCTGGGTGTGAAGGCCCCGTCCCTCTACAAACACTTCCCGAACAAGGCCGCTATATTAAGAGCAGTTGAGGACAGCTTGTTTCTTGAGCTCGGGGACGTCCTGTCTGAAGCCATGGCCACGACAAAGGGCGACAGGATCGCCGCCGGGTGCAACGCCTACCGACAGTTCGCCAAGGATCATCAGCGCCTCTACCCGCTGCTCTTTACGTCGCGGCCAGACGATGAGGAGGCCATTCGCGTTCGTCTCACCGCGGCGCAGCCGCTGATCAAAGAGTTCTCGGCGTTTGGTGAAACCGCGGCTCTCAAGAAGGCCCGCGTGATCACCGCATTCGTGCACGGATTTGTCAGCATGGAGCTCTCGGGGGCGTTTCACCTCGGCGATGGCGTCGAGCAAGCTTTTGAAGAGGGCGTCGACCAGCTCTCCAAAACACTCACATCGCCTGAACGCTAGCCAAGCTGGGGACACTCCGCTTTGATGAGGAGGCTCGGTTGGATAACGGAAACGCTATGCCCCCCTATTTGAGATTTGCCGCACTATCGCTCGTCATCGTTGGCGCATGTGGTGACAATCCAGAACCCGCTGACGCCGATGGTACCAGTGCTGCTGAAGAGGCAGCTCCGCAGCCCGATGGCCCACCGGTGGTGCGCAGTTCGATCACTTTGGGCACGTTTGAAGGCACAGTGAGCGATCTGGCGTTCTACGAAGCCCCGCCCTTCAGCTTCCGAAGCGCGGTGGTGGCCGCCAATGGCGACGCGGGCATCGCCGTGGTCGGGGTTGATGGCACCAGCGCCTCCACATGGACGCCAGAGGTGACGGCCAACCGGGTGACGGTCACCTACGCCATTGATCCGGACGGAGGCAGCGTGCTCGCGCTCAGCAGCGACGGTACGCTCAGCGCTTACACATTGGACGGCACGCTCCTGACATCGGTCGATGTGCCGGGCGGTGAGCATGAGGATGTCTGCGCCGCTGGCGGTTTGGCCGCGATCCTTGTCGATGGAGACATCCAAATCGTTGAGGTGGGAACGGACGATACCGGCGATGCTGACCTGTCCCTCGGCCCAGTGATTGAAACCGGCGGCATCGACGGTTGCGATGGAACAGCGGCTGGCCTCGTCTTCGCAGGAGACGAAGCGCAACTCATCCTCAACGCTGACGGCAACCTCGTACCTACTGGGCAGCCTATTGAAGCCATGCCGGTCATCTCGGCGGGCGGCACAGCCATTGGCATCACAGCGACCAACGGGTTGATCCGTGTGAGTGATACATCATTGCTGGTGGAGACGCCTGACGGTGCACCGATCTTGCCGCGTTTTGTCGAAGCGACGGGCGGCAATTTTGGCGGTATCTTGCGCGACGGGGCTGTCGCCGTTCTTGACGATCAGAACACGCTGCATGTGGTCCCATGGAGCGGCGTGGCGGATGCCGCAGGTCTTGAGAAGAGCGCCGACAGCAAGCGCCTGCCGATAGTGCCCACAGGTAACCCGGGCCTCTTTGACGATCAGATCATCGCGCCATCAGTGACAGATGATCTGGACGAAGAAGGCCTTAACCTGCCTGGGTTTGAAGAGCGGGAGCTGCCTGAGCCGCCGGGGCGGTAAGTCCGTAGACCGCGACCACGACAGCACTGAGGATCAAAAGCGCACCTGCCTGGTGCGCAAGCCCGAGCCATAAGGGCACGGCGGCAACGATGGTCCAGATCCCTAGGATGACCTGGAGGCCAACAGCCCCTCCGACCGCGCCAGCGATCCGAAAA
Organism: Pseudomonadota bacterium; assembly: GCA_039822105.1. Classification (GTDB taxonomy): domain Bacteria; phylum Pseudomonadota; class Alphaproteobacteria; order Caulobacterales; family Parvularculaceae; genus Parvularcula. The sequence goes on along the minus strand of JBCBMW010000007.1, from coordinate 70,351 downwards.
CGTTGGGCACGGATCGCCTGCCAGACAAACGCTGCGGCAACCGCGGTCACGACATAAGCCATCGTGCGGTGGTTGAACTGCACCGCCTCGATCCGCTCGAAGAGATCAAGAAAGGTTGGGCTCTGACCAAAATAGCCCGCCGGGATGAGCTTTCCGTCCATCAGTGGCCAGGTGTTGTAGGTGCTGCCCGCGCGCAGGCCAGCGACAAACGCGCCCAAGACGATCTGCACGGCGGATACGCCCAAAAGCGCAGACGACAAACGCCCCAGCCACGGATCATCCGCCCCCAGAAAGCCGCGCGGCTGGATGAGCGCGACAGCCTGCAAGACAATCAGGGAAAAGAGCACAAGAGCCGTCGAAAGATGCAGCGCCAGGCGGTACTGGCTGACATCGACGCGCTCAGAGAGCCCGGAACTCACCATGTACCAACCGATCGCGCCCTGAAGGCCGATGAGCACAAAGAGACCCGGCAGGCGCCAACGCAGCGCTCCGCTCACTCGGCCTTGGACCCAAAAGACGACCATCGGGATGAAAAAGGCGAGACCAATGAACCGGCCAAGGTTCCTGTGCCCCCACTCCCACCAGAAGATGAACTTGAACTCCTCAAGGCTCATCCCCGCATTGACCCGCGTGTATTCCGGGATCTGCCGATAGAGGGCGAAGGCTTCCTCCCAGTCCGCCGCCGAGAGCGGCGGCAGCGTTCCCATCACAAGGTCCCATTCCGTGATGGAGAGGCCAGAATCGGTGAGCCTGGTGGCCCCGCCGATCACGACCATCAGGGCGATGAGACCCGCCATGGCGAAAAGCCACAGGGCCACAGGGCGTAATGAGGGGTTCTGATCCATGGTCACGCGGCGCATATAGGCGAGACCAGTGCCCTGCCCCAAGGGGCCGCATCGTCACGGGAGATCTGACATGGAGCCGCGCCAGAAAAAGCTCATCGCCGCTATCGGCCTGATGCCCGCGCTGATGCTCTATGTCGGCCTTGTGCTCTTCATCGCCGACTTCATCCCTGACCACTGGGCCAGCGACCTGGTCTTCTACATCGTTGCAGGCACCGCGTGGGCCTTCCCGCTGAAGCCGGTCTTTATCTGGATGAACACACCAAAGGGCGGCTGAGGCGCACGCTCAAATCTCGAGTTTTTTGCGCACCCGGTCGACGGGAGTTCCGTCATTGAGCGGCACGCCGACGATCCGGTCATAGTCACGAAAGCCCATCCGCTCGTAAAACCCCAGACCGCTTGTGTTGTCAGCCCGGATGGTCGCGTCGATTGTGCTCACGCCTGCGTCCCGCGCCGCTGCGATGGTGGCCGCCAAGAGCTTGCGCCCGACGCCTCGTCCCGTGCTCCGAACATCCGCAAACGTTGCGATGTACCCCCAGTCGGACCGCGCTGGATCGTCATCGTTCGGAGAAAAGAGCCCCTGGAAGCCCAGCAGCTGCTCACCATCCTCCGCGACGAAGCAGGACATCACGCCTGGCGAGGTGATGTACTCCACCTCCATCGCCTCACGGGTGAACGGCGTTTCATAGGCCGTGGTCCCGCCGATCTCGATGATCTCATTGAGAAGCGCAGCCATACTGTCTGCATCCGACGGCACGGCTGGACGAATGCTGACGTTCACGTCTGGTTCTCACCAATCAGGGCAGCGACCTAGTTACCGCCCTCTGCTTCTTCGGAATCCGGCACACGGAAGATCTGACCTGGATAGATAAGATCAGGGTCACGGATTTGGCTTTGGTTCGCTTCGTAGATCACCGTGTACTGGAAGCCGCTGCCGTAAGCACGGCGCGCGATCACCCAGAGATTGTTTCCAGGCTGAACGATCACATTGCCGTCGCTAAAGATGATGTCTTCTTGGCGCGCCTGCTCGAAGGGCACTTCGATTGCGTATTTCGGGCGACCCTCTTCGTCGAGCTGCACGATCTGCAAGGTGTAGCGTCCCGGCTCGAGCCGGCCGGTCACTTGCCACGTGCCATCCTCGTCGACCTGGGTCTGCCCTTCCGGACGCCCATTGGCGAAGACCTGCACCACCATGCCAGGCTCGGCACGGCCCGCGAGGATCACATTGCCTTCACGGTCATAATCGATGGTCTCGATCGAAAGCGGGCCAAGGCTTGGATCGATCGGTGCCGAACGCTGCAGAACGGTCGTTGTTCCGCCCGGCGTCGTACGCAGAACCACCGGCCCCTGATCATCCCCTTCTGGCACGTAGATGATCACCGACTCTTCGCCGATGATGGTCATACCGTCAGCCATCTGACGAAGGGTGAGCTCGACCGTGCCGCTTTCCAGCGGCGTATCGACGGCCATGGCAAAGGTTCCATCGGGACCAACTGGTTCCTCTGCTAGCAGCTCTCCATTGGCAAAAAGCTGCGCAACGCCCCCAGGCTCACCGCGGCCAGCGACGGTGGCGAAACCGTCCCGCGTCACCCGCACAATATCGAAAGTGGGCGGAACGATGCTCGGCTCTTCTTCAACCTCGACCTCTTCGGTCACATCAGGTTCGGTCGGCAGCCGGTCGCGGTTCATGCTGTACCAAACCGCCGCGCCAACACCGATGAGAATCAGAACAATCGCAAAAACGCGCATGGGAGCCCCTTATCTCCTGTCTTAACCCGAGTTCTGCTACGTCTTGGCAGGGGCCGCAAGCGGCGCCGACGGAGGTATTGATGACGGAACTGCGATCCTTGTGCGTCTATTGCGGCAGCCGCCATGGCAATGAGCCACGTTTCATCGCGGCGGCTGAAGAGTTGGGTCAGCTCACCGCGGCGGCAGGGGTCAGGCTCGTTTACGGCGGCGGCGACCGGGGCCTGATGGGCACCACAGCCTCAGCAGCGCGCGATGCAGGCGGTGATGTCCTCGGCATCATCCCGACCTTCATCACCAAGACCGAAGGCCTCCTGCCGGGCATCCCGATCATCGAGGTCGAGACGATGCATGAGCGGAAGATCCGCATGTTCGACGAGGCGGATGCCCTATGTGCGCTTCCCGGCGGCATCGGCACACTCGAAGAGGCTATCGAGATCCTCTCCTGGGCCAGCCTCAAGCTTCACAAGAAGCCAATCGTCGTTTGCAACATCGAAGGCTACTGGAGCCCGCTGGTGGAGCTGATCGACCACATCAACGATTTCGGGTTCGGGTATCCCGGCCTGCGCGAAGCCATCACGGTCGTGGATTCAGCGTCCGAGGTCGTCAGCGCCGCAAAGGAAGCTCTGAAGGCGTAAGCTATTCAGCGGCCTCGTGAACGTCAGAGGATGCTGACCAGCGGTGGTAGGCATCATCAAGGCCCGCGACTTCGATTTGCACGGTGGACTGCTCGATACCGAAATCGTCGTGAAGCAGACGTTTAATACGGCGAAGAACAGCGTCCTGATCGGCGCTCGCGCTGACCACCACATCGAGCGCGACGAGGTTGTCACCAGGGGTCAGCTGCCAAGCCCTGATCCTTTGCGCATCAAGGACGCCTGCCTGGGAGACCAAGGCCTTCCGCACATCGTGGGAGTCGAAATCAGGGGGCGACGCCTGCAGCAGCACGTCGGCTGTCTCTTTCAACAGCGGCAGGGCCGACCGGGTGATCAAGACGCACACCGCCAGGGTCAGGATCGCATCAATCGAGGTCCAACCCGTGCTCATAATGACGAGCGCCGAGATGATTGCCGCCACGGATCCAAAGATATCCGCGGCCACATGCAGCATCGCGCCGCGCACATTGACGTTGTCGCCGGCATCAGGATGCAGAATGACAAATGCAGCAATGTTCGCGATCAGCCCGAGGCAGGCGACGCTCAGCATCAGGCCGGCGTCGATCGACCGGGGCTCAGCGAACCGGCCAAAGGCTTCGATAACCAAGACGCCGACAATCAAGAGAAGCGCGAGGCCGTTGACGAACGCTGCCAAGACCTGCGCCCGCTTCAAGCCAAAGGGAAAGCGCTCTGAGGCCGGCCGCCTTGCGATCCACTGGGCGCTCAACGCCAAGGCGAGAGCGGCGGCATCTGTCGCCATATGACCAGCGTCAGCAAGGAGCGCGAGGGAACCCGAGATCCATCCCCCCGCCACCTCGACAAAGGCGAAGACGACAATAATGCCAAGAGCGATGGTCAGGCGTTTAGCGCCGCCCGATCCGGTCGGATGATGGTGATGGGCGTGATGCGCCCCGGATGCGCAATGACCTGCCGTCATTGATCCCCGCTTGCAGCGATAACCGGCGTTGTGTGCCAAAGATCGTCAGGATTTGCACCCAGCAATGCCAGCAACCGGCATGACCCGTTCCCAGCCGTCTGCACCACTAACGGTCAACGTTCCCCGCTGGACGTAGCTGCCACCCGGAAACGGCTGTCCCCAGTCAAAACGAAGCTTTGCGCCAACGGCCCCGCTGTTCGACGCACCGGTGATGAAGTCTTGGGAGTCGCCCATCCCCAAACGCAGCATCCCCGACTGTTGCGCCAAGACGAGGTTCACCGGCTCATTCTCCAGCGTCATCGACGCCTGGGTGATGCCAACGGAGCGGAAAATCGGAACAGTTTGCGAGCCCATCTGGCTCCAGAGGATCATCCCGCACTGGCCGCGCGGTATCGCCGAATTGGCAAGCGGCGAGGGATCGGGTGCCTCGGTATAGACGGTGCGAACCGGCGCCGGCGGGGCGGGCTTGGTACTGTTGTCTGACCGCTTGGGCTCCACCGCCACACAGGCCCCCAATACAGCGACAGCAAGAGAAAAGGCCACAACGCGCATCTAGAGACTCTCCGCTACATTGCCCGAACGATCCGTAAGGAAAACATCACCCTCTTGGCGAAAGCCAAAGTTGAGGAGAAACAGCCCAAGGTCCGTACGCTGCGGTATCACCGCCAAGGTCGAGCTGTACTCGCCGTCACCGCTTAAGGTCAGCATCACTTCCACCTCGGCGTCAGGCCCTGCCCCCGCCATCGGGAGCTGAAGGTCGCCTTCTTCACAGCGCCCTTCGCCGGAAATCGCAAATCCGCGTGATGCAAACGCGCCAAGGCTCTCCGCGAGGGCATCGGTGCTGGCGGACAATGAGGCGCGCCTGCAGTCGCCGCCGACAAAGACAACCTCCTGCACTTGCGCATCGAGGGTACCGCGAAGCCGCTGCCCCAGCGTGTCACGCAGCCTCAGCCGCTCAAGCTCGATCGACGCGTTGACGTTCTCAAGCGCGATGGTGCGCATGCTGAGCGCCACGCCGCCCGACACATCGATGCCGCTACCCCGCAAATCAGCGTCAGCTTCAATACGGCCAAGCAGCAACGGCACGGCTTTGAGACGAACGCCCAGGTCGCCAACCGCTTCGTCCTCCACCACGATGCCGTGGATGGTGCCGTTCCAAACGGTGCCGGTGATGCCCCTGCTCTCAAACGGAAGCTCCGCAAAGCTCAAAGGGACAGCGAGCGGCAAGCGCATCAATCCGCTGACGATAAACGTCACGACAAAGATGATGACCAAAGCGAAGCGCATGATCACCTCGCCAAAGTCATGCGAACATTGACCGTACCCGAAGCGGTCCCCGGCCGAACAAGAGCCTCAGCAACGGTCAAACCGTCTTCTTCGGTGACGGCCAATAGCCAGGTGAAAAAGTCGGTATAAGGCACGTCAGAAAAAACGAGATCCACGGTGTCATCACCGTCGGCGATCCGTGCGATGACGAGATCGTTGGCGCGCGCGCGCTGTGTCACCAAAGTCCGCAACGATCCCGTCGCTTGCGAGGCCTGGGGCGCTGCATTGGCGATCAGTGCGCTCATCCGCTCAGCGTTCTCGTAACGTCGCTGCGCGTTGTCCCGGTAGGAGAAGATCGGGTTGATGACACCGACCAGCAGCAAGAGCACAGCCAACAAGACTGCAGCTGAAGCGACCAGCAACCGTTCGCGGTCGGAGAGGCTGTCGAAATAGGCCCGCATTATGCCCCCCTCAGATAAAGCTGGGTGACGTAGGCGTCCTCTTCGCGCCGCGCATCGCCGCCTTCGCGCGCGACGATGCCCATATCGCCAAGGTCATCACGCAAGGCCTCTAGACCTGAGAACTCCTGGAAACGGATCTCGACAGCGAGTTCCCCTTCAACGCCATATCGCAGGGAGGTCAGCTGGGTGTCGTCGCGATCGAGAAGAACTTCGGCCAGAGCTGCCGTCAGTGGTAGGAACGATCCATCGGACGATAGGTTGTTGGTGCGCGAACGAATCTGGCGTTCAAGATCAACGATCGGCGTGCCCGGGAATGTCGAACGAAACTCTGCCTCAACCGCATCGCGCATGACCGACGCTTGGCGCGCGTAACGGTTCCCCTCGATCAGCACGCCAGCGAAAAACACAACAGTCGCAGCGACCGCCAGCGACGCAGCCAGGCGAAAGGCGGAAAAGTCAGGGAGCGGACGACGCTTGGTGAAGGGGCCGCGCCGAAAGTTCGGCGGCTCCAAGTCCATCGCGTCCGCGAGCATGCCCGTGTCCAGGACCTCAGCACTGGCGCGCTCATCATCTGAGAACACAGCGTCGGCAAAGGCTGGTTCAGCCGTGAAACCGCCGTCAGCCAGCCGCACCGCCTGGAACGCGTCCCGGGTCCACATGCGCGGTCCGGCCTCGCTCGGCCCCAACAGGGCGTGGTCCACGGTGACGAGATCCGGCTCAAGACCGACCGTCTGGAGTTCCGCAAGGGCATCCTTCACCCGCTCTTTCGGCAGGCCGACGATCAGCCGCTGGCCATCGCGGCTCGGACCAAAGGCCACGAACAGCTCGCCGTCGGCCAGCGCGAGCTGATCTTCCAGGGCCAGGCTCGCTGCCCTGGCCACATCCCGCGCGCTGCGCATCGCCAGAGGCAGGGAGCGGGTGATCGCCCCGTCGCCAGGCAACACCAGCCACAAGCTGTCCTCGTCACCGATGTGCTCAGCCGCTGTCTGGAGATCATCAAAACGCTGCAACTCAGCGCTGTCGCGCGACAGCAGCTCCCAAGGGTCGTCGGATCGGAATGGGGCAAGCAGCAGGAAATCGGTCATGACGCCTGCCTTATATGACGCTCAATCACGCGCACGCGGCCGCCCCTGCGCTCGAGCAGGCTCGTCATGGACAGCTGTCCCATGGGCGCACGCACGCTTATCGTCATCTCCATCCGGGTCGTCTCGCGGCCAAACCACGTCGGCGACTCGTCATCCTCGTCCCCACCAGGCTCTTCTAAACCCGCACGGCTCAAGAATTCCTCTACGTTTTGGAAACCCAAAACAGAACGCGATTGGATCGCCGTTTCGATCATCCGAGGCGGCGCCTGCCCTCTCGTCGCCGCGGCAAGCAATGGTGCGTCCGCAGGGGTCAGGGTGTTGACGTTGAGCGCCTGGATCTGCCCGGGCTCCCCTATGCAAACGTAGGGCTCAAGAGCGCTGTAGATGCTCTGTGTGAAACCCGAAATCGTCCGAAGTTCACTGACCGTGTGAAGGGGTCGACTCGCAGCGCGGTAGGGAACCTCACGCCGCTGGTAGTCGTAGCTCTCGACGCTCCCTGCCTCCGCGCGATCGTTCTGGTCGATAAAATCGGCAATCCGCGCTGCCAGGATCTGACCCGTCGTCATATCAGCGCCCAACGCCTGGAGAAGAAAGGCAAAGCGCTCGCCTGTATCCGCGTTGTAGGCCCCATCATCATCGGCGGAGGTGACCAGGCTGTTGAGGTTGAAGCAATTGGTCTTTTCACGGAACGACACGCTCGCCGAACCATACTCCGTGGGCAACACGATGGGTTGAGCAAAGAGCGCCATCAGCGGGGTGCTGGGATCACTCGCTTCTTGCCTCAGGTAATCAAGCGCCGCCTCTTCGAGGCCATAGAGCACCCAAAACGCTTGATCGCGGGCGGCCGCCACCGTCGCGTGACGGGTGGCACGCCCCATCACCTCCGTCATCCCAACCATCAGCACAGAGAGGGCTGCCGCGAGCAGCAAAACAGTCAGGAGCGCGGCGCCTTTCTGATTGTTCCTTCTCCGCATCATTCGATCTCCCACATCAGGAAATCGTGGTGCATTTGCCCGTAAGCTGGGTGGACGAAGCTCAGCCGAATGGCGGTGGGCAGGGTTTCCGGCTCGATGTCCTCGTCCCAGTCGCCGCCCTGGTAGAATTGTACCTCGAGATCTTGAAGGTCATCGAGCAGGACTTGATCACGGTGCGGTGTTTCTCTTGTGGCGTCGAGGAACGGCCGTGTCCGACGCACCAGCGCGTCGTCGATGGCAAGATAGCCCACCGGCTGAATCTCGGCCCGCGGCTGCATCGCGTCGATGTTCGTCCATCCGCCGCGTACGAGGGCAAAAAGCCACTCGCCATCGTCAGGCTCCGGCATCACATCGTCGACGATTTCTCCCGCGACAAAGGACGGTCGCCGGAGCGTCGCTTCTGACTCGTAGACAGGCACATCGACGGCCATCGCCAAGTCATTGCGAACAATCGTCCGCATGCGCTCAAGCTCACTGATGCGGTCGGTGGCATCCTGCAACTGCGTCGAACCGGACACACCGAGGTTCAATGCCGCAAGCGCAGCGGCGCTCACAAACGCGAAAATGGTGAGCGCAATCAAGAGCTCAATCAGTGTAAGCCCGCGCTGGTTCATGGCTGACCCACCGGATCCAAGGGGCCAACGCCGCGCTGCAGGGTGGTCATGGAAGCCAGCACCTGCCCGCGATCTTCAAGCCGTACCGTTGCCTCGACAATCTCGAACCCGTTGACAGAAGAACGCTCGCGATCAAGCTCCCAGACAAAGATCTGCCCACCGATTGCCTGTTCGCCCTCAAGGATCTTGGCATCGCCGGTCTTCACGGCGCCGACATAGCGCACGAGCGCGTTCTCAGCCACGATCCGTGCCAACGCCCGGTTCTCGAGCGCCGCGGCGTTGCGGCTGTGCTGACTGAGCAGCACCAGGAGCGACCCCACGGCGAGGCTCAGGATCGTCAGCGCCACCAGCACCTCGATCAGCGTCAGCCCGCGTTGGTCAGCGCCCGCGTTCATGGCTGACCTCCATAGCGCCAAAGGCATCGACATTGATCTCCACCCGGCCGCTCGCTGAAGCGACAGAGAGTGCAAAGGGCGTCACCTCACCCAGCGGGCTGAAACGGATGTCCGGGCCCCGTTCTTCGTCTTCGTCCTCATCATCCGAAAGCGACGCGACCAAATCGTCATCATGTTCGGGAAGCTCCCACTCCGTATCCAAGGACAAAAACAAAGTGAGATTGGGCGGTATAGGGAACGTCGCGACCTCTGCCCACGCGCCATCGCTGAGCTCAAAGACGGCAAGCCCTGACGGCAAGACAGAGAGACCTTTGGCCTGGGCACTGACAATCGCCTCGTCCCGAACCGTTACAAGCTCGCGCTGCAAACGTTGGGACATCTGGTCCAGCGGCGAGGGCTGGGGCACGGTCATGACAACAAGACCAGCCATCAGCCCAATGATCGTGATCACGATCAGAAGCTCAACGAGCGTAACGCCGCGTTGGGAAGAGCTTCGTTTACTGGGTCCACGAACCGATATCAGCATCGGGTCCTTCGCCGCCTGGCCGACCGTCGCGGCCATAAGAGAGAATATCGAACTCGCCGAACTCACCTGGATAGATGTAGATATAGGCGTTGCCCCATGGATCATCGGGGACATTGTTGACGTAGCCGCCCGGGCGGTAGCGCTCTGGTCGGCGCAGGCCATCGGGCTGGTTTTCAAGCGCCAGGAGACCCTGCGCCTGGGTTGGCAAGGTCTGCACATCGAGCCGGTATTGGGCGAGCGCTGCCTGAAGCTGTGAGATGTCGGAGCGGGCTTTCTGGACGGCCGCTTGATCACCGGCTGGAAGGACGTTGATCACGACAATCGTCGAGAGCAGGCCAAGGATGACGATCACCACCATCAACTCGACCAGCGTGAGGCCCCGTTGGGCGTTCTTGCGTTTGTTTTGCTTCATCGTCTTATCCGAAGGCCATCTGATTGATTTGCAGGATCGGTAGCATAATCGACAGCACGATCACCATGACAACCAGCCCAAGAAGGACGATGACAGCTGGCTCGAGCAGTCGCACCGCAGTCGTGGTTGCTGTCTCGAAGCTCATTTCCATCTGAGCCGCCGTCCGCTCCAGCATTTCAGGCAGCTTCCCGGCACGTTCACCCGCGGCAATCATCGAGGCCATGATCGGCGGGAACACCGCTGCCCGCCTCACAGCAATCGAAAGTGCGGCCCCTTCCCGCACCCCAACGACAGCTGTGCCGACCTCTTGCGAAATGAACGCGTTGCTCAGCGTCTTGCGGGCGCCCTCCAACGCATCGAGCAAGGGCGTGCCCGCAGCGAAGAGAGTCGCCAGCGTGCGGGCGAAGCGTGCAGCATCGAGCTCCTGCATAAACCCGCCCAGCACTGGGAGCTTGAGAAGCAAGCGGTCGATCACCAGGCGCGGCGCCTTTTGACGACGGAGCCACCAAAAACCCCCGCCGAGGCCGACCAGAAGCGCAAGGACCAACCAACCCCACGTGCCAATGAACTCTGACGTCCCAATCACCACCCGCGTTGGGAGCGGCAGGGTGACGCCGTCCATCCTCGCAAACTGCTCGACCATCCGAGGGACAACAAAAGTCATCAGAGCCCAGACGACGCCGATCGCAACGACAAAGATACAGGCCGGATAGATCAGCGCCTGTTGCGCCTTTTGCGCCATCGCCTGGTTGCGCTCTTGCATGTCCGCAAGGCGGCGCAGGACGCTGCCCAACTCGCCCGATGTCTCACCGGATGCGACGATGCCAATGTAGAGTTGCGAGAAGACTTTGGGATGCTCACCAAGCGCCTTCGAGAGGCGCCAGCCTTCGATCACACGGTTACGGACGGAAGTCAGAACTTGCGCCGTCCCCGACCCTTCCATCTGGGTCACCACGGCAGCGAGCGCCTCTTCTACGGGCATCGCCGCTTCCACCAAGATGGCGAGCTGGCGGGTGGCTGCGATCACTTCCTTCCGCTTAGGAACGTTCCCGCCGCCGCGGAATGGGAGGGTGAGACCCTCCGATGCCTCGCCAATACTAACGGGGGTCAGCCCCGCGGCCATCACATCGCGCCGTGCACGGCGCAATGTGTCTGCGTTTACTGTTCCCCGGCGGCGTTTGCCGTTGGCGTCCACCGCCTCATAGCGAAAGGCCGTCACCGCTCGGCATCCTCTTGCACAACCTTCAACACCTCAGCCAGTGACGTCCGTCCACCAAGCACATGGCCGTAGCCTGCTTGGGCCAGAGTCTCTGCCTGTTTGAAGGCCTCTGCAGCCAACGCTTGCTCTCCAGCATCATCGTGGATCAGCTTACGGAGGGGTTCGTTCACCACTACAAGCTCATAGAGGCCAATCCGGCCTTCATAGCCTGTGTGGTTGCAAGCAGGGCATCCCACTGGCGTGTAAAGCGTCACATCCTCGTTCGCGCCAAGACCCAGGGTCTCACGCTCAAACGTGTCCAGCGACTTGGGCGCCTTGCAGTGCTCGCAAAGACGGCGGACCAATCGCTGGGCCAACACACCGGCAATCGTCGGTGACAGGAGAAACGGCTCCACCCCCATGTCGCGAAGCCGCGTCACCGCGCCGATCGCGGAGTTGGTGTGGATCGTGGACAGAACAAGGTGGCCAGTGAGCGATGCCTGAACCGCAATCTGAGCGGTCTCAACGTCGCGGATCTCACCCACCATCACAATGTCTGGGTCCTGACGGAGAATAGCGCGAAGACCAGTGGCGAACGTCATCCCCACCTTTGCATTCACCTGGGTCTGACCAATGCCGTCGAGCGCGTATTCCACCGGATCCTCAACGGTCAGAATGTTGACCCCCGGATCGTTGAGAAGCGTGAGCGCGGCATAGAGCGTTGTCGTCTTACCCGAGCCGGTGGGGCCAGTCACAAGGATCACGCCGTTGGGTTTCGCCAGCACCTTCTTGAACCGTTCACGGATCGCCTCTGGCATGCCGAGGGCATCAAGGTCGAGCTGGGCGTGCTCTTTGTCCAAAAGACGGAGGACAAGGCGCTCGCCAAATCGCGACGGCAGGGTTGATACACGCACATCGACAAGCCGGCCGCCCATAGCGAGGCTGATCCGGCCATCCTGCGGAATGCGCTTCTCAGAGATATCGAGCCGCGCCATCACCTTCACACGGCTGGTGAGAACCGGTGTCAGTTTTTGCGGCAAGCTCAACACCTCTCTCAACAAGCCGTCAATACGAAGACGGATGGAAAGGCTTGTCTCATAAGGTTCGATGTGGATATCAGAAGCACGGGTCTTCACCGCCTCTGCGATCAGCGCGTTGATCAAGCGGATGACGGGCGCATCATTCTCTGTATCGAGAAGGTCAGCCGTCTCGGGTAGGCCTTCAGCCAGGGAGGAAAGATCCTCCACCCCGTCATCGTCGTCAAAGGTTGCAGCGGAAAGACCTTCCGCGGCGTAGATTTCCGACAAACGCCGGTCGAACACCTTGCTCGCTAGAGGCTCCAGCCGGATCGGCTTACCCGCCGCACGGCGAGCTTCGGCGAGGCTCCAAAGGTTCGGCTCATCACCCGGATCGTCGGACTGCCGGAGACCAACAACCGCCTCATCGCCTTCCGCATCCAGCAGGATCAGACCGTTGTCCTTTGCAAACGCATAGGCGTAGCGCGGTGCCTCATCAGGGGACTGATCGGGCGCCGTCTCACTCATCAGGACGCTCCGGCAGGAGGCCGCCGCCCTCGGGCAGGAAGTCGGCTGGCCCAAGCAACTCGTCCTGGATAACGTCGAGACGGGACTCGCCGTCAGGGTTCCGGTCCGCTTGCCGCTGGCGATCATCAACAAAGCGGTACTTCTTCGCGGTCACGAGATCGGCCGCGTTGCTATCCCTGATGATCGTTGGACGGATGAAAGCCATCAGCGTGGTTTCTTCCTCGGACCGCTCGCGCGTGCGGAACAAGAAGCCGAGAAGCGGGATGTCGCCCAAGATGGGCACCTTGCTTTCTGTCCGCCGACGGTCATTGTCGACCAGGCCGCCGATGATGATCGTTTGGCCATCACCAGCAACCGCGACCGTTTCCACCACCGATTTGTTGGTGATGATGCTGTCCGATGCCGTGGTGAAGGCGCCGATTGAGCTGACCTCAAGCTTGATGTTGAGGAGCACGGAGTCACTTTCGTTGATCTGCGGCGTCACCTCAAGGATGTTACCGATGTCCTCACGCTCAATGTTCCGGAAGCCGCCCTGGAAGTCAGAACCCACGGCCTCGCCGGTCACGATCGGGATCTCTTGACCAACCTGCAGCATCGCTGTCTCATTGTTCAGCACTGTGATCATCGGTGTCGAGAGAACGTTGGAACGACTGTCCGACTGCACAGCAGAGATAAGTACCGCCCAAACATCGCCGTCATCGTCCACACCGCCCAAGCCCGTGAGGAAACCGTTATAGCTCAAAAGATCAGACACGGCAGCCTGGACGAGCTGGCTCGAAAGCGCCGCCACGTCCTCGTCCACATCGTCAACCTGAGTGACGACAGTTGTGCCGTTATCGAGGACTTGGGTCTCCTCCCGGACGCCATCGTCTTCGGTGAGGAAGTATGCAGCCCCCGCCGATGAGAGAATGTTGGGCTGCGAACCGCCGCCAATGTTACCGCTGATCGGAATGTTGTTGCCGCCAGCCACATATTGGACGCCGAGCTCGCGGGCGGTGTTGTTGCTGATCTCGACGATCAGCGCCTCAATCAGCACCTGTGGGCGGCGGATATCGAGGCGCGCGACGAGGTCCCGGATCGTCTTTTGCGCTTCGATTGGCGCGTTCACCAGGATTGAGTTGGTGGGCTCATGAAAACTAATCGTCGGCGCACCGGCTGCCGGAGCGCCGCCGCCCTCACCGCCTGGGCTTGCACCACTGATGAGCGCCTCAATCACGGGGACGAGCTGTTCACCGTCAGCATGCCGCAGGTAAATGGCATCAAAGTTCCCGCGCAAGCGGCCCGACTGATCAAGCTCGCGGATGATCGGGCGGACATCATCGATTTGCTGCCGAGTACCCCGAAGGATCAGCTGGTTCGTGGACGGATCAGGGAAGACCTCAAAGCCGCGCGCCTGCCCTTCCGACCGGCCAGCCTCATCGCCCATGATGCTGCGCAGCGTTGCTGCGACCCCGTTCGCGTTCGCATTGGCCAATGGAACGTAGCTGACGATACGGGCATCGACGTCAATTCTCCGCACCACCTCGCGAACCCGATCGACATTCCGCATGGTGTCGACAACAACGAGTGCGTTACTTTCCGAGATCGGCACCAACAGACCCTGTTGCCCGACCAAACCGCGGAGTGAACTCGCGGCCGTCCGCGCCTCGATATGCTCAAGCGCAATGATCCGTGTCACCATCGTCGCTGGCGAGGAGCCGGAACCCACGGGAGAAGCGTCTCGCGCACCCTGTTCGATCGGCACAATCTTATAGACTTGATCGCCAGCTGGGATGGCCGTGAAGTTGTTGACCTGCAGCGTCGCGAGGAACACTTCCCACACCTGCTGCGGTGACAGCCCCATGTCCGGCGGTGAAACGATATTGGCCCTACCAGACAGGCGTGGATCCAACACCAGCTGAAAGCCGGTTCTTTCGGCCACCTCGGCTGCGACAACAGGCAGCTCCGCATCTTCGTAATTGAGCGACACAAGAGGCTGGCCCAGTGCAGCACCACCGCCCGACATCATCAGTGTCAGGAGCGCCATCGCAATATATCGTGGACGTATCATCATAGGGTACTGATTTCCGACAGCTCCACTGTCTGGTTGATGATGCTGCCGCCCCGTTGCACCGTGATGGTCAGCGAAGGCATCGTGATCCACGAGGCGAAGGCCTCGCGCAAAGTCGCTTCGTCAGTAGGCGGCGCCTCACCGTCGATAGCAATAATCCTGTCATCGCCCTGAAATCCTTGAGACTGAAGCAGCGGGGCAAGCGCGGGAACCTCGCCCGTCAGCTCGGCAATGGTGATAGGGGCTTGAGGAGCCGTTCGCTCGGGAGCATCTTCGGCGACCGCCGGTTCAATCTCGTCGGCGGAAGCATCGCCATCATTCTCGGTCGCAGCCCCTATCGTCCGTGCACGCAATTCTTGTGCAGTCAGCGGACGCGCAAGAGACAGTGTCTCAGGATTACCGTTGCGGGAGATGATCACTTGGGTGCGCTTCACCTGTTTGAGCACCACGCCGGGAATAATCTCTTCGTCGACACGAATGCGGGTCTGCCGACCGTCAGGCAGCGCGATCAACGCCGAGGCTTGGGCATCACCGCTCACGCTCGCGGCAGGACCAATCAGTTTCAGGCGCAAGGTTGTCGCGGGGAGCGCTTCGGTATCAAAAACCGGCTCTTCTTCCGACACCTCCTCGCCAAAGAGCGGCGTCCGCACCAGTGTGGATGGATCGGCCTCGATCTCAATCGATCGGCCACCTGAGGAGACAACGTTGCGCGACGAGCTGCTCAGAGGACCGAGCATAGCTAGAAGAGCGTCAACGCTAGCAAGAGCCAGACACGCAGCGGCAGCAGCACCGGCGAAGAACACAATGCCCTCCGAGCTCACTCCTCCCCATGATGGCAGCACCCTTGGCATGACCGCCTTCGTCTCCTGTCAAAAACGACGAGCCCCAAGCTGATCCAACATTCCCCCGGGAACGGCATGACCAGCCATGAGCTTGTGATCGTGAAACAGCGAGGACGCTAGCACCGAAGCATTATGCTTAAGTAACTGATTGGTTTCTTCAGAAACGCCAAAAATCAATGGCTTCATCCATTCCCGACGGGTAGCTGCACGAAAAAGGGCGCCGGTGATCCGGCGCCCCTCACAAGCCATTTAAGGCTATGAATTAGAACTCATAACTCATTCTCACGGTGAACTGGCGACCGCGATCAAAGGCATAGAAAGGCACCGCGTCGTTCGCGCTGCTGAAGTTACGGAAAGCTTCAAAGTCTTGGCCAAGCAAGTTGGTTGCCGAGAAACCAAAGCCGAAGTCCTGACCAACGAGGGTGATATCGCGCGAGAACACGAAATCGAGATCGATCGGAACGTCCTCTTCCACCGCTGGTGGGCCCGCCGGGTCATCGCCGAACAAGATGCGGTCACTGGCGTAGTTAAGCAGCAGCGTCGCCTTCATGTTCGTGTCAGGGTTCTCAAGACCAAGCTGGAGATTGAAGAGATGGTCTGATTGACCAACCAGCGAACGGCCATCGTCGATGAAGCCCGCAGCGACAACTTCGCGAGCAGCCACCGATCCGCCGACACCCGTTGGGATGATGACGTTGCCCGTACCGGCATCAACCTCTGACTGAGAGAACGTATAGTTCGTACCCAGCACGAAGGTCTTATCTTCAAAGAAGTTGGTCGGCAGGAATTCCCAGTCGATAAGATCGAACTGCTTCTCGAACTCCGCTTCGATACCCCAGAGGTCTGCGGAGTCGATGTTTGCGAAGGTCGTCGTGTTGCCCTCGTCGCCAAGGAAGACCCGCTCGATGGGATTGTCGATCTCCTTGTAGAAGAAACCGAGCGTCACGAACTCGCCATTCCGGAAGTAATACTCCCCACGGAAATCATAGTTCGTCAGCTCAGAGTTCTGAAGGAACGGGTTACCGACGATATCAACGTTGAACGTTGGGTCGGTAAAGATGGTTGGAACCAGTTCACGGAACTGAGGGCGTGTGATGGTCTGCGAGTAACCGCCGCGGAGCTGGAGGTTCCCTAGCGGGTTCCAGGTCAATGTGACCGCAGGCAACACATAGTTCTCGTCGATCTCTGTCGTCAGAGGCGTGTTGTCTGTACCCGTCTGAACAGCCGATGCTTCCTGCTGGCCATCTTCGAAACGAAGACCACCTGACACACGCAAGAAGTCAGTCAGCTGAAGTTCCGCCATTGTGTAGGCCGCGAAAACTTCGAGGGTCGCGTTACTGGAGTCCGGGAAGCCAGACGAACGGAAAGCGCTGTAGTTGTAAAGACCAGCCTCAAAGAACTCATCGTCAAGGAAGACGTCGACGCGCGAGCTTTCGATAAACGGACGCGCTGTCTCCAGACCAGAATCGCCCGTTGAAGATGCAAGCAGCTGGAACAGGGAATTCTGTGTGTCCCGCTCGGTGTCCGCGTAGCTCGCACCGAAGGACACGGTCAGATCGCGGTTGGCCACAAAGAGCGGCAGCTCGAAATCTGTGCTGGTGAAGAAGTTGGTGTCATCCAATTCTGAGAAATTGATCTCATTGAGCGAAGGCTCGTCAAACTGCACTCGCTCAAAAGTGCGTGTGGTGCCTTCGTCATCGATGACAAGATCCTCACTCTGACGAGTCAAGAACCGCTCATACGGTGCATCGCGGCTGGCTTCACCATAGGCGATATTCCAATCAGCCTGAAGGTTCATCAGGCTCGGGAAGACGTGCGTGCCTTTAAGCTGGGTCTGCCAAACCTGGCGCTCCACAAAGTCAGTGAATTCGCGCGTACCTGGCTCTTCATCATTCACGATATCCCGGATCCGGATATCGCCAATCCTCGCACGTTTCAAACTGCTTCGAAGCACATAACCCGTGAACAAGAGCTCGTGGTCACCCGCACCAAACTCCGCACCGAGAGTTCCGAGCGCGTTGAGCGTGGTTTCGTGACGTGTTTCTTCGTAGGTTTCGACGGTCGCGTCGTCACCAGCAAGGATCGCCTCACTCCGTGTACGGTTTTCAACGGCGTCGCGACGCTGCATCTCACTACCGTAACCAGCGTAAAGCGTACCACCCAAAACGAGGTCAGAGCTGTCTACAAAAATCCGGCCCGCGGTGAACGAACCTGATCCCGTTAGAGGGATCTCGTTCTGCGTGATAACAGCGGTTTCAGAGTGATTCAGACTACTGCTGACAGCAGCCCGTTCCGCATCTGTTGTTGCTACGAACGTTCCGCGTGCCGCCTGGTTTGCAAGATCAGGCAAATCGCGGACGTCACCGCCAAAGGTGAAACGATCACCGTCAGAGCCTTCGTAGAAAAGGCCGTCGCGGAACGTGCTCTCCGTGTCATAGGTCAGGCTGCCTGACACAACCAAGAAGTTTTCGTTCGGGGAGCCCACCGTTTGAAGGTCAATCGCAGCACCACCAAACTCACCAGAGAACTGAGGCGAGAAAGTCTTCTGCGCGGTCGAACCCGAAAGGATCCTTGTGGGAACAATATCAAGAGGAGCCGAGCGCCGGAGCGGCTCAGGCGAAGGAATCGGAACGCCGTTCAGCGTGGCAGTCGTGTAGCGTTCGTTCAGGCCGCGGGCGACCGGGAACTTTCCGTCTGCGATCGAAATACCGGTGATACGACGCAGCGCGCTGGCGACATCTGAGTCACCTGTCCGGGTAAAATCCTCCGCATCCAGCAGGCTAGAGATTTCTGATGTCGAGCGCTTCTCGTCCGGCACAAAAACGCCGCGTACGATAATCTCGTCACCTACATCCTGCCCCAGCGCCGGCGCCGATATTGCGCACATAGCCGCTGCGAGCAGTGCGGAGTGCGTCCATGCAATTTGTTTGGTCATGACCTAGCTCAGTGCCCCCCAAGGGATGGGAATCGAAATGAAAAAATGGCTCGTCCCGGCCGAGCGCAAAGGCTCGGCCGGGACGACTTTTCAAAAGTTAGTTCAGCTCGTCGAGGAGCGTCCAACCAACGTGCCAGTTGTCGGCATCGTTCTCGAACGCACCCACATAGGTGACGTCGTCGAGGAACGAGTCGGTCAAGGCAGCCTTTTCAGCTGCGGTCGTGCCGTCGACAGTCGGGAACGCAGGGGTTGCTGCGTAGAACGTCTCAAGCGCCGTGGCATCAAGAGTTGTGCCCGTGTTGGTCACTTGAGCGCTCGAGAGAATGAGCAGACCCGTTTCCGTATCGGCATCAAGGCCCGTGAAACCGGTGAAGCCGTTCACGTTGTCTGTACCCGTCGTGAAGATGTCGACATCGCTCGAACCGGTGTCAGCAACAACACCGCCAAAGTCGGCAGCGAAGATGGAGCTCAGCTCAGGAACCCGAACGTCAACTGTGCTGTCCTGGGTGAAATCGGTCGCATCATCGCGAACACCAACAACGATGCCGTTAGCGATCAGACCGTCAGTACCGGCGCGAAGGACGATCCCATCGTCGTTACCGTTGGTGTTGTTACCAGCGGTATCGTCCTGACCGTCCGTAATGTTCGCAGACGTCACGTTGGCGATAACAGGAACCGAGAAAGGCTCGCTGTTTGGAAGGTCGCCGTTGTTGTCACCTTCGAACACGTTGTCGTTGGTCTGTGTACCGTTGACCACAAGTGCGTACTGAAGCGAACCTTGCCAGCCATCAGTCCAGTCGATCGAGTCATCAGCAGCATTGATGATGATGATGTGACTTGCGTTCACCGTACCGCCGAAGAACTCGATGCCGTCGTCTGCGTTGTCCGTGACTTCGACAAAGTCGACGAGCGTGCCGTTACCAACACCCTGAAGCGCAATGCCGTTCAGCTGATTGGTCGGCGTGAACGAGAAACCAGCGTTGCGGATCTGGAGGTACTCAACCTCACCGGAGTCGTCGGCTTCATCGTTGCCGCCGAAGAGGCCAGAGCCGCCTTCACCGTCCTTCTCACAGTCGGCAGCACCACCGGTTGTCGTACAGTCGTTGATCGGTGCCTGACCGTTGATAGCCAGACCGCCCCAACGCTCACTCGGATCAGTCGCGCTGACGTAGGCCGTGCTATCGCTGTAATCGAGAAGGTTGGTCATGACGACCGGCTGGGTCGAGGTACCGTTGACATCGATCTTGTGGCCACGGGACACGACGAGCGTATCGACTTCTGAGTCGTCGCTAGCCGCGAAAATCGTGACACCTGGATCGATCGAGAGTGTGACCGCATTGGCATCTTCCAAATCAGCCAGACCATCGCCACCAAGATCGCTACCGACAAAAACTGTGCCGTCGAGCTCGTAGTCGATGCCAGCAGTCAGTCGCAGGTCAGCAGTCACAACAGGAGGGAGCGTACAGATCAGGCTCTCGTCATCGAGGCTACCGTCACCGTCCGTATCGATCGTGCCGTTACGGGCAGAGATCGACGTACCAGCTGGGCAGCTTTGAACGAGGTCGCCGGTTGGCAGGCTCACCGTAAGGGTCCAGTTGGCCATCCAGCTGTCTTGGATCGACTGTTCGGTCAGCGGATCGAATGCACCGCGATACTCAGCCGTTTCGATCGCACCAGCGGTCGACACGGGCGTCACAAAACCAGACGACGCGATCGCAGCGTTGAAGAGTGAAGTCAGGACGGTGGTTTGTTCTGCTTCGTTGCCTGGCTGACCCGTGAAGATGTCGACGTCAGAGTCGTCAGCGCTTGGCTGGTCAGCGGCGCTGCCGCCGAAATCAGCAACAAAAGTGCCTTGGATCGTCGGAGCGCGAAGCGCGCTTTCTTGGCTGAAGTCCGTCGCGTCATCAGCAACGCCAGACAGAATGACGTTGGCGATTTCGCCAGCGGTACCTGCGCGAAGGACGATACCGTCGTCCTGGCCAATCGTGCCGTCGCCGTTGCCAAGAGCGGTCAGGTTGAGGACCACAGGGTTCGAAACAATGCCTTCGGCTTCGCCGGCATCTTCTTCGTCACCGTTGTTGTCGCCTTCGACAATGTTGTCGTTCTCGCTTGGACCACCAACAACCACTGCGTACTGAAGGACACCTGACCAACCGTCGGTCCAGTCGATCGAGTCGTCAGCTGCGTCTGTGATGACAACGTGGGTCGCGTTCACCGTACCACCGAAGAACTCGATGCCGTCGTCAGCATTGTTGTGAACCTGAACGAAGTCGATGTCCGTACCGGAGCCAACACCCTGAAGAGCGATACCGTTCAGCTGGTTGGTTGGGGTGAACGAGAAGCCTGCATACTGCACGCGGACATAACGCAGCGAACCTGAGCTGTCGGTTGGCACGTTACCGCCGAAGAGACCCGAGCCACCTTCGCCGTCTTTGGTACAGTCAGCTGCACCTGCGGTGCCGGGGCAATCGTTGATTGGCGCAAAACCGTTCAGGACCAGGCCGCCCCAACGTGCGTTGGCATCGGTACCAACGCTGGCTTCGCCGTCGACGAGGCCATCGCTTGCAGCTTCAAACGCGGAAACGTCCGTTGCGCGGTCACCGTCGGCAAGGTCAGCGAGCGTCGTGAAGACGATAGGCTGCGTGTCGGTACCGTTGGCGAGCAGGACAGAACCCGGCGAAACGATCAGTGTGTCGACGACCGTGTCGCCGGTCGCAGCAGCGATGATCGTGCCTGGCTCGATGGTCAGCGTACCGGTTTCAGCAAACACACCGTCGCCGTCGAGGTCGTTGTTCGAGATTGGGTTTTCACCGACGAAGAGCGAACCTTCGAAAACGACCACACCGCTCAGAACCGTATCGGTGCCCGAGATCACAGTCGTTTGGCCGTCAGCGCTCACACCCACAGCGCTCGTCGTCACACCCGATTGGCTCGAGCTCGAAGCGGAACCAGCAGCGCCGAACGCACATGCCGTCACGTCAACGCCGTTCGAGTCGACGTCTTCAAACGTACGAGCCGTCGTGCCTGCTGGGCAGCCCGTGTTCGGAATAAAGGAAACGGTACCGTCGCCACCGGATGGTGTTGTGGTGTCACCGTCATCACCAGTGTCGCCAGTGATGTTGACCGTCAGAACGTCACCTGGGCTCGCGACGCTGCTGTCGCCGTCGCATGCGGCAAGAACAAATGCAGCTGTGCCGAGCAACAGACCCGAACGAAGAGTGGTGGAGAGTTTCATGCGTTTGGCCCCCTAGAAAGGCGTTGCTAAGTGATAGGTGAACACGCCGTAACGCGCGCATACGCGTCGTGTAGGGACGAGAGACAACGCTTTTGTGACAGCCTCACAGAAATTTACGAATTGGCTGATGATGAATCACAGTGCTGTGGCCACGAGGACACGACGAGCGGCGGCGACGTCTTAACCAAGGCCTTTAAATGACAACAAATACAGTATTTTACATTTTTCTTGGAATTATCGTCGGTATACTGCTGGGTAGCTTCACAAATGTTTTGGTCAGCCGAGGACCAAGGGCGTGGGGACTCACCATAGGTGGTGGAAAGCCCACTGGACTCGCGTATCCGGAGTCCCAATGTGAAAGTTGTGGTCACAAAATCCGTGCCCACGACCTCATCCCCGTGCTCAGTTGGCTGATCTTAAGGGGCCGCTGCCGAGACTGCGGAGCAGCGATTGGTTGGCGGCATCTTGCGGTCGAAGTCCTCGGTGGACTGATTGTTTTGGCTTGCATGTTGAGGTTCGGTTTGGGGCCTCACTTGGGCTTCGCCGCCTTTTGGCTGTTCGGGCTCTTGGCCCTGGCCTTCATCGACGCGGAGACAGGCTATCTGCCAGACGCCATCACATTTCCCTTGATGGCAGGCGGCGTGGTCGCGGCTGGCCTCGGCTACGGACCCCCGCTGGTCGAAGCGCTGATTGGCGGCGCCGTTGGGGGCGGCACCTTCTATATCATAGCAAAGGGCTACCGCGTCCTGCGAGGACAAGAGGGCCTGGGCGGTGGAGACGTCAAACTGATCGCCGCAGCTGGGCTTTGGAGCGGCGTTTGGGCCCTGCCCTTCTTGATCCTTGTCGCCAGTGTCGGCGGCCTGCTCGCTGCAGCCACCGCGATGCTGGCGGGTAAAGGAGAGATGAGGCTGCAACAGGAGATCCGGTTTGGACCTTTTCTCACAGCTGCTGCGGCAGGGGTCTATCTTCTTCCGCTGCCCTTCGCGGGGATCTAAGGCAGTCACCAGCGAAGCCGCGGCCCTCAACACTCGACGGCAACAAACTGGGAGCTCAACCGATGACCAACACCCGCCTTGTGGAATGGACTATAGAGGACAAGACATTTGAGGGCGTGCTGGCTCTCCCGGCGTCTTCGCCAAAGGGCGCGGTTCTGATCTGCCATGCTTGGAGCGGCCGGGCCGAACACGAAGAGGCGTTCGCCGAGCGGCTGGCGGGCCTTGGATATGTCGCGCTCGCAGGCGACGTTTACGGCAAGGGCGTGCGCGGCACGAACAATGAAGAGAACGAGGCGCTGATGACCCCGCTCGTTCAAGACCGGACGATGCTGCAAGCACGGCTTCGCGCAGCGCTGACGGCACTCAGCGAACAATCCGAGGTCGACGCGAGCGCCATGGCGGTGACCGGTTTCTGTTTCGGCGGCCTCTGCACGCTTGATCTGGCGCGCGCCCACGCGCCGGTAAGGGGTGCCGCGGCGTTCCATGCGATCTTGGCCGCCGCTGATCCGTTCAAGGATGGTGACATTAAGGCGAAGGTGGTGGCCTTCCAAGGCTTCGACGACCCCATGGCGGGCCCCGACGATCTCAAAGCCTTCGGTGAGGAGATGACAGCGCGAAACGCGGACTGGCAACTCCACACCTATGGCGGCGTTGCCCATGCCTTCACCAACACCGCAGCCAATATGCCAGAAGCGGGGATGATGTTTGATAAGGCTGCACGAGATCGCTCCTATGCAGCGCTGGATCATTTCCTGGAGGAACTGTTCGGGTAGGGATCAGTTCGAGGCGAGGGTCTTGTCCTTCGCCTCTTTCGCGCCGATCCCAAGGGCCTTAAGCTTCCTGTGGAGCGCCGAGCGCTCCATGCCGACAAATCCCGCCGTGCGAGAGATGTTGCCGCCAAACCGGCCGATCTGGGCCACGAGGTACTCACGCTCAAACCGCTCACGCGCTTCACGCAGAGGCAGAGCAATGATCTGCTCCATCTCCGGGCCAGCAGGAAGAGCAGGACCCGCACCCACCACTTCATCGGGCAGCTGATCGACCTTGATATCAGCGCCCTCACCCCGACCAGCGAGGATCAAGGTACGCTCAAGAACGTTCCTCAGCTGGCGGACATTTCCTGGCCAATGATACGCTTGCAGCGCCGCCATCGCCTCCGGGCCCAATTGAGGGACCCGCTCTTCAGAGCCGCCCCAGAGGTGCTTGAGGAAGAAGATGGCCAGATCCGGAATATCTTCACGGCGCGAACCAAGCGAAGGCGTCTTCATATTCACCACGGAAAGACGGTGGTAAAGATCCTTCCGGAAACGTGCCTCTTCGGATGCCTCGAGCAGATCCTCCGAAGACGTTGAAATCACCCGCACGTCGACACTCACTGGGGCCGCGCCGCCGATGCGCTTGAAACACTGATCGATCAGCACACGCAAGATCTTGCTCTGCGTCTCCTCGGGCATCTCGCCCACCTCTTGGAGAAGCAAGGTGCCGCCATGGGCTTGCTCAAGAAGACCAATCGAGCGCGGACGCCCCTCTTCGCCTTCGATACCGAAAAGAGCCTCCTCCATCCGGTCAGGCTCCATGAGGGCGGAGTTGACGACCACAAAGGGACGAGTGGAACGATCCGACTGCGCATGGATCGTGCGCGCCACCAGTTCGCGGCCTGAACCCACCGGGCCTTCGATCAGCACACGGCTTCTTGCCTGGGCCACCCGCTCAATCGCGGCGCGCAGCTGCACCATTTGTGGGCTGCGGCCGATCAGCGTCAGCTCACGTGTCTTTTCCTTAAGAGCACGGTTCTCGCGCTGCAGTTGCGCCCGCTCAAGCGCTCGCCGGGCCGTCAGGATCAACCGGTCAGCCGAGAGCGGCTTCTCCAAAAAGTCATACGCCCCGCGCTTAATCGCCGCGATGGCCGTCTCGATCGTGCCGTGCCCGGATATGATCACAACAGGCAGCTGCGGGTGGAGCGAGCGCAGCTCATCAAGAAGACCCAATCCGTCGAGCCGCGAGCCCTGCAGCCAGATGTCCAAAATCACCAGCGCCGGGGGGCGCTGTGAGACGAGATCAAACGCCTCGTCACTGTTGGCGGCGACCCGGGGCACAAAGCCCTCATCCTCGAAGATCCCGGCGATCAGCTCGCGGATATCGGGTTCGTCATCAACAATCAGGACATCAATGGCCATGAAAGTTCGGGTCCTGTTTCATTCTGCGACGGGCCTTAGCGGTGTTTCCCCTTGAACCGCAGCGGATTGCAAGTTCGGCAGGAAAAGAGATGCAATCGCCCCGCCACCGCGTCGGTCGCGGATATCAAAGCTGCCGTCATGGTCCTCAATCGCCTTGCGCACAATAGCCAGTCCAAGACCCGTGCCCTTTTCCCGGGTTGTCATATAGGGTTCGGTGAGGCGGTGTTTGAGGGCTTTCGGCAGCCCTTTGCCATTGTCGCGGATCTCGACCCGGCTGCCGAGCGCCTCAGCCATCACCTCGATCTCCACCTGGCCAGCTCTTTCGGAAGGATCCTCCGCGATCGCCTCGGCGGCATTCTTGATGAGGTTGGTGAGCGCCTGGGCGATCAACCGGCCATCACAATGCACATGCACCTCGTCATTCGGCATCGTGCTGACAAAGGTGATGTCGGGATGAGCAACCGTGAAGGGGAACATGGCCTCCCGCGCGAGTTCACGCAGGTCGAACCCTGCCATGATCGGCTCAGGCATCCGAGCGAAACTTGAGAACTCCGTCACCATGCGGCCGATATCGCCGACATGCTTGATGATTGTCGATGTACACTGATCAAAAATCTCACGATCGCGATCCGTCAGATTGTCAGCGTATCGGCGGCGCAGGCGCTCAGCGGAGAGCTGGATCGGCGTCAGCGGGTTCTTGATCTCGTGGGCAATCCTACGCGCGACATCGGCCCATGCCGCCGTACGCTGAGCTGTCACGAGTTCTGAGATGTCCTCAATCGTGATCACGAAGCCTTCGGCATCGATACTTCTTTCCGTATCAGGATTGATCTCGATGATGAGAGAGCGAATCCGTTGGTTGCGGCTCCACTCCATACTGTCGCGCATCCGGCGGCCCGTGGCCTTTGCCATGTCAAAAAGTGGCGCGATGTTCGGCAGCACCTCTGTCACGTCTTTGCCGAGAAGGGTCGCCCCTTCTTCAGCCAAAATGGCCTGTGCGGAGGGGTTGGAAAGACCGATGATCCCTTCGCGGCTGACGCTGATCACGCCGGCGGGGATCGCGTCGAGCATGGTCTCGATAAAGCGGCGACGGTTCTCCGACTCTTCGTTTGCGGCGATCAGGTCATCCCGCTGTTCGGCCAGCTGCGCCGTCATGTCGTTAAAGGCATGGCCGAGATCGCCCAGCTCACCGTCACGAGGGTGAACATCCACGCGCACGTTCAGGTCACCGAGGCTAACGTCATGGGCGGCTGTGGCGAGTCGGCGGATGGGACCAACGATCGCGTTGGCCACCAAGAGACCAATCCACGCGGCCGTCAAAAGGAGGACGACGGACAAAAGGATAAAGCCCATATTGGCCACGCCGCTGAGCCGTCCAATCCGAATCTGCAGCGCCCGGTTCTCATCCCGGAAATCGCGCACGGCGAGGAGCTGATCCCCGATCTGTTCGCTCTCGGACTTGTATCCAACGAGATAGCCGCCCTGCCCGCCGCTCATCGGGATCACGGCGTAATAGGATGTGAAACTCAAAGGGTCGATCGCGCCAAACCGCACCGTAGGACCCGTGCCCTCGCCTGGCGGGACAAAGTCCCGTGCCGGCGGCAGCGGCTGAGGCTCCACTCCGCCCACTGTGGCTCGCACAATGATCCGGCCATCCGGCCCAATATGCGTCAGCTCACTGAAGTTATAGATAAAGGCGAGGCCAGTCACGTAGCGACGATAGCCGATCGGGCTCACTTCAGGGTCCGTGCCCAGCTCTTTCACGCGGGCCAAGTCACGTTCAGCCGACAGAAGGGTCAGGCCCATCTCGCGCGACACACCCTCTGTATACGCATTGGCAAGATTGCGCGCGAGGGTGGAGGACCGCTGCAACCGCTCGACAAAGAATTCATCGCCCACGCCGCCAAGGATGACCCCTGTTAGCGTGAAGGCCACCCCGGCCGGCAACAGCGCCACCGCGCTCAAAATCAAAGCGAGCCGCCGATAAAGGCGCGCGCCGCTTAGCCGTTGCCGGTGGGTGCGGTAGAGGTCCCAAAGCCTGTCAGCGACAAAGACGGTGAGGATCAATCCGGTTGCGGATAGACCCGCAAAGATAAAGGAGACGACCGGCGGCAGGCCCTCAACCCGCTGGGTCACCACCCGCTCGGCAATGACATAGCCAAACGTGCCCGCGACCATCAGGCCAGCGAAGACAAGGATCACTGCGTTGAGAGTTGGGGCGGATGACGGCTGCCCCACCGTCGATCCGCCCTCGGGCCCGTTTTCGCGCTGGCTTAACACCTGCCGTTCCCCAATAACGTTCTCTTCGCCGAGGCCTGGCCTTGGCGCAACAGTCTCAAAGGGGGAGTGATGATTTCTCATCACGCTGCGGCTTTTGCGTAACACCTCTCAAAGAGGCGGGTGAGCTCTGTTTCGACCACGGACGGATCCTTGACCGTACAAAGAATTGTTTTCGCTGCCTTTGCTGCATCGCGTTCAAATTCAGGCGTTGCGTCGATCAATGCAGCGAGGTGCTTCCGGGCCATCCGGATACCGAGGTCCAGTCCTGCCTCCTCGCCTTGCGCATGGCCAAAGCGATAGTGGTCGATCGTGGCGCGATAGTGTGCGAGCGCGATGGCGCCCCGTTCTTCGAAGGGCGGCAGCGCAACATCGCCGCCGGTGTCGAGCGCGTGCTCGAGCGCCCGCGGCAGCCAGAGGCGACCGGTTGCCGCACGCCCCACCATCACCGCATCCGCACCAGACTGAGCCATCGCTGCCCGCGCATCATCCGCACTGCGGATATCGCCGTTGACCACCAGCGGGAGGCTCGTCGCCTCGACCACCGGGGCCACAGCCTTCCAATTCGCCGTACCCTTATAGAAATCGCAGCGCGTCCGGCCGTGCACGGTCAGCATTTTGACGCCTGCCGCTTCCGCCCGCATCGCCAGCTCTGGCGCGTTGAGGCTTTGCCAGTCCCAGCCGAGACGCATCTTCAAAGTCACTGGAACGGACGTCGCATCCACCGTGGCGCGGATCAGGCTTTCCGCATGGTCGAGATCCCGCATCAGAGCGGAGCCTGAGAGAAGCCCCGTCACTTTGCGCGCCGGGCACCCCATATTGATGTCGATGATATCAGCGCCCATCGCCTCCGCGATCTTGGCGCCCTCGGCCATCCAATGGGCCTCGCGGCCAGCGAGCTGGATGACTTTAAGCCCAATCGTCTCGTCGAGCGCCGCACGCAGAACGACATCAGGCCGCTCGCCCGCGAGCTCCTCCGACGCCACCATTTCCGAGACCACATAGAGTGCACCCTGTCGGGCCGCGGCCTGCCGAAACGGCAGATCACTGATCCCCGACATGGGAGCGAGGAAGACCTTGGTCTCCACCGCAATGGGTCCGATGTGAAACGTCATAGAGACAAGGCCTTAGCCGATCCTGCCCAGGCTTGCACGCGACCTCTTAAAGCCTTGCCATGAGCCGCACCCTGGCGTCGGGGAGCTCCCGCCCGATCGGGTGGAGAAGCCGCTCCCCGATGAAATGCCCGGTGAGCTCTAGCGCTGCGCGCACCTCCTGCTGCATCGGATCACCGCGATCGATGAGGAAGGGCGGCAGGGGGAAGAGCTTGTCTTTGTAAGGCAATCCAGCGTCATAGGTGACCGCGCCGCCGGATTTGGGGCTGACAAAACAAAGGTCCGCCCCGTCTTCCAGCAGCTCATCCGTCGCCACGCAGCGATCAAGGATCAGACCGCCGCCAAGCGCGCTCAAGAGCCCGAGCTCCCACTTCGCAAGCACCACCGGCCAAATGTCCCGCTCCCCAAAGGTCGAAAAGAGCACCTCGGTCGCGGCGTAGAGCTGCGGTGCGCCCTCCCCCTCCGGCAAGACATGAAGCAGCAGTTCCGCCGTCGCCGCCATCGCCGCGAGGGCTTTGGGGTCGCCAAACGTGGCCGCGGCCCGTGGCGCTACAAGGTCGACGTCAAAATGGCCGAGCGCATCAGCGTTTTTGCCCTGCCAGCGCACGTCGAGGCCGTTGCCCACCTGCAGAACAGGCGATTTCCCCCGGCCCTGGCCGCCATAGACGAGCGCAGAGGCTTTCCCCCGAGACTTCGTGAAGACGGTCACCAGGCTGTGGTTTTCACCCTGGGCCCGCTGACCCAGCATCAATGCATCATCGCGCCATTCCATCAGGGACGCTTGGCACTGACCGTGGCCCTTCACCAGGGCCCGATTCCTGCTTAAGATTGGGAAAACGTTAAGACCAATAAAGATGGAGGCCCTGATGTCCACAACGGAACACCACCCCCGGATTGGCGTGAGGCGCACACTTTTCTACGTGGCCGCAGCCCTCGCCGTTGTTTTCCTCTTTTGCACGGTCGGCGATTTCATCGGAAACCTGATCGCCGAAAAACGTCACGGGCTTTAATCCCGAACTGAGCGGCTCACCCTCAGAATTTTGTCCAATTGATGTTGGTCGTGATAGGGCCCACCGCACCGGTGGACGTGTTGACGTTCTCGACCTTGGCTATCTCAAAACGAGCACGGATCGTTCTTTTATCGGCCCTGTACGGATCAACGTCCGCAGCGTTGCCCCCCGCCTCAAGCAGAGCGTCAATTTCAGCTTGGTTGAGAAGCTGCCTCGGTTTGCCGTCTTCCTCTTCGAACCAAGCTTGATCAAGCCAGTCGATGAGCTTCTCAACCAGCGTCGCTCTGTCGATGTCCTCGACGTCGAAGGTCCCGTTGCATGCCGAGCCGCAGCTTCGATAGACCTTTGTTTTGAAAGGTGACTTCGACGCGTCTGTCTTGTGAGCGTTCTTGCGTTCGGCCGAGTAGTGAAGCGACGCGGTCAGCCTGTTGGCGACAAATCTGTGCCCACCCTGTTTTTGATAGTCGCTGTAGGTCGGTTGATGATTGGCATCAAAAGAACCGCTTGTGCTTTTGACTTCGATAAAGCGCACCACGTCGGGTGTGTCGTCCCATTGTCCGACAGCCCCGCGACCCCTCCTCCAAGCGACGACATCAATCCCATTGCGGCCACGATAAGGCAACGTGCAAGCGTGGTAGAGGTGGGGTGGGGAGACAAGAAGCTTTATGACAGCGTTCTCGCCTATATCACCGATTGTGTTACGGTTGTGCATGAACGTACAATACCCCAACGCCTGGGTCTGTTAAACGTCCAATCCCATATTCCGTAGGCGTTCTTTATCATCAGCCCAGCCTTCGCGGACTTTGACATAGATAAAGAGGTGCACGGTCTCGCCGAAGAGCTCCTGCATCTCCTCGCGCGCGGTTTTGCCCACCGTCGCGATGGTTCGGCCCTTATGGCCGAGAACGAGCTTTTTCTGACTGTCGCGATCAACGTAGATCGTCTGCTCAAGCCGTAGCTCCCCGCGCTTGGTCCGCTCCCACCGGTCCGTTTCCACCGTCAGGCTGTAGGGCAGCTCTTCATGGAGCCGCATAAAGAGCTTCTCGCGAGTGACCTCCGCCGCCATTTGCCGGTCATTGATATCCGAGAGCTGATCTTCGGGGTAGAGGAACGGACCCTCTGGCATTTTGGACGCTAGCCAAGCCTGCAAATCCTCCGTCCCCCGCTTTTTCTTGGCGGAGATCATAAACGTGTCGGAAAACGGGCCCTCATTGTTGAGATGCTCCGCCAGGCGCAGAAGCGGAGGCCTCGGCATACGGTCGATCTTGTTCAGCACCAAAACCGCTTGCGCGCCCTGGGACTTGAGCCCTTCGATCACCCGGTCGGTATCAGCGGCCGCTTTGATCGCCGCGGGGCTCGCTTCCTCGTTCATGGTCGACAGATAGGCCGGCGCATCGACCAAAAGGAGGATCAGGTCAGAGCCCGAAAGCGCGTCCCAGGCCGCCCCGACCATGGCCTTATCAAGCCCCGATTTGGCCGCAAAGATCCCCGGCGTATCGACATAAACAATCTGTGTGCTGTCATGAACCGAGACGCCGCGGATGCGCGCCCTGGTCGTTTGCACCTTATGGGTCACAATCGAGACCTTCGCCCCCACCATCAAATTCACAAAAGTCGACTTGCCGGCGTTGGGCGCACCCAACACCGAAACCACGCCGCAATGCGTGGGTTCATCACTCATCCGTCCACACGCCTTCTCGTCTCAATACCTTCAAGGCTGCGGCTGCTTGCGCGTCGCGCTTGGAAGGTCCCTCACCCTGTTCAGGTGTTAGCTTACCCGCCTTCACCTCCACCGTGAAGATGGGAGCGTGATCAGGCCCTTGGCGGGCCACATCTTTATAGCTCGGGGTGCCGTGGCCCTTGGCCTGGGTCCATTCCTGAAGCTCTGTTTTCGGGTCCTTGTGCTGGCCGGCGATCGCGTCGAACCGCTCGCCCCAGTAACGGTCGTAAGCCTCCCGCGCCGCCGGAAGGCCGCCGTCGATATAGAGGGCGCCAAGAAGCGCCTCGCAGGCATCGCCGAGGATGGCGTTGCGGTCGCGGCCGCCATTGTTCTCTTCGCCGGCCGACATTCTGAGTGCGGGGCCAAGCCCGAAATGCCGTGCGGCATCCGCACATGTCTCTTTCCGCACCAATTGGTTGAGGCGCGGCGCAAGCTCGCCCTCCGCCATGTGCGGATAGCGTCGCCACAGCTCCTCCGCCGTGATCAGGCCCAGGACCCGGTCACCGAGAAACTCTAGCCGCTCAAGATCGCGCCCAACATCGGACGACACGCTTGAATGAGTCATCGCCCGCGACAGCAGGTCCTGATCTTTGAAAACGTGGCCCACGGCCGATTCAACGGAAGACAGGGAGGCCTTGCGGCGCGCCATCAATCAACCTTGTCACCGATCCGCGCATAACGGATCGCAAAAGGCCAACGCCAGATCTGCCAGAACGCAGCTCTTTGTCCGTCAACGGAGAACGCCACGCGGCGAGCACGGCCAACGAGCTGGTCATGCGGGATGAACCGTACCCCAGGCGCACGGCTGTCGATGGAATTGTCGCGGTTGTCACCCATGCCAAAATAGTGGCCAGGCGGAACAATCACCGGCGGCGTGTTATCAAGCCGCCCGTTATCGCCAAAACACTCTTGAACGACATAGGTCGGACCGCCCTGCGGCATGGTCTCGTGATACTGGATGCCCGTGCCGCCGTCGCAGGTTGTCTCGGCCCCGCGGATGATCTCCCGGGTCACCGACTGGCCATTGATCATCAGCACACCGCCGCGCACCTGGATCGTATCGCCAGGCAGGCCAACAATACGCTTCACATAGTCTTTGTTGCGATCATTGACATTCTTAAAGACTGCCACTTCGCCGCGATCAGGACCGTCGGAGAAAAGCCGCCCCTCGGTCGGCAGCCGCGTCAGCGGAAAGATCAGCGAGGCCTTCGAATAGCCATAGTCAATCTTATCAACGAGAATGAAGTCGCCCGTCATCAAGGTTGGCTCCATCGATGCCGACGGGATGTTGAACGGCTGAATGAAGAAGAACCGCACAAACAGGGTGACGCCCACCGCGATCCCGACAGTCTTGGCGACGTCCAGGAACTCTTCCAAGGCAGCGTTCATGCCGCTTCCGGCTTTGTCGTCGATCATAGGGACTGAGCCTCACTCTCAGGAACGGCGTAGAGGATGACAAAAGCCTGCGCCAGCGGGAAGTCGTCTGTAATGGTGAGGTGAATTTCCATTTGCCTTCCTGGCGGTGTGATCTGGTCGAGCTTCGCCTTGGCACCATTGGTAAGGAGCATGGTTGGCTTGCCCGAGGGCAGGTTCACCACCCCCATGTCGCGCCAGTACACCCCTTGGGAAAGCCCCGTTCCAAGCGCCTTTGAGCACGCTTCCTTGGCCGCAAAGCGCTTGGCATAGCTCGCCGCCCGCATGCGCCGCCGGTCGGACTTTGCGCGCTCAATCTCGGTAAAGCAGCGATAGGTGAAACGTTCACCATAACGCTCGAGCGTCTTCTCCACCCGGCGGATGTCAATGAGATCAGAACCGATGCCGATGATCATGCGCTACTCCAACCAAACAATTCTCGAGAGGCCTCAACCATCGCCAGAGGCAGCATGGCAACAAGCGCCGCGGTCACCAACGCGAGTATGAGCAGCAACCATCGAACAGCATGCTGGCCAGCGCCGGGGTTCAGCCCACGATACCAAGAGAGATTTTTGAGGCGATCAAAGACCGCAATCGCCAACGCGCAAAAGCTGAAAAAGAACGCGGCAGCAGCGATCGAAACAGCCGCGTCCTTACCGGCGACCTCGGCAAAACCAAAAAAGTCATACACGACATCGAGCACGACAACTTGAGCGAGCGCTGCGGCTAACAAAACGAGTGAGATCGGGACCGCACCCAAGCTGTTCGTTTCTGTTTGCATCTCTCAAAGAAGCATCCCTGTTCGGGCGTCGCTGATCAGGCGCTTCATCTCACGGATAGCGCCGTCGAGCCCCATGAAGATCGCTTCACCTACGAGGAAATGCCCAATATTCAGTTCCCGTATCTGGGGTAGCGCTGCGATGTTCTGCACGTTGAAGAAGGTGAGGCCGTGCCCGGCATGGACCTCAAGACCCAGCTCATGCGCCAGCTCAGCGCCTTGGCGGAGATCGTCGAAGGTCTTGATCAGCGCTTGCTTGTTCGTCGCGAGCGCCGCCTCGGCATAGGCGCCGGTATGAAGCTCAATGACCGGCGCGCCGAGATCCTTCGCCGCACGGATTTGCTCCTCCTCCGGATCAATGAAGAGGGAAACACGGATATCGGCCGCCGCAAGCTTGTCGATATGCGGCGCGAGGGCTTGTTTCTGCCCCGCGACGTCGAGCCCGCCTTCCGTCGTTTTCTCGGCCCGCCGTTCAGGGACCAGGCATGCGGCATGCGGACGAACACGCGCAGCGATCTCGACCATCTCGTCGGTCGCGGCCATCTCAAAGTTGAGCGGGAGGCCAAGTTCGTCCTTCAACCGCTCCATATCGTCGTCGCGGATGTGGCGACGGTCTTCGCGCAAATGCGCCGTGATGCCATCGGCGCCGCAGGCTTCGGCCAGCTTCGCTGCGCGCACAGGATCAGGATGCGGTCCGCCGCGGGCGTTCCGCACGGTCGCGACATGGTCGATGTTCACACCCAGCCGGCAAGGCGGCGCTTTCGCGGCAGGATTGCCATCCGCCAAATGCTCCGCCCGGGGAAGACCACCGCTCCTGAAAGGATTACGGCTCACTGAAGACCCCGGCTGCCCGGTTTCACCGCCGGGATGTCTTTCAAGTGCTCAGGCAAGTCATCCGCCGGATAGGACGCGATGTTAAGCTCAGCTAGCGGAAGAAGTGGTACGCCCAGCTCCGCCGTCCCGCCCGAACGATCGATAATGCACGCCACCGCCAGCGGAACGCCGCCCGCGGCCTTCACCGCGTCGACACATTCCCGCGCCGAAAGACCCGTGGAGACAATGTCCTCAACGACGATGACTTTCTGACCAGGTTCAAGCGCAAAGCCGCGGCGGAAGGTGAATTCACCGTTCTCCCGTTCCGTATACAGAAACGGTAGATCCATCGCCCGCGCTGTTTCATAGCCGAACAGGATAGCGCCCATGGCTGGCGCGACAACGACCGTCGGCTGATCATCAAGCTTCCCGATCATCGCCGCGAGCGCCGCGCCGAGCTTCTCCGTTGGGCCAGGAAAGCGAGAGACCAGGGCCTTGTTGAGATACGTGTCCGCGTGCCGCCCCGAAGAGAGGATGAAATGCCCCTTCAGAAGCGCGCCGCACTCCTCAAAAATCGCCAGGACATCGTCTTTGTTCATGCCGTACCTTCCGAACGTTCTGCATTGACCACATAGTCCGACCCGCGCAGCGCCGTCATGACATTGCTGAGATGCAGCGCATCGCGCACCGCGAACTCGATCCGCAAGTCTGAAAACGCCACTTCCCGGTTCTCGACGTGGATGTCGTGGATATCGGTCTCATACTTCGCCATCAAGGTGCCAATATGACCGAGGGCGCCGGTCCTGTTTGTCACTGTGATCACAACCTCTGTGACAAAGGACGCATCGGGATCATTCTTCCAGGCCAGATCGATCCAGTCCGCCTCGGACTGTTCGGCAAGTACGGGGCAATCGATCCGGTGCACATGCACGCGGTGATCTTTACCGGGCACACCGACAATCCGCTCACCGGGGAGTGGTCGGCAACACTGACCAAGCACCAACCCGGCACCGCGCCCCAGACCTTCAATCGAGACAGCCCGCCGGCCAAGGTCGACCCCCGCTTGCACAGGCTCGCCCTCACTCCGCGGCGCTTGCTGAAGATTGGGATAGACCTCGTCGAGAACCTCGGTGTCCGCGACCTCAAGGCGGCCTACCGCCTCAAGCAATGGTTTGAGGCCGCGATAGCCGAGCCGCT
Source organism: Pseudomonadota bacterium (assembly GCA_039822105.1). Classification (GTDB taxonomy): domain Bacteria; phylum Pseudomonadota; class Alphaproteobacteria; order Caulobacterales; family Parvularculaceae; genus Parvularcula. The sequence goes on along the minus strand of JBCBMW010000007.1, from coordinate 35,141 downwards.
TGGCCGCCTCGCGCACCGCGTCTGGAGAGTAAGGAACGTCCTGGACGCTAAAGAGGTTGCGGACGATCCGTTCACCGAGCGCATGCTGCTCCTTCGCGGCCAATTGCTTGACCCGTTTGCGCAAGCGGAGCTTCGCCGAGCTCGTCGCGGTGAAACGCTCCCACCCCTGGGGGATCGGCGCGTTTTTGCTGCGCAAGATCTCAACGATATCGCCGTTTCTCAGGGGCCAACGGTTAGGCCGAACGATTCCGTTGATCTTAGCGCCAGAATAGCTGTCACCAATATCCGTATGCAGCGCATAAGCAAAGTCGATCGCTGTCGAGCCGACAGGCAAACCGATCACACGCCCGCGCGGCGTGAAGGTGAAAATCTGATCCTTGTAAAGATCAAGTTTGGCACCATCCAGGAGTTCAGAAGCGTTGGCTCCGCCTTCAAGTGCTGAGACCGTCTGGCGCAGCCACTCGAAGGAGTTGTACTTCCCTTCACCCGAAATCTCGACCGAGCCGTCACCGCGGGTCGTGGCGTCCTTATATTTCCAGTGAGCTGCAATCCCGCGCTCAGCAATCTGGTGCATCTCCTTCGAGCGGATCTGCACCTCCACCCGCTGGGCGCCCTTGTCCTTCTCCGACAGGAGTACGGCGGTGTGGATCGACTGGTAGTTGTTGGGCTTGGGCGTCGAGATGTAATCGTCGAACTCGCCGGGGATCATCGGGTAGTTCTGGTGGATCACCCCCAGCGCGCGGTAGCAATCCTCCGTGCTGGGCACGATCACCCTGAAAGCGTAGATATCGGCCAACTCTTCGAACAGCACTTTCTTGCGCTGCATCTTCCGCCAGACGGAAAAGGCGCGTTTCTCGCGACTATAGATCTCCGCCTCGATCCCGGCGCGTTCAATCTCTTCACGGATGTTCTGCGACAGCGCCACGACATCGCGGACTGAACGGCTGGAGACGCGCTCAAGCCCTTTCGTGATCGCCGCATAATCAGCAGGCTTCAGATAATAGAACGCGAGGTCTTCAAGCTCTTCCCGAAACCGGTCGATACCGATGATCCGCGCGAGCGGCGCATAGATCTCCATCGTCTCAAGCGCGATGCGCTGCTTCTTCTCCGGTTTCTTGATGTGATGCAGCGTCCGCATGTTGTGCAGACGGTCCGCCAGCTTGATCAGCAGCACCCGGACATCTTTGCAGGTCGCAAGAATGAACTTGGCAAAGTTCTCCGCCTGACCATCAGCATCAGGAGCAAGCTCGCGCTTGGAGATCTTGGTCACACCATCAACGAGCCGCGCCACCTCTGAGCCGAAGTCTTGCTGAATATCAGCGAGGGACACATCGCAATCCTCCACCACGTCATGGAGAAGCGCGGTGGCGATGGTCACCGGGTCGAGCTTGAGATCGGTCAGGATCGCCGCGACCGAGAGCGGGTGGGTGAAGTACGGGTCACCCGACTGCCGTGTCTGACCACCATGGGCCTTCATCGCAAAGACGTAAGCCCGGTTCAGAAGATCCTCATCAGCCTCGGGATCATAAGCCCTCACACGATCGACAAGCTCGTATTGGCGGACGATCTTCGGCGCGTTGCCTATCGGTGGCGGTGGGAGATCCGGCGCCGAAGCACCCGAAAGATCCTCCGTCGCGCCTCCAGTCGCTTCACCTGTAGAAATGACCGCTTCCGCTTGGCGCGGCTCACGCGAAACGGGAGCAGGCGTTTGGTCCGATGGCGCTGGCGAGCCGAGCGGGTCATGGCTGGTCTCTTGAGGGTGGGTCGAGGGAGGTTGGGGCATCACCCCTGATGTTGGCAGCTCTGGCCGTGAGAGCAAGCGCAGCAAAGCCCGCAATACCGATGAAAAGGCTCAATCCAGCGGCGATCTGACCAAAACTGCGCCCTTCAAGCGCGGCGACAGTCAACGCACCCGCGGCCAGCGCCAGCCCGACGGCCAGCGCAACACCGCGTGCGGCGCGGCTCACTTGGTGTTGGGCGAGAGCGGCGCCATACCGCTTTGCTGAAGCGCCTCGAGAAGATCGTCTTCCGACACGGTGTCGTGATCAGGAAGATCAGCCTTCTCAGCCGCTGCGCCTTCCGCCTCGTCAGGCTCATCCACATCGAGCTGGGTCTGAAGCGAGGTGACAAGATCTTCGGTGATCTCGTCCGACGTGATCTTGTCAGCCGCAAGCTCGCGCAGGGCCACGACGGGGTTCTTATCGCGATCGCGATCGACCTCAGGCATTGCGCCCGAAGCAATCATCCGCGCCCGGTGGGCAGCGAGAAGCACCAGATCAAAACGGTTGTCGACCTTTTCAATGCAGTCTTCGACGGTGACGCGCGCCATAGTCTCTCCTTGGGGAAGACGCGGCCATTAAGCCAAACCAGGCGCAAGTGCAAGCAGGTCCGAGGCTTCAACTAGACTTTCACGACGCACAGGCACAGTCTCTTCCGTCATGCCGCGCACACCGCCAGAGCCGGGCGAGATCTGTTTCATCGCCAATGACCGTCCAGCTGCTCAACAAGCGCTGGCGTGGTTGACCGATGCTTTTGGCAACGCGCCTCGGGAAGAGGCCAAAGTGATTGTCGCTTTGGGCGGCGACGGCACCATGCTCGAGGTCTTGCGCGAGACCATGCAGCACGCGGTCCCGGTCTACGGGATCAATTGCGGCACGGTGGGCTTCCTGATGAACCCGCTTGGCACGATCGCGAAACTGCCCGAGCGCATCGCGACCGCGGATCGCGCTGTGATCAACCCGCTGAAGATGGTCGCCACCGATCAGAACGGCAAAAAGCATGAGGCGATGGCGATCAACGAAGTTTCGCTGATCCGCCAAACCCGCCAGACAGCGCGCATCTCGATCAAAGTGAACGGCGAGACCCGGCTTGGACAGCTCATCTGTGATGGGATCCTGCTCTCGACCCCGGCCGGCTCAACCGCCTACAACCTCTCCGCGCACGGGCCGATCCTGCCGATCAATTCGAACCTGTTGGCCCTCACGCCGATCAGTGCTTTCCGGCCCCGGCGCTGGCGCGGCGCCCTTCTTCCTTATGACGCGGAAGTGAGCTTCATCGTGCAGGATCATGACTTCCGGAGCTGCTCGGCGACGGCGGATAACGTCGAAGTCCGTAACACTGTGGAAGTCACCTGCTCGATCTGCCGGGAAGAGAAAATGACCCTCCTCTTCGACCACGGCGCAGGCCTCGAAGAGCGCATTTTGCGGGAGCAATTCGAAGACTGAGGCCCCGAATCGTGGGCTGCAATCTGCTCCCAGTCCTTTAATTGCCGTTAACCGTTTCACCTCAAGGCTTTGAGTTACCGCGGCTGCGTGTGGGCCGTTTTGAGGATACCGGTATGGGCGCCAAAGCGCTGACACTGACGAGCGATGATCTCGACGAGGCTCTGGATTCGAACCAGATTCGGCTTCTTTACCAGCCGATTTTTTCGCTCGTCGACGGCGCTCTTGTGCGGGTCGAGGCGCTTTGTCGTTGGGATCACCCTCGCTTTGGCACCATGCTGCCTGCCGTTTTCCTGCCCGCCTTTGAAGCCGAAGAGCGACTTCACTCACTGACCGAGACGATCCTCAACCGCGGCGCGACCGAGTTTGCCTCCTGGCCGCTGCGCAGCCCCGCGGCGCTCTCGATCAATCTCGCACCGCGCGATTGCATCAACCCGAACTTGCCCGCGCTCGTCAGCAAAGTTCTCGAAGAGACCCGTCTCCTTCCCGAGAAGCTGCATCTTGAGTGTCCTGTCAGGGTCTCTGACCGAGAAGAAGCGCGTCCGATCTTTGCCGCCCTCCGCGCGATGGGCGTTTTCCTCGTGGCTGAGCTCATGGGGCGCCCGGAAGATGTCGCAGAAGTTTTCGACATCGCGCCCTTCCATGAGGTCAAAACCGGTGGCCGCGGCCTCTTACGCGCTGCACGGAACAACCACACCGCCAGCCTCACCTCGGCGTCAGAGCTGATCACCTTTGCGGAGGCCAATGACGCGATCGTGACGGCGATCGGCGCGGAAGACGAAGCTGCATGTCAGGCCTTAAGAACTGTAGGCTTCCACCAGATTCAGGCTAATGTTCTGTCCCCCGCACTGCCTATTGATGGAATCACACCATTGACCACTTCGCGCGCCCGGCAGATCCTAGGCTTCGAGCAAGCACCCCAAGTGCCCGTCGATACGCCGCAAACAGATGATCCCGTGCCGGAGCAAACGACGACCTTTGAAGCGCACAAGCGCCTGGTCCAGGGCCACGCCCTGCGCCGCGCAGCTGAGCTGAAAGGCAGCGCACCGGCACCCAACCGCGGGGCGAAAGCCATGCAGTCCAAGCTGAGCCGCAGCTTTGGCGACAAACCGGACGACGCCACGGACCCTAGCCTCTCGGGGGATGTGGATATCCAACCGGCAGCCGATCAAAGCAGCGCAGGCCTTCTGATGCGCACCGATCTTGCTGCGGCGTCACTCGGTTATGGCGCGAGCCCGCTGCGGCCAGCTCCGAAGCCCAAGCCGAAACCAACGCCAGAGACCTCAGCAGAGATCGCCGAAGTGCTCGGCCTCCTGCCTACCGACGTCGCTGATCGCGCACCGGACTGGGATGAGAAAGCAGAAGAGCTGGACGCCGAAGTCGCCAAGCTCCCCGCGCTGGATCACGAGATGGTCGGAGACGGCTCCGCCGAACCAGCGAGCGACGATCTTTTGAGCCTCGCGCATCGCCTGCGCCCCGAGACCAAACGCAACGGCAACTTCCTGACACGGAAGTATAAGCTCAACGTCACCCATTTCTGGCCGCGGCCCTGGCGCGAGGCCTGGAATCGCGTGCGCGAACGTCAGGAAGCGGAGCGTTGGGCTGAAGCGCTCGAAGAGCAAAAGCAGATCGACGCCCTAAAGCCCCAGGAGATCACCGATGCGTCGGGCGGTCCAAGGGCTGAGCAAGACACCGTTCCTGTGGTGGCCGAAAGCGACGAGCACACCCTGATCGGCCCAATCGATCCGCGGACCGCTTCTGCCGATAAAGGGCCGGAGACCGTCGAAACGCTCGACGATACGAGCCCGCTCGAGGCACGGCAGCAGTCGTAGCGCCTCGTTCAGAACGGGTGGGAGAGGATCTGCGACCTGATCCTCCGGCCACTCCTCAGTTGCGCCGATATAGACCAAGTTGTCCCTGCGCGGACAGAAATAGACTTTGGACGAGCGCACGACGGCCGGAACAGCGCCTTCGTCCTGAGGATCAAGCTGCATAAGGACCGCTTGCCCCCTGACTGGCGTGACACTTGGGTCTGAATGGGAGCCAGCCGTCACGATCAACGTATCGGCGGTAAGGGTCTCTCCAGCCACCGAAACGCTTGGTCCCTCGCCCCTCACGGCGTGCCCGGTGATAAGGCGCGCACCTGAACGTTCTGCATGCTGACGCAAAACCTTACGTAGCAGCAGCGGCTCAACCGAGCCCTCCGCCTCAGCCCAGACACTTGGCGCCTCAAGGAACCGGCCAAACCGATGGTCCGCGTCCAGAGGCTCGCACCCAGCGGGCGGCGCTGAAAAACCTGCACCGTAAACCCCATCGCGGCGATAGCCAAAGGCCGTCAACGGATCATCGGCAAGCGCCGCGGCCGCCTCATCCCAAAGGCCAAGGGCGTCACGAAGAACTTGAGCGTAGCTCGCCTCAGGCTGTTCATGGGCGATCTCAAACGACGGGCTGAGCATCCCCGCGGCTGCGGCCGTCGCGCCGCCACGACCGTCATCGACGAGAGCCACAGAGACCCCTCGGCTCGAGAGATGATAGGCAGCAAAGGACCCGATGATCCCGCCGCCCAGGATGATCGCATCAAAGGCCATGGCCTCTGGTCGCTAGAACTTCGAGAGGCCCTAAAGCAAGCGCCGCGGCGCCGCGGATGAGCCGCCATCGCTCATAAGCCGTGTCTTCTCGCGGCTCGAGGCAGACGAGCCGAAGTAGTAATTCATCACCGCAGCAGCCATGGTCGCGAGCGCGCCCAGCATGATGGAGAACTCTGTTTCGGCGCCGGACGGCACCTCACGCGACAGCATCACAGCGAGCACGCAGAAAAACCCGCCGATCACCGTCACGCCGAGAGCGCCAGGCACCCAGTCGCCGAGCTCCACCTGACGCTGCCTTGCATCCGCGCGGTCGCTCGCCGCGATGCGTTCACCTTCGGTGGCCGCGTCAATGATCGCCTTCTCAAAGGCGAGGGACGCCATGCGCAGCTCTTGCAGCGCTTGTGGATCCGCTGCATCCAGCGATGCCGCGATCTCCTCTTCCGTCGCTTGCTCCCGCCCCAAAAGCGCCCGCGAAGCCGCAGCGGTGGCGGCCCCTGCCAAGGGACCACCCAGCGCCCGGGCCAGTTCTGGCGCCACTTTGCCCAGCGCGATCTTGAGCTTGCCCATCGGACGCATGCCTCCCTCTGCGCAGGGCGCGAGGATACACCGGGACGTGGCTTGGGAGGATAAGCCTGCGGCGCGCTGCCCTTTTGCTTAACGCAACCTTAACTGCCCTCTCGCGATGCGTAAGATTGAGCGCGTGCGGCCAGACGAACCCCGCACAAGGAGAGCCATTTGATGGCAAGCGTGCCGGACGAAGCTTCTGACAGCCCCGAACCTGCTTTCGGCGATGCTGCGATCCGGCCCGCCGATGAGCGCGACTTTGTGTTCGAGGCGCGGCCCCGGCCAAGCGCGCATGGCCAACCACGTTGGCTGCCGGATCCTGATCAAGTTTGGCTTGCCGCCCGCGTGTTGGCAGCAGCGATCGTCGTCGTCTGGCTCATCGCCTGGCCCGTCGGCACGACCCTGGCCCATTTGCAAGCGACCGGGGTCCTCCGGATCGGTTTTGGCTATTCCGGCGCCGTCTTTATCCTCGCGCTGAGCAATGCGGGCCTCGTGCTGGCCGGCGGATATTTATTGCGCGCGGCGCTGAAGCTCGAAGCAACCGCGGACAAGCTCGGTGATGCGGTCAAACGGGTGGAGCCCACCATCAGGGTCGAGGCCTTGCGCGCCGATGTCGAAACCCTGGGCAGTGAGGTGGACCGCGCTCTCGCCAAGCTCGCTTCCGCCGAACAGCAGATCCGCGACCAGGTCGGCGCCATCAACGCCGCGACGGCCGCGATGCAAGAAGGCTCCACAGCCTCAAGCGCCAAGCTGGCCGAAGAGCGGCAGGCCCTGATCGATGCGACCAAAGCGATGAACGAGGAGGCGGAAACCTTCGCCGCCGCCCTCGCCGAGCGCAACACGAAAGGTGCGCAAGCCGTGCCTGACATCGAGCAGCAGATCGGCCGGCTTGAGACGATCTCTGAGCGGAGCGCTGAGCAGTTCGACGCCCTGCAAAAGGCTCTCGAAGACAACGCCGCCCGCGCCGTGGTTCCGCCGCCAGCAGCGGATGAGGACGTCCCAGGCGAGGACGCCGATAGCTTGCACGATGCTCAACGCGGGCTGATGCAGGAAAGCCAACGGCTCCGTGATCTGATCGAGCAGCAAAAGAGCCGGGCGGACAATCTCGGTCGCAGCCTCGCCGAACAGACCGATAAGCTTTCGAAGCGCGAGTCCAAATCAGGAACCTTTGGCGGCTCATGGCGCAAAATTCTTGATACGGTGGAACGTCAGGTCTTCACCGATATCGGCGCGACCCAAGATCCCGCCTCGGAAGCCGTCGATGCCACGCCTGACGAACGAGCACGGATGATGCGGATGTACCGCTTCACCATGACGATGAAAACGAGCCTTTACGGGGTGCCAAGCCACCAAGACCTCGACCGGTTCGAGGCAGGCGAGCGGCAGATCTTCACCAAGCAGCTGCTGAACGGTGATCAAGCGGTCTTGAAAGCTAAGATCGATGAAGGCCTGCGCGAAGATCCCGGCTTCCGGACAGCAGCGGACGCGTTTTTGCGCGACTTCGACGACTTCATCGGGCCCATCATGACCGGCGATGCGTCACAGGCAGAAGGCGCTTTGCAAGACATGCTGCGCTCCCCCTTGGGACAGCTTTATGTCCGTGTGGGAACAGCGCGCGGCCACTTCCGCTGATCACTCCTCTTCGAGTGCGATGAGCTCCATACCCCATGCGGAAGCAGCTTCGGCCGTATCCGCCGCGGCCTGACCGATGGCGTGGGCCGCGTCGCGCGGTTCGCTTGATGTCAGCGTCCGCGTCGCTTCGAAACGCTCAGCACCCAGGACCCGGCCGCGCCGATTTTCCAACCGGACCCGATAGCTGACCCGCGCGGTATGCGGCTCAACCGAGCGATCAAGGTGGAAGGCAGAGATATCTGTATAGAGAACATAATTCGCGACCGGCAGCGCGACCCGATCACTGACAGCAAGCAGGCGCCTATGCTCTTCAAAACTCCGCTCCAGAAGAATGGACATCAAAAGCGGTCCACGATCTGCCCACTCCGCATCAGGCAGATAGCGCAGCTCATTCGGTGCGGTCATGACAGCGATCCGCGCGGTGTTGAATGCTGCCTCGGATCGCGGATCGTTGATGGCCAGGGTCACGTCCAGCGGCTCACCGGTCGGACCCATGATATCATTCGCCTGCATCGTGTAGCGCGGCGGCAAGGTCTTGGCTGGCGGCACCAAAGAAATGCAGCCGCCAAGAGCCAAAAGGCTGAAGGCAAGAAGTGGACGGATCATCTGCGGGACTCCGGACGGTTTTCGCCGAGCAAGAAGCGGGCGGGGTCACGATCAAACTCCTGGAGGATCGCTTCGGTGGTGGCGAGCACGCGGTTCGCTTGAGCAATCACGCCGACCGTGGCGCCAAGGCCCTCCTGGGCAAAAGCGTCGATGGCAGGACGGTTCTCATTGAATGTGTCATTGAGCTGCGCCAGCAAGGTCGCAAGCTCTTGGTTGGTCTCGGCCAAGCCCTGCAGTGTGCTGCGCGCATCCTCGGCGATCAGGCCCTCCGTAGCCGCAAGAATGCGGTTGATCTTCACAACGCTTTCGTCCAGCGCCTCGATATTCCGGCGCAGGACGATGCTCATCACCGCAACGTTTTCAATCGTCGTGCGGATGTCCTCGTCGCTGTCAGCAAAGGCGTCGGTGAGGGTTTCGATGTCCTCGATAATCCGGCTGATGCGGTTGATGTTCTCGGTGCTGGCAAGCATCGAGATGTTCTCGGCCAACGGCCCGGAGCTTTCGATCACAGCCGCGAGGCCGCCTGCGCTGCCGTTGATGACAGGCACACGCTCTTGGCTGACGGCCTTGAGGAGCGGTTCATTCGGTGATCCGCCAACGAACTGAATGACCGCAAGACCGGTGATCCCGACAAGCTCAAGCTCGGCTTTGGTGTCGGTCTTGATCGGTGTGTTTTCGTCCACACGGACCGTCGCGAGCGCGATATTGGGGTCGGTTTCTGAGAGAGCAAGACTGTCCACCTCGCCCACGCGGATGCCGTTGAAGAGCACGTTGGCACCGACCTGTAGGCCAGAAATCCTCTCCTCAAAGACGATCGTGTACTCATCATACTCTCGCTCAGCATTGCCGAGCCACATGACGAACAGAAGCGTGAGCACCAAGGTGGCGATCACGGAGCTGCCGATCAGAACGTAGTGAGCGCGGGTTTCCATTGTCTCGCCCCCTCTCCTTATCCGGTTTGCCGCTCGTCAGGATACGAGCTTTGCGCCGCCCGCCCCCGCGGGCCGCCGAAGTAATCTTGAATCCATGGGTGATTGGATGCTTGGACCTCGTGCAGCGGTCCGTTGATGATCACACGCTTATCAGCCAGGACAGCGACGCGGTCACAGTCCCTATAAAGACTATCAAGGTCATGGGTGACCATGAAGACGGTCAGCCCGAGATTGTCCCTGAGGGACATCACCAACTCATCGAACCGGGCCGCGCCAATCGGGTCGAGGCCAGCGGTCGGCTCATCCAGGAACAGAACCTGCGGATCAAGCGCCAAGGCCCGCGCAAGGGCTGCCCGTTTCCGCATCCCCCCGGAAAGATCCGCAGGCATCTTTTTGCCGACATCTTCGGAGAGGCCAGCAAGCGAGATTTTCATCCCGGCGATTTCCTCGGCCAGCACGTCGGAGATATCGAGGTGCTCCCGCAGCGGCGCCATCACATTCTCAGCCACAGTCATCGAGCTGAAAAGGGCGCCATCCTGGAAGAGAATACCGATCTCATCATTGATGCTGTCCGTCTGCGGTGTCTCAGCATCAATGGTTTGCCCCAGGATCCGCACCGAGCCAGCATTGGGTCGGCGCAAACCCACAATGGTCCGGAGCAGCACCGACTTGCCGGTGCCAGAGCCGCCGACAATGCCCAGGATCTCACCCCGATGCACATCCAGGTCGAGATTGTCGTGGACCACGTGGGAGCCAAATTGGTTCCGCACACCGCGCACTTCGATGACGTTTTCGGTCTTCATCAGTAGTCGATCTCCAAGAAGAAGACCGCGAAGAACGCATCGGTCAGAATGACAAGGAAGAGCGACTGAACGACCGAGATCGTCGTCCTGCGGCCCAAATCCTCGGCCGAGCCATGCACCATCATGCCCTGGTAGCAGCCAATGACAGCGATGAAGAAGCCAAAGAACGGCGCCTTCACCATGCCGACGACGAAGTTGTCGATGACGACAATCTCCTGCGTCCGGGCAAGGAACAGCACGGGCGGAATATCAAGGAAAGCGGCCGCTGCAATCAGACCACCGATAATCCCTAGCATCGAAGCGAAGAACGCAAGGCAAGGCACGGCGAGCAAGAGAGCAAGCACCCTTGGAACAACGAGCGCATCCATGGGATCAATCCCCATGGCCCGCATCGCATCGACCTCTTCGCGCAATTTCATCGAACCGATTGACGCCGTGAACGCACTCCCCGATCGCCCGGCGATCAGGATGGCCGTCAAAAGCACGCCGAACTCCCGAAGGACCGCGATACCGACAAGCTCGACCGCGAAGACCTCGGCGCCGAATTCTTTCAGCACAGTCGCACCCATAAAGGCGACGACAGCGCCGATCAGGAAGGACATGAGCCCAACGATCAGGATCGCGTTGAACCCTGCCGTCTCAAAATGATGGATGACAGAGGTTGGACGGAACCGGCTGGGGTGACGCGCCGTATCGGCCAGCCGCGCCACGACAGCGCCAACAAAGCTCAAAATCTGAAGCGCTTCGTCGGCAACGTTTTCGGCACCGCGCCCCACCCGCTCGAGCACCATCAAGAAAGAATTCGGACCGCGCGGCACTTCACAGGACACCAGGCTGCCGGCGGCTTGTTCCAAGAGCACCCGGTGGTGCTGCTCAACATTCTCAAAACCGTAAAGCGGCTCGCCCTCCACATGACGCGCGCCGCAGGCTTTCATGGTGCGCTGGAGGATCATCGCGCCCGAGGTATCGAGCGCCTCAACCTCGCTCATATCGATGCTGAGAGGCTTATCGAGGGTGGTGGCGGCGAATTTTCGGATATCGCGATCAAGCGCAGTGATGCCCTCAGCAATGGTCCACCGCCCGTGCACTTTAAGGCTCGGTGGATCTGCTGTCGCAACAGTGAAACCCGCGTTGGTCATGCCTGTGGAAAGCCCAATCGTTTACTCTGGCTCGCATTTTACGCGAAGCATGCCAAAGCAAGCTGAAGAGCGCATAAAGCAAACCGTCACCCATTTGGGCTGTGATAGTATCAATGCCAGAGCCCCTGGCGCCAAGCGAAAACGTTAAGGAATTTAAGCGTGTTCGAACAGCGACAGGAACAACGGCTTCGTCTGCTACTGCTAAGCCCAGCGGTGGTTGTCCTTTTGATTGCCGGCGCCGCCCTTTTGACGGCTGACGCCGCGGGCCGGTCACCGCGGGAGCTGTTTTTTGACGTGCTGACCCGGCTTGCGCCCCGTCCAGCTGCTGAAGAGAGCATGACGGCCACAATCCTGATCGATGATGCGAGCACCGATAGGCTTGGCGCCTGGCCCTGGCCGCGAAGCGCCTATGCGGGGATTATCGATGCGGTGGAGGCTGCGGGCGCAGCCTCGATCACGCTCACGGTTCCTGTCGCGGGTGAAGATCCCTTGTCCCCCGATGTCCTGGTGCGGCGGTGGCTGACGGTACCATCGGCAGCAGAGCAAGGGGATCCCTTGGCCGCGATCTCTCTTTTGCCATCCAACGATCTCGTTCTCGCGCGCGCTGTCGCGGGCGGCGATATCGGTCTTGGCGTCGCACAGCGGGTGCGTCCTGCGGGCCAGCCGGTCCGCTGGTCCCGGATCGATCGAGCTGAAGCGCCGTGGCTTTCTATCGAAGGCGACTTGGCGGCGGCCCTTCCTGGGGTCATCGGCAACCAAGCACTCTCCACTGAACTTGATGAAAGCGGCACGCCCGTCGTGGTCGGCTTGCCGCGGGACCCAGACGGCGTGGTGCGCCGCGCAGCACCGGCCTACGCGATTGGCGATCGCGCAACTCCGAATGCAGCGCTCGCCGCCATCAGCGCCGCAGGCACCCCGATCGCCCTCGGCCTGAGCCGCAACGCGATCAGCAATAGCGGCCGTCCGCCGACGGAGCTAACCATTGGCGAAGCTGAGGCCCTGCCCCTTGATGCGCGCGGTGAGCTGCGGCTGTGGTGGCCACAGGTGGTCAGCGTGCCGAATGTCCCCGCTTGGCGGGTCCTCGATGATCCTGACACCTGGACCCGGTCACTGAAAGACAAGCACGTCTTCATCGGTGAGGTGATGTCGCCCGAAGGCATCAAGCACACCTCGCGCGGCGATCTTCCCGTCGCAGGCATTCATGCTCTGATGGCGGAGCAAATGGTGCAGGGCGAGGTGATCATCCGACCAGATTGGGTTGGTTTTGCCGAAGCCCTAGGCGCGCTTGTGGCAGGTGCGTTGGCAGTGGTTGCTGTGATCTTCTTGCCATCGGCGCTGGCGATTGCGGCGAACGGACTTTTGCTGCTCGCAAGCTTCCTTATCCCGTTCTTCGTGTTCCGCTCGTCAGGCATGCTGATCGATCCCACCCCTGGTCTGATGGCAACGGCTGGCGGACCCTTAGCGGTTGGCGCGACGGTGCTCACCAACATGATCCTGCGCGACGACGCCCTTCGCGGCGCGTTCCACGGCGCGCTTCCCCAAAAGGCGATGCGCAAGGTGCAAAGCCAGGGCGGCCAGAAGCTTCTGCGCGGCGTGCACAGGGACGTGACCGTTCTTTCTTGCGCCTTCCAGCTGCCGCCCGCGCTCATCGAGCGGTTTGCCGAGCGCCCCCGTGATTTCATGCTGTTCAGGGCGAGCGCCAATGACCGCCTGCGCCGCACGATCCTAGAACACGAGGGTACCGTCGATTATGGCGAGGACGGACGGCTCCTTGGCTATTGGAACGTTCCGCTTGAAGAAGAAAAGCACATTGAGCTTGCGTGCTCCTGTGCCCTCAAGATGCTCGATGACGTTAGCGCGATGAGCCAGCAGGTCTCAGAAAGCCATCACGTCTCCCGCGGCGGTGCGCTTGAAGAGCTGGCTGATGGCCGGATTGAGATTGGCATCAGCACCGGCGCCTGTTTTGCGGGTCCCGCCGGTCTTGGTGGCCGCAACCGATACGCAGCGCTTGGCTCTCCTGTGGGCTTTGCCGGACGCTTGCGCGCACGATCATCCCTCTACGGACCAGCGATTGTCACTGACGCTGCGGTCTATGAGCAGCTCCGCCACCACTACGCCTTCCTCGACCTTGATGTGGTCAAACGGCACGAAGAGGCCGCCATGGAAGGCGTCTATGGACTTGTCGGCAACCCGTTCCTCAAAGCATCGAAATCATTCCGTCAGCTTGCGGAAACCCAGCGGGATCTTCTGATGTCCTGGCGCAACAGCGACCTCAAAGGCGCGATGCGGCATCTGCAAAATCTGCGCGGCATCCCAGGCGTACCGCAGAGCTATATCGACCTCTTCGAGAAGCGCATTCTCGCCGCGCGCGTGGCATCAGCCCGTAGCGATTTCGATGTCAGCGAAGTGCTGGCGCCGTAGGCACCGGCGACACGCGCTCAATAAGAGCTGGTCAGCGCCATCGACGGCTCGGATGCGAAAGCCTCAGGGCGCCGGGCGTTGACGCGTTTCGACAACGCGTCCGCCGTCCGGCCAAGCTCGAGGATCGCGCGGGTGAACTCGTCTTTGACGTAAATGACGTCCTCACGCGCAACGTCGAGACCATCTTTCGCCATCAGGTTCATGGCTTGTGCATAGACGAGCCGGCAATGGCGCGCCTCGGTGATCGCCTCTTCCACCATCCGAACATCGGACTGCTGGGGCTGCACCGACTCGCTCGCGGCGCGGCCAGCGTCGACCATGTGCCAAGCCGCGGCGAGGGTCACATCCACATCGCGCAAAACTGCTGAGGGTTTGTCGCCTTCGCTAACCTCAAGACCGCTCAAATAGGCCTTGGCTTCATCTTTGGGTGACGGCCCCGATCCACCGAACAAAACGGTCATGAAAGCGTCGCCGCCTTCGGCCTCCTGTCCGTCCCATGGATTGTCCTCAAGGCGCTCAAGCGCCACAGCCATGGCCTCGCGCTCTTCCGCCGTGGCAGCAGCAGCAGCCTCGTCTTTGTTCTTGCCAAGCTGAACAGAAGCGCAGCCAGTCATTGCGACAGCCATCGCTGAAATGCATGCGAGCCGAACGTGCACCAGAACTCCGTCTTTTGTCCCCCAGACGGACGAACCTAGGCGTGACACGATGGTTGAAACCCTGTCATTGCCGAAGTGCGGACCCGCGTTAAGAGGCATAAAACCACGATCGCGCCTGCGCTGTAAAGGAATCCATGGCCCTGAAAACACTGTATCCGCCATTAGAGCCATATCTCCGCGCGCAGATGGCCGTCTCGCCGCTGCATGAGATCTATTACGAGGCCAGTGGCAACCCGAACGGCAAACCTGTCGTGGTCTGTCACGGTGGTCCGGGGGGCGGCTCCACTCCGTCGATGCGACGCTATTTTGACCCCGAACGCTACCACATCATCCTCTTCGATCAGCGCGGCTGTGGGCGCTCCACACCGCACGCGGAACTGCGGGAGAATACTACCTGGGACCTGGTCGAGGACATGGAGCGATTGCGGCAGAAGATGGGCATTGAGAGCTGGCAGGTCTTCGGCGGCTCCTGGGGCTCGACCCTGGGCCTCAGCTACGCCCTCACGCATCCAGACCGGGTGACCGAGCTTGTCCTGCGCGGGATTTTCACCCTGCGCCGGTCAGAGCTTCTTTGGTTCTACCAAGAGGGCGCCAGCTGGATGTATCCGGAGGCCTGGGAAGCTTTCATCGCGCCAATCCCGGAGAACGAGCGCAGCGATCTGATGGCCGCCTATCAAAAGCGCCTTCAGAGCGACGACAAAGCCGTCCGCCTCGAAGCGGCCCAAGCGTGGTCGGTCTGGGAAGGGTCGACGGTGTCATTGGTGCCAAGCCGCGAGCGGATGGACAGCTTTGCCGGGGAGCGCTTTGCGGTCGCCTTCGCCCGGATCGAGAACCACTATTTCTGCAATGGAGGCTTTTTCGATCAGGACGACTGGATCGTCAAAAGCGCCCCGCGCCTCGAAGGTATTCCGGGTACGATCGTTCAGGGCCGCTATGACGTCGTGACACCGGCGAAGACAGCATACGAGCTGCACAAGGCATGGCCCGGCAGCCTTCTCAAAATGGTCGGTGACGCCGGACACGCAGCAAGCGAGCCCGGCATTGTCGATGAGCTGGTGAAAGCGACGGACACTTACGCCGCCTCCTGATCAAATCCCACTAGGACAGAAGCGGGCCGATCACGACGCCATAAAGCAGGATCAGTCCAACAACCCCAGGGCAGACATAGCGGATCAAGAACCGCCAGCGCGCATAGCCGGCCGCTGTCTTAAAACCCAGCTCCTCGCGGCTTGCTGACTGGCTCACCGCGTAGCCCGCGAAGACGGCGATCAAGAGGCCGCCCAACGGAAGAAGGATGTCGCCGGTCAACTTATCTGTGGCGTCGAGGAGCGTCCGATCACCAACCACGGGCAGGCTGCCGAAGGGCTGCCACGTGTTGAAGAACGTGTTGGCGACCGACGGCGGCACCTGGCTCAAGGCGTGCAGGATACCGATGGCAAAGAGCAGACCACCGATGATCACCGAGCCGATGACCCGGCGACGCTTCCGCGTGCTCTCGTCAAGCGTGATGTCACCGGTGGCGACCGATGCTGCCGCCTCAAAAAGAGCAATCGCCGATGTGAGGGCCGCAAAGACAGCCATCGCAAAAAACGCCACACCAAAAAGACCACCAAGCGGCATCTGGCTGAAAGCGAGAAGCAACGGCCCGAACAGAAGTCCAAGCCCGCCGCCTGATGGCTCGAGATCAAACTGGAACACGATCGGGAAGACAGCGAGGCCCGCGACCAGCGCCACAGACGTATCTGAAATCGCAACGGTGGTGGCGGATTCAGGAATGCTCTGATCACGGCCCAAATAGATGCCGTAGGTCAGCATCATCACCGAGCCGAGGGAGAGTGAGAAGAAAGCTTGCCCGACCGCTGTCACCAAGATCGAGCCGTCCTTAAAGTCTGCGACGAGGTCGTCAAACTTCGGCATAAAGAGGAAATCGAGCGCCGCCGCTGCGTTGCCCGTCACCATCGAGATCAAGGCCAAAACGAGCAGGAGCGCAAAGAAGATCGGCATCAGGAGTGTTGCCGCTTTCTCGATGCCACCTTTCACCCCGCGGCTGACAATGAACGCGGTGATCCCGACAAAAATCCCGTTGTAGAGGATCATGGTCCCGGGCGAGGCCAGAAGCTCACCAAAACTGCCCGTGATCGTCTCTTGGCTATCCCCGACAAAGGCGGGGCCAAGCAGCGCGCCGAAACCGCGCTCGCCCACCGCACTGACAAGATCACCGGCCATGAAGACGACATAGTAGAGGAGCCAACCCGCAATCACGGCGTAGAACGAGACGATCAAAAAGCTGGCGGTGACACCGACCCAGCCCATGATCGTCCAGGCCTGCGGCGCGCCCTCCACCTCCGACAAACGCCGGATGGCGGCGATCGGGGTGCCGCCCCCGCGCCGACCGACGAACAGCTCGGCCATCAGAACGGGCAAGCCAATGGCGAGCACGCAGAAGAGATAGACGATGACAAAGGCGCCGCCGCCCGTTTCACCGGCGACGTAGGGGAAACGGACCAGGTTCCCGATGCCAACGGCCGAGCCGATCGCTGCTAAGATAAACGCAGCTTTACCAGACCAGTGCTCGTCTTCACTGCTTCTTGCCGTTGCCATGCGTATTGTGCCCTCGCGCTGTGATAGAAACTCAGAAGCGCAAGTTAGACGGCGTTTTATCTATCGTGGCAATCCTCGTGAAAGGCCACAATCTTAGGTAGACAAGCCAGGTGAGCGAGCGACGGGAGAGAGAAAACATGAGCGACGTCATCGACAGTGAACAGATTTCGATGCTGGTCGAAGGCGCTGGCGTGGACGGCGTGAGGCCTATTCTCGATGCCTATTGGCAGTCCAACGACAACCTGATTGAGCAGATTGGCGCTGCGATCAAAGCTGGCGACGGCACCGCGCTCTCCGCTGCTGCCCATGGCCTGAAGGGATCGTCGGCCAATCTGGGCGCGACCGTGGTTGCTGAGCGTGCTCGCGCGATCGAAGTGGCGGCAAAGGACGGTGACATGGCCGCGGCGCAGAGCTCGTTCGATCATCTGGACGCAGACATCGCGAATGTCCGTGAAGCCTTCGAAGCAATCCTCGCCGCCGCGGGCTAGCTCGACGCGCGGTGTGTTGCGGGCCCAACGCAGCAGTCCAACGTCTGCTAGCTGACCTTAAGACAGAGCTTGCCCTGGTTATCTCCTTTGGCGAGAGAGCCGTGAGCAGCCGAAGCACTTTCGAGCCCTTCAAGCATCAGTGCGCGTGGCTTCAGAACCCCATTCGATAGCATTTGCATAAGATCTGCCCAGATCGTTTGTACATGATCTGACTGCAGACGAAAAAGCGCATCAAGGGCGAACCCCACTAGGGACTGATTGGCAAACAGCATCGCCTGCGTTTGCTCAGAGGTGAGATCAGGACACGCGCCGGACAGCCACCCATAGAAAACGATCCGCCCACCATCACCAAGCACGGCAAGATGGCCCGCGGTGTTGCTCGCGCCAACCGGGTCAAGGACAACATCGACTTTGTCACCCTCGCCTGACAACCGACTCACCCAGTCTTCTGTCTTTCGGTTGATCACGAGGTCGGCGCCCGCCTCTTTGACAAGTGCAGCCTTCTGATCATCGCCAACAACTCCAATGATCCGGCCAGCACCGGCCGAGGATGCAAGCTGTATGGACAACAGTCCCACCCCGCCAGCGGCCGCATGGACGAGCGCCCGCTCGCCTTCGCGAAGCCGGGCAGACTGCGAAAGAAGAGCGTGGGCGGTCAAGCCTTGGATCAGCAGCGCGAGAACAAAACCCGCATCGGCATCCTCAGGGACGAGAAATGCCATCGCCTCGGGCACGCAGAGGTGCTCTGCATACGCCCCACCTGCAAATGAGATTGCAGCAACACGATCACCAACGGCAAATCGTTGGCATGCGGGACCCGCAGCTACGACGCGGCCGATCGCTTCCATACCCGCCACATAAGGAAGCGGTAAGCGCAGAGGATAGGTACCTCGGTGCTGCATCAGATCAGCGTAGTTCACGCCAGCGGCCTCCACTGCGATGAGGACGTCTTGAGAGCCGATTGTTGGGACAGGACTTTCGGTCAGGGTGAGAACATCCGGCTCACCGCGGTTCTCGACGACAACAGCACGCATAGGGCTTCGCTCCTTCTCTTCGACGGGTCTGTGCATCGAGACGTAACAGCGCCAAAAAAGATCGGTAGAAGGCACCGCGGGGTGCCCACTTGGAGATGTCGTACGATGTCAGCTGATGGATCAGCGCTTGAGCGTTTCCCGCGCGACTACCCTGTTGCGAAGTTCATCGACATCGTCGGTGACGCCTGGACACCGATCGTTTTGCATCAGCTTGCAAACGCGCCGGTTCGCTATGGTGTTCTGCGGCGCAGCTTGCCTGGGGTGTCCAAGAAGATGCTGACGCAAACGCTCCGCAGGCTTGAGAAAGCTAGGCTTGTGATCCGTACGGTGATCGACACAAACCCCATCGGTACGCTTTATCGTCTGACTGCGGAAGGCCGGGCTTTGCTGACCGCTTTAGAACCGCTCTGCCAATGGTCACAAGACCACGCGGACCTGCTGGATACCCTGCGCGATAACCTAAGCGCCGAAACCTGACGTTCGAAGCGTATCCTGGTTTCGGTGGATCCAGGTCGACATCACCAGGCCAAAACCGCCCATCATCGACAGCATGACAGTGCCGCCATGGCTCACTAGCGGCAGAGGCACGCCGACCACCGGCGCAAGGCCCATCACCATGCCGGTGTTGATCAGGACATAGGAGACGAAGGTCAGCGCGATCCCGAAGCTCAAGAGCCGGCCGAAATGTGACTTGGCGCTCATCGCGATCTGCAGTGTGGTGAAGAACACCCCAAGATACAGCAGCAACAAGACGACAGCGCCGTAGAGACCGAACTCCTCGCCGATAATGGTGAAGATAAAGTCCGTATGCATCTCCGGCAGGAAGTCGAGCTGGCTCTGCGTGCCTTCCATATACCCTTTGCCGTCGATACCGCCTGAACCAATCGCGATCTTTGACTGGTTGGGGTGATAGTTCGCGCCGAGGGGATCCGCGTCGGGGTCCAAAAAGGCGGTGATCCGATCGATCTGGTAGGACTTCAGAAGCCCCGTCTGCACCGCGCCGATGACAGCGCCCACACCTGCGATCATGCCGAGCACCACCAGCCGCCACGAGAGACCAGCGAGGAGCACGACCGAAAAACCAGAGAGCCCGAGCAGGATCGCGGTCCCCAAGTCCGGCTGCAAGAAGACAAGCCCCACCGGTGCACCGATCATCGCCAGCGGCGGGATCAGGCCGAGAATGGTCGAAACCCGCTTGAACTCAAGACCATGATAGTACCTGGCAAGGGCCAAGATCAGCGCCACTTTCATAAGCTCCGATGGCTGCAGCTGAAAGCCGCCAAGGCTCAACCAGCGCTGCGCACCCATATTCGTATCACCGATAATCGGCACCAGGAGCAGCAAAAACAGGGTCGCCGCATAGCCGGGATAAGCCACGCTCAGCCAAAACTTGAGCGGCATGATCCCGATCGTGATCAGCACAGCCAAGGCAAAGGTGAACCGCATGCCGTGGAGCATCGCGTAAGGCGTCCAACTGCCATCGGCGACCGAATAGAGCGCCATAATGCCCGCCGAAGCGATCATCGCCAGGAGGACAATCAGCAGAAGGTTGAGTTCTGACAGCCGCTGACGGATTTTGCTGCGCCCGGCGGCTTCGATGACAATGGCGTTCATCGCGTGCCTCCCAAACGGGCCATGCGCTGGGCCGTACCGCCCGACCAGAGGTCGTGGCGGATGCCGTCACCGGGGTCTTTTTCGAGAACCGACCGCATGATGTCGCGAGCCCGCGGACCCGCAGCGCGAGAGCCAGACCCTCCGTGCTCCACCACAACGCAGCAGGCGTAGCGCGGGTTGTCATAAGGCGCGAAGGAGACGAACAGCGCATGGTCACGCAGCTTCCAAGGAAGCTCTTCGTTCCGTAGGCGGCGACCGGTTTCGGGATCCCGTTTCAGGCCGACAACCTGACTGGTGCCCGTTTTGCCAGCCATCTGAAAATCAGGGAGCAGCGTCGAGCGGGCGGCGGTGCCCCACTCGTTGACCACAGCATTCATCCCCTGGCGGATCGGCGCCATATGGTTTCTCTCGCCATCAAGCTCGGCAAAGACCGGCTCAGGAATCAACTCTTTGCCGATGGCGCGAACCAGGCGTGGACGGACCACTTTGTGGGTGGCGATCCGGGCGGTCATCACCGCGAGCTGCATCGGCGTCGCGGTCACAGCGCCCTGCCCGATGGCAACGGAGAGTGTCTCGCCCGGGAACCAGGTTTGGTTCGGCGGATCATTGCGGTAATAGGCCCGCTTCCACGCACGGGACGGCACCGTGCCCTCGGCCTCTGCGCCAATGCCGAGATCGAAGGTTTCTCCGAGTGCAAACCGGCGTCCCACATCGGCGATGTGGTCAATGTCGACCTGTGTCGCGAGGTTCCAGAAATAGACGTCGCAAGAGTGCTTGATCGCACCCTCCATATCGAGAGGTCCGTGCCCTTCCTTTTTCCAGCAGGTCGCCACACGACCGCCGAAGGGGAAGCTGCCATTGCAATTGAACCGCGTGCTCGGAGGAATACCTGCCTCCTGCGCTGCGATCGCCGTGAGCAGTTTGAACGTCGAGCCGGGCGGGTAGGTGCCAGCAACCGGCTTGTTGAGAAGCGGCTTCAGCGGGCTTTGGTTCAGCTCTCGCCAATAGCTCGCCTCAATGCCGCGGCTGAAAACATTGGGGTCAAAAGCCGGCGTTGAGGCCATCACCAATACATCGCCGGTGACCACATCAAGAACGACCGCCGACGCGGACACAGGATGAGGCTCCTGGGTGCCCTCGGGGTACTCCCCATAATCGGCCGCGAGGATCTGAAGCGCCCTGGCCTGCAGCTCTTTGTCGATGGTGAGGCCCAGCGGTTCGCCCTGAACAGGCGCAACGCTTGTGTCGGGATAGCTATCGATGACACGGCCATGGGCGTTGACCTGCACACGGATGGAGCCCGCCTCGCCCTGGAGGCTGGCATCGAATTTCCGCTCCAGGCCCGCTTTGCCGATCTTGAAACCCGGCTGACGGTAGAGAAGCTCAGTCTTCTCCGCATCCTCCGTGCTCGGCGCTTCGCGGTTCACGCGAGAGATATCGTCGGACGTCGCCGCGCCCATATAGCCTACAACGAACGCAGCGCCCGCGTCGGGATCGTAAGACCGCGCGGTTCCGACTTCGGAGACGATGCCGCTCAAATCGGTGGAGTGGAAATTGACCGCAGCGAAGGTTTCCCAGTCGAGATTGTCGGCCACCACGATAGGAATGAAGCTGCGCTGCCGACGCGCCTTGTCCATCACGGAGACAATCTCCCGCTCCGTCAGTGGCATGATGGTTGAAAGCGTGAGCAGTGTTTCTTTCAGATCTTTCGTCCGCTCAGGGATCACCAAGACACGGAAATCTTGCTCGTTGGTGGCCACCACCGCGCCGTAACGGTCATAGATGTTCCCGCGCAGAGGAACGATCAGTCGCTGATTGAACTGGTTATCATCCGCAAGCGCACGGAAGTCCTCGTGCCGCCGCACCTGAAGATCATAGAGCCGGAAGACGACCCCGCCGAAAAGCGCCAGCGTGCCGCCGCTCATAATCGTCGCGCGGCGGGTGAAAGCCATGTGGCGGCTGGTATCAAACGGCTCAACACGCATCGATTGCTAGGCCAACATGTTGGTGCGCGGCCGGCCAGCAACACGGCGGAACAGCGCAAGGACGAAGGGGAAACTCAGGACCGTGACGACCCACTGCCAGAAAATGGCAAAGACCGGCATCGGCCGGCTCGACAGGATCGACATCTCAAACCAGTAGAGCGCCATGGCGAGGATACTCGCCGCAGCAAAGCCTGTCGTCAGGACCACAATGTCCCGGCCAGCGAAATAACTCCGCTGCCAGACGACCAGCGCATGGACCACAAGATAGACGCTCGCCCAAGGGCCGATGGCCGCGCCGAAAAGAAGATCGTGGAGCAGCCCCATCACAAACGTGAGGCTCGGCGGCAGGCTTTCAGGACGCTCAAGGCCATAAACGAAGATGAGGCACAAAGGCAGGATCGGTGTTGGGACCAATCCGCCAAAAAGATTAAGCGGCACAAGGAGCAAGACCACGCCAAGCAGCATAACAAGCGCGGCAACGCCGACAGTGGCTAGACTGGCGAAATGGCGATCATCCATCGGCCGCCACCGCTTCGGGCGCGCTTGCCACAGCGTCATCGCCAAGTTCAGCCGGTGCCGGAAGAGCCTCTTCCTCGACAATCGGATCGATCGTCTTGGGGAAGACATAGTCAACGACCTGCACCATGTGCGCACGCTGATCACTTGAATAGAGGCCGATCGTGGCGACACCTTTATCAGAGATCCGCACGACCTCGCCCACGGGAAGGCCACGCGGCAGGGTCCCGCCTGTGCCGGATGTCACGACCCGCATGCCCGGCTGGAGCTCACCCTTGGGACGGCCAGAGAAGAGCCGGATTTCCGCGCGACGCTCAGCGGTGCCGGAGAGCAGACCCTCCGTATCCACCTCTTCGATATAGACGGGCACGTGGCTGTCTGCGTCAGTGAGAAGAAGAACGCGTGACGCATGGCTACCCACCGTCACCACATGACCGATCAGGCCGGCGCCATTGATCACAGCGCTCCCTTTGCGGACGCCATCATCACCGCCAGCGCTTAAGACAAGCGCACGGCTGAAGGGACCGCCATTTTCAGCGATCACTTGGGCTGGGATGTACTCGCCCGGGCGCACGACTTTGGGGTCGAGCATCTCTTCATACTGAGCAACCCGCTGCTCCAGCGCCATCGCCTGGTGCATCCAGATGCGAAGAGCTTCGTTCTCTTCACGAAGCTGCCGGTTCTCTTCCATGACCGCAAAGTAATCACTGATGTCCCCCACCCGGTTCTGGGTGAAACGGACGGGTCCGGAGAAAACGGAGAAAACCGGGGCGAACCGGTCAAGAAGCGTCGCCCGCGCCTTCTCAAAGACAGAGGCGTTCGCGCCATAGAGGCTGAACACCGTCATGAAGACAGAGAATGCCAGGAAAAAGAGAAGGCTCGTTGGCGGACGCTCAGAGCGCCTCAGTCCATCACCGTGTCCTGCCGAAAACAACGCTGTGCGCATCAGCGTGGTGCTCCTTGGCGACTGCCTACCCTCGCGTTCGAAGATAGCCATGCGAGGCATGAAGAGGGCCTTAACCCTTCCATGACGATTCGCTCATTCCTACCCCGCGTCGGCGCCCAAGCGAAGCGCCCAAAGGGTGAGAAATTGGCTAGACTGCGGAGCTGAGAGCCGAGCGCATAGCCCGGTCGTTCTCAAGCGCTGCACCTGTGCCAAGAGCCACACACGAAAGCGGGTCCTCAGCGATGGAGACCGGCAGGCCGGTTTCTTCACGGAGGAGTTTGTCGAGATTGCGCAGAAGCGCGCCGCCGCCGGTCAGCATGATGCCGGTATCAACGATATCAGCAGCCAGTTCTGGCGGGGTCGCTTCGAGGGCCACTTTCACCGCTTCGGTGATCTGGGTGACCGGCTCTTTCAGCGCTTCATGGATTTGCGCCGCTGAGATTTTCACCTCTTTCGGCACACCGTGCATCAGGTCACGGCCTTTGATGTGGATGACGGTCTTGGCCGACTCTTCGTCGACAGTGGCCGAGCCCACTTCTTTCTTGATCCGCTCCGCCGAGCTTTCGCCGATCAGGAGGTTAAACTCGCGGCGGATGTAGCTGACGATCGCTTCGTCCATCTTGTCACCGCCGACGCGAACCGAACGGGAATAGACGATACCGCCAAGGCTGAGAACTGCGACTTCCGTCGTGCCGCCGCCGATATCGACGACCATCGAACCTGTCGGCTCAGCGACAGGAAGGTGAGCGCCGTAGGCTGCTGCCATCGGCTCTTCGATGAGATCCACGCGGCGAGCACCAGCAGAAAGCGCGCTCTCTTGGATCGCGCGACGCTCAACCGCCGTCGCGCCCGAAGGCACGCAGATGACGATCCGTGGGCTCGCGAAAGAGCGGCGGTTATGCACCTTGCGGATGAAGTGTTTGATCATCGCCTCGGCGACTTCGAAATCGGCAATCACACCGTCGCGCATCGGGCGGATGGCCTCGATCGCGCCAGGCGTCCGGCCGAGCATGTCTTTCGCCTCGTTACCGACGGCGCGAACAATCTTGCGGCCCTGGCGGGTTTCAATCGCCACCACCGACGGCTCGTTCAGAACGATACCGCGACCGCGCACATAGACGAGGGTGTTCGCCGTTCCGAGGTCCACTGCCATGTCAGCCGAGAGCATTCCAAAGAGGGCCGAGAGCATGTCCTAATTCCAATCCCTATCGAGGGGCCGCCCTCCCTCCCATAGGCGAGCTGCCAACAACACGTGGCGACAATCAATCAGCCAGCCTTTGATTTAAGATTAAGACCGGCCTCAGGATCGGCGCCAAGCGATGCTTTTTCTTCCGATATCTCGCTTTGCGGCGCGAGGCTAGCAAACGAGGTGGAACGGAGCCGCTTGTAGAGCCAGCGGCAGAAAAAGATGAACGCGACCCACGCCGCCGCAAGGGCAATGATGGTTAAAATCGAGCTCGTGTCGCCCCGCGTCAGGAACCGGCCGATATTGTCCAATTGCTCAGTAAAAAAGGCGATCAGCGCCAGTTTGGGGAGCGTTCCGAGCCCTGTTCCGACAAGGAATTTCCATAACGGCATGGCCGCCGCGCCGCATACGGAATTGACGACGATGAAGGGGGCTGAGGGGGTCCAGCGGACGATCATAGCCGCCAAAAGACCCCGGTTTTGCATGACACGGATCATCGCCTGGGCACGGCCATCTGAAATTTTCTTCACCCACTGCGCACCGAGCCGCCGACCGAGAAAAAAGGTCACGGTTGCCGACATCAGCGTCGCCAGAAGCGCGTAGGCCATCCCCAAAGCCGCACCGAAGACGGCCACGGTCCCGGCATAAAGGAGCGCCTGAGGAAACCCGATCAGGGCGAGCGCAACGAAAACCGTCACCACCGCGAAAGGTGCCCACGGGCTTCCTGCGACGGAGTCGAAAAAGGCGACGATCGACTGCTGGTCGAGGCCCAGCGCCTCCTGGCCGAAGAGAATGAGCAGCAAAAAGACCAGCACGACGGCAGCAGTCAGGCCCGCGGAGATCTGCGTCCGGCGGTCCATCCCTTTGAAAAATCGTCCTATTGTTGCCACTGCGGCCACCGGCGCATCACCTCAGATGTGATCCTGTCTCTGCTTCATGGCCGAGCGGCGAAGCGCCGTCCATGGTCTCAGTTCTGGGGCGCCTCGTCAGGAACCTCAGCCTCAGCGTCCTCGTTTTCTTCCTCAGCGGCAATGATCGCGGCGTCGAGAAGGTCCCGGGTCTCAGCTGAACGGAAGGCCAGAGGTTCGAACATCCGCCGCAAGATCCCCGGCGTGAGAGCCGAGAGACCGTTCACGGTGACCGTGGGCTGATCGATGGTTCCGACGATCTGATAAGAGAAAGCGACAACGCCCTCGCCGTCGCGGCTGACAAAGAGCTGACCGATACCAGGCAGCGTCCCGAGGATCTTGTTCACCGAGTAGGCGGGAGCGATCGCGCCGCGCACGTCGATTTGCCCCTCGACCAGATCGATCATGCCGGTGGCTGAGATCCCCAACGAGGAGCCCACCATTTTGGCATCGCTCAGGCCCACCTGGCCGTCATGGATCCACACATCGCCGTCGAGTTGGTTGAAGCGGATACCCTCCCCACCCAGAACATCGTTGAGTCCATCAAGCGAGCCCACCGCGAGAAGGCGCGCCATGATCGGGGCGTCTTTGACCACGAACTCCCCGACTTCTAAGCGCCCGCGGAAACCGCCCGCCTCAATCGTCGTACCACGGACGGTCCCTTCGCCGCCGCGGATCGACGTGACACCGAAGATCCCGCTCATCAGCTGGCCAAAATCAGCGACGTCCATATCGACATTGCCCAGTGGCTCACCCGGCGCGCGACCGATAACCGCTGTGAACGGCCCACCATCAGCGAGCCTGCTGTTGAGGGTGAGAGCCTCAATGCTCTTGCCATCATGAAGCGCGGTGGCGACGAGATTGTTCAGTGTCACCCCATTTCTGAGATACATGCGCTCAACATCCACCGCGAGCGACGCCGCGCCAGGAAGTCCGCCCTCGCCCTCTTCACCGCCATCACCACCGGAGGTGAGAAGGGTTTCGAGAAAGCCGGATGCGTCCGCCCTCTCGCCAACCAACTCAATCTTCAGGCGCTCACCCTCAGAGTTGATGCGCACGGACATATCCGACTGCTGATTGATGACATAGCGAGGAAGATCGAGCCTCAAAAGACCGCCCTCTTCTGTGAAAAGGCCGCTGCCTTCGATCTCAACACTCGGCGTCTTCACGATGATATCGCTGAGTTCGATCCGGTCATCGCCCGCTTCGCCGGGGAGGCGCACAGAGGTGACGATCGTCCCGGGGAGCCCTGCGGGTTTGAAGAGCCCCAACTCCTTCACCTCAAGCGCGGTGTTGATGATATCCGCCTCGACCACCAACGGTTTGCCAGGCTTCAGGTCCCATGCCGTGATCGTCGTCATCGCGGTACCGTCGAGGAACTCACGCAGCGGCACGCCCACGAGGTCGGCAGCCACGTGGTCGAGCTCGGCTGCAGCGGAAAGCTCCGTGCGCTCATCACCGTCCAGGTGCTTCAACCATCGGAACTCCGTGGGCGCCGTTGCCACCAAGCCATCGCCCGCAATCAAAAGATCCTCTTCTGTGAGGCGAATGCCACCGCCCGCGCCCACGAAATCGACGCCAGGAAGAATGTCGTCGATGACCCCTTGGGCAAAGGCGCCCGTGCCAGTGATGATCACATCCTCCGGCCGCGGACTTGTGCGCATAGGCCAAGTCACCGTGAGGTCGAAACTACCGCGGCCCCGAAAGCTCTCTGGTGGAAACGCGCCATCGCTGAGCTGCGCGAGGCCCGACTCTTCAAGCGCGGCGAGAACGACCGGCACCTCGCCTGCGAGCTGTCCGTTGAAGGTGGAGATCGCGCCGCCGGGCAAGAAACGTGGTATGCGGACCGTACCGCCTTCCACGTCAATTCCTGCGACCTCGCCGCTTTCCGCGTCGATGTCGAAGCTGTTGCCGCGGACGATCGCGCTCGCCTTAAGCTTGGTGATCGGCGGCATCGTGCTCCGGTAAGCCACCGTGGCGTTGGACGCGTCGAAGGTGAAAAGCATCACATCGTCATCGAGCGGGGTTTGCGGCTTCACCGCGCCCATCGGAATGTCCGCTGTGTACCGCACATTGGTGATGTCACCTGCGCTCAAGTTTCTGGCGACCCAGCGCCGGGCGGAGCCAGCGACCGGAACCGGCCAACCCGCCAGCACCTCTTGCGGCGAAAGTGGCCCAGGCGTTGAGGCATCAGCGACGATGCGCGGGTTACCGATAAACCCTTCTGGGAAAGTGAGGGACAGGGACCCTTTCAACCGGCTACGGAAGAAAGCGCTCGACAACTGCACAAGGTCGAGGTGCCGGGCCTCAGCATCAAAGGTGCCGATCGCTTCGGCCACGCTGATATCCAGCGGCCCTTCGAGGAAGGACCCAAAATCAACGTGGATGTCTTCGGCGACCGCATTGAAAGCAAGCTTGAGGCTTTGCGGCCGCAACAGGTTTTCCGCCCGCACCTCACCTGTGACCAAGCCGCGATTGCCCGCCACATCGATCAGGAGTTCCATGATCTCAAACTTCGGCTCGCCATCGACAAAGCGGGCACGCAGACGGTTTTCGCCAAAGCCAAAAGGATTGGTGGCAAGGTAGCCCTCACCGGGCGATGCCACGATATCGAGCGCACCAGCGATGGGGTTGCCTTCGCCATCAAGCTTCAGCGTCACATCACCATCGAGCGCGCCGCTCAAATCCATCGCATCAACACCCATCAGTGTCAGGAGCGGTCCAAGGGGGGCGCCTTCCGCCGTGAAGGAAAGGTCCGTGAACCCGGAGGTCGCTGTCAAAACATCGAGCCGCGCAAGCCCTGTCTCCTCCCCCAAAAGAAAGGGCAGATTGGAGTCGATGATATAACCATCCGCCTGCGGACCAGCCTTCAGCCAACCCCGATCGAGCACGACCGGATCAGCGTCCGCGGCAGAGAAGAAAGAAACGGTGACATCGAGAATATCAACAAGACCAGCGGCGCCGCTGGAAAGGGTTGCCAGAATGCTATCGATCGGAAGCGCTGGACCACCGCCCGACCCAGGTTGGGTCACCGCGTTGACCCGATCGATCCGCATACGCTCCACCCGCGTTGCTGCTGAGAAGAGCCCCTTGAGCCGCAATTCCGCGAGAATACCGTCAGCATCGATGGCTTGGGTCTCAGATCGCGCATGCACTGCGTCCGCTTCGACTTTGATCCCTTTGGAGGTGAGGCGCAGGCGCGCCTCCTCAGCGGAGAGTTCCATCCCGGCTTGATATTCCGCCGCAGCACCAACCACCGTGATCAGCGATCCGCCGGGCATGCCGGTGACCACCAGGCCAAAGCCGAGCATCATCAAAGCTGAGAGACCAAAGGCCGCACTCGCGCTCAAAGCTTTCGCGCATCCGCTCGCGCAGATCGTGAAAAGCCCTCGTCGCTTGTCGCGCGGCCCACCGCCACGCTCGCCTATCTGCTTCAAAAGAGCTTGCACGCATTCGGTCCTGGTGAGTTTTCAACTAACGGAATGCCGCGCGTCCGAGCAAGCATATCATGATGACGTCGTGGACGGATTGCGCGGCGCAACTATACCTCCCCCACGTGAGCGAACATCCACGTAAGGAGATCCCATGCTTGAAGAAGGCGATAAGGCGCCAGCCTTCACCCTGCCGACCGACAACGAGGGCGATATCAGCCTGAAAGACTACAAGGGGCGCAAACTGGTCCTCTATTTCTATCCCAAGGACGACACACCCGGGTGTACGAAAGAGGCGATCGGTTTCACCGAGGCGCTGGACGAGTTCGAAGCCGCCAACACCGCTATCCTGGGCGTCTCAAAGGACACCGTGGCCAAGCACGGCAAGTTCCGGGCAAAACATGAGCTCGGCGTCGGGCTCGCATCCGATGAAGATGGCGCCGTGATCGAGGCCTATGGCTCGTGGGTTGAGAAGCAAATGTACGGCAAGACCTATATGGGCATCGACCGCTCGACCTTCTTGATTGATGAGAAGGGCGTGGTTCGGAAGATCTGGCGGAAAGTCCGTGTACCGAAGCATGTCGAGACCGTTCTCGCTGCCGCTCAAGAGCTTTGAGCCGCTGGGACGACACCCTGCTCGGCATCCTCACCGAGCCTGATGCGCGCGCTAAGGCCGCGAAAGCCGAAGCCGCGCTTGCGGCAAGGGACAGCTTCGATCTGTCCCTCGCCCCAAAGCTCTCTGCGCCGGAAAGGCCGAGCCGCCCGGCAAAACCGGAACTGGTGCCGCCGCAGGATGTCCCGCGGCGCGGCCTAGGCTCGAGCCGCGGCCGGGCTGCCCTCCTTCATGCGCTGGCGCATATTGAGCTCAACGCCGTCGACCTCGCAGCAGACATGGCTTTGCGCTTTGCCGGAGAGATCGACGCTGAGGATCGCGCAGCCTTTGTCGCCGATTGGATCCAAGTGGCCGGCGAAGAAGGGCTGCACTTCGGGCTTCTCATCGAGCGTCTCGCGAGCCTCGATGCCGCTTACGGCGACCATCCCGCCCATGACGGCCTCTGGGATGCGGCCCGCAAAACGGCAGAAGACGTGCGGGCAAGGCTGGCGATCGCGCCCTTGATCTTAGAGGCACGCGGTCTCGACGTGACACCGGGCCTGATTGAGAAGCTGAACTCGATCGGTGACCACGCCTCGGCGGACGTTCTGAAGCGGATTTATGAGGATGAAATCGGCCACGTGCGCACCGGCGTCACCTGGTTCATTCGCCTCTGCGAGCAGGCGGATGAGGACCCCGAATCCTCATTTCATAAATTTGTGATGCGATACTTTCCGCAGGGCCCTAAACCTCCATTTAACGTGTGGGCACGTGGTCAAGCGATGCTTCCAGAGGACTGGTATCAAGGCATTCTGCCACATTGATGCCTTGGCTTGGCCCCGCCCGTGCCGCGCCACACGGCTACGGCGACACGCTGATGCCCGATCGGGCTGGGGAGGTTTAAGAAATTGTCGACCTCATACGCGTTACGCCTTGTGTCTGACCAAGGAGTCCGTGCTAGTGTCACAATTTCGGCGACCAGCGAACACGCTTTCCTGCCGTAAGGCCGTGGGGGCAATCGGGATTGGGTATGGGCAGAGATAACGGATCGATGGGACGCGCTCTGGGACATTTGTTCCGTGAACGTCAGATCTACCACCGCTCTGACGGTGTGGTCCATTTTATCAAATTGTCGTCGCGCACCCAGGTGGTGTTCGCCTCTATCCTGATCGGTGCGTTGTTCTGGGTCGCCTACGCGTCGGTCAACGTTGTTTTTAAAGAACAAATCATCATCGCGAAGGACCAACAGCGCCGAGACGAGCAGACCGCTTACCGTCGCCGTATCCAAGACGCAGACCGCGCGATCGAAGAGGTCAGCTCCCTCAACTTCATCTACAGCCGCGAGTTCGAAGCCAGCATCGGCAACCTGCGCCGCCAGCACGACGCGCTGCGCACGATCGTCGAGAACAAGTCGATGCTCGACACCCAGATGCAGACCCTGGCCGAGACCTTGGCCACAGCGGGTGCTCCTGGCGGACGACAACTTAAGGGTTCGAACCGGATCATGATTGACCCGGTGGGGCGTGAGCCGACCCCTCGCCAATCACGCGTTTCGGCCCTTCGTTTGGAAGCTCTCGAAAATGTAATCGATCAAGAGGTCGCGGAAGGCATCGAGAACGAAGTCCTGACAGACATGCGCCTTCAAACCGCCGAACTTTCAGCCAACCAGGTGGTCCTCCTCGCTTCGTTGGAAGAGGACATGATGCGGACGATCCGAGAGTTTGAGCAGGTGCTGATCCACACAGGCGCGAGCAGCACGCTGCGTCGCCGCAACAGCGATCTTGGCTTTCAGGTTCTCGCGTCAGCGGGAGACGAGAACCTGACAGGACAAGGCGGCCCGTTCATCCCCGTGGAAGACGGCGTTGCGACTGAATATTCAGCCACTTACTTCGAGACCGCGAACCGGGTGCAAAACAGCCTCGGAGAGCTCGCGTCACTCGCGACCACAATCAAATCCGTGCCGATCGGCACGCCAGTTCTCGCGCGGCATCGCCAGACCTCTGGCTACGGCATTCGTTGGGACCCATTCCAGCGCAATGTCCGTACCCGTCATTATGGCCTCGACTTCGCCGCCCCTCGCCGCACACCGATTGTCACGACAGCTCCTGGAAGGGTAACTTTTGCTGGCCGTCGCGGCGGTTATGGCAACACGGTTGAAATTGATCACGGCAATGGATTCAAGACTCGCTATGCGCACTTGAACTCTATTAAAACTCGGGCGGGTAAGACGGTCGAGCTGAACGAAGTGATCGGCCTGATGGGGAACACTGGGCGATCAACAGCAACGCACCTCCACTACGAGGTGATCTACAACGGCAGACAAGTCGACCCTGAGCGGTACATTGAGGCAGGACGTTATGTTTTCGAAAGCTAAACGCGATAAGGCTGACGAGCGGCAACTTCCCGAATTCGAGGAGCAAAGTCTCGTGACCCAAGACCAACAGCTTTCGCGGCGTGCTGACGCTCGCTCAGCAGCGAAGAGCAAAACACCGCGCGCAGCAGCGGCAGGCGTTCCTTCGCTAATCAGTGCAGATATGGTGATTCGCGGCGAAGTGCACGCGGAAGGTGAAGTCCAGTTCGATGGTCAAATCGACGGCGACATCCACGCCAAGGGCCTGGTTGTCGGCGAAGGCGCTGAAGTCCGCGGCGAGATCGTCGCTGACAAAGTCAAAGTCGCAGGTTCCGTTGACGGCGTGATCCGCGCGACCCGCGTTGAACTGACCGCCTCGTCGGTTGTCCGCGGAGAAGTGCTCCACACCGCTCTGATGATCGAAGCCGGCGCCCGGTTCGAAGGCAACGTCCATCACTCGGACGATCCGATCAACGACAAGTCATCGTCATCGACTGGCCCCGTCGCGCGCGATCTTGCAGCTGCTCCTGCAACGCCGCGCCAGCCGCAACCTGCGCCGATGCAGCAGGAAGCCAAGCCTGCTGAACCTCAGCCGATCCGCCGCGATCACGCAGCGGACCCAGCAGCGGCTCAAAAGTCTGACGAGCAAAAGCTGCCGCCGCTTCGCCAGAACAGCAAAGGCCTGACGGGCAAAGTCAACCTGCGCTAAGCGAGGCACCAGCAACCGGTCACCGGTTGCTGACTATCCTTTAAAGGGATCGACGATCGTGAACGTCGCGCCGCTTGGCGCGACGAAGCCAAACCCGCGTGCCGCTAAGGTGCCGCCGGTGGCCATGATGGTCCACTCGACCAGGTGCTCAGCCGCACCGTCGCCGTCAAAGTCAGCCATGCCGACATCGACGAACCGGCCGCGCACCTGATCCGTGCCCGCCGTCCAGACCCGCGGGTCCTCACCTTTTTGCACGCGAGCGTCCGCGGGAAACCCAACCTCACCAAGGGCCGGCAGTGTCTCGCCGTCGATGCGCGCCCAGAGCTCCGCCGTCATCGGTGCCGCATCCGCGGTCAGCTGCCCCCGCTCCGCCAGGACCAAAAGCCCGCAAGCCCGAACAAGCTGCGCTTCCCGGCGCATGTCCCCGGAGGTGAGACCCCCCCAACCGGCCTGCTTCAGCGGGACAAACGTGGCGCAGGTCTGCACCTCACGCGGGGCCGCTTCGTCATCTGTCGCCGAGACCATCGTAAAAGCCCGGCTGGGGAAGACCCCAGGCGAGAAGACGTCGGACTGCTCACGCGCCGCCAAAGCGGCCATGGTGGTGCAGCCATCAGGCGTGGTGAAAAGCTCAGGGTGGCACAGCATGATGCTCGGCTCGGCTGGCGCCGCATCATCGGCGCTGGGACCCGCTACATCATCGCCGGCCGCGAAAAAGCTCACAAGCGCACCGACTGCTGCGACCGTTGCGCCGGAAATCACCAGGCGCGGAAGCCCGATGGCCTTCAGCTGTTCCCTCAACCGAGCCATCGCGTCCCCCTCGGATTGGTCCGCCCCCTCAGACGGCTGTGTCTCGTCGTGTTCTTTGTCGTCGGTCATAGCAGGCCGAGCTCCGCCAGTTCTGCCCTGATGGGGTGGTCGTGCGCTTCGCCCGCGTCAAGATCAGGGGGTGCATCGCTCACATCGAGGTAGCGCCAGCCTTGGAAGGCTTTACGCGGCACCTGCGCAACCAGGACGCGATTGGCTTCGAGCACGATGCAGCACTTCCGCCCCTCATCCGTGCGCAGCTCATCAAGCCGAACGATCTGTTGCCTGACAGTGATCAGGCCATTGATCACCCAGTAAAGAGAGCCGCCATCGAGAAGGTCGTCAGCACGCTTCGGCGTCATCCGGGTGACGTGGTGGACATAACCCTCAAGCGCCGTGCCTTTGTTCCGTTCCAAGACGGTGTCCTGCCAACGCGAGAGGCTATCCAGTCCTGTCGCGCCCGCCGCGAGCTTGATGAGGTGGACCGTCATAGGGCGCTAATGTCCGCGGACGCGCGCCACCTCCTGGGCCCGCGCCTTCTTCATCGAGTGGCGAGATGCGCGTTTCGCAAGGATATAGAAGAGGAAGTAGCAGAGCCCCAGCCCGATCGAGAGGATCCAAAGCGGCAGATCCGACACCAGCGGTGAAAGGATCTGACGGGTCAGACCGAGCCGTTCCGCCGTGGCCGGAGCATAAGAATCGAGTAGCAGCGCGCCGCCCATAAGGGTCAGAATGACGGCCAAAAATGCTGCCAGAACAACGCCCACCGTCACGCCAATGTCTTCGCGTTCTTCCGCCTTAGCGATAATCATTTTCGATGGATCACCCATGAGAGCGTGGCTCGCGGCGTAAAGCGCCGAGAGGCGCCCTTCGATTTCGTCTTGCGTCAGTGCCCGGCCCTTATCGCGCCGGTAGCTATCGAAATCGACCAGCGGCGCGTGCGTCACTTCGCTCGGTGCCAGGACCTGCCCATCGCATTCATCCGCAGGCGCCACTTCTGATGTGGGGATCACCAGCTCTGCGTCGGTCGGCATCAGGAACAGAGATTTCTCGGCTGCACGACGCCGGACCAGACCATCAAGCTTCATCAGCTTGCCGTCGACCCGGGCACGGGTCCAACGCTCAAACGCCTCAGCCGCGCCGAGCTTATCGCCTTCGTTGAGCTTTTTGAGGACGGTCGAGCGTTTGAAATTGTCGGCGCCGATATTGAAAATGAACGACACCAGCGCGTCGTGCTCGTTCTGGTTGAGGGGCGTGCGCACCGAATCGCGCACCAGCTTCTCGATCGGCCCCACATCAGCCATCAAAAGATTTGTCGCCTCGCGCTGGCTGACATCCTGCATCGGCCGCTGCGTCTGGTGACCATAGCCCACCACATAGGTACCGTCGCCGCGACGCTCGTCGAGACGCGGCGC
>JBCBMW010000006.1:0-176518 GCA_039822105.1 Pseudomonadota bacterium | reverse complement strand
ACGGCGATCAGGCCAGCGCGGCAAGAGCTAGAGCGCCCTCCCCGGCATGAAAAATGTTGCAAGGCAACATCAGAAGCACAGGTTTAAAACCCAACCGACTGAACATGTCGTTTGAGCATCTCCAAAAAGGTCTGCCAGGAGACCCCATCGGTGCCCGGGAAAAACTTGCGCCGCGGAACAATGATGAACTCGTTGCGCCGGTCGTGCTCAAGCACGAGGCGGATATGGGTTTGGAACTCACCGCCGATCATCACCGCCTCGCGGAAGTCGCGCCACTTGTGTCGGCCCTCCACCCGGTCCCCTTCGACCAGCAGGCCAGCATCACCAAAGGCAAATCGTAAGGTCCCGGCATTGAGGTAGAGCTGGCGACCAATCTCTTTGATGTTGAGGGCGTGGTCGGCTTCCTCACTGGCGTCGCGCAACCGGTTCTGGAGCAAAACCTCACCCGCGCCGAACACCGCCGCAACCACCAGTACCGCGATCAATGGCAAAACCGGGGCCGCCCACTGCCCGACAGGCAAGGCCTCGACAAGGAAAAGCCGAAAAGCTCCGTCCACGCCATCACCGATCGAAAGCCAAGCGGCGCCCACCAGCAAAAGAGCCATCACAGCTGAGAAGATGACACGCCAGAACTTGATCGCCGCCAGAAAACGCGCCACCGCCTCACGGCGGCGCTCGATCTCATTGTTGTCGAAGAGGTCCTCATTGCTGTAGAGAGCCGTCTGTGTAGAGAGGATATCCCAGCGCTCGCGATGGCTCGAAAGATAACCGCCATCGTAGCTGCGCTTCATGATCGCAAAAGACGACCGCGCGGTTTGCTCCTGCATGCCCATCCCACCCCTATCGGCAGGAGCAAGATGCGCAACCAGCGCGTGTCGTCAACTCAATCGAATGTCGCTGGCTCGGTTTTGGCAGCGCCGGATTGATCGATCACAATTTTTTCGATCCGCTCTTTGGCGCCGGCGAGGGTCGTCTCGCAATGGGCCTTGAGGGCTGCGCCCCGCTCATAGAGGGTGATCGACTCTTCGAGCGCAACATCGCCGCTCTCAAGCTTGCTGATGATGGTTTCCAGCTCTTTGAGCGCGTCTTCGAAAGACAGTTTGGCGATGTCGGCGTTGGCTTTGGTTTTGCTCATGGGGCGGCAAGTCCTTCGGTGGAGGGACGCGGCTTTGGCGATCGGCTCGCAACGCTGCCCCTCACTTTGTAGGCCCGGTAGGACCAGTAATGGTTGCGGCCCTGATGCTCGACGAGCTCCCAGCCGCGTTGGACGATGTGGCGGTGGACCATCCAGTTGAAATAGCCGTGGGCACAGAGAAGGACGTCGCCGCCGCCCTGCGCCTCAGCAATCAAACGGTCCGTTGCCTCACGGACGCGCTTCTGCGCGCTCCAATGGTTCTCCACCCCTCGCGGAGCAAAACCGCAGAACCAGAACATGCGGCTGATCACGCCCCAGGTGGTGGGGGTGAGTCTGAACACGCCGGGCACTGGCGGCGGGGGCAAAGGCGCTTCGACGAAGAGCGCGTCTTGCGGCACTTCGCGATCGCCCTTCACCACTTTGCGGGCGGTCTCGATAGCGCGCGGCAAGGTTGATGAGAGCACCAGCTCGGCGTTGGACGCGATATCAACGAGGCCTTGGGGCGGCTCCTCACCCGGCGCCAGCCCAGCAAGGTCGTAGTTGGCCCACCACGGTCCGTATTCCCGCGCCGTGATACGCACACTGCGGTCCACATCTGGGCGCCCGTGACGCGCAGTTACAATCATCCCCGTCATCGCGAGGCTCTTAGAGACGCTCGCCGATCACCGCCAGCGCATTCTATCCTTGCCCAAGCTCCTTGGCCTTGGCGTAGGCGGCCTCAACCGCATCCTCGAACATCGCGCCAATGCCCCGGTCGTTGAGGACATCGAGGCCTGCTGCCGTCGTCCCGCCTGGGCTCGTCACCGCCGTTCGCAGCTCGCTTGCGTCCCGGCCATCGGTTTCGAGAAGACGCGCTGCCGCGACCACGGTTTCTGCGGCGAGGACCCGCGCGTCGTCGGCATTGGCCCCTTGCGCCCTGGCCGCGCCCTCGAGCGCCTCAACAACCCGGAAGAGGAAGGCCGGGCCGCAGCCTGTCACCCCCATGAAACGGTCCAGCTCGTCTTCGTTGTGACACCAGTGGACCGCGCCAGCAGCGCCCATGAGCTGCGCGCCGATCTCACGATCTTCCGAGGACAATGCGTCATTGGCCGCAAGCAACGTCACGCCCCGGCGGACCTTGGCTGGCAAGGTCGGCATGGTGCGCAGAACCCGCGGCGAGGGATTGTTGGTCTTCAGAAGCTTCACAATCTCATCAGCGGTGATGCCCGCCGCGATCGAGACAAACAGGGTCTTCTCCACCTCCGGCCAAACAAGTCCTGGCAGAACGTTCGGGAACTGCTGCGGTTTCACAGCGAGAACACAGACGTCATAGCCCGCGTCTTCACTGGGGTTGAGGCGCATCCCGGCAGACGCGATCATCGCCTCAATCTCTTGCGAGGGTCGGGGATCCACCACAGCAGAAGCCGCGAGATCGAGGATGCCGCTATCGATCCATGAGCGAAGAAGCGCGCCGCCCATGGAGCCGGCGCCAATTTGAATCAGTCGGAGGGGCTTGGTCATTTCCAGCGCCTAGGCAATGCTGGCGGCTGCGAAAAGGCCCTCAGCTGATGATCAGCACCATACCGGATGCGCATTTTCGTTCGTGACGAAGGATCAGTTGTTTTGGATCAGGCCTCCTCCCCGACACCAGCGACCGGCGCCATCGAAACCATCCGTGGTGAGAGCGTCGATCAGGTACAATTCAAGCACTACGACCTCCTGCTCGCGGCCACGTGCGTGATCGTTGTCTGCTCCAATATCATCGGTGCAGGGAAGGTTGCTGATGTCGGCGGGTTCGCCTTCGGCGCCGGGGTGTTGTTCTTCCCCCTCTCCTACGTCCTGGGCGATGTCCTGACGGAGGTTTATGGATACAAAAAGGCGCGAAGGGCGATCATGGCGGCGACGGGCGCCGCACTTTTTGCGGCAGTGATGGCGGGTGTGATCACTGCGATGCCGCCCGATGGCAGCTGGAACAGCGACCTTGGCGGGGTCACGCGCCAAGAGGCCTTTGCCGCAAACTTTGGTCAGGCACCGCGTATCGTGCTTGCGTCCCTCGTCGCGCTTTTTGCTGGCGAGATCGCCAACGCTCAAGTCATGGCGCGGATGAAAGCGCGGATTGAGAATTCACCCCTCTGGCAACGGACGATCGGATCAACAGCCGTGGGCCAGGCGGTGGATAGCTTGATCTTCTACCCCCTCGCCTTTCTCGGCGTGTGGGAGGTCAGCCTGGTGATCAACGTGATGATCACGAACTATCTTCTGAAAGTGGCGTGGGAGGCGATCCTGACACCAGTGACCTACCGCGTCGTGGGCGCACTGAAACGATCCGAGGGCGTCGATATCTATGACGACCCTGGGCGTTAAGCGCTGCCCACAGGCTCCAGGACGCAGGCATCGAGCGCCTCTTGCGCGCTTTTCCCGCCCCAGATCACGTAGTTGAACGCAGGGTAATACTGCTCAAACGCGTCCATCGCGCCGCGAAGCAGGATCTCAGCCTGTCCCGGCGACATCCCCTGTCCCTCGGAGAGAACAGCACCGTTGCGGTAGATGATCCCTCCGTCCTCGCACCAAAGGTCAAAGTGACCGATCCAGAGCCGCTCGTTCACCAGGGCCAAGAGCTGCAGCACGTCGTCCTTTCGGATCGCCGGAACTTTCATTTCGAGGGGAGCACCGATCTGCAGCACCTGCGCCTCTGCACGCCACGAGAACCAGAGGGCGATGTCGCGCCAGCTGCCCGAAAGGGACACATGCACCTCTGTGTCGTCGACCCGTTGTGCATCAAGGTCGGCGGAATGCGCCAGCTGTTCGATCATCTCGATGGGATCAGCGTGTTCAGCACGCAGATGGACAGCAGATAGGGGCATAGGTCCTCGCAATACTCATGGCCCCAAACAGGTCTCGGGCCTCGACAAGATTAGCGCACCGATTTGTGATTCAAGCCAAGCGAGAGTCGCATCTTGTGCAAAGTGAGCTCGGAAACGTGATGATAGAGCACAGCCCTATGCACACAACCCCTGGTTGTTGCTAGCGAATTTCCAAGATGCGC
This sequence comes from Pseudomonadota bacterium, assembly GCA_039822105.1. GTDB lineage: Bacteria > Pseudomonadota > Alphaproteobacteria > Caulobacterales > Parvularculaceae > Parvularcula. The sequence goes on along the minus strand of JBCBMW010000006.1, from coordinate 172,358 downwards.
ACCCTATGACGCACCTGCGGACAACCGATCACGGAAAGATGTCAACACCGCCCGCATCAAAGCGGTGCAGATTGGGGAAAACAGTCCCCATCTCGCTATCAGGCACCCCGAACCACTGGCCAAGCGACGCGCCGTATTGCTCAATGGCGATCGTTGGAATGAGCCCCCCACGTCTGGCCCAGGCCTGGTCGTGATCAAGCGTCGGCGGCGGAAGCTCGCCCACCACGCGGCCGCCTTTGACGGCGCCGCCAATAACAAAGTGATGACCGCCCCAGCCATGATCCGTGCCCGATGCATTGGCCGCCAGCGTCCGCCCAAAGTCCGAGACAGTGAACGTCGTCACCTTATCGCCATCGCCGCGCTTCTCGAGAACAGCATCAAACCGGGCGAGGGCTTCTGCGACCTGACGCTGCTTGTCCGGCAGAATGCGCGCTTCATTGCGGTGCGTGTCAAAGCCGCCCAACGACACCACGAAGACCTGGCGCTTCGTCCGGTGCACATCTCGCTCACTGATCATAGAGGCCACTGCAGCCAGCTGTTGTGAGAGAGAATTGTCCTCTATCTTCACCGCGTTTCCTACAGGGTTCTGGTGGATCAAAGCCCTTAAGAAGACGGCCTGTTCCAGCGCACGAGTCTGCGCGCGAGCAACATCGCGCGTCAGAACATCCTCGTACCGAACACCTCGGCGACGAAAATGCTCGCCCAGCAGCTCCTCACGCCGGCTTGGCGCGCGACCAGGTGTCGGGTTCAAACCAGGAACGCTGGTTATTCTGGCACCATTGAAAGCGACCTGGTCAACGTCTCTGCCTTGGCCAAACGCTTGGACACCAGCAAAGGAGATCGAGGCGAATGACGACGTGTTCTCCAAACGATCAAGAAACTCACCTCCCCATCCCACATTGGCGCCCTCAAGGTTGAGGGTTGACCACATCGCGAACTGGTCGCTGTGACTGGCGAGGCGAGGAGGTTGGAGCCGTTTATCCGCTTCAAGACCATGTCGCGTGACTGGACCGACCAGGGGACCCACATTCGCAACCACGGCCATACGCCCTTTCGTGTAAAGGTCCGCAAGCGGTGCCAGCTCTGGTGCAAAGGCGTGATTGTTCGCACTGCCCGTCAGCGGCAGCAAGGAGTCCCGCTCCCGCGTCGTTCCACTCGTCTGGCGATACTGCTCGAGCATTGTTGTCCGATAAGATGCCCATGCGGAGTAACCTTGGGGATCAACGGGAATGATACTGTCGAAGTTATCAAGGCCACCCTGCAACAGAACACAGACAAGCGCTTTGTAATCGTCGCTATCCCGAGCAAATGCTGGAAACGCCGGGAAACCGGCAGCGATGGCGCCCAGCATGCTGAGACCCCGCACAACATCACGCCGCGACTGGTGAAGCTTCGAGCTCATCGCTGCACCATGAATTCTGGCGAGGTGATCACCATGGAGAAAGCCAGCGACAAGCGCTTGGTCAGGGCTTCTTCTCGCTGCGCTCCCGGCGGAACATCGATCGTCCACAGAGCACTGCTGATGCGTTTTCGGGTTTCGGGGTGAAGGGTCCCGGCGGTCAGATAAAGATCAAGCATGTCAACCAGCTTGGAGGGCCGGGTCGCCACAGCGTAATACTGAGTGAGGTTCGGAGGCAGTCGCTCTTCTGTCCAGCACCTCATGCGTATCACGCAGCCGTTGACCCACGTCGTGGTGGCCGCAAAGTGGCTTGCGGTCAGAATTTGTGTCTCCGGCGCGATGATGCCTTCGGCTTCCGCTTCAGATCCAGGCCGCACGTAGGTTGGTCGATAGAAATTGAATACCGTCGGTGAACTGAATGGTAGCTGCCGCCCCCATACATCTGTCGCTTTATGAAACTGCCCAAGTTGAGGGATCGGGCCTTCTACGCTAAGCTGGTGCCCATCTGATACGGATCTGATGGTATGAATAGCACGGATGATTGGCTCACGGACCTTACCTGCGATCTCATCACCGTCGCCCGGCCGGCGACGGGCCTCAGGGTCGAGCAAGATAGCAGCGGTCGTGGCACTCATATCGCATCGCTCGCCGACCCCGAAAGTCGCGCCAGCTGAGGTCTTGTAAAGCCCCTCGTTGAAAGCGCGCGCGACACGTTCGATGTACTGAGGCGATGGGTTGGACATCGTTAGCCTCTGGATCAGCTGCTTACTGATGAATGGCGCCACATTCGGATGCATCAGCAGGTGATCGAGCGCCTCGTTGACACTAGCGACTGCGTCGTTTCCCGGGCCGATGGTCTTACCTAGAAAACGCTTTTCGGAGGCCTCGTGGAAAGCTGGAAACCCCACCAGCTCACCACGGAACGGCCTGACCGTTTTGTTGGATTTATCGAAGTTCTCACCAGGCAAGGCGAGCCCTGTAAAGACGGCAGCCAGACCGCTGACGTCATCTTGATCATAGGTCGGAACACCTGTCGGCGTTCCGTCAATCTCCAACTCTTCCAGACCAATGGTGAAGAGCTGCATCACCTCACGGGCATAGTTCTCATCTGGAGCGACCCCGCGTTGTTCGTCTGCCTTCTGATTTTTGTAGTATGTAAGGTACAAGGCCATCGTTGGCTGGAACGTGACCCGGCGCACCAAGGTACAATAATTCCCAAACGCCTCTTCGCCGAGCGCATCAACATAGTCCAAGAAAGCCGGAACCTCGCCCCTGGTGACGGAGTCAGAAAGCGAAGCCACGACAATCTGGCTCAGGGCAAACCGGATACGCTGTCGAAGCTGGTCTTCGCCGTAGAAGGCCTGCTCCGAAAAAAGGTCAATCAGTTCGACCACTCGTCCGCGCTGGCGCACTTCGCGACTGGCGTCGATGCGATCCGATACCGAGACGTAGGGCAAATCCATCTGGTGTTGGAGCCAACCGACATAGCCCCGCGCCTGAAGATCGGCGATGCTTTCCCTGTTCGGACCAAAGCTGGCCTGCATCAGAAAACGCGCCGCGTCTCGGTCCGAGATGTCTTGAGCGGACGCGAAGCCGAAAACAGCCGAGAGGCCGGCCCAGAGGGACGTCAAAATGACAGCGCTTGATCTCACCATGGCCTAGGAGACTACCTCCTCCAGGTTACGAGACCGCGAAGACTTAAGCTTGGCCTTTCAGCTCAGCGATCTCTTTTTTGAGAGCCTCGACCTCAGCGCGCAGCGTGACAGCCAAGCCCTCGACCACCTCAAACTCTTCGCGAGTGACCAGGTCGTGCTCCGCGAGGAAACGCTGCATCTGGCTGTGCAGAACCGTCTCCGCCTCTCGCCGAACGCCATCGGCTGTTCCTGCGGCTTCGGCGATGATCTTGGCGACGCCGTCAAAGATAGGGGATTTGGTCTGCATCGACGGTATCGTCCTCAAAGCAATTCATATGCATGTTTGCATGTCGTGCCGCGCGGTCAAGCAGTGCAAACGACACGGGCGCCGGACCATAAGGAGATGTCATGGAGCAGATCGCCGATCAGCTTCCCGAAACGGGCCAGAACGAGGCGGATGTGATCGCCCTGTTCAAGGATTTGATCGAAAGCCGCTCGGCGCTTCTCAGCGCAGAGGACGCTTTTGCCCATATGGATCCCCTGCCGCCGCGCGTGGCGGCAGAAGTCACGGCGCTGAACGCCCGCTTCAACCAAAACCTGCTCCACCCCGATTTGAGCCCCTTCGCCACAGAAGCTGAAGCGAGGGTGATTGATTGGTTGAAGCCGTTTTTCGGGATGACCTGCGGGCATATGTGCGGCGGCTCCACCCTCGCCAATCTCACTGCGCTTTGGGCCGCAAGAGAGGCCGGCGCGGCGCGTGTCGTCACCTCCGCCGATGCGCATATCTCGGTGCCAAAAGCGGCCCATATTCTCGGTCTACCCCTGACACACATCCCAACAGCCGTAGACGGAAGGATTGATACCGCGCTGTGGCCAAACCTTGATGGAGCAGCTGTCGTCCTCACGGCAGGCACCACCGGACGCGGCGTGATTGATCCGATGCAGGACGATATTCTGAAGGAGGCCAGCTGGCTGCATGTCGATGCAGCGTGGGCTGGCCCGCTACGCCTGACGAGCTACGCGAGCCGTCTCGAAGGGATAGAGAAAGCCGATAGCGTCGCTTTATCCGCTCACAAATGGTTCTTTCAACCTAAGGACTCTGCGGTCATCATGTTCCGCGACGAGAAAAGTCAGAACGCGATCAGTTTTGGCAGCAGCTACCTCGCTTCACCCAATATTGGTGTGCAAGGCTCGCGGGGCGCTGCAGGCGTGACGCTGCTAGCCACCCTCATGGCGTGGGGGCGCGAAGGGATCGAGCAACGCATCGGAACTTGCCTTGAAAGCGCTGACGCACTCGCCGATCGGCTGGAGGCTGACGAGCGCACGGTTCTGCGGCAACGGCCAGAAACAGCGGTGGTGAACTGGCGGCCCCAAAAGCAAAGCGTAGAGGAGCTGAGCCCGCTCCTCACGGGGGTTTGCTCCACCGTGAAAATCGGCGGAGAGCTTTGGTTCCGCAACGTAGCCGCGAATCCCCATGTGAACGTGGGCGCTGTCTGGCAAAGGATTTCTGGCGCCCTCAACGGCTAGCGCCAGCGTTACAGACAGGCTGTTGCGCGAGAGCGAAAAGCCGTAAGGGCCGCGCCATGAATTTTCCTGAGATCGATCCGGTCCTTATCAATTTGGGCCCGCTGCCCATCCGCTGGTACGCCCTTGCCTATCTTGCGGGCATCACCCTGGGTTGGGCGTATCTGACCCGGCTGCTCAAACAGCCGGAGCTTTGGAACGGCAAGGGTTCGATCCGGAACCCCGAGCAGCCGCCACTCGATAAGGCTCTGCTCGATGATTTTGTCTCCTGGATCATCCTCGGGGTGATCCTGGGGGGTCGGCTCGGCTTCGTCCTGTTCTATCGGCCTGAGCTGTTGATCCAGCCGTTTGGGCAATGGCCTGAACTGATGGGACGCATTCCGGTGCCCCCGGTTCTTGCGGTTTGGGAAGGCGGCATGTCCTTCCATGGCGGCCTGATCGGCGTGGCGGTGGTCACCCTTCTCTTCTCACGCAAGCGAGGGACGGACCCGTTCCGCATTGGCGACCTCCTTGCCTGCGCCGCGCCCATTGGGCTCTTCTTCGGCAGGCTTGCGAACTTCATCAACGCCGAGCTCTTCGGTCGGCCCACCGACAGTTTCATTGGCATGCGGTTCCCTGACTATTATAGCCGGGCTCAGGAGCAGTGGATCTACGCTGCGGACGCAGTGCCGCGGCATCCGAGCCAGCTTTATGAAGCTGCGCTCGAAGGCGCACTGCTCTTCATCATTATGCGGATCGCCATCACCCGGTTCCGGCTTCTGCGCTATCGCGGAGCCGCGGTGGGGCTTTTCCTCGCAGGATATGGTGCTGCCCGGTTCTTCGTTGAGTTTTTCCGCGAGCCAGACAGTTACGCTGCCACACTTGGCTTCCTGACCCGAGGCATGCTCTTGTCCCTGCCTATGGTCTTTGCAGGCGCTTATCTCATCTATCGGGTCCACCCGCTCTTCCAGGAGCGCGCGCGGAGCGCTTCGTGAGCGAAGCCGCCAGGCCCGAACGCACACCGCTGGAAGAGCGGTTGATTGATCTGATCGCCGATCATGGTCCCATCCGGGTCGGCGATTTTATGACCGATGCGCTGATCCATCCCCAGCACGGCTACTACGCCACCCAAAAGGCGTTGGGCGCAGCAGGCGATTTCACGACGTCACCCGAGATCAGCCAGATCTTCGGCGAGCTCATCGGCGGCTGGCTGGTCCATTCGTGGGAAGCGATGGGCGGTCCATCCCAGTTCAATTTGGTCGAGCTTGGCCCAGGTCGCGGCACGCTGATGGCCGATATCCTCCGCACAGCGAATGTGCGGCCGCGCTTCCTGAAGTCGGTCCATGTCTACATGATCGAAGCGTCAGGGCGGATGCGCTACAGCCAGAAGCGGCTGCTGGCCGAAACCGGTTGCCGGATCACCTGGGCTGACAAGCTTGAGGACGTGCCGCCCGCGCCGCTCCTTGTGGTGGCCAACGAGTTCTTTGACTGCCTTCCCATTCGGCAGTTCATGCGGATGGTGGAACCTGCTGACAAACCCTGGCGCGAGCGGCTTGTGGGCCTCTCCAAAGGTGAAGAGCCCGGCCTCTCTTTTGTTCTGTCACCGGACAGCTATCCGGACATGCCAGGGATGCCGCGCGGCGCGATGCCAGAAGATATCTTTGAGACCTGCGCGGTGGGCAGCGAAGTGATCAGCGAGATCGCTAGCCGCCTCCGGGAACATAAAGGACGGGCCCTGATCATCGACTACGGCCATGGCCGCTCGGGCTATGGTGATACGCTGCAGGCGATCAAGAACCACAAGCCTTGGCCTGTGCTGGACAGCCCAGGCCTCGCCGATGTGACGGCGCATGTGGATTTTGCGGCGCTCGGGCGCCGCGGGCGCCAGGAAGAAATGCGCGTTGATGGGCCAGTGCGTCAGGCCGACTTCCTTGAACGCCTCGGCCTGCGTGAGCGCCTCGCGCGGCTTGAACCCGCGATTGAGGACGAAACAAAGCGCACGGAGTTTCGCAGCGGGGCCCTCCGCCTGATTGATCGCGAAGGCATGGGCGAGCTTTTCAAGGTGATGTCCATTTCCTCACCAGGCTCGGTGGCACCGCCGGGGTTTGAGTGATGGAGCCGCCGCGCCAGACGAGTGAACTCCTCACGTCCCCGCACGGATTTTTTGGTCGCCGCGGCGGTGTCTCTGAGGGCATCTTCTTTTCACTCAATGGCAGCTTCGCTTCGGGCGATCGCGAAGACTGCATCCTCGAGAACAGGGCGCGCATGACCCGAGCCTTCGGCGCGGCGACTGTCAGCACGGCCAAACAGACCCACTCCGCCACAGCCATCTTTGTCGACCAGCCGATCGATCGCAGCGCACCACCGGAAGGTGATGCTCTGATTACAGACGTTCCTGGGCTGGCGGTCGGGGTTTTGACGGCCGACTGCGTGCCGTTGCTGATGGAGGCGCCAGGTCTCGTCGCCGCGATCCACGCAGGTTGGCGCGGCAGCATGCGGGGCGTGATCGGCGCTGCGGCGGATCTCATGGAACAGCGCGGCGCAACACGTTCAGCGATCAAGGTCGCGATCGGTCCCTGCCTTCGCCGGAGATCATTCGAAGTGCGGCACGACCTCATCGGTGAAGTCACAGCCGCTTTTCCCGGGGCGGGAGAGTTCTTCAGCCCGATCAGCGAGGAGCACAGCCTCTACGACCATATCGGGTTTGTGCGCACACGGCTTTGTGAAGCGGGGATCTTGGACAGCCACATCGCCGATGTTGGCGGCGACACCCTTGGTGATCAGGACAGCTATTTCAGCTATCGAGGTGCACGTTCTGCTGGCCTGTTGCAGTTTGGCCATAACCTCTCAGCGATCGCGCTAGCCCAGTGATTTGAAGGCTTCGCAGCATCCTTGACTCGTGACACATCCCCGTCACAAAGCGATCACGACCCCTGTTCTGGAGCCCGCCATGAAGCTGCTCGCCGGCAATTCCAATATGCCGCTCGCTGAGTCCATTTCCCGTCGCCTGGACACCCCGATTGCCAGCTCGGTCATCCAACGGTTCGCCGACAGCGAAGTGCACGTGGAGATCAAAGAAAACGTGCGGGGCGAGGACGTCTTCGTCATTCAGTCCACGTCGGAACCGGCCAACGATCACATGATGGAGCTACTCATCATCATCGATGCCCTCGCCCGGGCATCGGCCAGCCGCATCACCGCCGTCATCCCCTATTTCGGTTACGCAAGGCAGGACCGGAAAGCTGGGCCACGGACGCCGATCACGGCAAAGCTGGTCGCCAACCTCATCACCACAGCGGGTGCTGATCGTGTGCTGACGATGGACCTGCATGCAGGGCAGATCCAGGGCTTTTTCGATATCCCGACGGACAACCTCTATGCCGTCAATGTGATGGAAGACCATATCCGCCGAGTGCGGAGAGACGATGTCTCTGATGTCTGCATTGTCAGCCCAGACGTCGGCGGCGTGGTCCGCGCCCGCGCGCTCTCTAAGCGGCTTGGCGATCTGCCACTCGCCATTGTCGACAAGCGCCGCGAGCGCGCTGGTGTCTCGGAGGTGATGAACATCATCGGCGAGGTCAAAGACATGCACTGCATCCTTTTTGACGACATCGCCGATTCCGGCGGGACCCTCGTCAACGCCGCCGACGCGCTGATGGCCAAAGGCGCAAAATCCGTCGAGGCCTATGTCAGCCACGGCGTTCTTTCAGGACAAGCGGTCGAGCGGATCGAGACGTCCGAGCACCTTTCCAAACTCGTGATCACCGACTCCATTGGAGACGATGGCCGGCGCAAGGACGCGAAGAAAATCGAAGTCGTGGGCGTCGACCGCCTCCTGGCCGAAGCCATCCGGCGGATCGCCAACGAGGAAAGCGTCTCCAGCCTCTTCGACTAATACTGACGTTTAGTACGTGTAAGTCAGCCGCGACCGAAAGGACGTGTCGGGAGCGGCGTCGGATATCCCCCAAAGCCCGCCGAGGTAAACGGACCACCGGCCAGCAACCGGGATCACGAGATGAGGTCCGATCTCGTGTGTGCGCTGATCAAACTGACCAAGGGCGTTGAAGTCACCCCATTGGTCATAGGCTTCAACGCTTAAGGCCCAACCATCACGGAAGCGGCGGACATAACTCGCCCGGGTTGAAAGACGCGGCGTGTCAGCGCCATTTTCGCCAAATTGATAGGTGGTCAGCGCGACCAAGCGAACAAAAGAGCGCTCGGTGAGCGTGAACTGATTGGTCCAATGGACGCCCAGCTGCTCTGGCCGATCGCCGTTCCGCAAGAAGGCATCAAAGCGCATCCCGGTGTGCCAGCGGTTGTTGATCTGACCAAGATCGACAAACAACTCGCCTTTGATGTTGTCAAACTCAGCACCATCACCGGGATTGCGCATCTGGCCGATGAACCGCCACATGAAGGTCTCGTTGAGCGCTGCCTCGTAGTGAAGACGTTGGATCCACGGGCTCGAAAGATCGTCACCAGGTTCCGACAGGGTGTAGCGATACTCGGCCAGGCGATGGCCCGCTGTGACTCGCGGCCCAAAAACACCGGCCCCATTTTGCGCAACCGCCTGACCCGCGATCACATTTGCTACTAATGCAACGAGAAAAACTAAACGCATGAGGCCCCATAACGCGAAGAAGAGGCGACGGCGACCGGAAAGTTGGTTCACAAAGCGGATCGAGCGCCCTAGCTCGCCGCGATGGCCGCCCCTCTCCTCAGTCTCAAAGATGTTCGCCTGACGTTTGGGGGCACACCGCTGCTCTCCGGCGCAGAGCTGATGGTGCAAGAGGGGGCGCGCATTGCTCTCGTCGGCCGCAACGGTTCGGGCAAGTCGACCTTTTTGAGAATCGCCGCTGGTCTCATCGAAGCTGATGGGGGCGAGCGAACAGTGAGATCGGGCACCACGTTCAAGTATCTTGAACAGGATCCAGATTTTTCCGCGTTCGAGACGGCTCAGGCGGTGGTGATGGACGGCCTCTCGCCTACGGACGATCCAGGTGATGTTGGACGCCTGCTCGCTGAACTCGGGGTCGACTCAACGTCTGCCCCCGGGCCCTTATCTGGCGGAGAGAAACGGCGCGTCGCCATCGCTCGCGCACTTGCTCCGTCACCGGAGGTTCTGCTGCTCGATGAGCCGACGAACCATCTGGACTTGGAGACGATCCTGTGGCTCGAGGCAGAGATCGCGCGGCGACGCAGCGCATTGGTCTTGATCAGCCACGACCGGCGCTTCCTCCAGAACCTCTCGACAGAAACAGTGTGGCTCGACCGCGGTGAGACGCGCCACCTCAGCGAAGGGTTCAAGAGTTTCGAGGCTTGGCGGGACAAGGTGATCGAAGAAGAAGAGCTCGCGGCCCACAAGCTCGACCGGAAAATCGTCCGTGAGGAGCATTGGCTGCGCTACGGCGTCACAGCGCGGCGTAAACGGAACGTCCGGCGGCTGGCGCAGCTCAATGACCTGCGCAAACAGCGCGCTGAGCGTCGCGGGCCCCAAGGGTCCGTCGAGCTTACAGCATCTGAGTCAGAAGCATCGGGCAAAAAGGTGATTGAAGCTCGGGACTTGAGCTTCTCCTACGAGACGAAACCGATTGTCGAGGGCCTGGATCTCAAGATCGCTCGGGGCGATCGCCTCGGTGTTGTTGGCCCCAACGGCGCTGGAAAAACGACCCTTCTCCGTTTGCTCCTTGGGCAGAAGGAACCAGCTGGCGGAGAGGTCGATCACGGTACCAAACTGGACATCGTGGCCCTGGACCAGGAGCGCGCTGGGCTGAAAGACACCACCCGCCTGATGGACGCGCTGACAGAGGGCCGCGGCGACCAGATCACCATTGGTGGGCAACCGCGCCATGCGCTCAGCTATCTGAAGGATTTCCTGTTCACACCGGAGCAAGCACGCCAACCGATTGGTGCCCTCTCGGGCGGTGAACGTGGACGTTTGGCGTTGGCGATTGCTCTTGCCAAACCGTCCAACCTCTTGGTGCTCGACGAGCCAACCAACGATCTTGATCTAGAGACCCTCGATGTCTTGGAAGAGACGCTCTCGAATTATCAGGGTACGCTCATTCTCGTCAGCCACGACCGGGACTTTCTCGACCGGGTGGTGACAAGCGTTCTCACGCCGATCCCAGAGGAAGGTCTGGGCCGCTGGCGCGAATACCCCGGTGGCTACGAGGATATGGCACGTCAGCGGAAGGCAGCAGCAGGGGCTCTCAAGGAAGCTGCCAAACCGGCGAAGAAGGCTCAGGCTGCTCCGGCGAAGAAGAAATCGGCCGGAAAGCTGAGCTTCAAGGACAAACATGCCCTTGAAACCTTGCCCGGCGAGATCGATCGGCTGACCCAATCGATCGCCGAGCATGAAGCGGCCCTAGCCGATGCCGACCTTTTCTCCCGGGATCCGGAGGCCTTCGACCAGGCCCAGAAAGGTTTGGCGGCGGACATGGCCGCCCTCGAAACCGCAGAAGAGCAGTGGCTCGAGCTCGAGATGAAACGCGAGGAGCTTGAGGGTTAACCCCCTCCCCTCGCCATCAATAATCAGTGCACGCGAACGTTGATCCGCACCGGGCGGACCCTGCGGTAGCCATAACGGTAAGGGCGCGGCGCAACATAGACTCCCGTGTAGACCGGCCGCACGGGAACCGCAGTCACCGCTACACCAGCCGGAGCAACATATGTCCAAGCCGATGCGGGACAACGGGTAACGGCCCGATCGCGGAAGTCCTCACGCAGATCGCGACGAGACCAGGTGACGCGCGAATCGCGAACATCTTCCCTCAGATCAGGGCAGAGAGCGGGGTTGAGACGCCACCCGGCTGCATGTGCGTTTGAGTGGGATGCACACACCGATGCAACGAATGCAAGTCCGCAGGCCAGGATTGATCGCTTTGACATAAGAGCCATCCCTCTTTGGTTGCCCCTGCTGTATGAAAGCCAAACGTCGCAAGCGTGTCCCACGGACGGTCCCCGATCGTCGCAAAACGTCGCGAAAGAGCCTTACCGCGAGCGCCGGACCACCAAAGACAGATCAGCGGACGACCCCTCGTCGCCGTGCGCCGCGTGATGATCGAACAGAAGCTGAGCCAGAGTCCGCGCAGCCCAGCGAAACTCCTCCTCCCCCAACCCTCCAAAAGGCGGCCGAAGCGCTGTAGCCAGGGAAAAGCGCCAGACCAGGTCATGAAACTGAGGCCGCGGCTCTGGCGCGTGGAAGCGATAGACCGTAGCTATGTCCATCAATTGGCTATGGGCCTCGCCGCCAGGGCGGAGGCTCAATTCGAAGAGTGTCTGCCCCATGACCAGCGGACTATGCGCAACAGCGGTGCCCGAATCATCATCGCACTCGTGCTCGTCATCCGGCGCATCATCTTTCGCGGCCTTGCGCATATCGCCCCGTCCTCCATCCCGCACCACCAGCTCTCTCCTTCCGGTGGCGCCTCTTCGCCGCTCACTTGCGTTACTTGCATTTATCTTGCTTGAGTTGCAAAAGCAAGCGGTGCTCGCGATCGGTTCAGCACTGGAATGCCAAACGTCTCCAGCGGGAGGCTTTGATCAATGACTAACCGCCGCGAAGGCCAATTGGAGATGATCAACGACCTCATGATGCGCCTGGAACTGTCAGCCAATCAGATCGCAAGCGCCGCTGGCGTGCAGCCGTCCACCCTCTACCGGTTCCTTGATCCGGAGAGCGATACCGAGCTTCGTGCGCACACGGAGCGTAAGATCAGGAGCGCTTTTTCGCTCCCCACTTTGGGGCAGCCCGGTTTCTCAGAGCCTGAGGCCGTACCCATCGAGTCGGCACCAACCCTGCCCGACGCTGAGACCCTGGCGGCAAAGTCGCTGGGGCTTTTTCGGATCCAATCGAGGAGCATGGAAGCGGCCGATATCCTGCCGGGCGATGTCATCGCCGTGGCGCTCAATCAAGAGCCCAGGCCCCACGACATCGTCTGCGCCCAGGTCTTCGACAAGGTGACCGGCGAGGCCGAAACGCTGTTCCGCTGGTTTGAGCCCCCATTCCTCGTGGCGGGGAGCCAAGCCGCCCATCTGCGCAAACCGCTCCTGATCGACGACAATCTGGTGGTGGTGCGCGGTCCTGCGGTGGAGCTCTTCCGCCAGCGGCAGTTCTAAGCGGGCGGCTGGACCTGCCCTTTTTCTTTGTGATAACGCGTCGGCCGTGTCCCAGATCACTGTTGCCGCCCTCTATCACTTTGCACCTCTTGACGATTTAGCGTCGCATCAAGAGCGGCTGCTTCGTGTGTTGACGGACCACGACGTCAAAGGGACGTTGCTGCTCGCACCTGAAGGTGTGAACGGCACCATTGCCGGTGATCGGACGGGCGTCGACGCAGCCCTCGCCGCTGTCCGCGCGCTCCCCGGTTGCGCTGGCCTTGAGGTGAAGGAAAGCTTTGCGGAGACGCAACCTTTCCTCCGGACAAAAGTCCGCCTCAAGAAAGAAATCGTCACCATGGGCGTTGAAGGAATCGACCCCACCGCGGCTGTCGGCCAGTACGTTGCCCCTGAAGACTGGAACGCAGTCATCTCTGACCCCGACACTGTCGTCGTCGATACACGGAACGATTACGAGGTGGGGATTGGAACGTTTAAAGGTGCCGTTAATCCGCAAACGGACTCGTTTCGTGATTTCCCTGCTTGGTTTGATGCGTTTAAAGAGCAACACCCTGGCAAGCGCATCGCGATGTTCTGCACCGGCGGTATCCGTTGTGAGAAGTCTACGTCCTATGCCCGCTCGATCGGGATCGACAATGTTGTTCACCTTAAAGGCGGCATCCTGAAATACCTCGAAGAGGTGAAAGAAGCTGACAGCCTCTGGGAAGGCGAGTGCTTCGTCTTTGATGGCAGGGTGTCGGTGAAGCACGGGCTGGAACTTGGCCACTATGATCAGTGCTTCGCATGCCGCCGTCCGATTGACGACGAGATGAAAGCGCAGCCTTCTTACATTCCTGGCGTGTCGTGCCCTCAGTGCCAAGATGAATACGGCGAGAAAGAGCGGCAACGCTTTGCGGAGCGCAACCGCCAAATTGCCCTCGCCAAAGAACGCGGCGAGGCGCATCTCGGCCGCAAAGTCAGCAAAGGGTAGTCGCCGATGGGCGACACGCTTCCCCTTCTTTATTCGTTCCGCCGCTGCCCCTATGCCATGCGGGCACGGATGGCCCTCCTCTTGAACGGCAAAACCGTGCGGCTGCGGGAGCTCATTCTGCGAGACAAACCAGAAGAGATGTTGGAGGCATCGCCAAAAGGCACCGTGCCCGTTTTGGTGCTGCCGGACGGAACCGTGATCGATGAAAGCCTCGCGGTGATGGAGTGGGCCATCACAACCGGCGAAGGCGCGCTGGAGGCACCGACCGAGGACGAACGCAGCCTCATTGACCGAAACGATGGTCCGTTCAAGCATGACCTCGATCGCTACAAATACCCCAACCGCTATGACGATGTTGACCCGCTCGCCCACCGGTCCAGCGGTGCTGAATTTCTCTCAACGCTGAATGAAAGACTAAGGAGCGCCGGGCATCTTTCAGCGCATACTGACGGGTTTGCCGATATCGGCATCTTCCCCTTTGTGCGGCAGTTCCGGATTGCCGACCAGGCATGGTTTGATGCGCAAGACTGGCCCGCGCTCCACGCCTGGCTTGATCGCCATATGACGAGGGATCTCTTCACAAAGGCGATGGCCAAGTTCCCGCTCTGGAAGGAGACCGGAGAGGAAGTCTTGTTCGGCGACCCGTAAAGAACCGTTCGTGTTGTCAGTTCCTTACCCCTCGCCGTTTAGTTGTGACATCGACCCAAACGACGAGGCCGACCATGACGTGGAAACACTGGGATATCACTGGACGGGCACTCCTCCTGCTCGCTGTCTTCCTGCAGCTCAGCGTGTTGGGTGCGACGGAAGAGGCCAAGGTCGACACCTACAGGTTCTACGCGCTTGAAGGACAAACGTTCACACGCCTGGCGCTCCGCCAGATGGCGGAGGGCAGCAACGAGGAGGCCATCCATACGCTCAGTCAGGCATCAGACTTTCTCTACTCGAACTACGAGAACCGGTTTGAGAGCAACGAGAACGCCAGATGGTATCTGCAAGAGCAAAGATTCCTGTACGCATCGCTGTTTGGGCTCGCCTCCATCATGTTGCTCATCGCCCGTGTCGGAGAGCTTAAAGACCAAGACTCGCCTCCGCCTCAAAACGGGCAAGGCGACCGGTAGGTCTGCCTCTCACCCGATGACGGCGCAGCAAACCCAAGCTCTCGCGCATGAAGGAGCAGCCGATCGCTGAGCGACTGAGCCGCGTCAAAGGCATACCATTGGTCCCCCAAGATCGGATGCCCCAGACTTTTCATGTGAAGACGGAGTTGATGCGACCGCCCGGTGATGGGCGTCAGTTCAAGACGGGTACGATCAGCTTGTCGGTCGATCACGCGCCAATGGGTGATCGCTTCCCGCCCCTCTTGATGGTCAATCATCTGCAACGGCCGGTTGGGCCAGTCGCAGCGGATCGGAGCATCGACGGTGCCGCTATCGCTTTCCATCTGTCCCCAGACGACGGCTTCATAAACCTTTGTTGTCTGACGGCGCTCAAACTGTTGTTGGAGATGCGCGAGATTCGGTTTGCCTCGGGCGATGACGCACACGCCTGATGTCGCCATATCGAGGCGATGGACAGTCAACGCATCGGGATAGGCCGCCTGCACTCGCGCCTCGAGGCAGTCTGGTTCATGCTTGCCGGGTACACTGAGGAGGCCCGCGGGTTTGTCCACCACCAAGAACGCGCTGGTCGCAGCGATGACGCCAATAACGCGATCGTCGCCCAGTCGTTCAATCGTCTCACGCATCGCCGCGCTCTCCGTCCAAGGACGCTCCCATAGACGCTTGGGGCCATAGGGCAACGGCGCGGCGCCCGCGCGACCGATGAGACACCTAATCCGCGTTTAACTTTGTTCCGTAAACTCGAGCGGTAGCGCAGCAGTGAGCTCCAGCCATGGCACAACCGGCTTTCAGCCCAGAGTCTGAATTTAACAAGGCCCGGCAATGCCTTAGTCTCGGTCGGCTCGATGAAGCCGAACAGATTCTGACACGGCTGAAGGCGGTGATGGCGCCTCACCCGGTCCTTTTTGAATATCTGGGGTTCATCGCGCTGCAGCGGCAGGACCTGAAGAAGGCCGCCCGTCATTATCGCAAATCGGTCAAGCTCGACGCGAGCTGCCTCCCCGTGAAAATGAAGCTCGCGGAGGTGCTGCTGGCCATGGGCGATGAGGCCGAGGCGGTGAAACTGGCCCAAGCGGTCCACCGCAAAGATGAAAGCAACGTCGGCGCACTGAACCTGCTCGGCATGCATGCCGCGAACGCTGGGGATAAAGCTCAGGCGCGGGAGCACTTCTCCGCCGCGGTGAACGCCGACCCCAAGAGCTTTCAGTCCTGGCACGGGTTTGGCCGTTTTCTGCTGGGCCTCGGAGAGTGGCAAGACGCCCAGGACGCGCTGATCAACGCCGATAAGCTGCGTCCGGATCACCTCCAAACCCTTACCTATCTCGGCCGAGCCCAGACGTCGCTCGGGGAGCCGCACGAAGCCATTGAGGTGCTGAAGCGCGCGCAAACACTTACGACACAGCCGTCAGACTACGGCGAAACGTCTATCCACCTGGCAGAGGCCTATCGGCGCGCAGGACAGCTCGAGCAAGCGCTTGACGTCGTGAGCCAGATCCAGGCTCGCGTCCCAGGCCATCAGCGAGCTCGGACTTTGCGGGCAACCCTGCTGCAAGAGCAGGGGGACCATGAGCTGGCTCTCCAAGCAATCCGGACCCTGCGAGAGGAGCCCGGCGCGGCAGAGGCAGAATGGTTCCCGAACTACCTTGAACCCCAAAGCCTCTTGTCACTCTCGAGGCACGAGGACGCTGCCAAAGCATTCGATATTGCCAATCGTCAGCAAACGAAGATTTTTGATCGATTTGGGACCGACAAGGATCGTTTCATTCAATACACGCATCGTGTCACTGACCTTTATGCGAAGGCCAGCCACTCACCTGCGACAGAGCCGAACAACGGCAGGCAGATGGCGTTTGTCAACGGCTTCCCGCGCAGCGGCACCACGTTGATTGATGCGATCTTGCGCACGCATTCCAAGGTCGCAATTGCTGAAGAGTCGGGTGCAGCAGTCAGTTGTTGGCAACTTGCCGATGACATCCTTGGTGGAGGCCTACAGGACCTCTCATCCATCTGCGGTGACGTGGCCGACCGCCTGCGCCAGCATTACGACGATCAGATTGATACGGATCTCTCAGCGAATAGAGACGGCCGTGTGGTGGTCGACCGCCACGCCACCGGGCTTCTTCAGGCCGGTCTGATGAAACACCTCTATCAGGATGCCGAGTTTTTCCTCATGTTGCGCCACCCTTGCGATGTCGTAATCAGCGCTTGGTTTGCGAACTTCCAACCGACAGACCATACGGCGAACTACCTGACGATCGAGGACACGGCTCGGTTCTACGACCTGATGATGACGGTCCACACCACGCTGGAAGACCACATGGGCCTCTCGGCCACGATCATTCGGTATGAAGACCTTGTTAGCGACCTCCGGGGGACGATGGAGCCTGTCTTAAGTCAACTTGGCCTTGAGTGGGAGGAGCAGCTGGAGAGCTTCCACCAGTCCCAACACAGACCGAAGAGGACGGTGAGCTTCAACCAGGTGTCTCAGCCGCTCTACACCAGCGCGGCCCGCAGGTTCGAGCATTATCAGTCCACCCTCGAACCCGTGATGCCGGTGCTGGCGCCATGGATCGAGCGGTTCGGCTACGCTTAAGCGGCCCTACAGCAGGCTGGTCGTCGCCTCATCGATCACGACGACGAAGCGCGAAAGACCGAGCCCTTCGATGGGTGGAGATCGGTGCTTCAGCTGAAGACCGCCGGCACCGGGCCAAGCTTTGCCCTTCAGGATCACAGGCGCGCCCGTCGGCACACGCTCGATCGTGGCAGGTTCCTCACCAGGCGACGCAACACCGTACTCAGTACCCGGCCCCGTATAGGTGCATATCAGCCGTGCCCTGATGGCATCACGGTGAAACTTACGGCACGCATCGTCAGCGATGACTTCAACACGGAGGATCACATCCTTGATCGCGAGGGTCTGCGCGAACTCCATAGCCAGCGACTGGATATCCTCAGCGATCCATCGCTGCGCGGCAGTCGGCGCGAAGCCCCACTCTGCGAAAAGGCGCGTCATACAGTCGGCAGTTTGGTTGGGAGACAGACAAAACCTGTCGCCCATCGCTGGTTCGAACCGCATGGCCGCCAGGGAAGACGTGACGAATGAAGGCAAACTCCGATCAAGGATCACGCCATCAACGGCGTCGTCCAGGATCAAGCGGAGATTAGAAAGGCGCGTGACTGCTCCCATAGGAGCAGCAACATCATCTGTCTCAAGAACAGTCGCCTGCATGATCAGCCACCATACTCATTAGGCATCACGCGTTATGCCAGGCCTATGCGGCAGGCTCAGCGCGGCGCCACTGCGGGAATGGGTCAGCCATCGCTGGCGGCTTGTCGAGCGCATAGACCTCGTCCTCAGGGATCAAAGCAGCGTCCAGCTGCCCTTTGAGCCAAGACCAATCGATCCCAGCACCGATGAAGACAATTTCTTGGCGACGATCCCCATACGGCTCTTCCCAGTTCGCCTTGATGTACTCGTCCACCTGCTCCCCACCGGGCCAGCGTTCCCGCGGCACGGCCGCCCACCAGGTGCCGAGGGGTGACACACTGGAAAGGGCACCGGCCAGCGAGAACTCAGCCACCCATTCAGGCCGCGTCGCCATCCAAAAATGGCCCTTAGCCCGGATCACGCCAGGCAGCGGACCATTGAGAAGCGTGTAGATCGCTTGCGGATCAAAAGGCCGGCGCGCACGATAGGTGAAGGACGTGACGCCGTACTCTTCCGTCTCCGGTTTGTGATCAGCATACCCATAAAGCTCTTTAGCCCACATCGGGTGCTTGTGCGCCTCTTCGAAATCAAAGAGACCAGTATCGAGAATCGCATCAGCAGGAACATCGGAGTAGTTCGTCTCAATGACCTTAACGTCCGCGTTGAGACTGCGGATGATCTTGAGCGCCGCATCCACCTGTTCAGGACGCGCGTCATCGACCTTGTTCAGAATGACGATGTCGGCAAACTCGATTTGATCGGTGAGCAGATGGACGAGTGTACGCTCGTCCTCCTCGCCCATGACTTCACCGCGATCACGAAGGAAATCGTGGCTCGAGAAGTCTTTGAGCAGGTTCACCGCGTCAACGACGGTGACCATGGTATCGATCCGGGCCACGTCCGAAAGGCTATCACCTTCTTCTGTCCGGAAATCAAAAGTCGCCGCCACCGGCAGAGGCTCTGAAATTCCCGTCGACTCGATGAGAAGATAGTCAAAGCGCCCCTCCTCCGCGAGGCGCCTCACCTCAGCAAGAAGGTCATCGCGCAAGGTGCAGCAGATGCAGCCATTGGACATCTCCACCAGCGTTTCGTCCGTACGGCTGAGCTCTGAACCTGCCCGCACGAGGTCAGCGTCGATATTGACCTCGGACATGTCGTTGACGATCACCGCGACCCGGCGCCCCTCACGATTGTTCAGAACACGGTTGAGAAGCGTCGTCTTCCCAGCGCCAAGAAACCCCGAAAGGACCGTCACAGGAAGGCGTTGGTCGGTGGCGGCGGATAGAGCCATAGAGTTCTCCCCTGGCGATAAGGCAAAATGCGTGTTGTCCAGCGAGATAGTACCATGTACCGTCCAATGCAATATTGTTGCATTTGGAGAGCGCAGCCATGCCAGAGGCCCAAGGTTCAGCCGATGACGGTCTTGCTTCTGCTATCGCTGCCTGCCGCCTTCGCGGGGCACGCGTTACCCCGCTGCGTGAAGCCGTGCTGCGCACGCTATGGGCAGCCGAGCGGCCGCTCGGGGCATATGAGCTGCGTGATCAGTTGTCGGAGGAGATGGGTCGTCAGATCTCTGCGCCCAGCATCTACCGCACGCTCGACTTTCTTTGTGAACAAGGTGTCGCGGTCCGCATTGAGAGCCGAAACGCCTACATCGCCTGCAACCATCCCGAAGACGATCACGCCTGCGTTTTGTTCGTGTGCAACGACTGTGGACTATCGTCAGAGATCGAAAACAAGAAGCTCGAACGGCTGCTTGCTGCCGACGCGGAGGCGCTTGGCTTCTCTATCGATCACCGCGTGCTTGAGCTCTCTGGCTCCTGCGCGGACTGCCGGGGCTGAGAACGCGGCGGCCCACACGGCTGTTTACAACCTGGTAGGCGCTGCTCTTTAACAGCGCAATGACCAAGTCATTGTCCATTATCGGTGTCGGCGCGTTTGGTGAGTTCATGCTGCGGCATGTGACGCCCTATTTTGATGTGTATGCGTATGATGAGTTTCGTGATCTCTCGCAGATCGCGGAGACCTACAATGTCAGCTGCTGTGACCTGAACCAGGCCGCCCGCTGCGATATCTTGGTGATCGCGGTGCCCGTCCGAGAGATCGAGAGCGTTGTGAGCAAGATCGTGGATCAATTGCGGCCCGGTCAGCTGGTGATGGATGTCGCCTCGGTCAAATGCCTCCCCGCACAGATCCTGTCGAAGCACCTCCTCGATGAGGTCGAGATTATCGGTCTCCACCCGCTCTTTGGTCCACAAAGCGGCAAGACCGGAATCCATGGTCAAAACATCGCTGTCGTCGATATTCGCAGTCAGTCCGTAGGCTGCGTCTCATCATTCTTGTCGGATCAACTCGGGCTGAACGTCATCGCTTGCACCGCAGAAGAGCACGACGAGCAGATGGCCTATGTCCAGGGTCTGACACATATGATCGCGCGCGTGTTCCAGAAGATGGACATGCCAGCGATCACGCAAGAGACCAAAACGTTCTCGCTGCTGCGTCAGATGGTGGGTATCGTCAAAGATGACAGTGACGCGCTTTTTAAGGCCATTCAGACGGACAATCCGTTTGTTGATACGACCAAGAAAACGTTTTTTGATGCGGTGACCCAGCTGCAAAAAGAACTGGGTAAGGATCGTTCGTAAGGGGTGCTGCGAGCACCCTCGGCGTCACTCAGCAGCCATAAGCTCAGGTGGTTCTTGGACATCATCCACAGAGGTTGGCGTACGCTTTTCGGTCCGTACGCGCGGCAACTGAGCAACGAGTGCGATCATCGCCAGGCCGAGAAGCAGTGCTGTGAGATCGACGAACGACGACCCTGGGTTCGCTGAGAACAGGCCCAGGAGGAAAAACTCTCCCGTGGCCGCCAGGTTCAGAACCGGCAGACCGACCGCGAGACCAGCGGTCACATAGAGAAGCTCTCGCGCCGCCCGATAGTCCTGACCACGGCGAAAGGCGAAAAGAACACTCGCGGCCCAAACGATAAAAAACGACCAGCCGATCATAACCAAACGCCCGTCGGGCGTCACAGGGATGAGCTTGTCGGCGTAGAAGATAGCCATCGAAGCGAGAGGAAGGCCGCAGGTCACGCCGACCGTCAGCTTACTGAGGCCTTGGTAGACCCACGGAGACCGTTTGCCTTCGTTACCGTGAAGACGCCGCTCGACCCACATCATCATACCAAGAGCCGTGACCAGCGCGAGGGACAGACCGAGGAAGAAGTAGACGAACTTCAACACGACACCGCCATAGGTTCCGTAATGGAGCGGCGTCACGGCATTGAGTGTCCTGTTCGCAGCACTGAGGTTCTCAAACGGACTATCGGTGATGAGCTCCCCCGTGACGCCGTTGATCTGATAGCCCTCGACCTGGGCAAGCTCCGTATCCGGCTCGAAATAGATATCGAAGCGAGCGTTTTCATCGCCCCAATTGTTCATGATGATGAACGCTGCGGGATGCCCACTCGTCGGCTCGACAAAGCTGCGCATGTCATCCACCGACAGCATCTCTGCTGGGATGCCGGAGGCTTCTATAGGTTCGCCGAGTACCGCCTGGATGAGCGCCTCCTGGTCACCTTTGAAGGTCAGCATAGCGATGATAGGAGCCAAGAGCGTCACCACGCCGATCACAGCGCCGGTGAAGGCAATCATCGAGTAGAACGGCAGCCCCCAGAGGCCCAACACCTTGTGCGTGTCCTGCCATTTGAGGCGCATCGAGCGAAAGAAGCGGAGAGTGAAGAGTTCTCCCGTAATCTTGGTGTGAGCAACGACGCCTGTGATGATCGAGAGCATCAACACCACCCCGGCGATACCGACCAGTCCCCGGCCGAGGGTTCTGCCACCCAGGGCATCGGGCCACATCAGGTCCCGGTGAAAATCTTTGAGCCAGTGGGAGACACCATGGCCACGATCAGCAATCGGAGCGCCCGTTTGCGTGTCCCAACGCTGCTCGACGAACTCGTGGTCATGGCCGCCGTCTTCGCGCGGCGTCTCCACCTCCAAAAAGCCGGTGTAGTAAGGCTCGTGGGCCGTAGGATAAGTGATCCGGACAAAGCCGGCTTTGCCCTCGCCGCCCAAACTCTCGCCGATCCATTCGGTGAAAGTTGCGTCGATGGGCGCTAGATTCTCCGCCACCGTCAGGCGCCTTGCCGGATCCTCCCAGGTCTGGAGCTCGTCAAAGAACAGCGCGAGACATCCTGAGAACGCGACGATGTAGACGAACAATCCAAGCGCCACACCCGACCAGGAGTGAAGATTATAGTTCCGCTTGTGCCGCGCCTTATCCATCGCCTAACCCACCGCCGGATCTGTCGTGAACACAATCAGGGCAGACATCAATGACACGCTGACAAGCCCGAGCACCACGACCCAGTCGCGTTTCTCCCAATAGGTCCAAAACTGAAAGCCCGCCCAAATGACAGGCACCAACAATGTCAGCCACAGCGCCTTGTCAGCAAACGCGCCCGGCATAACGAGGAGCGCGGCCGCGCCAACGAAAAGAGTCGCGAGCAGCGACCAGAAGAGCACACTCGTCAACCGCGGGTTCTTCCATGTCCCCCAACCCACAAGACCGAGGACTGTCAGCAGCACACCGATCAAAACCGGGCTCATAGCAAGGCTCCGATGATATAGGCCGGCCCCAGGACAAGGGCTGTACCACCGGCGATGCTCCCCACCCACCAGTGCTTGCCCGGAAACCGGCCTATAAAGACAAGGCACAGCACGGCTGTCATGCTGAACCAAGCCAACCAAATCGGAACGCCCCGCTCCCACCCTTGAAGCCCTGCCAGAACGATCAGTGCAAGGCCTGATAGAACCCAGCCCGCGCCGCCGCCCCAGCGGCGCAGTTGGGGTGAAGCCTGCACCTGCGCGATCACCGCACGCCTTTCATTCGCCTCGATCCAAAAGACCAAAGCCAGCGCCAGTAAGCTCAGTGCAAGACCCGTCGCCATGGATGCTCCTTAGAAGTCGAAATCGAGACGCACCGCGTAGGTCCGTTCATCGCCAAGGCGAGACGTGCCAAACTCACGGTTGATGAAACCGAAAAACTGCTCGTCAAACGCGTTCTGCACGTAGCCTGACAGACGCACATTCTCGTTGATCTGATAGCCAGCCCGCGCGTTGACCAATGTCCGTGCACCGTCTTCGTTGACGCTTAGGTTTTGGTCCGTCGGAAAGAAGTCACTGCTGTAATTGACATCGACACCGCCGAAAAATCCCGTCGTGTGCTGATAGTCAAATCCGAAATTGAGGGAGACGACCGGCGAACCGGCAAAGCGGTTGCCTGCGAAATTGTCCTGATTGGTTTCGGAAACCGGCAACGCCGGATTGAAGTTGCCGTTGGGGTAGTCATCGAACTCCGTGTTCGCGTAACCGATGCCGCCATAGACCTCGAAATCGTCCGTCACCTGGACTGTGACGTCGGACTCGACCCCGAAGAGCGTGGACGACGCGGCGTTCACCGTCTGCGAGAAATCAGGGAAATCTTCGAACGGCAACGCGACCTGCTGGTCCGTCCAGTCGGAATAGTAGACATTGGTGTTCCAGAGCAGACGGCCGTCAAAGAAATTGGTCCGTGCTCCAATCTCATAGTTCCACAGAAACTCTGGATCAAACTCGTTGAGGCGGCCATCAATGACGGAGATTTCACCGCCGCCCGCGCGGTAGGCTCGCTGCACAACAAAGGAGAAGGTCGCATTGCTGTTGGCTTTCCAACGGACACCGCCTTTGGGCAGCCAGGCCTCATAATCCGCTGACGCCTCCTGGGTCTCATCGCCCAAAAGCGGTAGCAAAAACTCGAGCCCCGATGGGATTGGCGGGTTGGCGATATCAGTCGACGACACCGCACTGTTGGTGAACTCCTCATAGTCGTAGCGCAAACCGAAGAGCAGATCGAAACGGTCCGTCAGCTGATACTCGCCATCGAAGAAGCCCGCATAGTTCGTCGTCTCAAATGTCGTCGAGGAGTCACGGGTGATGAGCACAGTGTTCAGAAGAGCGATCAACTCCGGCGTGATGCCTGGGATATCAGAACCAAGGATCGAACCAGGAACCGTGAAGCTGTCGTTGAAGCCGTCTTCGTTGTCGAAGAAGTAAAACCCGACGACGCCGCTGAAGCGATCACCATTGTAGCGAAGCCTCAACTCCTCCGACCACGCCTCATCGCCGCCCTGTCGATCAAGCGCCGCGATCGGTGCGGACGTCCCATCGAAGTCCTCGAACCGAACATAGTCGGTGTCTTGATAGGTGGTGATCGACTGAAGATCGAACCGCTCCGAGAGCGTCCAGGTGGCGTTCACCGATTGGATGAACGTCTCCGTCCCCTCGCGACCCGGCGTGTCATAGGTGACTTCGCGGGTGACATCGTCTGCGGAGACATTGGCAACCGAAGCCGCTGTGCCATCAAAACCTGGAAGCGGAATGATATCCTCGCCTGCAAAATTCTCCGTGTAGGATGATGTTGTGATGACCTTAAGGCTCGAGGTGGGCTCAACGAGAAGCTTCAAACGATAGGTCTCAAGCTCAGTCGCATCAGCCTCTTCGTTCAGGAACGTGTTGGTGATGAACCCGTCGCTTTCGCGGTAGTTGGCCGAGAAGCGGAAGGCGAGCTTGTCGTCGATGATCGGACCACCGACCGCGATGGCGCCCTGATAGACGCCATTGTTGCCATACTCGCCCCGCGCCCGGAGGTCCCACTCATAGGTGGGATCCTGTGTCCGAACGTAAATGGCGCCAGCCAATGCGTTTCGGCCAAAGTTCGTCGACTGAGGACCGCGGTAGACTTCGACCTGCTGGAGGTCCCAACTGTCGAGCGGTCCGAAGAACGTCGTTTGGTTTGAGAGCGGCGAGTCATCGACGTAAACCGTCAGTGTCGCGCCGTTTCCTGCCGTGCCGCGTTGATCCACCCCGCGGATCGAGAACCCCTGCCGACCAAACGCCGGTGATACATTCGGGATCCGGTTGATCACATCATAGAGATCAACAATCGGCTCACGCAGGATTTCCTCAGCCGTCGTCACATTGACACTGGCGGTAACGTCCTCAAGCGAACGCTCCTGTTTCGTACCATAGACCACGATTTGGTCGACTGGCTCGAGCGAAGCCAGTTGGAGCTGTTGCTCGTCCTGCCCCAGCGCGGACACAGGAAGAAGAGCGGCGAAACTGACGCCAAGTAGCCACGAACGCGTCACGATGAATCCTCAGGTGCGATTGATTATCATAATCTATCGCACCCTTAAGGCCGCACCTCAGAAGATGCAAGTCGTTCGCAACAAGAAATCGCATGGGCAGCTGTCGCTGAGTTATTACTGGGTGTGCTGAGTATTCGCTTCACGAGAAGCGACCACTGTACCGGCTGCTCGCTTGGCTAAAGGCAGCTCACTGGCGACGCCACGGCTCTCCAGGCTGGGCCACATATCGGGCCCAAACGTGGCCCCAAGGCATCACAAAGAACACGAACACAATGCCGATGCACTCATAGAACGTGGCCTCAACCACGGCCCAACGACCGCCGAGTGCTGCCGGGATCGCGATCACAAGGATCCAGATCGTCTTCCACAGCGTTTCAAAGAAGATCAGCGGCAGCATCTGGAGCGGATATCGCACGCCCAGCAATGTCAGGAGCGCAAGCGCGGCAAACATCGACTTCGCGACGCCGGTCATGAGTGGCCAGTCGGAGGACTCAAAAAACAACTGCTGCCACACAAAGCTGCTGAGCCCCGCGGTGATGGCAAGGTAGAACAGTCGCAGGACATGAATTCGCCACTGCGCGACAGTCGGCAATGGGTGGGTTGAACTGGTCAATTTTCGGGCTCCGGTGTTGGCGTTCCTAGAGCGCTACCGGACCAGCCTTGCGCGTCTTGCCGATTTGCAAATCGGCCATCGTTTCGGTGCGACGAGCGAGGGGTGTCACGGTCTCTCGCCCTGGCGCGCTGGGCGATCGCGCCGAGGGTGCGGATGGCCCGTAGGAGCGTATGCGTCGCTCCTTGGGCAGGGGTGCGCTTGAGCGGCGCCTAGCCGCGGGTACCAGCGATCGCTCGGACGTGGTCGTCAAAGCCGGGGAACATATCCACCGCGATCCGTCGCACTTTGTCCGGCGCCGCCTCGAGAGTTCCCGACGACAGAGGCGGCTCAGGCGCATACTCCGCAAAGAGCTGGATCGCCTGTGCGTACTCTTTTCCGCGCAGCTCTTCGAGCATGGTCAAACCGAAATCCAAACCTGATGTGACGCCAGCTCCGGTGATGCGGTTGCGGTCTTGCACCACCCGTTCGTTTAACGCCTGCGCGCCAAACGCATCGAGCGAGGAAAGCGCAAGCCAGTGCGATGTGGCCTTGTACCCTTCAAGAAGCCCCGCTTGCCCAAGCAGCAAAGAGCCCGTGCAGACCGAGGTGACGTAGCGTGCCTTCGACCCCCGCGACGCAAGGAAATCAACCGTAGCGCCGTCCTCCATCGCGTTGAGTGTACCGCTGATCCCTCCGGGAACAAACAAAATATCTGGGTTTTCGAACGCCTGATCAAAAGTCACGTCGGGGACGATAGCGACTTTCGTATCTGATACGATGGGATCGAGGCTCTTCGCAGCGATCACCACCGTGGCCCCGGTCAAACAGGCGAACATGTATTGCGGAGCCATGAGGTCGAGAGCGGTCATGCCTGGATAGGCCAGCATCACGACCTTCTCGTCCCCTACCCAATCGCTGGGCCATACGGACATATCATGCAGGACAGCATCAAGTCCGGTACGGACGGATCCAGGCGGCAAAGCCATTTGAGCCCGCGCAGGTCGAGACAGCGCGGCGAGCGAGGCAAGAGCGGTGATGGCGGTGAACGTACGTCTGTCGATGGTCATCTCGGTCTCCTTAAAATGCAGCTGACAAGGTCACGAACGCAGAACGCGGCGTGCCCGGCCGGACGACAGCTTGGTTGAAGTATTGATAGGGTGTGAAATACTCAGCATCCGCCAAGTTTTGAACGGTCAAGCCGATCCGGTACCGCCCGACCTCGTAAGAGGCCTGCGCATCCAAAACGGCGTAGGCATCAGAATCGAAACTGTTGGGCAAGGTGATGTCGGCTTCCGAAGCGAAAGTGACCCCTGCCCCGACCCCAAGACCTTCGAGTACGCCTTGGAACCGGTAACGGGCTGCCACACGCCCGGAATACTCCGGAACGCGAGGAAGGCTGTCGCCTTCGGGCACCACCGTGTCTTCGGTCACCTCTGAATCCGTGTACGCAGCACTCACAAGGACTGACAACTGCGGCGAGGGCTCCCACACAAGATCAATCTCCGCGCCCACGGACCGCTGCTCACCGGTTTGCAGCGAGGTGACAAAGGTTGTGGGGTCAGGGGTCGGGACATCGTCCCGCACGACGTGGAACCCAGCCAGCGTGCCAGACAATCCCAGGCCGCTGAGAGCAAACTTTATGCCCCCTTCCGCCGAGCGAGAGGTTTCAAGCTCCGGCGGCGCTCCGTCACTGCTTGCAAAGAACAGCGACAGGCGCGAGCCCGTCGACCATCCGGCGAAAACCGAGAGGCCAGAGGTGAGCTCAACCGTTGCGCCAATCCGCGGGTCAAAGCGTGTGAAGGTCTGATCCGTTCCCTGACCACCTTCGATCTCCACAAGCTCATACTCGCTGAGCCTGCCGCCGACCATAACGCTCACGCGGTCGCCCATGCGGATGTGGTCCTGCACGTAGCCAGCAATCGTCTTGTAGTCGCTCTCGAGAAAGTTCACGAGTGGCGGCGTGTCGCCAAAGCTGAGCTCTGGCGCCTCTGTGACGTAGTTGTAGGGACCGATCACATTGAAGAAATCGAACCCTGTCGCGGCTTCGTAGTTGGTATCGTCATAGGTCACCCCCACAAGGAGTGTGTGGTCGAACGCGCCCGTCTCGAACTTTGCCGTTAAGCTCGTATCAGCAGTCCACTGACGAACATCAGCCGGTAACGAACCGCGGATTTGGAATGCTGCGTTGTCCTCAATCGGGAAGAAAGCCAAAAACGGCGAGCTTGAGAACTCGTCGAAGCTGTTCTCGAACCGGCGAACCTGGACCGTTGCGGAAACGCTGTCGTTGAACCGATGGGTCACCGATCCGTGGACGGTGAGATTCTCGATCACTGTATCAGGTGCATCAGAAGCGCTGGTGAACTGAAAAGGATCAACACCCGGAACACCTGCGACCTCCGCAGGAAGACCCACATACTCAAGCTGCTCGACGCGGTTATAGCCAACTCGGAGAAGGGCATCGGTCGTCTCAGTCAAGGACAGGCCGAGCGAGGGGTTCAGTGTGATCCGCTCAATCTCAACCTCGTCGATCGCGTCCTCAGAACGGTGGTACTCCGCGGGCAGCCGGAAGCCTGCTTTCTCCCCAAGCGGAATGTTGACGTCGATGTTCGGGGCCACGGTGGCGAAGCTACCGGTGCGGACACCGACCCGGGCAAACGCCTCGTCTTGCGGCGTTTTGGTCACCACGTTGATCAAGCCGCCGACAGGCGCGCCCGTCCCGCCGCCATAGAGCACCGAAGTCGGCCCCTTGGCGACTTCAATGCGCTCAACACCGACCAGGCTTGCGGGGTCCAAAACGGCCGTATCGCCATAACCAATCAAACCGTCGACATAAATCTCGGCCTCAAAACCTCGGACGATAGGGTTCGCCAGCACGAGCTCAGAGGGTTGGGAAGGAACGACGCCAGAAACATTGAGAAGTGCGTCAGACAGGGTGTTGAGCTCTTGCTCTTTCAACAGAGCGGGTGTCAGGACTTGGATCGATTGCGGGATCTCATCGAGAGGAACCGGGATCCGCGCGACGGCGGCATCTTCAGCTCCGTAAGGTGAGATCCGCCGACCTTCGACGATGATCACATCGCCTCGCCAGGTGTCCAAGTCTCCTGGAGCAGGCGTTTGGGCGTGGGCGACGGAGCACACCGCCCCGCTGGCCGCACCGACCAATAGGAATTCGCGTAGCATAGAATTGATCTTTCAACTGATTAAATATCTCGCCGTGGCTGGCGAGAGCTGGACAGAAGCAATCAGTGAAAGGATGGTGGAGCGCGTCCGCCAAGCGGCGGGCCGTTGATGCCAGTCGAGTGGAACGATGCTGTGCCGGGCAAGCCAACAACCAGCTTCGGGGTATTCACAAGAGCTGCCCCAACCCATTCGGGCAAGGTTGCGAGGCCGGCAATGACGCAAAGCGGACAGTGACCGGCATCGGAGATATGCTGTTGGTGCTCTTGCTGGATCAGGTCCAACAGGTCGGACGCAGCTTGACGTGCGACCTGGGAAAGCTGCCCCGACGGAGCGCAGATGAGAGAATTGACGTCGGCTTGAGACCCTGCCCGCGCCATCAACGCGCCCGGTGCGACGGCTTGAAAAGCAACCATCGCAGCGAGAAGGCACCGAAGCCACGCGTGAGGGACCAAGGTCATGCCAACGCCTATAGCACCAACTTCAGGCAACAACAGACGGGGCTACAGATGTCCCACCAGATGCCGCCTTTGGCCCCCGGCGTCCAAGCACTTCCGGCATGCAGCACCTTTGCTTCACTATTCAAGAATTCAGTGCCTGTCTGGCCCATCAGCCTGCACTATATGGGACACAATTGAGCGTAAGGACAATCATTGACCGAATGCGATGATCGAGTTTCAAGTTTTGCCAATAAGACGTCTCAAGAAAGAGCACCACCAAAAATAAAATAAAATGCGAAACCACCATTACTCTTTAGAAAAAAAAAGAAATCAATGTGACAGTGATCGACAAAAAAAGCGCATAACTAACACAATAAGAAACAACTTTCCCGATAGGTACGCCAATCGCAATTGGTAGAACGCCGACCAATGCGAAGCCCAGAAAAATATACAACCAAATTCGGACGATCCTCAAAAACATTGGCTTAGCGTCCAGATCGACGGACCTCATTCACATTTAAACATTGAATAAGTAAAGCTTTCTAATGATACAATATCAATACTGTAAAACTTACCAGATTCAATTGATCGATCTGCGTTTCATTGGTGTATACGAAAAACTATAGTGTTGAACTAGTGCCTACACGTACTCTGTACGGCCTCCACTCTTTCGCCCTTCGTTCTCCTTGCCCACAACCCGCGGCACACTCATCCTGTATCTCGGCGGAAAGAGAACAAAAATACCGAAAAATATAAATGATACATTGAACAATATAGCAATTGTATCCAAAAATAAACCGCTTGGCACTACAAACGGTAACGCAAATGCAACCACCGCGCAGGCTAAGAACAAAAGTACTATCGTTAGCTTCCGTTTGTCGAACATAACAATAAATCCTCGACATCCTGGCCAGACTTTACTGCTTGGCGGCAGAGCGTCTCATTTGCGATGAGAAAATCGCTGATTCGAGGCCGGTTAAAATAGCATCGAATACCTGCCCAGCGGAAAACCAGTCTTTACGGCAGACATAGTGGGTAAGGAACGAAGCTAAAAGTTGCGAGAGTGTGGGCAAACGGAAGCTTATCTCCAATCCGCGTCGATGTTGAACGCCAAATCAAGAAACCAAAAGTACAATAATCTCGTCAGACCTTAAAGACAACTGACCCCAATCTCCTTCGATAAATATTTTATCGCCATCGCTGTAAAAAGCATCAATATTGCAGTAATCGCGATCTTCCAAGCGCTGTCTCAATGCATATTGCTTGTTGGTCCAACTAATATCTAAGCAATTTCTCAGACGTATTATACCTCGTCGATAGCAATACATCTCGCCTTCTTTTGGTATAGTATAACACGGGTGACTATCTTGTAGAACAAACTCCATTTCGAACTCTATCTCCGAAGCACGTTCACGCACTTCCAATACGTAAGAATCTTCAAGATAGATACTTGAAAGGGCATTTATCCATTCAAAGTACTTCATTGTCTATCGTCAACTATCGGCGTATGGTTCTCTGGGTCTTTTCTTGTCACTGGTCTA
The DNA here is from genome assembly GCA_039822105.1 of Pseudomonadota bacterium. Classification (GTDB taxonomy): domain Bacteria; phylum Pseudomonadota; class Alphaproteobacteria; order Caulobacterales; family Parvularculaceae; genus Parvularcula. Next base: position 141,463 of record JBCBMW010000006.1, on the reverse strand, counting down.
CCGAAAACGTTTACCCTCTGACCGTCCGATCTTCGGAGTTCCACGTGAGCACCTTCACTCCCCGGTGTCCGCGGACTGCCACTCTTAATGGTAACTCTATCAACTCCGTTTTCATCCTTGAACTTCACGGGGCCAGTTTTAGTTTGCGTTCGAGTGAAGCCCACTTCACTGGCCTTAGCTTCAATATCACTAGCTCTCGTCGATCCCTTAGGATCGATACTACCCCCAACCTGTGCACCACGCCCCTTCTTGGCTCCTCTTAGATTGATACCAGTGGCGAGGCTGACAACTGCACCCGCTTTTTCAAGACCGCTTGCACTAGGATCGGCCAGGGTCTCCGCAGCATCAACAATGTCACCGATCTCATCCTTGACGGCTTTTACGATGTTCCCCCGCGCTTTAATGGTGCGCCGTGCGATCTTGAAAGCACTAATCGCAACTCGTGCAACGCGACCGTCTGGATCGGTCATGTTAGTCGGATCATTTTCCGCGTACGCATAGCGGCTAAACATACCGGGTCTATCAGGCGAGAATTGTACGGGATCTGTGGCCAGGAACCTCCCGATGACAGGATCGTAGTACCGCGCCAGCATATAGGTGAGGCCGGTGGCGGTGTCCCTGACGTGCCCAGTGAAGACCGGTTCGTTGTCGTTTGCGGCGGACGTGGAGGAGAAAACCTCGCCATAGGGGGTCAGTTCTTCCCTCAGAACAACACCGCCCACTTCATCCGCAAGCACCGTCTGCGACCCCAAATGATCCGTGTAGGTGTACGTCGGCACACCATTCTTGATCCGGACAATACTCGACCCGCCAGCGGACACATAGTCCGTCACCTCGTTAGTGATAACATTGTGACGATGCACCAGCATGCCATCCAGGTTGTAGACGGAGTAAACGAGCTCCCCGTCCATCAACTGCTTGGCGCGCTTGAGGTTGCCGTCATACGCAAACGTATGAGGATCACCTGTTGGCCCGCCATTGGCAAACAAGCCCTCAACCCGAAGGTTACGGAACTCAACGGCGCCGTTCCCTTCGAAGTCCATACCCTTTCCGATCCTCGGGCGAACGTAGACATCGCCCGCGGCCGCTGTGAAGCGAAGGTCGAGTTCCACCCAGCCGTCAGCAGGGAAGATGTAGGTCTCGCCGCGCCGGGGTTTGAGGTGCCTAATTGCATTGTAGCCGCCATCAAGCAGGTAGACACTGAACTCAACATTGTCGTTGTCGCTTGGCCATTCAGACACCGTGCCAACAACGCGTGCCTCAACCTTCAACGTATAGGTCTGCCCCGCAATCAAGGGCAGAGCGTCACGAAGAAAAGCGCGACGCGAGCTCGAATCGTCAAGAGCAATAGAGCCGACGCCGCCGATGATGGTCATAGGGGCCGGACCTCCACTTTCCGGCGGCCCTGTGAACAACGACGTGAACGCACCAATTCCGCGCTCAAGAAGCTCGTGACCAGTTGGTGTACCGCCGCCCATCCCAGCTGGGTTCGACATCTCGATCGGTTGGTTCGCCGTATCGTAGATCACATCAACTGCGGTGGCCGCACTGCCATCCGCCACATTGGTCCCTGTTGACGTGACATTGCCACGCTCATCGTGAGAGAAGACTCGCCAATCCCACCACTCAGCGTCGTCTCTCACGCGATGAATTCGGTTGGTGGCCGTGTCGTACTCCAGCGACACCGTTCGGGCACCGAGTGCCTTTTCACGGATATTCCCAACTGCATCATACAGATATGATGCAGAACCCCACGGGCCGGTTGCCGCAGTTAGGCGCCCAAGACCGTCATAGGTAAAGCCACGATTTGCGGCTGATGACGCCGCATCCGTGACCTGTGTCACCCGCGCATTGCCGTCATAGAGGTAGGAGCGGTCCACGACGCTGGAGTAAGTGGCGCGCTCGACCAGCTTCCGCTCGTTAAGCTGGCGGTTGAACGAATGTCCGTTGCCCAAATCCATGCCAGCCAACAGCCCGCCGGGGTGGTAAGTCATAGCGTCTGCATACGGTATTGACCCGGATACGCGGGCCTCCGTTGCCTGGCCCAAAGCGTTCGAGGTCACGTAGACTGTACGACCAGAAGGATAGGTCTGACTTATGATGTTGCCCAGAGAATCTCGCTCGTAACTCGTGGTGAAGGTGCGTCCATCAATGGTGAGCGACTCTGTCTCTAGATAATCAGTGTCTCCACCATAGATGTAGCTATAATCCCATTGCGTGGTACCGCGACGAACAAACGTGATGTTCCCATTGTCGTCATAGTCGCGCTCGATACTGGGAGTTGATCCGCGAAAGTCCGTGTGGGTGAGGCGACCCATCTCATCATACTGATAAAAATGCCAAGCCGGATTCTCAGCGCGGACGTCATCGTAGTTCTGTTCTGGAGACGCCAGCCCAACGCAACCCCCGAAGCCAGCATACCCTTCACGCTTAGCCATGAGCTGGCCAGCTGCGTCATAGTAGAAAAGCGTACTGTTTGTTTCTGGCGTATAATGGCGGCAGAGTTCGAACTTACTGTTGTAAGCGTATTGCTGCGTATAGTCAGCGTTAAAACCGTTGCTCGCACCCCATTGGCGCGCGGCAATCATCTTACCCCAGACATCATAGGTCATCTGAGTGGTGACACCTTCCGGCTGCTCAATGAGAACGACCTCGCCGTCGTCGGGGTGGCCATACCCCGAGCGTGTCGTCGTGGTGATGTTGCCTTCGGGGTCTGTGATTCGAACTCGGTTACCGGTCAGGTAACTGTATCGTGTCGTCGCGAAAGGCGCCTTGTTCTCCCGCGTCTCAATCACGCGACCAAGCGCATCATACACCGTTCGAACACCGAAGTTAGACGTGCCTGCAACGGCGTCAGGCGCCATTTCAAAGTCCGGACGACCCAGACCGTCATAGGTCGTCAATGTGTAGGTTCGCGTATCAGGACGAGTGGTGTCGATCAGTCGCGTTTTCCAAGGACGAAGGTAGCCGTCGTAGTATGTGTGAGCCTGATGGTTGCCTGTCGTCGCACGCTGATGAAAATCGGCCGAGCCTCTTTGGAAGTAGTCGATTGACGTTGTTGCCAACGCACCGGGCCGATCGATGTTGGCGAGCCACCCGGAGAGATTGTACTCGTAATTGACGACCGCACCCATCGCATCGGTCACGCGCTCAACCTGCCCCAAATCGTCAACGAGCAGTCGCAACTCTGTATTGTCAGGTCGCCTGATCAGCCTCGGGATCCCGCGATGGTAAGTGTCATACAACGTCTGCCTACCGATTGCGTCCGTTGACGTACGAAGCGCACCGCGGGCGCCGACCACTGTATGATATGTATACGTCTTATGAGGTTTGCCAAACCGTTCAATCGACGAGACGTTGCCAGCACTTGTATAAGCGAAGTCAACAAGTTCGACTCCGTTACTCGTCACAACGTCGGGAAGGCCTAGTATCCAGCTTGCGGCAGTGGGTGTTCGGTACGTGACATCAGTGACTCGCGTATCGGCAACGACGTCAGACGTTTTCTCAACCCTAGTTGGCAGACCCCAGCTGAAGTCGACGGACGACGGGGACGTGTTGTGCGTATTTGTTGTGACATAGCTGCTGCCGTCCCGGGTCAGTGTGACCTTTGAACGGACATTCTGTACACGACTGGAGACGTCAAACCGCTCCCAGGGATTTCGCCCACTGCCTGAATAGGGCCTCCGAAGTCCTCTCGTGCCGCTATGCCTGTACTCATACTGAGTGGTTTGTATAGGCGTGGTCAAATCGCTCGCATCGAAGATCTCCTCTTTATCGACCAATGGCGTTAGCGGTACCGGCGCAACAACACCCTGGACGTACTCCAATGGGTCCACACTGAGATAGGTCACTACCTTTATTGAGCCATCGGGGTTCGTCACCGAGTTCTTCGGCTCCCAGCCGACACTCGTCCCGAGGTTTTTCTCGCTATTCAAGTAACCGAGACTGAACAACCAAGTATCACTATCACCATTTGGCTGTGTAAGGACCTTTTCAGTCAGCAGCATCCACTGTGCGATCCAGGGTGGTACGGTCGCAAGCGAAAGATCATCCGGGTTACCAAGACAAGACGTCGTGAACGGACCAATATACGACCATAGTGGCAATGGCTCGACCATGTTGGCGCCTTGCTTCAGATCAAAACGGCCAACAGTGCCATCGGGATGATCGATCGTGACCGACTGGGGCGGCTGCTCGCATCTTTGACCATCAACGGACCCACCAGTAATCGGTTTTGCGCCCATACTGAGCATATCAAATGCCCAGTGACGCCCATCTGGCAGGTTCACCTGGGTCAAGGTCGCATGAGAAAACCACTCGATGCGATACTCATAGGGCTCGCTTGGAGGCGACACATAGTAGCGCTGTATGGTTGTTGGGTTACCGTAGTCATAGGTCCACCGACGCTCTTCAGAGGAGTCGTCGTTCGCTATGACTTCAGTGATCTTGTGAGACTCAAAACCGGGGATTCTTTCGTATCGAAAATCAATCGACCTGCCATCGCTTGCCGCAATGCTCTCCAAACGTCCGACCGCGTTATAAATGTAATTGACTTCATTGCCGTCCTTATCAATCACTTTGGAGGCCCGCAGCGAATACTGACGAAACTCCGTCACCGACATCCAACGCCGCGGCTTTTTAGCCATTTCGATTTGCTTATCGGGCCGAGCCATGTGGACCACGTCAAAGTGGTAAGTATCACCGTTGGGCGCATGGCCAATGAACGCTTGTTCGGAGGAACCACCTGACGGAATGCTTGTTTGTCCACAGGTGAAGTACCAACCCTCCGTGGTCATCCAAACGGCCTCGCCTGGAAACGGGTTGGCGTCTGGGTCCACCTGATAGACCTGCGCGCGCCCCTGTCCAGGCACATCCAGCAGCAGGCCACCGCTGAAATGATTGGCCCTCAACGTGATGGAACCCTCATTGGGATTATGGCTATCAATCGAGCTGTCGAGCGGCGCTGTGCAGCGGTTGGCGCCATTCCAGTGCGAGTTGTACAGAACGTAGGTCGAGATAGACGGGACTGCCAAAGACCACTCGCCGAACTCGCGCTCGTAGGAGCCATTCAGATAGCCGTCATAGATGGCCAGCCGCCGTCTTACAGCGACTTCCAGAGGGAAAATTACCAGGTAGAGAGACGTCGACATGCTCAAAGCTCAGTGCACCCGTGCGGAAGTCGACATCGTCACCCATCAGGTTTTGATCGTGGGCATCAATGCCCCACCCTGGACTTAGCCTGTCTCTCCAGTCGACGGGGGGTTCCTCGACATCATTATACCCGTCGCCCGATCCGCTCGGATCACCTTGCCAAAACCCCGAAACAGCAAAAACAGCGGCAATCACCGCGACGATGCCAATAGTCCGCCCAAAGTGGCGACGGACAATTACGGCCGCGAGAGACGCTTTTTTGACACGCAAGAAACCGAGAACCACTACACAACCCCCATTCGAATACGACAACGTTCAGTCACAGAACCTCTATCTGTAGACTGACTATATCAGCACACAGCGCCCAGTCGATGGTCACTCGACACATCGTCTTTTCACGATTAATCGATGTAATTGTTAGGATTTATACCCTGCTCTTCACCTGGCCGCACGCTATTGGTGTGTGCCAGACCGGTCAAGAGTGAATTCCCCCGTCAGCTGCGATCTGCTGAAGAGTGAAGAGAACTGCCAAGGTTGGATTGGGAACTTTTGCCAAGAGATAGAGACGTGCACCGCAGGAGATAGGGCCCACCGCAAGTGCCAATATATTAATCGGTACACTGATTTCCAAGATCGTGCGGCAACGCGTAAACGTGACCTCTCGCAATTTCTAGAGTTCGCTCGCAGACGATATACAACTATATGCACACTGATAAGAAATCCTGATCCCCTCAGTTTAGGGGGCGGCTCAGAGGCCTGGTGCAGAGAACACATCAACGCCTTTCGTTGGTATTGGGCTCAAGAGATCCCAGGCTGCACTGCTCTCGGCTTCCGCAAGAGCCACGATGCAATGCTGGCTGAGGCACGCGGCCATCGCCGCCCCCACAGCCTAACCGCACCGGGCCGAAGTCTTAAGACAGAAAACGCAGCCAAGCGGAACCGATCAAAGCCGTCGTGACCGCCAGCAGAAGCAGCCAGTCTGGCATGCGCAACGACCGGACTTCTGATGCTCTCGCCGCTCCGTCGTAACCGGTTGTCGCCAGCCCAACGGCCATGCCGCTTCCCCGCATGGCCACGGTTTCGAAGAGCGGAATGATCATGGCCGCGATACGGGCCATGGTCTGACCGGGCCGGCGCCAGTGGAGCCGAGGGGCCTTCAACCGTAAAGTGAGGTCGGATGCAGAGAGATAGGTCAGGACGAAGGCCGACCCGACCGACGAAGCAAAGCGCCGGGGCAGACCGAGGCCTATGATCCCATCGACCATGTCTCTGATGGTCATCGACGAAAGAATGCCGATTCCGAAAAGGATCGCCGCAACCCAGCCGAGACCAAGTCGTAGCCCAAAGGCCAGTTCCTCTGACGTCGTACCTTCGCCGATGAGAGGAAGAGCGATCAGTCCCAGGATGTTCGGGAGCTGGACGAGAAGCGCGACGGTAAGCCATCCCCATGGCGGCCTCGCGGTCGCGACCACGATGACGCCGAGCGCTGCAGCACCCGCCATGAAGCGCCAGTCGGGGAGTAGATAAATGAGAACGATCAGTGTTAGGAATACTGCCCATTTGACCCGCGGGTCACGCCGTCTCCACCAGTCGCTCTGACCTTTCTGAAGAACCGGGATCGTTGCACGCTCAGTCCGCACCTTGTTGTCAACAAACCTTTGGCGGCGTTCGGTCGAGGCGGAGACGGAGATGCTTCGATCGGGCGCAAGCTCCGGACGGTTGCTACCTAGTAGAACGACCGCTCCTCGCTTCCTCTGCTCACTGATGAGATTGGTCAGCGCTTCGCTTTGCTGGTCGTTGAGTTCACCCATCCCAGTATTGACGATAAGCAGATCCGGGCGACGGGCCTTCGCAGTGGCGAGAGCGAGACTGATCAGTTCTCCATCAGTCAGTTCCCACGAAAAAGCGTGGTGACGGTCACGGGCGAGTCCAGCGCGTTCGAGGAAATCGCCAGCTTCCGCGGTACGCTCGGGCATGGAAGCGTCATCCGAGAGGACGGAAGCGACCTGATCCAGAGCCGTCGCAGCAACCACATGCGCCCGCGGCTCCACGGCGATGAGGCCTGGCCAGCTCGCCGGATTGATGTCACCGACGACGCGGCCGCCAGTCGCTGATGGCGCGAGCCCCGCAAGAAGGAAGGCAGCCGCTTCTGCACCCTCGCCCTCAAGCCGAAGGCATTCGCCGTGATGCACGGTCTCTGTAAAGCCAGAGAGTGTCTGGTCCGCCCCCGCCCAGGCCAGTCCAGCATCGCTCGCGGAGGCAATGATCCTAGTACCCCGTTCAGCGGAGCCATCTCCCCCTCTTAGAGGTTCGGCTCGCCTGCCCCGCGGCTCAAAACCTAGGGGCTCGGCAACGCGGCCATCGAGCCTTGGCAGGATGATCAGGAGCGGAATGGCGCCCCAGATCACACCGTGGCTTATCGTGTTTCCAGCCGCGCTCCAAAGCGCAACGGGCAGCCCTTCGCTTCCGAAGAGGAGAAAAGAGGAAGCCTCGATCACGGCCTGGATCCCCGCACCCAGGACCGATCCCACGACCAGGATCAGGCGGTTTCTTGGCGCCAGGGAGAAAATCGCGCTCGCGAGCCAGAACCCAAGAATGTAGCCGACAAATCCGATCGGGTCGTCGAGCTCATACCCCTCCATGAGGTCGCGAAGCCCTTCCCCAAGAGCCGCGCCAAGGCCGATGGAAAGCCCAACGCGACGCGATGGAAGCAACGCACACAGCACGAACGGCACGAAGAACGGTTTCGCATCAATATCGACGGGGATTTCAGGAATCAGCTCGAACGGAAGAAGCGCGAGGAAGAACAGGACGGCCGTCGTCACGAGAACGATCGTCAACCGGGTATCGTCCGGGCGCTGACCGAGCGCAGGCGACATCTGGGCAGCCGTGACGGAAGGCCGGTCCATCACTATTCCGCGGCGCGGAGGCGTTCCCAATAGGGTCCGAAAGCCTCGCAATAGAGGTTGCCCGTCGAAAGGTACGGTCTGCAAGCGGCGCTGAAGTTTTCGAAGCGAACCTGGCCGCCGCTGCAGACGCGCTGAAACGCTTCTGCTTGCTGCTGCAAAGCCGCAACATCGGCATCGAAAGCTTCGACCCGCTCACCAATTCGCCGCCTCTGGAGTTCAAGCCGACGCGGCAACGGCTGGCGGTCGCGCTCATAACGCTGAGCCGCACGTTGATAGTCCGCGATATCGCCCTCAATGACGCGCCGCTCGTCGTCGATTGTCTCGCGATCCTCCTGAAGACCAGCCGCCGAGGCAGCGCATTGCTGCATCCTGGCTAGAGAAACGAGCTCCGTTTGATCCGATGGCTGCGAGCTCCCGTTTGCAGGGGCCCGAGGTCTGGTGTTCGCAAGTATGGTGCCGTCAGGCATGATGATCTCGAAACGAACGGTCGCGACGAAGGACAGCGTATCATAGCGCGTTCCGTCCGGAAACGGAGGAAGTTGCCTAATCCGGCGCATGGCACGCTCGACCTCGCGGTCCAACCTTTCCGAACCCGTCTTTTCAATGAAGCGCCACTCAACCACCTCGCCATCACGCGCACCGACGATCACGATCTTTCCCGAGCCAGTGATTTGATCCCGACGAATATCCTCAGGATAACGCACCTGTTCGAGTACAGCCTTTCGGGCGGCCGCAAGCCAGTCTTGCAGGAACAAATACTCCTCAAGGGTCATGGCGCTACCGCTGGCGCCGGACCAAATCTCAGGGACGGCGCGCGGCGTAATGTCTGGAAGCTGGGGCACCTCGCGCGGTGTGGCTGGCGGCTCCGGAGGCGGCGACGAGGCCGCGCGCTCCTCGATGACCTGTTCCTCGGGCTCCGGCATGACTTCCGGCGGCGTCTCTGGCTCGGGTGGGCGGACGATCGGCGGGAGATCAACGATCAAGGCCGGTGCCTCGCCGGGATCGGCGATCTCGACATCCGTTTCCGAAATTGGAGCAGGAAGAAACGGGAGGGCCGCGATGACGTGCACCAACAGAGCCAAGACACCAGCAATCGTCCAGTGCTTCGCGGTGGGTGACGGGACGCCAACCCGGCCGAGGGGGTGAGCTGACGACCCGTTCATGCGCCGCCGCCCACAGTCACCAGCACGAGGGACTGCGCGCCGGCTTCGCGCAGCGCCTCCATCACCTCGATCACGCGGGCGGCCTCCGCCTCACCATCGGCTTTCAGCTGGATCGAGCTATCTGGCCGCGCGGCAAACCAGACCGTCGCATTACGGATCAGTTCAGCGTCATCACGCATCGGCTGATCCCGGAAGGCCACCCTGCCCTCCTTGTCGATCAGGATCACGACATCCTCGACTTCGTCCGTAAGGATGCTTTCTGACTGAGGCAGGGCCACATCAAGCGGGTCAGGTCGTTCGATCGCTCCGGCCAGCATGAAGAAGACGAGGAGGATGAACACCACGTCGATCAAAGGCGTGATGTTGACCAACTCTGACCTTTTACGTGGACGGACGATAGCGAGCTTCACTGGATCGGCTCCTCTTGGGGTGCCGAGAACGAAACAGCGCGCGCGCCAACGTCACGGGCGACATCGTAGACGTCGATAGCCTCTTGCAACGGAACACCTTCGCCCGGGCGGACGAGAAAGGTGCGGCCAGGATCGATCGCCACCACGGCCGCGATCTCGGTTTGGAGGTCTGATCGTTCAATGGGACGGCTATCGAAGCTGACCGACCCGTCGCTTGCGAGGGCGATGACAATGGCGCCCTCGGTGGTTTCGATAACCTCGGTCTCTCGAGGCGTATCGACACGGATCAAACGATAGCTGGCGAAATTGGTCGCGAGCATGAAGAAGACGAGCAAGATGAACACCACGTCGATCAAAGGCGTGATGTTCAGTATATTGTTCGTCTTTGCCTCTCGCCGGATTTGCATCGAATGACCTCCGCCTTCGCCAATTCCTGATCAGGCTTCAGCCTCCGCAGCTTTCCTGCTTCCGCGGTAGATCGGTGTCGTGAAGACACGCGTCGCGGCATCCTCCATGTGCCCAGCAGCGACATCGACGCTGCGCTGGAGCCAGGTAAAGAAGGCGGCAGCAGGAATGGCGACCGACAGGCCTGCTGCGGTCGTCAGCAGCGCCTCCCAGATACCGCCCGATAGGATGGCAGGATCGACCCGGTCCCCCGCACCCTCAAGCTGCTGAAAAGCCTCAATCATACCAAGGACCGTGCCGAGCAGACCCAGGAGCGGGCTGATGGTGGCGATAAGGCTAAGGAGAGGAAGGCCGCGTTCGAGGCCATCGAGCTTGGCTTTGGCAACCCGCTCGACTTCTTGGCGGATGATCTCGTCATCGGCACCGAGCGACTTGCCCCGCATAGCCGCTTCCATGACCCGGGCCACGACACCGCGGCGCGTGGACACCTGATCGAGCGCTTCTTTCTCACGTCCTTCCGCGAGAAGCTGTGCAAGCTGGCCGGTGAAGCGATGATCCCCGACCTTCAAGACCGCGAACTGGATGAGTTTCACCAAAATCACCATCAGGCTTAGTACTGATAGAACGATCAGGATGACGATGATTGCGCCTCCGGCATCGACGAGGTCCGCTATCGGAGCAAGGCGACCCCAGTCACGCTCCTCCACCAGTTCTGGTTCCGGGGCCTCCTCTAAGCTGGCACCCTCCTCAAGGCCTGGCTCGGCGGGCGGTTCGATAGAAGTTGCGGATTCGGCGGCGGACGGATCGTCCTCTGCCGAGAGCGCAACTGAGCCATCGGCTTCAGCTTGATCGTCTATCGCTTCCGGCTGTTGCGCTTCTTCAGCACGCTGGGTTTCCAGTTGCGGCTCAACCTGGTCTTGGGCGACTGCGAAAGCAGCGGGCATCAATGCCAAATTCGCTGCGCAAACAAGTGCGAAACAACAGTGCTGGACTTCTGAAAAACGGACAGGTCGCATGATACACTCCGAAAGCCGTCAGCTGCGAAAACCGGCGTTTCGCTGCGTGTATGGCAGGCGGATGTGTCAGTTTTTTGAGGTTCGCCTTACGCACGGTTGCTCATTGCCGAGGCTGACGAGCAAAATGTACGTTTGCAGACCGATTGAGGCTTCCGCTGGTTACGACCTTACGATGACCCGGCAACGCTCAGCACACCCCTCGCGAGCATCTCTTCCTCATTCGTCGAAATGACGTAGGCTGCAGGTGTCCGGCCGGGGGTGGTGATCAGCGGTTGGTTGGCCTCGTTGGCCGCATCGTTGAGTTCGAAACCGAGCCATCTCAGCCGTTCAATGACACCCCTGCGGACCGGCGGTGCATTCTCGCCAATGCCTGCGGTGAAAACGATAACATCCAGCCCTTGGAGTACCGTAGCCAAGCGTCCGATTTCCTCGGCAACACGATAGACAAACAAGTCCACCGCCTCCTTGGCGGCGGGCTCCTCGCTGGCGAGGAGCTTCCGCATATCCCCGCTGATGCCGGAGACACCAAGCAGGCCGGACTTCTGATAAAGAAGGGAGCGAAGTTCGGCGGACGAGAGCCCACGATCCTCAAGAAGATGAAGGAGCACACCTGGATCCAGTGCGCCGCAGCGTGTCGCCATGGGAAGGCCATCGAGGGCGGTGAAACCCATCGTCGAGGCCACGCTCTTTCCGTCCTTCAGCGCAGCTAGGCTCGCCCCAGCGCCAAGATGCGCGACAATCATTCGGCTCGACGCAGCCTCGCCCACAAGGTCGGCGGCCTTCTCGGCGATAAAGGCGTAGGACAGCCCATGAAATCCGTAGCGGAGCACCCCGTCGTCATGAAGGTCGCGCGGCAGGGCGAAACGCTGAGCCACATCGGGCTGCGTCCTGTGGAACGCCGTATCGAAACAGGCAACCTGAGGGATTGAGGGGAAACGCGCTCGCGCCACCTTGATACCGTGCAGGTTGAAGGGCTGGTGTTGTGGAGCAAGCGCTGCGAGTTCCTGGAGGGAACGCTCGACATCGTTGTTGACCAGGACGGGACCGGCGTGATGACGACCGCCGTGAACAACCCGGTGCCCAACACCAACGATCGGCGTGTCGTCATCAATCAGCGCACCTAGCAATTCGTCAAAGGCGCCTTTTAGCTCCGTCGCTCGAAGAGGAGTTTGGGCGCGCTTCTCTCCTCGATTGAGCTCAAGACGAGCGAACTCGGTACCTATCCCCGAAGCCTCCGCACGCGCCATCGGTCCTTCGGGCCGAAGATCGTCAGTGACGCCAAAGAGAGCAGCTTTCAGGCTCGATGATCCAGCATTCAGTGTAAGGACGCATTTTTCCATTCGCCGGTCTTAGGAGAGTTCCGCCCAGCTGTCCGCGCTTAGATGCAGCCTCTGTCGGTGATGTAACGAGACACATCAATTCGATCACGGCCGATAAGAAACTGTCACGTTCGAAAGCCAGACAGTGCTGCAATTTCATATTTTTTTGCCTTGCGACAGATTGAGGCTGTTTATAGCTTCCAATCCTGACCGCTGCAGTCGGGATTTCAACGATGCTCGAAAAGTCCGGTGACAACAGTACACGGCCTTCCAGTTCTGGCCGTGGGGATGTTGCATCCATGTCCCCACCTCAAAACGAAGAGCCCAACCATCCGGACGACCGCCAGAACCCGGCGGCAGATTTCGACCGGCGGTTCCGCAGCCAGCTCCTTCGGCTCGGTATGCCAGCATCATCGCTTGCTCTGCCTTCGGCGGTTGCCGACTGGTTGATGCACCTGTCCTGCGCGCCAGGCCGCCAGATGCAGTTGGCGCACGAGATTGCCGGGGCGCCCGCCGAGATCGCCCGTCGCGTCGCGCTCCGCACACAGGGTTCGGCGGCAAAATTCGATCGACGTTTCGGCGACGAGAGCTGGGATTCGCCTTTCTTCGGGCTCATCGCGGAAAGCTTTCTGCTTACTGAAGAATTCAGCCGGTCGTGTTTCAAAGATGTTCCGGGCCTCTCACGTCGGAGCCAGCGGCTGCTCGAGTTCTTCGCCGATCAAGCGTTGAGCGCCTTCACCCCAACAAATTTCCTCGCCACCAATCCCAAGACGCTCGAGTTCACGAGAGAAGAACGCGGAGCCAATATCTGGCGCGGCTCAGCGCAGCTTCTCGCCGATATGGTTGGCGCCAACGAGGATGCTCTGGGAGACTTTCAAGTGGGCGTGAACCTCGCAACGGCCGAGGGACGCGTGATCTTCCGCAACGGGCTGATGGAGATCATCCAATACAAAGCGCAAACCGAAGAGGTGTTTAAGGAGCCGGTTCTTCTGATCCCAGCGTGGATCATGAAGTACTACGTACTCGATCTCTCCGAACGCAATTCCTTGGTCCGCCACCTCACTTCGCAAGGTCACACCGTCTTTATGGTAAGCTGGAAAAATCCTGGTCCAGAGGATCGTGATACAGGGTTCGGCGACTACCTGCACGACGGCGCCCTCACCGCGATTGAGAAAGTGCGGGAAGCCGCCGGTACAAAGGGCCTCCATCTCACCGGATACTGCCTAGGCGGCACGCTCGCAGCGATTGCGGCAGCATGGCTGGGCCGGAGCGGAGACCAGGATCTCGCCTCTCTCACCCTACTCGCCGCTCAGGTCGATTTTGAGGACGCGGGCGACCTGACCATCTTCATCGACGAAAGCCAAATCTCCTTTCTCGAAGACCTCATGTGGCAACAAGGTTATCTCGACAGCTCCCAAATGAGTGGAAGCTTCCAGGCTCTGAAGTCCTATCCCCTTCTCTGGGATCGGCTTGCCAAGGACTATCTTCTCGGCGAGCGCAGCCGGCCGATCGACCTTATGGCCTGGAACGCGGATGGCACCCGGCTGCCCTTTAAGATGCACTCGGAATATCTACGCTCTTGCTACCTTGACAATGACCTGGCCGAAGGCCGTTTTGAGGTGAACGGCGAAAAGATCTCCGTCTCCGATATTCGCGCACCCATCTTTGCGGTTGGCACGACGGCCGACCATATCGCGCCGTGGGAGTCGGTCTACAAGATCCGTATCTTGAGCGACACAGACGTCACCTTCGTGCTCACCAAGGGCGGGCACAATGGAGGCATCGTCAGCCCACCCGGAAAGCCGGGCAAATCATTTCAGATGAAGTCGTCCGGCAAGGACGACCACTATGAAAGCCCCGAGGACTGGCTCGAAGGGGCCCCCACGAGCGAAGGCTCATGGTGGGATGCTTGGACGCCGTGGCTTGCCGAGCGCAGCTCAGGAAAAAGGGCGGCTCCCGACATCCAAACGCTCGCGACGGATCCTCAGTTCGAGAGTGCGGAGGAAGCCGCCGGAGGCATGACGGAGGCCCCTGGCCTTTACGTTCGGCGGGGCTTTTCCTCTGTCGAAGGGTCGTCCCCCCACGAAGCTTCCATGCGAGGTGCATCATGAAAGGGCGACTTCAAGACCGCGTCGGCCTCGTGGTCGGCATTGCCAACGAGAAGAGCCTCGCGGCTGGCAGCGCGCGCGCTTACGACGAGGATGGTGCGCAACTCGCCTGCACTTACCTCAACGCTAAAGCCCAGCCCTATGTTGAGCGCGCAGTCGCTCCCATCGAGGGCGCGCGGCTTCTTCCCTTTGACGCGCGCGATCCTGAGGGTGCTCAGCGCATCGTTTGCGAGACCGTGGAGCAATTTGGTCGGCTCGACTTCCTCCTTCACGCCATCGCCTATTGTCCAGCAGACGATCTCAATGGCCCCATCCTGGGCTGCTCGCGGGAAGGCTTGGCAGATGCAATCCAAGTCACCTGCCACTCTCTCATCGAACTCGCCCGCGCAGCCATACCAATGATGCCGCAAGGCGGATCGATCACGACGATCAGCTATGCGGGTGCGGAGAAAGCTCTTCGTGACTACAACATTATGGGGCCAGTGAAAGCGGCTCTCGAAGGGATCGTCCGAGGTCTAGCCGCCGAGTTGGGGCCGCGAGGCATCAGGGTGAATGCCATCTCCGCGGGGCCTGTCCCGACACGCGCCGCGTCCGGACTGTCGAGCTTTGAGGGTACCCTCGAGCGGGCGGCAAGGGCGGCGCCCATGCGCCGCCTGGTGACACCGGACGAGGTGGGAGCTTTCGCCGCCTTTCTCGCCAGCGATGCCGCTGCGGGCATGACCGGCGACACCTACCATGTCGATGGTGGGCTGCATGCTTTGGGATGGGATCATGGATAAGCTTGCCGGGCGCACCTTCGACGAGATCGAGATTGGCGAAGTGGCTGAGCTCGTCAGGACACTGACGGCGACGGATATTCTCGCCTTCGCCGGGGTGTCCGGCGATGTGAACCCAGCGCATCTTGACCATCACTATGCGGCAGGCTCCGTCTTCGGTGACGTGATCGGCCACGGCATGTGGACCGGCGCGTTGATCTCCACGCTTCTAGGCACGAAGCTTCCCGGCCCCGGCACCATCTATGTCGGGCAGTCTTTCAGGTTCCGCTTACCGGTGCGCATCGGCGATACGCTCTGTGTCAGGATCCAAGTGAAGGAGAAGCACTCGGAAAAGCGCCGTGTGCTGTTCGATTGCCAGGTCACTGACGCCAATGATCAAACCGTCCTCGACGGCACCGCCGAGGTGATCGCACCTGATCAGCGTGTCGTGGTCGATGCACCTCCGGTTCCTGCGCTTCTGCTGCCCGAACGAGGCGATAGGCTCAAAACCCTGATCAACGATGCCTGTTCCGGCCCCCCCCTTCGCATGGCCGTGGTCCATCCCGTCGACGAAGCTTCCCTAGGAGGAGCCATAGCTGCGCAGGAAGCGGGCATGATTGAGGCTCTCCTCGTAGGGCCCGAGCGGCGCATCCGCGAGGCCGCCGAAAAAGCGGGCATCTCCCTTGCGGGCACAGACCTTCACGACACGCCCCACAGCCACGCCGCTTCTGACACCGCCGCGATGCTGGCGCGCGACAAAACGGTCGATGCGCTGATGAAAGGGGCGCTGCACACCGATGAGCTGTTGGGCGCCGTACTCGCCCCCTCACACCAGCTGCGGACTGAGCGCCGCCTCACCCATGCCTATGTTATGGATGCCCCCGCCTACCACAAACTGCTCGTGATCTCGGATGCAGCGGTCAATATCGCGCCGAGCCTAACGCAGAAAGCCGATATCACGCGTAACGCGATCGACGTGGCGAGAGCGCTCGGTGCAGATCCGGTCAAGGTTGCCATTCTCTCTGCCGTCGAAACGGTCAATCCGGATATTCAGTCAACGATCGATGCCGCCGCTCTCTGCAAGATGGCAGCCCGCGGCCAGATAGCCGGCGCGCTCATCGACGGCCCCCTCGCCTTCGACAACGCCGTCTCGCCAGCGGCGGTCGCAATCAAAGGGCTTGTTTCGGATGTCGCAGGAGACGCCGATGTTTTGATTGTCCCGGATCTTGAGGCGGGAAACATGTTGGCCAAACAGCTCGACTATCTTGGCGGCGCCGTCGCAGCGGGCGTTGTTCTGGGGGCACGTGTGCCCATCGTTCTGACGAGCCGGGCCGAAGGGATCCTCCCCCGTTTGGCAAGCACCGCCGTCGCAAAACGCCTTCATCAGAATGCTTCTCCACCGGAGCTTCAACGAGGAGAAGTCTAATGGTCAATGTCGCATCAGTGGCCGTGAAAGAGCCGCTCGAGACCTCCTTCTCGAGTGCCCCCACCGAAGGGCTCACGAGCCAGGAGGCCGTGCGGCGCCTGAGCGAAACGGGCCCAAACAAGCTCCCCGAGGTGCAACTCCCAGGTTTACCGACGATCTTTATACGTCAGTTCCTGAGTCCCTTCATCTACATGCTGCTCGTTGCGGCAATCGTCTCTCTCGCCTTCGGCAAGCTGGCGAGTGCGGTCTTCATTCTCGCGGTCCTGCTTCTCAATGCCGGTATCGGGACGGTGCAAGAGTATTCTGCACAGAAATCAGCCGCTGCCCTAAGAAACCTTGTCCATGGCAGGGCGCGGGTTCTCCGAGACGGCGAGGCGGTCACCATCGATATCGAAGAGGTCGTGCCCGGAGACGTCGTTCTCCTCACGTCGGGCGACAAAGTGCCGGCGGATATGCAGCTTGTCGCCAGCGACGGTCTCGAGATCGATGAATCCATGCTGACCGGCGAGAGCGTGGCCGTCGTGAAAGACTCATCGGCTCGACCCGGAGAAAGCGCGAATCTCGCCGAACGTGCTGACCGGTGTTTTGCAGGGACCGTCGTGACCCGCGGACGCGGACGCGGCGTTGTTGATGCCACCGCCATGGATACCGAGATCGGCACGATCGCCAAAAAGGTGGCAGGCCGCCGCGTGTCCGAAGCACCACTGATGATCCGCATCCGGCGCTTCACCTACCAAGTGGCTGGCGCCATCGTCATGGCCATCCTTGTTCTTGCAGCCCTAATGGCGCTTCGCGGCGGCTATACCGTGTCCGAGATGGTCATGATGGCGATCGGACTTGCTGTTTCCACCATTCCTGAAGGTCTTCCCGCAGCGCTGACCGTGGCGCTCGCCATCGGCATGCGAAGAATGGCCAAAGAGAATGTCATCATCCGAAAGCTCGTAGCGGTCGAGGCGCTGGGGTCGTGCACCTTTATCTGCTCAGACAAGACCGGTACACTGACCGTCAATGAGCTGACGATCGCTTCCGCGCACCTTCCGTCTGGCCAGGTCTATAAAGCAAACGGGGCCGGTCTGGCCCCCGGCTCGATCGACGGAGACGACCTTGAGCCCTTGCGTGAGCTTTGCGTGACCGGCGTCCTGGCGAATGAAAGCCATCTTGACTACAACGCAGGTCGATGGAACGGCGACGGCGACATCGTCGATCTTGCCTTCCTCGTCTTTGCTAAAAAGGCCGGCCTCTCCCTCGGGCAACTTCGTCAGCAATGCCCGCAAAGGCGGCTGGTGCCCTACGAGTCGGAAAAGGCGTTCTCGGGCAGTATCAATGATGACGAAGACACATGCGTTTTCTACGTCAAGGGAAGTCCTGAAAAGATCACCGCTGCAGCAACAACGATGAAGGTCGACGGAGCTGTCGTCCCGTTCGACAAAGCGCGGATTGAAAAGCAGTACGAAGATCTTGCGGCGAACGGTTACAGGGTGCTCGCCCTAGCCAAGCGAACAGCTTCTTCTGATGAGGACGATCCAGCCCTATCGGAGCTGACTTTCCTGGGCCTGGTCGCGATGATCGATCCGATCCGAGAGGAAGCCAAGGACGCGATCGGCCGTTGCCGTGATGGCGGCATCGGCGTGGCCATGGTGACGGGAGATCATCCGTCGACGGCCAAAGCCATTGCCATGGACCTCGGCCTTTGCGGACCCGACGCCCAGCCTGTGACCGGCAGCATGATGCGTGAGGCAGAGGAGAAAGGTCAGGATGCGGTTCGTGACCTCGTGCTGCCGGCACGGGTTTTCGCCCGGATCGAGCCGGCGCAAAAAGAGCTCATCGTCGCGACCTTCATGAATGATGGGCACTTTGTGGCCGTCACCGGAGATGGGGTGAATGATGCTGCCGCCATGCGCCGCGCCAATGCTGGCGTTGCCATGGGCAAATCTGGGACCGATGTCGCGAAAGAAGCCGCTGACCTCATCATCACCGACGATAACTTCGCCTCGATCGTTGCGGGCGTGGAGCAAGGCCGGATCGTCTATAATAACATCCGTAAGGTGATTATCCTGCTGGTTGCGACCGGTTTCTCAGCTCTCCTCCTTTTCTTCCTCTCCGTTCTTGTGGGCCTCCCGATGCCGCTCACGGCGGTCCAGCTCTTGTGGCTGAACCTCGTCGCCAACGGCGTTCAAGACGTGGCGCTGGCTTTCGAGCCCAAAGAAGGCGACGAGCTGACACGCGATCCGCGGCGCCCCGATCAGCCGATCTTGGACCGCTTCGCGATCGAACGGATTCTCGTTGCGGGCACGACGATGGGGGCCCTGGCGTTTGCTGTCTATTGGACGGCGCTTGGGTCTGGGATCGAAGATGCACAGGCGCGCAACATCACACTGATGATGATGGTTCTGTTCGGCAATGCGCGGGTTCTTTCCGGGCGGTCAGAAACGAAGTCATTGTTCAAGATCCCCTATTTCGCCAATCGCCCGCTCGCCTTGGCTGTGCCGTTGGCCCTAGGGTTCCACCTGCTCCTGATGAACGTGCCCGGGCTTCGAAGCATTCTTGAGATCGGTCCGATCTCTCCCGCCGTTTTCGCTGCCCTCATCATGGTCGCAGGATTGTTTCTCGCGGTCGAAGAAGCCCACAAAGCCATCCACCGACAGCGCATTCGTGCGGGCAGCCAGTCTGCATCAAAGTCACTACCCCAGACCTCATCTGTGTAACGATTGACTTGAGAATCCTAAGGAGACCGAAATGTCTGTAAACCGAAAAACTCCTCAGACTGCTGACACACCAAAACCAACAGCAACCCAGAGCAGCAAGTCCCCTGCGCCGACGAAGGAACCAGAAGCCGAAAACGTATCGACGGTCTCAAATCCGTTCGGTGTTGTCGCCTTTCCGCCGATGGCGTCGGTTTTCGACCCGTTCGTCAATGCCAGTTGGATCGGAAATTTTTCGCGGAATCAGCTTTCCTTTGACTTCACAGCGTGGACCAAAGGCTTCGAGTTCATCAATGCGCTGTCAGCTGAGACAGCGCAGCATTTCGCAAAGCGGTTGAACGCAGATCTTGCTGCCGTGCAGGCCATGGCGAGTTGTAAAACACCGCAGGAATTGATTGTTCTTTATACGAAGCTGACGGAAGAGACTGTCCAAGACTATACGGAATATCAGTCTGCATTTTTTTCGCGTTCGATGAGTGCGACGGAAGACTCAGCAAAGCTTGTCGCGCAACAGACGCGGGAAGCCGTGGAAAGCTACCAAGGCATACCTAAAGAAAGCGGCTGTCATGCGTGACAGGCCCACCCGCGTCACCGCTCTGGTGTGGCGCGATAAGACCTGAGCCCCGTCAGTTCCACCGTGGTCGGAAAAAGTCGTGATGTTCAGCACATCACGTAACAACACGATCGCGGTTGTCGCATCCTCCAGCTTGGCTCTGATGTCCCCAAACGAAGCGGAGTCGGTCACGACAACACCTCCTTTTGGCTCTTGGGAGAGTGCGGCCTGAGTCCATGGGCTGACGTCAGATCAGTTGACTGCGGTGCTGCTAAACACTGGCACGGCCTACAGCAGCGAATTGACAAAATCCGCTTCAAACCACTCATCTTGTTGGATTGTGGCACTCCCTAGGGGATTTGGGCTCTAGGGAGGCTATTTACCTATAATATTGTAATTATTTATTTTTCCGGTTATTGGTGTCCAGGAACTGTCCCAGAAGGATTTCCTGATGCCGAGGATGCGGACGAAGAATCGCCACCTTAAGCTACGAGGCAAGACGTGGTGGTTCGTCAAGGACGTTCCGAAGTTTGCTCAGGGCGCCGTTGGGAAACCACGAATCGAGACGAGCCTAGGTACACGTGACGAGGTGACAGCACGCACACTCCGTGACCAGCTGCTCGCTCATTACGAAAAGATTTTCGCAGTAGCTAAAGCACGCGCGCTCACGATCGAAACGGAGAAACAGACCGACGACAACAATGACTTGTATTGGGTTGAACGAGGCGTAGCCGAGCGAGGACTACGTGCTGAAGGTATTCCCACGAGCATTGATGACGTTCATGAGGAGCTGACACTCCACGCAGTAGCAGAGGCGTCGGAGAACCGGCGCGCGGGTCAGGACTGGCATGATGCGGTCGACGAGGCCCGAGAGCGCATCGAAACTCAAACGATCTGGGGTCGAGAGCTTGCCAGGAAGATAGACCTTTGGGCGGGAAAGCTGACATACACCCAGTTCGGAGATAAGTACCTAGAACGTGGCCAACAGCGAACAAAGAATACGCAGACGGATTACAGGAACACGTATAAGCGTGCTGACGAAAACCTTCCGCCGTTAGATAACGTCACGAGATCAGACGTTCAACAGTGGGTCAATGAGCTAGGTACGACACTCTCCAAACCGTCCATAAACCGCATGCTGAGCGCGCTGCGTGGTCTCGCAAAGTTCCATGGCTACGACCCCGCACCCTTCCGGGATCTTATGGTAACTTCAACGCGACAATCAGTTAAACGAGACGTGTGGAAAGACGCCGAAGTCTTACGTCTGCTTACAGAAGCTAAGTCCCTGAGACTACGCCAGGCGATCCTGATCTCTGCGTTCACCGGACCACGGATCGCAGCACTTCCAAAGATGACCTTCAACGAGACGCAGCGCACGCTGACGTTCCCACGCCAGAAGAAAGAACTATCAGCTCGGACGATCCCTTGTCCGGAGTTGATTCATGACTGTGCGCGTCAATGGACCGAGGACCCCTACTCGATTAGTGGTCTAGAGAAGGCCTTCGGTAAACTGAAAGCTCAACTAGAGTTTGGTCCTACCAAGGTACACCATTCATTCCGGCATACGGTCGTCAACAAGCTGTTGGACGCTGGTGTTCCAGAGGTTCTCGCAGCTCGGGTGGTCGGCCATGCTGGTGGCTCCGTAACGACCGCCGTTTATGGTAACAAAGGTGACGTTGAAGCGCTCAGACCAGCCGTGAATTCGATACGTTACGACGGGGTCGACACCACGGTGATTGCCAGTCTGTTAGATAGCTGACGCGGCGTGAACCTGAAGAGCCGCTGAGAGCCGTGAGGTTGTTCTGTGATGCGTTTCATTGGCCTCGTATGCGTGGTTTTCCCCCCATCCGCACAACGAAAGACTCACCAGTGAGGCTCCTGGGCGGCATGTGTTCGAACCGTGTCGTCAGGTTGCTGCGTGCGACCGGATCGGGCGAAATTAAGCCGCTCATGAAGTAGTGTGATTGACTGGGATTGGCCCAAGCCGGACGCTGGCTACGCCGAATTTTGTTTGCCGACCGACATGTGTTTCACACAAGCAGACTTAGGGCAGTGTTCGATCCGCCATCATCTGATCGATTGAGCTATTGGACGTTTGCACCAGGTTCAAAAACGCTCTTACTTTCGATGGCACGTGAAAACGACTTGGAAAGACCGCATAGATTTTCGATGTCGGAGACGCTTCTTGATCGGGCAGCACAGTAAGCTCGCCGGCATCAATGTGGGGTTGAGCGAGCGGTCGAGGGGCCTTAACGACCCCCAAGCCCCGGACCGCCGCCAGGAGCGCAATCTCTACGGACGACACCCGTAACCTGGTTGCTCTCAGCTCTGTCTGAGAGCTGTCTGCCCCCTGGCGCCATTCAATTCTTGGTAGCTGCCCGTAAGCGTCTTCAGCCTCATCAAGCTCAGCCTTCTTCAACAAGTCCGGCGCAGCAACGAAACACGCTTCTGCCGGGAAAAGGGCCCGGCACATGAGGTCGTTGCCTTCCGGTTGAAAGGCGAGAAAAGCAAGGTCGATGCCTTCCTCAATGATTTTGAAGCGGCGGTCTTCGAGCCGCAGATCGACCTGAACCTTCGGATAGGTTTCAAGATATCGCATAGCGAGCTCAGCCAAAAAATGCGCGCCAAATGTTCTAGATGAGGCCAAAGTGAGCAGTCCGCTTGGTTCTTGGCTCTCTTCTTCGAGCTCTTGAAGCGCGGCCTTGGTGGCGTCTGCGACCCTGATACAGTGAGGGTATAGGCGCGTACCGGCCTCCGTGAGGGACATGCTGCGCGAGGTTCTCTGGAGCAAGCGTACTCCAACAGTGTCCTCCAGCCGCCTCAATTGGTCACTTACGGTCTGCTTGGACACCACCAGCTCGTCAGCCGCCAGGGTGATGCTCCGCAGCCGCGCAACGGTCTCAAAGACGACCAGTTCTTTGGATGTAGACAGTCTCATCCCTTTTTATTCTGTTTTTTCGGACAATAAGTCAAATTTTCTCCTGATTGTCCGTTTTTACAAGGCCCATAAAATGGGCGGACCAAGAAAACAAACGATGGAGACGTCTAATGTCCGCACAGCCAAAACAGCGCAGAGGACTGCGCCTGCTCTATTTCGTGACCACCGGGGTGATCGCATTTTGGATGGCGGTCACCGGAACCGCAGCGGTTCTAGGGGCGGACTTCCTGGTAGAGCGCATAACGCATCTGGGATATCCAGCCAGCTTCGCCTTGCTGCTGGGTGTCGCCAAATTGTACGAGCTTGCCGCGGTTACACTGCCCGTTCCCAACCGGCTGCGCGAGTGGGCTTATGCCGGATCAACGTTTGAGACGCTTGCGGCCGCCTATGCTTACGCTGCGTTTGGCGCCCCGCTAGGAGATATCGTGGTTCCATTTGTCATTCTGGCAGTGGTTCAAACATCCTTCTGGACCTGGATCGCCACACGCAAAACTCCGGCCCCCGTGCCGACACTGATCGTTCCGGACGAGAGTGGATCAAGAGATTTTGATAGAGAGAAGGTTGAGGACGAGACGTTCGTCAAACTCTACAAGACTCTTCATATCGACAAAAACACCCAGCCCATCGAACAAGCCATCGAAGAGGGATTTGTCGGCCCGGAACAGGACGTGTTCGTGCTTGAGGCGGACGGGGAAGCGATTGGCATCACGCTTCGCACGCTGGCCTATCACCACCTGGCACAGGGTACACTCGGAGAAACGCCCTTCCTGGTGTCGTTCTGCGCGGTCTGCAATGCTGGCATCAATTTCGATGCACGCATTGATGGACAGCCTTCAACCTTCTCCGTGGGGGGAGTGCACGCTGGCACCATGATCATGAAAGATGATGCCACCGGATCGCTGTGGGATCACCTGACCGGCGAATGCCGCTGGGGGCCACACAAAGGGAAAAGTCTAGACATCATCGGATCGCTGCGGATCGTTTTGGCGGGAGATTTGTTGGCCGAATCCCCATCCCTGCCGCTGGCGCGTCCACGTCTGAAGCTTTGGCAAAAACTGGTGCGCCGTATGCAGTACGGCCATACATGGCGGATGCTGCCAGAGGGCAAGTTTTATCCTGGGTTTCGCGAGTCATTCGAGTTTCATGATCCAAGATTGCCTGAGCTTGAAATGGGGGTCGGCATCTGGAGCGGACGACATGCTGTTTTTTATCCGCTTGAAAAAATCCGCCAGGGTGAAGGCGTCTTAGACCAGCAGTTTGGAACAGAGATCCGCGTGACTTGGGACACTGATCGCAACCTGCCTATCGTTACGACAGGGAGTCTCAAAAACCCGCCGCACCATGTGTTCACAAGATGGTATGGCTTTGCTCAGAAATTTCCTGGCTGCAAAGTGTATTGATCGAGCACAAGACGGTGACGCCTTTTCGTCCAGTGTCCGCTTCCGGCGATTTTCGGACGCTGTGAGAATTGTCCGCCGCTCAGAGCATCCTCGTCAATGAAGTGCTTTCGAGCAATCGCCCCCCTTACAGAAACTAATATCTTAGCTTGAACAGCAGCCCAGCATTAGGGGGCAAAGATATGACCATCAGCGTTAGTATGCATCGATGACTAAGCCGATCTAAGTTGGAATGAGTTGACTATGAGAGAGTGCTGCTTAGCCAGCCGGTGGGGGTCATACCGTAGCATCTTTTGAAAGTGGCGGCGAATTTGCTGGGATTGCTGTATCCAACACTCAATGCGACGCGGGTGACTGAGTGATTTTGAAGAAGAAGCCGTTTGGCTTCGGCCATGCGCGCGCGGGTCAAATAAACGAAGGGCGTCATTCCCGTCGCGGCTTGAAACGATTTGATAAAATAGCTCGTGTCCATGACCGCGATCCTTGCGAGATCGGACACACTGAGGTCCTCGTAAGCATGCTCCGCGATAAACGCCTTCACGCGAGATAAACGCCGGGTGTCAAGCGGCGGCGTATGCTGATGGACGGTGCGCTCTTGCGGCCGTAGAAGATGGCGAAGGAGCTCATGGACACGTTGTTCAATAAAAGCGGCGGACGACCCATATCGCTTCGACGATTGAAACAGCGTCTCCAACAAGAATGCTGAATACGGATCGACAGGGAGGTGGTTCGCTGCCTGTTCGAGCGCCTCTTGCCGTATCGGCGTCTCGCCGTAAGGGGTGATGGCGTCCAGATTGACGGCGAGGCCCGTCATGAGGACGTCGCTGGAGACGGTGTGACCGTCTTCACCAGCAAGCGTGATCGCGACGCTTTTCCGACGCCAAGGTCCTTCGACGCAGGTGCTATCGGAGTTGCGTTTGTACCACGAGTTCAGACCTGTATTGACCGCAATCTTCGTGAACGGGCTGGACTGTGTGGGTTCATCAAACGCGGGAAATGCCGCTCGCGTGAGAAAAGCAGCGCCGTTCAAAGCGACTTCAATAGATGGATCGTCCACGGCATAGGCCGTCAAGTAATCACGTGTTTTCGTCACGTCGTCTTGCGGCATGAAACTCCTCGGCACGCCTTTCTATTGATATCTGCCAGATTTGGACCGGTTTTCCGATTTTGGAGCAGTCAGGTCCGTTGAGGTGCAGTATCAGCGATCTTAGCGCGCGCCAAGATCGCAACGGTCGAAGCGGACGCCAATCATATAGGCCATCCACAAAAGATAAGTGTAATGAGTAATGATCGAACGATAGAACTTGCCCCTGGCTTGACCAAGATCACCGGAAAAGACGTCTTATCTTGGTCCGGGCGGATCTGGTTCACGGCGGCGGCGATTGGCCATTGGATTTTCGCGTTTTACGTGGCGGCTCTTTACGTCCCCTTGTTGATTGCCCAAGGCGCGCCGGGGCTTGAGGAAACCCATCTCCCGCATGGCTATGTCGCCGGCGACGACGCCCATAATGGCTCGATGATCGCCCACCTTATGTTGTCCATTTTGATTGTCGGCGGCGGACCGCTCCAGCTGATCCCGGCGATTCGGAAACGGTTCCCTACGTTTCATCGGTGGAACGGGCGTCTATGGATGTCGTTAGCGGTCGTGACGGCGACGACAGGGATCTATATGAATTGGACCCAAGAGCCAATCATTGGCGGGGTAAACGGACAAATAGGCACCACCATTGGGGGTCTGCTCATTCTCGCATTTGCGCCGATTACGCTCTATTATGCGATCAAGCGAAAAATTGCGATCCATCACCAGTGGGCGATCCGCCTCTTCATGGTGGTCGGTGTGGTCTGGTTCTTCCGCATCGGCTATCAATTCTGGGCGGTCACGGTTGGGACGAACACGCTTGAGTTCTTCAAGTTCTGGTATCACGGCCAGTATCTGGTGCCGCTTCTCGCCCTTGAACTCTATTTCTGGGCCACGCGATCACACAGCGCCGTGGCGAAGTATGCGGTTGCCGTAGCTACTTTGATCTTAACACTGATGATGTCGATCGGCATATATGGCGCAACAACCAACATGTGGCTCGCTAGGCTTTAGTAACGCGGTCCATTGAGAACGATGTGCTCGATGTCAAGCGCATGCAGATGTGTCGACGCGAAGGAAAGGTCCGTGTTCGTGCTAACCGTGAGCGATATGCGGTGAGTTTAATCCGCAGAGCATCTAATCGATTGCACAGAGAAGAATCGGCAAGGCGCCTATTCACCCAAAGAAGACATGGCTCAATAGCCAAAGCGATGGCGCGATGTATGATGCGTGCGTCATCAGCATACCGATCGCGCGGGGCGGGGCGGAACTTGGTGCGATCAACGTACCAGCCGCGTGCATGTACCTACCGAAAACCAGTAAAACAGCGCTCGTTGTGACGAGCCAAGAGCTTGCATTTTGAGCCTCCGACAACCCAAGAAGGATCAGACTAAGCGGGGCGTACTCGATTAGGTTTCCGTGGGCTCTTATGCGGCGCAGAAGCGTGTCATTATCTGCATGCCCGAACACGACGTTGCCAAGTTTTACGCGCTGCATCGAGACCATCAACGCAAGCGGTAGCAGCAATAAGCCCAAGCTGGCCGCAGCTAAGGACGTCACTTCCAGATTCATGTGCCACCTCATGCTTCTCAGGATGCTTAGGCCATTTAGCATGGTTAACTTGTCACTAGCAAGTCACTAGTTATATCCTGGAGCTATGAAAGAAGCCAACCTCCTCCATCGCTCCAACTGTCCGATCGCAACGTCCTTGGACTTCGTCGGAGACAAATGGACCCTGGTCATCGTCCGAGACATGCTAAACGGCAAATCCCGCTTCAATGACTTTCTAGAATCGCCCGAGCGAATTACGGCGACTGTCCTCACCAAACGTCTCGAAGCGATGGTTAAGCACGAGCTCGTCGTAAAGAAAGAGTACGTGTCTCGACCGCCTCGCTATCAATATCTACTTACGGAAAAGGGACAAGCGCTTAGCTCGATCGTCCTTGCGTTCTGCGAGTGGGGCAACGCGCAGTTCAAACAGACTTGGAAGACGCCTGAAGGATTTGGTGTTCAACAGGACATTTTGTGATCAATTACTCCGTTTCGGCCAAAATCTCCGTGCGTCAGAACTGCGAACGGGCACGCTTTCGCGCCTTGCAAAGCGAGGACGGTTTCTCGCGACTGAGCATTAGCCCGCCAGCGTCCTTCTTGGGGCGTTTTCGGTCACTCGTCATAGCAACAGGAACCGCCGCGACCATTTGGGGACCACTGGTCTTACGGAAGGGTCGCGGTGCGGGAACGTCTTGGTGTGAGGCACAAAAAATGGAGAACATTTCTCAGACCTCATTTATCGGATGAAGTCGGCGCCTACCCCCTGGGGCTCCTTGAAACGTAGCGGGTGGAGCGGCCTTTCGTGTTCCATTTGACCATACCCCAGTGACACAGTCAGTGACCCTCCGATCACGTCCCATATACGTAGGTCTGATCCTATTGACACGGAGATTCCGTAGACTCATAGAATCCAGTGAGACAGCGGAGGTCATACGCTATGACCAGTACGATCGTCGGATACGCCAGAGTTTCTACCGTAGACCAAGACGCTTCCTACGAGGACCAGCAACAGACACTCCGTGACGCCGGGGCGACGCGCATTTTCCATGAGAAGGTCAGCGCCGTGAGCGGCCAAAGGGAACAACTGGACGCAGCGCTTGACTACGTTCGCGAGGGTGACACGCTCGTTGTGACGCGCCTCGATCGCTTGGCGCGGTCACTCAGTGACTTGATGAAACTCACTGAGACGCTCCGTAGTCGTTCTGTAGAGCTGCGCGTGCTCGACGGTTTGAATTTGGATACCGGGACACCCCACGGAAAGTTGGTGCTGGGTGTCATCGGTGCGGTCGCTGAGTTCGAAAGAAACCTGATGTTGGAGCGTCAACGTGTTGGCATTGAGAAGGCTAAGCGTGAAGGCAGATACAAAGGCCGTGCACCGACAGCAAGGGCGAAGAGTCACGAAGTGTTGGCACTAGTGAAGCGCGGCGCAAGTGTGGCCGAAGCTGCGAGACGAACGGGGATTAGTAGGAGCAGCGCTTATAGGATTCTAGCAACGCGAACCTTCAGCCAAAGCGAGCGGACAGCAGTCTGAAGAACAAGGTAAGAATATTGATCAGTAGCGGTCGCGGTTTGCACAATTAGAAATTACAGCTTTGCAGAGTCCGGCCAGAACAAGAAGTTCAGGACTCATCTTGTTGAGATCCCGAACACTTCAAGCTGCCGAGGCTCTTCGTCTGGCATCTGAATGAAAAACTTCCCCCCCCTATCCGATACACTAAGGAAATACTCCAATAGTCGGAGTGCATCCTTAACGGCGTCGGTAGTTGTGTCGGCCTCCATCATCTCCTTGATACGGTTCAGGCGCTTCTCTGTAGCGTCGTTCAACACGATGCTTAAGCGCTGAGGGCTCCTACTCTTGGAGGAGCCAGCCGCACCTCTTGTTTCATTTCGTTTCGTCATTTCTATCGGTCCTCCGGGCACCGAAATAGTAACCGAAGATCACGGCGGTAACTGGCCCAATCACGTTATAGACTGCCTGAACCTCATTAAACGTACCGTCGATTATGCCGATCACGCCGGCGATTAAAACAATCAACATACAAAACCCGATTGCCCCTATGGTAAGAGACTTCCGCGTTCTGCTATCTTCAAGCTGAGCAGTAGCCTGTATAAGTTTAACAGTGTGCTCATTAGGTGTGTCGCTTTCGACTTCCAGCCCTTCAAAGGGCTCGCCAATACGAACGCGCGTTGTCATTGTCTTACCCTTTGCTAAAGGGCACCAGGTCTTACGACTCACTCACTTCGGAAATCAAAAACGGCGGCAACAGTCCTAACCTAGAGCCAGGTTACGTTGTGAACGTTGCGAAGTGAGCACACGGACTATTCCGTGATTGCCACCGATAAAACGTTATGCTCCCAAAGAGCGTATTCTCAGCTTGGGATGACAAAAATCCGGGTACTGCATAGAGCGGAGCTCGATGAACTTACCCAGCCATCCGGCCACATTGTTGAAGAGAAACTGGGCTTCCGAAAGAATCGAAGCGGGTCGTAACTCGTCAGATTTTGAAGATCGCCGCGGTAGTGGGGAACCTGCGGCCGTGCTGATGCCGTAACAGGGGTTCGAGTCAGACTTGCTGTCTCTGCCTACGATTAGGTTGTCTTTCGCGTGCGCGATAGGATCGGTGCGGCTGGTATCATTGTCCAGAGATTGCCAGCAAGTCGGCGTAGCACGGCTTGAGCCCAAGACCTGAACTATTCCCAACGCGATGTGATAAGTCTTTATCATGATCGTCTCCATTCTGTGCGCCTCCTGCGCACAATTAAACGATAGCAGCTGTGCAACGCATGTCAACGTCATACACATGATATGCATATTACAGTCTGATCGTATTGGCGTGGCGTTTCTTGCGCCCACGTTCGTAAACACCGTTGAATGGCGAAGCCGGAAACGACGCACGATTACAGCAAGCTGAGAGGATGGAATGAGTTAAGCGGCGCTACGTCAATGGCTTGACGCAATCCGGCCCCTGGTTTCGGACATCATTCACGTAGCGGCTCACCTGTTGAAGCTCATAGCTTCCGTCTGGTGGGGGCTGAAGCAACGCCGCTGCATCATTAGGATGAGTGGCTAGCCAGGTCTCAGTGTCTTGCTCAGCAACAACAACAGGTGATCGATGATGTGGGACTGCTGACATATCCGCATTCGGAGCGGTTGTTAGAATGGCGAACGTTAGTTCTTCGGACTTCGTCACTGGATTGAACCAGGCCGACCACAGCGCGGCAAGTTGAAGCCGCCCGCCAGCGGCTGCGGTAACGTAATACGGAGGCGATCCGGGTTGCCTGGGTCGAGGCCACTCAAAGAAACCCGCAACTGGGAGGGTCGCGCGTTGACCGCGAACCCAAGCGTCTTTGAACGACCGTAACGTGGCAACTGTTTCCGACTTAGCGTTGAAGGTCGAAAACTTTTTGTCTTTTCGCGGAAGCTTCCAGTGGGACGGAACGAGATCGAAGACAGCGACGACGGCCTCAAGCCCCTCCGGTGAGCGTCGGATGATCGAAGCCTGCTGGAGCGGCCCAATGTTATAGCGGGCAGCGAGGTTGAGGGCGGGTTGGCTCGGGATGAGGGCGTAGTAGTCTCGCAGTTCCTGCCACGTAGCCTCTTGGGAAAACCGACCGCACATCTACAGAAAATACCGGCCTCGGCTTTGGGTCGCAATTCTCCTAGACTTACGCTACAATGCATTGTCGGCCTACCAAGGGCCCGCCCTCGACTCGAATGCCCTTTAAACGGCCACAGAGAGCCCCTGGTGCGTGTTGTTGGATTTTGCATCCCCCCCTTAGGAAAGCCTTCTTTGCGCATCAGCGGGCTCCTGTGTCTGTTCTTGGGGGGGCATAGGGCTGATAGCAGCGTCACAACACCGTGTATGACCCTCTAAACCCCGGTCAGAACACGTGCACGGCGCTTCCACGAGGAGTTGGACAAGACGTTGAAACACATGGGTAGCACCCAGCAGCGGAACACCGGATGGGTCACCCCGCGAAACGCCCGGAATTACTAGGTTCAACGATTTCCCACCGTAGTTGAATAACATTCCCCCGGGGTTCAGATATAGATACCAGTAGAGAACGATACGTAATATAGAGTTATATAGCGTAATAATATGTTAACGATACGGGGACGGAGGGAGCGCAAGACGTGGGTGACCACCCGTCCTCCCTCCCATCGAGCACGGCAGGTCAACGGGGCGTCAAAATGGCGAAGATCTGTCTGACCCTGATGATTACATAAAGCCCCCAGCATTCCCCCCGTACCCCCTTCGAACACCCGGCGCCCCAGTTTAAACCGCGCCCCACTCACACCATCGCTCACACACTGAGTCTGCACACCGCATAAACACTAGGTGACCTGCTGATTATCAATCAGAGGACGCATCGTTTACGGTGTGTGGACGCTGTGGGGAGCCAGTCAGACGTTCATCTGTTCTGTGTCCCATGTTTTATGGCCCCACCGTCTTTGTTTGTCCCCGTAGGCATAGGTCTGTGTAGGGATTTCTGTTGACGGATCTCTGGTTTCCATGAAGAATCAAGCTGCCCAATCAACATAGGAGGCACCATGACCAATACCGAAACCGATTACGAGGTAACCCAAAACGAACGTCGACGAGCGGAGTACTGGCAGGCCTGGGTTACTCCACCCGATGAGGCAGACGAAGACGCACTCAATTCTCGGGTCATCCGAAGACGTGAAGCTCGCGATGCCGTTCTCCTCGCGCCCGCCGATTCAAAGCATGGCATCCTGGAGAAGCTACAAATCCTCGAGAATGAGTGCTTCGCACCCGACTTATGCCGAAGCCCCGACTGTAACGAGATAGCTTGGATCGGACGGCTAAAGGCCGATGTGGCAGCCTTACTTTAGTCTCCATCACGATTGTTGAGATAAGACGCGTAAGGAACACAACAGCTTACTCGATCATCGTTTTCCAAAACGAGCAGCATTCTCTCAAGGTACCGCTGCCAAGGAATTGTCCCAGAAAACTGAGTTCCAGCATCAGGACCCTCAGACAAAGCACTTAGAAAACAAGGCGATACCGTCAGACGAAAGCAAATGGCACTCCCTAGGGGAATCGAACCCCTCTTTCCAGGTTGAAAACCTGGCGTCCTAACCGATAGACGAAGGGAGCGCAGAGCCGGGCTGCACCCAGAAGCGGCCAGATACGGAAACGGGCGAGCGCTTTCAAGCCTTTTTTGAGCTAAGCGGCACTTGCATCGTCGAGTTCGAACTGTGCCGCCTCACCGCCTCGCCAGGTGTCGGGCGTGATGCGGCCAGCGAGATGCAAGAGAGGGCGGCTTTCATCCTCAAGCAGCGCGCCAAGCGGT
Source organism: Pseudomonadota bacterium (assembly GCA_039822105.1). Taxonomy (GTDB): domain Bacteria; phylum Pseudomonadota; class Alphaproteobacteria; order Caulobacterales; family Parvularculaceae; genus Parvularcula. The sequence goes on along the minus strand of JBCBMW010000006.1, from coordinate 109,266 downwards.
TCATCTTTCACGCCAAATGCGATCCCGCGAGCCGTCTTGCCAAGGCTGTCCTCCATAGTGATCGAAAGGTGCCGGTCACCCACCAGCCGTGCGCGGCGGATCCGCACATTGGAGAGCGCAAAGCGCGGCTCAGGGTTGCCCTGGCCAAACGGCCCCGCAGGGCTGAGCGCGCGGCAAGTGGAGGCGGTGACAGCGCCGAGGCCCACCACACCGTCGAGGACCAGGGGGCGCACGGCGGTCGCCTCAGCCACCGATGCCGTGAGGCGTTCTGCGAGATACTGCCGAAAGGGCTCGATCTGACCAGGTGACAACGAGAGGCCCGCGGCCATGGCGTGGCCACCGCCGCCCTGGATCACCCCCGCAGCCGCGGCAGCACCAACGGCGGCGCCAAGATCCACGCCTTCGACAGAGCGCCCTGACCCTGTGCCTTTTTCGCCCTCAAGGGAGATGCAAAAAGCAGGTCTGTGAAAGCGCTCCTTCAGCCGGCCGGCGACTATACCGACGACGCCCGGGTGCCAGCCCTCGCCGGCGGCCACCACGGGTTCGCCATCGGCTAGGCCTTGCGCCTCGACCTGGGCGATCGCCTCGCGGCGCACACGGTCTTCGAGGCGGCGGCGCTCCTTGTTGAGAGCCTCAAGCTTTTGGGCAATGGCGACAGCCTGCGCCGGTTCATCGGTGGTCAGAAGATCAAAAGCGATTTTGGCGTGGCCAATTCGGCCCGCGGCATTGATCCGTGGACCGATCTGAAAGCCGATATGGCTCGCGCCCGCCTGCCCTTGAAGGCCTGCCGCCAAAGCAAGAGCTCGCAGGCCCGGATTGCCGATCTGGCCATGCTCAAAATCGCCAATCACTTTGAGCCCCTGTGCAACCAGCAGGCGGGTCAAGCCTTGCAAAGGCATGACGTCACAAATGAGGCTCACGGCCACGAGATCGAGAAAGCGGGTGAGCTTTGGCTCCGGGACACCGTCAAAAAACCCGCGCTGTCGAAGCTCGCGGTTGAGAGCCACCAGCGCCATGAACGTCACGCCGCCTGCGGACAAACCGCCAAGGCCAGAGCTGTCGCCTGGGCGATGGGGGTTGATGAGCGCAAACACATCGGGCCGCTTGGACATCAGGTGGTGGTCAAGGACGACAACGTCGGCCTTCGCTGGTTCGAGGATCGCGCCGTGATTGGAACCGCAGTCAACGGTGACGATCAGCGTCGCGCCGCGTTCTTCTAATGACCGGATTCCTTCCGTGCTGGGACCATACCCCTCGGTAAAACGGTCCGGCAGGTGCACGACGGGCTCTGCCCCGACCGCGCGAAGGTAGCGGTAGAGAAGCGCCGAAGACACCGTTCCGTCAACGTCGTAGTCACCGAATATGCCAATCGTCTCGCCCCGCGTGATTGCATCAGCGAGACGGCCCGTCGCCTTTTCCATCTCCATCAACACGGCCGGATCAGGCAAATGGTGCTTGAGGCTCGGCGAGAGATGCGCCTCAAGCTCTTCGAGCGCCACGCCGCGACCGAGCACAACCTCAGCCAAGAGCATGTCGAGGCCGTGGCGCTGAACAGCAAGATCCGCCGACCTTCGGCACACCTCGCGCTGGCGCCAGGAGCGTCCGGTCACAGACTTTTCCACATCCAGGAGCAGCGGCCAGGCCGGATCAAACGAATCAAAAGGCATAAGTCAATTGTGCCATGCCCTCGCCGCGCTGGGTAGCGGAAGCCGCGATGCCTACTCTATTCGAGCCCCTGTTCTTGGCGAACATGATCGATCACGGCATCGAGCATCTCATCGCGGGTCGAAAAGACCGGCGCATCGATGGGGATGTCCGGCACCACACCGCGGACGCTTTCATCTCCCGACGGCCTGATGAGATAGGCCTTAGGATAGCCGACCACGAGCCCAGAATGGGGCAGCGTGAAGGTCTCCATGGCGCCATAGCTGGTCGGAAGATCCGAGGTTTCCTCGCCAAGCAAGGTGGCAAAACCGTAGTCCTGCAGCAGCGCAGCAACGCTTGTGGTGTTCGAATAGCTGTAGCGATCAACGATCGCGTAGACGGGCCCCTCGAACCGCTTGCCGTCGCGAGGGCGCGAGAACGGGATATCGTAGGAGAAACTCTCCCCATACGGTGTTTCAGCATAGAGCCGCGCGAAATCGCCCGATGGACCAGCGGCGATCGCCGGGTTCGCGTCGATCCGGGCCTGGTTCGATGCCTCGGACTGGGCGCTTGAGCGAATAAGGAACTGCGAGGCGAACCGGAAAGGTTCATCGGCAAACCATGCGATCATCCGATCAGAGAAGGAGCTGTCGCCGCCTGGGTTCTGACGGATGTCGATGATCAGCGCGGCGGCATCGGCCGCGAGAAACGTCTCGAAACTCTCATCGATGAACGCCCAGAAAGCTGTCGGATCCCACATCGTGTCAGGGGTCTCAACGCCGTAGAACGGACCAGGCTGAAGATACGCGATCCCGCCCTCCAGCATCGCGGATTTGCGGCCCGAAGAATCCAGCACGAAGACGTCACTGGTCGCGATCGCCGATCGCTCGTCCAATGTCTCTTCACTGATGGTTTCAACATCGGCCGTACGGACAGCGCCGTCCTCTCCTTTGAGGGTCAGCTGAACCGCATCCACCGCACCGAGCTCTGCCCAAAGGTCGGCAGGAAAAGAAAGCTCTAGGACCGTCGCATGCAGATAGTCGCTGTCCGCCGATGTGTTGCGATAGAGCCTGGGCAGCCAGACCGACATCGGCTTCCCGTTGATGGCGATGATCTCATCCCCAGGGCGCACATCCGGCGCATAGCTCTCCGCCACGAACACGCGCTCGTCCCGGGTACGGGGATAAAGCGGGATGGCTTTTCCGCCCGCTGAGCGATAGCGCTGCCAGACCTCTGAGGGACCATCGAGGCGAGCGTGCCCGATATTCCCGAAAGCGGCGAAACGCTGAAAAATGAACACCGCCTCGCTTGGCTTAAGCGGGGCATCAAGCGCTGCCCAAAGCTCGGCGTAAAGCGCGTCATAGGCGTCTTTCGATTGCCGGGCGTAGAGGTCGTAATGGGCGTCCTGCATGCCCTCATACAGCGCCTCGAGATCAGCGCGCAGCTCATCAGGGCTGAGCTCGTCCTCGCCCGGCGCAAAGGCGGACGCTGGCAACGCCGGAAGCTCCATTATCGAAAGCCCAAGCTGCGGATCAGCGGCACACCCCGCCAGCAGCAAAACGAGCACTGAGAGACAGGGCTTGGGCACCATAAAAACCTCACACGTTCACTTTGCCGTGCGCCCCACCACGGCGCGCGCCATAGACCTATGACCAAGCGGTCCTTTTCACCTGACCAAAACCTGACCGCCTTGAAACGCCTACACATGGCTGCGTGATGCCCCTAAATGATCTGTGTGGGCAGTTCGGCGAAACCATCCTCTTTCCGGCTCGGATCATGGACCGTCGACCTGTCGGCTGGTCGGCTTGAGAACACCGCAGGCAGCGCGCAGAGGCTGGAGCCCAAGGTCGCCGACCTTCTCCGTATCCTGGCGGAGGCGGATGGCCAGGTTGTCAGCCGGGAGACGTTGTTTGACCGGCTGTGGCCCGGCGTGACCGTTGGTGAAGACACCCTCACCCGCTGCGTCTTCAAACTGCGGCGCGCGCTGGGGGACGATCCCAAAGCCCCTTCCTTTGTCGAGACGGTGCCCAAACGCGGGTATCGGCTGATGGTGTCACCGGAACCTTTGGAACATGCCAGTCAGGATACGGCCGTGGCCTCGCGTCGGTGGTTGCCGGCAGGCCTCGCCGCAGCCATCGTCCTCCTCATCGGCGCAACAGCACTTGTATCGCAGGAGCCGGTTGGGCACGACGCATCGGTCGACGTGCAGCGCGCCCACGACCGCTATATGCTCTTTACACGGGCGGACAATGAAGCGGCCATCGATCTTTATCAGCGTGCGTTGTCAAAACCCAAACCTGAACCAGGCGCGGAGGCTGGCCTGGCCGCCGCCTTGGTCCAGCGCGTCGTGCGCTGGCCTGAGGCCATGGGATCGGAGCGCAAGGGCACAAGCACGATGCATGCGGCTCTATCGCTTGGCCTGACCGAAACACCGGAAGCGCAGGAAACACTGCTCCGCGCTCAGGCCCTGGCCGAGCGATCCGTGCGGCGTCATCCGGGGGACGCCGACGCCTGGCGGGTGGTCGGTTTGGTGCGAACGGCCCAAAACGATATCGACGGCGCTCTTGAGGCCTATGACAACGCCTTGCACCATGACCCGCAAAACTGGGGCGTGCAGATCAATCTCTCAGAACTCTATGACATGCGAGGGGAGAAACAGCGGGCCTATGCAGCGCTCACAGGCGCCTATGAAGCGATGGGGCGGTCCTATCACTCAAGCCCCCAGCATATCGCTCCGTGGCGCGCACCTCTTGGTGTCTTGATCGCGCGCCGCGATGAAGAGGCAGGCCGTCTGGACGATGCGGAGGCTTGGTACCGGCGGGTGCTCCGCGACGAGCCCCTCCACGAAGATGCAACGGTTGGCTTCGCAGCCCTCCTGGCCTCTACCGGTCGTGACAACGACATGCATCGTCTGTGCAATGACTATGAAGAGCGAACGGGGCAGTCACTCAGCTGCGCTGGATGATTCTGAGCTTTCTGTGAGCCAAGCCATCACGTGAAGGACAAATGCCGCATTGTCTGGCGCATCCGGATCATTCAGCCCAACACGCACGACGTCCCCGTTTGGTCTTTCAAAAGCCTGAGCCGTGAACATTGCGGCCTCACCAAAAACGGCAACACGGCCTTGGCCGTGCTCGAGCAACGCACCCTGATAAAGACCACGGACCGAAATGCTTGGAGTCATCTCATCCATAGGAACAAATGCATCTGACGGCAGATAAAGACGCCAATCGTCTGGCATCCGCATCAAAGGCACTGCGCCTTCAGGTATAGCGAAGGCTTGCCCCATATAGCTTCTGATCTCACGGACAGGCTGATCGTCGTTGCCCAGCGCCAGCGCCTCAGGCGTCAGAAGACCGTTGTCGCCGCTAAGGACGAGGAGCCCCGACTGATCATAGCCAGGGCGCGCATAACCGTTGTGAAACGTCAACCCGAAGGCCGTGGCCAGCTCATCGACCGACGCCGGAAACGGCATATGATCAGCAATCAGAAGGAGTGACCCGCCCTCACGCACCCAGCGCTCAATGATTGCCACCTCCTCCGAGGTGAGCGCCGGCGGCGTCGGCAGGACCCATACTGAGTCTTCGCCCCCAAGCACCGCATTGGCGATCACGAAAACATCGGCGCCGTCCAGGACGTCCTCGGTAACAGGATCGGCAGAGCCCCCGACCCGATACCCATCGGCACGCACAAGATCAGCGTAGCTCTTAAAGCGAAAATCGACAGTGTGCCAATTTCCGTGCGCCGCATCCACGAGAACGCGAGGGCCGTCACCGCTTGGGTAGGACGGCTTCGAGATCTCAGGCATCCACACCACCTCAAGCGGTGCCGTATGCGGATGGTCGTCACCGCCACAGCTCGTCAGTCCGAACGTGGCCATTGCGGCGATTGTCAGTGATGCAAAGACCCGTGCCATAGAAAGCGACCAACGTATCTATTGGGCAAAGGTAGCCTCCCCGCCCGGGGCCGATAGCAGATCATGCTTTTGGCGCGGCCTCAAGCTTCAAACCCAGTACCGGGCTCCGGTCCTGGGGCGGCGTGCACTGATCAGTTGAGCTTCTTTTTGACCTCAGTGGCCTCTGGGATAGGTTGCGGCACGGGCGCAACGGTGACGCCTTCTTCTTTGAGCTCTTTGACCTCAGCCGCGGTGGCTTGGCCGTAGATCTGGCGATCTTCGCTTTCGCCGTAATGGATCTTGCGAGCCTCTTCAGGGAACTGTTTGCCGACATTGTCGAAGTTCTTCTCGACATAGTCTTGCGCCTTGCGGGCGGCCTCGTTCCAGGTCTTGCGGACCACTTCCATGGCCTCGTTCTTGGCGGCACGGCGCGCAGTCCTGACGGCGGGCGCCATCAGGGCCTTCTCCACCTCATGCGTTCCGCACACGGGGCATTCAAGAAGCCCTTCCTCTTTTTGGTGGTCGAAATCAGCGCTCGATGAGAACCAGCCTTCAAACCGGTGATCCTCGACGCAACGAAGAGCGTATTTGATCATTGCGTAAACGTACGCACAGCGACGGAACGATCAAGCCCAAGCGAGGGAATACGGGTCCTCATGTCACGGCAGCGTTCCAAATCGAGATCCGCCGTGATCACACCCGGTTCGTCATCCGCCTTCACGGCGAGGACCTCGCCCCAGGGGCTGATGATCATCGAATGACCATAGGTGACACGGCCGTCTTCGTGCTCGCCGCCTTGGGCTGCTGCGAGGACAAAGCTCCCGGTCTCAATCGCCCGCGCGCGCAGCAGGACCTCCCAATGCGCTTTCCCCGTGGGGACGGTGAACGCGGCGGGGATGGTCAGGATCTCGGCCCCCTCTTGCGCCAGGCCGCGATAAAGATGGGGGAAGCGGAGATCATAGCAAATCGACAGCCCGATATGGGCGCCCTCCGCCTCGATCAGCACGGCCTCATCACCGCCGCGGTAAAGGCTCGACTCCCGCCAGCTCTCGCCGGTCGGCAGGTCGACATCAAAGAGATGGATTTTGTCATAGGTGGCGAGGAGCTCACCGCCGCTAAACGCAAACTGGGTGTTTGCGACCTTGTCCTCGCCGTCCACCGGTACAGGCATGGAACCGATGATGATCGTCGCACCGAGCTCTTCAGAAAGCGCCGAAAAGGTCGCCACCTCATCGACATCAGTTCGGGCCAGGCTTTCGCGCAACCGAGGCCGCTCGCGGTCGAGCAGCGTCGTCATCTCCGGTGTGACGATCAGTGTCGCGCCATCCGCCGCCGCCTCACGGATCAAGCTCTCGGCCGCCACGAGATTGGCAGCACGATCGACCCCCGTGCGAAGCTGAACGCAGGCCGCGCGGATCACGCTCATGCCGCCAGCATCGCGTCGAGCTTGCCCGCGCGCTCCAGCGCCGCGAGGTCGTCAGAGCCGCCCACATGGGTGTCGCCAATAAAGATCTGCGGGAAGGTCATGCGGCCGCCAGAGCGGTCGACCATTTCCTTCTTCTTCTCTTTGTCGAAGGCGGCAGGGATCTCTTCGACCTCTGCGCCCTTCTTCTTCAAAAGGTGGAGTGCGCGCACGCAATAGGGGCACATCACCTTGGTGTAGACCGTGACCTTGGCCATGGCTGGGTTCCTCTAGACTTCTGGCAGCAGAACTTGGGGGTCTTTGGCCGTTTCGAAAACCCTTGCGACCGTGACAGCGCCCACAAAGCTGACGCCCGCTTTGCGCAAAGCCTTGGCGGCGGAGATCAGCGTGGCGCCGCTGGTCAGAACATCATCGACGAGAACAACCGCCTGGCCTTTGGCCTGAGGATCAGCGGCGAAGGCGCCTGAGAGGTTGCGGCGACGCCCGGCAAAGCCAAGGCCCCGCTGCTGCGGTGTCGACTTGATGCGCCTCAAAAGATCGAGCCGAAGCGGCATGCCTGATCGCTCGGACAGGGCTTGGGCCAAGAGCGCCGCCTGGTTGAACCGCCGGGTCCGCAGCCGTTTGGCGTGCAGCGGCACCGGATGCAGCACGGCGTTGCTTGGCGGCTCCAGCGCCGCGAGGGACGGCAGCATCAGCCCCCCCAAAATCGGCGCGAGGTCGTGGCGATCGCCGTATTTGAGCTGCAAGATCAGCTCTGCCGACAGCTGGTCATAAGTGAGCGCGCTCCTCACCCGATCGAGCAGCCCAGGTCCGCAGAGCTGTCTGTCATAGCCCTTCGGCGCCGCGCAGGAGGCGCAGATCGGTACGCCGACCTCGTGTTCAAACGGGACGCCGCAAAGGGTGCAATTGGGCGGCGTGACAAACTGAAGCTGCTGCCAACCCTCTGGCGACAAGGCACCAGGCTGCAGCACCGGTTGCCGCGTGATCGGACAGGTCGGCGGGAACAGAAGGCGCCCAAGCGGCAGGGCCCAGCGGGAAGCGGGACTTGGGCGAGGCCTGGTTATCCGCCATGTGGGGGACGTTATGCCTGACACTGCACCGCCATCGATTTTCTCCCCCGGGCTTCGCAAGATGCGCCTCGACCGCGCTTCCCGCAACTTTACCGAGCATGACTTTCTGCACCAGAGGGTGGCTGCGGATGCGCTGGATCGGCTGGAGACGGTGCAGAAAAGGTTCGAACGCGCCCTATTCTACGGTCCCGCCGCGCCGCTTCTGGCAGCTGAGCTCACCCCCGCCGCAGATGTTGGTGAGCTGACGATCGCTGGGGAGAGCGCAAGGCAGCTCATCGCGAGCGGTGCCAAATCTGTCGTCGAGGCCCGCGCATCAGCCCTCCCTTTTCCCGACAACAGTTTTGATCTCGTCGTCTCGCTGATGTCTCTGCATGCGGAGGATGATCTGCCGAAGGCGTTGATGGAGGCCCGCCGGGTGCTGGAGCCTGACGGTCTGTTCGTTGCGAGCTTTCCGGCCGAGCGTACGTTGAGCGGCCTGCGTGATGCACTGCGCCAGGCCGAGGCGAAGATCACGGGGGGCCTGAGCCCGAGGGTGCCGCCCTTTGTGGCCATCAAAGACGGGGGCGCGCTCTTGCAACGCGCTGGCTTTGCCCTGCCGGTCGTCGACACCCAGCCGATCACTGTTCAGTATGCGAACCCTCTCCGCCTCTTCCAAGACCTCCGGGGCATGGGCGAGACCGCGAGCATGGTCAAAGGCAGCCGCACCGCGCTGCGCCGGGATGTCCTCGCCGAAGTCGTCAACGCGCTGGAAGGCCAAGACACAGTGTTCGAGATGCTGATCATGACAGGCTGGACCCCGCACCCCAGCCAACCGAAACCGTTAAAGCCCGGCAGCGCCACCGCGTCTCTCGCGGATGCAGTCAAAAAGGCTGGCGAAGCCTAGCTCAGCAAATCCCGCACGGCGGCCGCGAGCGGCCGATCGGCGGGCACCAGGTCGTAGGAGAAAAGATCCTCTGCCTTCGACCAAGAGAGCTCCTGGCCCTCAAGCGGCGCGGGGATGCCTTTGTACTTCCGGCAGACATAGAGAAGCAGAAGAAGATCGCCCTCACTGTTGAACGCGAGCGGCGCGAGGCAGCTGGTTTCGGTATCGACACCGAGCTCTTCCTTCAGCTCACGGATGAGCGCGTGACCAGGTTCCTCGCCTTCCTCTGCTTTGCCGCCGGGAAACTCCCACTTCCCGGCGAGCGCTTTGCCAGGAGGGCGCTGCGTAAGCAAAACGCGCCCATCACGATCGATGAGCGCGCACGCAGAAACAATCAGCATAGAAATGGTCTTACTGAGGACGTGCGAGAGCAAGGGTCGGCGCAGCAGGCTCGTCTTCGCTGAGTGCGGCGACAACCGCTTCGGCTGGACGAATGCGCATCGGAACCGCTTCACGGGCGTCATCAAGCGCCGCTGCAATGGCTTCTTGCGTGAGGTCCTCAACGATCGCGTCACGGCGCTCAGCAAGCGGCGCGAGGCGCAGCTCACGCTTGGCTTCGAGTTTCACGATGTGCCAGCCCTGCTCGGTTTCCACTGGCGTAGACGCCTGACCGACCCGCAGGCCGTCGACAGCCTTGGCCAAAATCGGGTGAAGATCAGCGGCCCGGACCTCGCCCATGCGGCCGCCTTGCGACGCCGTGGCCTCATCAATCGAGTGACGTGATGCGAGAACGGGGAAACTCGACGCAGGAAGCTGAGCCGCGAGTTTGGCGGCCTCATCCTCGCTCGGCACCACGATATGAGAGATGCGCATCACGGCCTGTTCTGACAGCGCGCGCTGTTCCGATTTGTAACGGTCGTGGATCGCCTGCTCGTTCACAGCAGCCCGGGTGATTTGATCGAGATAGGCTTCAGCCAGGATCTGGCGTTCAGCCAGCGCCAGCGCCGCGCGGATCTCCAGCGCATCGGCAATGCCTTCCGAGCGCGCAGCCTGGGCGAGCGCGACCTGGTTAACCACCGCGTCCACTGTCCCAGAAGCGAGCAGCTCATCAGCATCTTGCGCCGGGGCGCCCGTAAAAGCGGCCTGGGCATAGGCATCTGACACGCGAAGCACCTGATCGCCGATCGAAGCGACGACTGGATCAAGGTTCTCAGACACCGACGCGAGGGTACGCGGCGGCTGCACAACCCCGAGACGGATCGTCTCAAGCGACGTGGCCGTGATCAAAGCGGCACAAAAAAGCGCGCGAAGAAGGGTCGAACCATGGAGTTCTTGCATCGCACGGGACAAAACCATGCCCGTGAAACGAAACCCACGCACCGCATCGGCACCAGAACGCTTATAATTTTCAATGCCTTGCACAATAACACCCAGCAAGCTCAGAGAGTCAGTTAAGAAGCCCTTAACGACTTACAAACGAATTGACGAATCTTCCTGTGCGAAGGCAGTGCCAACACGCAAAAATTTGACACCGAAGGGGGCTCCTACCTATCTGCGAAGCGCCCTCGTCATCTGAGATAATAAGAGGGTCTGCCGCGCGGCTTCGGCTCGCTGGCGGCAACAGATTCAAAAGGCAGGTTGATGGCTAAAGTATCCCTCGCGCAACGCCTCTTCGGCTCGGCCAATGAGCGCCGGCTGAAACCGATGACCAAGCGCGCCAAAAAAATCGGCGAGCTGGCAGAGGACATAGCTGCGCTCAGCGACGAAGGCATCGTCGCAAAGACCGAAGAGTTGAAGTCCCGCTTCCAGGACGGCGAGACGCTGGACCAACTTCTCGACGAAGCCTTCGCGCTGGTTCGGGAAGCCGCTGACCGGGCGCTCGGCCTTCGCCCTTACGATGTGCAGTTTGTTGGCGGCATGGTGATGAACGGCGGCAACATCGCCGAGATGAAGACGGGTGAAGGCAAGACGCTTGTCGCGACCCTCCCCGCTTTCCTGAACGCCCTCACCGGCGACGGCGTCCACATCGTCACCGTCAACGACTACCTCGCAGCACGTGACGCCGAGTGGATGGGCAAGGTCTACGAAAAGCTCGGCATGACGACGGGCGTGATCACCAGCGGCATGGACGATCTCCAACGCCGCGAGGCCTATGCCTGCGACATCACTTACGGCACCAACAACGAGCTCGGCTTCGACTATCTGCGCGATAACATGAAGCAGTCGAAGGAAGAGATGGTGCAGCGTGGCCACGCCTACGCCATCATCGACGAGGTCGACTCAATCCTGATCGACGAGGCACGGACACCGCTGATCATCAGTGGTCCGACAGAAGACAAATCTGACCTCTATGTCGCCATCGATAAGCTGATGCCGCAGCTCGACGATGACTGCTATGAGATCGACGAGAAGAAAAAGCTCATCACCCTGACCGATGAGGGCAACGAGCGGGTCGAAGACATGCTCCGTGAGATGGAGCTTTTGAAAGGCGAAAGCCTTTATGAGGCCGAGAACGTCACCGTCGTGCACCATGTGCAAAATGCTCTGCGTGCCCACAAAATGTTCACACGGGACAAGGATTACATCGTCAAAGACAACAAGGTCGTGATCATTGACGAGTTCACCGGCCGTATGATGGACGGACGCCGCTGGTCTGATGGCCTGCACCAGGCGGTCGAGGCGAAAGAAGGCGCGGAGATCAAGCCAGAGAACGTTACCCTCGCGTCGATCACCTTCCAGAACTATTTCCGCCTCTATGAAAAGCTTTCCGGCATGACCGGTACGGCGATTACGGAGGAAGGCGAGTTCCAGGACATCTACGACCTCTCCGTCTTTGAAATCCCCACCAACCGCCCGATCGCCCGCGAAGACTTCGACGACGAGCTCTACATGTCCGCGCGCGAAAAGTACCGCGCGATCGCGATCCAGATCGCTGAGTGCCACCTCAAAGGCCAACCGGTTCTTGTCGGCACGGTGTCGATTGAAAAGTCCGAATACCTCTCCTCTCTCTTGAGCGATAAGAAGTTCTGGAAAGAGGTGGCCGCTGATATCACGAAACGCGCTGGCGAGCTGAAGGACAAACAGGTCGAAGAGCGCGAGCGTTTGACGACGATGGCCTCGGATATCGAAGCCATGGCGCGCAAACCGATCCCGGTGCCCCATAACGTCCTGAACGCTCGCTTCCACGAGCAAGAAGCCGAGATTGTCGCCTCAGCGGGCATCCCTGGCGCTGTGACGATCGCTACCAACATGGCTGGTCGCGGTACGGACATCCAGCTTGGCGGGTCGGTCGACATGGAGATCGTTCAGCATCTCTCTGACGAGGATGATGCGGACACGATCAACGCCAAACGCGCCGAGATCGAAACCAAAATCAAAGAGCAGAAAGAGACGGCGCTTGAAGCCGGTGGACTTTTTGTTCTGGGCACTGAGCGGCACGAAAGCCGCCGGATTGATAACCAGCTCCGCGGCCGTTCTGGTCGTCAGGGTGACCCCGGTACCACCAAGTTTTATCTCTCCCTCGAAGATGACCTGATGCGGATTTTCGGTGCAGGGATGGAGAAGATGCTCAACCGTTTCGGCATCAAGCCCGACGAGTCGATCGAGCACCCATGGTTCACGAAGGCCGTTGAAAACGCTCAGAAAAAGATCGAGCAACGCAACTTCGATATCCGGAAAAACGTCCTCAAATATGATGACGTGATGAACGATCAGCGCAAGGCCGTCTTCGAGCAGCGCATCGAGTTCATGGATACCCCGGACGTCGCTGAGATCATTGGCGACATGCGCGAGACGCTGATCGAGGATGTCGTTGCCTATCGCATCCCAGAACGCAGCTATGCGGAGCAATGGGACATCGAGGGCCTCAACACCGACGTGAAAGAGATCTTCGGCCTCGACCTGCCCGTCGCCGACTGGGCCGCGGAGGAAGGCGTCGCTGATTCAGAGATCACCGACCGTGTCCGGACTTCCGTTGAAGAGCACTACACGACCCGCACGGCGGATTTTGGCGAAGACACGACCAAGCGGATCGAGAAAGCAATCCTTCTCCAGACGATCGATCGGAACTGGCGCGAACACTTGCAGCAGCTTGATCACCTGCGGTCCGTCGTGGGCCTTCGCGGTGTCGGTCAGCGCGACCCGCTCAACGAGTTCAAAACCGAGGCCTTCGCCCTCTTCCAAACCCTCCTCGACGGACTCCGCCGCGATGTGACCCGCGCGCTCTATCACGTTGAGGTCCGCCGGCCAGAAGCACCTAAGATTGACGTGGAAGAAGCCAAACGTCTGATCGCTGAGCTTCAGAAGAAGGGCCAGCTCGACCTAGAGAAGATGAAGGCGACGCATATCGATCCGCTGACGGGTGAGAACGACGCCGCGCCGCAGCCCGCCGAACCAGGACGGACCTATGGCCGAGCCACCGGCGCAACGACCCTTCGCGCAGCTCGCGAAGCGAAGGCCATCGACCCCAATGACCCCTCGACCTGGGGCCGGGTGAGCCGCAACGCCCCCTGCCCCTGCGGCTCTGGCAAAAAGTATAAGCACTGCCACGGTCGCCCCGACATCGAGAGCCAAGCCGCCGAATAGGCCGCACCTTCAACGGAAATCCTGACGCTTATGTCTGCGTACCGCTCACCTTTTCTGCAAACACTTGAGGCGCGCGGGTTTATCCACCAGGTGACCGACGCCGAGGCCCTGGACAAGGCTTTGATGTCGGGAACGTGCACGGCCTATATCGGTTTCGACGCGACCGCGGACAGCCTTCATGTCGGCAGCCTTGTGCAGATCATGATGCTGCATCACCTGCAACAAGCGGGACACAAGCCTATTGTCCTCCTCGGGGGCGGCACCACCAAGATCGGCGATCCGACGGGTAAGGACGAACAACGCAAGCTTCTGACCGACGACGATATCGCGCGCAACATGGCGGGCATTCGCAAGGCGTTTGAACCCTTTCTCGCCTTCGGTGAGGGCGAGAGCGACGCTGTCATGGTCAACAATGACGACTGGCTGTCCGGCCTCGAATACGTTCCGTTCCTGCGTGAGTATGGTGTTCACTTCACTATCAACCGTATGCTGACTTTTGACTCGGTGAAATTGCGGCTTGAACGCGAACAGCCGATGACGTTCCTTGAGTTCAACTATATGCTGATGCAGGCCTACGATTTCCTTGAGCTGAAGAAGCGTCATGGGTGTAGCCTCCAGATGGGGGGCAGCGATCAGTGGGGGAACATTGTCAGCGGTGTCGAGCTCATCCGCCGAACCGGCGCGACCACCGGTGACGATACCGCCGCCTTTGGCCTGACGACGCCGCTTCTCACCACCGCGTCAGGCAAGAAAATGGGCAAGACGGAGAAAGGCGCCGTTTGGCTCAATGCGGAACGCTTCTCGCCCTACGATTACTGGCAGTTCTGGCGCAACACGGATGATGCCGATGTCGGCACCATGCTACGCCGGTTCACGCTGCTACCGATTGAAGAGATCGAACGTCTCGAAAGACTTGAAGGCGGTGAGATCAACGAAGCGAAAAAGGTTCTCGCCACGGAAACAACAGCTCTTCTTCACGGCCGCGAAGCAGCAGAGGCCGCCGCCGAAACGGCTCGCCAAACCTTCGAAGCCGGTGCAGCCGGCGGCGACCTCCCCACCGTGACCAGGGCTGCAGGAGACTTCAGCGGCGGCGTCCCGTTGCTCCCGCTGTTCCAAGAGCTCGGCCTGATCGCAAGCAACGGCGAAGGGCGTCGGCACATCAAGGGTAACGCCCTCAAGGTCAATGACACGCCACTTGGCGAGGAACGTCCTCTGAACACCGATGATATACAAGACGGCGTCATCAAACTGTCCATCGGCAAGAAAAAGCATGGCCTGGTGAAGGTCGACGCATGACGAAGCGACTGACCTGGCACGGCGAACGTGCAATCCTTGAAGATGCCGAGCGGGCGCTGACCGAACTCATGGAACGCCCGGTTGAGGCCACGAGCCTCATCAGGCGTGACGATGCCAGCACCCCCGCCGACGATGCGGAGTGGCTTCTTCATGCGTATACCGACCATGAGATTTCCGAGGCCATGCTCGCGTTGCTACCCGAGGGGCTGTCTCCTCCCCGCGAGGAAGAGCTTGAGGATAGGGACTGGGTCGCCCATAGCCTCGAAGGTCTTGGCGTTATCAGTGCGGGACCGTTTGTCCTTTTCGGCCGCCACGACGCAGAGCGCGCAGCGAACGAACCAGGAATCAAACTCCAGGTGGAAGCCAACCAAGCTTTCGGAACCGGACATCATCCGACCACAGCGGGATGCCTCGAGGCACTCGGAAGCCTCCAAGAATTGCCCCCTGCCAAGGTGCTCGACGTTGGTTGTGGCTCTGGGGTCTTGGCCATGGCTGCGCGGAAACTTTGGTCAGAAGCGATTATCGTCGCCAGCGATATTGATCCGCGATCGGTGGAGATCGCAGAAGAGAACGCGGCGATCAATGAAACCCGCGGCATCACGTTCGAAACTGCTGCGGGTACGGATGCAGCTGCGACGACCGAGAACGCTCCTTTCGACCTCATCCTCGCGAACATCCTCACCGGCCCGCTCAAAGAACTCGCGCCAGCGATCCATGCGGCTTCTAAACCAGGCACCAAATTGGTTTTGGCCGGGCTGCTGGACGAGCAGCAGGCGAGCGTTGAGGACAGCTATCGCGCCCAGAGTTTTGAAGTGACAGAGCAGTTTGGAACGCTGCGGTGGCCCGTTCTTGTTCTTGTACGGACGGGCAATGAGGTCACAGGATGAAAGTGATCACCACCACTGACGAATTGGTGGCCTTTGCTCACCATGCAGCCACCTCTCCTTATGTCACTGTTGACACAGAATTCTTACGTGAGCGGACCTATTACTCACAGCTCTGTTTAATCCAGGCCGCCACACCTAACGAGGCTGTGATCATTGATCCCTTGGCTGAAGGCCTTGACCTCTCGCCGTTTCTGGAATTGCTCGGCAACGAGCGCGTAACGAAGGTCTTCCACGCCGCGCGGCAGGACCTTGAGATCTTTGTCAAGCTCATGGGGACCGTCCCGGCGCCGCTCTTCGACACGCAAATCGCGGCGATGGTTTTTGGTTACGGAGATCAAGTCGGATACGAACCATTGGTTCGCTCGGTAACAGGAGTTCAAGTCGACAAGGGAAGCAGGTTCACGGATTGGTCCCGCCGCCCCCTGACGGATAAACAGCTTGAGTACGCTCTGGGAGACGTAACGCATTTGCGGGACGTTTACGACGCACTTCTCCAAAGGCTCGAACAGACGGGTCGTGGGCCATGGGTCGAAGAGGAGATGGGGACGCTCCTCAATCCCGCACTGTATGCAACATTGCCAGAGGATGCTTGGCAACGTCTCAAGGTACGGAACGTCAAACCGAAAGAACTCGGTCCGCTGATCGAAGTGGCAGCATGGCGCGAGCGGGAGGCGCAGCGGAGAGACATCCCGCGCGCTCGTGTGGTCAAAGACGATGTGCTCTTTGAAGTGGCACGCGCGAGGCCTAAGGGCACCGACGATCTCGGACGATTGCGCTCGGTCCCTCAAGGTTTCGAACGCTCAGCAGCGGCCAAGGGTTTGCTGGACGCCGTCAGTCGCGGCGTTGAGACGTCGAGAGATGCGCTCCCTCATCTCGATAACAAGACACGGGAACCGGGGCCGCCAGACGTTGTCGAACTTCTCCGTGTACTCCTGAAGCGTCAGTGCGAGGCCCACGAGGTCGCGCCCAAGCTCCTGGCCAGCGCATCGGACCTTGACGCCCTGGCGCTCGACGACGAAGCGGATATTCCAGCCCTTAAAGGCTGGCGGCGTGACGTCTTTGGCGCGCTTGCTCTTGAACTCAAACACGGTCAGCTCTCTCTAGGGCTCGAGCGCGGCCGCGTGACAGTCCTCAAGAATGAGCGGGCGTGATCACTTCAGGCTGAAGGTCAAGAGCGTCTGCCAGCCGGTCGAATTCTTTGAGCGCCGCCTCCGCAAAAAGTCCAACAGCGTCAGAAGTGACGGTAAGAGATAGGCTGGTGTCCGTCTTCCTAAGCGCAAAACCGGGCTGGCGACTGAACATCGGACGGTTCAGCGACGATACAAGACGGTGGGCGTATCCGACCTGCTGCGCATACCGGATATCCTCAGCGGTCAGAAGAGATAGTGGTAAGTCGCGACCATCTTTGGACACCGAACCGCCAAAGCGTGCCAGCATCATCACGGCCAGCATCGTCCGCTCTTTATGATCCAGCCCCAGGAAAGGCGTGGCCATGACAAGGCTCGCCGCATGCCGAGCGCGCTGCTCGGGATGGGCTAAGCTCGCGCCCCGTACCATTTGGGCCGCCGTGAAACGAATCCGGCGCAACGACGGGCGCTCATCGAAAAGAGGGTCGAGGAAGCTCGTGATCGCCACCGGGTCAGGGATCCGTCCGCCCTCCGACCGTCCGGCAATATCGTCGGCCAATGTAAAAAGCGGGTCCGCGCGCCGTTGATCCTCCGTCAAACGATCAAAGAGCAGACCCTCGCGCACGCCGCACGCGCTGACGATAACCCGCTTGATAGAAGTGTGATCAATCAGGCAGCGAAGGACAACGGCCGCGCCTGGAAGCGTAGGGACGCGCTTCTTCTGAACACCGCTGATCTTGCCGATCACGTCGGCATCCTCAATCTCCGCATACCGGCATGTCTCCAACATCGTTTCCCGATCCACCGTGTAGTGATCGAGAACCGAGACCGGGTGCCGCGTCCGCTGAATGCTGATGCGAGCGAGCGCTCGCCAAGAGCCGCCGACAATATAGAGGTTTTGAAAGTCAGCGTGCCGCAGCCAATTCACGCTCGTGAACGCTGACCTGGCGGCTTGTTCGACCTCAGCGAGATCTCCACCGTGCTCGGACAGCATACGCAATGCACCAACGGGTAAGCTGACCGTTTCATGAACCTTGACCCCGCCCGGGCCGCCGAGACTGCTCAGCTCAAGGCTTCCGCCGCCCAGGTCGCCGCCGAGAGCTGGATGGTCGTCTCGTGCAATTTCGTGGGCGCTGCAAAGAATGCCGAGACCGGCAAGCCGCGCCTCTTCGTCGCCCGAGATCACTCGAACGTCGAAACCCACCCGCTTTGCGGCGCGCAAAAAATCGACACCGTTCGATGCATCTCTAATCGCCGCGGTGGCGACAACATCCTCAGACTGAATATCCTCCGCGTCGAGAATAGCGCGAAAACGTTGGAGTGTGGCAATGGCCCTTTCGAACGGTTCGGCGCGTAGCGCTCCGTTCGCAGGATCACGATCGCCCAAGCCGCAAAGAACTTTCTCGTTCACAATGCTGATCGGCGATCGCGGCGGACCGGAGAAGATCACGAGACGGACAGAATTAGAGCCGATATCAACGACAGCCCGGCGAGGCCAACGCGGTTTATGGGTCACGGCAGGACGGTGAGAACCTCAGGCGATTTCTCACTCAAAGCTGTTCCGCGTCCGGACAGACTCGGATTGGTCATGAAGTAGTCATGCACATTGAACGGCTCTTTCCCGGCCTCGACGCTCACCCTTGTGTATCGCCCGTCTGCCCCCAGCTCCCAGCTCTGAAGGTTGTCTTTCAGATTGGCGACCATGATCTGATTCAGGATTTGGTTGTGAGTCGTCTCATTTGTCACGGGACACAAAACCTCGACACGGCGGTTGAGGTTACGGGGCATCCAGTCGGCGGAGGAGATGAACACTTTCGCCTCATCGGACGGCAGCGGATGGCCAGCCCCAAAGCACACGATGCGCGAGTGCTCCAAGTATCGCCCAACGATACTCTTGACACGAATGTTCTCTGAAAGCCCTGGCACACCAGGACGCAGACAGCAGATGCCGCGGATAATGAGGTCAATCTGCACACCCGCGCGGGATGCGTCATAAAGCTTATCAATCAGCTTGCCATCGACGAGCGAATTCATCTTGGCCCAAACCGATGCCGGCCGCCCTGCTTGCGCGTGTGCGATCTCCGCATCGATATGCTCAACCAGCGTATCGCGAAGGAAAAGTGGGGCGATTGCGATCTTTTCAAAACGCTTCGGCGCGGCATAGCCCGTCACATAGTTGAAGACGCGCGCTGCGTCCTGCGCGATCTGATCGTCACACGTGAAGAGAGAAATGTCCGTATAAACTTTAGCTGTGAACTGGTGATAGTTACCCGTCCCAACATGGACGTAGCTCTTGGTGGTCTCACCCTCGCGGCGAACGACATAGCTTAGCTTCGCGTGAGTCTTGTAGTCCAAAAATCCGTAGACGACATTGACGCCAGAACGCTCGAGCGCCCTCGCCCATTGAATGTTCGCCTCCTCATCAAAACGAGCCTTGAGTTCAATCAGTGCTGTGACGTTCTTACCAGCCTCGGCCGCTTCAATCAGGGCTGCGACGATCGGCGAGTCTTTCGACGTCCGGTAAAGTGTCTGTTTGATTGCAAGGACATCGGGGTCGGCGGCGGCCTGCTTCAGGAACTGAACGACAACGTCAAATTCCTCATAGGGATGGTGCACCACGATATCTTTGGCTGCGATCGCTGAGAAACAGTCCATGCTGTGCTCTCGGATACGCTCGGGGAACCGCGCCTCGAACGGTGTGAACAGCATGTCCGGACGATCCTTGGGGATCATTTCTGAAATCTGCGCCATGCCCAGAATGCCATCGACGAGGACAACATCATTCGGGTGCACACCGAGCTTCACGCTGACGAGGTCACGCAGCGCAAAAGGCATCTCTGCGTCCATGGTCAGGCGGATCACATCTCCGCGGCGGCGGCGGCGCAGCATCGTCTCGAATTGCCGCACCAGATCTTCGGCCTCTTCCTCAATCTCGATGTCACTGTCACGGATGATCCGAAACGCGCCGCGGCTGATGATCGTCCGTTCCGGGAAGACATGGTGCAGAAAGTGCGTGATGGTTTTCTCGAGGCTGACGAACCGGACACAAGGCTTGCCATCCGCCATGTCTGTGGTCGATGGCAACCGGATGAACCGGCGCACTTTGCTCGGCACAGGGAGCAACGCCGTGAGCTCCCCATCCGGACCGTTGAGGGTATAGCAAAGCACAAAGCCGAGATTGGGGATAAACGGAAACGGGTGCGCAGGGTCAAGCGCGAGCGGTGTCAGCACCGGGAAGACGTGAGCAAGGAACTCTTGTTCGAGCCACGCCGCTTCCTCGTCGGTGAGTTTCGCTGGCTCGACCAGCTCGACACCCTCGCCCGCGAGAAGCCCCTTGAGGTCGCGCCAGGTCTGTTGCTGGCGAGTCATCAGCGCCGCCGCGCGTTCGTTGATCTGCTTCAGCTGCTTGCGCGGCGAGAGCCCTTCTTGGCTCAACTTGGTGACGCCGCTTTTCACCTGGCCAACAAGGCCCGCGACCCTGACCATGAAAAACTCGTCGAGGTTGTTCGCCGAGATCGACAGAAACCGCAGACGCTCGAGCAGCGGATGCTCTTTGTTGTCCGCCTCCTCAAGGACTCGGTCGTTGAAACCGAGCCAGGAGAGCTCACGGTTGATAAAGCGCTCCGGGCTATCCGCGGTGATGACCGGTTCGGTCGCAATAGGATCGTTGGGCGAGGTGCTCATGATCGTCTCTATGCATCAAAAAGGTTTCAGCGGCGCGACATGAACCTTTTCCAAGGCCCACTGCAACAGCTCACGGCGGGTAAGACGCTGATCAGCAAGATCAAACGCCCGGCAAAACTGACGCGGCGCGCCAAGATCCCTGGGAAGTCGGTCCGCAACGAAGACCAGATCAGGTTCGGAGAGCCGCTGGTCATGCAATTGCAGATCGGCGGCTAAGACGGCGTGAATATCGGGGCCAGAAGGCCTGTCGAGTTCGACCACGGGCGCCGCCGCAAGCCGTGAATGAAGATCGGCGGGCACGTCGAGCTGTCCAGGATACCAGCGGGCAAGCGGCACCCGCGCCTCCACCACCAGGGTCCGCCGCTCAGCGGCCGCGCTGTTGATGAGCCCGAACAAAGTGAGGGGATCCATCTCGCTTGCATCAACCGCGTCGCAGGCCTCCGCCTGGGAAGCGGGATCCAGCTCATCCACCAGGCGGGTCTTGCCCGACCCCTGCGGCCCGATAAGGAGAACGGTGGTGAGGCCGCCAGACGCTCGCGCAAAGCGCTCCGCGTGCCGCGTAAGCGCATCCTTGGCATCCTGCTGTGATACGCTGGCACGAAAAGGCGGTGGCCCCTTCAGCCGCGGCGAGAAGGGGAGTGGCGCCTGCTGATCCAAAGTGTCCGCCTTAACCGTCGTCGCCAAAGAGGTCGTCGGGCAGTTCAGGGATGTCGCCCTCAGGTGCGCTGGGGGCGCCGTTGGGGTTGGTCCCGCCGCCATTGCCCTCGGTCTCCTCATCGCGGCGACCAAACAGGCGGCCGAGGCCAAGGGAGCGGTTGCGGCCCGACTGTTCATCGATAGTTGGCGCCAAGGGATCGAGGGTGTTTTGAAGCTGCGCGGCTCGTTCCTGCTCCGCCAGGTACCAACGGCCGGAGGCATCCCGCCAGAGATCGAGGCCGCGCTGTTCCATCGCCAGGTCGAACTGCTGGTCATCGCCGACGACGGTCAGCTGGATGATGGCGTTCTCACGGTTGAAGACGCCAGGATCGAGGTTGCGGACGAGCGGCGTGCTCTCAAGCGCGGAGCGGATATCCGCCCACTCCTCAAGATCACCGTACCACGCCGTGACTTCGAAACTGCGCTGGAGGCTGTAGTCGACAAGCGTCTGCCGCTTCCACTGCCGGGCATGGCGCTGGACCGTGCCCTCCACCGCGCGCCGTGCGAGCGCCGGGAAGTCGTCATCGGCGCCGCGGAAGAAGGCCTCAGACACTGTGGTGCCGATGGCGGATGCCTGCCAGCTGACCCCGATTGCGGGCGGCGTCGCATCGATCAGTTTCACGAACAGGCGGTACTCGCCATTGTTCTCACCCAACTGCCCAAGCGCGAGATAGACCTGCTCGGCCTGATAACGTTTGGCGAACTCTCGCAGCGAGGCAGCGTTGAGGTCCCTGGCCTCCTCAGCCGTGATCGCTTGGATATCGACCACATCACCGACTGGCAGCTGCATCGGTGTTAGCTCGCTGGTCAGCGGCCGTTCGAGCCAGGCGCGCGCCCAAGGGTTCTTGGCTTCCCAAAGATAAACGCCGGTGTCCGTCTGAAGGACGGGAAGGACCAAGACGTCCCGCGCTTGTTCCTCGCTATAAGGGAGCCGCGCGTTCTGGAGCAGCGAGCGGATCGCGTCCGGCTTGAAACGGAAGGTGATTTGCGCGCGATAGGTGGTCCCCGACGACTTCTCGTTGAAGACGTCAAAGCCCTCCTCAAGCTGGCTCAGCTGCGCGCTATCGATGATGATCGGCTGTTTTTCGCTGACAGGCAGCGCCCCCGGCTCTTCCTGCCGATTGAAGGCATTGGGACTGTAGGCACTATCGTAGTCAGGCTCTTCGCTGGCGAGGTAGGCGTTCTCACCCAAAACAGGGGCGGGTTCTCCCTCAGCCAAACGCGGTAAGTAGATCCAGTCCTCTTCCGCCACGATGCGGCGGAGCAGGATATCGAGCGCGGCCTCGCGCCCTTCGCGGCGGGCCTGGTCCTGCGCCAGCGCCGAGGTATCGGCCTCGGCATAAACTGGCACCTGCGGCACGGTGAAAACGTTCTGCGCCAGCGCGCTCCCCCCAAAAAGGAAGGCGACGAGAACAAGGGCGAGACGATGCATAGCGAATCCCTGCGGCGCGACCGGTATCTTGCATCGCTTAGCACCGGGCGCGCTGCGATGCGACCGCCAAGTGGGCCGCTCTTTCCCCTTCACGCGCGGGCACGTTGCCCTTATCGGGGGCCATGACTGACGCCTACAAAAAGGCCGGCGTGGATATCGATGCCGGCAACGCTCTTATCAAAACCATTGCTCCCCTCGCCGCGTCCACGAGACGCCCTGGCGCCGACGCATCCCTTGGCGGGTTTGGCGGGCTCTTTGATCTCAAGGCGGCGGGGTTTGAGGATCCGATCCTGGTCTCCGGCGCCGACGGCGTGGGGACCAAGCTGCTTTTGGCAATCGACACAGGCCAATACGAGCCGATCGGCGTCGATCTTGTGGCCATGTGCGCCAATGACGTCCTGGTGCAGGGCGCGCTGCCCCTCTTCTTCCTCGACTACTTCGCCACTGGCGTTTTGGCGCCAGAAGCCGCTGCTGCGGTGATCACGGGTGTCGCGGAGGGATGCCGGCAAGCGGGCGCAGCGCTGATTGGCGGCGAGACCGCAGAGATGCCTGGCCTTTACGCACCCGGACATTTTGATCTTGCTGGTTTTTGCGTTGGCGCGGCCGAACGCGGCGCACTCCTTCCGCTCCAGGACGATATGGCGCCGGGCGATCTTCTGATTGCGCTCCCCTCGTCGGGCGCTCACGCGAACGGGTTCAGTTTGATCCGAAAGCTGATCACTGAAGCCGGTGTGGACCTTGCTGCAGAGACGCCGTTTGGTGCGGGGGTTTGGGCCGACGTCCTGCTCACGCCGACCCGGATCTATGTGGACGATGTCGCGCCTTTGCTCAAAGCGAACGCTCTCAAGGGCATGGCGCATATCACCGGCGGCGGGTTGATAGAGAATGTGCCGCGCGTGCTTCCCGACGGCCTCGCCCCCCAATATGATCAGCAAGCGTTGGAGCTGCCGCCACTCTTTACGTGGCTTCAGGAAGCTGGCGATCTCTCCCGCGAAGAGCTCTACACGGTGTTCAATTGCGGCATCGGCATGGTGCTGATCTGCGGCAAGGACCAAAAGAGCGCCGTTTTGTCAGCGTGCAGCGACGCCTTCGTGATCGGTGAGTTGGCTCAAGCATGACGAGGCGCATCGCGATTTTGATATCTGGCCGCGGATCGAACATGGCCACGCTGATCAACGCGGCTCAAGCACCAGACTTTCCGGGCACGATCGAGCTGGTGATCTCAAGCCATGAGGACGCAGGCGGCCTCGCCCTCGCACGCGAAGCCGGTGTCCCGGCGATCGCTGTGCCGCGCAAGTCCTACAAAGGCAAAGCTGCCTTTGAGGCGGCGATCACCGAAAGGTTGGACGAGGCGGGTATCGATTTCATTTGCCTCGCGGGCTTCATGCGTGTTCTGAGTTCAGACTTCGTTACGGCTTGGGATGGCCGTATGCTGAACATTCACCCGTCCTTACTCCCGCTCTTTCGTGGTTTGGATGTGCACGAACAAGCGCTCGATGCCGGCGTCGCCTTATCAGGCTGCACCGTTCATCTTGTGACCCCCGAACTCGACGGCGGTCCAATCATTGGGCAGGCGGCCGTTCCTGTGCTTCCCGGCGACACTCCGGACACATTGGCATCGCGCGTTCAGAAGGCGGAGCATTTGCTCTACCCCGCCGCACTTGAGCGCTGTTTGAAGGGTGAGATCGGCACCGAACCGCAGATGGTTCAATCTGGTGAGATCCTCATGTCCCTACGCTGACACTTAGTTCGCGGGCGGCAAGAGGACGGTATCGATGACATGGATCACGCCGTTCTCGGCCTGCAGATCGGGTAGCACAACGGCGGCTCCACTGACGCTGATCACCGGGCCGGTCCCATCGATTTGCAAGGGATCGCCGTTGACCGCCGTCGCATCAAACGAACGGCCTTCAATATCATAGCTGGGCACCTCGGCGGAAAGCACATGATAGGCGAGAAGATCGCGCAGGATCGCCTTGTTGGCCTCAGCCGTCAGGACTTCAAGAGAAACACCCGAAGGCAACGACTCAAAAGCTGCGTTGTTCGGTGCAAAGATTGTCAGCGGGCCTTCCTCTTCCAAGGTGACGAGGAGGTCTGATGCATCAAGCGCCGCCACCAAGGTGGAGAAACGTTCATCACTCTCCAAAACATCCCGCAGCGTCATGCTGATCTCAACATCATCAGCGACCGCCTGAGGCGACGCCTCTAGGTCCGCTTCCTCGACCACCTCTCCAGCACCTTCAGGAGCCCCGCCGCACGCGGCGAGAATGGCGCAACCCGTCGCCAACAGTACAAATTTTACATCCATGATGACCCTTCCGCGGCGGTGCGCGGGCAATGCTCCGACGACCGCACAAAAGCTGCTTTTAGGGCAAAAGATCCACGCGGCCCACCCCGTCAATCTTTTGCACCACGGTTCGGCTGGCCGCGTTGGCACGGAAGTCTTCGGGCAGATTGAGCACGACCTCACAGGCCTGATCAGGAAGGGGAAGAATAAGTGTTGTGTCACCCGATGCGTCAGCGCCGTTGCAAGACTTGAGACTCGCTTTCAGGGATAAGAGCGCATTGGGTTCAGCCACCCGAATGGCGAGGCGGCTTGGCGCCTGCCCCCTCGCTTCCTTCAGTGGGCGAATGCTTTCGAGGGTCAACCGTAGGCCGCCATTCTGATCCTCCGCTGTCACGGAGAGAATGAGCGGGGTCCCTGGCGTCAACTGATCCCGAAACTTCTCCAAGACCTCTGAAAACGCCGTCACCTCGAACTCCGCACTCGGATCAGAGAACGTGATCCACGCGAAAGGTTTGCCGGATTTCGAACGGCGGTTGGTCACGTCCCTCACCACCCCGGCCATCAAAAGAACCCGGGAGCCGATATCGTCCTCTTCCAGAAGTTTTGACGCCGGTTCGATCTGCTGACGGGTGAGCTCGTCCTCGAACGCAGACAGAGGGTGTCCGGAGAGATAAAAGCCGAGGGCCGCGCGCTCTTCCTCCAGCGCGTCGACCTGTGACCAAGGTGTTGTGGTGGGCAGCTTGGGGCGAGGCGACGGCGTAGTGTCCGCACCAAAAAGTCCTCCTTGATCTGAACGCTTGTCTTCGGCCACTGCGGCGGAGTACTTGCACACGAAGTCCGCCGCCGCGAACACCTCAGCACGATTGTCATGGACGGACGCAAAGGCGCCCGCTCTCGCCAGTTGCTCCAGCGAGCGGCGCCCCAAGAGACGGCCATCAACCCGCTCAGCAAAATCAAAGAGGTCACGGAAATCGCCGCCTTCTTTGCGCACCTCTTCGATATGCCGCATGGCTTCAAAGCCGACATTTTTCAGGGCACCAAGGGCGTAGAACACCTGGCCTTCCCATGACCGAAAGTCTGCGGTGGACCGATTGACCGAGGGCGGATGGACGGGCACCCCTGCTCTCTTTGCCTCACCGTGAAAGATGGCCAATTTATCCGTGTTCGCAAGATCAAGAGACATGGAGGCGGCAAGAAACGCGGCCGGGTGGTGCGCCTTGAGGTAAGCTGTTTGATAGGCGATCCAGGCATAGGCGGCGGCGTGGGACTTGTTGAAACCATAGCCCGCAAACTTGGCAACGAGTTCGAAGATGCTTTCCGCTTTCGCCTTGCTCACCCCGCGCTCTTTTGCGCCGTCAACGAACCGGAGTTTCTGCCGGTCCATCTCTTCTTTCTTCTTTTTGCCCATCGCCCGGCGGAGAAGGTCAGCCTCTCCAAGAGAATAGCCGGACAGGATCTGCGCGATTTGCATCACCTGCTCTTGGTAGATGATGACGCCGTAGGTCTCTTTCAGGATATCCTCGAGCATGGGATGGAGATAGTCGGGCGCCTCCTCCCCCGCTTTCCGGGCGATATAGGTCGGGATGTTGTCCATCGGCCCGGGACGATAAAGCGAGACCAGCGCGATGATGTCTTCGATACAGTCAGGCTTCAGACCTTTGAGGGTCGCCCGCATGCCCGAGCTTTCAAGTTGGAAGACGCCGGTCGCCTCACCGCGGGTGAGCATGGCAAAGGTCTTTTGGTCGTCCGTCGGTATGCGGTCGATATCAAGCTCGATCCCCTCTGCCTGAAGGTTGTCGAGCGCGCGGCGGATGACCGTGAGAGTTTTGAGGCCCAGGAAGTCGAACTTGACGAGACCCGCCGGCTCAACCCATTTCATATTGAACTGGGTCGCCGGCATGTCCGCCCGCGGATCAAGATAGAGCGGCACGATCTCCTGAAGCGGCCGGTCACCAATCACCACACCCGCGGCGTGGGTGGAGGCGTGGCGGTAGAGCCCCTCAAGCTTGAGTGCTGTATCGATCAGCACACCCACCTGCGGATCGGCCTTGCGTTCTTCGGCAAAACGCGGCTCGCCGTCGATCGCCTCTTTCAAGGTGACCGGGTTCGCAGGGTTGTTGGGCACCATTTTGCAGAGCCGGTCGACCTGACCGAACGGCATCTGCAGCACCCGGCCGACATCACGCAAGACAGCGCGGGCCTGGAGCTTTCCGAACGTGATGATCTGCGCGACGCGATCGTCGCCATACTTTTTCTGAACGTAGCGGATCACCTCATCGCGCCGGTCTTGGCAGAAGTCGATATCGAAGTCGGGCATCGACACCCGTTCAGGGTTCAAAAAGCGTTCGAAAAGGAGGCCATAGCGAAGGGGATCAAGATCCGTGATCGTGAGCGCGTAAGCGACCAGGCTGCCCGCGCCGGAGCCCCGTCCGGGACCCACCGGAATATCCTCCGCCTTCGCCCATTTGATGAAGTCAGAGACAATCAAGAAGTATCCGGAAAACCCCATACGGACGATGACATCGAGCTCGTGCTCAAGGCGGCTCTCATACTCCGCCGTTTCTGCCGCTGGTTCAATCGCTGCGAGCCTGGCCATCAAACCTTCGCGCGCGGCCTGGCGCAGAGCTTCGTCCTCGTCGTCTTTTTCTCCGGCAAAGGACGGAAGGAGCGGCGGAGCCATCCGTGGACGGAAAGCACACCGCTGAGCGACCTCTACCGTGTTGGCTGTCGCCTCAGGGAGATCCTCAAAGAGTGCGAGCATCGCGTCTTCAGGCTTGAACCAGGCATCGGCAGGCACCCGCCGACGATCATCCTGAGAGACGTAACTGCCGTCTGCGATGCAAAGAAGAGCATCATGGGCGTCATGATCGGCCTCATCAGCGAAGAAGACGGGGTTGGTCGCAACCAGCGGTAGATCACGGCTATAGGCTTCTTCCAGAAGCTCCGTCTCCCAAGGGTAACGGCCATCGCTGCCTGCGGCATCATCGCTGGGCGCGCGTTGCAGCTCGATGTAGAGCCGTTTGGGAAAGGCCGCACTCAGAAGATCGAGCAGCTTACTCGCACGCCGTTGGTCACCATGGGACAGAGCCGTATCAACAGGCCCGCCAATGCCGCCGGTGAGGCACAAAAGTCCCTCCGTCTCCCGGCAGGCCTCGGCCAGATCGACGCAAGGCTCCCCTTCCCGCGCAGGCTTCAGGAAACTCTGTGAGGCCAAGGCCATCAGCCGCTGATAGCCCACCTCATTCTGCGCCAGGAGCACGATCCGAGAGAGCGGCTGGGGCTTGCCCTTGGCTTTCGCATCCTTGTCGATCGCAACGGGCAGCTCGATCCCAGTGATCGACTGGATACCTGAACCCGAAAACGTCTCTGCCGCCTCAAGCGCACCAAACAGATTGTTGGTGTCGGTCACCGCCAGGGCGGGCATCTGCGCTTTTTCGCAAAGGCTTTTCAGCCTGCTGATCGAAATCGCGCCCTCGGCGAGCGAATAAGACGAGTGGACGTGCAGATGAATGAACGAAGCTGGCATAGCCCAAATGCTATGCGATTCAGCTGCCCCGCTGGGCTGTTCATTCTCCACAACACAAGGCCAATCAGCCGATCGGGCCCGCCATGGCCACAGCGGTGGCTAGAACACTCAGAAGAATGGTGAAACCGGCTACATCACGAACAAAGGTCATCGTTCAATCCCCTTTTGTTCTTTTTGTGTTCCACACCGGTAAGCCTAACGCAAGCCCTCTGTGGATAATTCCGTTCTTTTCTTGTTCTTTTTGTCAGGCCGTTCCCGCGGGCGGCCGACTCCTCTATATCGGCAGCTATGGCTTCGCTTTCTCAACGCGCCCAGAGCGCCGCTGCGCCTTCATCGCAAACCTATCTTGAGGGCCTCAACGACGCGCAGAAGGACGCTGTTCTCACCACCGAAGGGCCAGTGCTGATGCTGGCTGGCGCCGGCACGGGCAAGACCAAGGCACTGACGACGCGCATCGCGCATCTTCTCGCCTCCGGTCGCGCCCGCCCCTGGGACGTGCTGGCCGTCACGTTCACCAACAAAGCCGCGCGCGAGATGAAAGACCGCGTCGCGCAGCTGATTGGCGGCGATGCCGAGGGCTTGCGCTGGATGGGGACGTTTCACTCCGTGGGCGCACAGATTTTGCGCCGTCACGCAGAAGTGGTCGGCCTCAAACCGAGCTTCACGATCATCGACACCGACGATCAGATCCGCCTCTGCAAGCAGGTGATCGAAGCGGCGGGCCTTGATGAAAAGAGGTGGACGGGCCGAGGCCTCGCGGCAGTGATCGACGGTTGGAAGAACAAGGGCCAGACGCCAGGCGATCTGCACGCCCATGACGCTGATGCGTTTGGCGAAGGCAAGGCTATTTCTCTTTACAGGGAGTATCAGAGTCGCCTCATCACCTTGAATGCGGCGGATTTCGGCGACCTGCTCGTTCACAACACAACGATCTTCCGCCGCGAACCGGAGATCCAGGCGGAGTATCACCGCCGTTTTCGCTATATGCTGGTGGACGAGTATCAGGACACCAATATGGCGCAGTATCTGTGGCTGCGCCTCCTCGCCAAAGGACAGGGTGACGAGCCAGCGAACCTTTGCGTGGTGGGGGACGACGACCAGTCGATCTATGGCTGGCGCGGCGCGGAGGTGGAGAACATCCTCCGTTTCGAGAAGGATTTCCCTGGTGCCAAAGTAATCAGGCTGGAGCAAAACTATCGCTCCACCCCGCCCATTCTGGCAGCTGCCAGCGCGATTATCAGCCATAACGAGGGGCGTCTCGGCAAAACCCTGTGGACAGATGATACCGAGGGTGAGCTCGTCAAACTGCGCGGCGTGTGGGACGGGGAGGAAGAGGCCCGGGTTATCGCTGAGGATATTGAGAGCGAGCAGTTCAAAGGTCGCCCCCTCCCCGACATCGCGATCCTGGTACGCGCATCGTTCCAGATGCGGAGCTTTGAAGAACGGTTCAACACCTCCGGCATCCCCTACCGCATCGTCGGTGGTCCGCGCTTTTACGAGCGTGAGGAGACACGAGATGCGCTTGCGTATCTGAGGCTGGTGCGAAACGGCGATGACGACCTCAGTTTCTCACGGATCATCAACAAGCCGCGCCGGGGCTTTGGCGACAAAACACTGACCGAGCTGAATGTCGTGGCGCGGAAAAACGGTGTGTCCCTTGCAGTCGCAGGGCAGCTAATGCTTGAAACGTCGGAGCTCAAAGGCAAAGCCAAGTCGGCGATGACGCAATTCCTCGCCAATCTCGAGCGCTGGACTCGCGAGGCGCAGAACATGAAGCCGGGCGAGCTGACCGAAATGGTGCTTGAGGAATCGGGCTACACGGACTTTTGGAAGAACTCAAAAACCGTGCAAGCGCCAGGCAAGCTTGAGAACCTCAAGGAACTCGTCAACGCAGCATCAGAGTTCGACACCCTCGAGGGTTATCTTGACCATGTGAGCCTCGTGGCCGAGCGGACAGAGAACACCGGCGAAGGACAGGTCTGGCTGATGACCTTGCACGCCGCCAAGGGCCTTGAGTTCCCGGTGGTGTTCTTGCCAGGTTGGGAGGAGGAGATCTTCCCCTCACGGAGGAGCCTTGATGAGAATGGGCAAGCGGGCCTGGAGGAAGAGCGCCGTCTCGCCTATGTGGGCATCACCCGCGCGCGGGAGAGCTGCCGCATCAGCTTTGCCGCCAACCGGCAGGTCTATGGCCGGTGGCAAAACGCTATGCCGTCACGCTTCGTTGATGAGTTGCCTGAAGACCAGGTTGATGTTCTCTCCGAGGCCGGACTTTACGGTGTCGCGGCCAAAGAGATGCCCGCGCAATCACGTTTTGCCGATCTCGTCCTTGATGAGGACTCGTCGCGCTATGCGACGCCCGGTTGGAAACGGGCACGGCAGTATGGCGGCATGCGGAACAATGAGCCCGCCATCGAAGCCAGCGCGCGGCTGGTCGCCTCCTCTGCGCCAGGTGAGGCAAGCTACACCTTGGGTGACCGGGTGAGCCATAAGAAGTTCGGCAATGGCACGGTGATCGCCGCTGATGGCAATAAGCTCGAGATCGAGTTTGATGACGGCGCCGTCAAGAAAGTGATTGGCAGTTTCCTGACAGCGGTCGAGCCGTCTTAACCGTCGAGCCGACCGTCCAGGTCATCGGTATAGGGAATACGCTGGTCGCCTGATGGCGGAACCCGGTAACCGGAGTTCCCTGGGAACTCTTCGCTTCGGATACCGCCGGGCGGGACGCCGCTGCCGCTATAGGGTTCGTTGCGGAAATCGCGGTCATCGTAGTCATACCGATCATCCCGGCGGTCGTTCCGGTCATCGCGGCGATCATCGCGCTCGTCACGCCGACGATCGCGCCGATCGTCTCGGCCGAAGTAATTGTCATCATACCGACGGTAATAGCGACCATCGCGAGCGTAGTGGCCGTTGCCGTAGTGGTAGCCTCGGCGATAGCTGTCATTATAGCTGTACCGGCGGAAGCGAGAATCGCGCGGGTAGTACTCTCGGAAGTACCGGCCGCTGTTGTCGTAATAGCCGCCGTCATAGGTGTAGAACCCGCGCACGCGGCCATGCCGTCCATAGTCGATGAACCCGATATAGTCCGTGGCAAAAATGTTGCCGTGCCGCAGATAGCTTAGGCTCACGCGCCCATCAGGAAAGACAAAGGGGCTCACCACCACGCCAGGCCCGAAAAACCGGGCGTGCCGACGGTAAGGAAAGGCGTGCCCTCCAACAACGAAGTTGAAGTCCGTATCGTATCCCGATCGCCGATTTCCGGCCTCAGCCGGCGCAGGTGCCAGAGCCAAAGTCACACAGGTGGCCAGCGCCACCGCCAAAGATCTCGCAATCATCGGAGCATCCTCTCAATTGCTCGAAACTGGAATTAGCATTCTAATGCGATCTTGGCATCTTATCGCTGGGTAAGGCAGTCCCGCTTGGTTAATCGGTCAATTTTCTTGGTTAGCGGCCGCGATTTGCTGACGCCCGAAAACACGGCTCAAAACCGTCCAGTAGCTCACCGGAAAGAGGCGTTGGATGAGGGCAATCAACCGCGCATCGTTGCCCACAAGAACGCGCTTGGCGCCGCGCTCAGCCCCATCGACAATAATCTGCGCAGCTTTCGGCGGCGGCATCACGAGCGACGTCGCGGCGGTCTTTTGCGCTTCTTCTCGCTCCGCCTCTGTGATGCCATCGGACATCCGGGCACGTTTGGCGATGTTGGTGGAGACGCCGCCGGGATGGACCACCGTCACGCCCACGGACGTTCCGGCCAGTTCATGGCGTAAGGACTCGGAGAATCCGCGTACGGCGAATTTTGATGCGCAATAGGCGGTCTGCCCCGGAGGGGAGATGATGCCAAAGACAGAGCTGACATTGACCACTTGCGCTTTGGGCGCAGCCTTCAAGGCTGGCATGAAAGCGCGGGTCATGCTGACGACACCGAAGAGGTTGATCTCGACCAGCCAGCGAAAATCATCCGAACTCGCCTGATCGAACTGCCCGCCCAGCGCAACGCCGGCGTTGTTGAGGAGAAGCGTAATCGGACCATGCTCGGCGATCACCTCGGCAGCCCCCTGCTCGACCGCCCGTTCATCGGAAACGTCGACCACGCGCGTGGTCACTTTCACGCTGCTCTTGGCGGCCTCGCGTGCGGTCTCTTCAAGCTCGTCACCGCGGATGTCGAACAGCGCCAGATCATAGCCGCGCTGCGCACAAAGATGGCTCAGGGCTCGTCCGATCCCGCTGCCTGCTCCCGTGATGACGGCCGTGCCTTTGGCGCTCACTCTGCGGCCTCAAGCATCGGCACAGCATTCGTCCGCTTGCGGAATTGCATCACACCGTCATCGAGCTTGCCAAACTTCATGTCCATGTAGTCCAGCATGTAATTCTGGTGGTTCCGCCATGGCCGCTCGGAACCCTGATTGGGGAACATATGGATGGAGCGTTCGACATAGCCAGACTTGAGGTCCAACAGCGGCTCGGCTTCGGGCGGCGTCGAGCCGTAATCCGGCACCATGATGTCCGCACCCTTCTCTTTCATCACATCGAGAAGCTTGCAGAAGTACCGGCAGGCAAGATCGGTCTTCAAGGTCCAGGAAGCATTCGTGTACCCCATCAACACAGCAAAATTGGGCAAGTGGGAGAACATGAAGCCTTTATAATTGAAGGTCTGGCTCAGCTTAATCGTCTCGCCATCTACGAACACGTCCATACCGCCAATCGGCAGCAGCTTGAGGCCGGTGGCCTTCACCACGACGTCAGCTTCGAGGAACTCTCCCGACTTCAGCTCCAGCCCGTTCTCTGTGAACCGAGCGATCTCGTCGGTCACGACAGAGGCGCGCCCTTCTTTGAGGTCGATGAAAAGATCATTGTCCGGAACAAGGCAAAGGCGTTGGTCCCACGGCTGGTAGGTCGGTTTGAAATGGGGATCGAGCGGCACCTTATCGCCAAGCTGCTCTTTGATGCCCTTCTCGAGCTGCTTTTTGAACCATTCTGGATAACGTCGCGCGAGCTGATAGCCGAGCGTTCCTAGACTCATCCTCTTGAGGCGGAGGATCTTACGGGCGACCATCGAGGGGAACAGTTTGTGGACGGTGTTGAACCACGGATCCACGGCCGGAAGCGACGCGATATAGGTTGGGCTCCGCTGCAGCATGGTCACATGCCCGGCTGTCCCCGCCATCGCCGGAACAAGGGTCACCGCCGTTGCGCCCGATCCGATGACCACGACTTTCTTCCCGGCATAGTCGAAGTTTTCGGGCCAGAACTGCGGCTGGAGGATGTCGCCTGCGAAGCTGTCCTCGCCGTCAAAGCTCGGCGCGTGGCCCCCTTCGTAGTCGTAATAGCCGCAGCACGACATCACGAAGCGCGACTGCACGCGCTCAACACTGCCGTCGGCGTGCTGGATCTTCGCGGTCCACAGCGCCTCATCGGAGTTGAACGACAACTCCACGACCCGCGATTTGTATTCGATCTTCTCAAGGACGCCGTATTCACGGGCGGTGTCTTCGATATAGCCCTTGATCGATGCTGCATCGGTCAGCGATTTCGGCATGCTCCAGGGCCGGAAAGGATAGCCGAGGGTGAACATGTCGCTGTCCGACCGAACGCCAGGATAGCGGAAAAGATCCCAAGTTCCGCCCAGGCGCTCCCGAGCCTCGAAAATCCGAAAGGTCATGCCCGGTTGATGGATCCGCAACCGGCAAGCCGCGCCGACCCCGGAAAGGCCAGCACCAATGATCACGACGTCTTCTACACGCGGTTCGTCCATCTGACCCTCCCACTCTCTTAGAGTGCGTTGTTGTTATCTATAGACGATACCAACGATCGGCGATTTCGATACATAAGAATCTGAATAACGGACATGGATAGCACCCAAGCCAAACCCTCAGGACGGAATAGGGCTTGCATCGAACAGAGGGCGTGTTGCACCTGCGAAGTTGCGGCGTCGTGCCAGCCTTGCCCGTCGCTAAGAAGGACATTGTACGAGCTATGGCCTATCTACCTATGACCAGCGTCGCCCCTTTTGCGTTGGACGTCGACGCGCTGAACGGACTGGGCGACGAATTGGCAGAAGCCCACCAATCGGCCTCGCCATTCCCGCACACGGTGATCGACGATTTCGTGTCGATGGAGTTCGTCAGGTACTGCCAAGACCACTTCCCGAGCACCTCTGGCGACGGCAGCGTGGCATTTGACCGGGACCAGGAGCGGCTGAAACAGAGTTTTCAGCCTGATGACTTGGACGTTGGGCTCCGCAGCCTGTTCCATGCGCTGAACAGCATGCCGTTCGTGCGATTGGTCGAGCGGATCACCGGTATCAAAGGCCTTATTCCTGATCCCTATTTCGTCGGCGGCGGCTTCCACGAAACCCGCAATGGCGGTCATCTCTCGATGCATGCCGACTTCAACCACCACAAGCTCATGGACCTCGAGCGCCGGGTCAACGTCCTGATCTATCTCAACGAAGACTGGACCGACGACCACGGCGGTCAGCTGGAGCTGTGGGACCAAGGGATGAAAACCTGCGTCCAGTCGGTGGTTCCGCTGGCGGGCCGCTGCGTCATGTTCAACACAACAGGTGAGAGTTGGCACGGCCACCCCAAGCCAGTGGCTCACCCCGACGATAAGCCGCGACGTTCCATCGCCTTGTATTACTACACCGCGACCTGGGACGAGCTAAGCAGCGAAAAGACAACGCAGTTCAAGCGTCGGCCGGGGACTGGTGACAAAACCGACTGGAAGGTCAAAACGGAAGAGACATTGCGGGAGTTCCTCCCGCCGGTCTTGATGCGACCAACCACAAAGGTTATCCGCCGGATCTTCAGCTGACGGAAAGAGACGAGGACGAGTGATGGACACCAACAGTGATGTCGACGTGAACCGGCAGCCTGATACGGAAGTTTCGGTTCAGGATGTGTTCGGGATCTCGTCCAATATGGTCGTCCCCGCCTTTCAAGAGGCGGGCGAGCATGTTCCGGTACGCGATGAGTCCTACCGTTTTGATCCGCACACAACGCTCGCCATTCTCGCAGGCTTTGCCCATAACCGCCGGGTGATGGTCCAGGGCTATCACGGGACGGGCAAGTCGACCCATATCGAGCAGGTCGCGAGCCGCCTCAACTGGCCTTGCGTGCGGATCAATCTCGACAGCCACGTGAGCCGGATCGATATGATCGGCAAAGACGCGATCGTTGTCGAAGACGGAAAACAGATCACAGCCTTTAAAGAAGGCATTCTTCCGTGGGCGTTTCAGCGCCCTGTCGCACTGGTTTTTGACGAGTACGATGCAGGCCGCCCCGACGTGATGTTCGTGATCCAGCGGGTGCTTGAGGCTGAAGGTCGCCTCACCCTCCTTGATCAGAACAAAGTGCTGTCGCCCCATGCTTCCTTCCGTCTGTTCGCCACCACGAACACAATCGGCCTTGGCGACACCACGGGCCTCTATCACGGTACTCAGCAGATCAACCAAGGTCAGATGGACCGCTGGTCAATCGTCACAACACTGAACTATCTCAGCCATGATGAGGAGACCGAGATCGTCTCGGGCAAGCTACCGAGCTATCAGACCAAGGAAGGTCGTGATACCTTGGACGCCATGGTGCGGGTCGCTGACATGACACGGAACGCACTCATGGCCGGAGACATCTCCACCGTCATGAGCCCGCGGACCGTGATCAACTGGGCCCAGAACGCTGAGATCTTCAACGATATTGGCTACGCTTTCCGCGTCACCTTCCTCAACAAATGCGATGAGCTTGAACGGCCTTTGGTGGCAGAGTTCTATCAGCGTGCGTTTGGCGAAGACCTGCCCGAGGCAAGCCACCTGATCGACGTTGCCTAACTGCGGAGAGCTGGTCCCCCTTTAGAGTGGGACCTTGCTATCCGTCGAGAAGTCCCAGGTGTAGTGGTGGCTTGTTCCGTGTTCATCGGTCTCTACCAATGTCCACGTTCCCGTGTTTGCGTCCCAGTTCCACGGCTCAATCGCTGAGTCGTAGCGGCAGAACAGACACCAAATCTCGTTGACCCATCCCAGTTTCGATTGGACCGTTTTGATCGCCGCACTGAGCGGTATGCCGGTCTTGTTCCAACGGTTTCGCGGAAAAGCGAAAGCAAGGCTGGGATTGGATTCAATGATGCTCTGCCAACCGGCATAGTCCTCTTCTGCTGAGGCGTAATCAGCAATGTTGGAGTGGCGGCCGTGCCATTTGGTCAGGAAATAGTTGGGACAGTTCTGACCAGCGGTGTACTCCACCTGTCCCCACCCGGACTGATCCACCACAGGCTTTGAGTGCCGAAGCCGCGACATAGGCATCGACATGGTGTAGCCATGCGGCTGGGTGAACCTAATCGTCAGTCCACTGGGCACCACGAATGTGTTGTTGTCCATCGCTGCGCCGTGGGCACCAATATAGCAAGCAGCGTTCGTCTTCATGCCCGACAGGATGTACAAATCAGACGTGGAGATCGGTTTGACCGAGCTGCTCTTGTTGAACGCTAGGTGCTTTTTGACCTTCACCCCACTGAAATTTAACGCCATTGTCGCCATCCCTTGCAAACAGCGGACAACTTGCTTGGCCATAGGCCTGCAGACCGCCGCTCCGCCGAAGCTCGATTAGAAGCTGCGGCCGAGACCACGTCAAAGCTCTTGAGCAGTCGCACCACCTACGGCGCAGACGCCAAACTTGTTCGTGGTAAGACGATGTCTTGCTGCGTTACACCCGACGCGGTGCGAAAACCAGCACGACACCAATGATAAAGAACCAGAGGATGAAGCCGAGGCCGAAGATCATCGTGGCGTCCGACAGCGCGGGGATTGTTGAGGCCACCCCTGCCCCTCCCACGATCAGACCGATGACATTAACGGCCACCGGGATCGCTTTTGACTGAAGACCAGCCCAGCTCAAAAGGAAGATCCACATCCCTCCGGTGATCTCGTTGCCGCCGCCCAGGCCAGCGCTCACCACCACCAACGGCCGCCAAAGGGCAACGGCGGCTTCCATGTCTTGCTCTGCCAGTCGAACAATCTGCCCGATACTGATGTTCTCGAGCATGCCGGTGGCGAGGACGAACCCAGCCCAGATGAGGCCAAAGGCGGACGCCGTTTGCGCCAAGGCGCCTCCGCCCGACTGCACGCGCTGGTGCAGGCCCACAACGATCAGCACCATCAGCACCGCGTTGAAGGTGTAGATGATGAGGTTCCACAGGGTCATGAGATCCTGGTTGTCGATCAGGAACTGAACATGCTGCGCCGCGGGCACAGCCGAACTCCCATATTGAGCTGGCCCGAGGATCGAGAAGTAGACCCAGAAGCCGACGATATAGGTGGCCCCTGCGGCGATGGCCGAAAGGCCGCTGACCCTTTGAAACATGATGACTCCCAAACTCTTCCGATGTGCTGCGGAGGACGGACTTAGTCAGCTTGCAGCCGCGATGTGTGTCCGCCCGCAGGGACGGACAGCTGGAGGAGCGAAAAACCGCGGCTTTCAGCCCCGGCGGAACCGGGTGAGGACAGCGTAGACAACGGTCCAAAGCACAACGGCGAGAACGGGCGCCGCTAAGAAGACAGGCGTGCGGAGCACCTCAGGCAGAACGTTGTTGTTGCCAAAGAAGAAGATCCCCGTTGCCAAGAAGAAGGAAAACCCCATCCGCCAGAGATGCCGGGTCAGCCGCCTCTGCTCCGACGGTGCGCGTGACAAGGCGTATCGGAGATCAAAGGCGAAGAGAAAACCGCTCACACCGGCCACGGCGAAATACGCCCCGGCGGGAAGAACATCCAACGTCCCAACCGCCGGAGCCAGGCTGCCGCCATAAACCGCCCCCAACGCCAACGATCCCGAAAGCAGCGGCGCGAGTCGGTTGAAGAAGCGCCCCAGCGCATGGTCCGCGCGGGCCGTGGCCCATGCGCTGACCAAGGCGTGGAAGGCAATCGCCGATAGGAACACCGTGAACGGGATCTCCCGCGCAATGCTGAGCCAAAGGCCAGTCGCCGTGAGGACAATCATCGTGATGACGAACACTGTTCCAGCTGCGCGGTGGACCGCTGCCCCTTTCTTCGCGCTGAACGCCGTGAACCCCGACACGACCGACATGCAACCGATCCAGAAATGGATATCTCCCAAGAGCGCAGGCTCACCCATCACCGACCACATCCTCCCGCTGCACAGGACGCCGGTTTTGGCCAAGACCAGGCTTTCGTCGTCCGCGAGGGACGGCGCGGACAGAGGTCAGCGCCCTTCGTAATGACGGAGGCATTGATCGCCGAACCCGCACATCCCTAGAGATCAGCCCATGCAAACGGACGGAATGATCGCGCTCTCAGGAGTGGTCCTCGGGATCGCCCTTGCTGGCATCTTGGTCGCGCTGCGTACGGAGGGCGAACGGTATCGACGCATTTACCTCACGGCGATCTTCGCCCTGTTCGGAGGGATCGCCGCAATCCCACTCGTTGTCGCCGCGGCGCAGCTTCTGTACATCTTTTACATGCCCGCCGTGCTGCCAATGCTCCTGGCTCTACCGGTGTGCATCCATCGCTACGCCGCGATCCGCGCAGGCAACTCTCCCACATCATTCCATCCGTGGCGGGATGGTTTGCTTCCAGCCTTCGCCCTTGTGATCACCCTTGGCTATTGGAGCCTGCCCTCCAGCGCCAAAGAGGCGATGTTCGTCGAGGGGGTGCT
The DNA here is from genome assembly GCA_039822105.1 of Pseudomonadota bacterium. Lineage (GTDB taxonomy): Bacteria > Pseudomonadota > Alphaproteobacteria > Caulobacterales > Parvularculaceae > Parvularcula. Next base: position 70,189 of record JBCBMW010000006.1, on the reverse strand, counting down.
CCCCCCAGGTTGGTTGCCGTCGCTTCTGGCCATCGCGACCGTGGCCACGATCTTTGTCTGGTCTTGCGCGTCTTTTGGCTACCTTCTCGCCACGACCCGTCAGCTGCGCATGCATCGCGAGCAACTAAAAGCTGTCTATTCGAACACAGAACAGTATGAGCTGCGGTGGATCGACGGGTTCTTGACTCTTCTGATCGCGCTTTGGGCGGTGGCCGCCCTCTCGCTGGTGACCGACAACGCCGGTGCCGGCCTACTCTTTCCTGAAGAACTGACCTTCGTCCTCACCGCCGCCATGCTCTTGGTGCTGATGGGCGCCGCAAGCTCACCAGAAGCTCAGCCACCGGAAATAGCGGAACCGTTGGCCCCCGAAACCGAGAAACCACAAGCAGACAAATACGCCCGCTCGGCCCTGTCGGACGACCGAGCGAAGCAGATCGCCTCACGCATCGAAACGGCGATGCGGCAAGACACGCTCTATCTCGATGCCAACTTATCTTTACAGAAACTTTCGCAACATGTCCGAACACCCCCGAACTTGGTGTCGCAGACGCTGAACGAAACGCTGGGCACGACTTTTTTCGACTTCGTCGCCCATTGGCGGATCGAAGCCGCCAAACCGTTGATTGAAGCTGGGAACGCCTCAGTTCTCGACGTCGCGCTGGACGTCGGCTTCAACTCGCGATCGACCTTCTACAAGGCCTTCAAACGCGAGGTCGGCATGACCCCAAAGGCATTTCGGGAGAGCCGAAGCGAACCCCATCAAGGCGCACCATCCAACTAAGGAGACAGGTGGTGTCCCCGGCAGGACTCGAACCTGCTACCTACAGATTAGGAATCTTATTGAGTTCAAATAAAATCAATGACTTAGCTGTCTGGTTCTTCATTTGTACACACCAGAAAAATCAATACTTTAGGGTTCAAGTGTCTAGCATTTTCTGTGCAACTGTCTGGTTGTAAGGGGGCGGCTTTCCGCCCCCTCTTTGTGTCACCCTTGTCAGGCAGCTTCATCAAACCGCCAATTATCAGCATGCACTGCAAAAATGCGTGCTTCCGGTGTTTCTAATGCCTTGTCGAGTTGAGCCAGTCGGTCAACGGCATCCTTTATTTCTCCGTGATCGCAAAAGCCGAGATAAAGCATCCGCAGTGCCGCAGCCGCAGCCCCCGGAATATTAGTGGTTCCCCGCTCCCACCTTCCAACAGTCAGCTCTGCTACCTCAAAGATTGCGGCAACAGACTTTTGCGTTAAATCCATTTCTCTCCGGAGGAACCGAAATTCCTTAGGAGATAATGGAGAAGTATCTTTAGCGATCGTTTTTCCGATCACTGAGTGTAGTCCGTCTATGTCGAAGTAAGAAACTGTCTCTCCGTATGTTGTATTTCTAACTTCAAAACCATTTACGAGCCACACATTATCCAAGCCACAGGCTTTATAATGATGTAGATCGGTCATGATATCTACGTTCTCCGTTTTATCGCAGTCACAATGACAAGCTGATCAGGCCAATCAATTGCCGCCACCACTTCTATTTCTGCTCCCGCCGCTCGATGAACCACACAGACTTTCCAATCTGAATGGTTAGCGTCCCACAATGGATCGTCAGGCACCGAACCTTTACGAAGCGTCGTCATCACGTGCCTCGTTGTTATCTCTCGCTCCTCCATCCTCTCTAAGACATGGCTCGTGAACTGCACGCGCGATGAATCAACCGCAATTTCTCGAACTTTCGTTCGCGCAATTGCTTTAGTTAAGTTATCTGGCTCGTCTTCAGGCGCGCCAAGCTTCACGACCTTCGTCATGAACCTATCATTATGATAGGTAGTGCCAATTGACAAGGAGTGAATATCCTTGACCTCAGTTCTACGTGAATTCGAAGAAACTTGCCTCGGCTGAAGGACGCCGATGATATCGCAAAGAGGCCGTTTAGCAGGTCCAAAACGGGAACATAGTTTTCGAATGAAATGTCTAGCAAATTGTCTAACGCTCATAGCAAGCTCCGCTTAACAGCTGCTAAGGCATTGATATTTAACGTGTCCCCGGCAGGACTCGAACCTGCTACCTACAGATTAGGAATCTGTCGCTCTATCCTGATGAGCTACGGGGACGCCGAGGTGATCCTTTAAACGGATCTCGCCGCGGCGTCACCCTTGACCTGTTACTGGCCCGCGTACTGGGTTTCGGTGTTGTGGAACGCGAAGAGTTCTGGGCGATTGATGGAGCTCACCAGCTGATCCATCATGTCGGTCTCGCAGGCGGAGACCGCTGCGTGCGACATACGAGAGGCGACCGTGCCGTCATTGCAGGCCGAACGCACACGGCGCGTCAGTGTCTCGTAAACACGCTCTGTACCCGCACGGGTTTCAAGAGCCTGCGTGTCGAAACGAACAGTCACGTCCTGGGCCGAAGCCGAGGCGAGAGAAATCATGGCGGCGGTGGCCGCAGCGAAAAGTGTCTTGGTCATCGGTTTGCTCAGTCCCTTATCTAACTGACAACGGTCACTATGAGGGTCCCGCACGTCCTCGCCCTACGGAGCAAATCGATGCGTTCTCTCTCTGTTGAGGAGAAAGGTAGTGCATTTGTTGCACTGCGCAATGATCAGTTGGCGTTGTGTTTGGAATAGTACTTATTGATCGTATGCATCAGTGAATTTGGAACGATAGAGCGCACAAATATTATCTTATCACAGACGGCTCCAGGGGTGCGACAAACGCGCTTTCCGCCTATCAAGCATCAGCGGAAATGATCCCAACCTGCTTGTTTGATTGGGATTTCTTTTCCGTCCGCCCCCAGCAAACGCACACAGCCGGCCTGCTCTCGACCTGTGACTGTCCCTATACGTGTCACCCTCACACCGGGCGGTGTTTGGGCCAGCACATGATCGATATCGGCGGGATCAATGGTAAACAGCGCCTGGTAGTCATCGCCGCCTGCGACAAGATCGACCAATCGGCCTTCGGCTCTCATCTGTGTACCCAAAGGTGAGAGCGGAACAGCGCTGGCATTAATGTCGATCGTGACACCGCTCGTCGTCGCAAGATGTCCGGCATCGGCTATCAAGCCGTCGGATACGTCGAGCGACCCCTTAGCATACTGAGCAATCACTTCGTGTGCGCCAAGGGGAATGGCTGGCAACCTGTAGGGCAAGGAGGCGGCGTCGCTGGCCGGTGGCGCCTTCTTTGCTGCTTCGAGCCCGAGCCACCCGTCACCGATTGTGCCGGTGACCATGAGAGCATCACCTGGCTCCGCGCCATCCCGTCCGATGATGCCGCGAGGCCCTGGGACACCAAACATCGTAACACTGATCATCATCGTGGGGCTAGCGGTGGTGTCTCCGCCGAGAAGCGTGATGCCGCTGAGCCCCTGCTCGTCTTTCAGACCACCGGCAAAGGCCGCGAAGGTCGCCTCTGGCGTTCCTTTCGGCCACACCATGCCCAGCATATAGGCCGTGGGCTGAGCACCTTTGGCAATCACATCAGAGAGGTTCACCCGCAACGCCTTGCGAGCAACCAGATCGATGGGATCAGTCGCAAGGAAATGCACGCCTTCGACCAGGATGTCTTTGGTCACCACCTGACCAGCATGGCTCGCAACGTCATCGGTCAGACCTCGCGCGCCCGGCCCGGCCAAGGGAGCCAGGTGCCGCGCGATGAGGTCAAACTCGCCCATCAGCGCTTACGCAAACTCGTCGGCCCGCGCCTCACGTCCGCACGCCTCGAGCACCGCGTTGATGAACTTGGGCTCGCTTTCACCCTCACCGAAAAAGTCAGAGGCGATCTCGACATACTCGTCGATCACCACTTTCGCTGGCACATCGGCCCGGCGGACCAGCTCATAGGTGCCGCAGCGGAGGATCGCCCGCGCCGTGGCGTCGAGCCGCTTGAGCGTCCAGCCCTGGGCCAGATTGCGGGCAAGCAGCGGATCAATCGGCCGCTGGGCATCGACAACGCCGCGAACGAGATCGCCAAAGAACTCGTCATCAGCCTGACGAATGGCGGCGCCATCAAGCTCACCGCCAAGGCGATGGCTTTCAAACTCGCGAATGATCGCCTCAGAACCCGTGCCCGACTGCTCCATCTGATAGAGCGCCTGGACGGCAGCGAGGCGAGCCATGGTGCGGCCATCGCGCCGGGCTTTGGCGTAAGTGTCAGCGCTCATTCGGGTTGATCCATATCTTCTCGGAGGAAGGCTTCGAAGTCCTTCGCCTCCGTGAAATTGCGGTAGACGCTCGCATAACGAACAAAGGCAACGTCGTCGATCTCTCTTAGAGCCTGCATGACATGTTGGCCGATTGTGCGGCTTGTCACCTCGGTCTCGCCCGTTTGTTCCAGTGTGCGGACAATGTTGGAGACCGTTCGGTCAATCGTTTCCTGGTCGATATCCCGCTTGCGCGTGGCGATCAGAATGGAGCGTTGCAGCTTCTCACGGTCGAACGGCACTTTGCGGCCCGACGACTTGAGCACCACCAGTTCGCGCAACTGCACACGTTCGAATGTCGTGAACCGTGCACCGCACGAGTTGCACAAGCGCCGGCGCCGGATCGCAGCCCCGTCATCGGCGGGCCTTGAATCCTTCACCTGCGTGTCTTCACCACCGCAAAAAGGGCATCGCATGGTCGGCGCTTAGCTCGCTCCTGTGGAAAGTCCAAATGATGACAGCCACCAGCTGTGAAGGAGCTTTGACGGACCTGTGAGCAACACGGTAAAATCTTGAAATCGGCACATTTTTAGAGGGGGGCCATATGAACCATTGGATTGGCGCACTTGCCTGCGTCACAGCCTTAACCAGCGCAACAACCGCACACGCCAGCACGGTCGTACTTTATGATCAGGACTTCGAGAATCCTGCATCCTATGAAAACGATGGCGGCGATCTCGACATCGATAGTGATGCGGTGAACCAGAACTACGGCGGACAGCCGCCAGGCTTTCAGTTTGCGCAGGCCTTCACCGTTGAAGTGCTGAATGTCTCTGGATCAGAGCGCGGCGGCGGCACCGCTGCTCACGGCACTGGCTGGTCGGACCCGACAGGCATCGGCGAGAACTTTGCCATCGGCATGCTTTCAAGCGCACAGAACGATCTGCTGGGCCTGTCGTTTAACGTCGGCGACGCGGACTTTTTCAACCTCAGTATCGACATCTCGAGCGTCGATCTTAGCACGTTCGGCGCGCCTTTCGTGCCGGTCGGCGGTTCCGTTCCCACGTTTCAATTCACCCTGTTCGACAATCCGTCGGGTAACCGGACAACGGGAAGCGGAACTGTGCTTGATCAAGCCACTGTGTCCGGCGTGGCGTCTGAGCGTGAAGTCTTTGACTGGCGGAACTTCGTCATTCCCCTCTCAACGACCGGCAACACCAACGGGAATGTCACCTTACGGATTGATCTCCTGAGCGGCGGCTATGCGGCGTTCGACAACCTGCTGATCGCAGCATCCGATACGGCTGGAGAGGTTGTCGACCCCATCCCTCTCCCAGCGGCAGCTTGGATGTTCCTTGCTGGCGCCGCTGTCCTCGGACGCAAACTGAAGCGCTAGACGGCCGTCTCGCCTATCTGTTCGAAGCATCAACGCCATCGAACCGGCTCAGCCGGTACAATGGCGATATTCTGAATTCATCCCGCGTAGATCGGGAAACGCGCGGTGAGCGCCTCGACTTCGCCGCGGACCCTGTTTTCGAGCTCCGTGGTGTCCCCGCCCGCTGCAAGACCGTCGAGAACCTCTGCGATCATGCGGCCTGTCTGTTGGAACTCCGCAATGCCAAAGCCGCGGCTGGTGCCCGCCGGGGTACCAAGGCGAATGCCGGACGTGATCGCTGGCTTCTCAGGATCGTTCGGCACACCGTTTTTGTTGCAGGTCATCCCTGCTCGCTCCAGCGCCTCTTCCGCTGCGTTGCCCTTCACGCCTTTGGGGCGGAGGTCGACCAGCATGACGTGCGTATCCGTACCGCCGGAGACGACCGCGTAGCCTGCCTCGACGAGGACCGCAGCGAGCGCCTTGGCGTTCTCGATCACCTGTTTGGTGTAGAGCTTGAACTCTGGGGTCAGCGCTTCGCCGAACGCTGCCGCTTTACCCGCAACAACGTGCATCAGCGGCCCACCTTGGATGCCTGGGAAGAGCGCCGAGCGGTACTTCTTCGCGAGGTCCTTATCGTTGGTGAGGATGATCCCGCCGCGTGGTCCACGGAGCGTTTTGTGCGTTGTCGAGGTCACCGCGTGGGCATGGGGCAGCGGCGACGGATAGTGACCGCCCGCAACCAGCCCAGCAAAGTGAGCCATATCGACCATAAAATAGGCGCCAACTTCGTCAGCAATCGCACGGAAGGCCGCAAAGTCGATGATCCGGCTATAGGCGGAGCCGCCAGCAATCAGAAGATCAGGACGCTCTTCCAACGCGCGATCGCGGACAAGATCCATATCAATGAGGTCATCACCGTCGCGCACACCGTAATGAACCGCGTGGAACCACTTGCCCGACTGGTTAACCTTGGCCCCGTGGGTCAGGTGGCCACCTGCGGCAAGATCAAGGCCCATGATCTTCGCGCCAGGTTTAATCAGTGCCATGAACACGGCTTGGTTCGCTTGGCTACCGGAGTGCGGCTGAACGATCGCCTCTTCGCAATCGAACAAACGCTTGGCCCGATCGATGGCGAGGCGCTCCACCTCATCAACAAACTCACAGCCGCCATAGTAACGACGACCAGGATAGCCCTCAGCATACTTGTTGGTGAGCACCGAACCCTGAGCATCGAGCACCGCTTGGCTGACAATGTTCTCTGATGCGATCAGCTCAATTTGCTTTTGTTGCCGATCGAGCTCTTTGCCCATCATCGCGAAGAGTTGAGCATCGGTCTCTGCCAATGGCGTTGCAAAACTGAAACCCGCTGAACCAGCATCTGTCGCGATTGTCTTTTCCACAGGCCATCCCTTTCATTCTGAGCGCACGCCTTACGCCCGATAGGCCCAGCCGCCTAGGGGCTCTGGCGTGCATCTTAGTCGCTCAAAACGCGCAAAGCAGATTGGTCTCAACCTGCTTTTCTTTGTTATTTACCAAATTTTGTTGTTGGCAGAGGTAGCGATGATCACTAAAGCCTGCTCTTCACACTACTGGCAGTACCACTTTTGAGAGAATATTTCATTCTAACTAGGTACTGATCCTTCGAAGCTTGGAAATTAACCAATGACTGAAAATACCGAAACCGCCGCCAGCCTCGACAGATCGGAAACGTTGGCCCTGACCACCGACATTGTTGCAGCATTTGTGAGCAATAACTCCGTTCCTGCTGAGCAACTGCAAGATTTGCTTCAGAACACCTTCCAGACGCTGTCGGGCCTTTCTGGTGTTCCGACCGAAGAAGACGTTCCGCTGAAACCAGCCGTTCCGGTCAAGAAATCGATCACGGACGACTATTTGGTGTGCCTCGAAGACGGCAAACAACTCAAGATGTTGAAGCGTTATCTTCGTACGCAGTATAACATGAGCCCAGAAGACTACCGTCGCAAATGGGGCCTTCCTGCTGACTACCCAATGGTTGCTCCAAACTACGCGAAGCGTCGTTCAGAGTTCGCCAAACAAATTGGCCTCGGCACACAAGGTGGACGAAAAGCAACAACTAAAAAGCGTGGCCGCAAAAGCGCGTAACCAATCGCTAGAACAAACCGAACAAACCAAGTTTGGTGAAAGCGGGGGCTAGTCCTCCGCTTTTTTTTGTGTCCAACGCACAGATAAGATCGACACTTCGTAGAGCACCATAATCGTGAGGCCCAAAGCGATCTGACTCATGGGATCGGGAGGTGTCAAAAACGCCGCCACCAAAAAGATCACAACAATAGCGTAGCGGCGATGCTCAGCAAGCCAACTCGCGGTCACCAGTCCGGCTCGAGCCAAAAGGTTGAGGATGACCGGCAACTGAAACGCAAAACCAAAACCCAGCATCAGTGCCAAAGCCAAGTTCAGGTAGTCCCCGACTTTGACGAACAACGTGTACGTGGCCGACGCCGAACTCTCGGCCCGGCTTTCCACGCCCAGCGCAAAGTCCATCACCAGGGGCAAGATCAACTGGTGCACAAGCGCAATGCCTGCCGCGAACAGGAACGGGATAGCGATTAAGAACGGCAGGATCGTACGGCGTTCTGACTTATAAAGCCCTGGCGCAACAAAGGCATAGATCTGCCAAGCGGTCACGGGGAACGTCACCATCAGAGCCGCAAAGAAACTGAGCTTCACTTGCGCAAAAAAGAGCTCAAGCGGGAAGTAGTTGAGGACCGCGCCCTCCCCGCTCACACGCTCGATCACTTCCACGTAGGGCAGCGTCAGAAAGTTATAGAGCGGTGCACTGACGATAAAACAAAGCACAAAGCCGATCGCCAGTGCACTGACGATGATCAGCAGCCTGTTCCGCAGCTCAAGGAGGTGCGCCATGAGAGGCGCGCGGGAATCCTCGATCGCGCTCTCACCGTCGTCATCAATGATGTCAGGTTGCGGCAGGCCGTCAGCCATCAGATGGCTCACTTTCAGGCGCCGGTTTCGGTGAAGGCGTCACAGGCTTGTTCGCGGCCTTCTCGATATCGCGCATTGCGCCCGTCATCTCTTCGGCGCCGCTCGACTTTTTGAGCTCTTCAATCTCGCGCCGCATGTCTTCCATTTCGGCCTCGCGTGCCATCTGGCTGAGGCCCTGGCGGAACTCATCGGCGAGACGGCGCGCTTTCCCGACCATCCGCCCGGCGCTGTTCAAAAAGCGCGGCAGGTCTTTGGGTCCAATAACCAAAAGAGCCAGCACGGAAAGAACCATGATCTCCGGCAGGCCGAGCTGCGGGACGAGGCTCATTCTTTTGTCGCGGCGTCCTGGGCTTTTTCTGTGGCCACGCCGTCCACTGTCTCGCCCGGTTCATGCTTGAGGCTCGAACTGGTCGCTGTGTCGGCTGGCGCGTCGTCATCCTCATTCAAGCCTTTACGGAAAGAGCGGATGCCCTTCGCCATATCGGTCATAATGGATGAGATGCGTCCGCGGCCGCCAAACAAGACAAGCACGATCACAAGAACAAGTAAGAGTTGTTGCCAACCAGGAACCATGGTCTCTCCCGCGGAGCCGAGTGTTATCCACCTCAACTGAGGGCGGACGGGCCAAACCGCAAGCAGTTAGAACTCGTCATCCTCAATGATTTCGGCGTCTTCGTCCTCGTCATCGCCATCACTGTGGTCGCTGACAGGCCGCGGAACATCGAAACCGGGCGGCAATTGCCCCTCTAGCAGGCCTTGCGCTTTCAAATCCTGAAGACCTGGAAGATCACCAATACTCTCAAGATCAAAATGCTCAAGGAAAACGGCGGTGGTGCCATAAAGAAGTGGCCGGCCTGGCGCCTCGCGGCGGCCGCGCTGCTTCACCCAACCCAGGCGGATGAGCTGATCAAGCGAGCCTTTGGAGACGGAGACGCCGCGCACCTCTTCGATTTCAGCGCGGCTGCAAGGCTGGTGGTAAGCGATGATCGCCAGCGTCTCGAGCGCTGGACGACTGAGCTTTCGCGTCGTTTCTTGTTCAATCACGAGCACAGAAGCGCAGTCAGGCGCGGTGACGAACTGCCACTTGCCAGCCACTTGCCGCAGATTGACGCCGCGGCTGTCATAGTGAGCCTGCAGCTCTTCAAGCAGAGGCTTCACAGGTCCGCCCGGCACGCGATCGGCAATGACGATTTCACTCAAAGGTTCAGGTGATGCGAAAAGCAGCGCCTCAATCCGGCGCATACGTTCGGCCTCGACAACACCCTCGTCGGCCATCTCTGTCAGATCACTGAGGTCCGTCACTTGACCCCCCTTACGTAGATATCATTGAACGCATCGTCTTGCTTCATGGCCGCGTCGCCATCGCGGGCGGTCTCGAGCGCTGCACAGAATGTCGAGGCGACGATTGAGCCTCGAGGTGCATGGGTCTCGCGTTTCACATGCAGGTTCTGAAGTGCAAACCATTCGCGGTTGGCCAAAAGCTCTGTCCGCAGCTCTTCGCGCGCGTCTTCAATGGCAAAAACAGGAACCGGATCGGCCCGCTTCTCTGGCGGCGCCGCGCGGAGGCGCTGACGCGAATAAGCCTGGAGGAGATCGTAGAGCTCTGCAGCCGTGTGCGTCGTGCGCCGGGTCTCTGTTCCGCGCACGCCGCGAACAAAGACATCCCGGCCGAGCATCGCGCGCTCGGTCAGCTGCTGGGCCGCCTTGCGCATAGCATCAAGACGCTGAAGCCGGTGCGCGAGAAGAGCTGCAATTTCTTCGCCTGACAGCTCCTCCTCGTCATCGTCCTGCTTCGGCAGAAGAAGCCGCGTTTTGAGGTAGGTCAGCCAACTCGCCATGACGAGGTAATCGGCCGCAAGCTGAAGATTACGGCTCCGCGCCTCATCCACAAACCGGAGATACTGCTCGACCAAAGCGAGGACCGAAATCTCGCGCAGGTCCACCTTCTGCCGGTGCGCCAAGTCGAGGAGCGCATCGAGCGGCCCCTCATACCCATCAAGGCGAAGGATCAGCGTTTCAGCCGGATCGCTGTCAGGGCCGAAGGCCTTGTCCTCAAATTCGGGCACGTGATCGTCAAACAACCGCTTTGACCCTTCTTATGCGTCCCAGGTGCCTAGGGCGAGTCGGGACGGCGTCGCGCCTAAACGCCGCGGACCAAACAATCTTGTGAACGCGTCTTGAGCGTCGAGCAGTACTGCGTTGCCGCATCTTTCGACGTGAACGGACCAATCCGCAGACGATAAAACGTCCGGCCATTGACCTCAGCGCGCTGAACATCTGGCTGTTTGGAGCTCACCAGACTGCCCAGACGGCCTGAAAGACCTTCGAAATAATCAAGCGCCGCTGCGTTGCTGTCGAAGGCGCCCACTTGGACCACATGGCTGCCGCTGATGGCGGTTGTCGGGGTTGCCGTGGGGCTCGACGCGCGCACGGGGATGTCCCGCGGTTTTGTCGATGGAGCAGGAACTTGACGAGTCGAAGCCGGGGTCGCCGTTGCACCGGCCAAACGGTCTGTATCGCGGGCGGCTTGCGTCAGCGCTGTCACCGCTGGATCAGGCCGCTGCTGGGCCGTGGGTGCAGGGAGTGTTGTCGTCGGTGACAGCTTCGCTGGGGCGCTGCCGTAACCATTCATCGCATCGGTACTGGGGTCTTCGAAGGTCACCGTCCGCGTAGGGAGGGCTCCAGCGACGCGATCATAAACCTCTTGCCGCTCGTTCTTCGCGACATCGAGCGGAACATCCTCCGCCACCGGATTGGGGTCAGCCGCGACGACGGGGATCTCCTCGCTGAACGAGCTCGCCCGCGCCACGCCCTGCCTGTAGGCGTAATAGACCACCAACACGAACACCATGAGGAGCGTCGCGAGGATCGCGAGGATGGTGAAGCCCGAGAGCCCGCCCTCATCTTCTTTCAGGATATCGTTCACGCTAGCCACCGTTGTCGACATGGACGCGTCGTCCTTCTTTCGAGATCGTTAACGATTTCGCCACCAATGGGTAAAGACGCTGTTAACCCTCACAAGAAACTTCGAGAGAGATCGAACAGCCTCCGATGCTCATGGATCGCAAAACGATCCGTCATTCCGGCGATGTAATCGCAGATCACACGCTTCCGCTTATCCAGCGATTCGCCCTCTTGGCGCGCGTACCATGCAGGCGGCAGCACGCCTGGCTCCTCATAGAAGAGGTTAAAGAGGTCGCGCACCACCCGCTTGGCGGCGCTGCGGACTTCGGTGATCCGGTGGTGCCGGTACATACGCTCAAAGAGGAAAGCTCTCAGAACTTTAAGGTCCTTATCGAGCGCATCGGAGAACGCGGCCACAGCCTCCGTGTGGTTCCGAATCGCATCGCAATGCTCCGGCGCGAGATCAGCGAGGCGCGATGACGTCTCCTCAAAGACGTCGGCCGCCATCTTGCCGATCAGCCCGCTCACCGCTTCGGCGATTTGCACCTCTCGCGGCTCATCGGGCCACGCCTTGCGCGCCGCTGATAAAGCCGGGCCGAGCAGCGGAACGTCGGTGGCTTCTTCGAAGGTGAAGAGATTGGCGCGCAGGCCGTCATCAGCGTCGTGGTTGTTGTAAGCGATATCGTCTGCCAGCGCGGCGAGCTGCGCCTCGAGACTGGGGAAGGAGTGCAGCCACAGGTCCTGCCGCTCAGCGTACTCTTGAATGGCGACGGGTAGCGGCTTGTCCTTCACCCGATAAGGCCCGATCAGCGGGCCGTTGTGCTTCACCGTTCCCTCAAGCGTCTCCCAGGTGAGGTTGAGCCCCAAATAGGCCCCATGCTGACGTTCAAGCTTGGTCAGAAGACGGAGCGTCTGAGCGTTGTGATCAAAACCGCCTGCCCCCTCCATCAACTCCTCAAGGACATCCTCGCCAGTATGGCCAAAGGGCGGATGACCGAGGTCATGGGACAGCGCGACCACCTCAGCGAGGTCCTCATCAAGCTGCAGCCGGCGCGCGAGCGCCCGCGCAATTTGGCTGACCTCAAGACTGTGGGTCAGGCGCGTGCGGTAGTGATCGCCCTCATGGAAGACAAAGACTTGCGTTTTGTGTTTGAGCCGCCGGAACGCCACCGTGTGGAGAAGGCGGTCCCTGTCGCGCTGAAACGGGGTGCGGGTCTGGCTCTCCGGTTCATCGTCGAGCCGCCCGCGCGTCTCATGCGCCTTTGCGGCAAACGGTGCGAGCGGCGCTGGAAAAGGTATGGGCATGGGTCAGCTCCTTGCCCCTAGCTAAGGGCAAGACCGTCATGCGCAATGATTCCAGGGGCCACGTCGAGCGGTTATCCGGTGCGCTGCTACATCCCGCTCTTAGGACGGCTGATGAAGCCCGAAGCGCACGCCGCCTGGATCGGAGCAGTTGCAGAAACGTCCCCATCCCTCTTCAGCGATGATGTTGCCCGCCTGCCCGCCAGCTTCACGCACGCGCTCAACCGCCGAGTCGATATCCTGGACCATGAGATAGGGCAGCATCCCAAAACCCGAATTGCCTCCATGGAGACCCACGCGGCCACCCGGCGTGTCAAACCGCGTCTGTTCGGTTTCGGTCTTTGCCCTGACATATGACCAACCCAACACCTTCGCGAAAAAGGCCCCGGCTTGGTCGGCATCCGCGGCACCGATCTCCAAATGGCTGATGATCCGACCCAAAGACATAGGACGCTCCCGCTCAAACAATTGGCTCAAGAGCTCCGTGCCGAGGCTTTAACGCGCTGGCTTGAAGAAAAGCGAACGCCCTGATCAGAATAATCAGGTCATGAACTCCTGCGCTTGGCTTCTGACCGTTGTAGGAGAGCTATGAGCGAACTCCGCAAACTCGCGGGTCATGTGCGCCTGATCAGCATAGCCGCATGCTGCGGCAATCGCGGCGAAAGGCTCAGACGAGAAACCAATCGCACTGTAAGCAGCGTCGAAACGCAGCAGCCGAGCATAGCGCTTGGGCCCTACCCCTACGGCATCCGCAAAGCGCTGAGAGAAGTAACGCTCTGACCAACCAACCTCGGTAGCAAGCGCGCGAATGCTCTGCTGACCACGAGTCCTGTTCAAACGGTAGGCTGCGTACTGAACTTCTTGGTCGGGCACCCATGGATCGTTGACGAGGCGGCGATCTAGCCACCGAGCAGCCTCCTCCGCCGAGGCGTGATCCTCAAAAGTGCGTCCGATGGATAGATCTGACAATGGAAGGATCCCATCGGCCGGGAGAACCCGATCGCCTGTCAGGGTTCTGACGCCCCACGGCGGCAGTATCACCTCGAAGCATTCAAGATAGCCGGTATGCTCCGTGGCCGCTGGATTGGCGCCGGCTGCGACAACAAACGGCTCGCGCACCTCGCTAAGCTCGCCGCCTGTGAGGGATAGCCTCAAGTCTCCGCTCAGGGGAACGACAATCCGCGCATGAACGGACGAAGGCTCCTTGCGTGCGATGGCATGGGACGCATTCTCGACGAATGAGAACACCGTGACGCTGTGATGTTCCTGAAGCGTCGAACGAGGCAGTTGTTGAACCGAGAGGGTGGACACACTCGCGCTGTATCACGACAAGCGGGTGCGGCGAACGCAATCGTTGGCCGCTTGTTCCCGAGGGCTGCCTGCTAGCTCGCCTTTTTCTCTGGTGGTGCCTTCTTCGCGAAGACTTGCTTCACGACATCGATCAGCTGATCTGGCTCGAAAGGCTTCAGAAGATAGTTGTTCATCTTCAGACGCACGCCTTCTTCAAGGATCGGACGTGTCGCCTTGCCAGTGATGAGGACAAATCCAACCCGCGCCGTTTTCGAATTCTGACGCAGCGCCGCGAGCAGTTCGAGGCCGCTCATCTTGGGCATGTTGTAGTCGCTGATCACCAGGTGCGCGACGTCTTCCTTCATCAGCTGAAGGGCCTCTTTACCATCCTCAGCATAACGAATGTTGGTGATACCGATCTTCTCAAGTGTCTGACCGATCAGTCCACGGCTGATCGACATGTCGTCGACGACCACCACTTTGAGGACTTTAAAGACTGACATCGAAGACTAATCCTTTGAAGAAGCGGTACCTTTACCGCCCTATTCGCTTATCAAAGATGGCTTAATGATTTCTGCCGGAACATGAAAAACGGGCCGTTACCGAACTCGCCGATAGGTCGTAAGGCCAGCCGACTCGAACCTGTCTTTCGCATGACCCGAGAGACGCTCCGAATGCCCGATAAAGAGCCATCCGCCTGGATCCAAGACCTCTGAGAAGCGCTGCCAAAGGACACCCTTGGTCGCCTCGTCAAAGTAGATGACGACGTTGCGGCACATCACCGCGTCAACGCTTTCACGGATGGGCCAAGGCCCCATGAGGTTGAGGAGTTGGAAGTCCACCATCGCGCGCACTTCATCGCCGACGCAGAAACGATCCGCGTTCGGACCCCAGCCCGACTGGAAGTACTTCTCACGGAGCCGAGGCTCCACCGGATCGATCACCTCGCGGTCGTAAAGGCCCGTCGTCGCACGATTGACGACCACAGGATCGATGTCTGTTCCCAGGACTTTGACATCACGCTTGGCCAGCTCCGGCGCGGCATCCAGCAGCGCGATCGCGAGCGAGTACGGCTCTTCCCCCGAAGAGCAGCCCGCGGACCAAATACGGTACTTCCCGCCCCTCGCGGTTTTCGCGAGCGCCTCTTTAGCGATCGCATCCCGGATGGTTTCGAAATGATGCGGCTCACGGAAGAAGTGCGTGAGATTGGTCGTCAGTGCAGAAAGCAGATGCCCCCGCTCTTCACGCCCTTCTTTGCCAGCAACAAAAGTGATGTACTCACTGAAGCGCTGCATCCCAAGCACACGAAGACGGCGGGCCAGACGCGAGTAGACAAGATTCATCTTCGTATCAGGAAGAAAAATCCCCGCATCATCGTAGATCATACCCTTGATCTGGGTGAAGTCCGCCTGGGTGTATTCAAACTCAGAGGGGCGTGTTTGGGCTAAGCTGCTCATGGTACCCCTTAGGCGGCGTGCGCCAGGCCTTGCGGCATGACTTGGCTAAGATCGATGAACCGGATCATCTGATCCTCACGCGCGATCACGTTTTTGACGAAGGCCCGGGCGGCATCAGAGCCAATGTTCGGCGTGGGCTGAAGATCGTCCTGGGTCACCGTCATGATGTCAGAGACTGCATCGACGAGGAGACCAAAGAGCTGGCCCTCGATCTGCGTCACAATGATCACGTGGCGCTCGTTCGGCTCCGTCAGGTCAAAGCCGAGGCGGTTGGCAAGATCGATGATCGGAAGAACAGCGCCGCGAAGATTGATCACACCGCGAACATATTCCGGTGCGTGAGGCAGCTTCGTCGCGGGAGACCACCCACGGATCTCGCGCACCGCCATGATGTTCACACAGTATTCGTCCTCGTGCACACGGAACGAAATCACTTCGATCGGCTGAACGATGTTATCAGATGCAGTCTCAGACATTTGCCGCCTCCTGAATGTTCTCAGCCACCGGCACCGGCACACCAACGGCTGAGTGGTCTTGCGCCAAATCATTGACGTCCAAGATCAGTGCAATCTGGCCATCACCGAGGATCGTCGCCGCAGCCACGCCTTTGATCCGGCCATAATTCGCCTGCAGACCTTTGATCACGACCTGACGTTGGTCGACAATCTCATCCACAGCGAACGCATATTCAGAACCCGTATCGCTCTCAACGAGAAGCATCACGGAGCCCTCAAAGGTCTCGAGCGGCGCGCGATACCCAAGCGCAGCGCCAACATCGAGGATCGGTACGAAATTCCCACGTACAAAGACCACCTGATCTTCGCCGCCCAGATTTTGGATATCGCTCGGCTCAGGCCGAAGGCTCTCCGCAATCACGCTCAGCGGCAAGACAGCCGTTTGATCCGCCACGCGAATAACCATGCCGTCGAGCACAGCGAGCGTTAGCGGTAGGCTGATGGTGAATGTACTGCCCTCCCCAGGGACCGAAGAAATGGTGATCCTGCCGCCGAGTGCGTTGATCTCACGCTTGACCACGTCCATGCCGACGCCGCGGCCGGAGACCTGGCTGACCGTGTCAGCCGTTGAAAAACCTGGCGCGAACAGAAGAGCATCCGTTTCGCTCTCGCTGAGGATCGCGTCCTCAGGAATGATCCCCTTACGGATAGCAATCTCGCGTACCTTCTCGCGATTGACCCCGCCGCCGTCGTCCTTCACGGTGAGAACAACACGGCCTGAATGGTGCTCCGCAGAGAGATGAACCGTGCCGGTTTCTTCTTTGCCGGCTTCTAGGCGCTTTTCAGGCGCTTCGACGCCGTGGTCGATGGCGTTACGGATCATATGGGTGAGTGGCTCGGCGAGACGCTCAATCACGGTCTTGTCGACCTCGGTCGTGTCACCCTCGGTGACCAGCTTGACCTTTTTGCCCGTGGACGCAGCGGTCGAACGCACGATCTGTGACATCCGCATAAAGAGGGATTTGACGGGCTCTGCGCGGATCGCCATGACACTCTCTTGGAGCTCACGGGTCAGCTGGCGGAACTCATCAAGCCCAGAGCTGAGCGACGATG
Source organism: Pseudomonadota bacterium (assembly GCA_039822105.1). GTDB lineage: Bacteria > Pseudomonadota > Alphaproteobacteria > Caulobacterales > Parvularculaceae > Parvularcula. The sequence continues at coordinate 53,179 of JBCBMW010000006.1, read as the reverse complement.
CGCCCGCGCCCTGTTGATCTTCCACCGCCTGGCTCAACATCGATTGGCTGATCACAAGCTCGGATACGAGGTTGATCAAACGATCGACGCGGGAAAGCTCAACACGGACCACTGGTTTGGGGCCGGAGCTTTTGGCTGGCGTCTTTTCGGCCGACTGTTTCGGCGCTTCTGCCTTCGGGGCCGGTTCTGGCTCAGGACTTGCCGCCACCGGCTCGCCTTGGGCAGCAGGCGCTTCGTCAGTAGACGGCTCTAGGGGAACGACTTCGTCTTCCGCCCCGGCAGCCGCGTCGTCGTTTTCGGTAGAAGCTTCGGGCTCTTCGGTGATCTGCAACGCTTCGAGATCGGCGTCAGCAAGAGCTACATCCTCAAGTTCTGCCTCATCATTTTCGATGTCGAGCGTAAGCGCTTCGCCTGCTTCCGCTGGCTCGCCCGAGGCGTCATCAGCCGTCGCTGCTCCACCTTCGGTAATCGTATTGTCGCAATCTTCGCCAACGAAATCAAAGATATCATCGACGTCCATACGATCAACGCCGCCCGAGAGCGCGACGTTCCAGAAGAAATAGGCCGCTGTCGGATCAAGCTCATCGAACGTCGGAAGCCGCGACGTGTCACAAGTGACGCTCGCTTCCCCCAAGGAGCACAGCTCTTTCAGGAACGGACCCGGATCATTGCCGCGACCGTAGAAGATATCGAGCGGTTTGAAGGTGACTTGAAGAGTGTCTTCACCCCCGCCTGGGGCTGCTCCTTCGTCTCCATCATCATCATCGCTAACAAAGGCAGCGAGGAAATCCTCATCGCTCACATCTTCGCCGTCGTCTGGCAGATCGAGATCAATGCCAACGGGCTGGAAGATCGCCGCGGCATCTTCCTCGTCTTCGCCGTCATCGGGGCAGGCTTGTTCGAACGCCTCGAGCACCGCCGCCGCTTCCACCTCGTCGACAGGATCACCGCCGCGCTCGACGTCGATGGTCGAGGTCAGCAGGTCCTTACCGCGAAGGAGCAGCGCACAAAGATCCGGGTTCAGCTCAAGTGTCTCCGAACGCAGATGATCCATCAGCGTCTCAAAGACGTGCGCCGTCTCGGTGATGGCCGTCATGCCAAAGGCGCCGGCACCGCCCTTGATCGAGTGCACCGCGCGGAACGCGGAGTTGATCAGCTCGAGATCCTCCGAGCCCGCCTCAAGTTCCATGAGGTCAGACTCGAGCTGCTCCAAGAGCTCATCGCACTCGAGAAAGAACGTCTCGCGAAGTTCGGCCAACGGATCCATGGAAACGCCCTAGGCAGCCAAACGGCGGACAGCTGAGATCAAGCGATCGTCGTGGAACGGCTTGGCCATCCAGCCGGAAGCACCGAGCGAGCGAGCCTTGCTCTTAAGCTCTGGCGCAGTCTCCGACGAGATCACGAGGATGGGTGTCATCTTATACTGAAGATCCCCACGCACACCTTTGATAAAGCCCAGACCATCCATCACCGGCATGTTCATGTCGGTGGTGATCACATCAGGCTTCACTTCCGGTAGACGACGTAGACCATGTGCTCCGTCCTCGGCCAAATGAACCTCAAAGCCAGCTTCTTTCAGGACATGCTCAATCATTGTCCGGACCGTCAAGCTGTCCTCAACTGCTAGAATTTTCAGAGCCATATGCCCTCACCCCGCCTTCGTTATGCCCAGGTCCTCTGCCGAGACACCTGCCACCTCAATGGTGGACAGGAAGGCCTCAGAAGGCTCGACCACTTCAAAACTTCGCCCTTCGTCAGTCCACGTTTTGGACGCCGACATCAGAATCTGCATACAGAGGACGCCGATTTGCTCGACTTCACTCGCATTGAGAACGACGGTTTGCTCGCGAAGCTCTTTGAGCTGCGCAAACAATCCAGGGGCCGCAGTCGACGCAAGTTTAGCGTCCAGGGTCACCTCAGTGTAATCATTTGCCCCGTCGCTCATTGCGCCGCGATCCCTCAACCCATGGGCGCTCGCACTTGGCCGAACGCGCCTCATCACTCTCTCAGCGGATAATGTAGCGCACCGAAGTTTCTCGACTTTTAACTGTAGAGATCCGCGGCATCACTGATGGTCGTTATTCGATAGGTCCCATCACTCGGGGTAAAGCTGACCCGCCGCGCTTGCGATCCACCCGTATCGTCCGTCAGCAGCGGGATTCGGCGCTTCGCCAGCCAATCACGCGCAAAATTGGCATTCTCCGTACCAATAGGAAGCATGGCGCGAATGATGTTGGCGCCGCCGACAATGATCGCCTTCATACGCCTGGGATCCGCTCCCGCATCGCGTACCCGCGTGAACAAGGCAGGAATCGCTGCGTCTCCGTAGCGCAAGTCATTGACCGCCTCGCCCTGAGAATCCGCAAGCAGATAGTGGTTGAGCCCGCCGATCTGCACCTCTGGATCCCAAAGCCCCACCGCGATGCATGAACCAAGAACAGTCGTGAAGGTCGGCGATGGATGTCCCGAGACGACCAGATCGCCGATACCGATCGGCACTGGGCCCTGAGGTCGCGCTTTCGCGCTGGCGAGCTGTGCCATTAAGACGCCTTCGCCGCTTTTTTGCAGCGGCAGGCATCCAAAACAGCAGGCGCAATATCATCGAGGGGCATCGGCGTTTCGACAGCGCCCAGCTCATAGGCGACGCGCGGCATCCCCCAGACCACGCTTGTGGCCTCGTCTTGGGCCGCGGTGAAACCGCCTGCCTCTTTGACCTGAAGGAGGCCCTTGGCACCGTCGCGGCCCATGCCGGTCAGCAGGGCTGCGACAATCTTGGAACCGCGAAGCGCGACGCCCGACTCAAAAAGAACGTCAACGGATGGCTTGAATCCGTTGACCGGCGGCGTGTCTTCAAGCTCACAAACCATACCGCTGCGATCAACCAGACGCATATGCTGACCGGCAGGAGCAATCAGGACACGGCCCGTTTCGGGTTTAGAGCCATGGCTCGCGATATGAACACTGGGTGCACAGACCGAGTTGAGACGATGGCTGAAAAGGTCGATGAACTTCGGCGGCATATGCTGAACAATCAGCGTTGGCGGGCAGTTCTTTGGGAACGTGCGCAGCACCGCAACGAGTGCATCGACGCCGCCGGTCGACGCGCCGAGCAGGATCATCTTGTTGGATTCAAAGCGATCTTCAGGTCCCGGTGTCGCGGGCCTCGACTTACCATCCGCGCCCCACGCCACGGCATCTTTCAGTTTGCCAGGCAGTGCACTGAAGAGTGATGCACCGGTCATCCCTGCTGGTTTGAAAAGGCAGTGAGCGGCACCAAGTTGCAGCGCTTCGCCTTCGATCTGCTCTGCTGCATCCGTTTGGGAGGTCACGACGACAACCGGAATCGGCCGCAGACGCATCAGTTTTTCAAGAAAGGTCAGCCCATCCATCCGAGGCATGTTGATGTCGAGCGTGACGACATCCGGCTCGAGCGTTTTGATCGCTTCGCGCGCGCCGTAGGCATCAGCGGCGTAGCCCACCACTTCGAGGTCTGGGTCCTTGGACAGAGCATGATCCATCAGACCTCGCATGGTCGCGCTGTCGTCAATGATCAAAACCCGGATCGGTCGTTTCAGTCCTGCGTCTGCCACAATCGTTGCCCTCACTCGGGAGTTGCTGGGACGCGGAACACTTTACCGTGAGACGTCCAAGACAACTCGCCGAATGATTGTACGGCCAAACCCTTAAAACTCTTCCCAGTCGTCATCGGCCGGTTCAAGTTGTTCGGCCGCGCCGCCAGCGCCTGCGAAAAACGCTTGTGCTGCCTGACGTTGCTGGACCACCGGTGGCTCACCGTCGGTCGCCTCCGCAGCGCTCCCGGCGAAGACATCATTGGCCGGAGCATCGCTGCTCGATCCAACCTGGAAGTGGGCAACACGGTCGATCAGCATGTTCGACGCCCGCGCCAATGCGTGGCTCGATGCGGTCGACTGCTCCACCATAGCTGCGTTTTGCTGGGTCACCTGGTCCATCTTGTTCATGGCGTCGTTGACTTCGCCAAGACTGATGGACTGTTCCTGAGCCGAAGCGGCAATCTCAGAAACAAGTGCACTGACATTCTCGACACGCTCGACAATGTCGCCGAGCGCTGTACCCGCGCCGCCGACGAGGTCGACACCCTCGGCAACCTGGGCCGAGCTGGTCGAGATCAACTCCTTGATCTCTTTAGCTGCTTCAGATGAGCGTTGTGCCAGTGCACGAACCTCTTGCGCAACCACCGCAAAGCCGCGGCCCGCGTCACCTGCACGCGCGGCTTCCACCCCTGCGTTCAGTGCGAGAAGATTGGTCTGGAACGCGATATCGTCGATCACACCGATGATCTGGCTGATCTGTGCGGACGATTTCTCGATCTCACCCATCGCTGAGACAGCATTGCGCACGACATCGCCAGAGGCTTTCGCTTCTGCGCGAGTCTCGGAGGCCACATTGTTGACTTCTTTCGCGCCGTCTGCGGTCTGTTTGACCGTCGCTGTGATCTCGTCGAGTGCAGCAGCTGTCTCTTCCAGCGTTGCCGCCTGGCTTTCGGTCCGCTTGGACAGGTCGTCAGCAGCCTGCGAGATGTCCGACGAGCCGGTTTTCAGCGTTGTGGCGGTCGAGCTGATCGACTCCATGACATCACAGAGGCGGCTGGTCGTATCGTTGAAGAGTGCGCGCAGGCGATCATACTCACCAGGGAACACATCTTCGATACGATAAGTCAGCACACCATCTGAAAGCCGCTGCATACCCTCAGCCAAGCTGTCAACAACCGTGGCCTGCTCATCAGCCGTACGGAGGCGGATTTCCTCAGCATCACGCATCTTGCTCACAGCATTGGTGAAGTCGACACGCAATTGTTCGTACTCCGCGGGAAACTCTTCGGGGAGCGACGCTGTGAAGTCACCTTCAGACAACCGGTCGAGGCCATGGGCAAGGCTATCGACAATGGTCTTTTGCTCCTGCTCCTGACGTGCGCGGCGTTCTTCGTCAGCCTGCTGCGCCAATTCGGCCTCAGTGATGTCAGTGGCAGACTTAACAACCTTGAACGCCTTGCCATGTGAATCGATGATCGGCGTGTAGGTTGCCTGCAACCAGATCTCGTTGCCAGCTTTGTTGATCCGTTTGAAGCGTCCCGCCTGCGGCTCACCATTTGCAAGGTCGGTCCAGAACTGTTTGTACTCTGCGCTGTTGGCAAGAGCCGTCTCACAGAACATCCGGTGATGGCTTCCGACCACTTCCGCCTCGTCATAGCCGACGGTGCTCAGAAAGTTTTCGTTGGCCTTCAGAATGTTGCCTTCCACATCGAATTCGATGACAGCCTGGTTGCGATCAAACGCTTCGATCATGCCAGCGTGGGTTCGCTGCTCGGTCACATCGAGCCATTCGAGAACAGCACCGACATACTCACCAGCGGGATCCATCACAGCGCCGATGCTGAGGTTGATCTTCATATCACCGACAGAGATGTCCGTGGTGAACGGAAGATTGGTAGGATCAGCCAGAATGCGGCGCTGGTGGCTTGGATCTTTGTGGAAGCTGTCGATGCACATGCCCATCAGCTTATCAGGGTCAAAGTCTGGCCAGATTTGACGGAACTGCTCAGCTTCCCGACGGAAGAGATCCTGCGTCGATTGGTTTGCGTATTGAATGATCAAGTCGCGATCGATCATGATGATCGCACTGGTGGTCTGCTCAAGCGCAGAACCTTTGAAGATCATGTCAGCGGCTTGTTTCTCGATCTCAGTGATGTCCTTACAGAACTTAACCACCTTCACCGCTTTGCCCGTATCATCTGTGACCGGGTTGTAAGCAGCATCGATGATGATCTCACGACCCGACTTGGTCACACGGGTGTACTTGCCCTGGTCAAACTCACCCCGGCCAAGCTTGGTCCAGAACGCCTTGTAATCCGTGCTTTGGGCATAGTCCTCTTTGCAGAAGGTCGAGTGGTGCAGGCCGACGAGTTCATCGAGCGAGTACCCCATAGCCGCGCAGAATGCTTCGTTCGCAGTCAGAACGATGCCTTCCATATTGAACTCGATGACAGCATGGGTTCGATCGACAGCAGAACGGATCGTCTTCTGATCGAATGCTGCTTTCTCAGCCGCAGTGATGTCGGTCGCGAATTTGATGACACGGACGACCTGCCCTTCGGCATCCACAACAGGGTTGTAGGCCGCTTGGATCCAGATGGGTTCGCCGTCCTTGCCATACCGGCAGTACTTGCCAGCGTCGTGCTTGCCTTCACCGAGGCGCTCCCAGAAGGCGTGATATTCAGCACTTTGTGCATACTCTGGGTCGCAGAACATGGAATGGTGCTGACCAAGAATATCGCTGAGGTCGTAGCCCGTTGTTTTGAGGAACGATTCGTTCGCTGTCAGGATACGGCCTTTAAGGTCGAACTCGATCGTTGCCTGGGTCCGGTCGACGGCTTCAAGGATTGCCTTACGGTCGTAGTCAGCCAGTTCGGATGCGGTGATATCAGCGGCTGATTTGATGACCTTAAAGACCTCGCCATTTCCGTCAGTGACAGGAAGATAGTTGGCCTGTAGCCAAATCGTGCTGCCATCCTTGCCAGCGCGTTTGAACTTGCCGCTCTGCGAGTCGCCGCGCGCGAGACTTTCCCAGAACGCCCGGTACTCACCCGATGCAGCATAGGTCGGTTCACAGAACATCCGGTGGTGCTGGCCCAAAATTTCGTCGCGGGCATAGCCCACGGTGTTAAGGAAGTTCTCGTTGGCGTTTTCGATGATGCCTTCTGGCGTGAATTCGATCAGCGCCTGGGTCGCATCAAATGCCTCCAACATGCTGTCTTGCACACGAGAATCGGTGACATCGGCGATCTCAATGACATTGCCCGCATACGCACCTTCGGCATCCTTGACGACAGAGATCGATAGCTCGATCTTCCGGGCACCCACATCGATATCGGTAATGTAAGGTGTTTCCGTCAAGCTGCTGATAAGTCGTTGTTGTTCATCAAGCGTGGCAGCGGCGAACACAATGGTCTGGCCCAGAGGGTTGGCCGGATCAAAGCTCGCAAAAGTCGCTCGGAATTCGTCCGCATGCTCGTTAAAGAGCTTTGCAGCACCGTGGTTGGCAAAGGTGATCACGCCCTCAGCATCAAGAACGATCAGTGCGGTTGAGACGCTGGCAAATGCTGCACTTTTGTAATCTGCGACCTGAGCGACTTTCTCCATCGCCGTGATATCAGTGGCAAATTTGATGACCTTGATGGGCTTGCCACTATCATCGAGCACGGCGCTGTAGGAAGCCTGCAGCCAGATCTCGTCTCCGCTCTTGGTGAAGCGTTGATACTTGCCAGCTTCAAATTCGCCGCGGCCAAGGCGTTCCCAAAAATCTTTGTATTCTGGTGACTTGGCGTATTCTGGATCACAGAAGATCGCGTGGTGGCGCCCAACGATTTCGTCTTCGGTGTAGCCGGTCGCCGCGAGGAAATTGTCGTTGGCCCGGAGGATGTTGCCTTCAAGATCGAACTCAATCCGTGCACGGGTGCGTTCGAGCGCGGCAAGAACAGCGTCACCTTCGCGTGCGGCCGTATCAGCCGTCTGCTTACCTTCCGTAAGCTGGGAAATAGCGTTCTTGGCGTCCTTCTCGGCGGAGCCAATCATCAGGAAGATCCCCACACCCATGAGCGCAAGAACGATCCCACCAACAAGGCTCAGTACACCGCTGGCAGAACCAGCCACGCCCAAACCTGACACCAAGGCAATGGCAACTGCCAACACAGCACCAAACACAGCCACAAACTTAGTCGTCTTCAAATTCCGCACGGGTTGCCCTCCTCGCCGAACGGATGAAATCACACAATTTCGCTAAAACACGATAAACTGGGCATCGCAGACGTTGTCCTGCGGACGTCTTGGCACTTTATTCTCGAGTCCGGGGTCCCTAAATAGGCTCCATGGAAGCCGAACTCGACACCCGTCCGATCACCCTGACCGAGCGTGCTGCGGCACGGATTTCAGAGATCCTTTCGACAGAGCCCGAAGGGTCGATGCTTCGCGTGGCCGTCGATGGCGGCGGCTGTTCGGGATTTCAGTACCGCTTTGAAATCGTGACCGAAAAAGAAGACGGCGATCTTCTTTTGGAGAAGGATAACGCGCAGGTCGTGATCGACTCTCTGAGTCAGGATTATATGCCCGGCGCGGTCATTGATTTCGCCGATGAATTGATCGCTGCCGCGTTCAAAATCGACAACCCACTCGCGAAGTCAGGTTGCGGGTGCGGCACTTCGTTCAGCATCGCCTGAGCGGCCTATTTCGACTAAGAATCCGGGGAAATGATTCCCGGAGGCCGCTTTGAGCGCACTCGTTCCCCCACTTTTAATCCAAGTCGCCCTCACTTTTTTCATCCTGTTTGCGATGGGCAATGGTCGCCTTCAGGCTTCCAAGACCAAAGAAGTGCGCGCCGCCCTCAAGGAAGGCACGACCCCGTCCTATGGCCGGTCAGCTGATCTGCTCAGCGACAATCTCAAGAACCAGTTTGAGATCCCCGTTCTTTTCTATGCCGCGATAGCCGTGGCGATTGCCGCGGACACGGCATCGTCTTTGGTCGTCATTCTCGCCTGGGTGTTTGCGCTTTCACGGGTCGTGCACGCTGGCATCCATGTGACCGTGAACAATGTCAGGCAGCGCTTTTTGACCTTCCTTTTCGGCGCGGTGGTGCTTTTGGTGCTTTGGATCGTCCTCGGCATCGACCTGTTGAGCCAGTGAACGCCATGAAACTCGCCACATGGAACGTGAACTCGATCAAGGCGCGGTTACCGCGCATTTTGGATTGGTTCGATGCGGCGCAGCCGGATGTCTGCGTCCTTCAAGAAATCAAATGCATCGACAGCGCCTTTCCGGCCGGCGTGTTTGAAGAGCGCGGCTACAATGTCGAGGTTCACGGACAAAAGACCTATAACGGCGTGGCGCTGCTTTCGAAGCATCCGGTGGATGACGTCGTGCGGGGCATCCCAGGCTTCGAGGACGAGCAAGCGCGCTATATTGAGGCCCTGGTGACACCGGAGGATGGCGAGCCCGTCCGTGTGGGCGGCCTTTATATGCCCAATGGGAACCCCTCGCCGGGTCCCAAATACGAGTACAAGCAGGCGTTCATGGAAGCACTAACGGCCCACATGGCCGAGCGGCTTGCGCTCGAAGAGCCCTTCATCGTGGCTGGGGACTACAATATCATTCCCGACGCGAGCGGTGTTTACGACCCGGTCGGATGGAAAGACGACGCCCTGTTCCGGCCCGAAAGCCGGGCTGCCTTGCGCCGGATGCTAGGCCTGGGGCTTACAAGCGCTGTCCCGTCGCTTCTCGATGAGCCCTATTATACGTTCTGGGATTATCAGGGCGGAGCGTGGAAGAAGAACCACGGGCTTTGCATCGATCACATCTTGATATCGCCGGAGGCCGCAGACCGGCTTGAAGAAGCCTGCGTCGATGTGGATGTGCGCGACCCGGAGCAAGGCAATGGCGAGGTGAAACCCTCCGACCACGTGCCTGTCTGGGCTGTGCTTGCTGCGTGATCAGCGCACCGACAACGCCCGGCTGGTGCTCGGCAACCGGTCCATAACCAGTTCGTCCGGGGAGGCGCCGAGGTCGCGCAAAGACTGAAGGCGGCTCCATGTCTCGCTTTTGCAAAGGATCCGCAAGGCGCAACCTTTGAGCTTGAGCTTACCCTCCTCCTCAAGCCTGATCGAACCGCGGTAGACGTTCCCGTCCTCGGGATTGGTCAAGTGGCCCTTGCGCCAGGCCCCGCCGTCAAACCGAAAATCAGAGATGATCTCTCCGCCCAAGAAACGGTCCTCGACCCAGGCGGGATCTTCGATCCAGATCATGTGGCCGCAGAGCGCTTCGGGCTGATCCGCACACGCAAAAAGACGCACGATCGCGCTTTCATCGCTTGTCACCCAGTCCCCTGCGACTGCCTCCATCGGTGACGGCGTCTGTGAAGCAGCGGCCATGGCGGCCGCTGAAATGAGCGCAGTTATCATAAGTGTCTCCTCGCTCCCTTCTTCGTGCCAAACCCCTGAAAGGACACGCTGAGGAGCTTCATCCCTGATCACTTAACCTATTGTTTATAGCCAGCTGGGGACAAATCGAAAGCTCACGGCGCTGCTGCCCGTTGATCAACACGGCCAGCTCGGGCGACAAAGCTTTATGCAATGGTCCCCCCAACAAGATGACGCGCTGAAGGCGGCAAGCCGTTGGCTCAACAATCGCGACAGCCAGATCTTTCGCCTTTTCGGTTTCGCGGGAACAGGCAAAACGACCCTGGCTAAGGAGATCGCGCAGGCGGTCGATGGCGAGGTGGTGTTTGGCGCGTTCACGGGGAAAGCGGCGCATGTGCTGCGGCAAAAAGGCTGCGAGGGTGCACAGACCATTCACTCGCTGATCTACCGCCCGGCTGTGGCGGAGGATGAAGACCCGGGCGAAAGCCCGATGTTCACTATCCGCCGCGACGCTCCCGCAGGGGAAGCGGCGCTGATCATCATTGATGAGTGTTCGATGGTCGATGAAGAGCTCGGCCGGGACCTCCTGTCCTTTGGCGCGCCCGTCCTGGTGCTCGGCGATCCCGCGCAGCTGCCGCCAGTGAAGGGCGGCGGCTACTTCACAGAAGCCGAGCCCGACGTCATGCTGACGGAAGTTCATCGGCAGGCAGAGGAAAGCGCCATTGTCCGCCTCTCCATGCAGATCCGCGACGGCGAGGTGCCAAACTTTGGCGACTACGGCGACGCGGTCGTGGTCAGCAAACGGGAGGTCGACCCCGATGCAGTTTTGGAGGCGGACCAGGTCCTGGTCGGGACCAACCGAACCCGCAGGCGCTACAACGAGCGCCTTCGTCAGCGGCTCGATTTTGACGGTATCGAGCCGTGTGTCGGCGAACGTCTCGTCTGCCTTCGGAACAACAAGAGCAAGGGCCTGCTCAACGGCTCCATGTGGACCGTAAAACAGCGGGCGGGCAAGCGCCGCGGGATGCTGCGCATGGACCTCACGCCCGAGGATGGCGGACGCGCCGCACGGGTCTCTGTGTTGCCGGAGTTCTTTACCGGTGAAGCGGGGGATATCCCTTGGCCGAAAAAGCGGAACTCGGACGAGTTCGACTTCGGCTACGCCCTGACCGTGCACAAGGCGCAAGGCTCACAGTGGGATGATGTGATGCTCTTCGACGAGAGCTTTGCCTTTCGCGAGCACAAAATGGCCTGGCTCTACACCGGCGTCACGCGAGCAGCGGAGCGCCTCACCATCGTTCGGTGAGGCGCCGAAGTGCTGTTAGTTGGTTTTGGCGAACTCGGCCTGAACGGAGATCGTGACCTCCGTACCGATACCAAATTGGGTCCAGGCATCCGAACCGAAATCCGTCCGGTCAATGACAGTCTCACCGGCGAAGCCAAGCTTCGGCGTGCCCATCATCTCACCCGAACCAACGAGTTCGACGTCCATTTCGACCTCATTGGTCTGACCGTTGAAGGTCAGGTCACCGGTGATCACGCCTGTCTCATCGCCAATCCGCTTGAGGCTTTTCGAGGTGAACGTGATTTGCGGGTGGTCAGCCGAACCAAGCGCGCTGCGTGCGATATCCTGCTGGAAGTTGTCGTTACCAGCGTGGCTGACAGCGGCGGGGCTGATGACGCTCTCGGCGCCGATCGTCACTGACAGATCGCTGTCGGTTGGATCGCCTGCGTCCCAATCGAGGCTGCCCGCAACGTCGCTGAAGCTACCGCGGTAGAAAGAGAAGCCGCCATGGCTGACGCTCCAGATCACGGTCGTGTGGGTTGGATCGAGGGCGTAGGTGCCGGACGGAACGTCCTGGGCAGAGGCGGAAGCGAAGCCGAGCGACAAAGCAGCCGCGCTGGCGAGAAGGATGTGTTTCATGATGGGTGGTCCCTAAAAGCGATGATGCGAAAGTGGCGCAGTCGCTCTCAGAGACAAGCCCGCACAGCAGGTTATGCGTGCAAAGGTGCCTTGCGCTGAGCGGCGCGATCAGCCGCTGCGATGGCTTCGATCTGAAGTTGGAACGCCTCGCCAATCAGCCGTTTGACGCGTGCATCCACGTCAAAAATGGACTCAAGAACCACATAACGGATCTCGCTTCCACCGCCGCTCATGCGCTCCCCTGCCCGGCGTTCGAGCGCGGCACCTTGCCAAAAATAAAGCTTACAGCGGTCCCCAAGCGCGACGAGCGAGATCACCCGCTCATGCAAAAACCAGGTCGGGCGTCCAAAAGCGAGACCGATTTCGGCATAGGGCGCGGCGGCCTTCACCTCGTGACGGACCGTATGGGCAATCTCCCACGCACGGCCCTCAAGGGCGTCAATCAGAGCATGTGGATCATTGGTCATGCGGAAAGTGATGCGAGGACCGTGCCGCACCGGCCTTGTGCACCAAAAAAAGAAGGGCGATGGTTAACCATCGCCCTTCCCATCATTGATAGTGAAACGATCGGCTTACGCAGCGTCGGCGTAAACGCCTGTCTTCTTCTCAGCCAGTGCACGGAACTTTGGCGGAGGTGAGAATTTCGCGCCATACTTCTGCGCAAGACGTTCCGCTGTCCGAACAAACTCATCCACACCAATCGTGTCGATATGGCTCATCGGGCCACCTGTCCAAGGCGCATAGCCCCAGCCGAAGATCGCGCCGAGGTCTGCTGACTGCGGATCATGCACGACGTCTTTGTCATACATGTTCGCCGCCGCCACGAGCTGGATGTAAGTGAGGCGCTCTTTGACTTCCTCAGCGGTCGGTTGATCGTCGAGAAGTGGGAAATGCTCGGAAAGGCCAGGCCACAGGAACTTCTTACCACCATCTTCCGGGTACTCATAAAAGCCTGCGCCGACTTTCTTGCCCTTGCGGCCAAGTTTTTCGACGAACAGCTCCAGGAGCGGCTCAACGCCCGAAGGCTGATAATTGTCGCCCTCTTCCTGCATCGTCGACTGAGCAATCGACCAGCCAAGCTCTTGGCTCGTCTCATCCATAAGCGCGAGCGGGCCAACAGGCATGCCCATGTGGACAGCCACATTGTCGATGAGCGCCGGGTTGATGCCCTCTTTGACCATCAGCGCCGCTTCGTTGAGGTACGGACCAACCACCGAGTTGCAGTAGAAGCCGCGGAAGTCGCCGACGACGATCGGGGTCTTCTTGATCGCTTGGACATAGTCGAGGGCTGTCGCCAGCGCCTTGTCACCGCAGCCTTCCGGCGTGATGATCTCGACCAGCGGCATTTTGTCGACCGGTGAGAAGAAGTGGATGCCGATAAAGTCAGCCGTCCGCGTGAAGTTCTTCGCCAGGTTCTTGATCGGAATGGTCGAGGTGTTGGAAGCGAAGATCACGTCCTCACGGATGACCGCTTCGGTCTTCTCAGTCACGTCCTTCTTCACGTCAGGGTTTTCAAAGACGGCTTCAATGATCAGGTCGACCTCTTTGAGGTCAGCATAGTCAGCCGTCGTTTTGATCCGTGCAAGCATCGCATCGGACTTCTCTTTGCTGAGCTTGCCGCGACCAACAGCTTTCTCGTTGAGCTTGACCGAATAGCCTTTGCCCTTCTCCGCACTCTCAACATCACGGTCGAGGAGCACGACGTTCATGCCAGCTTTGGCTGTGACGTAAGCGATGCCTGCGCCCATCATGCCTGCGCCGAGGACACCCACGGTTTTGAGGTTCGATGGCGGAACACCTTCTGGGCGATCAGCGCCTTTCTCAGCCGCTTGCTTGTTCACAAACAGAGTACGGATCATGTTCTTGGCTTGCGGCTCAAGCAGGCACTGGGTGAAGTACTTGCTTTCAAGCTTGAGGCCGGTGTCGATCGGAACGATCGAGCCTTCGAAGAGGCATGAGAGGATCCGCTCCACAGCCGGGAAGTTGTGGTTGGTGACGCCCTGCGCCATGGCCGATGCGCCGGCGAAGACCTGCGCTGCACCCGGGTGCATCGCGCCCGCGCCGCCAGGGATCTTGAAGCCCTTTTTGTCCCAAGGGGCGACCGATTTGGGGTTGGCTTTCACCCAAGCTTTGGCCTTCTCAACGACCTCTGCGTGCGGAGCGATCTCATGGATGAGGCCCATACCGAGCGCCTTGTCCGCTTTCAGCGGAGCACCTTGGGTGCAGATTTGCGCGGCGTTCTGAACACCTGCGAGACGCATGGTCCGCTGCGTGCCGCCGGCGCCGGGGATGAGGCCGACCTGCACTTCTGGTTGGCCCATCTGGAACTTCGGCGAGTCCGTCGCGACGCGGTAGTGACAGCCGAGCGCCAGCTCCATACCGCCGCCGAGGGCCAGACCGTTGAGCGCCGCTGCGACTGGCTTCGCACTCGCTTGGCCTTTCATCAGGAGCTTCGGATCCTGACCGGCCGTCTCCATCATGCGCACGGCCTTCTGCAGGCGGAAGTTCGCATCAAAGATTTCTTGCGCGGTCGCGTCCTCTGGCATCGAGCCGAGCATGCGGAGATCAGCGCCCGCCAGGAAGCCGGACTCCTTGCCCGACGTGATGACGAGACCTTTCATCTCATCTTTGACGCAGAACTCCTCGGTGATGAACTTCTCATAGTCGTCGACGAGATCTTGGTTCCAGACGTTCATCGACTGACCAGGAAGGTCGATGGTCATGAGAGCGATGCCGTCGCTATCGATCTCGATGCTGAAAGTTTTATAGGTCATAGGGTTCTCCCTTACTGGGGTCTTGAGGCCACGCCCACCGGCGCGCCGCTTGTCTTTTTCGAATAAGCTGCGGTGTCGTCGCTCGCGAAAGCATGGATGACGCCGCGGGTGGAATGCGGAGCGGCAAAGTTGCCCTCCGTATCAAGAGTGATGACCGCACCAAGGCCGCCTTTGCTGGCCATGCGCGTGAGAACCGACTCTGACGCTTCAGAGACGGACAAACCGCCTTCAGCGAGCAGCGAGATCGAGTGAGCAGCAGCGTGCCGGATAAACCACTCGCCGTGTCCGGTGGCTGAAACCGCAGCGCCATGATTATCCGCATAGGTCCCCGCGCCGACGACAGGCACATCGCCCACCCGGCCTGGCACCTTCGCATCATAACCACCGGTTGAGGTGGCCGCCGCGACATTGCCGCAACGATCGAGCGCAACGGCACCGACTGTTCCGTGCTCGTCTGGTTCAGAGCCTTCCATCAGGAACCAACCCTCAGGAGCCTCTTCCGCGCCGAGTTCACGGACGAATGCCTCACCCCGATCCCCCACCACAAAGACGTGGCGAGATTTCTCCATCACCAGGCGTGCCGCGCCGACAGGTGACTTGGTGTTCAGCAAGGAACCCACGGCCCCGGCGTTGAGATCGCTGCCGGACATGATCGCCGCGTCGTTTTCGACAAAGCCTTCGGCGTTCACGATGGACGCGCGTCCAGCATTGTAAAAGCCTGAGGCTTCAAGATCCGCGACAGCACCCTCAACCGCGTCAACAGCACTGATCCCCTCACGGAGTTCCAAGCTGACGATCTCCGCCAGGTTCTTGATGAACTCCATGTGTTCGTCAGTGATGTTTTCGCCTTCCTCATACGCGCCGCCGTGAAGGCCAATCGCGTAAGTGGGCTGAGCATCGCACATCTCTTGAGCGAAGGACGAAGCGAACGAGACAGCTATCGCCGCCGCGCTCGCCGTTATGATCTTGGCACTGCTCATCATCGTGTCTCGCGTCTAGGATGCCGAGGACCATGGGCCCTCGGCCAAAATCCTTAGACCCGCTCGATGATCGTAGCGGTGCCCATGCCGCCGCCGATGCACAGCGTGGCAAGAGCGGTCGATTTGCCGGTCCGCTCGAGCTCATCGAGCACGGTGCCGAGGATCATGCCGCCGGTCGCGCCGAGCGGGTGGCCCATGGCAATCGCGCCGCCGCAGACGTTGATGTCGGAGTGATCAATGTCGAGCGCCTGCATGAAGCGCAGAACGACCGAAGCGAAAGCTTCGTTCAGTTCCCAAAGATCGATATCGGCTTTGCTCATGCCCGCGCGATCAAGCACTTTCTTGGCAACAAACTCGGGGCCAGTCAGCATGATCGTCGGCTCACTGCCGATCGAAGCCATCGCCTTGATCCGTGCCCGTGGTTTAAGGCCGAACTTCTTGCCGATTTCCTCGTTACCCAGCAGGATACCCGAGGCGCCGTCCACGATACCCGACGAGTTACCAGGCGTGTGGATATGGTTGATCTTCTCAAGCTCAGGGTACTTCTGAAGAGCGATCTTGTTAAAGCCAGGCATCATCTCGCCCATGCCCTGGAACGATGGACCAAGAGCACCGAGGCTTTGCATGTTGGCTTCTGGACGGATCGTTTCGTCGTAGCTCAGAACATCGAGGCCGATCACGTCTTTCACCGGCACGACCGAGTTATCAAAGCGGCCTTCGTCCCAGGACTGTTTCGAGCGGCGGTGGCTTTCAACAGCATACGCATCAGCATCGTCGCGGCTGATGCCGTACTTCGTGGCAATCAGGTCAGCCGAGATGCCTTGCGGGACGATGTAGTTTTTGAAGTTGACGGCCGGGTCGACCATCATGGCGCCGCCGTCTGAACCCATCGGTACACGGCTCATCGCTTCAACGCCGCCGCCGATCGCCATGTCAGCTTCGCCCGACATCACTTTGGCCGCTGCCATGTTGGTTGCTTCCAGAGCGGAAGCGCAGAAGCGGTTGATCTGCACACCAGCCGTCGTCTGGGCGTAGTCAGCCTGCAGGATCGAGGTCCGCGCGATGTCCGCGCCTTGCTCGCCCACTGGCGACACACAACCAAAGACCACGTCGTCAACATAGCGGGTGTCGAGTTCGTTGCGCTCACGGATGGCCGAGAGAACTTGCGCACCGAGCTGAACGGGCGTGATTTCGTGCAAGCTTCCGTCGGATTTGCCTTTGCCGCGCGGCGTCCGGACGGCGTCGTAGATGAAGGCCTCTGTCATGGGACTTCTCCTCATTGCTGGTTTTGCCCACCCCGATACAGACTCCTTGAGGCCCTGACCAGCAGGGCACAGCATCACAGTTGTGGGGCGCTGAGGACATAGCTAGGACGCGCTTTCTCGCAGGCCAAAAGCCGCGGAAACGCGGGGGTGTAGCTCAATTGGTTAGAGCTGGCGGCTCATAACCGCTAGGTTGGGGGTTCGAGTCCCTCCGCCCCTACCAAACCGTTGAGAGACGGTGCTTCTGGCATTAACGCTGCCACGCCGGAGCATGGTTCCGAAGTGATTCATTAACCCTAATGGGTTGATAGAAGGTCACATGATCAAGCAGCTCTTGGCGGCAACGGCCGCGTTTCTTGTCACCGGCGCCTCGGCCCAAGCGGCTGAGATCCTCGCAACCTTCGACGACGGGCGGGAGGGCTTTCGCCTGAGCAATGGCAGCCTGACGCGGATTTCCACCAATGGTAATCCCGGCGGCAATCTGCAGCTCGCGGACTTGAACAACCAAGACATGATCCTGCGCCTTCCGGAGCAATACATCGTTCCGATTTCGCTGGGCGACACGCTGTCCTTCGATGTCCTTCACGAAAGCCCAGGCCTTGGGACCCAAGCCAGCTTTGGCAGCGTCACGATCACCAGCACCGATGGCCAGAGCCTGACCGACGACTTCTTTAGCACCAGCCTGACGGCCGATTGGCAGACCGTTCAGGTGACCTTTGACGACGAGAGCTGGCGCGGTTCCGAATCCGAGCTTCAGGATATCCTCAGCAATCTTGCGAGCATCACCATCAATGTCGACGCGAGCAACGGCGACAACGAAGTGATCCGGATCGACAACGTGCTGTTGGATCTGGCCGAGGTTCCGCTTCCAGGCGCGGCATGGCTGTTCGTGCCGATGGCTGGCGTGTTCCTTGCCCGTCGACGACGCTCAGCTCACTAGCATCGCTGCTCTTCACTAGTTGGCGAGCACCCGGTGAACCGCAGCACGCGCACGCAGCGCGGCCGCTTTGGCGATCACCGCTTGGTCCTGGGTAGAAAGCGCGGTGCGCTGGGCATCCAGAAGCGACAGAAGACTGTCTGCCCCCTCCTGATAACGCGCCTCGGATAGCTCGAGCGACTTCAACGCCGAGACTTCTGCGTCGTTGAGAAGCCGTGCACGCTCCACAGCGCCATTGTAAAGCACCAAGCTCTCGTCGGTCTCCGTCAGCGCGGCAAGGACCGTCCGCTCATATTCTGCCATCGCTGCGTCCGCCTCAGCCCTGGCCGCGGCCCGGTCCTGAAGAAGCCTCGGGAAGGACAAGATGTTCCAGCTGATCGACGGCCCCGCGGTGTAGCCAAAGGCCGACTCCGTGCCGAGGTCACCAAACTCAAGCGCCGTCAGGCTTGCGCTGCCCGTCAGCGTGATGGACGGGAACAGCTCGGCCACTTCGACACCAACATCGTAGGTCTCCGCAGCAAGACCGCGCTCAGCGGCCCGCACGTCGGGGCGGCGGCGCAGCATGTCCTCCGGATCATCAAGGACGACGACCTCAGCCATGGTCGGCATCGGCGGCGCCTGGTCCTCCGTCACCAGGTTGGGGAAGCGTTCGAGAAACTCCGGCACCGTCATCGCCGTCAGGAGAGAGAGCGACGCCAGCGCCTGGGCCGCAGAGGTTTCGATCTCGAGGACGCCCGCCTCGGTCGAAAGCACCTGCGTCCGCTGACGCGCGGCGTCGAGTTCGGGGGCTTCACCAACCGCCACAAG
The DNA here is from genome assembly GCA_039822105.1 of Pseudomonadota bacterium. Classification (GTDB taxonomy): domain Bacteria; phylum Pseudomonadota; class Alphaproteobacteria; order Caulobacterales; family Parvularculaceae; genus Parvularcula. The sequence continues at coordinate 34,552 of JBCBMW010000006.1, read as the reverse complement.
CTGTTCCGTGAGCTCAAGCGTCTCACGCTGCGCTTCGAGGTTTTCTATCGCCACATCGCGGCGATTGAGCGCCTCCACCAGCAAGATGAACGTGTCGACGGCCTCAGCCGTGACCAGGCGCATCGTGTCATCGAGCAGTTCCTGCTGCTCCACCGCCCGGCTGCCCGCGGCCTGAGCCTGGCGCCGCAAACGACCGAAGACATCGATCTCCCAGCTCGCATTGCTGACGGCGTTGTAGGTGTTGAATTCCGGCCCGGAGCCATCCTCGAGAGGTGCGCCATCAGCGCCGCCCGCAAAGCCAGCAAAGTTCGCCTGCGCGGCGCGCTGCCGGGTGAGGTCAAAAGACGTTGTTCCCTGCGGCAGCAGAGCGCGACGTACCGCGCTTGAGCGAGCCTTCGCCGCCTCGAGCTGATAGTAAGCGATCTTCAGGTCGCGGTTCTCTTCGCGCGCGATCTCTACAACTTCGGCTATCCGCGGATCAGAATAGGCGAGCCACCACGCGCCGCTCGCGATATCGCCTTCCCGCGTGAAGGCCGGGCGGTCCTCATAGACATAGCTGTCCTGGACACCGGCCACCTCTGGCTCACTGTATCGTGGACCAACGGTCACACATCCCGGGAGGGACAAGAGACTGAAAATGATTAAGTGCTTTCGCACGTGCGAACCTCGCCTTTACGTTAGTCCTAACATGGCCGTGATAAGGTAGAGTTTCCAATGGGGACGGATAACGCTGTGATTGAAGATCTGGAAACCGAAGACAAGTCGCGCCGTTGGCTGGTCGTGGCCGCTGGCTGCTTTGCCGTTGCCCTGATCATCTATATCGGCGCTGGCCGCTTGTTCGCCGCAGAAAGCGCCCGAACCGAGCCGCTGACAGACACCCTCCCCCTCGTGGAACTCACGACAATTGAGCCCGTGGACCAGGTTTTCACGGTCGAAGAGGAAGGTTTTTTGCGACCTCGCGCAGAAGTGAGCGTGGTGCCGGAAATCGCTGGGAAAGTGGTCGAGGTCTCCGATCAGCTTGAGCCAGGTGGCCGATTTGCCGCAGGCGAAATCCTCTACCGGATCGATCCGACCACGTTTGAGGCGGACCTCCTAAGAGCAGAAGCCGACGTTGCCTCCGCCGAAGCCAGCTTACGCCGAGCCCAGGCCGAAAACGGCCGGCAGAAACGCCTTTCTGACATTGGTGCCGCATCAGCCAGCGATCTCGACACAGCCCGCAGCAATCTCGCAAGCGCCCGCGCCCAGGTGAAACAGGCCGAGGCCGCACTCGTGAGTGCTCGCAAGAGCTTGGCCGACACAGAAGTTCGCGCGCCGTTTGATGCCTCCGTGATCGACGATGACATCGCGCTTGGTGACTATGTTCAGCCCGGACAAAGCACGGCGACGATCTTCGACGTGAGCGCGGGTGAAATCATTCTCGACCTTCTCCCCGTCGATGCCCGCGCCGTTCGTGCGGCTGCTGACGATATGAACGCGCCGCTCCCGGTCACGATCGAGCCGACCGGCGCAAGCGCCAGCACGATACAGCTGACCGGCTATATCAAGCGCTTTGGCAACTCCGTGGACCTCGTGACCCGCACCGTCCCTGTCGTGGTGGAAGTTCCTGGTGCCTTCAGCGGCGAGGGTGGCCAAGTCGCCTACGCCAACGATTTCATGCATGTGACCATGCCGGCCCGCTCGAATGAGACGCTGTACGCAACGGCATCGGGCGTGATCCGCCAGGCCCAGTTCCTATGGCTGCTCGACGGCGACAGCCGCCTGACGGCGGTTCCAGCCACGCCTGTGGACCGAGACGGCAGCATGGTGATCTTCCGTTCACCGAACGATCTTGACGGCCGGGAAGCTGTTCTCACTGCCCTCACCGAAGAAACCGAAGGTGCTGAAGTGAAAGTGGTGACCGCGAGCAGCGCAGCCGGGAGCGAGACCCTGCAATGAACCGCTCGATCCGTTGGTTCGTTGACAGCCGAGTCGCGGCCAACCTTCTCGCATTCTTTCTAATCTTCGCGGGGCTCTTCTCCGCGACAACCCTGACCATTCGCCTGTTCCCAGGCACAGTCTCCTACGCGATCTCCATCGTCGTCCCCTATCCCGGTGCATCGCCGGAAGAGGTGGAAGAAGGGATCGTCGAGCCGATCGAGGAACAGATCGAAGGCATCGAAGACGTTCGCGAGATCGACGCCACGGCCGCAGAGAACCAAGCGCAGATCATCGTCAACTTGGACTTTGGTTCTGACACAGACGAGCTGGCCAACGAAATCCGCAGCGCCGTCAACCAAATCACGGTGTTCCCTGAACAATCGGAAGAGCCACAGATCGCCGAGATCGATCAAGACGAGCAGATCGCGCAAGTGCTGGTCTATGGCCCTGTTGAGGCGATGGAACTCAAGAAGATCGCGAATGATGTCCGCGATCGGCTCCTTGCCTTCGACTCCATGAGCCGGGTCGTCGTCAAAGGCGTTCCCGATTACCTGATCGATATCGAGGTGCCCTCCGCACGGCTGGAGGCGCTGGGCCTGTCGCTCAACCAAATCGCTGGGTTGATCAGCGAGCGCTCGCTCGAACTTTCTGGCGGTGAGATTGAAGGGCGCGAGCAACGCCTGCTCGTCCGCACCCTGGGCGAGGCCGAGTTCGGTGAAGACTTTGGCTCCATCAGCCTGCTGACATCGGCGGCGGGGGCGCCAACGCTGCTGAGTGAAATCGCGTCGATTGATGATGGCTTGTCCGACGACCCGATCATCACCCGCTACAACGCCCAACCCGCGATTGCGCTCAACATCTATCGGATTGGCGAGGAGCAGACCTTTGCGATCATCGACGATGTGAAGCTGGTGCTCGCCAACGCCGAGAGCTTCCTACCGCGGAATGTGCAGCTCGAGCTGTTCGACGACAATTCAAAGGGCCTCCAGGACCGGATCGGTCTTTTGGTTCGCAACGCGATCCTCGGCTTCATTCTTATTCTCGCGCTGCTCTTGTTGTTCCTCGACGTACGGGTCGCGTTCTGGGTCGGCGTGGGCGTTGCCATCAGTTTCGTTGGCACGTTCATCCCGATGCAGATGGCCGGCATCACCATCAACCAGCTGTCGATCTTCGCCTTCATCCTAGCGATTGGCATCGTGGTGGATGACGCAATCGTGGTCGGCGAAAACATCTACGCCACCGTCGAAGGCGGCGAGGAAGATCCCAAACAAGCGGCCAAGCGCGGCACAGAACGGGTGGCGGCGCCTGTCTTTTTCTCCGTGTCCACCACGGTGGTCGCCTTCCTGCCCTTGATGTTTGTGCCGTCGACCGTCGGGCAGTTCATCTCTGACATTGCCTTTGTGGTCTGCGCGGTTTTGATCCTGTCGCTGATCGAAAGCTTCTTCATCCTGCCCAAGCACCTCTCGCACCTTCATGACCAGAAGCCCAAGCCATGGTCGGTGCGTCGCTGGGCTGATCCGCTCAGGAACAATGTTGCCAAGCGCCTCGATAACTTCAGTGAGCAGCGTTTGCGCCCCGCCGTCTCCTTTGCGGCGACCAGGCCGTGGGCGACGATCCTGTTTGCAGTGGCGTCGCTGATTGCCACACTGTCGCTCTTTTCCGGCGGCGTCATCCGCCAGATTTTCTTCCCGGAGATCGAGGGCAACTTTGTCTCCGCTGAGCTCGAGCTCGCCGAAGGGACGTCCCAGGATCAAACCCTGGCAGCCGCCCAGCTGATCCTGGAAAGCGCAGAAGAAGCCGCCCGGATGATCGCTGAGGATATCAATGTCGACCCCGAAGATATCATCGAGGGTATCGTTTGGAGCCTCGGTTCAAGCGTGAGTGGTGACGGACTTGGCGACGTCACGATCGCATCGGGAGCAGCGGCCAACGCAGCTTTCTTCACGGTCAAGATCCAGGACGCAGCAGAGCGCCGGTTCACCGCCATCGCGTTTGAAGCGGCATGGCGTGAGGCGACGGGCCGTATCCCCGGCGCGCAGACCCTCACCTTCTCCTACAGCATCACAAGCTCCGCCCTGCCGGTTGAGATCCAGGTTCTGAGTACGGACGACCAACAAGCCCGAGCGGCGATGGCTGAGATGCGTTCGCGGCTTGAAGAAATGCGCGGCGTTTTTGACGTCACCGATGACCGTTTCCGCACCACCGATGAGGTGCAGATCTCGCTCCGACCAGAGGCCAGCTCGTTTGGTGTCGACCTCCAGACCGTCGCCAACGCGGTGCGCGCCTCTTACTTCGGTGCTGAAGCAACGCGGATCCAACGCGACCGCGAGGAGATCGAGGTCCGTGTTCGTCTGCCTGAGGATGAACGGGAGACGATCGAAGACATCAAACGCCAGAAGATCATCATCAACGGCGAGGCCGTGCCGATCGCGGCAGTGGCCGACATCACCGTGGGACAAGCGCCGGCGACGATCACCCGCCTGGACGGCAAGCGCCTGTTCACGCTGCGGGCGGATGTTGACCCCAACATCACGACCGGCGGCGCGATCACGGCGCGTCTCCTCGGTCCTGTCTGGGATGACATCAGCTCGAATTATCCCAACGTCACGGTGAAACCCGGCGGTGACCAAGAGGAACAAGCCCGGGCCCTCCCGCCGCTTTTTCGAAACTTCGTGCTCGCCCTTTTTGCGATTTACGCGCTCCTAGCGCTGGCGTTTAAGAGCTACAGCCAGCCCTTTGTTGTGATGTCGGTGATCCCTTTCGGCCTTATCGGTGCCTTCTGGGGTCACGCGATGCTGGGGCTCGATATCTCGCTTCTGTCGATTTTCGGGATCATTGGCCTCTCGGGGGTGATCATCAACGACGCGCTTTTGATGGTGGACTACATCAACGAAAATCTCGGCAAGGGGCTTGAGCGTATCGATGCAGTCGTGGACGCAGCGATCGTCCGCTTCCGGCCGATTATCCTCACCTCACTGACGACATTCTTTGGCGTCACACCGATCGTCCTCGAACAAAGCGTCCAGGCAGCATTCTTGAAACCAACAGCGGTGTCCCTGGGCTTCGGCATTCTCTTCGGCACCGTGGTGCTGATGGTCGTGGTGCCAGCGGTTGCGGTTCTGCACCTCAAAGCCAAGGCGTTCTTCGCGCGGATCACTGGCAGCGTCGCCGAAGAGCCCGTGCCCGCCTGAAGCCCCAAGGGGTGGAGACGCCCCCCGGAGCAGACTATATCCCTCCCCCACCCTGAAGGAGAGGCATGGCCGAGGCAGAGCCCACAACATCACCCGCGCTGATCGGCCATGAGCTGATCGCGGATGAGGTGCGCCGCCTGCCCCAACGGCCCGGCGTCTATCGCATGTTCGGCAAGGACGGCGACGTCCTCTATGTCGGCAAGGCGCGAAGCCTCAAGTCGCGGGTCTCAAACTACGCGACGCTCAACGGGCACTCGAACCGCATCGCTCGGATGATTTCAGAGACCCGGGCGATGGAGTTCGTGGTCACCGATACGGAGACCGAGGCGCTTCTTCTTGAAGCCAACCTCATCAAACAGCTCCGCCCTCGGTACAATGTGCTGCTGCGCGACGATAAGAGTTTCGCGTCTATCTTGATTGCGGAAGACCATACCTATCCGCAGATCCTCAAACACCGCGGCGCCCAGAAGCGGCCTGGCGCCTATTTCGGACCCTTCGCCAGCGCCAACGCGGTGAACCGTGGCCTGAACACATTGCAGAAGGCGTTTCTTCTTCGTTCGTGTAATGACAGTGTATTTGAGAACCGCGAACGCCCTTGCCTGCTCTACCAAATCAAGCGTTGCGCTGCCCCCTGCACGGGCGTCGTGAACGAAGAAGAGTATGGCGAACTTGTCAGCCAAGCTGCGATGTTCCTCCGCGGCGGTAACAGAGAGGTCGTCTCGGCCCTGTCGAAAGAGATGGAGGACGCGGCCGAAGCGCTCGAGTTCGAGCGCGCGGCACGCCTCCGCGACCGGATCCGCGCCCTCGCTCATTTGCAAGAAAGCCAAGGCATCAATCCGGGCTCGGTGGATGAGGCGGATGTCTTTGGCATCTATGCCGATGGCGGCCAGTCTTGCGTCCAGGCCTTTTTCTTCCGTGCGGGACAGAATCTCGGCAGTCGCGCCTATTTTCCGAAGGCGGACAAAGAGGTCTCGGACCCTGCGATCCTCGCTGCGTTTCTTGCTCAATTCTACGACGGACGCATGCCGCCACGCACCATCCTCCTGTCAGAAGACATTGAAGACCAGGCGCTTCTCGGTGAGGCGCTAACGGTGAAAGCGGGGCGTAAGGTTGAAGTGCTGTCACCCAAGCGTGGAGAGAAGAAGGATCTTGTCGGCCACGCATTGATGAACGCCCGCGAGGCGCTTGGCCGCCGCCTGGCGGACACAGCGAGCCAGAAGCGGCTCATGGATGCCCTCGCCGAGACGCTGGAGCTGACCGCAATACCTACCCGGGTTGAGTGCTACGACAACTCTCATATCGGGGGTACAGGGATGGTTGGCGGGATGGTCGTTGCCGACGAAGAAGGCTTTGCCCGGAACAAATACCGGAAGTTCAACATCAAGGACGACGAGGTTGTCGGCGGAGACGACTTCGGCGCCATGCGCGAGGTTCTCTCGCGCCGGTTTGGCCGCCTGGTGAAAGAAAGTGCGCCAGGTCAGGACGATTGGCCGTCGGTCGTGGTCATCGACGGCGGCTTGGGCCAGCTTTCCGCGGCCAAAGCCGCGATGGAAGACGCAGGCATCCGGGTGGGTCCGGACATTGAGGGCGGCGATATCATGCTCCTCACCATCGCCAAGGCACGCCGTGATGACGCCCATGGCGGCAAGACAGCCGATCGGTCGGCATCCGCCGTGGCCGAACAGTTTTTCGCTCCTGGCCGCTCCCCCTTCATGCTGCCGCCGCGCTCACCCGTGCTCTACTATCTGCAGCGCCTGCGCGACGAGGCGCACCGTTTCGCGATCGGTGCCCAGCGCGCCAAGCGACAAAAACAGATGACATCAAACCCGCTGGACGCGATCGAAGGCGTGGGTGCATCGCGCAAAAAAGCCCTGCTCCATCACTTCGGCTCAGCCAAGGGCGTCGCCCGCGCCAAACCTGCTGATCTCGAAGCCGTAGACGGAATATCAGAAGCACTCGCCCAGCGAATCTACGACCACTTCCACAGCCAGGGGTAGGTGCTCTCGGGGGTTGCCTACAGCCGTAGTTCTTTGCCACGACAGGCCTGCCAAAGTGGAAGGGTCAGGCTCCATGACATTGAGAATCTCCTTGGCTGCAGCGTGTGTTGCGGTCATCACCCCAGCAGTAGCGCAGGACACCACGCAGCGCCTCAACGAGGTCGCCGCGCAAGAGATCATTGAAGGCTGCCGAGCGTTCGCAGACGAAAACGAGCTGACGATCGCGATCACCATTGTCGACGACCGGACACAGCTTGTGGCCTATCGCCGGATGGACGGGCTTCGTCAGGGTCCAGCGGAACTTGCCGGCAAAAAGGCCGACTACGCCGCCCGGTGGGGCGCGGCCACGGAGGGGCTTGCTGAAGCGGTTCAGGAAGGGCGTCTCGGCTGGGCACTGACGTCTCAAGGCACACCGATCGCTGGCGGCGTGCCGATCTATTCCCAAGATGATGTTCTTTTGGGCGGCGTTGGCGTGTCCGGAGCATCAGCGGAGGATGACGCGACTTGCGCCCGCGCAGGCATTGCCCGCGCAGGCCTCAAGGACAGCCGCAGCTGATCAAAAGCGGTCGCTCAGCGCGAGGGTTAGCCCTCGTGCTGACGCACCCATTCGTCGAGAAGACGGACGCCAAAGCCGGTTCCGCCTTTTGGCTCCGTATCCGTATCTTTTTTCTTCCACGCCGTGCCCGCGATATCGAGGTGCGCCCACGGAACACCTTTGTCGATGAAGCGTGACAGGAAGGCCGCGGCCGACGAGCTGCCGCCGTCACGGCCGCCGATATTCTTCATATCAGCAACATCAGACTTGATCATGTCGCGATAGGCGTCGCCGAGGGGCATCCGCCAAAGCTCGTCACCCGTGGCGTCACCCGCCTCAAGCAAGGCCGAGGCCAGCGCGTCATCTTCCGTGAAGAGACCACCATGCTCATGCGCCAGGGCGATGATGATCGCGCCCGTCAGCGTCGCCAGGTCGACCATCGCCTTCGGCTTATAACGCTCCTGCGCGTAGGTCAGCACATCAGCCATCACGAGGCGGCCTTCAGCGTCCGTGTTCAGGATCTCCACCGTCTGACCGGACATCGAGGTCACGATATCGCCAGGGCGTTGGGCGTTGCCGTCAGGCATGTTCTCAACCAGGCCAATCAGTCCGACAACGTTGCATTTCGCCTTCCGGCCAGCAATCGCCCTCATCGCACCGACAACAGCGGCTGAGCCGCCCATGTCCATCTTCATCTCATCCATGTTGGGCGGCGGCTTAAGGCTGATGCCGCCCGTGTCGAATGTCACGCCTTTGCCGATAAAGGCGAGCGGCCGCTCACCGTCTGCACCGCCATTCCACCGCATAACGACCATCTTGCTCTCACGGATGGAGCCTTGGCCAACACCCAAAAGGGTGTTCATGCCAAGCTTGGTCATCTCCTCCTCGCCGACGATCTCGACTTCGATGCCAAGGCCTTCGAGGTCTCGGCAGCGCTCTGCATAGCTCTCAGGGTGGAGGATATTCGGCGGCTCAGTGACAAGATCGCGCGCCAGCTTGACGCCCTCGTAAACCTCTTTGAGCGGAGCAAAGTTGGCCTCTGCATCCGCGTCACCTGTGATCACGGTGATCTTCTCAAGCTTCGGCAGCTGATCCGCCTCAGCCTTCTTGCGGTACTTCGTGAAGCGGTAGGACCGCTGAAGCGCGCCATAGGCAACCCGCGCCGCGCCGCCGTCCGGGGCGTAGATTGAGACCTCGCCGAATTTCGACAGCGCCATCGCTGCAGCCTTACCGCCCAGCTTCGCCATTTTGAGCGAATCGCTGGCATCGATCTCACCCGCGCCTAGCAGAGCCACGACGGCGTTGGGCAGGCTCGCATGCCCCGCCAATGTCACAGTCTGTCCAGGCTTACCCGAGAAATCAGACGCCTTCGCCGCGCGCTTCAGATCATCGGCCATATCCGCAAGCGCCGCCGGGACATTGATATCGCTCTCCTTGGCCACAGGAATGACAACCATTCCCGCGCCGGACAGCGAGCTTGCGAAAGTGACATCGACCATTGCATTCTCCATTTCAAAGACGGCCTCGTAACCGTTCAGATTTCCGTGCTAGGCGCCTTGGCTAGCGTTGGAAATCCCCAGCGCTGCCGCTACCGATGAGGATCCGTTGAGCCGCCTCGACCGCTACATCTTCCGGCAGACTTTGGTGCCCTTTCTTCTGATTCTGGCATGCACCACGGCGGTGGCTTGGCTCACCCAAGTTCTGAACAGAATGGACCTGATTGTTGATGATGGGGGTAGTTTGCTTGCCTTCTTCAAAGTGACGGTCCTGTTGATCCCCAGCCTCGTCGGCCTCGTCCTGCCGATCGCGCTGCTGGCGGCGTGTCTCTACGTCATCAACTCTTTGATGGTGGACAGCGAAATCCCCGTGATGCGAGCCGCCGGTGCAAGTCGTTTGCGGCTGGCAAAGCCTCTCTTGGTGCTCTCGGTGCTGGCAACAGCGGCGGTGTCCTACGTGAATTTGGATCTCCAGCCGCGCAGCTATCGGCTGCTTAAAGACACGATCTATGACGTGCGGAACAATCTCGCGAGCTCACTCGTGCGGGACCGGGTGTTCACCGAGGTTGTGGCTGGCCTCACGGTTTATGCCGAAGACGTGCGGCCCGGCGATCAGTATGTGGGCCTGCATATCTACGACGCCCGCGATCCGGCCCGGGAGACGACCTATACGGCAGAAAACGGCGTCTTTGCGGTGACCGAGGTTGGACCCCGCCTCTTCCTGCTGCGCGGCACCGCGCAATGGCAGGACGCAGAAACGGGGAAGATCGAGATCGTTCGCTTCAACGAGACCGCCATCGATATGGCGGAGCTCGGCGGCGACCGCGGCGCGGCCCGCAACTATGAGGGAACCGAGCGGTATCTCAGCGAGCTTCTCAATCCTGATCTCGACAACCCCTACGATCAGCAACTCGCTGGCCGTTTGATCTCCGAGGGGCATTCGCGGCTCGCAACCCCCTTGTACTGCATCGCTTTCGTGTTGTTGGCCGCGTCGTTCCTCTTGACGGCGACGACGTCCAGGCGCGGATACGGAAAGCGGATTTTGCTCGCGAGCCTGACCGCAGGCCTCATTCGCATCGTCGGTTATCTCTCGCAAAGCGTGGCTTCCGACCTGCCCGCGTTCAACACGGTGCAGTATGCCGTACCGCTTGGAACGATTGTCGTCTGTATGGTGATTGTCGCCAATCCGAACCGCTACCGCTTCCGCAGTGACCTTTGGATCCAGCGCCAGCGTGATCGTCAGGCCCCGGTGGAGGCGAGCGCATGATTGAGACCACCCTCGCCGAGCGCTATTTGATGGAGCGGACGTTCAGGAATGTGGTGATCCTCGGTGCCGCCTCGTTTGCGCTCATCGTGTCGATCGACTTTCTCGAAGCGCTCCGTCAGGTGAGCAACCGGCCTGAAGCTGGGGTGGGAACGGCTGCGACACTGACGCTGCTCCGTGCACCCCAATTGCTGATGATCCTCTCGCCCTTCATTATGCTGTTCGGCACGTTGATGGCGATGGCCCAAATGGCGCGGTCGCTAGAGATCGCGGTGTTGCGCGCAGCTGGTTTCTCCGTGTGGCGCCTTGTCGGCGCTCCTGTGGTGCTCGCCTTGATGATCGGCACGGTGCTTGCCGTAGCGGTTGATCCGCTCACGACCCGTATGTCCTTGAGCTCTGACAATCTCCTCAACGAGGTGCGCGGGTCAGGCAGCAATGCGGAGAAGACGTTCCGCCGCGGTGTCTGGCTGCGTCAGGAGCAAGAGGAAGGGGTGATCCTGATCCATGCTGACAGGGTCCTTTACGACGAGGACGTGATGGAAAGCGTCTTTGTCTGGAAGAAGAGAGACGACGGCGCGTTCGTTGAACGTTTTGATGCGGACAAAGCGGTCTTTCGCGACCAACAACTGACCCTTATCGAGGCAATGCGCAGCGCGCCTGGCGGCGACGTTCCCACCATCGTCGGAGATGTCACGTTCGACACGACGTTTGAGCTTGATGATCTGGTGCTCGCCAACACCCGCCCCGAGAGCCTCAGTCTTTGGACCTTACCAGGACTGATGCAGCGGATTGGCGGTGCCGGCGTCCCGCTCGAGCCTTTCTCCCTGAGGCTGCATGAGCTGTTCGCGATGCCGCTCAAACTCGCGGCGATGGCGGTGATCGGCTGCGTCTTCGCCCTTCCGATCCATGCCCGCTCGGGGGGTACCTTCACGCTCATCATCTACGGCATCTTCGCGGGGTTTGCCGCGTTTATCGCGATTCAGTTTTCTTCTGCCGTGGCGGAAGCAGGACTCGTCCCTGTACGGATCGCGGCCTGGACCCCGCCGTCTATAGCGTTGCTGATTGGGGTCACTGTCCTTCTTTTTAGGGAAGACGGTTAACATCAGGGCTGGCCTGATGCTCAAGGACGGTTAACGAAACCCGTCTAATCGATCCCTTCAACAGGACCGCTAACCCTATGCTAAGCACGCTTCTTTTCGCCTTGGGCGCGACTCTGACGGTCGCCGCACAACCGGTGGAAGAACAAAGGCCGCCGCCGGACCCCGATGATGTGATCCTGACGGCGGACGAGATCTATCGCGAGGTGATGGGCGGTCCGCTGATCGCTGAAGGCGATGTCCGCGCTATCCGGGGCGAGCAGTTTTTGCGTGCTGATCGGGTCGTTTACGATATCGAGGCCGACATTATCACCGCCGAGGGCAACGTGGCGGTGCGGGGGGAAACGGGCGAGCTCTATTTTGCCGAACGCGCAGAGCTCAGCAGCGACTTCAAAAACGGCCTGATCGAGGCGTTTGAGACTGAACTCGGCGTCCAAGGCACAGTTGCTGCCGCCACGGCGATCAGGCGCGAAAACGGGCGCAACGAGCTGCGCAAAGGCACCTTCACCCTATGCTCAGTCTGCGATCAGGGTTTCCAGCGCGACCGCCCCCTGTGGCAGGTGAAAGCGCGCAAGGTGACCCAAGTTGAGGAAGCCCAAGTGATGCGCTTTCAAAACGCCTTCCTCGAAGTGCTCGGTATCCCGACCGTCTATATCCCCTGGATCCAGGTGCCTGATCCCTCTGCGAAGCGGAAGAGCGGTTTGCTTGCACCTCAAATCGGCAACTCCACCCGGACAGGCGTCGAGATCGAAATCCCCTACTACTTCGTGATCTCAGACTATCAGGACGTCACGTTCGCGCCGCGCCACATGACCAATCTGGGGACACTGGTGAAGGGTGAGTGGCGGCGCAACACCTACAATTCGTCCGCCGTCATACAATCGGGCTTTATCAGCCCGACCAACGATCTCAGCCAAGAACCGGGTGACCCGGACGACTTTCGCTGGCATTTTTTCAGCCGATACGAACGCGACCTGGGCAACGACTGGAACCTTCTCGCCGACGTCGATTACGTCTCGGACAAAGGTTATCTGCGTACATATGAACTTGAACCCGTTGGGGCCCTGCGAGAGAATCTCGGCTTCGTGAGGCCTGACCGTCTCGAGAGCATCGTGACGTTCGATCGCCGGCGTGAGAATTCGACGATTGATCTGTCTGCGATCCAATTCCAAACCCTGCGTTTAGGCGAGGACCAGGACTTCACAGCAGAGGCCTTGCCCCGGCTTAGTCACCAACGCCGGTTCAACCTTTTGGGCGGCGAGCTTGAAACCAACAACAGCCTCTTGGTCCTCAACCGTGAGGCTGGCCTCGATTCCCTCCGCGTCTCCACCGAGGCCGAGTACCACGCCACCCACATGACCAAGTCTGGGCATAGGTTTGAGGTGTTCGGAGAATTGCGCGGTGATGGCTACGCCTACCGCAATGCCACGGCGGGAACTCAAGCATGCAATGCTGAGAACAACAGCGCGAGCGCGTTCGAAGCATGCCGAGCTGAGCTGCCAAACAACCTCGAGGAAGATCGGTTCGAAACCTTCCGGCTCCTCCCCACGGTGGGCATGGAGTGGTCCTATCCCCTGGCACGGCTCGGCAGAGGCAACAGCGTTGTCATCGAACCGAGGGTACAGGCCGTCATCAGCCCTAACCGGTCGTTCACAGATGAAGTCTTTAACGAGGACAGCCAGTTCTTCCAATACGACACCGTCACCCTTTTCGACTTCTCCAAGGGTACGGGGCTTGATCAGTGGGAGGATGGACAGCGGGTCAATGTCGGCATCTCAGCCGCCGCTGTCTTGGGCTCGAACTTCTCAGCCAACGGCGTGATCGGCACACAGTTCCGCGCGTCAACATCTGACTCGTTTTTGGATGACACAGGTCTTGGCGAAGAGGCATCCGACATCGTGGCCGCCATGGAGCTTCAATGGGGCCGATATCTGGCGCTCGATAACAGGTTGCGGATCGACGATGATACGGGTTCCTTCCGCCGCGTTGAGTCGACCGCCACAACCCGGCTGGGACCCGCCTCGGCTGGCGTCACCTATCTCCGGACCGAAGCCGACGAGGTTATCACCGAGCAGGACCGGGACGAGTTCCTGACGCTGAATGCCAGCATGCGTTTCAACAGATACGTCTCTTTGGCCGCTATCCAGGCCCAAAACCTCGATAGCGGGGATACGACAAACACTCGCCTCGCCCTGCGCATCGCCAACAACTGCGCGGCGCTGTCGGTGACCTATTCCTTTGATGACAGCACCAGGGACGGGTTCGAACAAAACCGTTCGATCCTCGTCCGCGTCGATGTGATAGGCTTCGAATAGATGCAGCCGCGGCTCCCCGCCATCGGCCGCTGAGGGAGCCGATATGTCGAAATCTGTTGATCTGGAAACAGCGCGCGTGTCCACGCTGGCTGAGCAGTTGGCGGGGCTCGCAAAACTGTTCCCCTACCTTTGGAAAAAGGGGCGTCCGGACTTCAAACTGCGGATCATCGCGTCCGTGACGGCCATCCTGATCGGTACGATCATCACGGTGCAGGCACCGCTACTGCTGGCTAATGGGATCAACAGCCTTGCATCCCAAGACCCGGCCATGGGTGTGGCAGCCGCGGTGTTCGGCTTTATCGCAGGATATGGCGCGCTGCGGTTTTTGTCCGTGGTCATACCGCAAATGCGCGAGTTCCTGTTTGCGAAGGTGGGGCAAACTGCCCAGCGCGAAGTTGGCGTAGACGTCTTCAGGCACCTCCAGGGTCTCTCCCTCGACTTTCACCTGGCACGGAAGACCGGCAGCCTTTCCCGAATCCTTGAACGCGGCAACAGATCCATCGATTTCTTGTTCCGGTTTCTGTTTTTCAACATTGGACCAACATTCCTGTTGCTGATCTATGTGTGCGTCATCTTTGCCGTCCAGTTCGAGATCGGTCTTTCGTTGCTCGCAGCATCAACCGTGGTTGGCTACTTTTGGTTCACCGCAAGTTCGACCGAGTGGCGCCTCAAATTCCGCCGCACCATGAATGAGAAGGACCAACTCGCCTCGTCGCGTTCCGTCGATGCCCTTCTCAACTTCGAAACCGTGAAGCTGTTCGGCACAGAAACGCGCGAGACGGAACGTTTCTCCAAGGCTCTGGAAGACTATCAAGACGCGGCCATCACATCGCAACTCTCCCTCGCGTGGGTCAATATCGGCCAGGCGGCAATCATCAATATAGGGATGGTCGGCGCCCTTGCGATCACGGCCCATGGTGTCGCCGGGGGACGTTACGGCATCGGTGAGCTGACGGCCGTTAGCCTGATCATGATGCAGCTCTACCAGCCGCTCAACATCCTGGGTTTCGCCTACCGTGAGATCAAACAGTCCCTCATCGACATGGAGAAGATGTTCGATCTGTTGAAGATTGAACCCGATGTCGCGGACAAAGACGATGCCTATGAGCTGCCCTCGACGAAGGGACCGGTGACGTTCCAGGATGTACGCTTTGGCTACTCCGACAAGCGCGAGGTGCTGAAAGGCGTCTCGTTCACCGCCGAAGCGGGCAAGAAAACGGCCATCGTCGGGCCATCCGGCGCGGGCAAGTCAACGATCGCCAAGCTGCTGTTCCGATTTTATGACGTGACCGGAGGTTCGATCTGCATCGATGGTCACGATCTGAGGGATGTGACGCAAACCAGTCTGCGCGCGTCTCTTGGCGTGGTACCGCAAGACACCGTGCTGTTCAACGATACGATCGGGTACAACATCGGCTACGCATCCGATCAGGCGACGGCGGACGATATTGAGCAAGCCGCGTGGATGGCGCAGATCAACACTTTCGTCAATTCGCTCCCTGATCAATACGAAACGCTCGTGGGCGAGCGCGGGCTCAAACTCTCTGGTGGTGAGAAGCAGCGGGTCGCGATCGCACGGACGATCATCAAGAACCCGCCGATCCTGATCCTCGACGAAGCGACCTCTGCCCTTGATAGCGAGACCGAAGCGGGAATTCTCTCAGCACTGCGCGATGTCTCAGAAGGTCGAACATCGATTGTCATCGCGCATCGTCTCTCCACCATCATCGACGCCGATCAGATCGTGGTCCTCGACGACGGCGGGGTGGCCGAAAGCGGTACGCATAAAGAGCTCTTGAGCAAAGACGGCCTCTACGCGCGGCTTTGGCGTCAACAATCGACGGTGAAGAAAAAGGGCGACAGGCCGGAACGCGAGACGGCGTCCGCCTAGGTTTGGGTGGGGTCGCTCCGTAGGCGGGCGACCTCTGATTGAATTTCGGGCAAAACCTCATCCTCAAACCACGGGTTCTTTTTGAGCCAAGCGGTGTTGCGCCAACTGGGGTGCGGGAGCACAAAGACCTTCGCGCCCGTGACAGGGTCCTTGGCAAAACTGCGCCAGGCCTTCACCGTTTCCGTCAGTGTCTTGCGCTTCTGATCACCAAGGTGCCAGTCCTGGGCGTAGCTCCCGACAAGGAGCACCAACTCCAATTGTCCTTTGAGCGGTGCAAGGAGCTTTTCCCGCCAAATCTCAGCGCAGACTTTGGGCGGCGGGAGGTCACCGCCCTTCCCCGTTTTGCCTGTGCCGTCATAGCCAGGAAAGCAGAGCGCCATCGGTACCACCGCAAAGACGCCCGAGTGGTAGAACGTGTCCTCGTCGACCCCTAGCCATTGGCGAAGGCGGACCCCCGAAGGATCCGCGAAGGGGCGCCCCTCAACATGCGCGAGGTTGCCCGGCGCCTGACCAAAAATCCCGATCCGCGCGGTGGGCGGCAATTGGAAAACAGGATGGGCAGCAGGGATCAGCCCCTGCTCCTCACAGTGACGGCAGGCGCGCGCGTCGGCCGAAACGGCGGCAATGGCCTTACGCTGAGCCAACCGTGTCCAGATCGACGTCGAGGATGGCCATATGGAAATCGTAGCTCAGATCTTCGTCTTCATCGTCGCGGCTCAACACGCCGATGAACTCCTCGCCGATATACACTTCAGCGGAGTCCTCTTTGTTCGGACGGGCCCGCACGGTCAGTGTTTGATCGTTGAACCGGCGGCGGAGAAAGGACTGCAGCTGGTCGATTTCTTGGTTGTTCATACGCATTCCCATCTGCGGCTTTTTGGACAAAGCCCCGCCATAGCGATGACGAGGCTCAAGCTCGGCGTTATGCCATCGGCTGGGCGGGCTCAAGGAGAACCGAACCCATGCGCAAACTTGCTATTGTGACGATCGCGATGCTGGCGGCCGCGGCCTGCGGTGAAAACGCGCCAAGCGAGCTCACGGTGACAGATGGGTATATCCGCCTGCCTTCGCCAGGGGCATCGATGGCGGCCGCTTACCTCACGCTCGAAGGCCCTGAGGCGGACCGCCTGATTGCGGCAGAGATCGAAGGCGTTGGCACCACCGAGCTGCACACCGTCCTGATGGATGAAGACGGTGTGATGCGGATGCGCCCGGTCGAGGGCTATGACTTGGCCGCTGGCGGCTCTGTCGTGCTCGAGCCCGGCGGGAACCATCTGATGCTGATGGAGATCAACGAGCCGCTGGAAGCTGGTCAGACACGCACGACGACGCTGCGGTTTGAGAGCGGCGCGGAAACAGTGATCGAGCTTGGCGTGAAAGAACAACGCCGCGGTGGTGGCCATAGCCACCATTAGCAAGTGAGGCTGTTAGCCGAGGACGCGACCTGCAATCGGCTGGAGCTTTTTCGTCACCGCTGGATCTCGGGCTTCGGGTGCGGTCACGATCGCGAAATCGAGGACGGATTCGATACCGTCCGGCGACGGCGTTCTTTCCGCACCAATCGTCCGCGCCAGTTCAGCCACTGTCTTCTGCCCGCGCTCTCGGTTTTGGCTCAAGATCTCGAGGACCGCGGCCACCTCGACAGCACCATGGTCCGGGTGCCAACAATCATAGTCCGTGACCATACCAAGGATGGCGTAAGGAAGCTCGGCCTCACGCGCGAGTTTCGCCTCCGGCATGGCGGTCATGCCGATCACGTCCATACCCCAAGAGCGGTAGAGCTCACTCTCCGCCTTGGTGGAGAACTGCGGGCCTTCCATCACAAGATAGGTACCGCTGTCGTGAACTGTTGCGCCCGCAGCACGGGCAGCAGCAGCAGCTTCTTTCGTCAGCCTGCTGCAGACAGGATGCGCCATCGACACGTGGGCCACGCAGCCTGGTTCAAAGAAACTCGAAACGCGGGCCTTGGTCCGGTCGACGAATTGATCGACGGCGACGAAGTGGCCTGGCGCCATCTCTTCACGGAATGATCCGCACGCCGACAGGGAGAGGACATCCGTGGCGCCGAGCATTTTGAGCGCGGCGATGTTGGCCCTGGGGTTGAGATCGCTCGGCGGGATAACGTGCCCGGCGCCGTGGCGAGAAAGGAACAGGAGCCGGACACCGTCCAGCTCCCCCACGGTGATCGGTCCTGATGGTGCGCCCCAAGGGGTTTCGACCTCTTCCACCGATGTTACCGTAAGACCGGGCATCTCATAGATGCCCGATCCTCCGATCACTGCAATGGTGGTGGGGCGGGTCGCCTCAGTGGGCAACGTTCGACCAAACCTGGCGGTACGACGCGTAGACCACACCCGCAAAGATAAAGAGGTAAGCCATCACAAACCCGCCGGTTTGCTTGCGCTCATTGAGCTTCGGCTCGGCCGCCCACATCAGGAACGTCGCGACATCCTGAGCATATTGATCAACGGTCTCAGGGGAGCCGTCCTCATAGGCAACAGCACCATCGCTCAGTGGCGCTGCCATTTTGAAGGCACCACCATAGATCACGCCGTGTCCAGCATAGAGCTCAGGATCCGTCACCTCTTCGACGAGGTCCTCAAGCACGTGGCCTTCCTCGTCCAGGAATTCAGGCTTCAAAAGACTCGCCGTGTCGCCGGGGTAGTACGGATTATAATACTGACCGGGTGCGATCTCGAGGGCGGCTGGATTTTCTTCCGGATACCCCGTGAGCAGGCTGTAGATGTAGTCAGGACCGTGGTGACGGGCCTTCGCAAGAAGGCTCATGTCCGGAGGATAGGCGCCGCCATTGGCCGCTGCCGCCTGCGCATCATTGGCATAAGGCGATGGGAGATAGTCCGAAGGCAAACCTGGGCGATCGAACATGTCGCCAGCTTCGTCCGGGCCATCGGTGACCGTGAAATCAGCCGCGAGCGATTTGATGATCGGATTAGCTGCAGGGTCCGAGCAATCCACCGAGTCAGGGAGGCCAAGTTCCACTGGGCACTCATCAAGATGGAAAGGCGCACCCGGATCACCGAGATGGCGGAATGCAACCAGTTTCATCGAGTGACACGTCGAGCAGACTTCGCGGTAGACCTGATAGCCGCGCTGCATGGCGGCAACATCGTACTGGCCAAACGGCCCGGTCCACGACCAGTGGCCGTGCTTATACTCTTTGACCGCATCTCCCGCCGCAAAACTCGCACCGGAGAGACCAGCCGCAGCGATGGCGGCGACTGTGAGGAGACGTTTCAGCATATTGATCACTCCGCAGGTGCTGGCTGCGCGCCGCCTGCAGCAGCAGGCGAAGAGCTTGTGTCTTTTTTGGCTTTGTCCTGCAGCACCGCTTCCGCAATCGACTTCGGCAGCGCCAGAGGTGTCTCTGTCACCGACAAAATCGGCAGGATAAGGAGGAAGTAAGCGAAGTAGTAGAGCGTCGCTGCCTGCGCCATGAAGATGTAGGGTTGCTCCGCAGGCTGAGCACCAAGCCAACCCAGGAAGAAGGTGTCGAGCACGAAGAGGAAGAAGAACTGCTTCGCGATCGGGCGATAGCGCATCGACTTCACTTTCGAACGGTCAAGCCATGGCAGCACGAAGAGTACAGCAATCGCACCAAACATCGCCAGGACACCGCCAAGCTTGGCTGGGATAATCCATAAGATATCGAAGGTGATCGCCCGCAGGATCGCGTAGAATGGCAGGAAGTACCATTCCGGAACGATGTGCGCTGGCGTCACCAGCGGGTCGGCTTGGATATAGTTGTCCGGGTGCCCCAGGCTGTTCGGCATATAGAAGACGAACGCGGCAAAGAGGATCAGGAAGAGGACCGCGGCGAAGCCGTCTTTCACCGTGTAGTACGGGTGGAACGGCACCGTGTCTTTCTTGACGTCTTTGACCTCAACACCCGACGGGTTGTTGTTGCCCGGCACGTGCAGTGCCCAGATGTGCAGGATCACAGCACCCGCAATCAGGAACGGCAGCAGGTAATGCAGCGCGTAGAAACGGTTCAGCGTGGGGTTGTCGACCGAGAACCCGCCCCAAAGGAGCGTCTTGATCGGGTCACCAATCAGCGGGATCGCTGAGAAGAGGTTCGTGATCACCGTTGCGCCCCAGAAGCTCATTTGGCCCCAAGGAAGCACGTAACCCATGAACGCGGTGGCCATCATGAGAAGGAAGATCACCACACCGATGATCCAGAGAAGCTCACGTGGCTCTTTGTAAGAACCATAATAGAGCCCCCGCGCGATGTGCGCGTAGACGGCCAGGAAGAACATCGAGGCGCCATTGGCGTGGGTGTAACGGATCAACCAGCCATAGTTCACATCACGCATGATGTGCTCGACCGACTCAAAGGCGTAATCAACGTGGGATGCGTAGTGCATCGCCAGCACGACGCCGGAGACAATCTGCACACCGAGCACGATCGTGAGGATCACACCGAACGTGTACCAATAGTTGAGGTTCTTCGGCGTCGGAAAATCGATGAAGCTGTCATAGCCCAAACGAACGATCGGCATGCGCCGGTCGATCCATTTCTCGATGCCTGTGGACGGGTTGTAGGTGCTTTCGTGGGACATAATCGTCTTACCCCAAACGAATGGTTGTGTCTGTCAGGAACTCAAGCGGCGGGATGGCCAGGTTGTCAGGCGCTGGGCCTTTCCGGATTCGGCCCAGGCTGTCGTAGTGGCTGCCGTGGCATGGGCAGAACCAGCCGCCATATTCGCCTTTGTTCTCGCCCTCTGCGGTGCCGAGAGGCACGCAGCCAAGGTGTGTGCAGACGCCGAGAACAACGACGAACTCTTCACGGACGACCCGGCCCGCAACATCAGCTTCAGCGTTGTCAGGCAGGTTGTCGTTGCGCGCGGCCTTATCAGGAAGCGCCCCGAGCGACGTTTCCGCATCGGTCGTCAGCTCAGCTTCCGTCAGACGGCGGATAAAGACAGGCTTGCCTTGCCACACGGTCTTGGTCGCCATGCCCGGCTCAATGCCTGCAATGCTCACCTCTTTGGTGGCGAGCGCGCGGACAGCAGCGTCCGGCGCCAGCTGCGAGATAAGCGGGATCACGATCCCTGCTCCCGCGGCGGCAGCCGTGCCGCCAGCAAGCAGGTGGATAAAGTCGCGCTTTGTCGGCTCCGCGCTTGGCTCTGGCGTGACCCAGTCGCCTTTCAGTTCGGGAGCGTGACCATCTGCGGTGTCGGACGTGGAACTCATCGTCGCGTATAAACCTTCTTTTCAATGGCCGCGGCATGCCATGGGCAAAGCGCGGCGTCTAGCGAGGAGGTGCCTCGCGTCGCAGCAAATGTCCACGCGCTATGGGGTCGCGCAGCCATGCCACGTCTCGTTCTCTATCAGCCAGAGATTGCCACAAACCTAGGAGCCGCGATTCGAATTGCCGCATGCTTTGGCGCACCACTCGAGGTTGTGGAGCCTTGCGGCTTTCCTTGGCGGGCTAAGGACATTGGGCGTGTGGCGATGGACTACGAGGCGGAGATCACGCGCCATGCCGACTTTTCCACATTTCGTGCGCAGGTCCCCGGACGTTTGGTGCTGCTGACCACGAAAGCGGCTGTCCCTTACACATCGATCACCTACCGGCAGGACGATCTTCTCCTCATTGGCCAGGAAAGCGCCGGTGTTCCGGATGAGATCCACGCGCTCGCCGAAGAAAGGGTCGTCATTCCTATGGCCCCTGGCGCGCGGAGCCTCAATCTCACCGTCGCAGGCGCCGTCGTTCTGTCCGAGGCGGTGAGGCAATTGGCGACCACCGCGTGAGCACCAACTTTATTTCCCCTTTTCATCTGCCCGGCCTAGGCGGAGACGATGGATAGCCTTGAGACACAAAAGAGCCGGGCCAGCGCGTGGTTTCAGGATCTTCAGAACCGACTGACCGCTGCCTTCGAAGCGCTGGAGCAAGACGGTGACCCCGCGATCTATGGCGAGATCGCACCCGGACGGTTTGAGTGCGAGCGGTGGGAGCGCGGACCTGAGCAAGGCGGCGGTACCATGGCGATGCTGCGTGGCCGGGTGTTTGAGAAGGCCGGGATCCACACATCGGAAGTCTTCGGCGAGTTTTCCCCAGAGTTCCGCAAACAGATCCCCGGCGCTGAAGACGACCCCCGATTTTGGGCGGCTGGCATCAGCCTCATCGCCCATACGCGGAACCCGCACGCGCCAGCTGCGCATATGAACACCCGCTTTGTGGTGACGACCAAGGCTTGGTTCGGCGGCGGCGGTGATCTCAATCCGATGATGGACGCTTACCGCGCGCCTGATCACGAAGACACGCAAGACTTCCTCGCGGCCATGCGTGAGGCGTGCACCGAGAGCCCCTCAGGCGACTTCGATGCTTGGAAAGCCTGGTGCGACGAGTACTTTTTCTTGCCTCACCGCGATGAGCACCGCGGTGTGGGCGGGATCTTCTACGATCGTCTCAACACCGGGGACTGGGAGGCCGACTTTGCTGTCACCCAATCGGTGGGTCGTCATTTCCTCAGCGCCTACCCTGCCCTGGTCGCCAAGCGCATGAACCAGGCCTGGACGCAAAGCGACCGCGAGGAACAGATGTTCCGCCGCGGCCGCTACGCTGAATTCAATTTGCTTTACGATCGCGGCACCACGTTCGGGCTGAAAACGGGCGGCAATGTCCGCTCCATTCTCTCAAGCCTGCCGCCCATCGCGACCTGGGAATAAGGCTCAGGCTTAGTAGTCGGAGCCCTCACCCCGAATGCCGTTGACCCCTGCAAACATGGTCAAAACGCCCAGCAAGAGCGTGCCGTAAGCTCCAAGACCGATCACGCCAAAGTCGATGCCGCCACTTTGCATCATGCCGAGCAGCAGGCTGCCGAACGCGCCAACGCCGGTCATGCCGGCGGCCACAACGGTCATGCTGGTGAGGCGCCCGATCAGCGGCAGAAGGCCAACCAGCGAAAGAACGGCCGACGCGCCCCCAAACAGCATGGTGTAGCCCACCAGCTCGTTGAACAGCTCCCCTTGCGGTTTGCAGGCTTCCACGGAGAGGTCGAAATCAAGCGCACAGTTCACGGTGGCTGGTGCAATATCAAAGCCGTTCATGGAGTTACCGTTCCCATCGGCCATCCACGGACCAAAAAGGGCAACGGCGGCCAGCGCCAGCGGCAGAAGAATTCTAATCATTGTCGGATCCCCTAGACTCTAACCATTCCTTAACACTTCCTTAACGCGGTGGGAACCTCACCCGTCGTCATGAAGTGACGGAAAAGTCTCAGAGAGATCGGTTGCACGGCTTGAGAGAACCTCTTTGCGGGCCTCACTTCGCGACTGCAGCGCAGCGACGGATCGCCGGATCGCGGTCAAGTGATCTTCAAGCGCGCGGGTCTGCTCGTGAAGCGACTGAAGCTGCCCATAGAGCTGACGATCGACCTGCCGGTACCGGTCGTTCGCGGGCCTTGCGAAGGCCGCATCGGAAGTCGTGATCTGAGGGAACTCAAAACGGCGGCGCGGCGGCGGTGGAGCCTCAGGCCGCGGCGCAGGCTGCGTGTTGAGATGAGCGATGATGTCCTCAATCGGCAAGGGGATCGGCTCAAATGACCGCCAAGCCTCGTCAGCCGTGCCAAAGTCTTCTGGCAGGACCGTGGAACGCTCATCCTCAATGGCGCGGTGCACGGCGTCGTCGAACAGACTGCCCATCAGGCCGATCAGGCCACCGCTCTCTTGGTGCAGCACGGCCAGCGCGCCATCGCTAAAGGTGAGGTCGCGCTCACCATGCAAACGCTCGGCTGACAAAACCGCGGCAGTCACGCGCTCGGTCTCACCTTCTGTGAGGGGATCAAGTGCGAGATGCTCAACCAGTTGGAGCGTCTCCTGATCAACATCGTGCCAGTGCTCAAGGTCAGCCGTCATCACCAGGTGGATGCCCTGCCCACCAAGATCGAGCTGTTCGTCGAGCTCCAGAAGGTCGAGAAAGAGCCCCTCCGGCCCTTCATGCATATTGGCAATCAGCACAAAGAGCGGTTCACCGAGCTCGGCGCGATCTTCAGCGAAATCGATCAGGGCACCGATCGCATCACCCTCTTCGGTGGGCCGATGGCCGAAAGCGAGAAGAATGTCGGCCGCTGCGCGGTCGCTCTGAAGCCATCCAGCTTCAAGCGCTGCCACGGAGAGCGGGTTGACGCCGCGATGGCGGAGCCATGACCGCACAGCGGTGGATTTGCCGCTGCCAAGCGGTCCTGTGATCAAAAGCGGTGCAGGCGCCTCGTCCCAATATTGGTCAAGGCGGCCATGCAAGGCGTCCCATCCTTGAAAAGAGAAAAGAAACCCCCGGGCCCTGGCTTCAGCAAAGGGCGCCGCGCTTTCACCAAGCTGCACCCTCGCCATATGCTCTCCCCGCTAGAAGGTCCAACGTGCGCCGATCGACACGCTGTTCTCTTCGAATTCAAGGAGCGTGCCGCTGAAGAGGCTCGACACCGGCTGGTCGGGATCGTTGTCCCGCTGGAGGTAACGATAGGTGCCCGTGATCGCCAGACCGCGGCTCAACACGTAGTCGAAGGTCAGCTGGGCTGAGGTTTCTCGCGTTTCGAGATCCAGGATCTCAATAGCAGCATTCACAGCACCCAGTTCCGTGATCACGTGGTCGGCCGCAGCCGTCAGCGTGAGCCGGCGGCTTACCCGGCGACGGAAGGTCCCCGACACGCGCGTTTGGTCATTGCCCCGATTGCCGACGAAGTCTTCGCTGTCATCGTCCCGCCTGGCTTGGCCCTGGATGGTGAAGCTGTTGCGACCATACTGGCCCACCATGCCAATCTGCACCCGGGTCGACGGACGCCCATTGCCTCCTGCGAAGGTCACTGACTGCAGATCCGACACCGCGAAATCCACGCGGCTGGCAAGCTCATTGGGGCTGAGATCAGAGGAACGTCTCGCTGCCTCTTCGATCAAGCGAAGGCTTTGGTTGTTGCGGAAGGCGTTGTTGATCTGTTGGTCCTGAAGGCTTGATGAGAGCACCCGCGAGACGCTGCCATTCATCCGCAAGCGCGGTGTGATCTCATAATTCAGGCGACCGTCGATCTGTGTACCGTTGTAGCGCTCACCGACACCGGCGGCGATCTCCAGTCGGCGGTTCGGATTGTAGGTGAAACCGACGCGATAATAGATGCCCGATATGTCATCGCCGTCGGGTTCACCGACGGTCTCGGGATCAACATCAGCCCCCTGAGGATCTTCAAACTCGTTTTCGATTTGATCGTACCCGAACTCACTGTCCAACCTGAAGTTGGAAAACAGTTGCCAGAAGAGCGCGATAGAACCGGACACCTGCTCGAGGGTCTGAGACGCGAAAACTTCTGAGTCATCTTCCTCGAACCGCCGCACAAAACCGGCAAGCTGCACCTCCAACGGGCCAAACAGGTTGCCTGTGGTGTACGCGGCGAGAACCTCGTTGCTTATGCTGTTGTTCACGGTGTTCTGGCCACGGAAGGCTTCCGCATCCACGGTCTCGTTCACCACAAAGATCGACGAGTTGCGGTAGCGCAGCTCAAGCTCTTGCCCGCTGTTGAACCTTGCAAGATAAACCGGGCTGGCAAAGACACCGACCAACAGCGCTTCGTTCGTGTCCTGACCAGGCGCGACCGCGGTGAGCTCGTTACCGGCGAAGATCGCTTGTTCCTGAACGAAAGCACCCGCTTCCAAAAAGAAACGGTCTTCGAGAACTTCATAAGACGCAAAGCCGCTGAGGTTGGGGTCGTAGAAGGTTTGGTCGAAGTTCCGTCGACCAATCGTACCAGTCAGGCCGTCTGTAACGGCGAAGTCAGGAAGGTTTTCGTTGGCCTGATCGCCATAGCGATCGTCGACGCTCACATCGTCGAGATAGGTGCCGACGGTGAGTGATCCTTGGGCAATGGCCTGGAGCCGGTTGCGCTGGACGATGGACTGACCGGCAAAGGTTGCGGTCAGGAAATGGTTGTCGACGGGATCGATTTCCACCGTATCAGAAACCGGGACGGTGACAGTTCCGGTATCTGTCGCGACATCGATCGTCTGCGTGACCCCGTTCGCATCAACGAAGCGGCGCTCATAAAGACCATCGTCAAACCGCGCAAAGTTGTCCGAGTAGTTGTACGACGTCGTCACCGACCACTGGTTCGTGACAATCGCACGTGTCGGAACCTCTGGCACACTCTGTTCTGTATTCTGAGCAGAAGCGGCCGAACCCAACGCCGCCATCGCCGCGGACGTCAACAAGACATGTTTCATACGCGCATTCTCCCCTCTTCGTGAGAGGCCCCAAAGCACGATCAAAACACTGATTCCGGAATGAGGATCACATCACCTGGCTGAAGCGGCACGTCAGCGCTCACGTCACCAGACCGCAATAGATCACCGAGCCGAAGCCGGTAGGTCTTCTTGTTCGCTCCGCGTCCACGGATCAGTTTGGCGCGGTTGCCTGCTGCAAATTCCGTCAGACCACCAACAGCGATCATAACGTCGAGCGTCGTCATCCCGACCTGATAAGGAATTGCGCTCGGCTGCTGGGCTTCACCCAGGACACGGACCTGTTGGTCAAAAGTGGAAGAGAAACCGCTCACGATCACGGTGACCTGCGGTGTCCGGACATATTGCGCGAGCGCGCCCTCAAGGTCCGAGGCCAGCTGCGCAGGCGATTTTCCGGCTGCGGTCATATCCTCGACAAGCGGCGTCGAGATGCGGCCATCAGGCCGAACACTGACTTGGGTCGAAAGCTCTGGCGCCCGCCACACAAAGATCTGGAGATCGTCATAGGCCCCGATCTTGTAGTCAGGGTATTCTTGTGACGCGAGGAAATCAGCGTCCACACCTTCACTTGGCGCCTTCTCCAAACGCTCACCGAACGGGCTGACAGCGCAAGCGGCCAACAGGCACACGCCGATCACAGCCAAACCAAAATTCCGCATCACTCGAACCAGCATGCCAGCCTCCTCATCACCCCAGATTGCGCATCGGTGCCTACATGCGCTGATTCAGTCGTCGCGGTGGACTTTCTCACGCCGCTCGTGACGTTCCTGCGCCTCCAGGGAGAGTGTCGCCGTCGGCCGCGCTTCCAGTCGTTGCAGCGAGATCGGATCTCCGGTCTCAGAACAATAACCGTACTCGCCCTCATCTATTCGGCGAATCGCTGAGTCGATTTTGGCGATCAGCTTCCGCTGACGATCACGGGTCCTCAGCTCAAGGGCGTGATCGGTCTCCGATGACGCCCGGTCCGTTGGATCCGGCGCGTGGAGCGTTGCGTCCTTCATCTCTGCCAGCGTGTCCCGACTTTGCCGAAGAATATCAGCCTTCCAGTCGAGAAGCTTACGACGAAAATACTCGAGCTGCCGTTCATTCATGAACGGCTCATCATCGCTCGGGCGGTAGTCTTCTGTTTCCGCGACAGCCACGGTCACCTCCCGCATTCCTTGCCCTGCCCATCTCGCGGTTATTCACGAACCCGCGATTTGCGCAGCCATTAACGACCTCATTCGTTCAGAACAACCGTCTGGAGACCGTGTCCCGTCTTGTCGCGTTTGGGACTTCAAGTCTGGTTAAAAGGATGATCAAACCTGAGGACCATGCTACAGTTTGGCGGGTTTATGGGGATGACCATGCGGATTGGGCAAAACGGACTAGCGCTCATCAAGGATTTCGAAGGCCTTGAGCTCGAAGCGTACCAGGACATCGTGGGGGTCTGGACCATCGGTTACGGCCACACCGACCACGCTGGGCCGCCGGAGGTCACACCCGGTCTGACGATCACCGAAGAGGAAGCCGAGGACATCCTCCGCAACGACCTCGGGCAGTATGAAAACGCCGTCACCAAGGCGGTGAAGGTCGATATCACCCAAAACATGTTCGATGCGCTGGTTTCGATCACCTACAATATCGGGGTGAACGGGATGAAGGGTTCGACCTTCATCAAGCGCCTCAATCAAAAGAACTATGTGGGCTGCGCCGAAGCCATGCAGTGGTGGAACAAGGCAGGTGGCCAAGTGGTCTCTGGCCTGAAACGCCGCCGCGAAGCGGAAGCGGACCTGTTCCTCCAGGGCTATAGCGACGACGCGCTGACCGAAGCGGAGGCTTCACAGGTTCGCGGCAACGCTGTCGAAGAAGCCACCCCGCGCCGGAACAATTTGTCGGAATCGCGCACCGTCCAGGGCTCCACCGTCGCCGGCGGTGCTGGCGTTGCTGCGGCTGGCGCAGCCATCCTCGATACCGATGAGAGCGGCAGCTCCAGCGACACGGCGACCACGCCCGACACGACCACTCCGCCAGAAACGGCCGATCCAGAGGCGCCCGAAACCTCCGACGATCCGTTTGAAAACATCGATCTCACCGAGCTTGAAGACGCGACGCCGCAGGAGCTCGCGGAAAAAGCGCGCGAGATCGGCGTTGAGCTGAAAGAACTTCGCGATGCGGTGGAAGCTGGCGAGGCCGAAACCGTGCCTGCTTTCCTCTCAGCCATTCGCGCCGAGAATATCAGCGAAGCTGTGATCATCGTGGCGGGTGTCATCGCCGTTTTGGCCGCGATCTTTGTGATCATGGCGCGGATCGACGACTGGAATAACCACAAACGCTGACGCTACGAACGGGTCGTTGCGACCCATTCGTCGTCTTCCTGCACCTCGCGCTCGAACATCAGAAAGTCGTAGTAGCCGCAGCGCTTCTGCGTCGGAAAATCCCGGCAGATCTCAGGTCGCGCATCGTAAACCGTGCAGCCGCGGGTCTCACTGTCGAGGAACCGGCAAACCGACCCATAGTGCTCGTCCCATTTGTGACGCAGCACGCGCGGGTTGTCCTTATCGCCCTTCTTGGTGAAGCGCGCCTTGGCCTCTTTCTTGGTCAGGCCGAAATGTTTGGCGAGGCGCTTTTGATCATCATCATCACAAGGAATATGCTCGTAAGAACAGCAATAGGCGGGGCATTTGAGGCAGTCGTACTTGATCGTTTTGACCTTTGGGTTCATCCGCTTCGTCTTTGGAAGTTGCCGCCGCCGATGACAAGGACTTCGCCATGATCCCCCGCTATGCCCGCCCGCCTATGATTGAGCTGTGGAGCGACGCGACCAAGTTTCGCATCTGGTTTGAGATCGAAGCCTATGCCGCTGAAGCCATGGCCAAGCTCGGCGTCATCCCTGAAGAGGCCGCCAAGGTTGTCTGGGACAAAGGTTCGAAGGCAGAGTTTTCGGTAGAGCGGATCCACGAGATCGAGGCGGAAACCAAGCACGATGTCATCGCCTTTCTGACCCATTTGGCAGAACATGTCGGCGATGAGGCCCGGTTCGTCCACCAAGGCCTTACCAGCTCCGATATTCTGGACACGACACTTTCGGTGCAGCTCGCCCGCGCGTCAGACATGCTGATTGAGGGCATGGAGCGGGTGCTCGCCGCCCTTAAAGGGAGAGCTGAAGAGCATAAACACACCCTCACCATCGGCCGCAGCCACGGTATCCACGCCGAGCCGACAACGTTTGGTGTGAAGCTGGCTGGTTTCTATGCGGAGTTTGATCGCGGCCTGCAGCGTTTGAAGACGGCGCGCGAGGAGATCGCAACCTGCGCCCTGTCCGGCGCGGTGGGGACCTTTGCCAATGTGAGCCCTGAGGTGGAGGTCTATGTGGCCGACAAGCTGGGCCTCAAACCTGAGCCCGTTTCGACCCAAGTGATCCCCCGCGACCGGCACGCGGCTTACTTTGCGGCGCTCGGCGTTATCGCGTCATCAGTCGAAAGGCTCGCGACTGAGATCCGTCATATGCAGCGGACGGAAGTTCTGGAGGCAGAGGAGTTCTTCTCCAAAGGCCAAAAAGGCTCATCAGCGATGCCGCATAAGCGGAACCCGGTGCTCACCGAGAACCTGACCGGGCTTGCGCGCCTTGTGCGCTCCGCGGTGACACCAGCGATGGAGAACGTCGCCCTGTGGCACGAGCGGGATATCAGCCACTCGTCGGTCGAACGCGGTATCGGGCCAGATGCGACGACCCATCTCGACTTTGCTCTGCATCGCCTCGCAGGGGTCGTCGAGAACCTCGTCGTCCACCCCGAAAACATGCAGAAAAACGTCGACCTCTTACGGGGCCTCGTTTTCTCCCAGCGCGTGCTCCTCGCCCTCACCCAAGCGGGGGTTAGCCGCGAAGACTCCTACCGCCTTGTTCAACGCAACGCGATGAAGGTGTGGGAGGAAGGCGCCGATTTCCTCAGCCTCCTGAAAGCCGACCCAGAAGTAACCGCAGCGCTGCCCGCGGCAGAAATCGAACCGCTTTTCGACATGGGCTACCACACGAAAAATGTGGACGTGATCTTCGAGCGGGTGTTCGGTTCCTAAGCGAAAGAGCAGCCTGCGACGTGGACGACAGAGACGAGAGCAAACCCTTCGGCGCCTATCGGCCGACACCGCTTCAGGCCTGGGCCCACGCCCGCGCGCAAGTGCTCAAGCGGCGTGACTGGATCGGTTTTCAGCTGCAGACCAATCTCTTCAAACTCGCAGGCGGCAAGGTCCCCGGCGCGATCTATGATGTCCCTGTCTTTGGAACCGAGAAAGCGCGACTTCATCCGACCGGGAACATTTGTGAAAAGCGGTGCTATTCTGCGAGCCAGTTCTGGGATGACGAAGAAAGGGCGTTCCTCGCATCCGCCCTGTTCGACCACGGCGCTCCTGATACGCCTCTTTTTCTCGATGTGGGGGCCAATGTGGGCCTCTACGGCCTCGCCCTCCATGCCGAAGCGCGGGCGCGAGGCGCCGCGTTTCAGATCCTGGCGGTGGAGCCTGACCCCACGCTCAGGTCTCGCCTGACGTTCAACTATGAAGCTTCAGGTGTGCGCGACTGGAAAGTCGAGCCTGTCGCGATCACGCCGGAGAACGGTCCGGTGTCTTTCGCGATTGATGAAGAAAACCGTGGACGGAATGCGATTGGCGATGACGCGGGCGGCATGAGCGTTGAGGGCATAACCCTGCCCTCGTTGCTTGCCCGCCACAACGTCACCCGCATCGAGGCCATGAAGATCGACATCGAGGGACACGAGATCGCAGCGCTGACGCCGCTGTTCGAACAGGCCGACCGGTCGCTTTGGCCGAAAGTCATCTGTGTGGAGATTGACGACGAGCGCAACGCTTCGCCCGCCGCATTCTGCGAGCAGAACGGCTATGTCCGCGAGGGCGAGACGAAGATGAACGCGCTTCTTCGCCTGCCTGAATAAAGGAAGCCGTTAGGCGGTGATGCCGCCGTCCACGTTGTACTGCGACCCGGTGATGAAGTTTGATTCATCGGACGCAAGGAAGGTCGCCAGTGCCGCAACGTCGGTGGGCTCACCCAGCCGCCGCATCGGGATCTGTTTGACCAGCGCCTTTTCGCCCTCTTCCTGGCTGCCGCGCAGCTCAATCATCGGATCGAGGATCGGCGTCCGGGTGAAGACCGGGTGGATCGAGTTGCAGGTGATCTGCAGCTGCGAACGGGCGCAATGAAGCGCGATCGACTTCGACATCATCGCCACGCCAGCTTTTGCCACGTTGTAGGACAAGAAGTTGCCGTCAGCCACTTGTCCGGCCACAGAAGAAATGATGATAATCGACGCAGGCTGACTTTCTTTCAGATACGGCATCGCGGCCTGGGTGCCGATAAAGACCGAATCCATATCGATGGCGCAGACCTTCCGATAGGTCTCATAGGTCTCCGACTCGATGTTGCCGAAGCTACCGATGCCGGCGTTGTGGACCAGGATATCGATCCCGCCCATCTCCTCAGCAGCTGCCGCAAGAGCAGCTTTCCAGGCGTCGTCGCTGGTCACGTCATGCTCGATGCCAGCGGCTGCACCCATCTCTTCGGCGGCAGCTGCCACTTTATCCGTCTGCACATCAGTGAGCGCCACATCTGCGCCCTCGGCCATGAACATCTTGCCCATGGCCAAGCCGAGGCCCTGCGCCCCGCCGGTGATGAATGCCCGTTTGCCCTTCAGTCGGTCCACCATGATTGTCCTCAATCCATTATCGTTGTTGGGAGCGTTTTGGATGTATCGCACGGCACGGGCAATGCCATTACCGACGCGGGAATAACTTATTTCGGACCGAGTTCGTCCTCAGCTTGAGCCAAAGCCTTGTCCATCTCCGCGCGGATTTCGTCATCGCTGACATCGCCCTCAGGCAGGTCGGCGCGCAGTTTCTCAAACACATCCTGGTCGCCTGGTTCTTTCAGGTCAGCGCGCACAACGGTGGAGGCGTAGGCCTCGATATCGCCGCCGGTTTTGCCGAGCTTACCAGCCGCCCAGGTTCCCACGATCTTGTCGCGCCGGGCTTCGATTTTGAATTTTAGCTCTTGGTCGTTGGCAAACTTGGCTTCGAACTGCTTTTCGCGCTCATCAAAGGTCGTCATGATCCACTCATTCTCAAGGGTTTGAAAGGTTCTCCTAGGCGTGTCTTGTCCCGCGTCAAACCGCTTTGCGACAGCGCAAGAGACGTGTTAGCTGCGCAGGCTCCCGGCGCTCGGATGGCCTCGCCGCCCTTCCCTGCGCCTTTTTGTTTTGAAGGAGCCACACCATGGCCCGCGGCAAGCAAATCTACGAAGGCAAAGCCAAGATCCTTTACGAGGGTCCTGAGCCCGGCACGCTGATCCAGTTTTTCAAGGACGACGCGACCGCCTTCAACAACAAGAAACACGCCGTCCTTGAGGGCAAAGGCGTGCTCAACAACCGTATCTCCGAGTTCATTATGCTCGGGCTCGAACGGATCGGCATCCCGACCCACTTCATCAAGCGCATTAACATGCGGGAGCAACTGATCCGGCATGTAGAGATCATCCCGCTCGAAGTGGTGGTGCGCAACGTGGCTGCGGGTTCGATTTGCACCCGCCTTGGCCTCAAAGAAGGCGAGACCCTGCCCCGTTCGGTGGTCGAGTTCTATTTCAAGGACGACAAGCTCGGTGACCCCATGGTGTCGGAAGACCACATCACGGCCTGGGGTTGGGCGAGCCCGCAAGAGATCGATGAGATGATGGCCTACGCCCTGCGGGTGAATGACTATCTCTCTGGCGTGTTCGCGGCCGCGCATATCCGGCTGATCGACTTCAAACTTGAGTTTGGTCGTCAGTATGAGAACGATATGGTGCGCCTCATCCTTGCCGATGAGATCAGCCCCGATAGCTGCCGCCTCTGGGATCTGCAGTCCGGTGAAGCGATGGATAAGGATCGTTTCCGCAAAGACCTCGGCAATGTGGTCGAAGGCTACCGCGAGGTCGCTCGGCGCCTTGGAATCTTGCGCAATGACGATACGCCGGGCGATAGCTCCGGACCCGTCCTTGTTAGCTCCAAATAGGGCATAGGCTTATGAAGGTTCGCGTTTTCGTCACCCTCAAAAACGGCGTTCTCGATCCGCAAGGCAAGGCGATCGAGGGCGCACTTCACGGCCTCGGCTTCGACGGCGCGCAAAACGTCCGCCAAGGGAAGATGATCGAGCTTGATATCACCGATGCGGATGGCGCCTCAGACGCTGAGGACAAGGCCAAGGCGATGTGTGACAAGCTGCTCGCCAATCCGGTGATGGAGAGCTACCGGATCGAAGTGCTGGACGCCGCTTAGCGGCCCGCGTCAGCGAAGCTCAGGCCGCCGCCGCGCTCGCCCGTTTCGCGGGATGCTGAGCGATCGTTATCGTCTTCGTCCGCGAACTGAACAGGAATTTCCTGGCCGTAGCGGCGGAAGGACCTGTAGGAATCGCGGTACCAGGCGCTTTGCGGATAGTTGTGGCCGAGCACCGCGGCGTGCCGACGGGCCTCACCATAAAGACCCAGCTCAAGATAGGCTTCGACAATCCGGTGCAGCGCTTCTTCCGTGTGCAACGTGGTCTGATAGTTCTCGAGCACGTTGTTGAAGCGGCCGATCGCAGCGACGTGTTGGTTCCGGCGCAGATACCAGCGGCCAATATCCATTTCCTTGCCCGCCAAGTGGTCACGCGTGAGGTCGAGCTTCAGCTGCGCATCACGGGCATACTCGCTGTCGGGATAGCGGCGGATGACGTCGGTGAGAGCCGTCGATGCCTGGCGTGTCACTTCCTGGTCACGCTCAACGTCCCGGATGCGCGCGTAGTAATTCATGGCACGGAGGTAATAGGCGTAAGCCGCATCCTTGTTGCCGGGGTGGATGGCGAGGAAGCGGTCAATCGTGCCGAGGGACTCTTCGTAATCGTTGGTCTGATACTGGACGAATGCGGTCATCAGCATCGAGCGCCGCGCCCAGGGCGAGTAAGGATGCTGCCGCTCCACCTCTGCAAAATAGGCGATGGCATCGTCATAGCGCCGGCGGCCAGCCGCCGTGGCGCCCAATTCATAAAGCACTTCAACGGGTTGCTCGACGTAAGCAAACCGATCGGTGGCCTTCTTGTCGCTTGCGCATGCTGACATCATCAGCACCACAGCGCCCAGAACGGCCCAAGACAGCCTCATGTTCATCGCACCAACCCCTGCAATTCCTGCCAGAAAGCGGCAGCCTTTAGGCTTACACTAGACGGATTGCAAAAAACGTGACGTGAACAGTTCTCAAGCAGAAACAGCAACGAGTTCAGCATCAAACTCGGTTTGCTCGACAACGTGGTCGGACAACGCCGATGCGAGGGCCGTGTTGAGCGTGTGACCCGGCTTGTAAGCCGTGATCTTGCAGCCCAGCGGCGCACCCAAGAGATAGAGATCACCAACGAGATCGAGCGCTTTGTGACGCACGAACTCTTTGTCCATGCGCAGGCCGCCTTCGTTGATCACGCCGTCATTGCCCACGACAATCGCGTTCTCGAGCGAACCGCCTTGGCAAAGACCCATGGCCTTCATCGCTTCGACCTCTTGAAGGAGACAGAAGGTCCGGGCCTCGGCCACCTCACGAAGGATTGTTTCGC
>JBCBMW010000005.1:0-205287 GCA_039822105.1 Pseudomonadota bacterium | reverse complement strand
CGCCGAACCAGACCCCTTTGAGCGCTTGGCTGAAGGCAGCCGCCCTTCCTCTCGGGGCGGTGCTGTTTGCCGGTTTCGCCTCCTGTTTGCCGCGCAGTGTGGACTGGCCATTCGTTGTGGGATTTGGCGGCCTCTTTGGTGACTTGTCCGCTGGCGGGCTTGAGGACGTGATCAGTGTGCTCCGCGTGCCCGGTGCGCGCATGATCGCGGCGACCCTTCTTTTCGTTTTGGGCGGGTCGCTTCTCGCGTTCGCTGGCGGCACGCGCTGGGCCCATGCGGTCGCCGCGGCGGATGCTGTTCGCTACACCGCTGAGGTCGCCTGGGCATCGCTGCAAGAGCGCTGGGAAGAGTTCCGCGAGGGCCGCGACGTGGGTGAGAGCCTGCACGAGCTTCCTCCGCTTACAGAGGAGGACGCCGACGAGGAAGAGATCGAACTCGAAGGCGACGCTGAACTCGCCGAAGAGTATGAGTACGAATACGAAGAGGTCGAGGAAGAGTACGAATACGAGGACGAAGAGGACGGCTTTGAAGAAGAGGTCGCCGAAAAGGCCCGTATCGTCCGTGAGCCGAAGAAAGTGCCGCCGCGCAAAAGGCCGACCATCACCAAACGCCGCGCGGGCGAAGCTTATGAGTTCCCCGGCATCCAACTCTTGAGGGCCCCCACCGCCAAGGATCGCAAAGTCTTGGCCGACAAGGACCTCGAAGAGCGCGCGCAGATGCTCGAGTGTGTTCTCGCCGACTTCAAAATCGGCGGCGAGATCACCGGCGTGCGCCCCGGGCCAGTCGTCACGCTTTACGAGCTGAAACCAGCTGCAGGCACCAAGTCATCGCGTGTCATCGCGCTGGCCGATGACATCGCCCGGTCGATGTCAGCCGTCGCCTGCCGCGTCGCTGTTGTGCCAGGCCGCAACGCCATCGGCATTGAGCTTCCCAATGATGACCGTGAGATGGTCTATTTCCGGGAAATGCTCACCACGGATGAGTTCACCGATGCCAAGAACCTGACCATTGCGCTGGGCAAAGATATCGGCGGGGAGCCGCAATACGCTGACCTCTCCAAAATGCCCCACCTCTTGATTGCCGGGACCACGGGTTCAGGTAAGTCGGTGGGCATCAACACCATGATCCTGTCGCTTCTCTATCGTCTGCCTCCTGAGGAGTGCAAGATGATCATGGTCGACCCCAAAATGCTCGAGCTTTCGGTCTATGAAGGCATTCCGCATCTTCTCGCGCCGGTGGTGACAGAGCCGCGCAAGGCTGTCGTCGCCCTCAAATGGACCGTGCGGGAGATGGAAGAGCGCTACCGCCGGATGTCCAAAGTGGGCGTGCGGAACATCACAGGCTTTAACGAGCGCGTGGCCGACTCGCTCGCATCGGGCGAGCCGCTCGTCCGCAAGGTGCACTCAGGCTACGACCCTGACACCGGTGAGCCCACCTACGAAGAGGAAGTGCTCGACGAAGAGAAGATGCCCTACATCGTGGTCGTGATCGACGAGGTCGCCGACCTCATGATGGTCGCGGGCAAGGACATCGAGGCGATGGTCCAGCGCCTGGCGCAGATGGCGCGGGCGGCGGGCATCCACCTTATCATGGCGACCCAGCGTCCGTCGGTGGACGTCATCACGGGGACGATCAAGGCGAACTTCCCGACACGGATCTCTTTCCAGGTGACCTCGAAAATCGACTCGCGGACCATCTTGGGAGAGCAAGGGGCGGAGCAGCTCCTCGGTCAGGGCGACATGCTTTACATGGCCGGCGGCGGGCGCCTGACCCGTGTCCATGGCGGCTTTGTCTCTGATGATGAGGTCGAGAAGATCGTCACCCACCTCAAAAAACAGGGCAAGCCGGACTATATCCAAGAGGTCACCGAAGGCGGTGAGGATGATGACATGGCCGCCGCGCAACTCGGCCTCGACCTTGGCGGCAACACAGGCTCAGGCGATGCGCTCTTTGATCAAGCCGTCGCGATTGTCGTCCGTGACCGGAAGGCCTCGACCAGCTACCTCCAGCGCCGCTTGCAGATTGGCTACAACCGCGCGGCCACACTGATCGAGAAGCTCGAGGATGAGGGCATCATCAGCCAGGCCAACCACGCGGGCAAACGCGAAATCCTGATTGGTGAAGACGCCGCTTAACGCCTGCGGCGCCTGATCGTGACGAGTGCACCCAACCCGCTGATCATAAGCGGAAGACCAGCAGGCAAGGGCACAGGGTCCATGGGTACGGATGATCCGCTGATCGTAGCGCTAACAATAGGCGTTGAGACCTGACTGGTGGAGAACTGCAAGAGACCCGCGATGAATGCCGCATCCGCGCTTAGCGTTGGGCTGTTTGCAAGATCAGTGAGCGGTGTAAACGGCGTTCCTGGCTGCGGATGCTCGAACCGGATCTGGAAGAAGCGCCGTTCTTCGGCCCGGGTTGCCGGGTTGTCGATGTCTTCGAAAATGTCGAAGGCGATCAAGCCATTGCCGAACACGTTCACGGTGGCTGAGCCGCTGTCTAGCGGTTCACCGTCTTGGGTGATCGACAGCATCTCTCCGCTTGTGGCCGTGACGTCGATGGACCAGTCGGTGAGGGCATAACTCCGGTCACCGTCAGTGCTGCCGGGCAACAGGGCTTCGTCGTCGAAGCTCAACGAGCCTGAAAAGCTTGCACCATCGAACGTGCTGTTGATGCGCGCCGGGTTGGCGCCAAGCTCTCCATTGATCGTGAACGAAACCGGTGCAGCTTGCGCTGACCCCAGCAATGCACACAGAGCAACAGCAAAACTTTTCATGATCCTATCCCCTCTTGCTGTCAGTAGTGGTGAGGGGAGCTCAGGATGTAAATCACCCAAATGGGTGAGAGGGTGTGGTCTGTGCGCCAATAAAAAAGGCGGCCACGGGAGGGCCGCCTTCTTCTTCACTTGTGTAGGGTCGCTTACGCTTTGCGGCGACGACGACGGGCCACGCCCATCAGGCTCGCAAAACCAACAGCGCCAAGCGGCAGAGCTGCTGGAAGCGGAACTTCACCAGCTTCACCGTAGATCCGGAAAGCATCGTGGAAAGATAGCTCGATTTCTTCGTCAGGTGTCACGAAGACGAGGGTGTCGAGGCCAGTGCCGCCCTCTGACAGGTCGCCAAGAAGATCAAACATATCGAAGTTCAGGCTAAAGACGAAACCGTCAGTACAGCAAGCATTCCACTGGTGGTCCAGGTGATAGCCGTGCGTGGTTTCGTTGTAGACGTCATTGCCGTCATTGTCGTCGCGAACGAGCAGAGCGCCGTCGCTGTCGCCTTCGATGTAGAACCACTCGCTGTCTTGCGAGCCTTCTGAGCCGTCGCTGACGGAGTCAAAGACACCGAAAAGGGTCAGGCCGTCATCCGTCGTATTGACGAGGAACAGCTTGGCCACACCATCTTCAGCCGTCGGAAGGCCGTGAACGGTGTCACCATTGTAGCTGAAGTCGACTGGGCTGCCGAAGCTGTAGGCTTGGGCTGCGCTGCCATCGAATTGAAAGGCCGAAAGCTCGTAAGTGTTCAGGCCTTGTTCAAGAAAAACAGCGGCGTTGGCGCCGGCTGTGGTGGTCGCGGCAGCGGCGAGGCCGGCTACCAGCGTGCGAAATGTGTTCGACATAATTCCCTCTCAACTGCCGTGATGTCATCACATATACAATTTGAACTAAATCAATAGCTCTTTGTTTCAGAGGGTTAACGGCTGTCCCGTTCTAGGACACAAGCTGGGCGCCAAGCTCCCTCTCGTGATCCAAGATCCAAGATTTGCGCCAAACGCCCCCCGCGTAGCCGGCAAGATCACCGTTGGCGGCGATCACACGGTGGCAAGGGATCACAATAGCGAGGCGGTTGGAGGCATTGGCGCGGGCAACGGCACGCATCGCTGTGGGGCGGCCAATGGCTTCAGCCATATCTTTGTAGCTTCGGGTGGTCCCAACCGGGATGCGGCACAGCTCTGCCCAGACGTCCTGGAAGAAAGGCGTCCCAAACTGGGCCATGGGAAGATCGAAAGAGCGGCGCTGCCCGGCGAAGTAGGACGTGAGTTGGGCCTTGGTTTCTTCTGTGACCGCCGTCGAGCCAAGGCCCACTTGAGATCCATAGTCTCTCTCGGCCACCTGCAGCTGACGGCCAATCGCTTTGCGGTCAGCAAACTCAAGCAGCCAGAGGGCCTCGTCATCGGCGAGGATGATCATCGGGCCGAGCGGTGTGTCAAAGAAGTCAGCCTTCAAAGCCTCATGGCCCGTGAAGGTCCCCGGCGCGCGGCCCAGAAGCTTCGCAAAGGCAGAACGAAAGCCGCTCGACGATTCAAATCCCGCCTCAAGTTGCGCTTCCACTGTCTTGTCTCCTTTTCCGCGCGCCTCTGCGCCGGCTCGCACACGCCGCATGCGCGCGACCTCCAAAAATGTCGCGCCGAAGGCTTTGCGAAAGTTCCGGCGCGCGGTTGAGGGATCGATGCCCAGCGCGATGACATCAGCTTCGCTCCACCGGCGGGCGGGATCCGTCCCCAGTGCCTCAAGGAGCTTCGCGACGACCGGGTCCACCTCACTTGCCGCCGAAAGCGGCTTGCAGCGTTTGCAGGGCCGAAACCCCGCTTCGACACAGTCGCGCGCACTCTCATAGAACAGGGTGTTTTCCCGTTTCGGTTTTCGTGCAGGGCAGGTGAGGCGGCAGAAAATCCCGGTGCTCGTCACCCCTACAAAGGCCCGGCCTTCATAGCTTGGGTCCCGCTCCACCAAGGCCTGGTAGAGCGTGTCAGCGTTGTCCATCAGCATCATCATGTCGCTCTAGCAAACAACCGGTGGCCTCGGCGCCGCAAATCGGGCATCGATTTTTGCTGAGGTCTGCCAGGCCTTTCAGTATCGACACTTCGGAATAGCGCTTCGCGTCGCTAGGGGAGGGGCAACCCCTGGGAGCTTCATGGTAGTGATCACGAGTTTGCTTCTTATTCTTGGCGCGGTCGCCGTGCAGGAACCACAAGCGCTAGAGCCTTTGCCCGAGCCGGTGGACGTTGAAGAAGAAGCCGTTACCGATACTGAAGAACGAAGCCTTTCGCTGCTGGAGTCGGCCGCTGCTGGCCTCGACGCGATCCAGAACCTTGAGGCGCGGTTCACGCAGGTGGCTCCCTCCGGCAATGTCTCGAAGGGCAAGCTCTATCTCTCCCGCCCCGGGCGTCTGCGGTTTGAGTATGATGAGCCGAACCCGCAGCTGATCGTGGCGACCGGCGGCTTGGTCTATGTCCACGATGCTGAGCTTGAGACCACGGACAGCTATCCGGTGGGACAAACACCGCTCCGTTTTCTGTTGGCGTCAGAGCTCGATCTCGACAGTGCGGAGATCCTCGCGGTCGAGGAGAACAAGCACGGCCTGCGCATCGACCTCGCTGCCAAAGATAAGGACCTCCAGGGTCAGCTTTCGCTCTTTTTCCACATGGAGCCGATGGTTCTGTCGGGCTGGTCGTTCCATGACCCGCGCGGCAACCTCACCGTGATCAGCCTCGAGGACGTGGAAGAGAAGCGGCGCCTGTCTTCTCGCCTTTTCAAGATTCCAGAAGCTGAGGGCAGCTTCATCCGCGACCGTTAACTTATTTCTGTAGTGATTCGGCAACAGTCAAATCCTACGCAGTCGTAACTGGAAGAAAACAGCGCCAATATCT
Source organism: Pseudomonadota bacterium (assembly GCA_039822105.1). Classification (GTDB taxonomy): domain Bacteria; phylum Pseudomonadota; class Alphaproteobacteria; order Caulobacterales; family Parvularculaceae; genus Parvularcula. Next base: position 199,641 of record JBCBMW010000005.1, on the reverse strand, counting down.
ATTCTGTTGTTGCGGTTCCGGAGCACTCTGCCCCCCGACCCCGGAACTGCCTAGGCCGCGCTGGCCTGGAAGACGCCCTAGACCGCGCCCGCCTCTTTCCCCCAAAGAGGCGGGCGCAAGTCGTTTTGGAAGAGCACCTTTCCTTGGACAACGAAGACCAACCACAGATCGATCCGGCCCTTTTTGGTGAGCTGGAGCGCGAGATCCCGCTTCTCGTCGGTGCACGGCAATTGGCGGAGAATTTCGACCGCATGCCCTGGTTTGCCCATTTGGGTGAGCCGCCTACGGACCAAGTGACCGCCGTCGCCTACGCTTTTGTCGATCGCCTTGGCTTTCCCGAGGCTGATCTTGCCATTCTGCCGACCCCTGAGGATGCGGCCGCGGCAGGGGAGACGCTCGATTGGGCGAGCCTTGCTTGGGAGGCGGAGGAGCTGGCGCGGGCTGATCTCACCTCCAAAGCGCTCGAGGTCCTGTCCGAAGACGCGCTCGGCATCGCGATGCAGCTCATCACCTCCCGGGCTGGTGAGGCCGCCAAGGCTGCGATGGAGGAAGAGGGCGCGATTTGGGAGATCGGCGACGAGGCGGTGATGAACCTCGCCGTGGGCGCTGCCGTGCAAACCGCCACAGGCGCGGCGCTTGCTGTCATCGCAGGGGAGGCTGACCCTGAGATCGATGCGCAGGACCATCTCTTCACGTACAAATTGCGGCTCTTCGAACTTGGCCGTTGGCCGGTCAGCGTCGTCGGCCAAAGCTTCTCGCTGTTTTAGAGTTGGAAGACGCCGACGTCCGATCACCTCTCTACCTGAATGGTCGTCACACGGGTGCATAGCGAAGGCGTTCGGGTCTCCACCATATAACCACGTGTGCACACCACACCTGTGGACGAGCGCAGTGTTGCGGTGCGGTCTGATCTCATGTTTTTGTACGGGGACAGACATCAAACAGGTGATTGATGCCAAGGCCGGACGCATCTGACTCTCGAGCAGATGCTGCACTCGATGCGCTCAAGCAAAAGTCTCTTCCGATCGCGTTCACCTATCTTCTCAGTTTGGTCGAGAACCTGTTCGAGCTCGCTTATCCGTAGGCGATAGGCGTGGCGATCAACGGCTTGATTATGGGCGCGCCTCAGCTCCTCTGGCCGTTCGTGTTGATCTGGCTGGCCCATATGGCCATTGGCGCATGTCGCCAACTCTATGACACGCGTCTCTTCTCACGACTCAACGCCCTGATGTCCAAAAAAGCGGTTCGTGATCAGAGCAATGACGGTGTCGCAATCAGTGAGATCACGGCGCGAGTTGAGATGATCGAGGAACTCGTTGAGTTCATGGAAGACGAAATGCCGGTCCTTTTGGCTTTGGTCGTGGGGCTTGTCGGGAGTCTTGCACTGTTGGCGCTCTACGATCTCTGGTGGGGGGTCATCATGTTGGGGCTGATGGTTCCGATCCTGATCATCAATGCCGTCACAGGAACTCGTGCGTATCGGAACAACGTTGCACTCAACACTGAGTGGGAGAAGCAAGTCGAGGCGATCAGCGATCGTCGTCCGCGACGTTGGCACGTTCATTTCGGGCGCATGGCAAAGCTGCGAATTCGTTTGTCCGACCTCGACGCGGCCAGCTGATCGCTTGCGGAGCTCTTCACCCTGGGTGCAGTGGTGTTTGTTATCTACCGCGCCGCTTCGGGTGAGGGCGTCATGGCGGGGGAGGTGTTTGCGGTGTTGTCCTATGCACTGCGTGTTCAAGAGCAACTTGATGAGGTGCCAGCGTTCGTCCAACAGGTTGGACGGCTGATCGACATCCGGGCACGGCTCAAACGTTCGGACTAAGACAAGCGCGGCGCAGAGCAGTTTGTGACAGGCACAACTTCAATGCTCTAGCCAAAAGCGAGGATCACAAGCCACCCGGCGAGGGCTGTTAGGATCCATCGGAGCACGGAGCGAAACATTTGCTCATCAATCCGCTTAAGGAGCCTCGTGCCCAAAAATGTGCCGACAAAACCAGCCGCGATGGCGACCGCCATGAGGTGGATCCAGCTGCTGTAGTCGAACCCGCCCAAACCAAAGATCGCGACTTTGCCCGAGTGCTGCAGTGTCATGCAGGCTCCTGAGGTGGCGATCAGCGCCATCCGGGAGAATTGCGGCAACCTCGACAGGATCGCGGTGATGAATGGCCCCGACGCGCCCACGAACAGCGTGAGGAACATCGAGAGGCTGCCCGCCAAAGCATAAAAAGGTGCGCCGAGGGGAAGGGACACTTTGGGGCCCCACTGGGTGAAGATGATGAAGCCCGCGATGCAGAGCCTCAGAACATTGGCCGGCAACCCAAAGACGACTTGAGATCCAACAAGACCGCCGATGAGGGCACCGAGTGCGAACCAGCCGATGATATCCCACCGGACATGGCTGAGAAGAAGCGCGCTGCGGCCCGCGTTGGAGCCCACCATAATGACCCCGTGCACCGGGATCACAGCGGCCGGCGGGATCAAGACGCTCATCGTCCCAATAAGAAGAAGCCCGCCGCCGATGGAGAATGCCGCCGTGGCAGCCGAACCAATCATGCTGATGGCCGCGATGATAACAAATGCAGAGGCAGACAGCTCAAACGCCGCGGTTTCAGACATGCGCCGCGGCTACCCCAAGCCCACAAGACCGTCAAAAAGGGACTCCTAGGCAGGGGCTGGGGGGCGTGCTAAGAACCGTTAAGGTTTGAGGAGGCCTCCCGGGGGACGCCATGACGGATGTTTCGGCACTAGTGACACAGGTGGCTGGCGCTTTGACGAGCAGCACGGGAACCGCTGTTCTCGCAGCGGGCTTTGTCCTGGCCATTGGATTTGGCGTCTTCATTTTTCGCGATGAGATTCCGCTGTTTCAACGGCGCGACAAGGCGCCGAAGCTGCCTTTGGTGGAGCCCCCGCGCCTCTTGCACCCATCGGAACGGACCGATCGCGAGAAGTTTTGGGACGAGGGCAAAGGGCGCTTTTTCACCACAGGCTTTCAGGTTCTTGGCCTGGTCGCTGTTGCGGCGGTGGTCGTGGTTCTTTTCGGTGGCCGCGATGTCGACAGCCGCTCGGCTGGTCTGACCGGCAGTGGGACGGGCGGGTCTGAACAGGCCTCGCAAGGAACACCCGGCGTTCCCAGCAGCACCGGCGAGGTGCAGCCCAACGGATACCAATCACCCTTTTGCGAAGCTGATGGTTCGCTCGAAGAAGGGTTCGTTGAGTTCTGCGCTGGCGGCTCTGCCGTTCGTATGGAGATTGTCCGGCTTCGCTTCCAGGACCGCTTCGTCGTTGAGCCTCTTTGGATTGAAAAAACCTGCGCATCGGACGGGACTGCCGAGGACTGCGCCAGCGACAATGCGTTGTCGCTTGTTTCATCGGAAAGCCACGCCGTGCCCTTCGCGATGGGTGCGGTGACCAGTTTCGACGCCCCGCTGCTCGAGCGGGTTGGCGATTATGACGGCCTGTTCGTGGTCGGCTCGGCAACCAAAGGACTGCCGGCACCCATCGCAGAGGCGCGTCGCCAGTCTCTTTATAGGTTTGCTGAGCATCAGGTCTGCGGTTTCGACGGTCTCGATTGCGACCGGGCACAGAGGACAGTGTTCTCGACCACGGCGAGCTTCTCGCCGCCGAACTGCTCGGCTGACCCTCGCACCATTCCCGCTCATTTCCAGAACTTCTGCTCGCGCACCAACGCGCTGAAAGAACTGCAGGACAGTAATAGGCATGCGGATGACGAGCACCTGGGCCCAGAGCTTTTGGTGTTTGGTATTGAGGTCGATCCCCTGGCGCCATCGCGTGAGGTGGAACTCCACAACGCGGCGGCTTGCTTCCTCGAGCTCTATCAAGGGCAGCTGAACATCAGCACAACCAGCAAAATGCTGGGCGGCGGTGCTGCGCTGAACGGGAAGCGCAAGAAGGTACCGTGCCAGGGGCCGGCGACACTGGCCCAAGGCGTCTCGCAGGGCTAAGTCTGCCTCGTTGCAACGAGGCCCGAGCATAGTGACTGAACAAGGAACGCTCTACGGCTCGCTGACCTCTCCTTATGTGCGCCTTTGCCGGATCGTTCGGCGGCGCGCCGAGGTTCACGAGCAATTCCGTTTTGAAGTGGTGGGGCCGTTTGACGACGGCATCCGTAAGCTCAATCCCTTGGGCAAGGTTCCTGCGCTGATCATGACGGATGGAACGCAGCTGCTTGAGACCACGCTGATCGTCCGTACATTGAACGCCTTTGGCGCCAGGGATCTGTTCCCCGCAGGCGCGCATGAACGCTTGGCTGTGGAAGCGGATATCGCCCTAGCGATGGGTGTCTTGGACCTTGGCGTTGCCTATTTCCTTGAAAGTCGCCGCAGCGAGGGCGAGGTCTCAGCCCATTGGCAAGGGCGGCGGGCCGAGGGGCTCACCGCAGCGCTCCCGGCGCTCAACACGGCTGCGACACGGGCTTCGAAGGAGCCTGAAAGCATCAACGCCGTCGCTTTGGCCGTGATGACAGATTGGCTCTGTTTCCGCCTCAGTGATCTGATGGATTGGCGCAGCAAGGCGCCGGCGCTTCTCAAGCTGACGGACACGCTGTTGGAAGACGAAGACATCGCCGCCACCGACCCGCGGTTGGCTTAAGGCATGCGGATTGTTTCTTGGAACATCAATTCCGTTCGTCTTCGCATCGATCTCGTCACACGTTTCCTCAAAGAACAGCAGCCCGACGTTCTGTGTCTACAGGAAACCAAGTGCCACAACGGACAGTTCCCATCCGCAGCGTTCGAGAAGGCCGGCTACCCCCACCTCGCGATCAATGGCCAGAAGGGCTATCACGGCGTGGCCATCGCGTCGCGTGTTCCGCTCACGGATCCCGAACCGATTGAGTTCTGCGGCATGGGTGACGCCCGGCACATGGCGGTGACGCTTCCTGGCGGCGCGCGGCTCCACAACTTCTACGTCCCTGCGGGCGGTGATGTTCCGGACCGGGAGGAGAACGACAAGTTCGCGCATAAGCTCGACTTCGTGGCTGAGATGACCACGCGCTTCAAAAAGGCGAAGAAGGACCCGGCGATCCTGGTCGGCGACCTCAACATCGCACCGCATGAGAATGATGTGTGGTCCCACAAACAGCTCTTGAAGGTCGTCTCGCACACGCCTGTTGAAACAGAAGCAATGGCCAAGCTGATCAAAGCCGGCGGCTTCACCGACGTGGCGCGGGAGCTCACCCCGGACGATGAGAAGCTCTACAGCTGGTGGTCGTACCGGGCGAAAGACTGGGCCGCCTCGAACAAAGGGCGCCGCCTCGACCACATTTGGGTGACCGAACCCTTGCGCGAAGCCGCGCTGGCTGGTGGGCGTGAGGCCTTCCGTATCCATCAGGACGTCCGCGGATGGGAGAAACCCTCCGACCACGCTGCCGTCAGTTTGGATCTCGATCTCTAGCGGTTAAGCCTCGGGTTCAGGCTGGGCGAGGAAGATCGTCAGGACAGCCAGCATCATGCCGTAGCGTGCGGCCATGTCCGCGGCGCCGGCGAGTTTCGGGCTCATCCACATCATAAAGACGAACTCGCCGAACACGGTGAAGCCGCCGAACAGCAAGAGTGCACCGAACCCGGTACCGAAGACGGCCCATTGCTTGGCGCTGACGAAGGCTGCCGTCTCGCCCCTCCGGGCAGAGACCATTTTGACGAGGGCGATGCTGCAGAAGATCCCCGCACCGAGCTTGCTGCCAACGATCGTTGCAACGCCGAGCCAAGCCACAAGCGGGTTGCTGGTCGCCCAGGGTAAAACCGGACCTCCCGCCTCGGCCACGTCGGCCATTGATGTGACGAGCGTGACCTGGGTGTAGGCCGCGCCCAGGCTCATCACATTGCCGAACGCCGCCATCAGGCCCCAAAAGGCAATCATCGCCGTCATCAGGGTTTTGAGGTCCCGGACCATCCGCACAGCCCCCTTGCAACAAAACTGGAGCGAAACTGCCATCGCCGCCGGGTCCGGACAAGCTGCTGGGCCTGTTCGTCTTTGCCAGGGCAGCTATGCAGCTGCGTACGGATAAGAAAAAACCCCGGACCAAAGGTCCGGGGTTTCGTCATCTCACGAATGGAGCGTGAGGCTTACTTTTTGGTCGCGCGCTTCTTCACGACCCGCTTTTTCGCAGCCTTTTTCGCTGGAGCCTTTTTGGCGACTTTCTTGGTCGCTTTTTTGGCTGGAGCTTTTTTCGCAGCTTTCTTGGTCGCTTTCTTCGCTGGGCGCTTCGGAGCCATCAGCTCAGCTTCGATTTTGTCGAGAGCTTCTGCGTAAGCTTGCAGCGCTTTCATGAAGCCGCCTTGCTGCGTCTTCGGAAGAAGCGACAGAGCAGCCGTTTCAGCTTTCATCACTTTGGCTTCAGAGCCGGTGAGCGATTTTTTGCCTGCAGCGGTGAGTTTCACCGAGTTCGCGCGCGCATCATCTTTCGTGCGCTGACGGGCGACATAGCCTTTGGCCGTCAGGCGAGCGATCATGTCAGCAAGCGTCGAACGGTCGATACCGGTTTTACGGACGAGATCAGTCTGCGACAGACCTTCTTGCTCGCTGATCGCATGAAGGACCGTGAACTGACGCGAAGTCAGGCCGCCTGAGCCAACTTCTTTCTTATAGAGATCATCAGCATATTGCTGGGCCCGACGGAGAAGGTGGCCGGGAGAACTTTTCAGCGCGTATTTCGCCATGATTGTCACTCTCTTTTGACGTTCGTGACGCGGAACCCGCGCCCTGTTTCAAGTGTTAGAGGCATCTCACCTCGGCTGTTCTCTTTGGAGAAGACCGCGTGCGGATCGCCCTACTCGCGGTCATGAATTGTTTTCCTTAAAGAACGCTTGCCACTTTGAGTGCTTCGGATACGGATGCAACACTTTTTGCAGCCGAAACGATAGAGTCTATCGTCAACGGACAGATTTGTGAGGTTATGGTGACGAATACCGATGGTTTGGACCCCTCATTTGCGAAACGCATACCTGATGGGGACGATCGCGAGCGGTCCGTTTGCGACCACTGCGGCTTCATTGACTATGTGAACCCCAAGATTGTCACAGGCAGCGTGGCCACGGACGATCAGGGCAGGATCCTCCTTTGCAAGCGAGCCATCGAGCCGCGAAAGGGATACTGGACCCTGCCTGCCGGATACATGGAACTGCATGAGACAACAGAACAGTCCGCGTGCCGCGAGGCATGGGAAGAGGCGCGGGCGGAGCTTGAGCTTGATCAAGTGCTCGCAGTTTATTCTGTCCCCCGCATCAGCCAGGTTCAGATCATGTACCGCGCACGGCTGAAAAACCCAGAGACGATCGCGGCCGGGCCAGAGAGCGAAGAGGTGATGCTCGTGCCGTGGGAAGATATTCCCTGGCCGGACTTGGCGTTCCCCACCGTGGGCTGGGCGCTGCGCCAGCACCGGGAGACCCTGGGAAAGCAAGGCTTTCCGCCGTTCTCCAACCCAACTGACGGGCTTTAGTCGGCAGGCTCTTCCAGGTCTTGGTGCTTGAGGATCAGCGGCGCCTGGGTGGCAATGAAGATGATATAGGCGACTGGGAAGCCCACGGACTTGATGCCGAGCCACCAGGCCTCACCGCTGCATTCGGCACCCGCGATGCAGCCAGCCGTCAGTGTCCGCCACAGGACCTCGTTGGCAAGCGCCGCCACCACGTGAAAACCGATGATGCGGACCGTGAGCGTCTTCCACGCGTCCTCTGGCAGTTCGAGTGCACCGTCGAAAATCGTCTTGAGAAAGTTCCGGCCAGTCACGAGGCCCAGCGTGAGCGCACCAGCGATCAGTCCGTAGACGATGGTGGGTTTGACGTAGAAAAACCGCTTGTCCTGGAAGACAAAGGTCAGCACCCCGAGGCTGATCGCGAGCACCCCTGTCACGGCAAGGATAGGGGCGACACGTTTTGTCCGGATCATCGAATAGATGAAGGCCGCGGTGAACGCAGGAAGGAACAAAGCGAGGCCGACGAACAGCCGTCCGTCCTCACCGGCGAAGAGGTCCGCCTTGAACAGACCATCCAGAACCGGACCAATTCGTTCATGCAGGAAATAACCGACAAACAGGGCGATCACTGGGCCGAATTCGACTGCTGCTTTTTCGTGGCCATCAAGCTTTTGCGGAGCGGTTGTTTGATCCGTCATTGTGGAACTGTCCTTACTCATCCGACGTCAGCGCACTGGCGAAGTCACGCGCGTTGAAGGCCCTGAGATCCTCCAGGCTCTCGCCAATGCCAATATAATGTATGGGCAGGCCGAACTGATCGCCCACTGCGACCAAAACCCCGCCCCGTGCGGTACCATCAAGCTTGGTCATCACAAGGCCAGTGACCCCGCCAACCTCCGTGAACGCTTCAGCTTGGCGGAGCGCGTTTTGTCCGACAGTCGCATCGAGCACCAACAGCGTGTCGTGCGGTGCTTTCGGGTCGAGCTTCTTGATCACCCGCACGATCTTGCCGAGCTCATCCATCAGCTCGCTGCGGTTTTGCAGACGACCGGCTGTGTCAATCAGGAGAACGTCGTGGCCGTTCGCACGCGCGGTCTCGATCGCTTCATAGGCGAGACCCGCCGCATCGGCGCCGTGGGGCTTGGTCAGGACCGGTGATCCGGTCCGTTCACCCCAGACCGCGAGCTGCTCGATCGCTGCTGCGCGGAAGGTGTCCCCGGCAGCGAGCATCACGGAGTGTCCCTCGGCGGAGAATTTCGCCGCGAGCTTGCCGATGGTCGTTGTCTTGCCTGCGCCGTTGACGCCGACGACCAAGATCACGTGCGGGCCTTTTGCCGGATCGACTGTCAGCGGTTTCTCGAGCGGCTCCAGCGTCGAGGCCACCTCTTCGGCCAGGATCTCGCGCACCTCTCGGTCGGTGATCTCTTGGCCGACTTTCCGTTTGCGGAGGCGCGCCACGACCCGGTCCGTCGCCGGTAGGCCGAGGTCGGCTGAGATGAGAAGGTCTTCGAACTCCTCGATGGTCTCTTCGTCGAGCTTCTTCTTGGTGAAGATCTCTGCGACGCCGCCAGTCAGGCGCTGGGAGGTCTTGCTGAGGCCCGATGTCAGGCGGCTGAAGAACCCGCGTTTCTTGGGCTCTTCCTCGGGTTCCTGTTCAGGTGGGGTCTCGAGGGATGCCGGTGGCTCTTCTATAGACGCCACCTCTTCAGCGGGCGGAGCGGTGACGGGTTCCGCGATGTCTGAGGATAGCTCCCCGGGAACGTCCTCGCCCGCGATCTCGCCTTCGGCCTGCGGCTCCGCGGCTTCGTCGTCTTTCTTTCCGCCGAAGAGCTTTCCGAAGAAGCCTTTTTTCTGTTCAGCCATGGGGGGTGGGTCCGTCTGTAGGCGCGGCGACCAGGTGCCGGCCCTCTGTATCAGTGGCGCGGGCCATCACGAGGTCGCCGGCCACGAGATGATCGGCGCCCGGCAGGTGCACATCGGTGAAGTCCGCAAACCGTCCGCGCGGCACGCCGTCTTTGACTTCTTCAATCAGCACAGGGCGCGTCTCACCAAGGCGAGCGTTCAAATGGTCCGCGAGCGCCTTGTCCGCTGCCGCGCGCAAGAGCTGGGCCCGCTCTTTCACCACGGCCCGCACAAGCTGCGGCATCTTCGCCGCTGGCGTGCCCGTGCGCGGCGAAAACGGAAAGACGTGCACGTAGGAGAGGCCGCAGTCAGCGATGAGCTGGGCGGAGTTCTCAAACATGGCGTCTGTCTCGGTTGGGAACCCGGCGATCAGGTCGGCGCCAAACGCCATCTCAGGCCTTGCGGTGCGCAGACGATCGCAGAGATCAGTCGCGTCGCCTCGCGAGTGTCGGCGCTTCATCCGCTTCAAGATCATGTCGTCGCCGGACTGGAGCGAGAGGTGCGCATAAGGTGCGATCCGCTGGACTTCCGTCATCAGGCGGAACAGCCGATCGTCAATTTCGGCGCCATCGATCGACGACAGCCGGATCCAGATATCGCCTGGCAAGGCCTGATCCAACGCTTCCACCAGGTGCCCCAGCGACAGTCCCTCGCTTAGGTCCGGTCCCCAAGAGGTGAGGTCGACACCCGTCAGCACGATCTCTTTCGCGCCGCGCGCGACCAATTCCTCCGCCTGCTGCACGGCGTCGGCGATCGGCAGGGAACGCGCATCGCCGCGGCCGTAAGGGATGATGCAAAAGGTGCAGCGGTGATCGCAGCCATTCTGCACCGCCAGCGGCGCGCGCACGTCGATCGATCGAGGCGCAGGTGATGCGGCCTCGGGTAGCGCCCAAGCGGCGGGGTCTGTCTTCTTCTCGTTTGGGATGCGGGAGGTGACCTCGGGCATTGCCTCGAAGGCCTGGGGCTCAAGCTCGGCGGCGCATCCTGTCACGATGACCGGCCTACCTGGGTGGTGCTTGGCCGCGCGCCTGATCGCTTGCCGGCTTTGCCGCACGGCCTCTCGGGTCACGGCGCAGGTGTTGACGATCACCGGCGCCTGGCCAGCCTTGTCCGCAAGGGCAGCCATCGCCTCACTTTCAGAGGCGTTGAGGCGGCAGCCGAGATTGACGGTGATCGCTTTGTCCACAGACATCGGTGCCATGTGCGGGGCGCGGGGGATATCGGCAACCCCTGGCTGGCTAGAACCGGCCTTTGCGGTGAAGATGAACCGGCCCGGCCATCAGGACGTCGTTCGTCTCTTCATCCCAGGTGATATCGATGAAGCCGCCATCGGCGCGGATCTCCGCTTGCCGCGGCACGAGGTTCCGGCGGACCGCTGAGACCAGTGAGGCGCAGGCCGCGGTGCCGCAGGCCCGGGTCATCCCCACACCCCGCTCCCAGGTCCTGACGCGCAGGCCTTCTTTGGTGAGGGACGCGACAGAGACATTCACCCGGTCAGGGAAGGCGGCATTGGTTTCGATCACCGGGCCAAAGACCTCGATCTCGGCCTTATCGGCATCGGGCACGAAAAAGACCGCATGGGGATTACCCATTGAGAGGCAGGAGGGCGGTTTTAGGCCAAAGGGTCCGAGGAGGCCCTGCGGCAGCTCGACAAAGCGGGTGTCCTCGGCTTCCTCAGCCAGGGGAACATCCTGCCATTCGAGGCGCGGCGGTCCCATATTGACCTGCACATTGCTCTCTTCGAGCCGTTCAGCGTGAAGGTCACCTGAGGGGCTGCCGAAGGTGACCGTCTCGTCGTCGGTTTCCTCGAAAAGGATGCTGGCCACGCACCGGGCCGCGTTGCCGCAGGCGCCCGCGACGCTGCCATCGGTGTTGCGGATCTCCATCAGCGGCTTGCCGCCCTTTTGCCGGAGCGCGATGATTTGATCCGCCCCCCACATGCCTTCGCGGTCGCCGAGTTCGATGGCGGCAGCCTCCGTCATCACGCCGCCGTTCCGGAGGTCAGCGATGACAAAGTCATTCCCCGCGCCATCCATGATGAGGAACGGGTGGCCGCGCAGGGGTCCGAGGGGATCTTGGTTGGTGCTCACGTGCCCCCGTTACGACCAAGAGCCCGGCCCTGTCAGCCCCATGGCGAGAAAAGCGACGATAAGAACGGCGGCGAAAGCGCCAATCACCTCGGGGAGGGGGCCGAAGCGCCCTCTGATGGCCGAAGCACCAGCGATGGCCGCGGCAAGAACTGGCCAGTCAAACCCGTCTCGGCCTGCCAGTGACATGGCGACGAAGAGAATAAAGAGCGCTAGCGCCAATCTGCGCGTCTGCTTGGCGACTGCCGCCCAGAGAAGGCTCGGCAAGGCGATGGCCGCAATCGCGAGGTTGGGCCCTGTGAAGACGGGGGCTGAGCGCCCGAGAAACTCACGGCCGAAACCGGCGGCCAAAGCAAGGATCGTCAGGGCAGGAAGAAAGACGATGAGATAGTAGCTGAAGATCTGGCGCTGGAGCATGGCGGGCGGCGCGGTCAGAAACAGAACTGACGCCAAAGGAAGGACCAGCCGCTCAAACTCCGGCACGGTCAACGCGGCCAGGGCCATGGCCAGGCCAACCACGGGCAGGTCCGCCATCGCCCGGCTCATCGCCGCATGCCGGATCGATGCGAAAAGGGTGATGAGCCCAAACGCCCCGAGGCCTGCGCCAGCGGCCACCATGAGGATCGACCCTGGATGCAGCATCAAAACCGCATCCTTCCGGGTGCGGGGGATCTTGGTCAGGATCAGTGTGCCGATGAGCCAGCCCGTGATGCTGACAATGAGTAAGGCCGCCCTATCGCCCAGGTTCATGCCGTGATGGAGGCCCGCCGCCAACATCAACGGCAGATCGGAAGCGATGGCAGGTGCCGGTTCGGCCAGGTCACCTGCGCGCAAGACCAAGAGCTCTTTTGGCACCCCCGCCAGGAAGAGTGCGATCAGAGAGAGCCCGCTGAAGACAATCGCCAGGCGCACCGTCCCATCACGCATGGGCCGCCTCGCGCAGGCTGTCCTCCCCTTCGGAGTGCTCGGTCTTGTCCCAGTAGAAGGGGCGGACGCAAAATCCGTACAGCGCCTTGTAGGCAGCCACCGACTGCAGGACCCAATAGACAGGTAGTAGAAGACCAGACGGCGCCAGCGTGTACCATTCCCGAACTGTCGGTGCCATGATGAACAACCAGGCGGTTCCGATATTGCCGACAAAGAACGCGAGAAGAAGCGGGACCTCAAGACCGTTGAAGATCGGATCCAGCGCGCTGGTCCCCGTCAGCGCCCAGTATCCGAAGGCGAGCCACATCCACGGATTGATCAGGGCATTGAGCATCACACCGCCCACCGCAAAATGCAGCACGACGGCCGCGCGCCATGGCAGTGGGCGGCGTAGGTGGACCAGGAAGGTTTGAAGATACCCTTTGAGCCAGCGCGAGCGCTGATGCACCCACCGTCGCGGTGTGTCGGTCGCCTCTTCGAAAGTGGTGCTGTCGACCGTCGCGGTGCGAAAACCTGCGGCATAAAGACGGAAGCCGAGGTCCGCGTCTTCCGTGACGTTATGGGCATCCCATCCGCCGACCACCAACAGCGCTTCGCGGGTCACGAAGTTGCTGGTGCCGCCCAATGGAAGCGGCATCCGCAAATGATCAAGGCCGCGCAGGAACCAGTCGAACTGGAGCGCATACTCGAGGCAGAAAAGCCGTGTGATGATTGAATCGTTGCGGTTGTAGTAGTTGAGCCGAGCTTGCACGCAAGCCAGGCCGGGCTCACCAGATGCGAGGGCGCGCACCACTTTGGGGATCTGGTCTGGCTCCGGTCGGTCCTCGGCATCATAGATCCCAATGATCTCGCCGCGCGCCTGCACAAGGCCGTGATTGAGCGCGTTCGGCTTGGTTCGCGGACCGCCCGGCGGGATGCGGATGATCCTGACCTGCGGCGGCAGGGGGCCGAGACCAGCTTCGGTCTCGTCGTCATCATCCTCAAGCAAGATCAAGACTTCGAGCTTGTCCAACGGATAGTCGGTGCGAAGAATGCTTGCGATCAGCCGACGAACGCTCTCCGCCTCACGGTAGAGGGGACAAAGAACGGTGACCCAGGGCGCATTGGCCAACTGGGATGCGTCCGTTTCATCCTCCCGGGCCAAGACGACACTGGTGACGGCCGCGAACCGCAACGCGAAAAACCCAACAGCGTAGGCAAGGTTCACCAGGAGGACGGTCCGCAGGGCGGTGGCCGGTGCCGCCACGATCCAACCGACCAGCAGCACAAAGACAGAAAGTGCGATTGTCACTTGGCTGTTTGAAAACCGGCGACGCGCCTCGCCGGAAAACGTGATGTCACTTCCAATGCGGCTCACTAGAGGAAGCGGCGCAGCCTGAGGCCTGCAATCGAGAGCGCAGGCAGCGCGACGAGGCTAATCTCCCGCCACGGCAAACTGCGCAGGACCGCCGCGTCAACGCCGGCCGCCCAGGCAAAGGTCGTAAGACTGCTGATCGTCAAAAGAAACGCAGTGAAGAGTGCAGCTTTCATCGGTACCACCAAAGGGAGAGGAAAAGGGCTTGCCCGGGCTCAATGCCGCGTACGGAGAGATCGCGCCGCGCGCCAAACGCGATCTTGAGGCTTTTGCGCAGCGGGAGGACGGCCGAAAGACCGACCTGGGTGAGGTCAAAGTCAGCGCCGCGTTCGGATCCATCCAAGACGCTTTCGGTGGTGAAGCTCTGCAGCAGGAGCATCGCTTCACCCTCTTTGAGGCCCAGGGTGAGGTCGGTGCGAATTTGGTCGCGATCACTCCCAAGGCTGCGCCGGTATCCGAGCAGCGCCTCCATAAAGACGTGTTCGTTGCCCCATCCGCGCAGGGTGCTCATCTGCAGCGCCGCATCGTTGCCCATGGCCCGGCCGTCGGCAATGTCTTGGGAAGTTGAGAAGACGCCGGTCAGGTTCAGCGCCGCGGCGTGGCCAAAGCGGGGCGCCCAATGCCATTGCCCAAAAAGCTCGGCCTGGCTGACGCCTGACTGCGCATCGACAAATGTCGGGCCGTAGGATTGTTGGTCGGCATAGGCGACAACCGTACCGACGCTGACGGTCTCGGTGATCCCGCGGATGAGAAAGGTGCGCGAGACGAACTGCTGAAAGCCTTCGTCCTGGTCTTCGGCCTCGAAGTACTCAGCGGTCTCGATGCTCAGCTGCCGACCAGCTGGCTCAGGCCAGGCGCCAGCATAAGCGACGGCGAAGCAGCACAACAGCGCGCCAAAGCCTGCTCCCCCAAGACGAGACAACACTCCGCCCACGAACAACTCCCTGCGCACCCCTTACGTGACGAGAGAGTTTTAAGTTCACCAGAGGTTGTGACTAGCAACCAAGGCGCGAGCTACGGAATGACGACAACCTCTAGCGGCAAGCCTGCTCTGCACGCTCCAGTGCCGCTGTGATTCCGAGGAGAGAAAAAGTGTAATTGGTCGCAGTGGAGCGCGCAGAAGTTGCTGAAACGCGCATCTCCCGCCCACGACGCATCGCCCCAATGAGGCGATCCTCTTCACTCGCCGCCTCGATGAAGCCCTCTTTTTCCGCCGTGAACATTTCCCAGCGATCCGAACCGACCCGCACGGTGGGCTCAGAGCCGTCTTGAAGGTCATAGCCTGCCATGAAGCTTGGCTGGTTTTGCGCTGCGCCGGACTTCCAAGTGGCGACGGAGAAGAAGACATCGCCGTGCCGCGCGGAGGTCGGGGAGACATCCTGCGGCTCCGTCACAGCGTAGCAGATCACGTCGCTGCCGGTGTCGTAGGTGAAGACCATCCAATCGCGGTAGGTCGCCACTTGCTGTGGTTCGGCAGCGAAGGCGACGGATGGGGCCATGGCGAGGAGGAAAGCGGCGAGAGTGCGCATGCAAATCCCTTAGGTTGGTCGATGCTCTCTTCCTCTATGCAGGAGTTTGGCGCGGGTGGGTAGACAGTCTCTTGGTGACCATCACGTCAGCTGAAGCCGGATCGCAGCAGCGGTCAGTGAAGGGCAAAGAGCGACGGCCTGGAGGCTGTAGGCGCCGAGGATCAAGAAGGGCACGAGGCTGCCATCTCCCGCTGACGGTCCAAAGACGAGCGGCGGGATGATCAGCGGCAAGGTGAGAAAGACAAGAAGGGGCGCCCCGCGCCGCTGGCTGGTGCACAGGGCACTGACGGTTCCTGCGACGAACACCATCCCGGGGCTCGCAAGGAACAGCGCCAGGCCCCCGAGGAGCGAGGCCCCGTAGGAAAGCAGCAACAGCGGCATCGCGACAAGCAGCGGGATCGCCAACACGGCCCAAGCCACCGTGAGCTTGATGAGCGCAACGCGAGTCAAACTGACCGGTGACAGGAGCACGATATCGGTGGCGCCCGAGGCGATGTCGTCCTCGAACATGCCTTCCACGCCCAGGAACACCGCCACGCCAAGAATGACCCAAAGAAGGCCAGGCCCCGCGGCTTCGAGCACCTCTTGTTGGCCGCCGATGGCGAGGGGTGCGAGAAAACCCAGCACCAGGAGGATTCCCACACCGACCGCCCAACCACCTGCGCGCAGGCGAAGCGTCAGCTCCCGGCGGAAAAGGGCGCGGGCCGGGCTCATGCGGCTGTCACCGTCATGGTGCGGGCGCCCGGGATGCCGTCCTGGTCGTGAAGAGCAATGATCGCCACGCCCCCGCGCTCACGGTGGCCATCGATCAACGTGCGGACGAGCGCCTGTCCCGCGTCATCGAGCGTCGCGAAGGGCTCATCAAGCAGCCACAATGCCCGTGGGCTGATGATCAAGCGTAAGAATGAGAGCCTTTTTCGTTGGCCCGAGGACAGCTGGCCAGTCCGCGCCTCGCCCAGGCGGTGGAGGCCCAAAACCCGAAGGCTGTCCTGCAGCGATCCGCCATAGAAATCGGCCAAGAAATCGGCGTTCTCTTCGACGGAGAGCCTTGGTGAGAGACCCGCTTCGGTGCCGACATAATGCACCTCTTCAGAGCGGATATAGCCAGGATCGAGGACCTGCACGCCCCGGCGGAAAATGATCTCACCGTCTGATTGGGTGAGGCCAGCGAGGGCGCGAAGGAGCGAGGTCTTCCCTGAGCCGTTGCCGCCGCGGACCATCAGCGCGTCGCCGGGCGCGAGCTTGAACGCCGCGCCCGCCAGGACATCCCGTCCGGCGCGGCGCACGGTCAAATCCCGGCATTCCAGCGACATTTCAAAGGCCATAGCGCCCCTTGATGCGCTGGTCCGGCGGCCGGGGGCAAGGGAGGGGCGCAAAAAGGGCTGATGGGTGAGCCGCTAGACCTCGGCACCGTCTTTGATGTTGAGGACGACTTTGCCGAGCGACTGGCCGCTTAAGAGCCGCGCATGGGCCGCTTTCACATCAGCCAATCCGAAAGTGGAGGCATCCAGGGTCGGTCGCAGCGCGCCCGTCTCCGTCAGGCGGCCGATGCGCATCAGAATATCCGCATGCCGCTCATAGTCGGAGTGGGTCAGAAGCGGGATCAACATAAAGACGACATGCAAGGACGCGTTCTTGAGATGCAGCGGGCTGAGGTCTGGCGTGCTTCCCAAAGAGACGATTGTCACCACCCGGCCATTGGTGGCCACAGCCTCAAGCGATGGGGCGATGTTGGGACCACCGACCGTGTCGAAGACGACATCATAGCCGCGGCCATCGGTTTCTTCACGGACGTAATCTTCAACGCTGACATCGCGATAGCGGATGACTTTGTCAGCGCCCGCTTTTTCTGCCACTGCGGCCTTGTCATCGGTGGACACAGTCGCGTGGACGGTCGCGCCGAGCGCTTTGGCGAGCTGGATGCCGATATGGCCCACGCCGCCTGCACCGCCATGGACGAGCACCAGGTCGCCTGGCTTGACCTGGGCGCGATCAACCAAGCCTTCCCACGCTGTGATGCTCACCAGGGGTAGGGCGGCAACCTCAAGAAAGGAGAGGCCTGCAGGCTTGGCGGCGAGAAGGCGCGCATCGGCGACCATGCTCTCCGTATACGCCCCATCGTGCCCGATGAGACCACCAGCGCAGCCGTAAACCGCATCGCCTACGGAGAAGCCGGTCACAGCGCTTCCCGTCTCTGAAATCGTACCGGCGACGTCGCAGCCGAGAACGGCTGGGTCGCTTGGCATGAGGTTCGGCATCATGGGCACTTTGGTGTCCACGGTGTTGATCGACGCGGCGCGGACAGCGATCCGCACGTCATTCGGTCCAAGTTCTGCTTCAGGTTTGTCGAACAGCTCAAAGACCGGGTTCTCACCCGCTGTGCTCAGCTTCATCGCGCGCATCATCGTCTCCATCCAAATGATGGCGGCGACATGCGTTGTCGCTTCCTGCCGAACAAGTACGCACCCACTGCGCTCTTACTATCCAATGGGATACTTCAAGGTCATGAAACCCTTGATATGCAAAGGAAACTCGCGATCGGCTCCGCGCTCTGGCAGGTCTGGTGACATCAGTGACCAGCTCAGGAGTGATCATGATCAGCGGAAATCTTGGCGATGCCCAACCCTTCACCAAACTCATGGGCGTGGATGTGACCATGGCAGAGAAGGAGCGGGTCGAGGGTCGGCTTGAGGTGCGGGAGGATCTTTGCACCACGGGCGGCATTCTCCACGGCGGGGCGATCATGGCCTTTGCTGATGGCTTGGGCGCGATCGGCGCCTTCCTGAACCTGCCCGAAGGCGCAGGCGGGACCACCACCATCGAGAGCAAAACCAACTTTCTTGGTGCTGCGCCCCAGGGCGCTGTGGTGATTGGCGAGACGACGCCGGTGAAAACGGGGCGCCGCATGTCGGTTTGGCAGACCAAGATCCGCCTCGAAGACGGCAAAGACGTGGCGCTCGTGACCCAGACGCAGCTCGTTCTCTGAGGCTTTTCAACGCCCCGACGATCACGCTGGCGGGAGGCGGAAGCCATATGCACGCATAGGTTGTTTCGATGTGAAAATCAGCCTCTTCAGGCTGTATGCGCGGGTTTTGCTGCGTCGCATGGACAGCGGCGAAGCGCCCGCGCATAAGCAGCTCAGATAACTACACCTTATGCGAACGATTCTCAACAAGGAGCCCGCTTTATGATCCCTGGTCACGACACCCTGAAGACCAAGACGGCTCTCTCCGCCGCTGGAAAGACCTACCAAATCTACTCGCTGAAGAAGGCTGAAGAGCGCCTGGGCGATCTCTCGCGGCTTCCGGTGAGCCTCAAATACCTCCTCGAGAACATGCTGCGTTTCGAGGACGGCCGCTCCGTGACCACGGACATGATCGACGCTTTCGGCACGTGGCTGAAAAACGGCGGTAAGAACCCGATTGAGATCGCCTACCGCCCAGCACGCGTGCTGATGCAAGACTTCACCGGCGTGCCTGCCGTTGTGGACCTCGCCGCGATGCGCGACGCGATGAAGGCGATGGGCGGCGACCCTGAGAAGATCAACCCGCTGGCGCCCGTCGACCTCGTGATCGACCACTCCGTGATGGTCGACTATTTCGGTACGGAAGATGCCTTCCAGAAAAACGTTGATCGCGAGTATGAGCGCAACAAAGAGCGCTATCAGTTCCTTAAATGGGGCCAAGAGGCGTTCGACAATTTCCGCGTTGTTCCTCCGGGCACCGGCATCTGCCACCAGGTGAACCTCGAATATCTCGGCCAGACGGTCTGGACCGCCGAGCATGGCGGCGAGACCTACGCTTATCCTGATACTTGTGTGGGTACGGACAGCCACACGACCATGGTCAATGGCCTGTCGATCCTCGGCTGGGGTGTTGGCGGTATCGAAGCGGAAGCTGCGATGCTCGGTCAGCCGGTTTCGATGCTGATCCCTGACGTCATCGGCTTTAAAATGACCGGCAAGCTGCCTGAAGGCGCAACGGCAACCGACCTTGTGCTGACGGTCACCAAAATGCTCCGTGATAAGGGCGTTGTCGGCAAGTTCGTCGAGTTCTTCGGCCCAGGTGTTGGCAATCTCAGCCTCGAAGACCAAGCGACCCTCGGCAACATGTCGCCTGAGTTCGGCTCGACCTGCGCCTTCTTCCCCGTTGACGAAGAAACCCTCCGTTATCTGCAGACCACGGGCCGCGACGAAGACCGCATCGCGCTCGTCGAAGCTTATGCGAGAGAGCAGGGCATCTGGCGTGACGATTCCATTGAGCCGGTCTTCACCGACACGCTCGAGCTTGACCTCTCGTCGGTGGTGCCGGTCATCTCGGGTCCGAAGCGTCCGCAGGACAAAATCCTCCTCACCGAAGCGCCAGAAGGTTTCGCGACTGCTCTTGATAAAGAGTATGGCAAAGCCGCCGAGGCCGACAAGCAGGTCCCTGTTGCTGGTGAAGACTTCACCCTCGGCCATGGTGACGTGGCGGTGGCGGCGATCACGTCGTGCACCAACACATCAAACCCCTCCGTCCTCGTCGCAGCTGGTCTTGTTGCGCGGAAGGCGCGCGAGCGCGGCCTGACGTCGAAGCCTTGGGTGAAGACATCCTTCGCGCCAGGCAGCCAGGTGGTCACGGACTATCTCGAGAAAGCCAACCTGCAGGATGATCTCGATGCGATCGGTTTCAACCTGACGGGCTATGGCTGCACGGTTTGTATCGGCAA
The DNA here is from genome assembly GCA_039822105.1 of Pseudomonadota bacterium. Taxonomy (GTDB): domain Bacteria; phylum Pseudomonadota; class Alphaproteobacteria; order Caulobacterales; family Parvularculaceae; genus Parvularcula. Next base: position 179,700 of record JBCBMW010000005.1, on the reverse strand, counting down.
CACCGGCCCGCTTCCGGAAGCGATTTCGTCAGCGATCCAAGAGAACGACCTCGCCGTGGCCGCGGTCCTTTCGGGCAACCGGAACTTTGAAGGCCGGATCCACCAAGACGTCCGCGCCAACTTCCTGGCCTCACCGCCGCTCGTTGTCGCTTACGCTCTTGCTGGCTCGATGAACGTCAATGTCACCAAGGATCCTCTGGGTCAGGACAAAGACGGCAACGACGTCTATCTCAAAGACCTGTGGCCGACCTCGGCAGAGATCGCGGAGATCGTCTCCCAGTGCGTCACGCGCGAGATGTTCATCGAGCGCTATGGCGATGTCTTTAAAGGCGACACCAACTGGCAAGCCATCGAAGCCGGCGGCGGCGATACCTATAGCTGGCCGCAATCGACCTATGTCGCGAACCCGCCATATTTTGAAGGCATGGAAAAAGAGCCGCGCGGGCTTCAGCCGATTGAAGGCGCCAAGGTTCTCGCCCTTCTCGGCGACAGTGTGACCACGGACCATATCTCGCCTGCTGGTGCGATCAAAGAGGACAGCCCCGCGGGCACCTACCTCCAAGATCACCAGGTGCCGGAGCGGGAGTTCAACTCCTACGGCTCACGCCGCGGCAACCACGAAGTCATGATGCGCGGGACCTTCGCGAACATCCGTATCAAGAACAACATGGTTCCTGGTACCGAAGGCGGCATCACCAAATACAATGGTGAGGTCATGCCGATCTATGATGCGGCCATGAAGCATAAAGCTGACGGCAAAGGCCTCGTGGTCTTTGGTGGTGAGCTTTACGGCAACGGCTCGTCCCGGGACTGGGCTGCGAAGGGTACGGTCCTTCTCGGCGTCAAGGCTGTGATCTTCCAATCGGTCGAACGGATCCACCGCTCGAACCTCATCGGTATGGGTGTCCTGCCGCTTCAGTTCACCGGCGGTGACAGCTGGAAATCACTGGGCCTTACCGGCGATGAAGAGGTCACGATCCACGGCGTCGAAACGCTTGAACCGCAACAGGAGCTCAAAGCCACGATCACCATGGGCGATGGTTCGACCAAGGAGATCACCCTCCTGGCACGGATCGATACCGCGGATGAGCTCGACTACTACAAAAACGGCGGCATTCTGCATTACGTCATCCGGAAGCTCGCTGCGTAAGCGCGCTTCACCCCAAACGAACAGAAACCCCCGTGAAGCAGGCGCTCCGCGGGGGTTTTTCATTCTATCGGCCCTCTGCTTTCAGCCGCTCAAGCCTCAAGACTTCCTTTGAGCGCAATGCTACGTTCACTGAGACGAGTGAGGGCGGTTGCGTATGTATGGGACGAAGGGCCTGATCGGCCTCGTCGTGGCTTTGATGCTGGCGAGCTGCGACTTCATCGAGAGCCAGACGACATCACCGCTTCCCGAGCGGTCTTCGGAGGCGACATACGCCATCGTCGGCGCGACGGTTTTGGTCATGGACAGCGCTCCTCTCGATAGTGGAACGGTTATCGTCCGGGATGAGATCATCAAAGAGGTGGGTACGGATATTGTGCCTGCGCCCGAAATGGAGATCATCGACGCTGAAGGCATGTTCATGATGCCTGGTCTCGCCGATATGCATGGCCACTATTTTCGAAACATCGATGGCCCGCTTTACATCGCGAACGGCGTCACCACGTTGCGCAATCTTTGGGGGCGGGCTGCGATCATCGAGATAGGCGCCGCTTCAGAAGCCAAGGCGTTTCCCGGCCCACGCGTTGTCACCTCAGGGCCCATCATGGATGGTCCGGATCCGATCTGGCAAACTTCCTTGTCGGTCACGACGCCTGAAATGGCCGTCGGTGCGGTTCGGGCCCAACAGGCAACGGGCTATCCGGCCATCAAACTCTATGAACGTCTTGATGCTGATGTTTATCGAGCGGCCGTCGAAGAAGCGAGGCGTCTTGGCATGCAGGTCTGGGCGCATACTCCCGACAGTTTGACCATCGATGATATCTTGGAGCTTCAAATCGATAGTCTGGAGCACCTCGATAACATTGAAGACGTTCTGTTGCCGGACGAACTGCCTTCAGAGATTGAGGCCATTGTCGATTTTCCCACCTATGTCCGAGCGTTCACTCAGAAATGGGCCGCGGCCGATGTCGATAAAATTACCCCGCTTGCTCATCGCTTTGCTGATGCTGGCGTCGCGAACACGCCGACCATGGCCGTGATCAGCGATTCAGGGGCGCTGATGCATGATCTCGATGGCTTTTTCGCCTCCGAAGAAGGCCAGACCATCGATTCTTTTTATCAGCAAAGTTGGTCGGCCGAGGCCCGGGTGATGACTGCGTTGCTCGACCTCGACTTGATCGCTGAGGCGCGTGCCAAGAAGCTGCTCTTCATCAAGGCGCTTTATGATGCCGGGGCGCCCCTCCTTATCGGGACCGACACACCGAACCCGTTCGTGACACCCGGATACTCTTTGCACCGGGAGCTGGCGGCGTTTGAGGAAGCCGGCATTCCTCGCGGCGTAATCCTTGAACTCGCCACAAAAGGGGCGGCCGAGTTTCTTGGGGAGAGTGACGTGTTCGGACGTGTTGCACCGGGCCTAAGGGCTGACCTTTTGATCCTCGAGAGCGATCCGCGGGAGAGCTTGGAGACGCTGCGAAAACCTCAAGCCGTGCTCGCTGGCGGGACGTATCATGACCGCGCTGCGCTCGATGCGCTTCTCGCGGAGGCGCGCCAGCGTGTTGCCGCTGGCACGGTAGAACAAGGAGATGCCCGTTCGTCTACGGAGTAGGGGCGGTGAAGATCATCTGATCAGACCACCGCCACCTAAGCGTTCAGTGTGCGCCTACGCGCTATGACGTTTCTTGCGTGCGATGCCGAGAGCGCCGAGACCCGCAGCCATCAGGACAGCGGCACCTGGAACAGGAACGGGATCCACTGGATCTTTCACCCATTCAAACGAGAACGACTTGAGTTTCCAGTCGTCGTTCTTCTCGATCGCTGCAACGATCACGGTCGCCACGTTTTCGACGAGGATTGGCGCGGTCACAGGGCTCGAGATGTACGGCGAGCTGACACCTGGGATGTCGAGATCGTCGTGGATCAAGGACACGGTCTGATAGCCTTCTTCACTACCGTAGACGGAGAAATCATCGTCTGACGAGACGTAGGTGAAGGTGAAACTCGTGAAGTCGACGGGAACGAGCTCGCTGTTGTCCGCCGACTGGGCCTGGATCAGGATGCCTTCATCCCGGCCTCTGCCGTCAACTTGGTGGTTGTCGCCGTAACCGCGGTCGAGCCAAACGCCCGTGCTGCCGCTGGACATGTCGTCCGACAGCACCCACTCGCCGTTCTTTTTCACCATACCGCTGATGACGAAATCGATCGTGCCGTGGTCCGTGACCACGTCGTCGATATGAGCAACGCCGTTGTGATCAACGTACAGATTCATAAGGCTAACGGTGACAGGTGCGGCGTAACTGATGCCAACAGATGCCGCTGCGGCGCTCATCGCCGCTACAAAAGCTTTCATGGGAGTCCCCTCAAACTTACCCGACTAATGCTATTTTCTATCAAATTGCTGTGATTGTGTAAACGCTGCAGCGCAACAAAAAGGACAAAAGGCGCCACTGGGCTTCAGGATCCGGCCGACGGGCCTATATGGGCGGCATGTCGAGACCTGTGACCGTCACCATCGAGCATTCCAAGACCATCGAAGACGCGAAAAAGCGTATTGATGAGGGGATCGCGGAGCTGACCGGCTCTCTTGCTGGCAAGATGGCGATCAAGATCGACAAGCACTGGGAGGGCGACACGCTCCATTTCGCAGCGCGCGCCATGATGCAGAAGCTCTCTGGTACCGCTGACGTCTTCCCCCAGCACGTCCGGATCACGGTCGTCTTGCCCGACATCCTTGCCGGTATGGCGGAGAAGGTGACCGAGAAGATCCAGAAAAAGGGCACCTTGATGCTCGAGGACCGAAGCGGCTGAACCTCTTTTTGGGGCCGCGGCCCAGCAATCTGGCTAAGGGAGCGACCATGCCTTTCAAAGCACTTGGGACCGCCGCTTTCTTGCTTCTATTGACGGCTTGTGATGCGGGTTCGCCCTGGCAGCTGAAGCTCGCCCATACGGCCGAAGGTGAGGTGACGGCGGGCTCAGAAGCGGCGTTGATCGACGCGATTAGAGGCGGCTGCGATCTCAAAGTGGCATGGGGCGCCCGGCGTCTGGCGGACCCTCAGCGCACGATCGAGCATGCCTCTCGTCCTCTCTGGGTGGCGGTCCGTGATGGCGAGACGGTGGAGGTTCAGCTTGGCGACTACCTCATCAACCTCTCGGTCTTGGGCGAGCCCAATGAGGCCCATCTCCAGCGCGAGCGGTTCGGCGGCACAGAGCAGGTGGTCTTCTGGCGCGCGAACCTGCGCACCGATGGAACCTTCGATGCGGTTTGGTACGCCCCGCATTCAGGCGAATTCATTGAGCGCGTGCCCCAGCGTCATCCGATGCGGTGGTATGCCAATTGCGGCACCACTGACACGCCGCCACTTTACCCGTCCTCGTTGCCAGGACAGCCAGCGCCCTAAGGCCAAGGCCCTCAAGTCTCGACACGCCGCATTGCAGCGGGCCCCGGCCGCGCGTATCTGCCCGCTATGACCGAGCTTTCCAGCATCCGTAATTTCTCGATCGTGGCCCATATCGACCACGGCAAATCGACCCTGGCCGATCGCCTGATCCAGGTGACAGGCGGGCTGACGGAGCGGGAGATGCAGGAGCAGGTCCTCGACAACATGGACCTCGAGCGGGAGCGCGGCATCACGATCAAGGCGCAGACGGTGCGCCTGACCTACGAGGCGCAGGACGGGGAGGAGTATATCCTCAACCTGATCGACACGCCGGGCCATGTCGACTTTGCCTATGAAGTGAACCGTAGCCTCGCCGCCGTCGAAGGCTCGCTTTTGGTTGTTGACGCATCCCAAGGGGTGGAGGCGCAGACCCTCGCCAATGTCTACCAGGCGATCGAGGTTGATCACGAGATCGTCCCTGTCCTGAACAAAATCGATCTTCCCGCAGCAGAACCTGACCGGGTTAAAGAGCAGATCGAAGAGGTGATCGGCCTTGATGCCACGGACTCGGTGGAGATTTCCGCCAAAACGGGCATGGGCGTGCCTGATGTCCTTGAAGCCATCGTTAACCGCTTGCCAGCACCCGAGGGCGATGCCGATGCGCCGCTCAAAGCCATGCTGGTCGACAGCTGGTACGACCTCTATCTCGGCGTGGTCGTCCTTGTTCGGATCATTGATGGTAAACTGAAGAAGAACCAAAAGATCCGCATGATGAAGGCAGGCGCGACCTATCAGGTCGACCAGGTCGGTGTCTTCACCCCGAAACGGGTGGAGATGGATGAGCTGGGCCCCGGTGAGATCGGCTACCTCACCGCTTCGATCAAAGAGGTGGCGGACACCAAGGTGGGTGACACGATCACCGACGAGAAAAAGCCTGCGGCCGAGGCGCTGGAAGGCTTTCAGCCCAACCAGCCCGTGGTCTTCTGCGGCCTGTTCCCCGTCGATAGTGCCGACTTCGAAGACCTGCGCGACGCCATCGCGAAGCTCCGCCTCAACGATGCGAGCTTTGAGTATGAGATGGAGACCTCCGCGGCGCTGGGCTTTGGTTTCCGCTGCGGGTTCTTGGGGCTCTTGCACCTTGAGATCGTCCGTGAGCGGCTGGAGCGTGAGTTCAATATCGACCTCATCACCACCGCGCCGTCCGTGGTCTATCATATGTACAAGACTGACGGGTCGATGGAGGAGCTCCACAACCCCGCCGATATGCCGGACCCGGTGCATATTGATCACCTCGAAGAGCCGTGGATCAAGGCGACGATCCTCGTGCCCGACGAGTTCCTTGGCGGTGTCCTGAAGCTTTGCGAAGATCGGCGCGGCATCCAGCAGGACCTCACCTATGCCGGCTCCCGCGCCATGGTGGTCTATGAGCTGCCGCTCAACGAGGTCGTCTTTGATTTCTATGATCGTCTGAAATCGATCACCAAGGGCTATGCGAGCTTTGATTATCAGATCATTGGCTATCGCAAGGATGACCTCGTCCGTATGCAGATCCTCGTCAACGAAGAGCCTGTCGACGCCTTGGCCGTGGTGGTGCATCGTTCAAAGGCTGAAGTGCGCGGCCGGGCCATGTGCGAACGTTTGAAGGACCTCATCCCGCGGCACCTCTTTAAGATCCCGATCCAGGCTGCCCTCGGTGGCCGTGTCATCGCGCGCGAGACGATTGGCGCCATGCGGAAGGACGTGACCGCGAAATGTTATGGCGGGGATGCCACGCGGAAACGGAAACTCCTGGATAAACAAAAGGCGGGTAAGAAGAAGATGCGCCAATTCGGGCGCGTTGAGATCCCGCAAGAGGCCTTCATCAAGGCGCTGAAGATGGATGATGCTTAGTCTGGTGCGAGCTTTTCTGGTGGGAGCGCTCCTGTCGCTCCTTGTGCCGATCGCGGTTGCTGGCGCCACCATGAGCGGGATGGCGGGGCCGCAGTATCAGATTATCGACATCCTTCCTTACGCCAGCCCCGTGGTCGCAGCGCTTCTTCTATCGTCGGCGATTTTTGCGACGCTTCTCAATTCGGCGCTTCGGTTACCGCGCGGAATTGCTGACGGTGTCGCCGGTGCGCTGATCTCCGGCGGGGCCATGGCCTATGGCGCGGGCGTTGTGCACGTCTTTGCCGATCTTGGTTTGGGTCCGGCCGTGCTGAGCATTTTCGGCGCGATCGTTGCCGCTCTTTCGGGCATCTTGGCGTTTTTCCGCTGGCAGCTCTCTGGCCGCCCGGGTGCCTAGCTCGCCTTCAGCCCCAGCTGGACGACGAAACCGCCTGCCACCTCTTCCACGCCGGCGTCTTCCCATTTTGACGATTGCACAAAGGTCCGTACAAGGCCAAAGCCAAACTGACGCGGATCAGGCAGCTCCGCTGGTTCCGCCCAGGTGATCCGCAGCTCATCGCCGGCGACCTCCCACGAGAGCTTGGATGGCTTTTTCGCCTGAAGGGCGCCGCGTTCGGAGGAGAGGAGTGCCAGTTCGTAGAGGATGATCGCTGCGTTCACGGCCTGTTTGGCGGCGCAGGCGCCATCGCTCCCCTCACGGACGATCATTGTTCGATCCGGGTCAAAAGGCTCCAATACCGCATCCACCACAGCGGCCATCGGCGCTTGCTGCGAGGCATCACGGAAGACGAGGTCATGGGCGGAGGCGAGGGCCTGCAGCTGATAAAGAAGCCTGCTGCGCAGGCCCTCTGCGGTCCCGTCGCCATCACCTGCACCCCGGGTGATCACCTGGACGGTCGAGAAGAGGTTCCGGACCCGGTGATCAAGCTCCCGGATCAGTCGTTCCCGCTCTTCTTCCGCGGCGACAGTGGCGGAGACGTCGCGCTGCACGGCCAGCCACGAGGTCGGCTCGCCTCTTTCGTTGAATGTGGGCGATACGGACCATTCAACAACAAACGGCGTGCCGTCTTTCTTGTAGTTGACGGTCCTTGTGTGCTCATGCCCCTTGCCTGCGACCAGGCTCTCTTTCAGTGCGGCCAGTGCTTTGCGATCGGTGAGGGGGCCTTGGAGGATGCGCGGTGTCTTGCCGATCACGTCATCGGGCGCGTAGCCGGTCATTCGCTCGAAACCCTTGCTAACCCAAGTGATTCTTGGGCCCGGTTCCTCCAGCGGCGCATACTCCGTCATCAGAACACTGTCATTCGCTTGGTTGAGGGCGAATTCGAGCTCCCTCGTGCGATCGATCGCTTCCTGCAGCCGATGATCCGTCAGCCGAACATCACCGGAGAGAGCATCGACGGCCTCCCGCTGCACGGTGATGTCCCATTGGGAGCCGAAGAAATGGGTGAGCTTGCCGTCCTCGCCATAGACCGGGCTGACGTGCAGTGCGTTCCAAAACGGTGTGCCGTCCTTTTTGTAGTTGAGGATCTCAAAGTAGCCGAAGGTCTCCTCGTCGATCGCGGTACGGATCTTCTCCACCGTTTCAGGATCGGTGTCGGGGCCTTGAAGGAACCGGCAGTTCTTCCCCACCACCTCGTCAAGACCATAGCCCGTCAGGTTCAAGAACGCGTTGTTGACGAACACGATGGGGTTGTCCGCCTGGTGGGGATCGGTGGCGATCATTGCCATCCTGGTGTGTTCGAAGGCCGCCTTGAGGAAAGGGGCGGGGGGCAGACCTGGCGCATTGGATACCGTCATGCCTTGCCGATAACGGGTCACGCCCCGCCTCGCCAAGCGGCAACGCGAAATTGTGATCAGCAACAGCAGGTTGACCAGCGCTCGTCACAGCCAAGATCCGTGCTAGGCTCTCCTTAAAACGTGGCGGGATGACACGGTATGGGTAAGAAAGTTGCAGTGGCGGTGATCCACGGGATCGGCAGCCAAGCGAACAAAAAGCCTCAGGTTTCCGATCAGCAGACCTTTTCCAAAGGCCTCTACAAAAAGCTGCGCAGCAAGCTTGGCCGCAAAGTCGTGAAAAACGACGTGGCCTGGCGAGAGATCTTCTGGGCGGACATCCTCCAGGATCGGCAGGATCTCTATCTCGATGCGATCAGCGATACCGTGAAGGTGGGCGGCGCGCGCCGTTTGCTTGTGAGCAATTTCGCCGACGCGCTCGCCTTCAGCCGCCGCGGCACGGCCTATGACGAGCTGCAGGACAGGATCCGGACGACCATCGCGGATCTTCGACGGGATGTGGACGAGGACACGCCGCTGGTGGTCATGGCCCACAGCTTCGGTGGCCGGATCATGTCGAACTATATGTGGGACATGCAGTCGGGCTATTTTGAGCCCGGCAACCCGTTTGAGCAGTTCCGTTCAATGGCGCGTTTCATCACCTTTGGCTGCAACCTGCCGCTCTTCTCCTTCGCCTTCTCACCGGAAGAGCTGGAGCCGATTGCCTTCCCGGGAACCGGGCTTGGTCAGGAGTTTTTGGGCGAGCCGTGGTGGCAGAACTACTATGATCCCCAGGATCTTCTCGCTTATCCCATCGCGCCTGTGGCGCCGTCCTACCAGGCGCTCGCCGATGACGGGCAGCTTGCCGATATCCGCGTCAATGTCGGCAGTGTGCTGAAGTCCTGGAACACACTCAGCCATGATGAGTACTGGACGGCGAACCAGTTCTTTGAGCCCGTGGCGGAGACGCTGAAAAGCCTGATCGAAGCCAATCGGTAGGCCCTGCCGCTCATGGGCCTTGCGATGCTTGCGTGCTCGTCCGACAGTCACTGTCAAAATGAGACAGTGATTGTGGAGGATCGCGATGCATCAGGCAGATTTTGTGGTGGTGGGCGGCGGTTCCGCCGGTGCGTGCTTGGCCTCGCGGCTTAGCGAAGACCCCAGCTGCCGTGTGGCGCTGCTTGAGGCGGGGCCAGCCGACAAAAGCCCAGCCATCCATATCCCCCTCGGCATCACGCTCATCACCAAAATGCCGTCGATCAACTACGGCTTTGAGACCGAGCCGCAGACGGAGCTCAACAACCGGCAAATGTATTGGCCGCGGGGCAAGACCCTGGGCGGCTCCAGCTCCATCAACGCCATGTGCTACACCCGCGGCGCGCCGGAGGATTATGACAGCTGGCAAGAGGCGGGCGCGACCGGTTGGACCTGGGATGCGTGTCTTCCTTACTTCAAAAAGGCCGAAGACAACGAACACGGAGAGTCCGAAGCCCATGGCGCCGGGGGGCCGCTATCGGTCTCAGACATTCGGACCAAGAATTGGCTGAGCAAAGACTTTATCGAAGCGGGCGGTGAACTTCAGTACCCGACCGATGTCGATCTGGCGGGCTTCGATCGCGAGGGCTTTGGTTGGTACCAGGTGACCCAGCGCAATGGTCAGCGCTGTTCCGCGGCCAAGGCGTATCTCTCGGATGAGGTGAAAGCGCGCAGCAATCTGACGATCATCACCGAGGCGGCAGTCCAGCGCGTGGTCTTTGAAGGCAAACGCACCGTGGGCGTTGATTTCCTGCAAGGCGAGAAGGTCGAGACGATCAAGGCCGATCGCGAGGTGATCCTCTCCGCCGGCGCGCTCGGCTCGCCCCAGATCCTGATGCTCTCCGGCGTGGGGCCAGCGGAGCATCTGAAAGAGCACGGCATTGAGGTCGTCCATGACAGCCCGGGCGTGGGTGAGAACATGCAGGACCATCTTGATGCGGCCTGGACGTACAACACCAAAAGCTCCGTCGGGTACGGATATTCCTTTGCGGCCCTCCTGCGCGCGATCCCGGAGCCTTTGCGCTATGCGTTCAAGCGAGACGGGATGCTGTCATCGAACATCGCCGAGTCCGGCGCGTTTTTGAAATCTGACCCATCGCTGCCGATCGCGGACCTTCAGTTCCACTTCTTGCCCGTGATCTTGGTCGATCATGGCAGGCAGAACGTTTGGGGAGACGGCTTCACCTTCCACGTCTGCCTTCTCTACCCCAAAAGCAAAGGGACGATCCGTCTGGGGAGCACCGATCCGTCGGCGCCGCCAAAGATCGACCCGCGCTACCTCACGGCCGAGGAGGACTGGGAGCCAATGCGCCGGGGCTTGCGTCTCGCTCGCCGCCTGGCCGAGACCCCGGCTTTTGAGAAGCATGGCCCGACGCCGCGGGAGCTCGCCGATGTTGAGCTGACGGATGATGTCCTCGACGAATTCATCCGTGAGAAAGCGGAGACGATCTACCACCCGGTCGGCACCTGTAAGATGGGTGCGGACGATGACCCGATGGCTGTCCTGACCCCTGACCTCAAAGTGCGCGGGGTTGAAGGGCTCCGCGTGATCGATGCTTCGGTCATGCCGACCCTTGTGGGGGCCAACACCAATGCCCCGACGATCATGATCGCGGAAAGAGCTGCGGACCTCATCCAAGGAAAGACGGGTTAGGCGGCCTCTGTCGCGGAGCGCCCGACCGTTGAAGCTGTCTAGGCTTGCTCTTGGGTCAAAAGCGGCAGGGCATGGTCCTCGCCCCAGGCCTGTAGCGACAGCAAAATCGGCCTCAGGGACTCGCCGCGCGGGGTGAGGCTGTACTCCACCTTGGGCGGAACAACGGCGTAGACTTCGCGGTGGACAAGCCCCGCCGCCTCGAGCTCCCGCAGCTGTTTGGTCAAGGTTCGCTGGGTCACGGCGCCCGCTAGCCGCTGCAGCTCGTTGAACCTTTTGGTCCCGGTGAGGAGGTGGAACAGGATCACGCCTTTCCACTTGCCGCCGATCAGCTCCAGCGTCGCCTCAACCGGGCAGCCCCTGGAGCAGTCATAGGTGTCAAAGCGGGCCATGGGCGCGAGGTATCCTTTGGGCGGGTATACGCGGCGATCTAGGGTACAATGATCCATGTGTCAGCAGGGCGGGCTGCCTCGGCGACGCCCCTCAAGACGAACGTCTAACGACCTTTTTCACTTCACTGCCCCCTGCGTTCGACCAGCGCATTGCACCCCTCAAAAACGCGTGCTAGCGGCCCGGCTGCGCATGCGGGAGATCGCCTCTCGCTCCTTGTGCCGTCTGCTTTTCAGGGGTCCCCCCAAGCTGCGAGGCGGCTATCCGCGACGGAGAAGAAGAACACTATGGCCGACTCACGGTCCGAGATCGCCGAGCGCTACGCCGCAGCCTTTTTCGAACTGGCCCAGGACGAAGGCAAAGTGGACGCGATCGAGGCGGAACTCGAAGCAATCCGCCGAGCCTATGACGAGAGCGATGATCTGAGGCGCCTGGTCCAGTCGCCAGCTTTCCCTGCTGACACAAAGCTTTCGGGCTTGGCAGCAGTGCTCGAAAAAGGTGGCGCCGATCAGCTCACCACGAACCTCATTAAACTGCTCGCCACCAACAGCCGCCTGCCGGTGCTGCTCACGGTGATCGCGAACTTCAAACGCCTGGCCGCTGAGGCCCGCGGCGAAGTGTCCGCCGAGGTCGTCTCGGCGCACCCGCTTAGCGATGACCAGGCCAGTGAGCTGCGTGCGCAGCTCCGCGCATCGATTGGCAAAGACGTCAATCTCGACACCCGCACCGACCCCGACCTTCTTGGCGGCCTGATCGTGAAGATCGGCAGCCGGATGATCGATTCCTCCCTCAAAACCAAATTGGCGCGCCTGCGCGCCCGACTGAAAGAGGCGTAAGCGTATGGAACTCAACGCGTCAGAAATCAGCTCCATCCTGAAAACGCAGATCAAGGATTTCGGCAAAGACGCCGAGGTCTCTGAGATCGGCCAAGTGCTCTCCGTGGGTGACGGTATTGCTCGGGTCTATGGCCTCGACAATGTCCGCGCCGGTGAGATGGTCGAGTTCGAAGGCGGCATCAAAGGCATGGCGTTGAACCTCGAAGAGGACAATGTCGGCGTCGTGATCTTCGGCGACGACACGGGCATCTCCGAAGGTCAAACGGTGAAGCGGACGGAAGCGATCGTGGACGTCCCCGTCGGCAAAGGTCTTCTCGGCCGCGTTGTCGATCCGCTCGGCAATCCGCTCGACGGCAAAGGCCCGATCGAAGGCTCTGAGCGCCGCCTTGTGGACGTGAAAGCGCCGGGCATCCTGCCGCGGAAATCGGTGCACGAACCAGTGCAGACCGGTATCAAAGCCATCGACGCGATGATCCCCGTCGGCCGCGGCCAGCGTGAACTCGTCATCGGTGACCGCCAGACGGGTAAGACCGCGATCTGCATCGACGCGATGCTGAACCAGCGCGAGCCCAACGCTGCTGCTGCTGACGATTCAGGCAAGCTCTTCTGCATCTATGTTGCGATCGGCCAGAAGCGTTCGACCGTCGCGCAGATCGTCAAGACGCTGCAAGACAACGGCGCCCTCGACTACACCATCGTTGTGGCGGCGACCGCATCGGACCCAGCGCCGCTTCAGTTTCTTGCGCCGTTCGCTGGTTGCGCGATGGGTGAGTATTTCCGCGACAACGGCATGCACGCCGTGATCGTTTATGACGACCTCACCAAGCAAGCGGTCTCGTACCGTCAGATGTCGCTGCTTCTGCGCCGTCCACCAGGCCGCGAAGCATTCCCGGGCGACGTTTTCTATCTTCACTCCCGCCTTCTTGAGCGAGCGGCGAAGCTCAACGAAGACCACGGTTCAGGCTCGCTGACCGCGCTGCCGATCATTGAGACGCAGGCGAACGACGTGTCGGCCTATATCCCGACCAACGTGATCTCGATCACCGACGGCCAGATCTTCCTCGAAACCGATCTCTTCTACCAAGGCATCCGTCCTGCCGTGAACGTTGGTCTTTCGGTGAGCCGGGTGGGCTCGTCCGCACAGATTAAGGCGATGAAGCAGGTGGCTGGTAAGATTAAGGGTGAGCTTGCTCAGTACCGTGAGCTTGCCGCCTTTGCTCAGTTCGGCTCCGATCTCGACGCCGCAACGCAAGCCACGCTGAACCGTGGTGCACGCCTGACGGAGCTTCTGAAGCAAGCCCAGTACTCACCGCTCCAGGTCGAAGAGCAGGTCGCTGTGATCTTTGCCGGTACCCGCGGCTATCTCGACGGCATCGAGACGGCTCAGGTTGGCAAGTTCGAAGACGAGTTCCTCCGCCACATGCACAGCCAGCACGAAGACGTGCTGACCGGCATTCGCGACCAGAAGAAACTCACCGACGATCTTGAGAAAAAGCTGACCGAGATCCTCGAGACGTTCTCGAAGAACTTCGCGTAAGGATTGATCAAGGGAGTGCGGACGATGAATGAGGTCAAACTTCTGATCGCTGCTGCGCTCCTGACGTGCCTGGCCGGCTGCGGAGGAACTTGGAACTCTGCGGCCCGCTCGGACTCCTCAACGCCTTGGCGGTCCAATCCGCATGACACGACCATTGCCCTTCAGACCATGCAGCGCCTGCCGTCTCCTCCGTATTCGAAGGTTTCGCTGAGTGAAGAAGAGAAGCTGGTCCGTCCGCTTGGGCCGATGACCACGCAGAACTGCGCCGGTGTGCAGGTTCTGCAGCTTGTGAAGGTCACCGAGGAAGAGGGCGAGGCGGTGGATGAGCGCCGTGAACTTGCCATCTGGGAATATGAAGTGCGCCGCGCGGGCGGCAATCGTATTGCCTATGTCTCCCGCCTTCGAGACCGTACGGATATTCCGATGGGTGAAGAATTGGACCAAGAGATCACGGCTTGCCGCGACCGCCTGGTTGAGCACTACAACAATGCCGGGGCACCTCTCGTTGATCTCGACGGCCACCCCATGGCGCGCGCCATCGACCTTGTCGACGACAGCGCGAACTAGGAACACACCACCATGCCAAGCCTCAAAGACCTCAAAACCCGCATCGGCTCGGTGAAGTCGACCCAGAAAATTACCAAGGCCAAGCAGATGGTCGCGGCTGCAAAACTGCGCCGCGCTGAGGAGGCCGCAACCGCAGCTCGTCCTTATGCTGAGCGTATCGAAACGGTGCTCGCCAATCTCGCCGCGGGCCTGACCCCTGGTGCGCCAGGTCCGAAGCTTCTCACTGGCACCGGCAAAGACGAAACGCATCTTCTTGTCGTCGCGACAGCTGACCGTGGCCTTTGCGGCGCGTTCAACTCGTCCATCGCGCGTCTCGCGCGGGAGCACATCATCAAGCTTCAGGGCGAGGGCAAGAAGGTCAAACTCTTCACGGTGGGGACGAAGGGCTATGAGCTCTTGAAACGTCTCTACAGTGATCTGATCGTTGAGACAGTCGACTTTAAAGAAACACGGAACATCGGTTTCGACGAAGCGTCGCTGATCAGCACCAAACTGCTTGAGATGTACGAGGCGGGTGAGTTCGACGTCGCGACCGTGTTCTTCGGCCGGTTCCAGTCCGTGATCAGCCAGGTTCCAACCGCCAACCAAATCATTCCGGCAAGCCCACCAGAGGTCGAAGAGGGCGAGAACAAGATCTCGGCGCCTTACGAATACGAACCCGATGAAGAGGTGATCCTCGAGACACTGCTTCCGCGTTACGTCAGTGTGCAGGTCTTCCGCGCATTGCTCGAGAACGTCGCATCGGAACAAGCCGCCTCGATGACCGCGATGGACAACGCGACGCGCAACGCAGGCGAGCTGATCGACAAGCTCAACATTCAGTACAACCGCGCCCGCCAGGCGCAAATCACGACGGAACTCGTCGAAATCATCGCAGGCGCCGAAAGCGTTTAGCGGCCTCGCCCACGAGGCTGATCCGCACCGCGCAGCCCGATCGGGGGATGCAAATGTCATGACCCAGAACGCGCTCCCCACGATACCGCGGGTCGATGCAAGTGGGCTTGACGCTTGGCTCGATGCGAATGAGGCGACAGCGGATGAACGGCGTGTTGTTGGTGAGCTGAGGGACGACGGCCTCGCGTTGGTTGATCTTTCCGACGAAGCCACCCTTGACCGTTGTGATCAGGCGTGGGCCGAGGTTGATGCCTATTTCGAGGCGGGCGCTGTTCGCGTTCAGGACGCTTGGTTGCAATCGCCGTCGATGAAGAGCCTCGCCTGCGATGCGCGCGTTATGCGTCTGCTGCGGTTAGCCTACGGGCGTGAGCCTTTTCCGTTTCAGACCCTCAATTTCCGTTCGGGTAGCCAACAGTTTCCGCATTCGGATACGACCCATTTCCATAGCGAGCCGGCCAAGTTCATGTGCGGAGTGTGGTTGGCGCTTGAAGACGTGCACGAGGGCGCCGGCCCACTGGTCTATTACCCAGGCAGTCACAAGCTACCGCCGCTAACGCCGCGGGTGATGGGCATCAAATCGCGAACGCCCGACAAGGCCGATTACGCGACCCACAACAATCAGGCAGTGGAAAACATCATCTCGGAGCATGGGTTCCAAGAGCAATTTGGCCTCATCAAAAAAGGCCAGGCGCTGATTTGGGCGGCCAATTTGCTACACGGCGGATCGCCCGTGAGCGAAGCCGAGCGAACACGGAAGTCGCTGGTGACGCACTATTTCTTCGAAGACTGTCTCTACCACACGCCGATGACAGTGGGCGATGACATCACGGCTGCTTCGGTCCGAATCCCGTTCGATATCTCCGCGGGTCACGTTCGTTGGCCGCGGCGAAATGGCCGACCCGCGATGCCGACATTTCGGACCATCGCTGCGACAGCTAGGGCTCTTTTGAGCAAGCGCCCCATTGTATTCGACGCGCACGGGCAAGCCCGAAGAATCCGCAAATGAGGCTCGCAAAGAGCATGGAAAACCCAGTCAAGGGCTGCTAACGGCCCGCGAGATAAAAAGAGGCTGATAATGGCAGAAGGAAAAATTGCGCAGGTGATCGGCGCGGTCGTGGACGTCGAGTTCGACGGCCACCTCCCAGCGATCCTGAACGCACTCGAAACAGACAATGGCGGCAACCGCCTGGTGCTTGAGGTTGCTCAGCACCTTGGTCAGAACACGGTTCGGACCATCGCTATGGACTCCACCGAAGGTCTTGTCCGCGGTCAGAGCGTGTCGGACACCGGTACCGCGATCCAGGTCCCGGTGGGTGAGGGCACCCTGGGCCGGATCATGAACGTGATCGGCGAACCAGTGGACGACATGGGCCCGATCCCTTCGGACGTGAAACGTCCGATCCACGCAGAAGCCCCGCCACTGGTTGAGCAGTCCACTGAGGCTGAGGTTCTCGCCACGGGTATCAAAGTCATCGACCTTCTTTGCCCTTACGCTCGCGGCGGTAAGATCGGCCTCTTCGGCGGTGCCGGTGTGGGCAAGACGGTTCTCATCCAGGAGCTCATCAACAACATCGCGAAGGTGCACGGCGGTTACTCTGTGTTCGCCGGTGTTGGTGAGCGGACCCGTGAAGGCAACGACCTTTACTGGGAGATGATCGAATCGAACGTGAACAAGAACCCAGCGGAGAACAACGGCTCGGCTGAGGGTTCGAAGGCCTCGTTGATCTACGGCCAAATGAACGAGCCGCCAGGCGCACGTGCCCGAGTTGCTCTCACCGGTCTGACGGTGGCTGAGCACTTCCGTGATCAGGGCCAAGACGTTCTGTTCTTCGTCGACAACATCTTCCGCTTCACGCAAGCCGGTTCGGAAGTGTCTGCGCTTCTCGGCCGGATCCCATCGGCTGTGGGCTACCAACCAACGCTCGCCACCGACATGGGCGGCATGCAGGAGCGGATCACGACCACGACCAAAGGTTCGATCACCTCAGTGCAAGCGGTCTACGTCCCGGCGGACGACCTCACTGACCCTGCGCCGGCGACGACCTTTGCCCACCTCGACGCGACCACGGTTCTCAACCGCGCGATCTCGGAAAAGGGCATCTACCCAGCTGTGGACCCACTCGACTCGACCTCGCGGATCCTCGACCCGCGCGTTGTCGGTGAAGAGCACTATGAAGTCGCTCGCGGCGTTCAGAACATCCTGCAGCGCTACAAGTCACTTCAGGACATCATCGCCATCCTCGGCATGGACGAGCTCTCAGAAGAGGACAAACTGACCGTGGCACGCGCCCGGAAAGTGGAACGCTTCCTCTCGCAACCGTTCGACGTGGCCGAGGTCTTCACCGGTTCACCGGGTGTCCAGGTCCCACTTGAGGACACTGTGAAGTCCTTCAAGGCGCTCATTGCGGGCGAATATGACCATCTTCCGGAACAGGCTTTCTACATGTGCGGCGGTATCGACGATGCCATCGCCAAGGCCGAGAAGATGGCTGAAGCTGCATAAGCATCCTTAATAGGGGTTCCGCCGGGACCCCTAACAACCAAGGCGGGTGCTGCTTGCACTGGTTAACGACGGGCACGGAATAGCCCTAACAGTCAGTAAACTCGCCACTTTTTCCGCTTATTGGGCGGGAATGTGGCCCTTCTGGGCCCGAAGATTGCAACGACGTCATCAAGTCAGTTCCTCATGGAGGTGTCGTGATGTTGGTAAGTGTCGTTGATCAGTTCTGGGTGTCTATGGGCATCTCGAAGGAAGAATTGGCTCAGGTGGGCCGCCGCGGCTTTGCTTATGCGGTCCTTTCCCTGACCACCCTTGGCTCGCTTGCGCTGGCCACGGATATGATCTTGAACCTGTCGGGCCGCTTCGGTTGATCATCAGCCGCTGCGGCGGAGATAAGACCGATGTCGCAGTTTGCTTTTTCTCTTGTGTCGCCTGAGCGCGAGCTTTTCAGCGGTGATGTCGATGCCGTCGTGGTGCCAGGCACCGAAGGCATCTTTGAAGTGCGGGCCGAGCACGCGCCGCTCATGGCGACCCTCTCCCCTGGTATGATCGAGGTCCACACCGGCGGTTCGGTGCAGAAGACCTATGTACGCGGCGGCTTTGCCGATGTTTCCCAGAAGGGCCTCACCGTGCTGGCGGAGAAGGCTGTCGCCGAAGCTGATCTCGCTGGCGATGTCTTGGCCTCAGAACGCCAAGAGGCGGAGAAGCTCTTAGAAGACGCAGTGCCTGAGACCGTTCTCAACGCCCAACGCGCGATCGACGCTTTGTCGAAGTACTGAGCACCCGAACAACGGCGTTGTTTTTGTAAGGCCGCCCCTCCGTGGGCGGCTTTTTGCTGTCTGCCTCTTCCTGCGCAGCTGGCTTGCGCATAGGTGCCCGAAGGATCCAAATAAGCCAGAGGAAACGGTGAGGTATACTGATGTCCGATGTGAGAACAACTGAAGGCCGTGGTCAGATCTATGGCAGCATCGTCGACACGATCGGCAACACCCCAGCGGTCAAGATCCAACGGCTCGCGCCCGAGGGGATCGACCTTTATGTGAAGGCGGAGTTCTTCAACCCCGCCGCCTCGGTGAAGGATCGGCTGGCGATTTCGATTATTGAGCATGCGGAGCGTACCGGCGCTCTGAAGCCTGGTCAGACGGTGGTGGAGGCGACCTCCGGGAACACTGGCATCGGCCTTGCCATGGTCTGCGCGGCGAAGGGCTACCCGCTGGTCATCACCATGGTGGAAACCTTCTCAGTCGAGCGCCGCAAGCTCATGCGGTACCTTGGCGCCAAAGTCGTCCTGACACCGAAGGCCGAGAAGGGCTTCGGCATGTACAAAAAGGCGCAAGAGCTCGCCGAGCAAAACGGCTGGTTCTACGCGCGCCAGTTCGAGAATGAGGCGAACGCCGACATCCATGAGCAGACCACCGCGCGTGAGATCCTCGGCGATTTTAAGGGGCAAAAACTCGATTGGTTCGTCACCGGTTTCGGCACCGGCGGCACGGTGACCGGTGTCGCACGTGTTCTGCGTAAGGAGCGTCCAGAGACGAAGATTGCGTTGTCCGAGCCTGACCTGGCTCCAGTGGTCGCCTCAGGTGTCCCGCAGGAGCGCAGTGCGGATGGTGCGCCGCTCGGCAGTCACCCCCACTGGCAGCCGCACCCGATCCAAGGCTGGAGCCCCGACTTCATTCCCTTGGTCCTGCAAGAGACCATCGACAACAAGTATTATGACGACCTGCTGCCGGTCTCGGGTGAGCAGGGTGTCGCAGCTGCTCGTGCGCTCGCGGCGAAGGAGGGGATCATCACCGGTGTCTCTGGCGGATCGACCTTCCACGTGGCACTAGAGGTCGCGAAAAAGTCCGCCCCCGATACGTCGATCCTCTGCATGCTGCCGGATACAGGTGAGCGCTACATCTCAACGCCTTTGTTCGAGCCATTCGGCGCAGACATGAACGACGAGGAGTTGGCGATCAGCAAATCAACGCCGGGCGGACAGCTCTAACGTCGACGCACCAGCCGGAGATTGGTCGGACGCCGCTCTTGAGGGGCGGGTTCGGCCACCGGTTCTTCCGAAGTGGCGGCGTAACGTCCACGAATGCCGCCGCGGTCTTCGTCAGCATTCTCGCCCTGACGGTCGCGGCGCAGGGCCGCGACCTGCTCGGTCAGCTCCGTCACCGCCTCGCGCAGCTGCTCTGTCTCTGATCCGCGTCCAAACCGTTTGAGGACGATCCGCAGGCCATAGACCACGACCAACGGCACGAGCATCACGGCGAGGTAATTCATCAGGGTCGACATCGTCTCGCCGGCTTCGGTCAGGTCGCCGACACCCATCACGATGATGAGCGTGACGCCGATAACCACCAGGAGATAGTTCGTGGTCTTCGTCAGCGGCGAAAACGCCCCCACAAAACCGAGAAGGATAAGCGAGAGGAAAAAGAGGGCGGTGCCGCCAATCCCGAGGAAGCTGAAGACACCCAGAATGACCGCCATCACCTCGCCGAAATAGCCGACGCTGTTTGCGACATCGCCGAAGAAACCGCTGAGACCATCAGCGCCGTCGCGCAAACGATCACCCAAACTGTCTTGGATCAACGTGTCTGACAGTCCTGATACCTGCACCGGATCACCCCATTCCTACCCCGGTGCTGCATAGCGCAAGGCGCGCCGAAGGTCACCTCACTGGCGCGCCATTTTCATAGACGTCCCAAACATCGGTCCGGAACCGGGCTGGCGGCTGGCTTTCGCGGGCCTCGATGATGACCACATCCCGCATCACCCGGCCGTGCCGATCCGTGGCTGTGATCGTTGCGGCATGGACGCCCATCGGTAGGTCCTCAGGCAGTTGCGCACGCCAGAGGTGGAGGTTCCGGTCAGCGATGTAGCCTTGCGGCTGCGGCGCTGAAGGCCCGAAGCTTGATCCGCGGAAGGCTTCAAACCCCTGGTTACGGCTCTGACCTGACCGGCTTTCATAGGCATAGCGCGCGACGGAAAGCTGGCGTTGAGCGGCAAAGGGGTCAGCCCATTCCACGCCAATCCGGGCTGTCTCACCTCGGGCTTCTTGCGTACGGATCATTGGGATGGTTCGTCCGGCGATGTTAAGCGTTGCCGTCGTCTCGGTGGTCCCGTCCCAGATGTTGGCCGTGACATAGGTGCCGCGGCGAAGATCCGTGGGCGTGATGATCTTCACGTCAGGAAGGTCATTGATGGAAAGCGGCGGCACCGGGTCCCGCTGACGCGTTGGTGTGTCCTTCCACCGGATGATCTGGGCGGCCCAGCTTCTGAATGCTGGGGTGTTCACCGAGACCCACATCCTCCGCTCACGGCCGACATTCGCCCCATAGTAGGTCTCAACATAGTCCGCGCCGTTGAACGACAGATCGAGCCAGCCTTTGGGCGCGCCCAATCGCTGAAGAGCCATCGGTACACCGTGCACGTCGAAATCACCATTGTACCACGCGCCCGAACCTGCGCCCGCGATGATGTGGCGGAAGGGGAGGCTCTCGACATCCACCTGCTCGGCCCAACCGGCGTAGCTGTCACCCGGCGAGAAGTTTTCGGTCGTGTGCGTATGGCCAGAGAGCGATAGGGCCGGACGGTCCCCCACCAGCGCGTAAAGCTCATTCACATTGTCGGTTTGGTGCGCGGCGGCATCCATGTCGACAAAGCTGACGAACGGAATGTGGTGGGCAAAGACGATGCGCTTATCGACTGGTGTCAGGGCGAGCAGGTTCTCAACAAACGCCATCTGCTCGGGCGTGATCCGCGCGTTGTAGCGTTTCTCGTCTTCTAGGACACAAAAGTCGCGTCCCCGGCGTTCAGCATCGATAGAGGTACACGGATAAACGACGTTATCAAGAGCGATAAAGAGGACATCGCCGATCTCAAAAGCGTAATAGTTGGGCCCCCACAGGGTGCGCCAGCTGTCGGCGCTGTCTTCATCATAGTCGGCGTCAAAGTCGAAGTCATGGTTGCCGTGGACCCACCACTGGGGAGCTTTCAGCGTACCAATCACCTCGGCCATGCGCGGGATGAGGCCGAGGTCATCCCCCATCACGTCACCCACTGCCAGGGCGCAATCGACCGGCTCATCTCGGTCCAGAAGATCATCCACTGTGCTGTCGCGGAAATAGCCGATCTCTTGGTTGGCGTAGGCTTGAGTATCGCCGAGCACGGCGCAGTTGAACGCGTTGGACGAGCTGATCGCGATCAGCGGGAAGTTGATCGCGGCGGGCAACGGTCCGGTGGGTGCCAGGCCGCCAAAGCGAAACTCTTTGGGCGAACCATTGGGTTTGTGCTGGTAAGCAAATTGCGGAACCCAGTTCGCGTCATGCGGCACCTGATAGCCTGACGGCTGGATCACAAAGACCGCCATGTCCTCGCGCTTTGGCAAGGCGTAGCGGCCGTCGCTGCTCGTCAGCACGACGTCGACCCCGTTGGAGACTTTGACGTCTGCGATGCCCGGCTCGGCTGGATCTTGCGTGCCGTTGCGGTTGCGATCGAGGAAGACGGTACCGGCTGCTTGGTCTCCGCCGCTTCCCGCTCCCCGCACGACTTCGGGCGTGCCGCGATAGTCTTGGAACAGCGGCCCATCGGAGGTGGCGGTTGGTAAGCTGGTGGTCTCGCAACTGGCCACGGCCAGGGCGAGAAGAGCGATAGAGAGATGGCGGATCATCGGCGGTCTTCCCGGGGACAGCGTCGGTTGCCGTCTAGCCGATGCCGCGCGCCCTGTCGCGGTCTGAGCTCACTAAGGTTTAGCGAGTCGGAACAGGTGTATCGCCTTTGTAGTCATAAAAGCCGCGGCCAGCCTTTTTGCCGAGCCAGCCAGCCTCCACATATTTCACAAGCAGCGGACACGGACGATATTTTGAGTCCGACAATCCTTCGTAAAGCACCTGCATGATCGAGAGACAGGTATCGAGGCCGATAAAGTCCGCAAGCTGAAGAGGACCCATCGGGTGATTGGCGCCAAGTTTCATCCCGGTATCAATCGCCTCGACCGTGCCGACCCCTTCGTAAAGCGTGTAGATCGCCTCGTTGATCATCGGCATCAGAATGCGATTGACGATAAAGCCGGGGAAGTCCTCCGACACGGCCATCACCTTTTCGAGGCGCGCGACCAGGCCTTGCGCGGTCTCGAAGGTCTCCTGGCTGGTGGCGATGCCGCGAATGACTTCGACGAGCTTCATCACTGGCACCGGGTTCATGAAGTGAAGGCCGATGAAGCGGTCCGGACGATCGGTGACCGCGGCGAGCGCGGTGATCGAGATTGATGAGGTGTTGGTCGCGATCAGGGCGTCAGGCTTCAGCACCTCGCAGACGTTGCGGAAGATCGTTTTCTTCAGCTCGATATTCTCGGTCGCTGCCTCAATGACGAGATCGCAGGTGCCGAGGTCTTCTGCCGCGGGCGCCGGAACGATGCGCCCAAGTGCCGCGCCTTTCGCCTCATCCGTCACCAGGCCCTTGTTCACCTGGCGGCCCATGTTGCCGTCGATGATGCCGATGGCTGCGGTGATGGCCGCTTCTTGCACGTCGTGGAGGCGCACATCATAGCCTGCGAGCGCAAAGACATGGGCGATGCCGCCGCCCATCTGACCTGCGCCAATCACGCCCACTGTCTGGATCTCTGCCATGCTTCTTGCGACCTCTTGTGCTCTCTTGGCCGAGACTGTGCGCCCGTCTGCGGCGCGGTGCAACATCACGCAGGCATGCCGACCACGAGGAAGATCACAAGGGTGATCAGCCCCAAGACGGTTCCAATGCCGACAAGCGAAGCGACGCCTGACTGCCACTGGCCATAGACGTTGGAGAGCACGATGGAGGCGACGGCCGGCGGCAAGCCGGTGAACAGGATTGCGGCCCCCGTGGCCCCTGGGTCGCCTGTGAATGCCCAGGTGAGGGCGCCCGTGGCCACCGGGAACAGGACCAGTTTCATCGGCACAAGGATCAACGGTGCTTTGACGCCGCCGACCTCACCCCGGGCAACGATATCGACAATGCTGAGGCCCAGAACGAAGAGGCCCACGGGCCCCACCACGCGCGCCATAAAGCCAAAAAGCTGCGCGAAAGACTCTGGCATGGGAAGATCAACGATCGATGCGAACAGGCCCAGGAGCGTGCCAATGATGATAGGGTTGCGAAACGCGCGGCCGAGGGCGGCGAGGACATTCTCGACGAGCTGGCCTGTCGCGCCTTCACCCTCGGGCCAAGTCATCAGTGCTGTGCCGATGGCGAAGCAGAAAGTCCCTTCAAGCATGACCAGTACGAAAAAGGGCGCCGTCCAGTCCGGCACAGCGATCGCAATCGGTATGCCGAGGAAAATCGCGTTGCCGCAGGTGCAGGCGAAAACAGCAGCGCCCGCCTCTCGCACGGTCAATCCCAGAAGGCTGCGGCTCGCCACAAACGCGGCGCCCGCCGTGATGGCGAGCGCAATGCCGTAGGCTGCCCCTAGACCGAGAATAATGTCGGTGGGCGGATCGCTCCGCCGTACAAAGTCAAACGCGGCGATCGGCATCGCCACCAAGAAAACAAACCGGCTGAACCGCCGCGCGTCCTCAGCGTCAAAGAGGCGGAGGACGCGGACGAACGCGCCGATGGCGATCGATCCAAAAAGCGGAACAAGAAGAACTGCGAGCGATGGCATGGGCCGCTCGTAAGGATCTTGACCGGGCGCGCAAGCCCCTAGGCCCGCGGCTCCCAGCCGCTACCCTTGGGCCTTACCGTGCGAGACGTCCGGGCTCAGCAGCCGCGGGTGACGACCCATTCGTCCTCACCCAGATTGTCGAGATGATAGCCGATGAAGCTATCAAGATCTTTGCGACTGCGGGACTTGGAGAGTTCAGTCAGCACTTCGCCGAGAAGGGCGTGCAGCAGCGAGTCCTCCGACTGGGACGCATCTGAACGCGCGGTGGCCAACGCGCCCGCGAGGGCATCTTTGGCGAGGCTCGTCTCTCCGGACATAACGGGCTCCGTTCGTCTTTCGCCGCTTGCGGGCAATCTGATCGAGCGATGTCAGCACATTGGCGGCGGCGCCACGACTCGGGAGAAACCCTTACGCGTTCTGAAGCGCTGGCTGCTGCGCGGCTGGCGAGGCCTCGATGGCCCGGCGGGCCTCCTGGTAAAGCGGAGAGGGGCGGATGCCCATCCGCCTTTGTGCCTCGGCCAGGGGAAGCGCGAAGAGCTCTTCGATATCAGCGAGATAGAGAAGCTCTGCTGCCCGGCCGTTTCGCAGCGCCTCGCGGAACGCGGGGACCAAAGGCACGTGCGGGAAGTGGCGTTTGAGCTCGACAACCCCCGCCAATGCGATGAACAGGTCGCCGATGCCGCCGCGGTTCATGCGGTAGGAAAAGGCGAGGTTGCACACCTCACCAAACGCGCCGCGGCTATAACCCGTCAGCACATGGATCAAATCGTGAAGGTCCCGGCGGCGATTGTTGTACCAGCCCATGACGTCGTCATAGAACTTGGCGTCGTACTTCAGCTCTTCGGCCTCAAGCCCTGATGCTGTTAGCCCCTCGCGGCGCATAAAGGTCAGGTAGGCGTGCCCCAACGTGCCCTCTTCGAACCGTTCGAGCGCGTCGTGGTCGTCCAAAAATGGGATCAGGCTCTCGCCCCTTTGCGCCAGCGCCATGCCCTGCGGTGTGTCGAGCATGGCCTTGGTCGCGCGGAGGTCATCGGCGCCGTTGAGAGCTGCCAAGATGTGGAACACCTGCTCGGTGTCTTCCTTATCGTCGATCAGTCGCCTCACGCGCCTCAGGGCCTCCAGGGGCCGAATCCGAGGCTTTGGCCGATCGGGGTGGCAGAAGGGGCGACCGCCAACGGTGATTGCCGCATTTGTGGCCATTGTCTTGCGGGGTCCCATCGGGCTGTCTCGCGGCAAGGCTAGGCTGAGATGCTGATCGCTCCAAGAGGGGGTGGCCAGACGCAGACAAGCCCTCGGGGGGCTGGGGGGCGAGATGTTCCGAAGGCTAGGATCGATCCTGCGCCTGGCCGTGAAAAAGGATCGCAGGGGATTGCGGCATCATTGTGGACCGAATGGGGCGTCTTAAGCCTCGGCGGCTGCGACCCTTGTTCTGCCACGGTTTTGGATTAGCGTGAGTTTTATGAGCATGACGACCCTGGGCCAAACCCGGCCAAGCGCTTCTGTCCATTTTGATCGCCGCGAGCTGGATCGCCTGCTGCAGCTCTACGGTTTCTTTGTCTCGAAGGGCGATTGGAAAGACTACGCTATCGACGGCCTCGCTGATCGGGCGGTCTTTTCGGTGTTCCGCCGGGCGGCCGAGGCGCCGCTCTACCGCATTGAGAAACAACCGAAACTTGCCAAACGCCAGGGCGCCTGGGCGGTGGTCTCCATGGGTGGGCAGATCCTCAAGCGGGGGCATGAGCTAGAGCAAGTGCTCAAGGTCTTCGACGCCAAGCGCTTCAAGGTCGTCACCTAAGAAAAACCCCGGCGCGAGGGCCGGGGTTTTGGTCTGTTGGCTATCCGCCGAGCCTACTCGCGAGACAGATAAAGCAGGTTCAGGATGTGGATGAAGAGCGTCACGAACGTGCCGTAGAGGGCGAAAGCGCCAAAGATGGCCGCCCGCTCGTTCGCCTCACCAGCGCCCTGCTGATAGAGGTTCCGGATCATCTGGGTCTCGTACGCGGTGATCGCTGAGAAGACGAGAACCACAGCGCCCGAGACCAGGAAGCTCAAAAGCTCCGAGCCGAGGAAGAAGTTCACAACGATCGCGATCAAGAGTCCAACCGACGCCATGAACAAGAAACGGCCCCAACCGGAGAGGTCCTTCTTGGTCGTGTAGCCATAAAGCGACATGGCCAGGAACAGCGACGAGGTGATGAAGAAGGCTTGAGCGACCATGCCTGCAAGGCCAACGCCCACGAAACCGGCGACCATAGGGCCAATCAACATGCCCCAAAGGCCGACATAAGCAGCATAGGCGCCAAACGCGACAGGCCGGCTTCTGCCCATGATGAGCTTCGGTGCAAACCAGCCCAGACCGATCAACGCGATGAACGGGATAAACTGGAGGCCACGAGCGAACTGAAGTGCGGCCTGGTTGGTCAGGAAGAAAAACGCAATCAGCGCCGTGCCGGCAATGCCGAGCGCCATGTAGTTGTAGACGCCAAGCATGTACTTGCGCAGGCCCTCGTCATAGGCCACCGCGCCGGTCTGCTGGCGATAAAGACGTTCCGTCTCAGACATTCCAATCTCCTCATGGGCCATAGGCCACGCATGTGCGGCTAACGTAAGGATCTCGCGCCTCGGTTCAATCCTTGATGGCGGTCCTTGCTGCGCGCTTTCCGGCTTCTAGCCTCGTGGTGCGCTTCTTGCCTTTTCCTTAGCAAATTGTTGCGCCTCCCCGTCTTCGCGTTAGGGTTTTGTTTACCTTTGATGTCGGGGCACGCTCGCTGGTGTGGTTGCAAGCTTGCCTTTTGGGGGAAAGTCCAATGGTGAAATCTTGGCTGGTTAGCCTTCTCGGCCTTTGTGTCGCTGTGATGCTTCCGATGCTCGGCGGCGCTGCGGCCCAGGACGAAGACGAAAGCTATCCAAGCGTGGAAGAGGCCATGGAAGGCATGGAGGCCCAAGAGGGTCTCTTTCCCATCTACAAAAACCCGGAAAACGGACAGCTCTTCCTTGAGATTGCCGAGGACCAGCTCGGCGAAGAGTTCATCGCCTTCAACTATGTGGAAAACAGTGTTCTCGAGGCGGGCGGCTTTCGCGGTGAGTATGGCAGCCAGAGCATCCTACGCTTTAACCGTCATTACGGCGGGATTGAGGTGACCAAGGTCAACACCTCGTTCCTGTTTGACCAAGAAAACCCCATCGCGCGGGCAGCTGACGCGAACATCTCCGACGCCATCCTGACCAGCCTTGAGATCATTGCGGTCACGGAAGGTGAGGCCGGTGATACGTTTCTGGTGAGTGCTGATGATCTTTTGCTTGATGAGACACTGACCATGGTCCGCGGCCTGCCGGGCCCATTCAGCTTTGAGCTCGGCGATCTCACGCGCGCCACCAAAGTCGTTGACATTCGTAACTACCCGGAGAATGTGGACTTCGTCGTCGACTATGTCTTCTACAACGCGCTGCCTTTTGATCGCGCGTCCGAGGCGGTGACCGACGAGCGTAGCGTTACCGTCACTGTGCAGCATTCCTTCCTGGCGATGCCTGATGATGGTTACACCCCGCGGATCGATGACTACCGGGTCGGCTATTTTGTCGATCGCAAGACGGTCCTCACCAGCGACTCGGCCACGCCCTATAACGACCTCGTCAACCGCTGGCGGCTCGTGAAAAAAGATCCGGAGGCGGAGGTCAGTGATCCGGTGGAGCCGATCACCTGGTGGATCGAAAACACGACCCCGCATGAGCTGCGGGACGCCATTCGCGACGGTGTCTTGGCATGGAACGAAGCATTCGAAGCCGCCGGATTTTCCAACGCGCTCGAAGTGAAAGTGCAGCCCGACGACGCGGACTGGGACGCCGGCGACATACGCTACAATGTGCTGCGTTGGACGTCGTCGCCCATCCCGCCCTTTGGCGGCTACGGCCCAAGCTTCACCAACCCGCGGACAGGAGAAATTCTGGGTGCGGATATCATGCTCGAGCTGAGCTATCTCTTCGCCTATGACAGAGTGGTGACCACGTTTGACGGCTCGGCACTTCCTTTTGAGGGCAAAGGGCATGAGCACCATGGACGCCTCTGCATGGCGGGCCACGAGAAGCATGCAGGCCTCATGTTCAGCACGGCCGTGCTGCAAGCTGCGGGCGCGAACGAAGCGGACATGAAAGAGCTCGTCCGGCAGAGCCTTGTTAGCCTCGTGATGCATGAGGTCGGACACACCCTCGGCCTCAGCCACAACATGAAGGGAAGCTCCTTCTACGGACCAGATGAGGTGCATGATCCTGCTGTGACCAAGGGCGCGCCATCCGCCTCTGTCATGGACTATCTGGCACCCAACCTTGCGCCGGTTGGCGTGGAGCAAGGCGATTTCGATCACACCCGGGTCGGCGGGTACGACATCTGGGCCATCGATTTTGGCTACAATCCAGACCTCGATGATCCAGACCTGCGCGAGGCGCACCTCGCCAAATCGTCAGAGCCAGTGAACGCCTTCGGCAACGATGCTGATGTCGTCTCCTGGTGGGGTAGCGGCGTTGATCCGCGGACGAATGTCTTTGATCAGTCAAGCGACCCTGTCGCCTATGCGACTGATCGCGTCGAGCTTGTGCGGAGCGTGATCCCCACGATGCTCGATACTTACGAGGGCGAGGACAGCTACGAGGCGCTCCGGGACCGGTACTACACCGCGCTTTTGCAGCAGACCCGCATGGGCCTTGTGATGGCGCGGCAGATTGGCGGGGTTTACGTCGAGCGCATCAAACCTGGTCAGGAAACGGATAAAGCGCCGTACACGCCAGTGCCGCGCGCCAAACAACGTGAGGCGATGGCGGCCCTGGCCGATGCGATCTTCGCGCCGGACGCGTTCGAAGCGCCCGAAGAGCTGCTCCAACATATCCAGATGCAGCGCCGCGACTTTGACTTTTTTGGGAATTCTGAAGACCCCAAGGTCCACGCATTTGTGCTCGGGTCCCAGCGCTCGGCCCTGACTCATCTGCTGAGTGAGGCCACGCTCACGCGGATGATCGACTCAGAGCTCTACGGCAACAATTATTCGCCCACGGAAATGCTGCTTGAGCTCAACGAAGCAATCTTCGGCCGCGACCTTATCGGTGCACCGAATGATTTTCGGAAGAACCTGCAGATCGAGTATGCGCGGCGCTTGGTCATCATGGCTTACGGCTACCGCTATCCGCCGGCGCTGCAGTCGGCAGCGTTTGCGGCGGTCGAGGATATTCGCTCGCGTTTCACGCTCATCCCTGAGTTCTTTTTGCCCGTCGAGACCCGCGCCCACAGGGCCGCGGTTCGCATGGAGCTCAGCTGGCTGAACTAATCAGCAGCTTTCAGGAGACGCGCCACGAAAAAGCCGTCCATGCCGCCTTGGTCCGCTAGGCGGTGGGGCAGGGAGCGGACGTCTCCGTCTTTGTTGATCACCGGCAGGTCCGCGACCTCGTCAGCGGTGATGGGCTCGCGCGAGAGGTTCCCATGCCGCTCCAGCGCTTTCTTGATCTGATCTTCGCCTTCCTCGCGGAGGAGCGAGCAAACAGCGTAGATAAGACGCCCCCCAGGCCGGAGCAGCTCCAGCGCCTTATCGATCATACGCGCTTGCAGGCGCACGAGATCTGGCACTTGTGTTTCCCGGGCCGTCCACAGAAGGTCTGGGTTCCGCCTAATCGTCCCTGTCGCACTGCAGGGGGCGTCGAGCAGGATGGCATCCGCCTGTTGCGGCGGGGTCCATTTCAGAATGTCTTCTTCGAGCACGACGGCCGACAGTTTGGTCCGCTCGAGGTTCTCGCGGAGGCGCTCAAGCCGCGGCCCACTGTGATCGGCGGCGAAAACGTCCGCCCCCGTCAGGGCCAGCTGCATCGTCTTCCCGCCGGGCGCGGCGCACAGGTCGTAAACCCGCTCTCCTGGATGGGCTTTGAGGACGGCGGCTGGGATTGTAGCGGCCACGTCCTGAACCCAGAAATCACCCTCCTCAAAGCCGGGCAGCTCCTGCACGCGGGTGCTTTCCATGCGGATCGTTTGCGGCCCGATGCGTTCAAACGGTGTCTCCCCAAGGGCCTTCGACATCGTCTCGAGGTCCTTGGCGGTCAGATCCAGCGGCGCTTCCTTCCGGTGCGCTTCAGCGATAGCGGCGGCGGTCTTCGCCCCATGCGCGCGGGCCATGCTGCGCCATAGCCAGCCTGGCGTATCCACCCGCGGCTCGACGCCTTCAGCCTTTTTTGCGCCCGTCTCGGCCAGCCGCCGGGACACCGCGTTCACAAGACCTTGATAGCCTTTGGTCTCGACCCGCAGCTTGGCCAGCTCAACCGCAGACCACGCGGCGGCATGGGCCTCTGTCCCCATCAGGCAGAGCTGCGCCGCGGTGATCCGCAGGATATCGCGCAGATGGGTCTGTTTCGGTTTCAGCGGTTCCCGCAGATAGGTGGCGATCACCTCATCAAGCGTCCCCCGGCGGCGGAGGGTGGTGGAGGCCAGAGCCCGCGTGAATGCGCGGTCGCTGCCCTCCAAAGCATTGAAAGAGCGGCACTCATCAAGCGCCTGGTCGAGCGTCATTCCCCGGGTTGTCATCCTCAGAAGATCGAGCGCTGCGCTGCGCGAGGCGATGCCCGGCGGGAGCGGCTGACGCTCTTCGTCCTGTTCGGCGCGTTTACTCCCCTTTGAGTCGTCGCTACCATTCTGAGGTCTAGGGTTCGGCGGCATAAAAATGAAAAATCTCGTCTGGGCGGCATGGGCCGCAATGTTGATGATTGGGGAGGCAAGTGCCCAAGCGAACGCGCTTGGCACGTCCCGCGGAATCCGCAACCCTTCTGCGCCGCTGACGAGCCTCCACGCGGAGGCGTTGATCCCCGTTGTCCAGCAGATGGGGCTTGAGCTTGACGGTGTCGTCCTGCCGGCGGGGGAGCGTGTGCTCCTGGTGACTGCGCCTGACGGCATGCAGTTTCAGATCACGCCGATGGCCTGTGATGATCGTGGGCGCTGCCGAGGCATGCATCTCGTGACGCTGTTCCAGACCGAGGTCGATCACCGCACCGTGGCGGCTTTCAACTACCGCTACGCCTTTGTGTCCGCCGGTCTGAATGGCGATGATGTTGCCTATCTCTCTCGCTATGAGGTGGCGGATTTCGGCATGCCCCGGGGCAACGTCGCGGTGACGATCCGTCTGTTCCTCGAGACGGCTGCACTGTTCAGCGAGCATCTCGCCGCGTCCACGGGCGAGCTTCAAAAGCCGCCAGCCGCTGATGATCTTTCGGCCAATGGGCTTAACATGCAAAGCCTCTGGGCCACCGCGCCGCAGTTCGGTGACGAGAAGCCCATCGCGCCCAAGCATCCCCATGTGATCAGTTTCGAAGAGACGGCCCGGGTGGTCGACACCTTTGTCCGCGCCGAGGCGATCTATCCTGGCCGGATCATGAATCCGATCGAGTAGGCGGCGCGCGGAAAGCTTCCTCTTGCCAATCCGCCCCCAAGGGTCCCATACCGGCGCTTCAAAGCACCCATAGCTCAGCTGGATAGAGCGCTGCCCTCCGAAGGCAGAGGTCTGAGGTTCGAATCCTCATGGGTGCGCCATTCTCCCTTAAACCATGCTAGCGCGCGACTATGACCACCCGCCGTGACCTGTTTGGATCCTCCTTGCGCCTGGGATATGGCTGCGCTGGCGCCTGGGGGATGCCTTGGTTTTCGGAGCGCGAGGCGCATCGATTGGTGCTTGGCGCGGCTGAGCATGGGATTGCTCATTTCGACACCGGGGTGTTCTACGCTCGCGGTGTTGCGGAAGAGCGGCTCGGACGCATTATGCGGCGTACGCCTGATAGCAAGGATTGGTTTATCAGCACCAAGACGGGTACGCGGCAAGATCGTCGGGGGCGACACTATACGGACTTTAGCGAGGAGGGCATCCGCGGCGATGTGGAGACAAGTCTCACGCGCCTCTGTCGCGACCGTGTCGACCTTCTTTACCTTCATGGGCCGACCCCGGACGAAATGAAGAGATCCGCGCCGGTGCTTCAGCAATTGCAGCAAGAGGGTAAGATTGATCGCGCGGGGATCTGCGGGGAACAACGTGCCTTTGCTTGTGCGCTTGACGGGTTTGAGCCGGACGACCAGGTCTTCAGTGTCGTGATGGGTGTCTTCAACATCCTCAAGCAAGAGCATGCGGACATATTTCAAAGAGCCAAGGGCGCTGGCTTTGCCACGGTTGCGATCGCGCCTCTCGCCCAAGGGCTCTACAACCGGGGCTTCTTTCGGCCCTCGTCGCTGGCGGATCTGTGGACGATTGCGCGGGCGGTGATCAAGAACAGGGCCGAGCTTTCCCGCGCGCGTGCGCCGGAAATGGATTTTCTTCACGACACGCCCGGATGGACGGCGGCTGAACTCGCGCTTTCTTATGTCCTGGCTCAGCCCTTTGTTGACGGTGCGGTCGCCGCGACGACCAGGGCTCATCACCTTCAGCAGCTGACCGAGGCTGCACAACGGCAACCACCCGCGGCGCTGTTCGATCGCCTGCCTGAACTCTCGCTCGCCGAATGAGGGCGAGCGACCCCTTTTGGCGCCCAGTGGCGAGTGGTTCTGTCCCATTGGGCGGGGCTGCTGCTGCCCCTATCTAACGAGGACGCAGCGACGGACGGGCGATGGCTGAGGACGAGGGTGACTTTCGCGGCACGGCGGTACCGAGCGGACGGCTCGGGCGCATGGCCCGGTTCGGGGGGATGACCACATCGATCGCAGGCAGTGTCCTGGTGGATGGCGCGCGCCGCGTGGCCAAGGGCGAGCGGCCGTCGATGGAGGATCTCCTCCTGACACCGAAGAATGCTGCCAAGGTGGCGGATCAGCTTTCGCGCCTGCGCGGTGCGGCGATGAAGATCGGCCAGCTTCTCTCCATGGCGGACGAGCAGGCGATCCCCAAAGAGTTCACCGAAGTGTTCGCGCGCCTGCGCAGCGCGGGCGATATGATGCCAGCGAAGCAGTTGCGCCAGGTGCTCGATAAAGCATGGGGTGAGGGCTGGCTTCGCCGTTTCGGGCGTTTCGATGTTCGCCCCATGGCGGCGGCATCGATCGGCCAGGTCCACCGTGCCCAGACGAAAGACCGGCAAGAGCTTGCGATCAAGATTCAGTATCCGGGTGTGCGCGAAAGCATCGACAGCGACATCGACAATGTGATGTCGATCCTCAATGTCTCTGGCCTCGTGCCCAAGGGCATGGATGTCAAGCCGCTCCTCGAAGAAGCGAAAGTCCAGCTTCATCAGGAGGCGGACTATGAGCGCGAGGCGAAGTATCTTAAGCGTTTTGGTGAGTTGCTCGCAGGTTCGGACGACTTTGTTCTGCCCCAGGTCTGTGATGAGTTCTCGACCAAGGACACCTTGGCCATGTCGCTCGTCCGTGGACAGCCGATCGAGAGTTTGATCGATGCTCCGCAGGAGGAGCGTGACCGCGTCGTCTCACTTCTGATGCAGCTTGTGGTGCGGGAAGTGTTTGAGTTTGGTCTGATGCAGACAGACCCCAACTTTGGCAACTATTTCTACCAGACCGACAGTGGACGGATCGTCCTTCTGGACTTTGGCGCCACGCGTGAGGTGCCAGCGCACATCACCGATGGCTACCGCAAGCTGATCCAAGCTGGTTTCGATGACGATTGGGAAGCTGTGCGCGAGGCCGCCACGGTGATGGGGCTTGTCGGTGATAACGCTGGCAGCAGGCATGAAGAGACGCTTGCGGAACTTTTCACCCTATCGATGGAACCGCTCGTTCATGAGGGCCCCTATGACTTCACCGAGTCGGATTTGGCGATCCGCATGCGGGAGCTCGGGATGACCTTGCGGGATGATGACTTTGCCCATGTGCCGAGCCCGGTGATGGTGTTCCTCCACCGCAAGTTCGGCGGCACGTATCTTCTCGCGACGCGTCTTCGCGCCCGGGTCGACATGCGCTCGATGATCGAGCCGCACTTGACCCCAAGCGGCAGAGGGTGAATGGGCTTCCGCTTTGTTGTGGAGAGCTGATGTCGATCAAGCTGCATAAGGGCGACCTGCCCGACGACTTCGACTGGAGCGGCGCGCGCGATGCCTGCGTGGCGGTTGATAGCGAAACCCTCGGCCTCAACCCTCATCGTGATGCGCTTTGCGTTGTCCAGTTGAGCCTTGGGCATGGCGACGCGCATTTGGTGCAGATCGACCGGTCGACTTTTGAAGCGCCTCGGCTTTCCTCGCTGCTGCGCGATCCTTCAGTCACCAAGATCTTCCACTATGCGCGCTTTGATATCGCGATGTTCCAAAAGTGGCTCGGCACCGAAACCACACCGCTTTACTGCACCAAAATCGCGTCCAAGCTGACCCGCACCTATACCGACCGGCACGGCCTCAAGGATCTTTTGAAAGAATCGCTGGGCGTTGATCTCTCGAAGCAGCAGCAGTCCTCGGACTGGGGTGCGGAGACGCTGTCGGACGCGCAGAAGAGCTATGCCGCCTCGGATGTCCTTCATTTGCACGATGCAAAGCTGTGGTTAGACGAACGTCTAGCGCGTGAGGGGCGCTCCGATATCGCTATGAAATGTTTTGACTTTTTGCCCTACAGGGCGTCGCTCGATCTGATGGGCTGGCCGGATACGGACATTTTTGCGCATAGTTGACGGAGAATTTAACGCGCTGGCCATAGATCACGTCTTTTATCGCCTTGTTACACGTGCCACTGTGCCTAATTAGGGCATTATAACATCAATAAACAGGAGCCTCCGTGCGCAAGCCTATGGTTCGTCCGTTGTCTGGGGAGGCTGGCTACACCGCGGCACAGCGTGTCACACGCCACAGCTTGCGGGTGCGAAACCTGCGCTTGGCCGTGCCGGCATTGGCCGCGGGGCTTTTCATGACCTTCGCGTTGAGCGCGACCCCGCCGCGGGTCGATCGCGCGTTCTTGCTGCAATTCTCGACCTTTGACGTCACCGATGGCCAGGCAAGCCTCGCGCGGCCGCGCTATTTTGGTGAGGACCTCGATGGTCAACCGTTTGAGGTTGCGGCGACCTCCGCCACCCGCGCAGCCTCTGATCCAGATCTCATTGGCCTTGATAAGCCGGAGGCGCGGCGGCTCAGCCAGTCGGGCGACACCGTGCTCGTGCGCTCCCTTGATGGCATTTATGACCGCGCCGCTCGGCGCATGAACCTCACCCGGGATGTTGAGCTCGAGCAACAAAGCGAAAGCGGGGAGGTGTTTATCCTCACCACCGACGCCGCTGAGGTCGATCTCGACAGCCAAATCGTCACGTCTTCGTCAGAGGTGAACGGAGCGGGCGAGACAGGAACCCTGCGCGCTGATAAGGCCACGGTGTACCAAACCGAAGATCGGTTGGTGCTCGAAGGGGACGTGAAGATCCGCCTCGAGCCAAAGGTATCGGCGGGGATAAAGGAGTAAGGGCTGGTGGGCGTTGCTGTCCGTCTTTTCTTGGTGCTGGCACTCAGCTGGAGCCACGCCTGGGCCCAAGGCGGCGTTGGGTTTGATTCCGAAAAGCCATCCGAAATCGATGCCGCGCGTGTGGAGCGCAAAGATGCCGGCCTCACCTGGATCGGCGAGGGCGATGTACGCGTCTCCCAACCCGGCGTGGTGCTGACTGCTGATGAGATGATCATCAAGCTCTCAGCGGAGACGGGTGAGATTGAAAGCATCGAAGCGATGGGCAGTGTGCGCTACGCCAATGTCCAGGGCGATGCTCTGGCCGGTGATCACGCCTTTTTTGAAGCGGGCGGCAACCAACTGACTGTCACTGGCAGTGTCGTGGTGCTCCAGGGCCCCCAGGTCGCGACCGCCGATAAGCTCACCTACAACACCATCACCGGCGCCATGGTGATGTCGACCGAGCCGGGGGGCCGTGTGCGCGGCCTCTTTGCGGGGCAGGACGCCAGCTGATGGAAGGCAGCGTCGCAGCCAACACCGGTGAGGCCACCAAGGTGCCCAACCAAAATCTCGGCCTCGTGGCGGAGAACCTCCAAAAATCTTATCGCCGTCGCCGGGTGGTGAACCACGTCAATTTCCGGGTGAACCGGGGTGAAGTGGTGGGCCTCT
Organism: Pseudomonadota bacterium; assembly: GCA_039822105.1. GTDB lineage: Bacteria > Pseudomonadota > Alphaproteobacteria > Caulobacterales > Parvularculaceae > Parvularcula. Next base: position 143,444 of record JBCBMW010000005.1, on the reverse strand, counting down.
TGGGTCCCAACGGCGCGGGCAAGACCACCTGTTTTTATATGGTGATGGGGCTGGTTCCGGCGGATGGCGGATCGATCACCATCGATGGCTACGACGTCACGGCGCTGCCGATGTATCAACGCGCGCGGCTGGGACTTGGTTATTTGCCGCAAGAAGCCTCGATTTTCCGCGGTCTCACTGTCGAGCAAAACATCGAAGCCGTCGCTGAGCTGGCTTGGCCGGACAAGCACAAACGGCGGGAGGTCGTCGAAGACCTCTTGCAAGAATTCTCGATCACCCATGTGCGCGCCTCGATGGCCACAGCCCTCTCAGGTGGTGAGCGCCGGAGGCTCGAAATCGCGCGGGCGCTGGCCACGAGCCCAGATTTCATGCTGCTCGACGAGCCTTTTGCCGGGATCGATCCCCTTGCCATCGCCGACATCAAGGAGCTTGTCTCACAGCTCAAAGACCGCGGCCTTGGTGTCCTCATCACCGACCATAACGTCCGGGATACACTGGATATTATCGATCGGGCGAGCGTCATCCACCAAGGCGAAGTCCTCTTTGAGGGTAGCGCAGAAGGTGTGGTCACTAACGAAGATGTTCGCCGTGTATACTTAGGCGAAACGTATGGTCCGTAACGTCTGACCTCGCGGGATGGGGGTGCCGATCAAGGCCGCCCGCGAACGTTGGATGGGATCTTAGCGCATGAGCATGACCGGCCGGCTTGAGGCACGGCAAAGCCAGCAGCTGACGATGACGCCGCAACTGCAGCAGGCGATTAAGCTGCTGCAGCTCTCCAATCTCGAACTTGCGGCCTATGTCGAGGAAAAGCTCCTCGAGAACCCGTTTCTTGAGCGCGGCGAAACCTCCGAAGGTGAGGCTTCCGCTGCGCCGGAGGCTCCTGCCTCCGAGGGTGAAGCGGATGCGCTTCCTGAACGCCCTGTCGACGGCAGCGATGACGGCCCGCCTGCACCTAAAGAGCGGATCAAAGAGGTCGCGACCCAGATGGGCGGCGGCGAAGACTTCGATGCGGCAGCCAACATCAGTGAGGCTGTCACCTTGCGCGAAGTGCTCGAAGAGCAACTTCTCATCAGTACACGTGATCAAATCCAACTGGGCATCGGTCGTTATCTGATCGATTTGATCGAGGACAGCGGTTATCTGCAGACGCCGCTCGACACCGTCGCGACGCGCCTTGGGTGCACAGAAGCTGACGTGGAGGTCGTCCTCCGCATCATTCAGAGTTTCGAGCCTGCTGGTGTTGGCGCTCGTTCGCTTGCGGAGTGTTTGAGCATCCAGCTTGAGGATCAGGGTGAGCTTTCGAGCCAGATGGAAGCGTTCCTTGATAACCTCGCACTTCTCGGCAGCCACAAGATCGCTGAACTGAAGCGCCTGACAGGCATGGACGATGGGGAGCTGCGCCACGCTGTGGCCGCGATCAAGCGCCTCAACCCTAAGCCTGGCCTCGTCTACGGCTCAGACCCAGTGCATGTTGTCGTGCCGGACGTCTATGTTGCTGAAAGCGCCGATGGCGGATGGAAGGTCGAGCTCAACAGTGAGACCTTGCCGCGGGTCATCGCCAACGAAACTTACTACACGGAGCTTTCTGCCGAGAAGCAGAGCGATGATAGCAAATCGTTCCTGCAAACGCAGATTGCTGATGCCAACTGGCTCGTTCGTTCTCTTGATCAACGTGCACGGACCATTCTCAAGGTCTCGAGCGCCATCGTTAGCTATCAAGACGCGTTCTTTGCCCATGGTATCCGTCACTTAAGGCCCTTGAACCTCAAGACCGTTGCCGAAGCGATCGAGATGCATGAAAGCACGGTCAGCCGTGTGACCACGAACAAATACATGCACACCCCGCGCGGCGTCTTTGAAATGAAGTACTTCTTCACTGCCGCTATTCCGTCCTCGGACGGTGGGCAGGAGTACTCTGCAGAAAGCGTTCGTCATCTGATCAAAGAGCTGATCAGCAATGAAGAGCCAACATCACCTCTGTCTGATGATCAATTGGTCGAGGAGCTCGCGAAGGTGGATATCGCCATTGCGCGCCGCACAATCGCTAAGTACCGGCAAAGCCTCGACATTCCATCATCTGTCGAACGGAAGCGTGCGGCCCGCCGAGCCCTGTAGAAGCGAAAGCTGAGCTGGGGTAGGACCTTTCTCCAACGAATACGCTGATCCGCAGCGAGGAGGTTCTATGGACGTACAAGTCACCGGCAAAGGCATCGATCTCGGGGAAGCTCTCCAGACCCACGTCCACGACAACATGAACGCCCGCGTGCATAAGTATTTTGAGCGCGGCGCCGAAGCGATCGTGAACTTCGGCAAAGACGGCTCCTTGTTATCAACCGAGGCCACGGTGCACTTGGCGTCCGGTGTGTTTCTCTCGGCCACCGGCAAGGGCCAGGACGCTTACGGCGCCTTCGACGACGCGATGGAGAAGCTTGAGAAGCGCGTCCGGCGCTACAAGCGCCGCCTGAAGGACCACCACTCGAAAGATCGCTCGCCGCTGCCCGCTGAAATGGCCAACAGCTACGTCATTCAGGCACCGGCCGACGAAGACGAGCCAGAGGGTACGGGCGAAGAGCCCGATGCGGCGCCTTTGGTGATCGCGGAGGCGGAAACCTCCGTGCGACAAATGACCGTCACTGACGCAGTCATGCAGCTTGACCTTACCGAAGCACCGGTCGTGGTCTTCCGAAACGCAGGAAACGGCACACTTAGCGTCGTTCACCGCAGGGAAGACGGCAACATCGGTTGGATCGAAGCGTCTTCAAAAGCGTAATCTTAGAGCCCTCGACCTTTCATCGCGGCACGCCTAGGGCCACATCCCTTGGGCAGGGATACCGGGGTTGGCGCGCCTTTCGCAAAGGACGCCAGTGCGGGCTGGTTTCGACCGTCCTGCGAACCGCGGAATTTGTGAAGAAAGGGCGCTGCTTTGGCGGCGTTTGACGTGTCGGCATGGCAAAAAGCTTGCGCGGGATCATTGAGCCCCAGCACATCCACCTGGATGTCGGGGCCAGCTGCAAACGATCGATCCTTGAGACCCTCGGCAAGTTGGCGGCTCAGGACTTCGGCCTCGATGCCGGCCTCGTCCATGACAGGCTGATGGACCGTGAGAGCCTGGGCACCACCGGCGTGGGCGGCGGGATCGCGATTCCCCACGCGCGGGTTGAGGTGGACAAGCTCTCGGGTCTGTTCGTGCGGCTGCGCGATAAGATCGGGTTTGAGGCCGTCGACGGTGATCCTGTCGATCTCGTCTTTCTTCTCCTCGCTCCCGACGCGGACAACGCGAACCATCTGAAGGCCCTGTCGCGGGTCGCGCGCACCCTGAAAACGCCTGGCGTGCTTGAGTCCTTGCGCGGGGCGACCAATGTCGATGCAGCCTACGCAGCGCTTGTCTCAGAAAGCGATGCCGAAGCCGCCTGAGCTTAGAGACATCTCTAGCCTACTTAGACGATCCTGAAGCGACGTGGTCGTTTCATCGGGTCAAAGACGATTTTGCACACGGCGCGTTGGCTGGTGCGGAACACATCACATCGTCCACGGATGATAGCCCGTCGTCTCAGCAAGCAGTGCTGCGCATATCCTCAGTGGACGCTGTGCGGCACCATTTCGTGCTGACGGGCCGCGGCAAAGGCGATGTCGCGATCGCTCATAAGCGCAATGCGCTCACCATCGGCATCGCAGAGAGCGTAGAGAACGCTGTCATCATCAAAGGCGTATTTGGAATCGAGCTCGCGCTCGATATCCTCGCGGACGTCGCGTGCCAGGACTTCGCGGACATAGCAGTCCCGGCCTGTTGGGATTTCTGTATCACCCATCGTCATCATCGACCTCCCTCCGACCAAAAAGGAACCGATTGAAGCTGATGTTCTGTCCAAGAACAGAACAGCTTCAATGGTTTACCCAGCCGGTGAACAATTCCTTAAAGGCCCCCAGAGGCCCACCACCAAAACCCAGTAGAACACAAAATGTGGCCCGTGAGTGCTAAGATAACACTACGATGACAGTCGACAATGGCCGTCAGATGACAAGCATGAGAACTGCAACGCCAAGCAGCACGCGATATATGACGAAAGGCGCAAATGAAAAGCGCTCAGTCGCTTTTAAAAACAGTGAAATGGTGATGAGCGCAGCAATGAACGAGAAAACGGCGATCACCAGACCTGCGACCAAGCTGCCGCTTTCGTCTCCGCTCACGAGATCAAGAAAGGCGTAGAGGCCAAAGGCCGAAATGGTTGGGATCGCCAGCAGCATCGAAAAACGAGCCGCCTCTTTGCGGGTGTAGCCGAGATACCGGCTGGCCGTGATCGTGATGCCCGACCGTGAGGTCCCGGGTATCAAAGCCAGGCATTGGGCCAAACCGATCACCAATGCTTGGCGAGACGAGCTGACATTGCCCGTCGTCAGCTCAGGCCGCTTGTCAGCAACGTAGAGAACGAGGCCGAAGACAATGCTCGCAAGCCCAATGATCACGGGGTTTCGCAGGATTTCGACCAGGTCAAAGAACGCAATCGCCGCGCCTGCCACCAAGATCGGGAGTGTCGCGATCACGAGAACCTCAAAGAGCTGGCGTTCGGCGCTTGGCCGCTGTTCAGCAAAGTCTTTGAGGCCGACAAACATCTCGCCCACGTCTTTGCGGAAATAGAGCATCACCGCTGCGAGCGTTCCGACATGGGCGGCGACGTCGATCATCGCCCCCTGGTCATCGAAGCCTTCGATCAAAGCGGAGGGAAGAATGAGGTGAGCCGATGACGATACAGGGATGAATTCCGTGATCCCTTGGATCAATGCGAGGATCAGGAGCTCAACAATTGTCATAAGACCGCCGCTATCATGTGATTTCGTTCACTGCCCACCAACTTCTGGGCTGGTATTCTTTCGATCGCGTTGCTTGCCTTGGGAGCACTTCACGATGCGCCGTTTTTCGCTTCCCCGTACCCCATCGCTGCCTGGGCGTGTTCGCCAGGCGCTGGCCCTTTTTGCTCTTTTGCTCGCAGTGGCCTGCGCTTCCAAGCCGCCAAATGTCTTTGTTGACCCGGTACCTGGCGGCAAAGTCACCTCCAACTACGGGCCAAGGCGAAGCGGTTTCCACCATGGCATCGATCTGGCGGCCCCGCGCGGCACCGAGGTGCGCGCGGCGAAGGCGGGCAAAGTCATTTTCCGGGGCAGGAAAAAGGGCTTCGGCCGCTTGATCATTATCGATCACGGCGGCGGCCAGCACACTTATTACGCGCATCTGGCGGGCTACAACACCCGCAAGGGTCGGAACGTGAAGCGTGGCCAGCGCATTGGCCGGGTCGGCAAATCGGGCCGGGCGTCGGGCTATCACCTCCATTTTGAGGTGCGCCAGAACGGCCGGAGCGTGAACCCTGCCAAGCACATCTCGTTTTGACCGCATGCGAGACGCTTTCGCGCGAGGGTGATTGCGCCTAACGGGGCTGGCTGATGCGTGATTTCCGTCCCGTCTTTCTGGTGATTGGTGTGTTCGTGGCGGTGCTCGGCGCCTCCATGGTCCTGCCTGTCCTCGCGAACCTCCTTGATGGCAGCGAGGCGGCCAAGGCGAGCGCGGATGCCTTTGTTGCCTCCGCGATCATGCTCATGGTGGTGGGCGGCGGTCTTGCGCTGGCTTGCCGCGGGAAGGTCGAGCGGATTTCCACGCGGCACGGCTTCTTGATCACCACTGCGAGTTGGCTGGCGCTGGTCGTCGGCGCGGCCGTGCCTTTGGCGATCGGCCCGGGCGCGATGAGCGTCACCGACGCTTTTTTTGAATCGATGTCCGCGCTGACCACCACCGGGGCCACGGTGGTGACCGGGCTCGATGATCAGCCTGCGGGATTTCTTCTTTGGCGCTCGATGCTGCAATGGTTTGGCGGTATTGGCGTGGTCATCATGGCGATCGCCGTTCTGCCGTTTCTTTCGATCGGGGGCATGCAGCTCTTCCGGCTTGAGAGCTCGGATAAGTCAGACAAGATCCTTCCTGGTGCCGATGATCTCGCAGCAGCTGTGTTCGGCCTTTACGTGGCGATGACGGCCATGTGCTTTTCGGCCTATTGGTTTTTTGGGATGGGGGCGTTTGACGCCTTGAACCACGCGATGACAACGGTGGCGACTGGCGGCTTCTCGACCAAGGACGCATCCTTTGGCTATTTCCTGGACAGCGAGACGATCCGTGGTCCTATCGATGTCGTGGCTGTTGTGTTCATGATCGCAGGGTCGTTGCCCTTTGGTCTTTATCTCCTGGCTTTGCGGGGCAAGGGCACCATACTGGCTGACAGTCAGGTTCAATTTTTCCTTGGGCTCGTCGTCTTTTTTATCAGCCTTATGACGATCAGAGTCATTGTTGCGCTTGATTTTGGGGTAGTTGAGGCCTTGCGGTTTTCCTCCTTCAACATCGTCTCGATTATGACGGGGACGGGTTATGCCAGCACGGACTACAACGCTTGGGGCTCGTTCGCCCTTGGCGTGTTCTTCTGTGTGATGTTCTTAGGGGGCTGCGCCGGCAGCACGTCCTGCGGGCTTAAAGTCTTTCGTCTACAAGTCGCGATCGCTGCTTTGTCCGTTTACACCCAAAAACTCGCCCATCCGCACCGGGTGACCGTTGCGCGGTACAATGGGCGGCCGCTGGACAACAGCGTTTTCCGCTCGGTGCTGACCTTCTTTTTCATCTATTTCTCGGTGTTTGCGACGGTGACCGTGGGGTTGTCGCTGTTCGAGCTTGATCCTGTGACAGCGCTTTCGGCGGCTGGTTCAGCCATCGCCAATGTCGGCCCAGGTCTCGGTGATATCGTCGGTCCGGCCGGAAACTATGGCAGCCTGCCAGCGGGCGCCAAATGGCTCCTGTCGGTGACCATGTTGCTTGGTCGCCTGGAGTTGTTCACCGTCCTGGTGCTGTTCGTCCCCAGTTTTTGGGTGCGCTGATCAGCTGGCCGCTTGCTGAGGTTCGGAGACGCCTTCGAGGGAATAGCCGGCTGAGCGCACGGTGCGGATCGGGTTGCGATCGCCGTGCTTGCCGAGAGCTTTCCGCAGACGGCCGATATGCACGTCCACTGTCCGGGCCTCGACAAAGACGTCAGAGCCCCAAACCGCATTCAGCAGCTGCTCGCGGCTGAACACCCGGCCAGGGTTCTGCATCAGGTGATCGAGAAGACGGAACTCGGTCGGGCCAAGATGCACCTCTTGGCCAGAGCGGCGAACCCGGTGCGCTGTCCGGTCGACCTCGATGTCGCCGCACGACACCGTGTCCGAAACGAGGCTTGGGCGGATCCGGCGCAGCACCGCGCGGATGCGGGCCACGAGCTCTTCCATCGAGAAGGGCTTGACGACGTAATCATCTGCACCCGTCTCAAGGCCGCGAACCCGGTCGGTCTCTTCGGCGCGAGCGGTGAGCATGATGATTGGCAGGGCCTGGGTGGCTTGCTTGGCGCGCAGGCGGCGGCAAACCTCGATGCCGGACACGTTCGGCAGCATCCAATCGAGGATCACGAGATCCGGCCTGGTCTCTTCGACTTTCAGAAGAGCTTCCTCGCCATCACGCGCGGTGGTGATAGCAAAGTCTTCTTTGCCAAGATTGTATTCGATCAGCGTCCGCAGCGCTTCATCATCTTCAACAACAAGGACGTGTTTGCTCGGCATGGTTCTTCACTCCGCAGCCACAAGCGAGGTCGTGACATCGGTCTTGAGCCGCTCGTGAGGCAGTTCCTCACCGGTCAGAGCAAAGTGCACGCGTTCCGCGATGTTCGTGGCATGGTCGCCAATACGTTCGAAGTTCTTGGCAACAAAAATAAGGTGGGTGCCGGTCGATGCGAGGCTCGGCACGCGAGTCATCAGGGTCAACAGCTCCCGGAAGACGGAGTTGTAGATGTCATCGACCTGGTCATCGGCGTTGCGCACCGCCCGGGCGGCGTCAGCATTGCGCCGGAAGAGGGCATCAAGGGACTCCGAGAACTGGCGCAGGGCGATTTTCCCCATCCGGCCGACACCAGCATGTTTGGAGTGCTCACCATCGTCATCAGCTTCGGCGATGATGATGGACCGGCGCGCCACGTTTTTCGCGAGGTCGCCAATGCGCTCCATCTCTGATGCAATTCGGACCGCGGCCATCATCCGGCGAATTTCGGCCGGTGTGCGGCGGCGCTCCTGGAAAAGCTCAGCCACCAGGTGCTCGATCTGCCGCTCATACCGGTCCGTTTCCACGTCCCGCATGTTCACCTCGCGGGCGAGCTCAGCATCCCTGTGCTCAAACGCCGCAAGAGAATCCGTCAGCTGCTGTTCCACCAGGCCACCCATGGTAGCCAGGGCCACATCGAGTTTCTCGATGCGATCAGCCTGCTGTTTCAAAATGCCGAATGGCATAGGATGCTCCTTTGGCGGACCGTGCTGCCTGATTTGTGTGACAAGTTCTTGTAGAGTTTCGAGGACTTGAGGGTGCTTTTCTCCTTTTTCACGTCCTCAAAGCCGTCCGCTTGTCGTTATTCCGTTACACTAGGACCAGCACTCGTAAAGGGCGGGAAGTAACATGTGAAGGCTGCTCCCTCATTTGGAGATGATTCGACCAAGATTCCGCCGCGATGGCGACCCACAATGTGTTTGACGATTGCAAGTCCAAGGCCAGTGCCGCCCTTTGAGCGGCTCCTTTCGACATCGATCCGATAAAAACGCTCTGTCAGGCGCGGAAGGTCGGTCTTTTCGATGCCCTCACCTTCATCTTGAACCCGAAGAAAAACCAAGTCTTCAGGCTGGCAACCGGCCCGAACGGCGATCTGTTCAGGACTGTCACCGCTTTTTTCGGCGTCCTGCCACACGGTCTCTGGGCCCCGGCCGACGCTGATTCTGACCCGCGCTGTCCCGTCCTCCGTGGAGGTCCCGTATTTGAGGGCGTTGTCCGTCAGGTTTTGCGTCACTTGGATCAGCTGATCGCGGTCACCGGTCAGGAGCACAAGACTTGGCCCGCCGACGTCCAAAAGTTCACCGCCTGCGGAGGATGCCACCGGTTCCATGACGTCATGCACCGTGTCCGCGACCTCCTTAAGGTCAACGCGGTCCTCGGGCAGGCGCCGCTCGTTAAGCTCAAGTGCTGAGAGGCTCACAAGATCCCGCACCAGGCGCAGCATGCGCTCGGTTTGAGCGTGCATGATACCCAGGAACTTGTCTTGCGCTTCGGGATCATCCTTGGCGTGACCACGGAGCGTTTCGATGAAGCCCAAGATGGAGGCAAGCGGGGTGCGAAGCTCATGCCCCGCATTGGCGATAAAGTCCGTGCGCATCCGCTCGAGCTTTTTTTGTTCGGTCCGATCGCGGATCATCACAACAATCCGCCTGTCTTCGTCGCCAGCGCTGGGGTCGAGCGGGGCCGCGTAGAAAAGAGCGTCCAGCCCCGGCGCTCCTGCGAGGGTGAATTCGGTCTCCCGCGGCGCCTGCACATGGCGCACCTCCCGAAGCACATCGAGGGCCTGGGGTGCACGGATCAGCCCCGTGATGGGTAGGCCATCGATGTTCTCACCGAACACTTCGGCGCAGGCCTTGTTCGATGTTTCGACCTGGTCAGCGCTGTTCAGGAGAAGGACGGGCTGGGGAAGGGCGTTGAGAAGAAGACCAAAGCGCTTCAGCCGCCGCATCTCCTCCAGGTCTTCACCCATAAGGGTTGTCGCGTCCTGAGAGCTGGCTGTCGAAAAACCTGAGATCAGCGCTGCAATCCCAATGAACGCCGCGATGATGATGCCCTCTCTGGTGGTCAGAAGACCGCCTGTGACGGCTGCGGACAATGCCATGAGCGCTGCGGCGCCAAGCAGCGCCAGAACCAATCCCGGCAAGGGTCGCCGCAGCTTTGGCGGCTTGGTTGCGGGGTCAGGGAAGTGGGGTTGTCGCTGGTCCATCGACCACTTTTAGTCGTCAGGCCAGCCCAGTCAAAGCGCGGCTGTCGCAGGTGTCTGACCCTTCGATACATTTCGCGACGCGCTGCGGGTGTTTTGCCACCAGGGTTTGTGGTCCTTTCGCGGCGAGGCGGAGGGGATTGCAAGGCCGCCAAACGAAAGGATCACCCAATGAAACTGACAGTCTCTGCCCTGAGTATCACCACATCCGTTGCGCTGACCGCGGCGGCTTCTGCCCAAGAGGGCCCTGTCGGCCGCGACACCGATGGCGATGGGTTCATCAGCCGCGCTGAGGTTTCAGCGCAGGCCCAGCAGCGCTTCCAGAGTCTCGACACCAATGGCGACGGCATCATCTCTTTCGAAGAGTATGAAACCGTCTCCCAAACCGCATTCGATCGGCTCGATACCAATGGTGACGACCTTCTGTCCCGTGAGGAACTCGAAGCTGGCCGTGCGCAGCGGGGCGAGCGCCGTGGGCGCGGTCGCGGCCGTCGCGGCAACTAAGACTTAGCGGTCGACGGGAGGAACCCGACGATCTCTTTGACGTCGCGCAGGATAGGCGCGGCAATGGCGTCCGCCCTGGTGGTCCCCCCGACCAGGATGGCGTCGAGATGCGCCGCGTCGCCCGATAAGCGGCGCATCTCATCCGATATCGGACCAAGCTTTTCGACAGCGAGTTCTGCAAGCCGCGGTTTCAGTGTGCCGAACCCTTGGCCGCCAAACTCTGACAAAACCGACGCCACGTCGCTGCCTGCGAGCGCGGCGTAGATGTTGACGAGGTTCCGCGCCTCTGGACGGCCCTCAAGACCATCTTCCTCCGATGGCAGAGCATCAGGATCGGACTTTGCCTTTTTGAACTTCTTGGCGATCGTGTCCGCGTCATCGGTGAGATTGATGCGGCTGAGATCCGACGGGTCAGACTTTGACATCTTCGCCGTCCCGTCTCGCAAAGACATGACCCGTGTGCCTGCCCCTTGGATCATGGGCTCTGGTTGGGGGAAGAAATCCTCTGCACCAAAATCATTATTGAATTTGGCGGCGATGTCGCGCGCCAGCTCAAGATGCTGCTTTTGATCTTCGCCGACAGGCACATGGGTGGCCTGATAGGCGAGGATGTCTGCCGCCATGAGGATCGGGTAGGTGTAGAGGCCGACCGACGCCTTCTCTTTGTCCTTACCCGCCTTATCCTTGAACTGGGTCATCCGGTTCAGCCAGCCGATGCGGCCGACACAGGACAGGATCCAAGCAAGCTCTGTGTGGGCTTGAACGGAAGACTGGTGGAAGATGATCGCGCGATCGGGGTCGATCCCGCCGGCGATAAAGGCGGCTGCGATTTCCCGCGTTTGATCACGCAAGAGTTTGGGGTCTTGCGGCACGGTGATGGCGTGGAGGTCAACGACGCAGAAGATGCTTTGCATCTGGTCCTGGAGGCGCGTCGAGGGCTCGATCATGCCGAGATAGTTGCCAAGGTGCAGATTGCCGGTGGGCTGCACGCCCGAGAAGACGCGCTGGGTGTGATCACTCATGGTGGGGCCGTTTACTTAGATGCGGTGAAAAAGATCGTGTGCGGAAGAGGTCTCAGCCTTGCCATCGCCAAGGGGAGCGGGCGGGCGCCAGGGCGCCAAGCGCTGTGTGATCTCTCGTCGTCATGGCTTGGGCCATAACGCACCTCTGCGAAAATGGCCATATCGGCGAAGACTATCGGTTCTGACGGTCAATCCATTTGGGCTCGTAGCTGACATCGGTCTTCGCCAAGGCCTCGAGCAGGGCATCGGGATCGGCATCGACCAGGGCCAGCTCTTTGTGCTTTTGCTTCACAAACCCCGACGCCACGGCGTGGTCGAGGAAGGTGAGGAGCCCCTCGTAATAGCCGTTCACATTCACGAACCCGAGCGGCTTGGCGTGGACGCCGAGCTGGGTCCAGGTCCAGACCTCAAAGGTTTCCTCAAGGGTTCCAAGGCCGCCGGGCAGCGAGACGAAAGCGTCCGCGGCGTCTGCCATCGCGGTCTTTCGGGCATGCATGCTGTCCACGATCTTCAGCTCCGTGAGGCCGGTATGGGCGAGCTCAAGATCGGCCAGTGCCTTGGGCAGGACGCCGATGACCTCGCCGCCTTCTGCGAGAGCCGAATCGGCCACCGCGCCCATCAAACCAACCGACGCGCCGCCATAGACCAAGGTGAAGCCTCGCTTTGCGATGGCCGCTCCAAGGGATCGCGCGGCCTCTTCAAAGGCCTTGTCGGCGCCAAAGCTTGAACCGGTGAAAACGCAAACCGCTTTCATGGCGGACCTCCAATCGTCGTTGCAGCTAGAGAGTGTTTTCGCGGGCAGGTCTATCGAAACCCTTGTCATGGTCGCTCGATCACCGGACCATCGCCGACTGCGATGCTTTGCCTTTGGTCCTGTCGCGCAATACGCCTCCGTGGTACAAATCGTACTTTGTAGTTCGATTTAGGGAGGTTGCTGATGCGAGCAGGTGATCACAAGCTATCGCTTGGGCAATTGTCCGTGCTCTTGGTTTTCATGGCCATGCTGTGGGCACCGCTGGGGCAGCAAGCGTTTTTGGCGGACCATTGGATGAAGATCGGCACCTTTATGGCGCCCGTGGTTGTCTTCCTTGCACTGAAGATGAGGGAAGGCGCAGAGGGTCCAGCGCTCTTGGACACGACCTTTGTCGCCATCCTCTTCGCGGCATCATACTTCGTTCATCAGTTTGAGGAGCATTGGGTCAATCTCTTAGGCGAGACCTATCCGCTGCTCCATGAACTGAACACGATGCTGGCGGCTTTGTTCGGTGAGGACAAATACGGGATCATGACTCGCGAGGCTATTTTCTACATCAACACCGGTACCGTCTGGGCGACGGCCTTGGTCGCGGTTTGGGCGAGCCCGCGTTTCGTTTTCCCTTCGATCGCCATGGGGGGCATCATGGCTGTGAACGGGTTTGCCCATGTGGCCGCCGCGGTTCGGACCCTCTCTTACAATTCGGGGGTTGCGACCGGTGCAGTCATTTTCTTGCCCCTGGTCATCCTCTATTTCCGTGCACTGCTGAAAGCGGGCGTCGCCACGCGGCCGATGATTCTGGCGGGCATCGCCTGGGGCGTTGTCGGCCATGCCCTTCTCTTCGGCGGGCTGTTTCTGGCCAACGTCATGGGTGTGATGCCGGTCGGTCTCTACTACGCCGGGTTGATCGGGTTCGGTTTTGCCCCGCTCTTGTTTTTCCGCTCGCGCGCGCGAGACGCAGCCTGATCAGCTCATGCGGCGGAGGTCGTGGGGGCTGTCGAGGCTGAAGGGCGGGATCGTCGCTTCAAAGCTCTCGCCGTCTTCGCCGTTCATAAGATAGGCGCCGAACATCATGCCGGATGGCGCGTTGAGCGGCGTCGCCGATGTGTACTCGAATGCATCGCCCGGGCGCAGCACAGGCTGCTCCCCCACAACGCCTTCGCCCTCGACGACAAAGCTTTGACCAGCGCTGTCGGCGATGTGCCAGGTGCGGCGGCGGAGGGTGACGACTTTACCAGAGTCATTGTCGATCCGGACGGTGTAGGACCAGAAGAACCGGCCCTCGTCGGGTTCGGACTCATCTTCGAGGTAATCGGATGAGACCCGGACGCGGATGCCGTCGGTGATGGCTTCGGAAAACATCTCTTCAAAGTCTTCGAACATGATCAGATGTCTCCTTCGCTTTCGCAGCGTTACCTTTTACCGGCGGTCGCCCCCGTTGACCAGAGGCCGCCAGCACGCGATGCCTTGCGATCTATCCATCAAGGAGTCGGCATGGATCGCAAGCAAGGTGTGCTGAGCGCAGAGGGGCTAAAGGCGCTGGTCGAGAGCGGCGTCATCACGGCGGAGCTCGGTCCGCGGCAGCTGCAGCCTGCGAGCCTCGACCTCACTTTGGGGCGGAAAGCCTGGCGTGTGCGTGCGGGGTTCCTGCCAAGCGCGGAGACGAGCGTCGAGGAACGCCTCGATGCGCTGTGCCTCCATGAGCTCGATCTCACCACCGAGACGGTGCTCGAGAAGGGCTGCGTCTATGTGGTGAAGCTGCGTGAGAGCTTGGCATTGCCCGCCGACCTCTCAGCCACGGCCAACCCGAAAAGCTCGACGGGCCGGATTGATGTTTTTGTCAGGCTGCTCGCCGAAGGCAACGATGCCTATGAGCGCGTGCCCGCGGGCTACCACGGTCCGCTCTACGCGGAGATTTGCCCACGGACGTTTTCAATTCTCGTGCGGGAGGGCTCCTCCCTCAACCAGCTGCGGGTGCGGTCCGGTGATACAGTGCTGAGCGATGCAGAGGTGGCGGGCGCGCTTGGCCCAGGGCATCATGTGGCGCAGGGGCTGAACCTCAGCGTTGATCTGTCCCCGGAGCTTGGGCCTGTCGCAGGATGGCGTGCCCGGCGGCATGCAGGTCTGATCGATGTCGACAAGCGCGACGCGCTCGATCCTGAGGGGTACTTTGAGCCTATTGAGGCGCCCAAGGACGGCTTTCTTATTCTCGACCCGGACGAATTTTATATCTTGGCGAGCCAAGAGGAGGTTCACGTTCCGGAGGATCTCGCCGCTGAGATGGTGGCGATTGATCCTGAGATCGGTGCCTTCCGTGCCCATTACGCGGGGTTCTTCGATCCCGGCTTTGGGACAGAGGAGCCAAGCCGCGCGGTGCTTGAGGTGCGAGGGTTTGATGTGCCGTTCATCTTGGAGCACGGCCAGCGGGTTGCGCGCCTTGGCTATGAAAAGCTCGCTGCGCGCCCTGACAAGCTCTATGGCTCCGGGCACGCGTCACACTACCAGGGACAGCGCCTTAAGCTGTCGAAGCACTTCCGTAGCGCTTAGCGCTGTCCGCCTGCTGACCAAGCTTGGTCGTCAGTGTCACGGGCGTCGTCTTCGGACGAAGCGTCGCTTTTGTCCGTGTCGAACGCATCGCGGAGGCGCTGCTCAATCCCGGCCATGTCCTCGCCAGGCTTGAAGTTCGAGCGGTCACGGCGCTCATCGCTGAGGTCGATGTCCCAGTAGCTGAGGATCGCCGCGGCCGCTGCAGGGCCAAGGTTCTCGAACAGCTTCTCCAGCCGCTTTTTGTCTTTTCCGCTGAGAACGGAGAGACCCATTTGCGGGTTGGGACGTTCCGAGAGGACCTTCGCAAAGCCCTTCTCTGACACGTTCATCGCCGCTGCGAACACGGTGAGCGGCTCGCCGCCAGCATCGTTGGTGATCCGTGTGGCGAGGAATTCGCTGATCATGCCCTCACGCGCGGCTTCCTCCACGATGGACCGTGAGTTGTCACTCCGCATGGAGAGGACAAGTTGATCATAAGGGGCCGCATTGCGCTTCGAGCGCCCTGCCTTTTCGAAGGCTTGGGCGCGGGTGATGAGCTGCGCCATCTTTGCAAGCGGCGTTTCGCCATAGGCCTCAATGTTCGTACCAAGAACTTGGGTGAAGACGTCAGCGGCGAAGCCTGGGTCGACATTGAACTTATCGAGCACCGCGCGGCGACCATCGGTTTCCAGTGACCAGAACAGCCGGAGGCTCAGCCGAGCGTTCAGGTCCGACCGGCGAGTCAGCATGGTGGCAAGGCCAACGCGGCTTGAGGCGCGATTGACCAGACGCTCCATCCGGTTCTTCGACAGAGGAATCTCAGCGCGCGGAAGAAGAAGGTTTTCGATTTCTTGCTCTTCATGGAACAGAAGGCGGTTCACCACAGGCTCAGAGAGGCTCGAGCGTTTGGCGATGATCCGGCGATAGGCCACGTCCTTTGATGCGGCTTCCATCAGCACTGCGTCGCCGGTGTGGCGGCTGGCGAGGATCACCTCGGCGCCTGCGATCGAGGTGAAGGCGATCGCGCGCTGAAGCTCTTCAGGGGCTTCCGCCATCTTCGCGATCAGCTCCGCGGTTTTCACCAGCGCCTTGTCGTCCATGGCAGCGATCAGCTGCATGGTGAGCTCGTTCGCATAAAGACGGTCGGTCCGACTCTGCTGACGACGGGTCGCAACGAGCAATTGGCTGACCGCGTTGAACAGCTGGTCGCTCGGAATACCGGTCTCAGCGGAAGGTGCCAGGTTGGAGCCTCTGGTCATGTCATGTCCTCGCAAGATCACGAGAGACGCTAGGGGAAAGACCTTAATCCCTAGCAAAAATGCGGGCTCTGGGACGAGTTCTCCCCATTTTTGTCATTTGCTTCCGGCCGCGGTCGGATCGCGGTAACCTTTCTTAATGGGTGCTTTAGCGACCTCCTCGCCGCTGTCGGAAAGCCTTGCAATCAGCGCCGTACCGGCCGTTTTTGATTGCTCAGGTGCTCTTTGGCTGCCCACCAAAAAGGTGCTTGTCGTCTCCGATCTTCATTTTGAGAAGGGATCGCATTTTGCCCAGAAGGGGCAGTTCCTTCCTCCCTACGACACAAGGGCGACGTTGGATGCCCTGGAGCGGCTGATGCGGCTTTGCCAACCTAAGATCGTGGTGTCGCTGGGCGATGCTTTCCACGATCTGGGAGCGGAAGCGCGGATGGACGAGGCGGATGCCGAGCGACTTGAGGGCCTTTGCGGCGCTGCGGACTGGGTTTGGATCCTGGGGAACCATGATCCGCTGCCGCCGAAGCGGTTCCGCGGCCAGGCCGAAGAGGTGGCGGAGGTCGCTGGTCTGATCTTTGCCCACGAACCGGGGGATCATCCCGGTTGGAATGTGGCGGGCCATCTTCATCCGTGTGCGGTGGCGCAAAAGAATGGCCGCGGGGTGCGTAGGCCTGCATTCGTCACCGACGGTGAGCGCTTGGTGATGCCCGCCTTTGGCGCCTTCACGGGCGGGCTCAATGTGCTCGACCAAGCTTTCAAAGGCGTGTTTCCGCGCGCCTTTCGGACGTTCCTCTGCGGTAAGGGCCGGGTCTATGAGGTGCCGCGGGGCAGCTTGCGTTCAGATGCACCGCCGCCTGCCTGGATGCGCTAACCGTTCAAGCCGTTGATCAGCAGCGCCAGGATCAGTGGGGCTGTGACGCCTGCAACGAGAATCATCCGTAAGCGGATATACCATCGCGATAGTGTCCCCCTGGTGGCTGAACGCCAGTCCTCAAAGAGCTGAAACGCCAGCAGCCCGACAATCAGCTCGAGCTGTACCAAAGGGCTATCAAGCGCCTCGAGGCCGAGATCCGGCGCGCCGACCACGGCCCAGGCCACAAGCGGCGGGACGACCGACCCCAAAAGGCCGGAGAACGGGCCAGCCTCTGGTGTGCGCATGGCGAGGCCCCAGCGCGTGCCTCCCATAAACGAACAAATGATAGCCCCATAAAGCGCAACAAAAGAGAGGAGCGCCTCGCTCCTCTGCGGATCCAACGTGCCGTTCGCCAGAAGGATGACAGGCAAGCTCCAGAACGGGATTAGCCCGCCCAGCCCCAGAATCGCAGCCGAGCGCTGCACCTTGGAGGTTTCCGTCCAATCGTCACTCATCGTTCGTTTGTCCCTGGTGCAGCCCCGCCCGGCGGATACCAATCATCTGGCATTAAGCTGCGATCGGTCAAACCGGCATCGGGCGTCAGCGTGATCGCAAAGAAGACGTAGGCGCCAAGGCAGGTGAGGGTGCGGGCCGCCTGGGCCTCGACCTCAACCTTCTGCCCCGGCATCACCAGGCGATGGCAGTCCGCATACCTATCATCAGGGCTGACGCTAACCACAAGTGGGCCGCCCTCATGCAGGCGATAGAGCGCTTTGACGTCGATCTTATGCCACGCGGCTTCTTCGGCGCCGTGAAGAGCCTGCAGCACCGTACGGCTCTCCCCCGGCACGTGATCAGCCTCCCGCCCGTAGCCCTCGAAAGGGTGGGGTGAGAGTTCGTGTTTTGCGATGACGTCCTGGAGGCTCAGAAGTTATCCTTCCGAGAACGGATTTCTCCAAACACCTCGTGGTCTGGCGCATCAGTCATCGAAAGCGCTGCTTTGACGTCAGGCACATCGGCGCGGAGGAAGGGGTTGGTCGCTTTCTCCGCCCCCAGAAGAACGGGCACGGTGGGCTGCTCGATCAGCCGCAATTTGCTGATCTCATCGACCCGCGCGGCGAGCGCTTCGTTGTCTGGCTCGATCGTGATGGCGAAGGCCGCGTTCGCGGCTGTGTATTCGTGGGCACAAAAGATCATCGTGTCATCGGGCAGGGCACGCAGCTTTAAGAGCGACGTCCACATCTGCTCCGGCGTGCCTTCGAACAGCCGCCCGCAACCAAGCGAGAAAAGCGTATCGCCGACAAAGGCCGTTTTCGCGGGCCGCACCAGGTAAGCGATATGTCCGAGCGTGTGACCGGGCACGGCGACGACATCGAACGCCGTTTCCCCAAGCATCACAGTCGCGCCGTCGTCGACCTGACGATCTTTCTCAGGTATTTTGTTGCCCTCAGCCACCGGTGCGATGATCTCCGCGCCGAAATGGTCCGCGACCGCCCGGTTCCCGCCCGCATGGTCAGGATGCCAGTGGGTGTTGAGGACAAGGTCCACGCGCCAGCCCAGGCTCTCCGCCTCTTTGATGATGACGTCCGCGTCGGGCGTGTCGATTGTGGCCACTGCCCCTGTCGCTTCATCGCGCACAAGAAAGCCATAATTGTCCGACAGGCACGGAAACTGATGAACCGTGAGTGGTCCGCGGTGATGCATCGGGCGCTTCCTTTCCCTACATGGAAAGCCATAGCGCGAAACGAGAGCCGCGATAAGGATAAGAACCCAGCGTGCGGATGAGCAGTGAGGAACTGAACGCCTTTTATGGCTCCCGCCTTGGCCAGGTGGCGATGGACCTGCTGACCGCAAAGCTGCGTGACGCGTGGGGACCTGCCAAAGGCCTCCGCCTCGCGGGTTTTGGCTTCACCGCGCCGATCTTGGATGCTTTTCCTGATGTCGAGCGCAGCGTTTCGATGGTGCCGGCGGGCGCTGGTCCTTTGGGGTCCTGCCGCGAGGTGCTGGTCGATGAGGATCGCTGGCCTTTGCGCGAGGCCTCCGTCGATCGGCTTCTGATCTTGCATGGTCTCGAAGAGGCGCCTGATCCCAAGCGCACCCTGAGGGAGGCTTGGCGCGTCTTGGCCGATGACGGCCGGGTGATTGTGGTGGCTGCCAATCGCCACGGCTTTTGGACCTTGGTTGAGAACTCAGTCTTTGCGGCGGGCCGAGCCTACTCCCGGCGGCAGCTGATCAATCTTCTGGGCCGCTCGCTTTTTGCGCCCACGGCGCAGGCATCGGCGCTTTACTTCCCGCCCGTGCCGCGGCTGGCGCGTGTGGCGCCGCTTTGGGAGCGGACAGCCTCGCGCCTTGAGCCTTTGGGTATGCCGCTTCCCAATGTCGCTGGCGCTCTCTTGCTCGAGGCGCGGCGATCGATGGCAGCGCCGGTTCAAGGCAGCAAAGCCGAGGTGCTCCGGCCTTTCCTCGCGCCAGCGCGTCGTCCCGCAGGGCTCGCCGCTGAGCGTGATGGCCGCAAGGTGCACCGGTCGTAGCCCGACGACACGGCGTCGTGCTAACCTCGATCGCGAGAGCCAGTATCGTTGATGTCCAATGCTGAGTGCTGTGATCGCCGCGCTTTCGCGCGTCTTCGGATTCTTTCGTAGCGCCTTCAGCGTTGGCCGCTTTTTCGCCACGGGACTGAGCCAGTGGTCTCTTTTCGCGAGCATCGTTGGCTTGCGTGATGTCTATGTTGGGCCTGTCTTTTTGGGGGTCCTGGACAGCTATCGACAGATAACCGCTCCGTTGGCGGACTTGTTCCAGTTGGCTCTCAACATCTCAGCAATTGGCGCTGAGATCCTGTCGGACATCTGGGTCGTTGGCGGCCTCTTCGCTTCCTTCTTCCTGATGAAGACCCGCCGACTAATGGCAGCGCTGCCAATCCGGTCGGCAATAGCGGTCACAATGGTTCCGGCGGTGTCGATGTTGTGGATCTATGTCTTTGCGAACATTGGATCGCGAGCTTCGCTCGAGCAATTGCAGGCGATGGCCGCTGTCTTTGTACTGATGCTGCCGTTCGCTTTCGTCTCTTTGTACGGGCTGCTGTTTTTCCACGAGCTTCGGCACTTCGAGCAGGGCTGGAAACCGTCCAGCGAGATGAGAACTCTGCTGTCCGCACCACTATTCTTGGTGGTGGCTCTGGTGGGAGTCTACGCCACGTTTTTTGGGATCGACCAGATTGTGGCTTATTGGGCCAGATAGCCGAAAACTCTGGGCATATGCGCCGCTGTGCGGCAGAGGAGGCGGATGCAAAGGCCAGAGCCGCGTCCCGGCATCCAATCGATCTCTCCTTATGTCCCCGGCAAAGCGAAAGCGGGGGCAGCTGTTGTCCATAAGCTCTCGTCGAACGAGAGCGCACTGGGGCCAGCGCCGTCGGCGATTGAGGCGCTGAAAGACGCGGCGGGCGCGCTTCATCGCTACCCTGACGCCGATGCTGCGTTGCTGCGCGAGAAGATCGCTGAGATTTATGATCTGTCAGCGGAGCAATTGATCATCGGCGCTGGTTCGGACGAGCTCATCAGCCTGATGATCCGCTGCTATTCAAGCCCGGGTGACGAGGTTCTGATGACCCGCCACGGCTTTAGCTACTACCCCATTGCGGCCATGGCCGAGGGGTGCGTTCCGGTGCAGGCGGAGGAGACCGACCTCGTCGCTGACGTCGATGCGCTGCTCGCCGCCGTGACGGAAAAGACGCGCCTTTTGTTCCTTGCGAACCCCAACAACCCGACTGGCACGCTTTTGCCGCGGGAAGAGGTGCAGCGTCTGCGCGATGAGTTGCCGGACCGAGTGATGCTCGTCCTCGATGGCGCTTATGCTGAATATCTCGCCGGCGACGACTATGACCCAGGTCAAGGGTTTGTGCGTGACGCTACGGCCTCGGGGGCAGACAATGTCGTCATGACAAGGACGTTTTCGAAGATCTATGGCCTCGGCGGTCTGCGCGTGGGTTGGGCGTACGCACCGCCTTCGGTGATCGGGATCCTCAACCGCGTCCGAGGGCCGTTCAACGTGTCCGCTCCTGGGATAGCTGCGGCGACAGCTGCGCTTCATGATCAAGACTTCGTCGCCAAGAACCGGACGCACAACGCCGATGAGATGGCGCGGCTCACTCAAGCTCTCCGCGGCGCGGGGCTCCACGTGCGAGAAACGGCGGCGAACTTTGTGCTGATTGATCTCGGTTCTGCGGACCTCGCGAAAGCGTTTCTTCAGCACTGTGAGGACCATCAGGTTCTGATCCGTGGTCTTGGGAGCTCCAACCTGCCGACGATGGTGCGGGTCTCGGTCGGTGACCGGGAGTCGAACGACGCGTTCTTGAAGGCTGCGATCGCGTTTGCGGCCTAGCGCGGCAAGGCGGGCAGGCGGCCAACGCCGACGGGGCCCAGTTTCATTTTGCCATCCTTCACGGTGAAAGGCAGGTCGACAGGCTCTTTGCCGTTGTCTGTCATCAGCCCAAGGACCAGTTGGGCGCCAACAGCCGCCTCGTTCCCGATGGCGCCGGTGCTGGCGAGCACACCGATCAGCGGGTCTTGGTTAAGGACGGTGACATCAAGCTTTCCATTTGCGCGGCCCGTCTCGTCAAAAGCCAGCTCACCGTTACCCGTCACCTGGCTTGCTGGCTGGCCGTCATTCTCACCGACATAGAACCCCAACTCAGCGATCGTCAGTGTGCTGTCGCTGACGGAAGCTGCCAGATCCAAGATGGCTACGTCCATCGGCGCCTCACCATCACGCAGAAAGCCGCGCACGCCAAGAGCAAGGGTGGTGCCGTTCTCAAGGTCTTGCGCATTGCCGATGAGGGTCGTGATCCGCATCGTGCTGTCCTCACCTGTCAAGGTGACGCTGTGGGTCTCCAGCGCAACGAAACCCTCTTCCACACTGACCCGGAGGTCCTCCGCCTCAAGAGCATAGCGCTCCTTGCCGAGGGTCAGGGTCTGCGCGCCGCGGGGTGTGAAGATCACACGGCTGGGGTTCAGCGGCAGCGTAACGAGCATCACCTCCTCGGCTTCAAAAGCGCCAAGCCCTGGGCGCTCGTAAACGACGTCTGATAGTCGCCCGCGAAGGCTGAAGGGGAAACCCATCACCTTGGTCTCACCAATCGTCAGCTCACGCCCTGCCGCGGCTTCAGCCACAACAGCTCGTTCGATGCCTCGGCGGACTGCGCTGGCGCCTTGGTTCCAGATGATCCCGTAGACGATGGTGAAGACCGCAAAGAGGGCGAAGGGAATAACGAGACCAAGCCGGGATCGAAGGGCATCCATAGCGTCTTCCTTAGGCAACAGGCGCGCCATTGATGGCGGCCTGGAGATCAGCGAGATAGGTTTTGCGGTCCCGCGGTGCGGGCAGGGCGGGCAGCACCGTCATTTCCACCGTGCCCGGTCTTTTCTCCGGGCCCGGCTGGATCCAGTACTTGCCGCTGTCGTGGGTGATAGGGACCGTGGGCACTTTGAGGGCTTTTGCGAGCGCCGCAACGCCGGGCTGAAACTCAGCGTCATGGTCTGGCTGCACGCGGGTGCCTTCAGGGAAGATGATGATCTGTGCACCCTCAGCTGCCATCGCCTTGGCTGCATTTGTCATATCACGGAGGGCTGAGGCGCCCGCCTCGCGATCGATAAAGATGAAGCCGTTGCGCCGCGCGAACCAGGAGAAGATCGGCCAGTGCTTCAGCTCCTTTTTGAGCACAAAGCTCGGCTGCGGCAGCAGGGTTGTGAGGCGCAAGGTCTCCCACATCGACTGGTGTTTGGCGGCGATGATGGCTGCCCCTTGGGGCAGATGCTCGCTCCCGTGGACCTGGTCGTCGATCCCGCAGAGCATCTTCAGCGACACAAGGCACGTCCGGCACCAAAACTTGGAAATCGCCAGCGACCAGTCGCGCCGCAAGAGGGCTGGCAACGCGACAATGCCAATGATCAAGGCACTGAGCATCATCGAAGCCACAAACAGGATCGATCGCAATTTGGTCATGGGGCTAGATTGGTAGGCGCAGGCGGACGACGAGGAATTTCAGGTACTCCTTGCCCAAGACCCGCCAGGATACAACGCGGGACATCCAGCCCTGTTCCGGCGCCAGCTCCGAGGCCACCGGCACGCCGATGATCTCCACATCGGGGACGACCCGGCGCAGCTCCTCTTTGGCCCGCGGCAAGTGGAAGTCGGAGGTGACAAGCAACGCCGCCTTGTAGTCATGCTCGCCGAGCCAGTCGCGGGCCTCGATCGCGTTATCGCGGGTTGAGCGGGCCCAAGGCCCCAGATCCACACAGCAATCGAGCATAGCCCAAGAGCCCATGGCCTCCAGATCGGCTTTGGTCGTCTCAGGATGCACCCCGGAGATCAAAATGCGGTCGGCGATGCCTGTCGCGCCGAGGCTGAGGCCCTCTTGAATGCGGCCGCCCTTTTCGCCGGTCAGGATCACGATCGCTGTTTTGTCGACTGGAAAATCAGCAACAGCTTCAGCAGCTTGGGCGTGGGTGCCGTCATGGGCGCGGGGGATCGTGGCGCAGAAGACAAAAAACCCGCCGACCAGCAAAGCGCCAGCTGCAGCCCCTGATACCAGGGCCCACCGAAGGAAGACGGGAAAGGATCTCATTCTCAGGACTTAGCGCTGGTTCGGAACACCGAGAAGGCCAAAGCGCCACCAAAGACGAGGGCCGCGGCCGGTCCTATCCAAAGGATCATGTTCTTGGCCGAGCGGGAGGGGTTCAGGAGAACGTACTCGCCGTACCGGTCCGTGACATAGGCGAGCACCTCGTCATCGCTGTCGCCAGCCGCCATACGCTCGCGAACGAGCTCGCGCATCACGTTGGCGAGCTCCGCGTCGCTGTCGGCGATCGACTGGTTTTGGCAGACAACGCAGCGGAGTTGGGCGTCGAGCCTTTCTGCCCTGGCTTCGTCGACCTCAGCGGTCTGAAGAAGGAGCGCCAGCGCCATGGCCGCGATCACGAGGCGGCCTCAGCGGGCTGGGCCTCAGCTCGGCGCGAGGCGACCTTTTTGGCGGCAGGTTTGGCAGCGATAAGACCGCCCAGCGCAATGAGGACCGCGCCTGCCCAGAGAAGATGGATCAATGGGTGCCGATAGATGCGGACGATGCGGGCGTCGCCGCCGTCCTGGGTCGCGCCGGATGCGAGGTAGAGGTTCCCGAGACCGATCCGCTTGATCGCCACTTCCGTCGTCGCTTGGTCAGCTGCCGGATAGTATCGGCGAGAGGGCGACAGCCGCGCAATGGTCCGCTCCCCCTTGCGGACCGTGAACCGATCCACCTCTGCGATGAAGTTGGCGCCCGCTTGGCCGACACGGCCTTCATAGGCGAACTCGAGTGATCCCAGGGTGATGCTTTCACCGGGTTTGAGAGGTGCACGGATCTCTTGCTGGAAGGTCGTGCTGACGGTGATGCCCAGCAGCATGAGGGCGACCCCGCCATGGGCGACGGTTGAACCCCATTGGCGGGCGGAAAGACCGCCAAGACGCCTCATAGCACTGCTCGCTGATCCGCCCGGTAGTCCCGCTTTGCGCATCAGATCCGCGGCCACGCCGCCGAGGATCATCAGGCTTGCGACCAAGCCCATAGCGGCGAGGGCCGTGCCGCCGGTCAGCGCGAGCAGAACGACGGTGAGCACCACGCTGCTGCCTAAGATCATCATCATGGGGCGCTGCCACTGGCCGCTTCCTTTCGTCCGCCAAGGCACAAGGAGTCCAAAGGCCAGCGTGCCCGCCAGCAGCACGGCCAAAGGTCCGGCCATCACATTGTAGTAGGGAGGGCCCACGGTGATGCGGCTGCCGGTCGAGACTTCGACCACTGTCGGCCAAAAGGTTCCAAGAAAGACCGTAAACAGAAGAACTGAGAGCAGGAGGTTGTTGATCACCAAAGCGCCTTCACGGCTCAACGGTTCAAAGGCTTGGTCTTTGGTGAGAGCCGCGCCGCGCCATGCGAACAGCACGAACCCGCCGCCGGTGAAGAGCACGGCAAGCATCAGCAGGAAAAGCCCCCGCTCGGGGTCATTGGCAAAGGCGTGGACCGATGTGACGATCCCTGAACGGACCAAAAACGTCCCCAACAAGGAAGCGCCAAAGGCAAGGACGGCAAGGGCCGCGCACCAAGGCTTCAAAGCGTCCCGCCGCTCGACCACCATCACGCAATGAAGAAGCGCGGTGCCGGCAAGCCACGGCATGAGCGAGGCATTCTCTACCGGGTCCCAGAACCAAAACCCGCCCCAACCGAGCTCATAGTAAGCCCAGAAGGCGCCAAGCCCGATCCCGAGGGTGAGGGCGGACCATGCGACCAGCAAAAACGGCCGCACCGTCTTGGCCCATTCGCTGTCGAGCCGCCCTTGGATCAGCGCGGCGATCGTGAAACTGAAGACCGCCGACAGCCCGACATAGCCAACATAAAGCGTAGGCGGATGGATCGCGAGACCTGGGTCCTGGAGGAGAGGGTTCAAACCTTGTCCGTCAAACGGCGTCGGCCAATTGGCAGGATAGGGCTCAAACGGGCTCGACGTCAGAAGCGTGAAGGCAACAAAAGCGAAGGAGAGAAGACCCTGCACCCCTAGAGCCAGGCGCCGCGTCTCCACGGGTCCTCGGCTCGACATCGCCATGGCTGCGCCGAAGCCGGCAAGGATCATCAACCAAAGAAGAAGGCTGCCCTCGTGGTTCCCCCAGGTGCCGCTGATCTTATAGGGCAGCGGCTTGAGGGAATGACTGTTCGTGAAGACATTCAGCAGCGACAGGTCGGTGGTCGCATAGGCCGTCATTAAAAGACCGAAGGCTGTCACCAGGGCGAAGACGAGGGCGGTCGAGGCGGCACTGGCAATCGCGATGTGCCGCGAGCCGCCACCAGGCAGGAGCCCGGCCGCAGCTTGCACGCCGGCCGACACCATGGCGATCGCCAAAAGAGCAGTGCCCCAAAGGGAGTAATCCATAACAGAAGAACTGCTCCGATGCCGCTTCTCGTGCAAGCGGCCTTGTGGACGCGGGAGCGCTCGCAGTTCTTGCGCCAGGATTGGACGGGCCGGTAGACGGTGTCCATGCCCAACACCCCGGCCCATGATGCAGAAAGCGCGCGGCTCAATGCGCTTCGGAGCTATGGCGATTTGGAGACTGGTCCTGAGGCCGTGTTCGACGACCTCGCGGCCCTAGCCGCGCGGCTTTGCGGCGTAACCATGGCAGCGATCAGCTTCGTGGATCGCGACCGGCAGTGGTTCAAATCCCAGTACGGCTTCCATGGGCTCGAGAGCTCTCGGGCGCAGGCCATCCTCGAGCGCGACCTATTGATTGTTCCCGATACGTCGAATGATAAAAGGTTTACGGACGATTTGTTCCGCACGGGCGATGCCCCTGTGCGCTTTTACGCGGGGGCACCGATCATGGGCAGCGAAGGCCTGCCGCTCGGTATGATCTGCGTGATGGACCAGGCCCCGCGCCCGCAAGGTTTGAACGAAGACCAGCGGCTGAGCCTTGAGGCTCTCGCACGGCAGGTGACGGCGCTTTTGGAATTGCGCCGAGATGTCCAGCGGGAGCGGACTGCGCTTAAGGAAAGCGTCCACCGTATGCGGAACGTGATCACTGTGGTTCAAGGTGTGACCTTGCGAACGCTCGCTGGGGCCAGTGATCTGGGCAGTGCATCCGAAACGCTGATGGGTCGCCTTGATGCCCTAGGCGCCGCGCAAGACATGCTGTTTGCGGAGGGGTCAGCTGGCGCTGATCTTAAGGAGCTGCTGAAGCGCCTTCTTGCGCCTTTTGTCGATCCGGGTGATCAGCGAATCTCTTTGCAGGGTCCATCCGCGACTTTGAACGCCAACGCCGCAGAAGCGTTGAGCATGGCGGTGCATGAACTTGCGACCAACGCGACAAAGCACGGGGCGTTGTCCAATGATCAAGGTGAGATCACGGTCGTCTGGTCGCGGACCGATGGCGGCGACCTCACGATCGAATGGTCCGAGCGCAGAGGGACTGACGCACCGATATCGTCGGAGCGCCGCCAGGGTTTTGGCTCGGCTGTTCTTGGACCGCTCACGGCTGAGCGCATCGGCGGGGACGCGCGGCTCGAGCTTCGATCCGAAGGCGCCCATTGGTCCGCCACGATCGACAGGCGCTCTGTTTTAGAGAGCTCTGCCGACAGTTAAACGCCCATCTCAAGCTCGCCGAAGAAGCCGATCACTTTGGCGATCTTGCCGCCGTCATTGACCTCAGCAACGTCAAAGCCATTCATCAGCAGCTTGTCGCCCAAATGGATCGACCAGTGATAGCGGCAGAAATGGTTCTGCACACCGATCTCACTGGCGCGGGCATAGGTGGCGCCGTGGATCTTCTTTTGGGTGTCTTGGACCATGGCAAAGAACGCCTCGCGCCCGATGATGTTGTGGTTGGGATCAACGAAATGAACGTTGTGCTCGAGCGCAGCCTCAATCAGCTCCCGCTGTTCTGCTTCGTCCGTGCTGTTCCAGACAGCCATCATCTTTGCCAGATTGTCGAGATAGGGTTCCATAAAGCCTCCGTCAGATTAAAAACCGACCGACGGTTTGTTTGTAGTTTTCAGTGAAAGGTGTCAAGCGTCCGCATGGCCACCCAGGAACAGCGCTCAAAAACCACCAAAGCCAAGCTGCTGGCCGCTTTCCGCGCATCGTTTCTCGAACGGGGGTTCGAGGCGACGACGATGCAGCAGACGCTGGCCGACACAGGGCTCAGCAAAGGCGCGATGTACCACCATTTCCGCGGCAAGGCGGAGGTGATCGAAGCGCTCTATGAAGAGGAGTCGCGCGGAGCGATTGAGCGCGCGATGGCGTCAGCTGGGGAGGCTGGATCGCCGTTGGTCCGTCTACGCGATATGTGTTTGGCGTGGACGAAGGAAGTGCGCGACCGCGATGTTGCAAAGATCCTCTTCAGTGTCGGGCCCTCAGCGCTTGGCGTGGACAAAGCCCGGGAGATCGAAAACGGGCTCGGGCTCAAGTATATCGAAGAGTTGCTGCAAGAGGCGGTTGATGCCGGGGATATTGCGCTAGCTGATCCGCGGCTCACCGCGTCCTTCATCAACGCGTTGGTTGGCGAAGCGGCCATTCATTATATTCGTACCAAGAATGATCCGCGAGAGGCCCTAGGCCAGACCCTTGATGCGGTCTTAGGGCTGGTCAGCCCGACTCGCGCAGCAAGCTGAGCTGTTCGATCTTTTCCTCCGCCCGCGTCTGATCGGCGAGGGGGGTGGGGTAATCGCCGGTGAAGCAGTGATCGGTAAAGGCCGGGGCGGACGCTTCGCGCGGGCCTTTGCCAAGTGCTTTGTAGAGCCCTTCAAGGCTCAAAAAAGCGAGGCTGTCGGCGCCGATTTCCTGGCGGATCTCCTCGACAGAATGGCTTGAGGCCATCAGTTCGTCCTGGCTCGGTGTGTTGATGCCGTAAAAGTCCGGAAACTTAATCGGTGGACAGGCGATCCGGAGGTGGACCTCTTTCGCACCGGCTTCGCGGATCATGGTGATGATCTTGCGGCTGGTGGTGCCCCGCACCAGGCTGTCATCGACCAGGACAACCCGCTTGCCCTTCACAACCCCTGCATTGGCAGAGTGCTTGCGCGCCACGCCGGTCTCGCGCACGGCTTGGCTTGGCTGGATAAACGTCCGCCCGGCATAATGGCTCCGCACCAGGGCCATGTCGTACTCGATGCCGCTTTCCTTCGAATATCCGATAGCGGAGGGAACGCCGGAGTCGGGGATCGGGGAGACGAGATCCGCCTCGACATGCGCTTCTGCGGCAAGGGTTTTGCCCAAACGCTGGCGGATCTTGTAGATGCTTTCTCCGTCCACGATGCTATCGGGGCGAGCGAAATAAATCAGTTCAAAGATGCAAGGCCGTGGGCTGCGTTCTGTCGACAAGCGGCGACTGGTGAGGGAGCCGTCGCGGCCACAGATCACAACCTCGCCGGGCTCTACATCGCGAATGAACTCAGCGCCGATGATATCGAACGCGCAGCTCTCCGACGACAGAACATACCCGTCATCGAGCTTTCCAAGAACCAAGGGCCGGATACCGATCGGGTCGCGCATGCCGATCAACGCGTCGCGCGTCAGCACCGTGAGCGCGAAGGCGCCTTCGACCGTGCGCGCCGCATCGATCAGCTTATCACTCATCGTCAGGCCGCGCGAAAGCGCCGTAAGCTGAATAAGAACTTCGGAGTCGGACGTCGTGTGGAAGATCGAGCCTTTGGAGATCAGCTGCTGGCGCAGCGTGACGGCATTGGTCAGCTGGCCATTATGGGCGATCGCCACACCGCCGCGGTCGAGGTCTGCGTAAAGCGGCTGCACGTTGCGCTTATGCCCGCCGCCACTGGTGGAATAGCGGGTGTGTCCGATGGCGGCTGTGCCGGGAAGCGCCTTCAGAACGTCATCGCCGTGGAAGTGATCGGCAACGAGGCCAAGTTGCCGGTCGGAGTGGAACTGCCCGTCGCTATAGGTGGTGATGCCGGCTGCTTCCTGTCCCCGGTGCTGCAGCGCGTGGAGCCCCAGCGCCACCAGCGGCGCGGCGGGCGCCTCCGTTCCGATAACGCCAAAGACGCCGCACTCCTCGTTAAGGGCGCGAGGCACCGAAGGTATGGCGGCTTGCCGTTGAGATTCGCGACGCAGGAAAGAAGATGGTGACATCGATCAGGTTCCGGGAGGCGGTTTCACATAACTGTTGCACGCCACATGGGCCCAACGAGGGCCGGAGGCAAACGATAAGGTCGTCAGGGTGTTGGCGCGCCAAGACCCATGGCGGTGACGTGCAGGGCAGGGGCCAGGAGGCTTCCCTCAATCATCGCCGGCCGTGCTGAATCGATGTGATAGATATCGATCGTGAAAAGGATGAAGGCGGCAAGAATCCACCCCCGTAGTGCTCCAAAAAGCGATCCTGTGGCTTCGTCGACGCTCTCTGGAAGTCGCTTGGCGATCCGCCGCGCGGCCAGTGTCCCAACAAGAGACACAACCGAAAAACCGCCGACAAAAACAAGCAAGAGAAGAGCAGCTTGCGCAGCGATCCCTCCGCCTGCGCCCGCGAGCCGAGGGCCCAGAAGAGCAAACGCCGCAAACCCCCCGCCGATGGCGAGAAGGGTGATCACTTCTTTCACCCCGCCCCGCAGCCAACCAATGGCGCCGGACATGACGACAAGAAGAACAACGAGGAGATCAAACAGGCTCACGTTATCGCTCCTCGCGAAGATCGCGCCCGAGTTCAACCGCGCGCGAGCCAATCTGCCGCGTCCTTAATGGAGCTGAGCGGCACCGGCTGAATCGCGTCGCTTTCGGTGTCGGCCGGGCCCGCTGCGCGGACGAATCCTAGCTTTGCGGCTTCGCCGACTCGCAGGCCCGCTTGGGACGCGCGGCGGAGATTGCCCGAGAGGCCAATCTCGCCAAACGCGGCGGTGCGGGCAGGGAGGGCTTTTCCTTCTTTCGCTGAGATGAGTGCGAGAGCTGCAGGAAGGTCTGCCGCTGGGTCTGTGATCCTGAGGCCGCCGGCGACATTGAGGAAGACATCGTCTCGGCTGAAATCGACCCCTGCGCGGGCGGCAAGCACAGCGAGCAGCTGCGACAGACGCGCTGAATCCCACCCCACCACCGCCCGGCGGGGCACCGCGAGGCTGGAGGGAAGCACCAGCGCTTGGATCTCACAAAGGAGAGGGCGGGTGCCTTCGGTTCCGGCAAAGACGGCGGTGCCCGGTGTGTCGTCATCCGCCTCGCCCAAGAACAGGGCCGAGGGATTGGTCACCTCGGAAAGGCCGGTCGAGGCCATCTCGAAGACGCCGATCTCTCCTGCGGGGCCGTAGCGGTTCTTCACGGCACGGATGAGGCGGAAGCTGCGGCCTGGCTCTGTCTCGAAATAGAGAACCACATCGACCAGGTGCTCAACGACGCGGGGGCCTGCGATCTGCCCCTCTTTGGTGACATGGCCGACGAGGATCACCGTGCAGTTCGCGTTTTTGGCAAAGCGGGTGAGTTCCGACGCGCAGGCCCGGACCTGGGCCACTGTTCCGGGGGCGGAGGGAAGGTCGTCGGACCACAGTGTCTGGATCGAATCGACGATCAGGACTTCGGGCCTTTCTGCCTTCACCGTCTGCATGATGTCTTTGAGCGCGGTGCCTATAGCGAGGCTCATCGGCGCCTTATCAACCCCCAGGCGATCTGCGCGCAGGCGGATCTGCGCCAACGCCTCCTCGCCAGAGATATAGAGGGTTTTCTTGCCTGTGCCTGCGATCGCGGCGCCGGTTTGCAGGAGAAGCGTGGACTTGCCGATCCCCGGCTCCCCGCCGACAAGCAGCGCTGACCCAGGGACAAGGCCGCCGCCCAGGGCGCGGTCAAACTCTGCCGTGCCCGTATGAAACCGCGGCGGCGGTGTGTGCTCACCGGCCAGCGCTTCTAGGGCAAGACCCCGCGCCTTGGTCTTCTTCCCGCCGCTCGGCGCGGCCATCGCGTCGCTTTCAGGCTCGAGCGTGTTCCACGCGCCGCAATCGTCGCAGCGCCCTTGCCAACGCGCATAGACACTGCCGCAGGACTGACAGACGAAGGAGGTTTGAGAGCGAGCCATCAGGCCAGTTTAGAGCGTTCTTGGGCCCTGGGAAGGGCGCGGGTCAGCCGCCTTTGTGGGCGCGATTCTGAACGATAGGGTGTGGACAGATTTTTATCTTCTCATCAAAAGTCTGAACAAGACCTTATGGTTAATTTCCGTTTCCACTGATTAAGCTATGGTTTCAAATCCATAAATAAGCAGTAAACAGAGCATTCACGCGATCTTCACTTCGGCCCGACAGGGTCGGCCAAGGTTAACACAAGACACGGTCAAGCGAGGAGGCGCGGCAATGTCGATTGAGACCCGGATTGAAGAGATCGTCAACGCGGAGCGTATCCCGACAGCTGACGAAATGTACCGTATGGGGATTGAAGCCTCGACCGGTTGTGAGGGCGGTGAGGTGGACCTCGTTGCAGCGCACAAGTGGTTCAACTTGGCGGCAGTCCAGGGCAACACCGAAGCCGCATACTATCGCAAGCAGATCACGCTTGAGATGGACCAGCGCCAAGTTGCCGAAGCTCAGCGCGAAGCTCGTGAGTGGCTGCGGAAGATCCGTCCGGTCACCAGCGCCGCTTAACGTCGTCGCGTAAATCTCTGAAAGCCGGCTTCTGACACGAAGCCGTCAAGGAATTGATCCGTAGGCCCCACGGGAAAGCGCTCGAGCACTTGTCCCTGGTAGCCGTACCCAATGGCTGTGACGTCGCCGCCTTCGCGCAGGCGTTCGAGGGTGCGATCATAAAAGCCTCCCCCCATACCAAGCCTTGCACCGTCGGGCCGCACCGCCAAAAGCGGGGTCACGACAATATCGGGGGTCATCTCCGCCGCGTCATCACCAGGCTCGAGAATGCCGTAGGCGCCGGGCCTCAGCGGTTTGTCGATTTCGAACAGGCGGAAACGCAGCGGCTCTTTTTTCTTCACGACCACAGGCAGCAAGACTGCCACGCCGCGGCGCGCAAGCTCCCCGGCAAGAGGCGCGGTATCAAGCTCGTCGCCGATCGCGTGATAGATCGCGACCTTGGTTCCTTCCGCCGGCTCCAGCGCCGTCATGAAATGGGTGGCCGCAAAGCGGGCAGCATTGGGCTGACGCGCCGCTGCATCGCGCCGCGTTGCCTTGGCCCGCTCGCGGAACGTCGATTTCCAGTTCACCAGGCTGATCGCTGGAAGCATCCGGGTCCTTCCCGTGGCTTAAACGCCGCACCGGCCGTCGGACATGTGTTTCGCCCTGGACCCGAAGGTACAGGTGGGCGCCGCGTGAAAGGGACCACGATCCCAGCCAGGGGCAGCTCCCGGCGATGTCTGTAAGGCCCCGGGGAAAGATGTCCTAACGGGCCGGGCAGCAATAGCCGAAGCTATGGTTGGCCCGGCCCGAGCGCAAGGGCTCAGCCTTCTGGACCGAGCGCCTTCTCTAGCCTTTCGCTGGCACGGTCGAGCTGGGCTGCTGCCCATTCCGCCGCTTTGCCTTCTGGCGTGGCACTGGCCCACGCAGCCTTTGACTCATCATACTCATCGAGGAGCGCCAGGGCCGCGATCAGCACTGCCTGCCGGTCATCCAGCCCTTCGTGCTTGGCTTTCGCCGCTGTCACGAGACTGTCAAATTCCTCCGCTAAGGTTTGAAGACGGTCTTCCTGTCCGTCGTCGCAAGCCAAAAGATGTTCGTGATCGCCGATATGAACACGAACTTCAGCCACGCTTCTCGTCCCTTCCTTGGGCGATCAGTTCTTCCAGCTGTTGCATGGCCGTTTCGGCGCGCGTTTCTATTGAGCTGACAAGTTCAAGTCCTTTCTGAACATCTGTTCCAAGTGTCTTCGCACTCTTCAGTCGGGCTTCTGCCCTGCGCACAGCGGCGGAGAACCGCCGTTCTGCTTCTTCCAATCGTTGCATAATCCCCTCTGCTTCAATTGAAGCGTGGGCGGGGAAGACCCGTCCACGCCTTGACCAGCAAGGTCTCCACGGGCATCGACTGCGCGAAACCCTAGGAGACAAGCATGGCTTTCGATTCCATCCACCGCGACATGTCGGCAGCTGTGGCTGCTCTTTCGATGGATGCGGTGGAAAGAGCGCAGTCCGGACACCCAGGCATGCCGCTCGGCATGGCGGATGTCGCGACGGTACTCTTTACGCGTCATCTGAAGTTCGATGCCGCTGCGCCGCGTTGGGCTGACCGTGATCGGTTCATTCTTTCCGCAGGGCACGGCTCGATGCTCCAATATGCACTCCTCCACTTGGCCGGTTATGAGGACATGTCCGCCCAGGAACTCAAGCAATTTCGACAGCTTGGAGCAAAAACAGCGGGGCACCCGGAATACGGGCATGCTGATGGAATTGAAACCACGACGGGACCTCTTGGGCAAGGTCTTGGAAATGCAGTCGGATTCGCACTGGCTGAAGAAAACCTGCGCGCGCGTTTCGGAAAAGATGTTGTTGATCACACCACATACGTGATCGCTGGTGACGGGTGTTTGATGGAGGGAATCGCTCAGGAAGCGATCTCTTTGGCCGGTCACTTGAAACTCAGTAAGCTGATTGTCCTTTGGGATGACAACGGAATTTCCATCGACGGAGCAGTCAGTCTGTCCGACAGCACAAATCAGATTGACCGTTTCAATGCCAGTGGCTGGATGACGATGTCCGTGGACGGCCATGACATGGATGCGGTCGATGCGGCGCTCACAAAAGCGAAGACATCAGACCGACCAGTACTGATTGCTTGCAAAACAACCATCGGACGCGGTGCTGGCGCGAAAGCGGGCAGTGCCTCGTCGCATGGTGCACCTCTTGGCGACGATGCGCTCAAGGCCGCAAAGGAATCATTGGGTTGGACAGCGGAGCCTTTCACGGTTCCTGATGAAATCCTTGCCGCATGGCGGGAAACTGGTCGCCGCGGCGCTCAGGAACGGGCCGCTTGGGAAGCGCGCTGCGAATCATCAGAGCACGCCGCATTTTTCCGCGATATCGAAGCCGGTCGCGCCACATCCTCGTCGGCGCTCCGTGAGGTTGACTTCGCTCTTAAGGGCTATTCGGAAAAAGCAGTTTCCGAACCGAAAACCGTCGCGACACGGAAAGCGTCGCAGGACTGCCTTGATGTTATCAACGCGGCGACGACGCTGACGCTCGGCGGCTCAGCCGATCTCACCGGCTCAAACAACACCAAGAGCCAAGGTCTGCCGATCTTGAGCGCCGAAGACTATGCGGGCCGCTACATTCATTACGGTATTCGTGAGCATGCGATGGCGGCGGTGATGAACGGCCTGGCCCTGCATGGCGGGATTATCCCTTACGGCGGCACGTTCTTGGTCTTCTCAGACTACATGCGGCCCTCAATGCGCCTGGCCGCTCTTATGGGTATCAAGGTCATCTATGTCCTGACCCATGATTCGATTGGGCTTGGCGAAGACGGGCCGACACACCAACCGGTGGAGCACCTCGCGAGCCTCCGCGCGATTCCTGGCCTCACGGTCCTAAGGCCGGCGGACCAGGTGGAAACGGCGGAGGCTTGGTCGATCGCGCTCGCCAATCCCGAGCCGACAGTGCTGGCCCTCACGCGCCAGGGGCTCAAACCTTTCCGCGACGACTTCACAGAGAACAAAAGCGATCTTGGCGGCTATCTCGTGCGCCAGTCCGATGCCTATCAGGCGACGCTGATCGCCTCCGGCTCTGAGGTTGAAGTCGCGCTTGGCGCGGCGGAGGAGCTGGCAGCAGAAGGTATCGAGGTGAATGTCGCCTCGATGCCGTCTCTCGATCTCTTTTTGCTCCAGGACGCCGATCACATGATGGAAGTCCTGGGTGACAAACCGCGCCTTGGCATTGAGGCAGGAATCTCTATGGGTTGGTCCGATGTCTTGGGGATCAGCGGCGTGCCCCATGCCTTCCTCGGCATGAACAGCTTTGGCGCCTCTGGCCCTGCAAAGGACCTCTACGAACATTTTGGCATCACGGCCAAACACGCCGCGGCGAAAGTCCGCACACTAATCGAAGGGAATAACTAAACGATGGCAGTACGCGTCGCAATCAATGGTTTTGGCCGTATCGGCCGCCTCACTCTGCGTTCGATCCTGGAACATGGCCGCAGCGATGTTGAGGTTGTGGCCATCAACGATCTTGGCCCCGTCGCGACCAACGCGCATCTTCTGAAGTATGACACGCTGCACGGCCGCCTCGGCATGGATGTGACCAGCACGGATGACAGCCTGACGATCAACGGCAAGACGATCAAAGTGACGGCTGAGCGGGATCCGGCCCAGCTGCCTTGGGCGGCGAACAGCGTCGATATCGTCTTCGAGTGCACCGGCATCTTCACCGCGCCAGAGAAAGCCAAGGCCCACCTCGACGCGGGCGCGAAACGTGTTCTCGTCTCGGCACCATCGACGGCTGATGTTCGGACCGTCGTTTACGGTGTGAACCACGACACGCTGACCGCTGATGATCTGATTGTCTCGAACGGTTCGTGCACGACCAACTGCCTGGCGCCTGTGGTGAAAGTTCTGATGGACACGTGCGGCGTTGAGCGCGGGTACATGACCACCGTGCACAGCTACACCGGTGATCAACCAACCCTCGATACGATGCACAAGGATCTCTACCGTGCGCGTGCAGCGGCACAGAACATGATCCCCACCTCGACCGGTGCCGCCAAGGCGCTGGGCCTGGTGATCCCGGAGATCAAAGGTAAGCTCGACGGCTCGGCCGTGCGTGTGCCGACCCCGAACGTCTCGATGGTCGACCTCGTTTTCGTCCCTGGCAACGACACGAGTGTCGAAGAGGTCAATGCTGCTATGAAGGCCGCATCGGAAGGCGCTCTCAAAGGCGTTCTTGGCTACACCGATGAAAAGCTCGTCTCAGGTGATTTCATGCACGACCCGCATTCATCGACCTTTGCTGCGGCTCAGACCCAGATCGTCGATGGCGGCCTCGTCCGTGTCCTGAGCTGGTATGACAACGAGTGGGGCTTCTCCACCCGCATGTCCGACACAGCCCTTGAAATGGCGAAGTTCCTTTAAGGCGATCAGGACCATGACGAGCTATAAGACCCTTGACGATCTTGGTGACCTCGGGGGCAAGCGCGCCTTGGTCCGTGTCGACTTCAACGTGCCGATGCAGGACGGGCAGGTGTCGGATGCCACCCGCCTGTCCCGCGCCACGCCGACGGTGATGGCGCGCAAGGAGAAGGGGGCCAAGGTCATTCTTCTCTCGCATTTTGGCCGACCCAAGGGTGAGCCGAACCCGGACATGTCATTGGCGCCAGTCGCTGAAGCTTTTTCCAAAGAGCTGGGCCAACCGGTGGGTTTCTCGCCCAAAGTGATCGGCAGCGAAGCGGCTGCTGCGATTGATGCGATGGCACCGGGCGATGTCCTCCTTCTTGAGAACACCCGTTTCCATGCGGAGGAAGAGGCCAACGAGCCTGGTTTCTGCGCGGAGCTTGCTGCGCTTGGCGATGTCTATGTGAACGACGCCTTCTCCGCCGCGCACCGCGCGCATGCGTCGACAGAAGGCATTGCGCGGCTTCTTCCGTCTGCGGCCGGTGTCGCTCTCGGGCGAGAGCTTGCTTACCTGGCTTCCGCGCTCGCAGCGCCAGAACGCCCGATGATGGCGGTTGTCGGCGGCGCGAAAGTCTCCACCAAGATCGATGTGCTCACCAACCTCGTGGGCAAGGCCGACAAGCTGGTGGTCGGCGGCGGAATGGCCAACACGTTCCTCCTCGCCATGGATATGGAGATCGGCAAGTCGCTCGCTGAGCCTGATCTTATCGAGACCGCTCGGCAGATTATGGCGAATGCAGCCGAAGCTGGCTGCGAAATCCTTCTGCCTAAGGACGTTGTCACCGCGGAAGAGTTTAAAGCCGGCGCGGCCAGCAAAGTGCGCGCGGCCGACCAGGTGGCGTCTCAAGAGATGGTCCTCGACCTTGGGCCCGGCAGTGTCGATAGCTATGCCGAGGCTCTTGCAGAATGCAAAACGCTCGTCTGGAACGGACCCCTCGGCGCCTTTGAAACCGAGCCGTTCCACACGGGCACCGCAGAGTTGGCCAAGTATGCGGGCAAGCTCAGCACTGAAGGCAAGCTCGTCTCGGTTGCGGGCGGCGGCGATACGGTCGCGGCCCTCGCCATGGCCGGTGTCACCGAAGACTTCACCTATGTGTCGACGGCAGGCGGCGCATTTCTTGAATGGATGGAAGGCAAAGAGCTGCCCGGCGTGGCCGCTCTCACAGCCTCCGCTTAAGGCAAAAGCAGGGAACGGATAATGGACGCAAAACTTCTCGAGGAACTCAACACGATCGCCGTTGCGATGGTCGCGCCGGGCAAAGGCATTCTGGCTGCGGACGAATCGACCGGCACGATCGGCAAACGCTTCGATTCGATCGGCATCGACAATGTCGAGGACCATCGCCGCGACTACCGCGAAATGCTCTTCCGCACCGAAGAGGCGATGAAAGAGCGGATCTCCGGCGTGATCCTGTTTGACGAGACGATCCGGCAAAAGGCCGCCGATGGCACGCCGCTTGTGAAGCTGATCCAAGACGCAGGCTCTATCCCCGGCATCAAAGTCGACCAGGGTGCCAAGGACCTGGCGCATTTTGACGGTGAGAAAGTGACCGAGGGCCTTGATGGCCTGCGCGAGCGTCTTGCCGAGTATCACCAGCTTGGCGCTCGGTTCGCCAAATGGCGTGCGGTGATCGATATCGGCCGCGGCGGCGATCTGTCGATACCGAGCCGGGGTTGCCTTAAGGCCAACATGCATGCCCTCGCGCGCTACGCGGCCCTCTGCCAAGAGCAGCGTATCGTGCCGATCGTTGAGCCAGAGGTCCTGATGGATGGCGATCACGACATTGATCGCTGCTACGACGTCACGATCGCAGGTCTCAACCTTCTGTATGAAGAGCTGTTCGACGCTGGTGTCGCGCTTGAGGGGACGATCCTCAAACCGAACATGATCATCGCGGGCAAAAAATCAGACAAGCAGGCGTCAGCGGACGAGGTGGCGGAGAAAACCGTCAAGTGCTTCCAAAACTCGGTGCCAACAGCGGTGCCAGGCATCGTCTTCCTCTCTGGCGGTCAGTCCGAGGTCGAAGCGTCAGAGCACCTCCACATCATGAACACGATGCCAGCGTCTGATCGTCCGTGGGCCCTCAGCTATTCCTACGGTCGCGCGCTTCAAGCGTCCGCTCTCAAGGCATGGGGCGGCAAGGCTGAAAACGTGGCCGCTGGCCAAACGGCGTTCTCGCACCGTGCACGGATGAATGGCCTGGCGCAGGAAGGCGCTTGGTCAAAGGATCTTGAAACTGCCGCATAAGTCTCTTGCGAGACTTTTATCGAACGAGGGGGCGCTCCTGCGGGGCGCCCTTTTCTTTGTGCGGCGCACAACAACCTGGCGGATAGTTTATGTTCGTCGCTGTATAGATGTCCTTCATAACGGTGATGCTAGAAGATAGACTGGACGAAATCGAAAGTCAGTCGCACGTTATGCCTCGGAGGATCGACCTATGCCCGCCGCACTAGATTCTATGCTGCCCCCCGTGCTCCCCATTCGCCCTCACCGGGCGCTGCTCGCCTTCTTCCGCTTGATGCGCAACAAAGAAGAGACTGAGCACGTCATCGATTTCTCGGTGAATCTGAATGGTGACTGCCTGCATAAGACGTTCAAGCGCTGGTACGAGAGCCCCAATGGGCAGCTCCTGGCGCATGACGACCCGCAGGCGCTCCTGCGTGCCCTTGATGACCGTGATCGCCTGCGCAAACTGCCCGTCGGTACGGTCGGCCGCACCTATGCTGACTTTATGGACCGCGAGGGCCTCAGCACAGACGGCGTCGCTGAATCCTACCGCGACAAAGACATCATCACCGACGAGTTTCCGGACACCTACCCAGAATACGCCGCTTTCATTTGGTTCCAGAACCTCACCCACGACATGTACCATGTCCTGACCGGCTATAACCGGGACAGCCTCGGTGAGCTCGCGCTCCTCAACTACACCAGCCGGATCAACGGCAGCCGGGGTATCAAATATCTCGGTTACATGGGCAGTGTGCGCGTAAAGTCTGAGGCACCGGAGCTTCCTGTCTTCAAGATCATGGCCAACGGTAAGAAGATGGGTCTCAAGTCCCATGACCTCGTGACCGCTGACTTCATTGGCATGCTCGACCGGCCGCTTCGTGAGGTCCGCGAAGAGTTGAACATCGTGCCTGATCCCGTCTATGCAGCGCAGCCTCAGGAGCGACTCCTCGCCCTGATCGCGCCGCAGGCTGCATGACGGATCCAACACTTTACCTGATCACCCCTCCCACCATCCAAGACCTCGGCAGCTTTGCCGAGGTCTTGTCACGTGCGCTGGATGCTGCCGATGGCTCGGTTGCGTGCCTTCAGCTGCGTCTCAAAGATGTCAGTGATGATGAGGTCTTGCGCACCGCTGAGGCGATAGCGCCGGTCGTTGGGGCTGCTGGCGCCGGTTTCCTCATCAACGACCGGGCTGACCTGGCCGCAAAATGCGACGCCGACGGCGTGCATCTGGGGCAGTCGGACGGCTCCGTCGCTGAGGCACGAACCCTTCTCGGTGCGGACAAAGATATCGGCGTCACCTGCCACAATAGCATCCACCTTGCGATGGAGGCCGGTGAGGCGGGGGCCGACTATGTCGCGTTCGGTGCGTTCTTTCCCACCGCGACCAAGGAGGTCGAGTTCCATGCGGAGCCCGACCTTCTGACCCGTTGGGCTGAGATGGCCACGGTGCCGACCGTCGCGATTGGCGGGATCACCGCGGAAACGGCGCTAAGCCTCTTAGAGGCGGGGGCTGACTATCTCGCGGTCTCAGGCGCCATTTGGAACCATCCAGACGGCGCGGAGGCGGGTGTGAAGGCGTTCCTCAAGGCCATCCGCGAGACCGGCGCTTGAGCGAACAGCTTCGTCCCAACCCGGAGGATGTGGCTGACCTTGAGGCCTTTTCTCCCTGGTACTGGCCAGTTGATCATCTGCACGCGTTTTGTGATCGCTTGGGGCTATCGAAATCGGGGACCAAAGCGGTCTTGCGGGCCAGGGTCGCTGAAGCGTTTGGCGGCCCGCCAGCTTCGGCTCAGACCAAACCGAAGAGATCCGGTTTTTCGTGGTCTCGCGAAACGCTGACCACAAAGACAGTGATCACATCCGATGTCTCCTTCGGCCCCAACGTCCGCAAGTTCTTTGCCGCGGCCATCGGCCCAAGCTTTGTCTGCCACGGCGACTTTATGGCCTGGATGCGGAGCAATCCCGGCGAGACCCTCGGGACCGCGATCGAGATGTGGAAGGTGATGGAGGCCCGCAAGGACGACCCGGGCTTTCGCCGTGAGATCGCGGAGGGCAACAACTACCTCCAATACCTCCGTGATCTCCGCGATGCCCACCCCGATGTCAGCCTTGATGATGCCAAGGCGTGCTGGGACGAGAAAAAGATCCGTCCTGCCCAGAACGGCAGGGTGGTGTTCGAGG
Source organism: Pseudomonadota bacterium (assembly GCA_039822105.1). Taxonomy (GTDB): domain Bacteria; phylum Pseudomonadota; class Alphaproteobacteria; order Caulobacterales; family Parvularculaceae; genus Parvularcula. Next base: position 102,669 of record JBCBMW010000005.1, on the reverse strand, counting down.
CGGATGACCTCCGTTTCATAAGCGGCGGCTGAAACCGCGTGACGGCACGCCAAGCGTCTGCTTCGCTATGGCAGAGTGATGGAGAACGGTGATGGATACTGAAATCTGGTTCGTCTTTGTCGTGACGGTTTTCACCTTTATGGTGACACCCGGGCCAAGCCACCTTTTGATGCTGTCAAACAGCATGTCCCACGGGTTTCGTCCGTCTCTTGCCACGGCCGTCGGAGATCTCACCGCCAATGCGCTGCAAATGCTGGCCGCGGGGCTCGGTCTCGCCGCTCTTCTCATGGCATCCCAAGGCGCCATGATGGTCGTGAAATGGCTGGGCGTGGCCTACCTCATCTGGATGGGTATCAAGATATGGCGCGAGTCGGGTGCGATTCACCTGAGCGCTTCGCGCACCGGCTCGGGCTCGCTGCAGAGGTTGTGGCTCCAAGGGTTCCTGACATCCGCGGCCAATCCCAAAGCGGTTGTCTTCTTTGCGGCGCTCTTCCCGCAGTTCATCGATCCAGGCCGTCCGTTCTTGGCCCAGTTCGCAGCGTTATCGCTGACCTACATCGTGATCGATGGGTTGTTCCTGACCGGTTATGGCTTCAGTGCCGGGTGGCTCTCGGCGAGGCTCAAGGGACGGGCCGCGACCGTTCTTCACCGCCTTGGCGGCGCGTTTCTCATCGCCGCTGCGGTCCTTCTGGGCAGCAAATCCCTGGCCCAAGAGCGGTAGCCAGACCTTCGCGCAACGCCGCTTGGCTCTTGCGCTCAGCTCCGACCTGTCCGATGACCGAATGAGAACAAAGGAGGGCCATTTGAGCCGCGCCGTCACCATTTTGGGGATCGATCCAGGCCTTCGCCACACAGGATGGGGGCTCATCCGGTCAGAGGGTTCGCGGCTCACTTATGTGGCCTGCGGACGGATTGTGACGGCGACCGACGGAGAGATGGCGCAGCGCTTGTCGGCGCTTTCTGATGCGCTTGATGCGCTTCTCCAGGAGCACAGTCCCGACGAAGCGGCCGTCGAGGAGACGTTCGTGAACACGAACCCTCGTTCGGCATTGAAGCTTGGTCAGGCACGGGGCATCTGCCTGTTGGCGCCTGCCAGGCACGGTCTTCCGGTGGCGGAGTATGCAGCCAACCAGATCAAAAAATCCGTGGTCGGCGCAGGTCACGCCGATAAGGCGCAAGTGGCTGCGATGGTGACGCGGCTCTTGCCCGGCAGCCGAGCGGACAATGCCGATGCTTCCGACGCGTTGGCCATCGCCATCACCCACGCGGCGCACCGCAAGGCCGGCAGATTGGCCATCGCCTCGTGATTGGCCATCTTTCAGGACGGGTGCTGAGCGTCGGAGCTGACACCGCGATCATTGAGGCGGGCGGCGTCGGTTATGAGGTTGGCGCGGCGCCCCGGGTGCTCGCCAAGTTCCGCACGGGGGAGGCGGCCTCCGTCGCTGTCGAAACCCTCGTGGCCGAGACCTACATCCGGCTGGTCGCTTTCGAGACAGAGGATGAGCGGCGCTGTTTCCGCCTCTTGCAAACAGTCCAGGGCGTTGGTGCGAAGGCGGCGCTCGCGATCCTGCAGGTGCTCCATCCCGGTCCGCTGCTCGACGCGATCGCGCTGGGCGACAAGGCCGCCGTTGCGCGGGCGCAAGGGGTTGGACCGAAACTCGCGACACGGATCGTCACGGAGCTGAAGGACAAAACCGCTGGCGTTTTCGCAGGACGGGCGCCCTTGAGCGTTGAGCCAGCAGCCTCGTCACCTGAACAAGGCGGCGCTGCCGTCGAGGCCGTCTCGGCGCTGGTCAACCTTGGTTACGACGAGACCGCAGCGCGCGAAGCGGTCGTGGCTGGAAAAACTGCTGATGATCAGTCTGTCGAGGACCTGATCACCGCCGCCCTTAGGGCACTAGCGCCGCGATGAGCGAGGACCGTATCACCGCGGGGGACCATCAGCCCCATGACGATGACGCCGCCCTTCGTCCTAAACGGCTTGATGAGTTCATCGGTCAGCGGAACGTCAAAGACAATCTCTCTGTCTTCATCGAAGCGGCACGGACGCGCGGCGAGGCGATGGACCACGTCCTCCTCTTCGGCCCGCCGGGGCTCGGTAAGACGACGCTGGCGCAGATTGTTGCCGCCGAGCTTGGGGTAGGGTTTCGCGCGACGTCGGGACCTGTGATCGCCAAAGCCGGTGATCTCGCTGCGCTTCTCACTGGGCTCGAAGAGCGTGATGTCCTGTTCATCGATGAGATTCATCGCCTGACCCCAGCGGTTGAGGAAATTCTGTACCCGGCGATGGAGGACTATCACCTCGATCTGATCATTGGAGAGGGACCGTCCGCGCGATCGGTGAAGATCGACCTGCCGCGCTTCACTCTTGTGGGCGCGACGACCCGCTCGGGTCTTCTCACCAAACCGCTGCTTGACCGGTTCGGTATTCCGATGCGGCTTGATTTTTATGAGCCTGATGAGCTTTCGAGGATCGTCCGGCGCGGTGCTAGAAAACTCAGTACAGAGATCACAGAAGATGGCGCGATGGAAATCGCGCGCCGCAGCCGGGGTACGCCGCGCGTTACCGGCCGACTTCTTCGCCGGGTCCGTGATGTGGCGATGGTCGAAGGGGAAGGGACGATCACCCGCGAAGTCGCCGACCGCGCGCTCGCCCGGCTCGAGGTCGATTCCCGCGGCCTCGATATGCTCGACCGGCGCTATCTGTCCGTCATCGCCGAGAACTTTGGCGGCGGTCCCGTCGGTGTTGAGACGTTGGCGGCCAGCCTGTCCGAAGGTCGTGACGCGATTGAGGACGTCATCGAACCCTATCTTCTGCAGCAAGGCCTTATTCAGCGTACACCGCGTGGCCGGGTGCTGACAAAGAGAGCATGGCAGCATCTCGGCCTTGATGTTCCCCAAAGTGACCCGGAGCTTTTCTAATGGTTCACCGCATCGATTTTCGCATCTATTTCGAAGACACCGATATCACCGGCATCGTCTATCACGCGAACTACGTGAAGTATTTCGAGCGTGGGCGGACGGAATCGCTGCGCGAGGTGTTCAAGGATCTCTCAGAGATCATGGAGGATGACGACCCCGCGACCTTCGCCGTCGCGTCGATGGAGATTAAGTTCAAACGTCCCGCGAAACTCGACAACATCATCACGGTGGAAACAAAGCTCGTTGAGGCGAAAGGCGCCAAGATGATCTTTGAACAGAAGGTCCTGCGCGGTGAAGAGCTTCTCGCCTCTGCCAATGTCGTCGCGGCGGTGATCACCATGGATGGCCGCCCGCGGCGCATGCCCGAAGAGATGCGCCAGCGGATGGATGAGTATCTGGGTCGTGCGTGACCGCCGAAGGGCTGATATCTAGACGGCGAGAAGGTCGCGCAATTGCTGCTCCACCCGCGGATCTTCCTTAAACGCACCAAGGTAAGTCCGCGTCACGCAAGCCACGGTGTCTTTGTGCACCCCGCGGGTCGTGAGGCACTGATGGGCCGTCGACATAATGACCGCAACACCGCGCGGCTTGAGGACGTTGTTGATCGTCTGAGCGATCTGCTCGGTCAGGGTCTCTTGGCTCTGAAGGCGCTTAGCGAAGACATCAACGAGGCGGACGAGCTTCGAAATCCCCACGACGCGATCGCCTGGAAGATAGGCGATATGGGCCTTGCCGAGGATCGGCGCGATGTGGTGCTCGCAATGGCTTTCGATCTTGATGTCCCGCATCAGGACGATATCGTCGTACCCGCCGACATCTTCAAAGGTCCGTCCCAGGATGGCTTCTGGGTCTTGGTTGTAACCGTCGAACCACTCGTCATAGGCGCTGATCACCCGCTTGGGGGTGTCGACCAGGCCCTCACGATCAGGGTCATCGCCAATATACGAAAGAACGGTGCGAACGGCGGCTTCGGCCTCACTGCGGCTGGGGCGATTGAGGGTCATGATGCCTCCTTGATAGCTTGAAGGGTGCGCGCGGTTTCAACCGCGACGGAGGCGCTCTCGGCGCCTTTGTTGCCGAGCTTTGTACCCGCGCGTTCAACGGCCTGTTCGATAGTATCCGTGGTCAGAATACCGAAAACGATGGGCACACCTGTGTCGAGGCCGACCTTGGCGATGCCCTTGGCGGCTTCGCCCGCGACGAAATCGAAATGCGCCGTGGCGCCGCGGATGACACAGCCCAGCGCGACAACCGCGTCATACTTGCCGGTCTTGGCCGCCGTCTGCGCGGCGAGGGGGACCTCAAACGCGCCCGCAACGGTGACGTGAGTGATGTCCTCATCGGCCACGCCGTGACGGCGCAGCGTGCTAAGCGCTCCTTCCGTCAGACGGCCGACGATAAAGTCGTTCCAGCTTGTGTCGATGACACAGATGCGGAGGCCTTTGCCCTCCGCTGATCCTTCAATACGCTTCATGATTTACTCCGCAACCTGTGCGTTGATCGCCGCCATGTGCTGGCGCAGCGCCTCGGTGGTGGTGATGGGGATGTCGTGTTTCTCGGAAAACGCCTCGAGCTCTGGCCGGCGTGCCATGGTGCCGTTGTCGTTCATCACCTCACAGATGACCGCCCCGGGGCGAAGGCCTGCGAGCTTGGCGAGGTCCACTGAAGCCTCGGTCTGGCCACCGCGGGACGTGACACCGCCCGGATGTGCCCGCAGGGGGAACATGTGACCGGGGGAGACGATGTCATCGGGCTTGCTCTCTGGGTTGATCAGCACCTCGACTGTCCGGGCACGGTCGGCAGCCGATATGCCCGTTGTGACGCCCTCGCGGGCCTCAACGGAGACGGTGAAGCCGGTGCCAAAGCCGGATTTGTTCTGCTCCTGCGGCACCATCATTTTGAGGCCGAAATGCTCGATGATCGTATGCTCCAGCGCACAGCAGATGAGGCCGCGGCCATGCATGGCGCAGAAATTGATCGCCGCTGCATCAGCGAACTCCGCGGCGATGACGAGATCGCCTTCATTCTCCCGGCCCTCGTCATCGGCGATGATGACAAACTTGCCCTGGCGCAGCGCTTCGGCTGCTTTCTCGACACTGACGAAACCGCTCATGACAGGCGCTCCTTGATAATTTTTTCTGCAAACTTGGCCATGATATCGACCTCCAGATTGACCGGGTCGCCCGGGTTTTTGGTGGGTAGGGTGATGAGCGGCTGGGTGTGCCGCACGAGCATCACGGAGAAAGACGTGTCCGTCACTTCGGTGACGGTGAGACTGGTGCCGTCGATCGCGACATAAGCCTTCTCCACGATGTAAGTGAGAAGCTCTTTGGGCGTATCAATCGTCACCCAAAGGGCATCGCCATCCTCCCGGATCGAGGCGAGGGTGCCTGTGCCGTCGACATGGCCTTGCACGTAATGCCCGCCAAGGCGCGTGGTGGGGAGGCAAGCGCGCTCAAGGTTCACGCCGTAGCCTTCTTTGAGAGCGCCAAGGCTTGTCCGGCGCAGGGTCTCAGGCGCCAAGCCGAACTTAGCAATGTCGCCTTCAAGTTCTGTGACCGTGAGGCAAACGCCCTGGACTGCGATCGAGTCGCCCAGTTTGGCATCCTCCGTGGTCACCGGTCCTTTGACGGTCAGGTCGACGCCGTCCGTATGGCTATCGAGAGCGATCACTTCGCCGATCTCTTCGATCAGTCCTGTGAACATATCAGGCACTCCTTTTCGAAAGGCCGCGGATCAAAAGATCGGGGCCCAGTTGTTCGGTGGTGATGTGCGAAAGGCGCATGGCGTCAGCGAGGGCATCGGGTCCCTGTCCGCTGACCGCGCGACGGCCGCCGCCCATGATCATCGGCGCGACAAAGGCCCAGACTTCGTCAACGACACCCGCGTCGAAGGCGGTGCCAAGGATCGTGCCGCCTCCTTCGATCATGAGGTCGTTGACCCCTCGATCTTTCAGAAGGCGGAGGGCTTCCTTGATGTCGGGCTGACCTTTCTCGCCGGGCACAAGCGCGATCTCGGCACCCGCGGTTTCAAGCGCCGCTGCACGATCGCTCGCTGCATCCTCGTGCCCAAAGATAAGGGCGAGGCCGGGGGTCGAAAGAAACTTGGCGGATGTGGGTGTGCGGAGGGTGCTGTCGAGCACGACTTTGAGGCTCGGCGCGGGCTCGCGACTCTCGGGCCGGGCATCGAGGCCTGGATTGTCAGCCAGGACCGTCTCTACACCCACAAGGATCGCACCCGTCCGTTGACGGAGATCATGGCCGCGCGCCCTGGCGCCAGGGCCGGTGATCCATCTCGACTCGCCGGTTGAGGTTGCCGTTGCACCATCGAGGGTCATGGCAAGTTTCGCGGTGACCCATGGGCGCCAGCAGGTGAGGCTGTGCACCCAAGGCCGAATGAGCTCAGCGCAGGCTGTTGTGACATCGCGATCGCCGGTGAAAAGCCGCGCCTCAATCCCCGCTTTGCGGAGCGTCGCCGCGCCGCCCTCGGCCTCTTTGTTCAGATCGCGAATGCCAAAGACGACCTCGGCCACCCCGGCCTCGATCAATCCTTTCGAGCAAGGCGGGGTCTTGCCGTAATGGTTGCAGGGCTCGAGCGTCACATAGGCCGTCGCGCCGCGGGCGTCTTCGCCAGCATCCCGCATCGCCTCGACCTCGGCATGGGGGAGGCCCGGCGCGCGGTGCCAGCCTTCGCCCACCACCTCGCCATCCTTCACCAGGACGCAGCCCACCATTGGGTTGGGGTGGGTGAACCCCTCCGATCGGCGAGCCAGCGCGACGGCGCGGCGCATATGTTGGGCGTCGGACAGGGACACGCCTCCTTATTGCTCTCGAGCTTTGAAAGGGGCGCATGGCCAAAAATACGCGCGGGTCGAACGCCCAAAAAGGGCGCACGTATACCCGTCGTCGAGGCAGCCCAAGGGCGTGCCTCGTTCCTGGCCGAGCCTTCTACCATCCGGACTATCACCGTCGGCACCGGAATCTCACCGGTTCCTGCTTCTTCGGCCCCTGAAGGACCGCTTCAGCTCGCGGGCTTACAGCTTAGGGAAAACCCCTTCTGATCACCGCCGGTGGGGACTTTCACCCCGCCCCGAAAGCTCTTTGATCACGCAAATCTAGGCTTTTCGGGCGAGAAGGACAAGTTCACCGTCTCTGCGGCTTTTGCGACGGCCCGTTCTGTTGTTAACTTCTCCGGTCTAAGGGGAGATGTCATGACCCGCCAATTTGGATTTGTGTTGCGCCTTGTGGCCGTGGTGGCGCTTGTCATCGCGCCGACCCGCGCTGCTGCTGTGCCCGACAGTTTCGCCGACCTGGCAGAGAACGTGTTGCCGAGCGTCGTCAACGTGTCCGCTGTCGCCGTGGGCCCCGGCTCCGCTGCGTCTGAGCCTGTGGCTTTGGGCTCAGGCTTTGTGGTGGATCCGCGCGGATTGGTGGTCACCAACAACCATGTGATTGAGAACGCGCGCAACGTCGTCGTGATCTTCGACGATGGCAGCCAGTACAGCGTTGAGCTTCTCGGCCGCGATGTCGAAACCGACCTTGCGCTGTTGCGTATTCTCGAGGCCGATCGCCGGTTCCCTGCACTCTCTTTCGGCGACAGCGACAACGCTCGCGTGGGTGACTGGGTTCTTGCCATCGGCAACCCCTTTGGTCTCGGTAGCTCCGTCAGTGCCGGGATCATTTCCGGCCAAAGCCGCGATATCGGCGCGGGCCTCTACGATCAGTTCATCCAAACCGATGCCGCGATCAACCGCGGCAATTCAGGCGGTCCGCTGTTTGATCGCCGCGGCAAGGTGATCGGTGTCAACACGGTGATCTTTAGCCAGACAGGCGGCTCCGTTGGTGTGGGCTTCGCCATTCCATCCGTGCTCGCTGAAGACGTGGTTGATCAGCTGCGCCGCTTTGGCAAAACCAGCCGCGGCTATCTCGGCGCTTTCCTCGCCGATGTGGATACAGCCACCCGTGACGCTATGGCGCTTGAGCCAGGGCGCGGCGCATTGGTCACTGGTATTGCTGTGATGGACGGCCCAGCCGCTGCTTCAGGCATGCGTACCGGCGACGTCATTCTTTCCTTTGACGGCGTGGACGTCTCAGGGCGGCGGGAGCTGACCCAGGCCATCGCCGATGCGCCGATCGGTGAACCGGTGGATGTCGTGATCGTCCGCGAGGGACGCAGAACCCGGCTCTCCGTGACTTTAATCTCGCGTGAACAGCGCCTGGCATCTGTGACCGGCCCGGCGCAGCCTGAGGTCGAGATGGCCGGCATCCGTATGCAAACGGTATCGTCTGATGTGGCAGAGCGCTATCATCTGCCACCGGACACGGAAGGTGTCGTGGTGACCAGCGTCTCCCATCATCTCAGCAACTCTTCGCTTCGTCCTGGTGACGTGATCTTGGAGATCGGTTGGGACCAGGCGCAAAATGTTGAGACGGTGAGCAACCACCTCTCACGGCTGCGCGATGCACGTTCAGGCCCGGTCCAGATCCTTGTGAAGCGGGGTGACAAGCTCTTCTACGAGACGCTGCGTCCATAGCCGTGGTCCAACGGCCGTGTGCCGCGGCGTGAGGCATCACGCTAATCGGTACAAAGACTAAATGCCGTTTGTGGCAACGACCACAGCAACGTTCGCTGACAAGCCTGCTGCTGCGAAATGGGCGGTTTGTGTGACCACGCTGAAAAGCAAAGCTTTGCCGATCTTCACGGCCTGACCAGTGGCTGCCACGCAACGGAAGGCCATAACGAAATCAACCAGCAGACCGATGGTGAGGCCGATAAGTGTCGCGATCACGAAGTTGGTGCTGATCGAACCATCATAGAGAGCGAACGTCCAAATGGAGAGCGCGCTGCATGCGGAACTGGGGATCACGACCATAAGGTGGAGCCGAATGCGGAGCGTTGCGCTCGCCTCGCGCCCCCAAACCCGAACAAAGACGGCGGCAAGCACCACAAACGCGACCACCAGGAGCGGATAGAGCGCTCCGTAGACGGCCATGTACTGATCGGCGGCCAGTCCCGCCTCCATCCCGTCGGGCACTTGGCCTTGAAAGGCTTCGCTCAGTCGCGCGGTGATCGCACTATCCTTTGGTGCCCAAAGGAAGCGGAACACGCTCGTCAACGTGAGAAGGAAAAAGACCAGGCGGATCGATGGGGTGTAGCGGCGCAGCCACTCTTCATCCCGCGCCGCTTCTGCGACGACACGGGGGCGGACAATCACATCACGGATGGTGATCAATCCGCGAATGTTGAGGCCAAAGATGTCCTCGACGAGGCTGCCGAAGCCGACGCTACGCTGACTGCTGGTCATGAACGCTCTTCGGCGTCCTAACTTTTGGCTTGGGTCTCGAGCGCCAGAGCATGAAGCACGCCGCCCATTTTGCCCTTGAGCGCCTTATAGACCAGCTGGTGCTGCTGCACCCGGTTGAGGCCCTGGAACGCCGCAGAGACAATCCGTGCACGGTAATGATCGCCGTCCCCTGCGAGATCTTCGATTTCGACCTCCGCATCCGGCATCGCGTCGAGGATCATCTCCTTGATCTCGCTCTCTTTCATCGGCATCGCGGGGTCTCCTTCATCGGTCGCATAGAGGGCAGGGATGGTGGCTTCGCGGACGGCCGCGAGCGCGGTGAGGTCGAGGCGATCGGAACCATCGAGAATCATCTCTGTGCCGCCGAAAATGCCAAGGCGCGTGGCTTGCAGCCCAGCCATAGCGGCTTTTAGCACGAAATTGTCGGCGGTCTCGGCTGCTACAGAGACGAGATAGCGGCCTTGATCCTCACCAAACCAATAGGCCGCCCGGCGCGCCTGGACCGGTGTCGTCAGCGCGAGGCCGAGGCCCGAGCTGATCGCCATTTCCGCTGCCGCCACCAGGATACCGCCATCGCTCACGTCATGGACGGCGCTGACGCGCTCATCAGCGATCATTTTACGGATGAACGCGGCTGCCTTTTCCTCAAGGTCAAGATCGACCGGCGGCGGTGTGCCGTCTTCGTTTCCGAATAGTGTCCGCATATAGAGTGATTGACCCAGATGCCCGCGGGTCACACCAATCTGCACCAGCGCATCGCCCATCTCTGCGCCTGAGATCGTCGCGTGTTTGTCCGCGTCAGCCAAAAGACCAACAGCGCCAATCGCAGGCGTTGGCGGGATCGGCGCGCCATCGGTTTCGTTGTAGAGGGAGACGTTGCCCGAAACGACGGGTGCTCCAAGTGCCACCGAGGCCTCCGACATACCGTCAATCGCGCGGGCGAACTGGCTCATGATCTCAGGCTTCTCGGGGTTGCCGAAGTTAAGGCAGTTGGTGATCGCGAGCGGTTCTGCTCCGACAGCGGAGAGATTGCGCACGGCTTCGGCTACGGCCTGTTTGCCGCCTTCAAAAGGATCAGCAGCGCAGTAGCGCGGGGTGCAGTCTGCCGTCACGGCAAGCGCTTTGTTTGTTCCGTGGACCCGCACGACCGAAGCATCGCCGCCGACAACCAGCGTATCGGCCATCACGGAGTGATCGTATTGCTCTGTCACCCAGGCGCGCGAGCAGAGGTCAGGCGAGGCCAGCAGCCGGCTGAGCGCTAGCAACATCGAATCGGCGCCAGGGGTGTCGGCGAGGTTGACGTCCGCGGTGTCGTCTTCGCACCGCACCTTGGTCACAGCGCCAGCGGCCTCGAGATTCTCGGCCGCCGTCTTGAAGCCCGCAAAGACATCCTCTGGCGCTCCTGGTACGGAGCGGGCGTGAATGGTCATTGTCTTGGCGCTTTGGCTGATGCCGATGGCGCCCACCGCGTCTTGCCCGCTCAGGGTTTCAGCGATCAGGGCGTCACCAATATCGGCCAGCGGCTGCTCACCTGCTGTCAGATGCACTTGGCACTCGCGGAACGTGACCATGGGATCGGCAAGCTCCGTAGGCAGCGGAGCTGCCTCCTGCGGGCGGTCATAGTTGGGTGCCTCGTCGGCCAGGGGGCCGAGGGGCAGGTCGCACTCCGTCTCGCCTTTGTGCTCGATGACCAGGTGACCGGTGGCGGTCGTCTCACCGATGACGGCGAAGTCCACTTCCCATTTGTCAAAGATCGCGCGTGCCTTCTCCTCCGCTCCCGGACGAAGAACCATCAGCATACGTTCCTGGCTCTCAGACAGCATCATCTCATAGGCTGTCATCGCCTCTTCGCGCTGGGGCACATCGTCGAGGCGCAAGTGGATGCCGCCTTCGCCAGCTGCCAACCCGCCAGCCGCCATCTCCACCGAGGAAGAGGTAAGCCCCGCTGCGCCCATGTCCTGGATCGCAAGGATCGCGTCCTCGGCCATCAGCTCAAGGCACGCCTCCAGAAGGCGCTTCTCCATAAAGGGATCGCCCACCTGAACGGTCGGGCGTTTTTCTTCGGAGGCTTCGTCGAACTCCGCCGAGGCCATGGTCGCGCCGTGGATGCCGTCGCGGCCGGTCTTTGATCCAACGTACACGACGGGATTGCCTGCGCCCTTCGCGGCGGAGAGGAAGATCTTGTCCTGGTCCGCGATGCCGACACACATGGCGTTCACCAGGATGTTGCCATTGTAGCGGGGGTCAAAGCCGGTCTCGCCGCCCACGGTCGGCACGCCCATGCAATTGCCGTAGCCGCCGATCCCTGCGACCACACCGGAGAGAAGATGCTTCGTCTTCGGATGATCGATCGCGCCAAAGCGCAAGGCGTTGAGCATCGCCACCGGCCGCGCGCCCATGGTGAAGACATCGCGCATGATGCCGCCGACGCCGGTCGCCGCACCCTGATAGGGCTCAATGAAGCTGGGGTGGTTGTGGCTTTCCATTTTGAAGACCACGGCCTGGCCATCCCCGATATCGACGACGCCCGCATTCTCGCCCGGCCCGTGGATCACTTGGGGCCCCTCGGTGGGCAGGCGTTTCAGATGCCGCCGCGAGGATTTGTAGGAGCAATGCTCGGACCACATGACCGAGACGATGCCGAGCTCCAAGAGGCTCGGCTCCCGCCCGGTGGAGGCGCAAAAGCGGTCATACTCGTCGGGCGTCAGGCCGTGCTCGGCAATGGTCTCAGGAGAATGGGTCGTCATGGCGGGGGAATGCCCGCCCCCGCACTTAAGCGCAAGAGAGGCCGCGCGCGCCAGCGCAAGAGAAGCCTAGCGGCAGAAGAGCCCCGCGGGGTCGAGCGGCACGCCTGAGAGATAGAGGTGCAGGAACCGCACGGTGACCCAGCTGCTGATGAGCCCGCCGATGATCGCGCCAAGATCGCCGATCAGTGAGGTGCCCGAAGCGCCGCTGTCACCACGCAGGCGGTAGGAGAACCGGTCGGCCAGGCCCCAAACGAAGAACGCGCCAAAGACGGTGACCGAGCGGCTGTCCCCGTTGACCAAGAGATGCGCAAAGCTCCCCAAAATCGTGCCGAGGGACATTGGATGCCCGGCCAGTGACTTGATCCGCCCCGCCGGCAGATAGGACGCGGTGAAAAGGATAAAGGTGAAAACGAGAAGGGGCGTCGCCACCATCGCGCCCCATTCGGGCGGCGTGTAGACCGCCTCCGCCGCGGTGCGCTTCCACCCCATGACCAGGATCACGAACCCGGCGAGCGAGACGAGGGAGTAAAGCCCCTTATACGGCCCATCCCCCAGCCGCGCGACCAGCGCCGCCCGCGGCCCCCGCGCATAGGCGGTGAAAAGGTGCGTTGCGATAAAGAGGGTCAGTCCAAAGATCAGCATGGCAGGTGGCTTCCCGATAGGTTGGCGAAGGGTAGCTTAGCTCTCCTCCGTGGGGGAAGGGTCCGGCGCAGCGGGGTCTGTGCTGTCCTTTGCTTCGGCGTAAGGGCCCTCCGTCGGGCGCGGGACGTGGCGTGGCCAGGTGACGTTCAGGGCGTGGACCAACTGCTCCGTCTTGACACCCACGGTAAAATCTAAATTTGCGTACCCGAGGTTGGCGCGCCTGAGGTCGGCGTCCCAGAGGTTGGCGCTCCCGAGGTTGGCGCCCCAGAGGTTGGCGCCCCAGAGGTTGGCGCCCCCGAGGTTGGCGCCGTTCAGGCGCCATGCGATGCAGGATGCCCCAGGTTGGTCCAGTCCGCGGAGGTCACAGCCTCGCAGATCCACGAGCTGTCCGAAGGCGCGCTGTTCGTCCTCGGTGAGCTCGTGATCGGAGGTCAGCACGGTGAGGGCGCGGAATGCGGCCGCCACGGGCTCACTTGGCCGCGGCGCTTCCTCCGCCACCACCGGCGCATCGTCGTCCGTCGCGGCCTTGTCGTCCTGAGGAGCACTTGCCTCGCCTTCGTCGTCGCCGACCGCACCTTGCAGCTTACGCAGCTCAAGCGTGCGGACCCTTTCCTGCCGCGCCTTGTTCTTGACGCCGTCGGGGCCCGTCTCGGCACGGATGAAACCAGCCAACAGCTCGATCACCGTGCGCCGGTAGTCCGCCTTCGGCTCCTGCGCCAGGCGCTGCAGCGCCACGATCCCCGCCATCTGGATCGCGGCATTGTCATGGCGGAGGAGTTCGGCAGCTTTGACAAAACGGTCATTGCGCTCGGCCTCAAAGCTTATCCTGGCTTCGTCATCACCAATCCGTGTGCGTTTGGCGGAGTTGTGGAGCTGAAAAAGCCCAAAAATCGCGCCGGTCCCGCCAGCAAATGCGAAGAGCAAGTTGCGGATGATCTCCGCTCGCTCGCTGGGGTCTTGGCAACCGAGGTTTCGGCCTGCGCGGCTCACCCGCTCGCAAGCACCAAACCAATAGTCTTGGTCAAAAGGTGTCCAGATCGGCGTGACGGCCACGATCAATGCACCCAGGGCAAGGGTGAGAAAAAGAAAGAAGAGCACCAGAAAGGCGTTCTCGACCCGGCGCCCCGGTTCGGTCAGCCATCGCTTTGCCTCGGCGGGGAAGTCTCGCAGCCAGCGACCGACGCCTTGCAGCCCCTCCTTGAATCCTGAGAGCCACCGATTGAACAACTCACCCACCATGCCTCTTTCGTGCCTTGGCGGCGGAATTTCAGCAAGAGCCTGAACCTCCGGCATGCGGACCGAGTGGGCTCAGCCCATTGGCGCGGCAGACGTCGCCGGTGTTTTTGGTGTGACTCTGGCACTTGTGGGGGCGGAGGTGCGCCGATAGCGTCGCTTTGGGCAAAGAGAGAAACAACATCATGATCAAGCACTTGGCTGCGAGTTTTTGGTTGGCGCTGGGCGCTGTCACGCTGGCCGCATGCGCCACCTCCGCCACGGTTTCGGAGGCTGACGCCACCGAGGGCATCAGCCGCGATTACGACGCGAGCTATGACGTGGTGAAGGCCGCGGCGCTCCAGTCGGTTGAACGTCTGAACGTCAATCTTCAAGGCACGGACGAAAACGACGAGCGTTTCCAGATCCGGTTCACCAAATCGATCTCCGCCTTCAGCTGGGGTGAGGTCGGCGTCGTCAATGTGCTGCCAACAGACGATGGCGCAACGGTGGTGGTCAACACATCCAAGCGCTCCCGGACGCAAATCACCGGCACATCCGAAGGCCGCTTCGCCGAAGAGGTCTTCGCCAATATTGATGAGAGCCTCGCGGCACTTCAGTGATGCGTCTTCTGATGATGGGCGGGGCTGTGCTTTTGTCAGCCTGCGCCTCTCTTGAGTCCGAACCGCTGCCGGAGATCGGGCCCGCGGAGTATGGCTTCGTGACCAGCGTCGAGGTCACGAGCGAGCCGTCGGGTGAGACGAGGGCGGAGCGGGCGGCTTGGGGCATCTTGTCGTTGAACCCGGTGATCCTGGCCACAGCTGTCGTGGCCGTCGAAGACGATTTCGGCCGCTCCGAGGTTCGTCTTTACACGGTGGAACTGACAGATGGCACCGAAGCGTTGATCACCAGCCGGTACCTCGCTGACGAAGGCGACTGCATCCTCATTCGCCGCCCCGTCGAAGGCGGCAACGCCGTGGTTGTGAAGCAAGACGACACGACCTGCGATACGGCTGCTGCTGCGGTTGGGAACTAGTCAGTCCAGCTGCTTTTCGCGATGTGCTCGACGAACTTCGTGAGGCGCGCGGGGCGGCCCCTGGTGGGATCGTAGGCGAGGGTGATGTCGAAGGGCTCGCCGGAGAGGTGGCTGGCCACGCGGGTGAGGGCGCCGCGGGTGATCTCGGGCTCAACCAGCCAGGTGGGGAGGAGCGCCATGCCTGCACCGCTTAGCACGGCGCGGAGGACAGCCGAGATGTTGTTCGACGTCATCGCCACCCGTGCGCTGATGCTCTGGGTCCGGCCTTTCTTATCTTTGAGGGTCAACTGCCCTGAATAGAAGGGCTCAAGCGTGATGAGCGGCAGGGTGCTCAACGCGCTCTGCGCCTCGGCCAAAGAAGGTGCCGCGACGAGGACGCGCTCAACGCGCATCAGCTTACGGACCACCAGGCGGTCATCCTTTGGTGCCCCCACGCTGATCCGGATGTCCGCGGCGCCGGCAATCAGATCGACAGGTTCGTCCGTCAACGTCCATTTGATCGTCACCGCAGGGTACTTAGCAAGGAACGTCGCCGCCTCGTCTGCTAGCAAGGTCTGCCCCAGCCCCACCGGAGCGGCAACATGGAGAAGGCCCCGCGGCTCTTGATCGCCCAGCTCATCCATCGCCGCGTCCCAGTCGCCTAAGATCTCCCGCGCCACCGCGAGCAGCCGCCGCCCCTCATCGGTCAGCTCTTGGTGGTGGGTCGTGCGATGGATGAGGCGTGCGCCCGTGAGGGTCTCGAGCGCTTTGATCCGCCGACTGACGCTTGGTTGGCTGATACCCTCAACGGCGGCGGCACGGCTGAGCGCCCCTTCCTCCGCCACACGGACGAAGGTCTGAAGCAGGTCGAGGCGATCGGTCATGGTCATACGTATGACGTATAGCAGACTTACGTATGCGATAGCTACACGTATAGCGGCTGATCAGCCAAGTCATCCGGGACGGCGGCGCTTGGCCACCCCAACCGAATGGAGATCAACATGCTGAAACCACTTATCTTTGCAGGAGCGATCGCCGCTGTGTCGGCGCTTTCCGCACCTTTCAACAATGCCGATATGACTGAGACCACGAGCATCGAGGCGCTGACCTTTGATCATATGTCGATCAATGTCGCTGACTTCGATGCGGCGATGGACTGGTACCAAGAGAAGCTCGGCTTCACCGTCGATGTCGCCTGGCGGGTTGAGGCCTTGGACGGCAAGCGGCTCGCCTATCTCTCCCTTGGCGATACGGTGATTGAGCTCGTCGCCGCCGATGAGGGCGGTATGGGTCTTGCGGCCCCAGAGAGCTTTTCGGAGCATTTTGGCCGCACAGGTTTTGGCCATCTCTGCTTTGAGACCGATGATGTGGACGGCATCTTGGCCGATCTTGAGGCCCGCGGCGTACCGACTTTTGTCCGCGGCGAGACCTATGCGCTCGACGGCACGCCTTATGAACGCCGGGTGGGATTCATCCAGGATCTTGAAGGCAACGTGATCGAGTTTGCCGAACCGCTCCGCCAGCGGGCCTGAACTCGGACAGCGGCGAGGACATGGTTCTCGCCACGCTTCCGCGAATGAACCTTTTTGTTTGGTCCCTCGACAAACCCCTGAACGCTCAATTGGGACAGGAGCTAGGGACATGACAACGCGTAACGTGGTCAACGGACTATTACTCAGCACGGTATCGCTCGCCTTTGTGGCGTGTAGCGGCGGTGGAGGAGGCGAGGGCGATGATGCGCCCGCCCCGGTGGTGGAAGACCCGGCGCCAGCGCCGGCGCCTGCACCGGATCCAGCGCCTGATCCCGATCCGGATCCGGTTCCTCTGAGTTTCCAAGGGCAGGATCTTCTCGATCCGAGCCCTGCGGCGAACAACGGGTTCGGCAGCTTTGCCGTTCAGCTGGCTGGCGGCCAAATCGCGGTCAGTGCCTCGGGCGATGCCACAACAGCCGCCGGTGCCGGGGCCATCCACATTTATAATCCTGACACCGCAGCATTGATTGCCAGCGCTTTCGGCACCGAAGCTGATCAACAGCTCGGCCGAGCGCTGATTGCCCTCAGCAATGGCAATCTCATCTCTTTGAACGGCGGCACGTTTGGCGGTTTGAACAACGCTGGGTCCGTCAGTCTTCTTGATGGGGATGATCTCTTGGAGATCGCGACCTTTGGCGGCGATGACGCCGATGATGCCTTCGGTTTCGGTGCGCCCTTTGGTGAATCTGCGGGTGTCGTTGAGCTCCTAGGTCCCAACGCGGGGCTCTTTGTCATCCACTCCCCATTTGACGATGTGGGCGGCAACGCGAACGCCGGTTCTGTTGTTCTCGTTGATGGTACGACGGGTGCGGAGATTGCGCGTATCGAAGGTGACGCTCCGGATGATGAGCTGGGAAGCAACGGCGTCTTTGCACTCAGCAATGGCAACGTTGTGATCCTGAGCAGCGACGATAATCCGGGGGGCCTGAACGATGCCGGCTCCTTCACTCTCGTCGATGGCGCAACGGGCGCTATCCTCGCCCAAGTGGCGGGTGATGATGTGAATGACGGTCTTGGTCGGGAGTTCGCTGAGCTGACCAATGGCAACTTTATCGTTGGTAGCCGGTTCGATGATGATGCTGGCGTGAACGACGGTTCGGTGTTTCTGATCAACAGCGCCAATGGGAACCTGGTGGCAGAAATCCGCGGCACCGATGTCGGGGCCACAGACATTGGTGGGGATGTCTTGGCGTTGGATAATGGCAATTTTGTTGTGGGCGCGTCGGGTTCCGACAGCGGCGGTTTTATCAACAGGGGGTTTATTGGCCTTTTTGACGGAGACACCGGCGCCCTGATCGCATCAACGGTCGGCGATGATGATGGTGATCAGTTCGGTATTTTCCTCCTCGGTCTGAGTGGGGGGCGGTACATGGCCTCCAACATCGCTGACAATATCGGCGGTGAGCCGGCCGTCGGCTCTGCGAGCTTTTTCGACAGTGCAGGGAACGAACTCGCCCGCATCACTGGTGATGATGCGCAGGATGAATTTGGCGGTAACATCAGGGACCAACTGCTCTTGGCCAATGGCAACGTCGCCATCTTGTCAGAGAAAGATGATATTGGAGGCGTGGTCGATGCGGGTTCTGTCACGTTGATCGACGGCACCAATTTCACAGAGATCACGCGCATCGAGTTTGATAACGATCTCGATCTCGATGATGCGGACATTTTTGGCTTGCCCAATGGCAATCTGGTGATCGCCGCTGGCGATGACACCGTGAACGGCGTGAGCGAGGCCGGGTCCATGACATTGGTTGATGGTGTGGACGGTTCCATCATTGTCCAGTTGGCAGGCACTGTTCCGGGTGAGTTCGGTATTGTTTTTGCTCTTCCGATCGACGATGATCATTTCGTCCTTGTAACGCCTTTTGAGACGATCGATGGCGCCTCGGGGGCGGGTTCGGCGCGTGTCATCGATGCAGCCACCGGAGAGGTCGTCGCGCAATTCTCAGGCGACAACGAGAATGACTTTTTCCCCGCCGCCTTTGACTCCCTCGAAGGTGGCGGCTTCGTCGCCGGCTCCGAATTTGATGACGTGAACGGATTGGTCGATGCAGGATCGGCGATCCTTGTCACCCTTCAACCGTCTGCCCCCTGACTGGTCACGCATGCCCCCGAGAGGCCAGTCAAACTCCGCGCCAGCCTCGATAACCGAGGCTGGCGCTTCTTCGTTTAGGGTGCGAGGCTGGTCTCGCACAGCGTCAATTCGAAAAAGCCAAGGTTATCGATGGTGTTGTAGTAGACGAGCGTCTGGGTCTCGCCGGACACCATCTCCGCCTCGTGCCGCACTTTCATCGGTTCGTCGTCGGCGCAGCGAAGGGTGAAACGCTCTGCACCATCATCAATACCGTAAACCCAAATGTCGGCTTCCATCGCATCGGTAAAGATGGACCCCGGATCATCAGCAAGCGTCAGGCTGATGTAAGATGTTCCGTCTTGCGCAACGAAGGGCTCGGGTGATTGCGCGAAGGGAAGCGATGCGGCAGCGGGGGGCTGGACAGAATGAAGCTCGAAAAACTGCCCGGAGGTTTCACGATAGATGCTGATGTCACCGCCCGTTCCCGTGATGGAAGAGAACGCCATGTCACCTTCGAACTCTGGCGGAAACCATCCGTAAGGGTCAAACTTGATCCCAGGATCATTGGTGATGATCGTCTGCGTCCCGGTTTCCGCGTTGACCATCAGGACCTGTCCTTCGTCTGGTCCATCCGCCAATGTTGTAAGAAAGATCGACGTGCCCTCGACCCAGCGAAAGCCCGAATATCCGGCGCGGACGGGCGTCAGATCAAGCTCCGTTGAGGGATCATTGGCGTCAGCATAAGCGATGTACCCGCCGCCAAAGGGTGCCGTCGCATCATCACGGGCATAGACAAGCCACGTCGTGGGCGCGTCCGCATTTTGGCTTGGCAGTTGGTTGATCCGGTCAGCGCCGTTGAGGGCCACCTGGTCGATGGTGAAGCCGCCCGCACCATTCTCACGAGCACGGAAGAATTGCAGACTGCCGTCTGGCGCGACCTTGTTGTAGTAGATGGCAATCCCCTGATCATCGAGGCCATATTCAGGACCGTTCTTTGTATCCGTCAGGGTGCCAACGGTATCGAAGGCCAGTGGGGTCGCGCCATCAGCCAACTGTCCGGTTTCAGCGTCATAGGCAACGACAAAGCCCTGGCCGTTCGACTGATAGACCAGCTCGGGTTGCAGCGGATGGATCTCTGGATCGATATAGCTTGTGTTCGGCGGTGTCAGTTCACTGATCGTGACGCCGCCATCTTCGATCGTCACTGTGACGTCGTCGCTGACAGGCGGGTTGCTGGTGTCTGTCGCTGTGATGCGGAACACCAAAGCCTCGTCGGCGCCCAGCAGCGGTGCGGTGAAGGACGGCATTGTGGTGCCGGTGTTCTGCAGCGTCACGGCCGTGCCGCTAATCTGGGTCCAGAACACTGTGGGGGTGTCGTCCGGGTCCGTCACAGTCCCGTTCAATACCACCTGTGTCCCCTCAGCCGCCGTTTGATCAGTGCCAGCTGAAACTGTGGGCGGTGTGTTGACGATGGGTCCATCTGAACCTCCTCCGCCTCCTGAGCAAGCAGCCAGCAGGGCACTGAGCGCCAAGCCTAGCCGCCATGCCTTCGTCGCCATGGCGTCCTCCCGAACTCAACAAGTGTCAAAGATCGTCTGACGCACGGGCGCCTGACGCAACCTGCACGATCGTATCAAAGTGTACGCGAGTCCCGGTTTGGGGCGGGCTAAGCGGCCAGCGCGTTGATCAGCCCGGTGAAGAACGCGGGCCCCTTGTCCGTGGGCTGCATGGCGCGTTCGGGGTGGGGCATCAGGCCCATCGTTCGTTTGTCCTCGGAGAGAACACCGGCGATCTGCCGCGCGGAGCCGTTGATGGCTTCCACATAACGGAAGGCGACGCGGTCGTCGCTTTCGAGCTGATCGAGCTCCGCGTCCGAGGCCTGGTAGTTGCCGTCATGGTGGGCGACGGGGAAGCGTGTGTAGCTCCCAGCCTCATAGCCTGAGGTGAAAGGTGAGGACGTGCTTCCCACCCGCAAGGTGACCGGACGGCTGACAAAGTGCTGGCCGGTGTTGGGCATCAACGCGCCGGGAAGGAGACCCGCTTCGCACAGGATTTGAAAGCCGTTGCAAATGCCAAGGGTTGGCCCGCCAGCTTTGGCGCGGGCGATCACCGCCTCCATGATGTGGGAGCGCGCGGCGATAGCGCCGGGGCGCAGATAGTCGCCATGGGCGAACCCGCCCGGCAACACGACGAGATCCAGACCCTCTGGCAGCTCCCGGTCGGCGTGCCAGAGCATCAGCGGCTCTTGGCCCGTGACCTGGCGCAGGGCGACCTGGGCGTCGCGATCCGAATTCGAAGCGGGAAAGACAATGACAGCGGTCTTCATCCGCGGCGCCTTAGGCCCGGTTCTTTCAATAGGAAAGCTCCAATCCCGGCGCGCAGCCCTAGGGGGGCAAAGCAGCTTTGCTGTGACAACCTGTGGTCCATGCTCGGCGCTGGCCCCAAATGAAGGGTGTGCAACGGGAGCGGTCCAATGACCACCATCGCTATCATTTATCACTCAGGCTACGGCCACACGAAACTCTTAGCTGAAGCCATCCAAAAGGGTGCGGCAAGCGTCGACGGCGTCGAAGTTCGTCTGCACACGGTTGAAGAAGCGGCAGGGGCACTCGACAGCTTCGCCGACGTCTCCGGCATCATCTTTGGCTCGCCGACCTATATGGGCTCGGTCGCGGGCGAGGTGGAAAGCTTCTTTGACCAGACCTCGAAGGTCTGGTTCACCCAAGGCTGGAAAGACAAGCTGGCTGGCGGCTTCACCAACTCCGGCAGCGCATCGGGCGATAAGCCCGCAACGCTGGCTCGCATAGCCACCCTCGCGGCCCAGCACGGCATGCTGTGGGTTAACGTGGGTGACGGCAACGAGCTCTATGACCCCAACTTCTCAGGAGAGCCCGAGGCCGCGGTGAACCGTCTGGGCGGTTATCTTGGCGTGATGGCTGTGTCGGCGAATGCAGAGCCTGGCCCCAACAATCCGCCTCAAGGC
The DNA here is from genome assembly GCA_039822105.1 of Pseudomonadota bacterium. Taxonomy (GTDB): domain Bacteria; phylum Pseudomonadota; class Alphaproteobacteria; order Caulobacterales; family Parvularculaceae; genus Parvularcula. The sequence goes on along the minus strand of JBCBMW010000005.1, from coordinate 81,235 downwards.
GATATCAAAACTGGCTACCAGTACGGCCAGCGCTTCGCCAAAGCGGCAAAACGCTGGGGCCTCGGCATCATCGACTGATGCGAGCGAGCCAATCGCACGCAACAAAAAGGGCGCCAACGGCGCCCTTTTTCGTGTCCAGCAAAGGGTAGGGGCGAAGCCTCTACTTGATCTTGCCTTCTTTGAACTCGACGTGCTTGCGCGCTACGGGATCGTACTTCCGGACGACCATTTTCTCGGTCATGGTCCGGGTGTTCTTCTTCGTCACATAGAAGAAGCCTGTTCCAGCTGTGGAATTCAGGCGAATTTTGACAGTTGTCGGTTTGGCCACGGGTCACCCAAAGGTCTGAAGAAAATCGAAGCGCGGGGTCTAAAGGCTCTGGCGGAACTGTCAAGGAGAGATAAGGCCGATGTCACAACCCGCACCAACAACAATCCGGACCATCGTCGGTAGCGATCGCGCGGCCTGGGACCCGCTATGGCAGGGCTATCTCTCCTTTTACAAAACGAGCCTTCCGGATGAGCAGACCGAGCTGACCTGGTCACGGCTGATGGATCCCGCTGAACCGGTCTTTGGCCTGGTGGCTGAGGTGGATGGGGAGGTGATGGGGATTTCCCATGCCCTGCCGCACAGCTCCACCTGGGCGCGGGTCGGGTATCTTTATCTTGAGGACCTGTTCGTTGCGCCGGAGGCGCGAGGGCACGGTCTTGGACGCAAGCTGATTGAAGAGCTCTACAAGATCGCGGATGAGCGCGGGATCTCTCGGGTCTATTGGGCCACGCAAAACGAGAACCCTGCGCGCAAGCTCTACGACCAAGTCGCAACCGAAAGCGGGTTCGTGCAGTACCGCTCGGCGCGCTAGGCCGCAGCTGTGTTGCTGACGATCCGAAAGGCCGGACGCTGACCATAGGTGGCCCAGCGCCAAAGATACTCGAGTGGGCCAAAGCGATAGCGCCTGAGCCAGGTGCTCGCCGCGGCCTGCACGGTAGCGAAGACAGCCAAGGCGATCACCACCGAATGAACGGGCGTCACAATACCGGCGAGGCCGAATGCAAAGGGGTAGTAGATCAGAACAAAGACGATGCCGTGGATCACATAGGCCGTCAGCGCTGTTTTCCCGACAGGTGAGAAGTAACGTGCAACACTGTTCCACCTGTTGGAGCGGAACAAGAGCACGAGACCGCAAGCGTAACCCAAGGCCAAGAGGGGTCCGCCGATGGCATGGATAAACGTGTCTATGATCATCGGTAAGGGGATGAGTTCGAAGACAATCAACGTGGTTGTCAGTTCAATGAGGAGGCCGATCAGCAATCCGGCCACGCACAACCGCCCAATCACGACGTTCCGTTCCGGGCTCACCTCCAACCATCCGGCGCGAATGACCCACGCGCCAAGAAGAAACCGTCCCAAGACGTAAGGCAGCCATGACAGGTAGACGCCGTCCACCACGTCTCTTTGCAGTCCGTCGCGGACGTTCATGGTGATCCATGAGAAGTAGGTCTCGCCGTGATAGGTGGCTGTTGCTTCGCCGCTGACATCTGGGGCGAGGAAGCTGAGGGCCTGGTTCGCCAACGGGGCGGAACCGATCGTGAGGATCAGCCCTGTCACCAGCATCGCCCGCACAGAGAGGTTCCGTAGGAGAAAGAGGATCAGCCCAGCGATCGCATAATCGTGCAAGACATCCCAAGGGAAGATAAAGATCCAATTGATCAGCCCTATGAGGAACAGAACCCCAAGGCGCCGCAGATAGACCCGCTCAAAATCTGCCCCGCGTTCTTTGAGCCTGGTCATCATGACCCAAAAACCCATCCCAAAGAGGGTGGCGAACAGAGTGTTGGCCTTATCGTAGAAAAGGAAGTCTGACATGAAGCCAGCGCCTCCGTATACGATGCTTCCCTGCCAAGCTTCCCGAACCGCGTCGTCCATCGGCAGTTCCCAATAGTTGATGCCGACAAAATGGACGATGAAAACGCCGAGAAGGGCGAAGCCGCGGAGTGCATCAAGCTCGCCCACGCGGCCATTCTCACCCAACGGGCCTGAGGCTGCCGTCACAAGATCCCCCTCAACGCCAAAACGCCTACACCGAACAAGCCTTAGCGCTTTCGACGGGGGTTGGAACGCGCACCATCAGCGGCAGTCGCAAATGCGAAGAGCTTGCAAGTGAGCAATCAATAATGAAACTGGCTCGCAAGTGCATTGATAAGGACTCGCATTAAAATTGCGACCGAATTTCAAAGTCATAAGCAAAGATAATTGAACTCTTCTGTTGAATACTACGGGGAGCTTTGGTAACGCCCTCGTGAGTTAGAGACACTGAGGAGTTTCCATGTCGATGCACTGCCAAACCTGCGCTTTCTTCAACGACTCCGACAGCGAGTGCCGTCGCTACGCCCCGCAGCCTGCTGAGGGTGAGAAAAAGGCGTCATGGCCCACCGTTGCAGCCACCGATTGGTGCGGCGAGTTCAAGGCCGACGATGAGAAAGCCAAAAAGGCTTCCTAACGCGCCATCGCATGTTGATGCGGAAGAGAGAGCCGGCCCCCCGTGGTCGGCTTTTTCTTTTTTGATCATTCGCAAGGTTTTGCGATTAATTCGCAAGAAGGGTTGAGCTGCAGATGAAAATGATTATCATACTCTCATGCTCAACCAAGACGACCTCCTCTTTCTCCATCACTTCCGCGCTGTGACGTCCGGCGATGCCTTCAATCGCGAGGCCACAAAGGATGCTTTGGCGCTTGAGCCGGGCCGCGCTGCGGGCCGTGTGGCGTGCTGGTCTTTGGAGCGCAGCGCTGAGTTTTTGCGCCGCTTTGGTCGTCGTCCCCTCGACCGGAAGAACCGCATGGTGCCCTCATCGCTCGAGCAGCGACTTGTGGAGGTGGTGCGGGCCCTCAAGACCCACGACCGCTCCCGCGCGTCGCAGGCGGCCCTGTGGCTGGTGCCTGAGCGTCATGTCGCAGGCTTGCTGGACCGTCTTGCGCCGTTGATCGTGTTCTATCCGTCGGAGGTTGTGGCCGCCGAGCGCCAGGCCGCAAACGCGTAAGCGCCCAGGGCCACCGCTATGCCCAATGAGAGCCCTTGCGGGCCAAAGATCTGCCTGACGGTCCCCGCAAAGAGAGGCCCGAGCACCGCGCCGCCGGCATAGGCGAATACGAACGCGGTGTTGGCGGCAGCCAACGCTGTGCCCTTGAACGTGTTGCCGATCACGACGAGCCCGGCGGTGTAGAGCCCGCCGACCATGCCGCCCCAAACGAAAAGCACCGCATAAAGAGCGAGCACGTCGCTCTGAACCACGGGAACCAAAAGCGCGAGGCTGGCCCCTAAGATGGCGCACCAGGCGACGACGCGGCGGGGTGCAAACTGATCGGCCAGCTGACCGATCGGGAGCTGCGCGGCAAGGATGCCGAGGCCGTAAACGGTCAGCGATTGCGCGCCGACGCCCACCCCGTGCCCGATCTCCAGCGCCAGAACGGGCAGGAAGATGAGCATTGCCCCTTCCACACCCGCGAAGAGGGCTGACGCGGTGAAAAGAACCGGGTCCTTCACCAGAACCTTGAAGATGCTGCCGGACTCCTCGTCAGCGACCACCGGCGCCTTGACAAAAATGAGCGGAATGGCGGCCGACGAGAACACGAGCGCACCCGCCAGAAACGGCAAGAAGCCCTCATACCCGGTCATGTTCAAAAGGAGAGGCCCCAGCGCGAAACCGAGCGCCAGGCACGTCGCGTAGACGCCGATGATCTTCCCGCGCAGCCGGTCTGGCGCGATTCCGTTCACCCAGATCTCAGATGCGGCAAAGAGGCCTGCGCCGCCCACTGAGAAGATAAAGCGCAGGGGATACCAGAGCGCGATCCGATCTCCCGCCCAAAAGACGAGCAAATACGGCACGACCATGATCACAAGGCAGGCGATGATGAACGCCTTAAGCCCGATCATGCTGATCACCCTGGGGTAGTAGGGTGCGCAGAGAAGCGCTGAGATCGCGGCGAAGGCGGTGTTCAGGCCGATCGTGACGTCTGAAGCGCCGTAGCTCTCGAGCAAGAACGAAAAGAGCGGCAGCGAATGGCCAAATCCGGCCCCGGCGACGGAAATCGCCATGATAGAAGCCGCGAGGCTCAGCCAGGGCAGCTTTTCCGACGGATCACGAGTGTGTGAGGTCACGTTGTCCGCGGACATGGATCAACGCTGAGCTTGAAAGCCGCAAAGCGGGCTAGGTGTTGGGAAGAGCCTCACAATGGCCCTATGAAAGCGTTGCGGCGCCCGAGCAAGAACCCGAACGCCGCAACTGGGAGGAAGGTGGTGGTCTTGAAGGAGGAAGGCCGCTGGTTAGGCGACGACCACAACCTCGTTCACTTTCGAGCGCGACATACGGCACTCGATCATTTTGTCGTCACCGCCAACGACAACGGCTTCCAGCGTCAGAACGCGGCTACGGTTGCCTTGGTCGTCAACGAAACGAAGGGTGAAAGACTGGCCGCCGATCAGGCCAGCTTCGTCGATGGCTGCACGGCAGTTGTTGATGTCGTCATTGATGCCAGCATTGGCGATACCGAATGCGGTGACGAGGGCGGCAGCGGAAAACGCAAGTTTAACTTTGTTGAGCACGGGATGACTCCATTTTTGTGCGACGCACAAGAGCTAGACATTCAGAACCATCAATTCAAATATGCAAAACGCAAATATGTTATAGGTGTGATCTATGAGCCGAGCCCGACTCGAAGACCTAGATTTGAATCTTATTCTGACTTTGCACTGGTTGCTGACCGAGCAGTCCGTGACGCGGGCCGCGGCCCGGCTTGAGGTCTCTCAACCCACAGTGAGCCATGCATTGGGCCGTTTGCGCACTCTGCTAGGCGATCCATTGCTGATCAAGTCAGGCCGCACCATGCTGCCCACACGTAAGGCCGAAGCCCTGCAGCCCCGGGTCGCTGAGGCGATCGACCGGATGCGGGATGTGCTGTTGGCCGAGGACAGTTTCGACCCGACAAGCCAAACCGGACGGTTCCGGATCGCGGTGACCGACGGGATCGGTCTTGTGGTGATGAAAGCGTGGCAGAACGCCGTGCTGCCAGAAGCCCCGACGATGGAACTGGACATGATCCAGCCCGCCGTGCCCCACGCGCAGGACCTGATCGCCGGTAAGATCGACGCCGTGATCTTGCCCGAGCCGAAAGTGCTCAACTTGCCGCCGGGGATCGATATCGACGAGTTTGTCCGTAAACCGCTTTACACCGAGCATTACGTGACGGCGGTGCGCAAAGGTCATCCGTATGCCCGCAACATGACACTCGAGCAGTATGTCGAAGCGGACCATATCCTGATCAACCCAGAAGGGCTCGCCACTGGCATCGTCGATGAGCAGTTGGCCGCCATGGGCCAGAGCCGGCACATCGCCTATCGCGCTGAGACGTTCTTGCTGGCACTACAGGTTCTTCAGCAAACGGACTGTGTCTTGACAGGACCCATCACGGTCCTTGGTTTTGCCGACACAGATATCGAGTTGATCCCGACGCCTATACCACTTGGTGGATTTGAGCTCTTCATGGGCTGGCACCCCAACTGGACCCACGACCCTCAGCACCGCTGGGTCCGTGATCGTCTGATCACGGAGATTGGCGCGCTTTGTGAGACAAGGGCACTGCCGCCGGTCAAACTTGAGGCGGTGACGGCCTAGGCCTCCTGGCGGCGTGAAAGCAGTGTGAGCAGGAGGGCGAGCAGAGCCGGCGCGCCCTGCACAAGCACGATGGTCGGCTTGGCCGTGATCGCGCCGAAGACACCTGCCACCATCACGCAGAGCAGGAAGAAGATCACAACGTCTCGCTTACGCGCGATCAGACCCCAGAGGAGACCTGCGGCCAAGAAGCCGTTGTAGAGCCCCTGATTGGCTGCAAGCGGGGCTGAGATCGCCGACTCCTCCGGCGTCATCCCAAATGTCTCCCGGCCGATCGGATGATCCCAGAAGAACATCTCCAGGACCAAAAAACCCACATGCTGGGCAGCAACAAACAGGACGGCAATCGCAGCAAGAAACCTCATGGTGCGGACCGTAGCGCCGCGGGGCGGTGCCTAGCAATCGCGCATCTCACATAGAAAAAGCCGAAGGTCGCACGCGACCTCCGGCTTCTCGGGGGGTAGTCTTTATAAGATGTTGGTTAGGCAGCTTCACCGTCGCTGGTGATCACGCGAGGCTTGGAGCCTCGTTCTGCGTCACCGCCGATGGAGATCTTGCGGGGCTTCATGGCCTCAGGGATCTCACGCTCCAGTGCGATGTGAAGAAGACCGTTTTTCAGCTCAGCGCCGCGAACTTTCAGGTGCTGGGCGAGGTGGAAGCGGCGCTCAAAACTCCGACCGGCGATCCCTTGGTGCAGGAATTTCCGGGTGGTGTCCTCAGAGTTGCGGCTGCCGGTGATCCGCAAGCTGCGGTCGGTCACTTCGATATCGAGCTCGTCTTCGGTGAACCCGGCAACAGCAAGGGTGATGCTGTATTGGTTCTCGTCGACTTCTTCGATGTTGTAAGGGGGGTATCCGCCGGTTTCGGCTTTGCTGAGGCCGTCAAAAAGCTCGTTGAGCATGCGGTCAAAGCCAACACTGGTGCGGTAAAGGGGGGTCATGTCGTAGGTTCTCAATGTCATTCTCCGTTGAGCAAAGACAAACGCGCCGAAATCGGCACGGCGAGGCCCGTTATGGCGCCTCGTTCCAGAGAGATTGTGCCGCGATTTCACAGGTTCAAGAGGGGAAGGGCTCGCTCTCTTGCTGGCGCTGCGATAAGCGGTAGGGAGGGGGCGACGACGCTAAGGAAGTCAATGATGACCCACCGTTTCCTTCTCTCCCTTTTGTTGATCAGCGCTGCTGCCTGTTCTGAACCAGCTGGCGAGGCCGCGCCGGACGCTGATGTCGTGTCGCCTGAAGCGCCAGCGGCCGAAACAGCTGAGGTTGTGGTCCCTGAGATCGACCCAGCAGAAGCGGCGCTCGCGGCTGCGATCGCATCCGATGTGCGGTCAGCGGACAATGTGGCGCGCGACGAGTTCCGCAACCCGGCCGAAACCATCGCCTTTTTCGGCGTGGAGCCTGGCGACACGGTCGTTGAGATTTGGCCAGGCGGCGGTTGGTACACAGAGATTTTGGCGCCTTATGTGACGGGTGGCGGCGGCACCTATTACGCTGCGCATTTCCATCCTGATGGTCCGTTCGGCCAGGGTAGCCTTGCTCGGTTCACAGAGAATTTTGTAGGCGCACCTGAGGTTTATGGCACCATTGAGTTGACCGGCTTGTCTGCTGAAAACGTCGTGATCGCGCCCGCTGGATCTGCCGATTTTGTGCTGACATTCCGCAATGTGCATAACTTCGAGATGGGGGACTGGGCGCCTGAGGCATTCGCCGCTTTTTTCGAAGCGTTGAAGCCCGGCGGTGTTCTGGGCGTTGTCGACCACCGGCTGCCTGAACAAGCTGACGCCGAGGCTGAGAAACGCTCGGGCTATGTCAAAGTTTCAACCGTGAAGCGGTACGCGGAAGAAGCAGGCTTTGTCTTTGATGGCGAGTCCGAGGTGAACGCCAACCCGAACGATGACGCTGATCACCCGTTCGGTGTGTGGACCTTGCGCCCCAACAGCCGCACATCAGATCGTAACGGCGAGACGCCAGAAGGTTTTGATGCGGATGAGTTCTTCGCCATTGGGGAAAGCGACCGGATGACCCTGCGGTTCAAAAAGCCTGAGGCCGAACCTGCGGAAGCGCTACTTGAGTAAAGCGGCGGATAATCTCCTCGATCCTGCGAAGAGTGCCTTTCTCGCGCCCTTCGCAGGGGTGTTGCGTGTCGAGTGCACCGATGACGGATCGTCCTTGTGGATTGATGGTCGCGGCGATTCCATCGTCGTCAGCGACAAGGCACCACCTGAGGTCGAGGGCCGGTTCTGCCTGTGGCGCAGCGACCGCTCGACCTTATCACTCATTCTATCGGGCCAACGTCATCTGGAGACGGCGTACACGTCTGGCCGCGTAAAAATCTCGGGCGACATGGCCGTCATGGCACGCCTTGAGCTCAAGGGGGCGGAATGACCGACGCGCGTTTTGTTCATGTGGATAGTGTTCCGATGCCGGAAGGCACGTATGCGGAGTGGATCGAAAGCCGGGACGGCGCCAAGATCCGTGTCTTGCGTTTCGGTGGATCGGGTGAGCGCGGCACAGCGCTGGTGATCCCCGGCTGGGCTGAACCGGCGGAGAAGTACGGAGAGGTTGCGCTCGATCTGATAGATCGCGGCTTTGACGTGACGTGCATTGATCCCCGCGGACAGGGGCTGAGCCAACGCCTGACTGACGATGACCCGCGCGGCCGCATCGATGATATGTCCAAACATGTCGACGATGTTGATGCCGTGGTCGAACATCTGGGGGCGGAGCGCCTGACGATCGTGACCCATTCGATGGGTGGGCTCGTTGGGCTGTCCTGGCTCGCGCGCGGCGGGAAGGCGGAGGCAGCGATGCTATCCGCACCTGCGACGCGGATCTACAGCTCGCCGGTGATGCGCGGGGTGATCCGCGGCGCTTGCGGCGCTTTGATCGCTTTGGGCATGGGTGATCAGCCAGCCCGCGGCGCCAACAACGCCATGACCTTTGAGGGCAACACGCTGACATCCGACATTGGCCGGCACGCCATCCTGCGAGATCTCTTGATTGCGGATGAGGGACTCGCGCTTCCGCGGCCGACCTTCCACTTCGTTGAGGCGATGCACAAGGCGCAGGCTGCGCTGCAGAAGCCTGGGGTGATCGACGGCATTGACGTTCCGGTCTTGATCGTCAGTGCACGGGCAGACACATGGGTCGATGCGACCCACCATGACGCCCTCGCTGCGCACCACCCGCAAAAGTTTGAGCTGGTGAAAGTGGAGGGCGCTTTGCACGAGCTCTTCATGGAGCAAGATCAGTACCGCGATCAGTTCTGGGACGCATTCGACCGCTTTGCTGATCGCTATGTGCCAAAGGTCGCCGTGTCTGCCGAAGACGATTCCGCCAACGTGTAGGTGCCGCCGCTTTCCTCCGTTGCGGCACCGTCGAGGACAAGATCAAGGAGCGTCATCGCCACCGCTGATGCTGGGGCTTGCACCTCGGCAATCAATGTGTCGCGGTGGATAGGGGTGTAGCTCAGAAGGCTCAGGACCCGCGATCGCAAATCGCTTGGCGGCTCGTCATCCATTTGGTCATCGGGGTACCAATCAAGACCGCTTGGCTCAAAGAGCGACTGCCGGGAATTGGCGAGCTCCGTCACCACGTCCTGTGCATCGCGCAACAGGATGGCGCCGCGCCGCAAAAGCTGGTTGGTGCCAGCGCAGCGCGGATCCATCGGTGATCCGGGTACAGCAAAAACATCCCGTCCCTGTTCAGAAGCGAGCCGTGCGGTGATCAACGTGCCCGAACGCTCAGCCGCCTCCACCACGACCACCCCGAGGCTGAGGCCGGAGACGATCCGGTTGCGCTTTGGAAAGTCCCGGGCGCGCGCCACCATCCCCAAGGGCTGTTCCGACACGATAGCGCCCTGGCGGACGATGTCTGCGTAAAGCTTGGTGTGTTCGGGCGGGTAGATGTTGTCGGCCCCGCCGGCGAGGACCGCGACGGTGCCCGATGCGAGCGCTCCTTCATGCGCCGCGCCGTCCATGCCGCGCGCCAGACCCGAGGCAACGATATAGCCCTCATTCCCGAGATCCTTGGCCAAGCCCCGGGCAAAGCTGCGGCCCGCCGCCGACGCGTTCCGCGCGCCGACAATGGCGATGATCGGTCGCGACAGAAGCGCAGCGTCGCCGCGAACCGTGAGGACCGGCGGCGGATCGGGAATGGCTGCCAAGGCGCTTGGATAGTCAGGCTCCCCCCAGGTGATGAGCTGGCCACCAATTTTTTCTAGGGCCTGTGTCTCGCGGGTCACCGCCTGTATCGGCGCAAGCTCAATACGGCGCCCTTGGGCGACAGGGGCCCGATCGGTGATCGCCTCAATCGCTGCTTTCGCTGAGCCAAACTTTTGAAACAATTGACGATATGTCAGGGGTCCGACACCGCGAGAGCGCGCCAATCGGAGCCGACACAGCCTTTCGTTGTGATCAAGAACACCCTGCACGCGAGGCACCCTGGCCGAACAAAAGGGCAAGGTCCACTGCCAAGGGGTTTGGCAACGCTCTTGCGTTATCTTGTTCAACACGTAGCGTTTTTCCGCGGTGCGTCACGCCGTCCGCGGCTGGGGAAGCGGTGTCATGGAGTTTGAAACGCAAGCTGTGTTGGAGCGCGGGCTGGTTACGCCCGCTGCGATGGCTGCTGCGGATCAGCGGACGATCGACGCAGGCACGCCCCGCGGCAAACTGATCGCCCGGGCGGCCAGGGCCGCTTTTCGCGTGTTGCGCGCCCAGTTTACCCAGCGTCCGGTGACGGTCCTTTGTGGCCCCGGCCAGAACGGCGAGGACGGCTGGATGATCGCCGCTCTCTTGGCAGATGCGGGCTGGCCACTGGAAATCATCGATCTCGGCGGCGGTCTCGATGTGGACGATGCGGCGCCAAACGGGCTGACCGCGTATCTGCGTCCATCCGGCGTTTTTGATCCCGCGCCGTCGAGCCTGGTGATCGATGCGATCTTGGGCGCAGGTCTTGCTCGCCCCGTGAGCGGCGAGAACGCGCGCGTCATCGAAAAGCTCAACGCGTCCCGAGCCAAGGTGCTGGCGATCGACCTGCCCAGCGGCATTGACGGCGCCACGGGCGAGACGCGGGGGACGGCTGTTCGCGCCGATGTGACCGTCACCTTTCATAGGTTGAAGCCGGGCCATCTTTTAGGTGCGGGGGCGGAGCATTCGGGGCGGGTCTTCCTTTGTGATATCGGTATTGATCCCCAGGCTGATGACATGAGCGCGATCTGGAACGCGCCCTGTCTTTGGAAGGACGATCTGGGTCAGGTCGATCGCGAGACCCATAAGTACCAGCGCGGCCATGTCTGTGTGATCGGCGGTCCGGGCCTCAAGGGCGGCGCTGCTCGCCTGTCCGCGCGGGCGGCGAGTGTTTCTGGCGCGGGCGCAGTGACCTACCTCTCACCCCTCAGCGGAGCGGAGTTTGCCGCAGCCAGCTTCGATGCCGTGATGGTCAAACCCCTCGGCGATGCCGATGCTTTGGCGACGTTTCTGAAGGACCGGGTGGGCGCCGTCGTGCTCGGCCCCGGCATGGGTCACGCTGATCAGGCGTTTGGAAGCGTCACCGCGGTCCTGGAGAGTGGGTTGCCTTGCGTTCTCGATGCTGACGCCCTCACGCTCTTTGAGGGGCGTACCGATGAGTTTTTCGATAAGCTTCACGGCCAATGCATTCTGACCCCGCATGAGGGTGAGTTCTCGCGGCTCTTTCCTGACCTCACCGGTGACAAACGGCTCCGTACGGAGAAAGCCGCCGAGCTTTCAGGGGCAGCGGTGCTCCTCAAGGGGCCGACGACCGTGATCGCAAAAACTGGCGAGCCCACGGTGATGAGCACCCACGGCACCCCGGCGTTGGCCACTGCGGGATCGGGGGACGTTCTGGCGGGTTTGATCGGCGGCTTCCTGGCCCAGGGTCTGACCCCGGTGAAGGCCGCAGCGGCAGGGGCCTGGGTCCATGCCGATGCTGCCCGAGACGCCGGGCCTGGCCTCAACGCCGATCACCTTCCGCCTCGGATTATCTCAGTCTTGGAGGGGCTGGCCGGCTAGCTTTCCTCGCGGGCCAAAGGACGGTCGACACAGGGCAGCGAAGCGGTTAGCACGCGCGCTCCGTGCGGATGTGGCGGAATTGGTAGACGCGCCAGATTTAGGTTCTGGTGTCTTATGGCGTGGGAGTTCGAGTCTCCCCATCCGCACCATTCTTGGGCGAAAGAGAGAACGTTTTGGTTTTTGGCTGTGGCGATGGTCGCGGCGGCGAGGCGTTGGTTTTTGCCTTTGATGGTGATGGTGGTCTTGCTGACCCGCACTTCATCGATGAAGAGCTGAAGACAGTTTTTTCTGAAGGCGGGTTCTTTGTCTGTCGTGAGCCGCGATCTGAGCGACTGGGAGAAGCGGGCGATCGTGCCATCGGTGATCTCAGGGATGCTTTGCTCTTGATTGCTTTCTAAGCGGATGATTTGCTGGTCGATCTCGTCAATGGCCTGGCGATGTTCTGTGAGCCGTTCCTTCACGTCCTGGTCGGCCTTGATGGCGCTGTCCTCTAGCAAGGTGATGAGCCGCTTCTGCTTGAGTTTGATCCCAGAGCGCTGGTTCTTCAGCTGTCGGATGCGGGTATTGGTGTCCGAGTTTTTCTCTTGAGCGCGCTTGATCAATGCCGGCACAATCGCACAGAGACGATCAGTGTTCAGGACACGGCCAACAAAGGCCTCAAGCACTTCCGTGTCGAGAAGGCTCTCAGGGACTGAACACCCAGCACAGATGGCCGAGCCCTTTTCCATCCGTTGGCTGCATTTGTAATTGCGGTACGCACCCGATTTCCCCGTGGCGAGGCGCATCGGTTTTCCGCAAGCATCACAAACGGCGAGCCCACTGAAAAGCACGGGATTGTTGCTGCGGCGGGGCGGCGTTTTGAAGGGATGCTGGCGGTCAAGACGCCGTTGGGCAGCGTCGAAGGTCAGCCGGTCGATGATGGGCGGTACCGGCACGCTGATCCACTCGCTAGGCGGTTTCCCGCTCTTTTTCCCAAAGAAGAAGGTGCCTGTGTAGGTCTCGTTGCGGAGAATCTTCGCGATTGTCTGCTTAGAGAAGGATCGACCACGATTGGTCAGTCGCCGTGCGTTAAGCGCTGCACCGATCGCATTCACCCCTAGGGGACCGGTACTGTCTTCGCCTTCTGTATAGAGTGCAAAAATGAGCCGGATGATCTCGGCTTCGCTGGGATCTTCTTTCAGTTTCTTCTTCTCTTTTTTGCCCCTCATCTCAGCTGTGTACGTGACATAGCCCAAGGGCGGGCGGCTTCCGTTCCAAAAGCCTTGCCGAGCATTCTCCGCCATTGAGCGTTTGACGTGTTTCGATGTCTTACGGCTTTGGTGTTCGTCCATCATTCCGACAACGGTACGCATCATCGGTGCGGCATCGCTGTCGCCAAAATCCTGTGTAATGGACACAATCTTGATGCCTGCACGTTTGAGGGTTCGCTCATTGTAAAGAAGGTCAGTGAGGTCACGCGCGAACCGGGATTGGGAGTGCACGATGATCATATCGAATGGTTTAGGAGTGCGTTTCGCATCCCTCAGCATACGTTGATAATCGGGGTGGTTTTCGGTGGTGGCGCTGTAGCCAGGGTCGATATATTCACCCACAACAACCAAGTCTTTGGCTTCACAATAGGCCCGACACTGGTTCAGTTGATCAGGGATCGACAGCTCTTGCTTGGCCTGTTCGCCGGTGGAGACCCTAGCATAAATGACGGCTTTCATTCGGGGCTCTCCTGGTTGTCGTTGCTGGCGGCCAACACGGCGATGAGATCACCAGCAAAGCGTTCCAGCAAGAGAAGTTCCTCCACAGTGATGGGCGGCCGATCGAGGCCAATGATCTTCACGACAAAGCGAGTGCTAGGCTCGGGCGGCTGATCCGTGTGTTCATCGGACATGGCGGACTCCTCCATTGAAAGACCGATGGAAGAGCCTCACGGCCCTCTATGGGATCTCTCGAAGGTCAAGCGCCGTCAAGTCAGAAAAAGCGAGGCCAACATCCGGCCACCGACTATTGTTCCATGCATACTCCCCGGGATACGCTCAGAGATACTCGGTGATACTCTAGGAGCATTCCTGGCGTCGTAACCGCCTGCACTTTAGTCCGTGCTGTTGTACCAGCGACACATCTGACGTCGTGTATTGACCGTGCTTAGCATGTGAGTTTGCCGCCACGACCGCACGTATAACCAAGAGCCTTGAGGGAGGGCACATCGAAGCTGACAAGGAAGTCCAGCCGCCTGCGCCGACCGAGCCAAATGCCCAGTTCTGTCGATAGAGAGCGCATGTGTCGTTTCACAAACTTGTCCATATGTCGCCGGTGTGACGATCGCAACTTTACTTCCGAACCGTAGTAGGAAATTCTCGACCCCGATCATTTGTGATGCCTGTTTACAATCGGACGGAAAGAGTAGATCGCCGAAACGTTTTTCTGCCTTCTAGACTGAGTGAAACCTGTTGATCATCAGTTTTCAGACTTATGTTGAGAGTACCAAACCCAGAATGAAAGAATGATCGCGCTACCGGAGACGAAAGTCATAGACGTGCCTGGAAAAAACGTTCCGAATCCACCAAGGTCGATGAATACAAAATACCCAACATCGAGAAAGCCACCGACCAAAGCTGTTACCCATATCGCTGTTGTGTTTTCTCGCCAGATAAAAATGGCACCAACTATAGTCACAGCGCCTGCCCAAAACAGATTCCAGCCGTGCTGATTGAGGACCGCTTCGACAGCCGGGTGGTAGTCGGCTACCAGTTCGTCCGGGTCCACCGCTGCGGCTATGCCTTGGAACCCCGACGTTGCATCAACGCTCATCGTCACGATTCCACCGAGGACATGAACCAGACCCCAGATGACCCAGAGCACAGCTGACGCTTTCAGGGTGAGGGTGTGTGTTTTCGACATTTTCATCATCCTACTCCTTTTGCTCAGCGTTACTTGAGACGACTGTGATTTTACATAATACTGAGAAGAAAAGCGGGGGTCACTGGACAGTCTCACCCGTTGATCGTTACTTGCCACTTGTTCTGTCAAAAATCGCGAGGATCGACTGGGTTGGTTCCCTGCTTGATCTCCACCGGATCGAGCACACCATCTCCATCTGAGTCCGCTTTGTACGGAAAAGTTCCGATATCCCGCTCTTTCCTGTTCGACAGACCATCTCCATCAATGTCGCGGTCTCGCGAGTCCTCGCGACCATCTCCGTCCGTATCCGCCCATCTTTTGGGGTCACTGGGAAATCCATCATACCCGTCTTCGACACCATCACCGTCAGTATCGATCCCTAATGGGACATCGGAAGCCAGCCATTCAGAAACGCCATCAATGATCTCTCCTGAACTCATCTTGGCAAACGCAAAGTCAGCCATTTCAGTCATGTGATAGGCGCGTTGCTCATTAGGCAAACCAAGGTGAGATCCGGGATTCCAGCCAAATCGGGTGAGGTTTTTCAGAGCCCATGACATACTCAGCTGATCGGTAACTGTCAGCTGGGACTGCATGTCAGAAGCTAGCCAAGCACCCGAAATCAGGATGGTCATAATCTCCTGAATTTCGCGATCCGAGTAATGCCGCCGCAATTCCTCAATATGCGCAGCGGTCGTTCGCGTTGGAATCTTGCCCGCGTCACGAGCGAAGCGAAAGGCAGCCTTTTCGGCATCCGTGAACAGATTGGAGCGCTCGAAGTCAAACAGTCCTTCGATGCGCGCCATCAGTTTCTCAAAGTCATCAGCGGGAATTCTGTCATACGGGTAGTCATCTTCAACAGCGTCGAAGTAACCGAAAGATCCGTGTACTTGACAATGACCACAGCCGCTAGAGAGCTGATAGACGAAAAAGATTGGCCACTTCTCTTCCATACTCAGCGCTCGATCATTGTACGAAAAATATGCTTCAATTTTGGCGGTTCCAACCGAAGCGAAGCGTGTCCATTCCGTATCGAACTTGTTTCGATCACTGAGGGGATAACTCGTTTCCGCCAACGAGGCTGGTTCGTAGTAGTCAAAATCATACGCACCCACATCGAACCTCGGAGTCGATTGCGGAGGAAGATTGGCCGCGTCGGCATCAGGATCTTCCCACTTCAGATACTCCTGCGGGTAAAAATCGAAGGGGTCCTCTATCCCGTCTTTGTCGCCATCGAACGTAATCGGCGAGATATCATAGCCGGTGATATAGTTGACCCAGTCTGTAGAGAACTCCGGATCAACCGCCGCCAAGTCCTCTGGTTGCCAAGCAGTGAGGACTTCTTGATAGGCTGTCATCATAGCATCGCCTATGAAAGCGTTGGCTGTCCGCTCTTCAGGGCTTGATGCCGCGTTGAGACCTGGCGCCCAGCCGACAGATGTCAGATTTGACATTGCCCAGTTGAGAGTCTCCTCGTCAGTGACAATCGGCAGGATGCTATCATGCATCACGTTCATAGCGTTGATGCCTGCTAGCTCAAAGAGCTCCGCGATTTGACGATCGGTGTAATGCGTACGAAGCGCGGCGTGGGTGTCGCCTGTCACCCGAGCTGGGCGATAAGAGATCGCATCAATGTACTCGAATGCGACACGAGCCCGCTCATCATCGATGGATACGATGTACGAAGGCGACCAAATCGCCAATATCTCGTTCAGCGGCACACCCATCAACGCAAGTTGGCGGGCACTGCGAGCGGCGTGATGGTTGCTCCCAGTGCGTATCATCTGACGAACAGTCAGCTTCCATTTTGTTTCTGCGTCAAACATCGCGTCTGCGTGAATGATGGCGTCGCTCATAAGGAGGCCATCAAAAAAGTCGCGAAGGTTGCTAACGTCAATCTTTTGTCGGTCATAGTACGGCGTAGACGTATCTTCGACCTGTGATAGACTTGGCGAGGGATTGCACGCGAGGAGACTGGCTGCAGCCATTGAGAACAACGTCTTCATGGTGCTACTCCCCTTTATAGACCTGACGGAACATGCCATTCGGATTAACCGAGTGAGTCGGTACTGTTTGCAGCACGTCCCAATGCTCTACGATCTTTCCGTCCGGCCCGAACAAGTATATGTCTACAGCAGCAGTACCCAGATCATCTGAAGCTGTTGTGTCAAGGTTCCGGAAATTGACATGCGCCATGGCCCAATCGCCCATCACCATGATCCGGTGAACATCAATTTCCGCTGGATACTGATCGACCGTTGCCGAAAACACCATGGCGAGACCAATATAACCATCGGGTACCATCGTGCTGTGTTGAATGTAAGGATCAGAGATGTATCGGCTCAACTTCTCCGGACTTGGATCAGACGACAGAATTTCATAGACTTCGATGAGTTGTTCGGCACGCGCACGATCCGCTGCTGTCGACGCGATGATAAGCGGTTTCACATTCTCGGGGATTGTGTTGCGGTTGTTCATCTCCTGTTCTTGCGAAGTCGTAGGCTGCTGGGCCAGCGTCGAATAGCCGAAGCCGCCCATCATAAAGAGGCTGCAAGAAGCAGCTATCACCGCTGAACGATTGGCACGTGCTGCAAGAGATTGTGGCTTTTGCCTTGCTGTTCGATCCAAAGCACAACTCGATTCTCGAAGCTTCATAGCTATCGTCCAATTGCCAATATCGCGTACAAAGATCACCGTGAGGCGATTTCATTTCACCAACATCGACGGGCTACTATCAGCTAGACGTGTTTTGAATGGCTTCTGCTCGACATCCGATGTCTCGAAATGTGGCTTGAGCGATCAAGTCCAGTGCGCAACGTCATCACCGTGAACTTTGATGGTATTACTCAGTACAGGTAGTAAAAGATCGCCTCGGCCATGCTCGTGTGCCATTGGACGCGCGCCTGTCTTGGGCGATTCTCATTGAGGATGCAGGTATGGGAAATATGCGCCAGAAAATTGTACTACGGAAATTACGTATAGTGCTGGGTGGCTCCAATTTTGGGCATATGTTCACGTTCTTGCGCAAGGCTGTTGTTGGCCTATTGGTCATGATGACAGGTTTTCCCGCCGTGTTGCATGCGCAAACACCGACGGGCGACGAGGACCTGCAAGAGCTGTATGATAAGCTCGAAGAACTCTCAAGGGTCGTTGATCAGCAATCAGTTCAGATTCAGCGACAGTCAGAAGAAATCAGCATATTGAGGAAAAAAGGTGATGCTGCGCTTGATGAGGCAGGCCGTGGTTCTGCGGCTGTCGCGGCGACCGAGTCTGACGATGGTCAGTTTGATGGCGCCGCATCTGAAGAGTTGAGTGGTGACTCGGCCAGCAGTAGGGGCGGTATTGATGCCTTCCGTATAGGGCGTTACCCCGATCAGGCTATAGTACGGCCCGGTGATTTTGAAGGATCAATTACCTTCCCAGGAGATGCTGGCTCCTTCCGCATAGGCGGTTTCGTGCGGGCTCAGCTCGACTATGATTTTGATAATATTGGCATTCAGGGCAATGCCATCCCGTATAGCATTCCCCTTGATGGATCAATTGATGACAACACTCAACAGCTAGGCTTCACGGTCCGTGATACTCAACTTAATTTTGATTATCGTCGTGATACAGAGGAATTAGGTCAATTGAGGGCCTTCGTTGAATTCGATTTCTTTGGCGACGGCGGGGACGAATTCAACAATGACTATGGTGTTCGGATCCGACACGCGGCCGTTGGAATTGGTAATCTCCAAGTTGGTCAGTTTTGGTCGCTGTTTACCGATCTAGATTCTATACCCGAAGTCGTAGAACTGCTTGGCCCACACGGCGCGCCAGTCTTCCGTACGCCAGGTATTCGTTGGTACGACGAAATCGGCGACAAGTGGAAGTGGGCAGTTGGAATTGAGGACCCCGCTGGCGATCTATCCGGCGATGCCTCTCAGTTTGCGTCTGAATCTGTGCCGAACGTCGTTGGTTACCTTGAGCGTACCGGAGATTGGGGGCACGTGCGCCTAACAGGTCTTGGTCTGGAACTTAAGTCTGACACGGATAAAACGTTCACGGGCGGTGGTAGCCTCACGGGTCGTATCAATATCCCGTTCCTTCATCGGCGTGATGCGCTTCTATTTGGTGGTCAGATGGGTGCCGGTTTCGCTAAGCAGTATGCGGGTTTCGGCGGTGTCGGTTTGGAAGGCGTGGTCGATACCGACGGCAATATTGAGGCTACTGAGATTTTGGCGGGCTATATTGGCTACCAGCACTGGTGGACAGATGCCTGGCGATCAACCGGATATGCAAGCGTCTTTGATTTCGACCAGGGCCGTCTTGCCGAGCCCGATAGCCTATCTTACAGCTTCAAAGCCGGCGGCAATCTGTTTTGGACGCCTGAGAAAAAACTTAATCTTGGTGCTGAAGTTCTGTATATAACGCGCGAGGACTTTAATGGCGATGAAGGCGACGGCGTCAGAATGCAGCTCGTCGCGCAACTGAATTTCTAGGTTGGCTCAACCAATCAGATGATGAGCGTATGTTTCAATACAAACGGCAAGATCTTTGCAAACAGCTTAGCGAACACGTCATGGCGCGTCGGAGCAATCCTAGGAATCGAAACCCCTAGAGCGGAGGAACTTCATGCCGGTCTATGACTCAAAAAGCCAATTCGCCCAAGAGTTAGTTGGTGTACACCTTTTCCATTATGCGCTCTCGAACTGCTCTCAGCGTTGCCGTCTCATGCTTGAGCTCAAAGAGATCGACTGGTCTTCACATCATATCGATCTTCCTCAAAAACAACACCTAGATCCGGCCTATACGGACATCAATCCACATGCTCTTGTTCCGAGTCTTGTGCACGATGGCGTCGTGATACTCGAGTCGAATGACATCATTGCCTATATCGAGAGCGAGTTTCCTGGTCAGAGGCTCACGCCAGAAGATGATTCAGAGCAGCTTGTCAGTGACAAACTGATCGAGCTGTCGAGCAGTGTTCAAGGCTCGATCAAAACGTTGAGCCACGAGTATCTGTTCAAAGCTCGCCGTCAACAAATAACGCACGCGGATATTGATGACATGATCGCGTTGGGCAAAAACACCGATGTAACAGACTTTTTGCGAGACTATGTTCATGACGGCCTTGAGTGGCGTCGTCGATTGGCCTTGGCGGAATACGAGATTGAAACGACTCTCGACTGTTTAGAAGCAAGGTTGGCTCATACATCAGGGTTCTTGTCTGGTCCGCAATACGGTCTTGCTGACGTCAGCTGGTCCGTGAACTACTACCGCCTTCACCAATGTGGGTACGAAATGCTCGGTTCTCCCAAAGTAAGCGAATGGGGTATGCGAATTATTAGTATACCAGCATTTTATCGTGCTGTTATTGACTACCGACCGTGAGTGATGAGGCTTTAACTGGATAATTGAGTTTTCTCCGACGTGTTTCGCCTCACATGCCTAGAGAACCTATAGGGCGCGTTTGCAAAAGCGAGCGGGTGCAATTGGATGCTTGTTGGACAATTTGTCGCGCAAAAGCGGTGTGCGTTCTGATTTAACCTTGTAGCGTCAACGGCATAACTCGAGACTGATCCCGTGGAGCACTTACCTGAGTTTAGAGCAGCCTACCTGGTCGGCACCCTTGGCACGGTGTCAGCGGCAGCAAAAGTCTTCGGTGTTCACCGCTCGACCATCATTCGATATGTTGACTCACTTGAGTTGGTTCTTGGCGAACGATTGTTTCATCGCCATCGAAAAGGCTACACGCCGACGGAGATCGGTGAGGAGTTTTTGCGATCAGCTGCCATACTCGAACACAAATACAACGAAATCTTTGGCCGGATTCAGAATGAAGCGTTTAAAGGTTCAGGTGAGGTCTCGGTTTGCGCTTTGGGGCCTCTATCTCCTCTAGTGTTGCGCGCGACTGAATCCTTTCGGGAACGCTTTCCAGATTGCGATGTTCGTTACACCGCTACGGAAGAGTTTCCGGGCTTGGAGTATGCTGAAGCTAACATCGTGGTTTGGGGCGGAGAGAAGCCGTCTGCAGATGATTATGTCGTTATTCCAATTACAGAGTTTACGAATAGTTTGTATGCAAGCGAGGCGTATGCGGATAAATTTGGTCTTCCGAAGCAAGAAAGCGAGTTGCTGAACCATCGATTTGTGCGGGTTGTGGAGGCCGCCAGATCCGCCCCCACCGATTGGCTGATGGAGTATCTAGACGATTTGGATGGCCCTGATGTCAATGTTGTTTTTAGCAGCAACTGTAGAACATCAGTATTTCGATCGATAATTGATGGTTTGGGTATTGGAATATTGCCTGACCAAATTGCTCAATCGACACCTAGTGTCATTAGAATACTGCCCTCCTTGTCAGTTCCATCAGTACCTTGCTGGGCTGTGACGCATGTTGATACTCATAAGGCGCAAAAAACCAAAGAGTTTATCAGGATACTCAAAAAAATGGCGAAACCAACAAATGGTCATGATGATGCTTCAGGATCTATGATACTGGTTTGAGTAGAGAATAAGCTGTAACCTTGATTGATACTTTTATTGAAATTTATGTCTACTCTCAAATCTCCTGAACAGACCTCGTGATTTAGGTAATTTGGCAGATTGATATTTATGATTGGTACTGCCTAAGGCGCGCACGCTCGATCGAGCAAAGTCTCTTTGAAAGCCTGGGCTGTAGACACTCATACAACCGCCAGATCCTCCACATTGGCAGAGACGACCAGAGCCCACCAATGGGCAAACGCAAATTCATGCGGATGTGTGCGCACGGCATGCGCGCACGAGGGACTTTATTCCGCCGTATCATGAATGGTAGCCAAGTATTGGAACGAAAAATCATGCTCGACCATTGATACCTATCAGTGTGTAGATCCGTTATTGATAAGTGAGAAGCTGTAATGGCTAAGTTTGGAAAAAGAAACATTCTACATTGCTCAATAGCGCTTCTTACACTGTCCGTGAGTTCTTGTTCACAAGGGTCCGAGAAGCTTCGGGATGAACTGGACCTATTACAGCGACAGCAACCAACCAAATCACGTGATCAAGAACTGATCTACCTTCAAGGCGTTCCAAAGGACTTTGAAACGCATATCTTTGTCGCCGATGAGCAAGGCGCCGCGCGGGCCCAACAGCTCATTGAGATCTATAAGATCTTGGAAGCCGGACCGACGATCGAGAAGGTGCGAAAGTACGTCTCTGACGATTATATTCAGCACAGCACCATGCTTCCTGACGGTCCCCAACCACTTGCCATGCTCTTTGCGAGCTCGGCGAAGCAGTACCCAGTGAAGATCGATGTTCATAAGGTTGCCGTGGTTGGTGATTTTGGCATGGCGCATGTGAATTTCAGAAATCTAAGTACGGAGGACCCAGCAGATCTCGGCATCGCGGCTGTGGATATGTACTATTGGGGTGAGGACGGAAAGATCGTGGAGCACTGGGATACACTGCAGAATGTCCCGACCCACTCTGCCAACTCGAATACGATGTTCTTATTGCTGAGTGAAGGGGGCAAGTAAGATGAAGCTGGCGTTATTGCTTGCCTCAACGGCATTTATCAGTGTTGCGACAGCTGAGGTCGCTCCGCCGCCCCCAGAAGCCGATGTGGCGACTCCGTTTTATGATCGACACAAGATTGATATCAGCAACACACGCGATATGTATGATGGCGTCTTGATCGCGGACGCCATCATACATACCGATATGATGTTCGACTCAGAGACCAAATGGAAGATGACACTCTTCCAGAATATCCTGAACGAAAGCAATCATTTCCAGGCTCGTGCGGCCTATCAGCTTTCATTGATTGGTGTGCCGATGAATGAAATCTTAGAGATTTGGCGCCCAAATTACGTCAAGACGATAAGCGACCCGCGTACCCGTGCAGCGTTTGAGTTTGTCCGCCAAAACGCTCGGCTTCCGTCCAAAGTGAACGCCGACACGCATGCTATGCTTCGGATGCACTTTATCGATCGACAGATTGTGGAGTTGATCCAGCTTACCGTGGTCAACACAATCAACGCGGTCCACGACACGGTTACGCCGATCCCGACCGATCAAGAGACAATCGACTGGGCAACCGCAAACCTTTCCAGTGTGGGTTGGGAGTTGGGTGAAAACGCGTCTAGCAGTCCTGAAGAGCAGCGGGCACGCCCATTTGTAGGGGACGCAATTGCAAAAGCTGCCGAGGAAATACTCTCGCAATGGCATCCCGAAAATCTGCGTGCGGTCAATCCAGAGTTCAAAACCGATTGGATCAACTACATTACGGGATACGACATTTCGCCCGTTACCTTCGACGCTGACACCGATGGTGTCGAAGATCCGTTTGATCACTATCCAGACGATTACCTTAGGTGGCGAAAGCCGGGCTCAAAAAACGAGAACAAGCCCCCACGCGGGACGCCGCGTTTCAATGTGGCCGCATACGACTATGTCTACTTCCAACCAGCAGTCGTGCCTGAGACACGGTATCCCTTCAGTGATCGCCATAAACTGGATACAGAATGGCTTCGGGCCACGTCCATTGGCACGTCATACTTGGAGCAATCGTACTCCGCTAAAGACCGTGCCTTCGACGTCAACTTCCAAGAGGATCTCTTCTTTATTTTCATGCTCGCTAGCGGTTGCGTCCACTGCCAGGTTCACGGTGCGTACGGTGTATACTACACAGCTGAGGAAGAGTACTTGCAAGGCGTGATCCCCGTCAACGAGCGCGGCTCGGTAATTGCTCGTATCCACGCGCTGATGGACTTTGAGCGCTCCGATCTGTTCTCCGCTGCCGAGAAGGCGGCGTTCCGTCTTGCCCGCGACGCTGGCACCTTGCCGGGGAGGGTGACGGCTGCCCATATCGAGGAGTTGCGTCGCCACTACTCCGACCGGGAGATTCACGAAATCCAATCGGCGATCATGGCATGCGCTTGGCTGTCACCAACGATGCAGGCCCAAGCGACTGTGACGGATAATCTCAGCATGACGTTCGCACAACGCTACCTTCAGCCCACAGGTTGGAATCCTGGCCCGCACTTAGGCACGCCGAACGAGCAGCGCCCATATCACATGACGCAGTATACAGACGCGTATGCCGCCAACATGCTGAGCGGTATCACCTTTGATTGGGCGTCGGAATGGGTCGGCGACGATGTTCCGTTGGCAGTCGACAGTGATCGTGACGGTGTTGAGGACGCGTTCGATGGTTACCCGAAAGATCCGACGCGGTGGGAAGATACGGACCGTGACGGTATCGAGGACAAGGATGATACCGATATCGATGGGGATGGTATCTCTAACGCTCGTGAAGTTGAGCTAGGAACCTTTCCGTATAAAGCGGATTCCGATGGCGATGGTCGCAACGACCCAACTGAGCTTGAAGCAGGAACCGACCCAGTCGACCCTCGAAGTCTTTAAGCCTTCAGACTTCATCGTAACCAAAAGCGACTACGGCGGGGCGATTTAGACTCAACGAAGGTAAGATCCATAACATCGGAGGAAGACAATGCAAAATCCCGTTTTGTTGTCATTATACCGAGTAATAGGTATCAGCGCGTTCGCAGTAGGCCATGCATGGGCGCAAGAAGGTGGTGCAGAAGTCTGTGATCAAACCTGCCAAGCGACCCGCGATGCTCAGGACCCAACGGCAGCAGTCAATGGTGTCTTCTTCGACAACACGATCGGGTTTGGCCCCGTGTCTGACAACACTTTGTATGACATACAGGTTCAACCCATTGTCACGGCTGTACAATCCGATTGGGGGGATGTCGTCGTGCGCGGCATCGTCACCATCCTTGGTGTGCCAACGCCTGCTCCTGATGGTGAGCTTGAAACCGATTTTGGGGTTAGTGATACAATCGTACAAGCATTCTATATCCCGCCCAGCGATGGGGCTTTCAAGTTTGGCTTTGGGCCGCAGGTCTCTCTTGCCACACACACGGAGGATGAAGTTCAGGGTGCGGACTGGGGAGCAGGTGTCGCTGGTGGAGGTTTTGGATTTGCGGGCCCGCTGTCCTACGGCGCCGTTGTCAACCATCTTTGGGGGGATGATGAGTTTAACCAGACGACAGTGCAGCCGATCGTTTTCTACAACGTCAAAGACTCGCCCTTGGGCGACTGGTTCATAGGCTACAACTCAGAAATCACTTACAATTGGTCTACTGATGAAAATCAATGGACGGTTCCTGTTGGCGCTACGGTGGGCAAAACCTTCATACTGCCTTCAAAGGACTCAGCCACAGTCAATTTTGGAGCCTACGATCTGGTTGAATCCGGATCGAATGGGAACGAGTGGCAGCTCCAATTTTCAGTCAACATCTTATTTAACTGAGACTGTTTCTGGAGTTTCTTACCGCCTACAGCGAACGTGGAGATTCTATCGAGCCAGAATCGAAAACGTCACTTGGGCCTGAAACGCCTCACTAGCAGTCTTTGCGATCGATACGTCGTCGTTTTTCTTGCCGCTCCGCACCTAACCCCTCTTACACCTAGTCGCTACTTCAAGCTCCCTTGCGTCGAAAGAACGGAGGCATCGGATCCATCGTACGAGTGTCTTGTGCGTTCTCCTTTTCAGGGTCCGTCATCTCCCACAGTGAGCCCTGACTCATCCCGCCATCGAGAGCTATAGTGGTCGCTGTCTCAACACGGACCGACCGGTAAGCCGTCTCGACGGTCTCATCGGAGTTCAAGTCTAGAACATCCTACCGGAGAAACTGTAGGACTTCCAGAAGGCGCCGATTGATCCGATCACCTCTTCGAAGTCGCAGTGGGCAGTGTCGCCAACAAAAAGGGTATGACCGGAATGTTCCCGTTTGAACCGATGCTATCAGCCATTTTGCAGATTTAGACTGGCTGCGGCAGGACTGCCTCTCAATGCATCCAAGGAACGACTAAAACCCAGTCCTCATTTTCGTCCTCTTCCGGGCACCAAAGGCTTGGTGGCGCAGGCTTCAGTTGTTTGAGTCTTTGGCGCGCCATGCGCATTTATGGCTTTCGCGGGGTCAGTCTCCCTGTCGGGACAATCGGATCATTGTGATCGGCCAGGCGCCATTGCGCGGAACTGAGAGTTCCGAGCCGGGCGTGTCGTCTCGTCCGCTCACAGATAAATGACCTCAAGTGCTTGATCGCTTGCTCTGTGGCGCCGTCACCAGGACCAAACGCGACCCCCATTCGTGATAGTGTATCAAATCTCGATCTCGTCTTTGAGAAGTGGCGATTCAGGGGTAGATGTACGCTATGGTGGAGGCAGCCAGACCTTTTCTCCAGTCGGTTGAGGGCAGAGCGATTGCTCGCCTGCTGGCGGCGCTGCTCATTCTGGTCTCTACGGTGGTCACCGCAGAGCATGATCACCACGATGACGAGGAGCCTGTCCACGCCGGGGGTGCTTGCATTCTCTGCAATGGCGGCGCGTCCGGGGATGGTGATCTCGATCTTGTCGTGAGTGGCGGCTGGGCTGTTTTTGCGGCCTTGGCTGATAATCCTCTGGTGGCGGAGTCTCCGCGCATCGAATCATTGCTGCGTATGGCGTCGGTACGCGTTCGAGGTCCGCCAATCGCTTCGTGAACGTCTCATCTTTCATGCAGTCGAATCGGAGCTCTTCAATGCAAACCTCAGCCACGGGTGCGCTTCAGCGTGCCAGGAAGTCGCGTGACGGCTTCACCCAAAACGACAGGACGGTCCTGTCGTGCCTGCAGACCTCGCAGGCTCCTATGAAAGCGTATGAGCTGCTCGAGGCTTTGCGCAGCAAAGGCATCAATGCGCCGATGACAGTGTATCGGGCGTTGTCGCGGCTGTCCGCCGGCGGGCATGTTCGGAAAATCGAGTCGCTCAACGCTTACTATGCGATGCCGGAGGGGGACCGCGGCAGCTATGGCGCCTTTTTCCTCTGTGATGGTTGCGACGCGATCGCGTTCAAACAGTTGTCAGCAGAGGAGCTGAACAAGCTCGTGCCCGGCGTCGACGTGACCGACGCAGCGATCGAGCTTCGGACCAAATGCGTGGCGCCGCTGGGCCCACTGTTGTCAGGTCGCTGCGGATGCTCGTCTTCAGACGACCTTTGAGTTGCCCTTGTCGCAGCAGCAGCAAGGCGCCGTGAAACTGTCGCAATCAATGTCTAGGCCATCGCCCACAAGCGATGCGGGGAGCCGACCATGGATGAACAGGAAAACACACCAAGCAACCCACGCGTAAGCCGCGGTGTCACAACGATCAGCGATCTTATCGATGCTCGTCTTTCGCGCCGGGGTTTCGTTGTGGGTCTTGGCGCGGCCGCTGCGATGCCGATAACGAGCTGTTCCCCCGCTGCCGAGGCGCCGGTCGAAGATGTCAAAACCGCTCCCTTCGACTTCCCTGAGATCACAAGAGGCATGGATGAGATGCACCACGTCGCCGGTGGGCACCGTGCTGACCTTCTCCTCCGCTGGGGTGATCCGATCTTCCCCGATGCACCAGCATTTGATCCGTTTACCCAGTCAGCCGCGGCGCAGGAGCGCCAGTTCGGCTACAACAACGATTTTATCGGTTTCTGGCCGCTAGACGCCGGTCCTGAAGGTCAGGCGCGGGGAGTTCTCTGCGTCAATCACGAATACACCTCCACGCGGCTGATGTTCCCTGGTCTCGAGGGACGCTCCCTGACGAAAGAGGAGTGCGAGGTCGAGCTTGCGGCCCATGGCGGCACCATTGTTGAGATCATGCAAGGTGCTGATGGTCAGTGGACCACCGTTTTGGACTCGCCCTTCAACCGCCGCGTGACGACTGGTTCAACGGCCATGGAGATCACAGGGCCAGCAGCTGGTTCACCGCGCCTTCAGACATCGGATGATCCATCTGGCCGCCAGGTTGTCGGCACCATGAACAATTGCGCGGGCGGCATCACGCCTTGGGGCACCTACCTCATGGCGGAAGAGAACTTTAACGGCAATTTCCTGGGCGCGCTGCCAGAGGGTCACCCCGAGACCACAAACTACCAGCGCTACGCCATTCCTGGCGGCTGGTTCCAGTGGGGTCGGCATTTTGATCGCTTTGACGTTGGCACAGAGCCCAACGAGCCGAACCGCTTCGGCTGGGTGGTTGAGGTCGATATCCTCGATCCAACCTCGACACCGAAAAAACGCACCGCCCTGGGACGGTTTAAGCATGAGGGGGCGGAGAGCATCATCGCCCCTGACGGCCGTGTCGTTGTCTATATGGGCGATGACCAGCGTTTCGACTATGTCTACAAATTCGTCAGCACGCAGGTTTATACGCTCGGTGATCGCGAGGCGAATATGGACCTCCTTGATGACGGCACGCTTTATGTGGCCCGTTTTGACGAGGGTGGGACGGTCGCTTGGATGCCGCTCACCTTTGGTGAGGGTCCGCTGACGGAGGAGAATGGCTTCACCTCTCAAGGTGACGTGATGATCGAGACGCGCCGCGCTGCAGACCTGCTCGGCGCCACGCCCATGGATCGCCCCGAAGATGTCGAGCCGCACCCGACCAATGGCCGGGTCTATGTCATGCTGACCAACAACACGCGGCGTACGGAAGAACAGGTGGATGCGGCGAACCCTCGCGCCAACAACGCGGTCGGCCACATCATTGAGATCGTCGAACCCGAAGGGGACTTCACCTCGACCACGTCGCGCTGGGAGATCCTCGTGCGATGCGGCAACCCCGATGATCCCGAAGCCGGTGCCACTTGGAACAGCGCGACCACCGAGAACGGCTGGTTCGGATCACCGGACAATTGCGCGATCGACCCCAACGGGCGTCTCTGGGTTGCGACCGACGGCAATCAGGTGACCGGCGCGGCTGACGGCCTCTGGGCGCTCGCCACCGACGGGGCAGAGCGGGGCACCGGCCAGGCGTTTTTCCGGACACCGATTGGTGCCGAACTGTGCGGTCCGCGGTTCACTCCTGACGGCAAGAACCTTTTCTTGGCCGTTCAGCATCCGGGTGACGGCCGCGGCGCAACCTTCGAGGCCCCGACGACGCAGTGGCCTGACTTTGAAGACGGTCGGCCGCCGCGCCCAAGCGTCATGGTCGTCCAGCGGGAGGATGGCGGGGTGATTGGCGCCTAGCGGGCCCAGCCGCCTCTTCAGTTAACCACATCATCATGCCTTTGACCGCTCGGTTGCTTGCAACGGGGCGGTCCATCCTTGAACGTTGCGGTAAGATGCTCGTCGGACACTGGCGGCTATGAACGCACCACGATACTTTTTTTGCGGCATTGGCGGCAGCGGCATGCGGCCTCTCGCGGAGTTCTTGCGCGCCAGCGGCTATGCGGTCTCCGGCTCTGATCGGTCGTTTGATCAAGGACGCTTTCCCGAGGTGGCCGAGCGCCTGCGCGGCATGGGTGTCGAGATCTTCCCCCAGGATGGTTCAGGCCTCCAGTCGGACGACCAGATCCTTGTGACGTCCTCGGCGGTGGAAGCGACAATTCCGGATGTCGCAGCGGCCCAGAAGGTCGGCGCCCGTCAGATGATCCGTGCCGAGCTTCTTTCTGAGCTCACCAACGCAGCTCCCCGCAGCTGCGGCGTGGCTGGCACGAGCGGTAAGTCCACAACGACGGGGATGCTGGCGCATATCCTGTCGGAGACAGGCCGCGATCCATCCGTGGTCAACGGCGCAGTGATGCTTGGTTCATCACAAGGCTGGCGGAAAGGCGAGAGCGATCTCTTTATCGCCGAGGTCGACGAGAGTGACGGCTCCATCGCGCGCTACAATCCGTCCGTAGGCGTGATCACCAACATCTCTGAAGACCACAAAAGCATGGATGAGCTTGAAGTCCTCTTCGGCGGGTATGCCGAACGCAGCGAACGCGCTGTCCTCGGCATCGACAGCGATCCGGTGAGGGCGATCGCTGCATTGATACCGGATGAGAAAGTCATCACATTCAGTCTCGGCGCTTATCCGCATGCAGATTTGGTGGCGAAGAACATCGGGCGCGATGGCGGTTTCCTCACGGCCCAGGTTGAACGGCAAGGCGCTGAGACGGTTCCGCTCCGGCTGCCGCTGATCGGCCGATTCAACATTGCCAACGCATTGGCGGCACTCGCTGCCGCCGAGCTTTTTGATGTGCCGCTCGGCGATGGGGCGGCGAGCCTAGCGAGTTTTGCTGGAACCGCTCGGCGCCTGCAGCATGTGGGCGCCCATCGCGGTGTGACCGTGATCGACGATTTCGCGCACAATCCTGACAAGATCGGTGCGTCGATCAAGACGTTGACGGAGCATTTCGATCGCGTGTTCCTGGTCTATCAGCCCCACGGTTATGGCCCGCTGCGATCGTTCCGCGAGCTTTATGAGAAGGCTTTCGCCGCAGCGCTGCGCCCCGTGGACCAGTTGATGGTGACGGAGCCAGCTTACTTCGGTGGGACGGTTGAAAGGACCGACGACGCCAAACGCCTCGTTGAGACGCTTAAGGAGCAATCGCTGAACGCGAGCTACGCTGAAAGCCGCGAGACCTTTCGGTCTCTTGTGCCAGAGGTTGAGGCCGGTGACGCGCTCGTTGTCATGGGCGCTCGTGACGACAGCCTCTCGACCTTCGCCCAAAGCCTGCTTGCCGATCTCAAAGAGGGGAACGCCGCGTGAGGATTGCCGTTGTTGCCCCGAGCAGGAGCCTTCCGCGTGAGGCCGCTGAGCGCCTGACAGCCCTTCATCGGCAGCATACAGATCTGCAAAGCGTCTCCCTAGCGATCCACGATCAGTGTTTCTTGAGCGACGGGCATTTTGCTGGGGATGACGACGCGCGGGCGGCGGCTTTCATTGACGCGGCGAACGATCCAGAGGTTGATGCGGTTTGGTTCGCGCGGGGCGGTTACGGGGCAGGGCGTCTTCTTCCTTTGGTCCTCCCTGCACTGAGGGCACCAGCTGCGCGAAAGATCTATGCCGGGTATAGCGATACGGGGTATCTCCTCTCCGCTCTGTCGCAGCTCGGCATCGGCCAGTCTGTCCACGGTCCGTTGGTAAGCGACGCTTTGCGCCCTGGCGGTGAGGAAGCGCTGCTGCGCATGCTCCGCTGGTTTGCGCGCAAGGATGAGACTGGGCTTGAGCCGAGCCTGGGTGAGAGCAAGCGGGCCTACGCCTTCAACCTCACCATTCTCGCCTCTCTCACAGCCACTGAACACCTGCCATCACTAGATGGGTCGGTCCTGATGATCGAGGAGGTGGGTGAGCATCTTTATGCGGTGGATCGGCATCTCATGACGGCGTTTTCGAGCGGCCGTCTCAGCCGTCTCCGCGGGCTTAGGTGCGGCCGTATCTCTGACGTTCCTGAAAACGATATCGATTTCGGTATGGAGGCCGAAGACATCGTGCGCTTCTGGTGTGATCGCCACGGTGTGGAGTATCTTGGACGAGCTGATATCGGTCACGATACGGATAATAAGATCGTGCCGTTCCCCGTCGCGTTTAAGCAGGCGGTGCTGCCATAACCTTGTCGAGCAACCGGCCGTAACCATCGGCGCCTTGTGCGCCGGAGACGACGCGTTTGCCGGCAAAAATCATCGTCGGAACCACCATGATACCGCGCCTGGCGAACTCTTCTGTCCGATCTCGGACAGAAAGCCCTGCGGCTTCGTCGTGGGCCACCCGCCTTGCTTCGTCCGCATCGAGGCCGACACTGGTGGCTTGCTCGACCAAGACATCCACGTCGCTGACGTCGCGGTTGTCCGTGAAATAGGTACGGAACAGCGCCATTTTGAGGTCGTGCTGCTTGCCAAATCCATCTGCCCAATGAAGGAGCTGATGCGCCTTCAGCGTGTTGTAAATCCGCATGCCTTCTTTTCGGTTGAACGTGATGCCAAGCTCTTCGCCAAGGCTCCGCATGCGCTCACCGCCGCCTGCGGCGGCGCCGGGGCCATATTTCATTTCGAGATGCTCCCGGATCTCCTGACCTTCGTCTGGCATCCAGGGATTGAGCTCGAACGGTTCCCAGCTGATCTTCGCTTCGATCTGTCGTTCGGTAAGCGCCTGTTCCAACTGTTTGTAGGCGACGTAGCACCACGGGCAGACAACGTCGGACACAATATCAATCGTCAGCACGGGGCTCTCCTCATTCCTTCAGTTCGCCTTGGGTTTCGCCAAGACGAGGGCGGCCGCATAGAACACCAAATACGCCAAGACCCAGACGAGTTGCGGCCAGAGTGTGATCGATCCATCGAGGTAAGGGAAGAGCTGCGGGTTGGTTCTGGTTGGCGCGTAGGCCCACCAACCGCCGGTGATCGCAGCCATTTCCACCGCAAAGCTCTGGACCTGGCCCCAGGCCAGCAAGATGCCAAGTTCAGCCCAGCTGAACTGTGCGAAAAGCTCTCTGCGCAAGACCCTCCGTGCAATGAGGGGACCAGCGATAAAGATCCCCGCGTCCCAGGTGCAAAAGACCACGAGCACCAGCAGAAGGACGGCAACGTTGCCCTCGAACGAGAAACCCTCGGCATCCGGACGAGGCGCGCCGCCAGGTAGGATCTCATAGGCCATGTCGAGATAGGTGAACCCCATCTCCCACGTCGAACCCAAAACGCCGCCGATCACAAACAGCCATACCCACGAGAAGGGGACCGTCTGTTGGTACACCGCTCTTATGAAAAGGCCAGCGATGACCAGTGCGCCCAGGATGAACAATATCGCCATCGCGTTTCACCTTTGGCTTTGTTCGGCACTCGCCAGCCGCTGTCTAGGCTTTACAGTCCCGCCGCCGTGCTCGGTCTACGGATGCCTTTCGGCTGTCGCTGTCGGTGATAGCGCGCGACTGTGTTGGGTCATTTTTGGCCTGATCGGCTTCCTCTGCGCTGGAATAGCCAACCCTTGACGCTGCCAATGTATCGACGACGGAACAAACCCGAGCGCTCGGCTTGACGTCCCGTGCGCCGACCAACTCTTCGGAGAAGCAGGCGCGCTGTAGGCTGGCTTCATCAACAACAACTTCACTGAGATCGACCCCGCGGAAGTCAGCATAGGTCAGATCGGCGCCTGCGAGATTGGAACCCTTCAACTCGGCGCCTTTGAACGACACCTCCCGAAGAACCGCATCGGTGAAGACAGCGCCGACCATAAGCGACTCTTCAAAACTGCTTCCGGTCAGGTTGGAACTGACGAACGTGGCCCGCCGAAGATCCGAGTCGCCAAGCTGGGCATCCACGATGCGGCTATGGTTGAACGACGTATCGCGAAGGGTCGTGCCGCCATCGGAGTGCGCGCGAGATAGATCCGTGTGCGATAGGGATGCTCCCGACATGTTGGCATCGGTTAGGACAACGCTGGCAAGCGCCGCCCCTGAAAGGGAGGTCCCTTGAGGCAATTCCAGTCCGGTAAAGTCGACACACCGCAGGTCTAGCGAGGTGATTTCATCTGGCGTGAGCGCGCCTGGTTCCAGCAGCACGCCCAGCGCGGCGTCACGGGTTGCGAAATTAGGAGATGGCCTGCCAACCAACGCGGTCTGGCGAATGTATTCCGACAACCGCTCAACCGTTGGCGCCCGCAGTTCATCCGACTGCCGCAGAACCTGCTCAAGATAGTAGATCCCGGAGAAGTCGCCTGTCTCGCTGGTTTCAGACCACAGGGCATCGACACCTGAGCGAAAGAGGTCAACCAGCTGCGCATCGCGCTGCGTGCTTAACGAACTTTGCACTTGCACAAAGGAGAGGGCTGCAACCGATAGACCAACGATTGCCGTGAGAACACCGGTCATGGACCGGCGAAGTTTGTCCTCCGCCGTTGTTCTGTGCTCGACATCTGTCGCGTCGCCGTAGGCGATACGCGCGTAGATACCGGGAACGATGATCCACAAAAGGAACCCGCCAATGGCGGTCCCCAGGATCAATTCCCATCCAATAAACTGAAAGTTGGCCGCGTTCATGTGAGCGCCCCCGACAATCCCTTTGTCCAATCTCCTCTTCACGATATGCTGTCGTCAAGTCTAGCGTTGGGTGATCACTCAGACTTGGTGAGGGGCAATGAGAATAGGCTTACATTTGATAGCGTTGGTGGCCCTGATTTGGGGTGTGGCGCACGGCCAGCCTGCCGAGGAGCTTCCCGCTTCGTTGTTGCCCATCACCGCAGATGCCACGACGAGTGATCGGGGTCTTGCCATCGCGATGGACTTCGAAGGGCTCGAATTAACGGCCTATCAGGACATCGTTGGGATTTGGACGATCGGTTATGGTCACACATCACTTGCTGGACCGCCTGAAGTGGGACCGGGCCTCACCATCACCGCGCAGGAAGCGGAGGAGATCCTCCGTAGAGACTTGAAACCCTACGAGACCTTCGTCCACGAAAGTGTCAGTGTTCCACTCAGTCAAAACATGTTTGACGCCCTCGTAATGCTGGCTTACTCAATCGGTACGAACGGTTTTCGTCGTTCGACCATGCTCAAGAGGCTGAACAATTACGATTATGAGGGTGCTGTTGAAGCGTTGCAGTGGTGGAACAAGGCGAATGGAAGAGTCGTCAGCGGCCTCACACGAAGGCGTGAAGCGGAAGCAACACTCTTTTTGGATGGCTACGAACGGTTTCTTGAGAACCCGTTTGTTGCTGACCAGCGGAGCACTGATCAGACGGGGCGAATCAGAACTGAAGCCACAGCGCGACGCTCTATTGGCGCTGTCGTTGCTGGTCGGTCAGAGGAGGTTATCCGCTCATCCACCTTTGCGGGAGACCGCAAAGCCCTAGTCGTCTCTGTTGTCGACTACGAGCATATCGAGTCCCTGCGCCGGATCTCAGCGGATGCGCAGGACGTCGCCGCTGTCCTCTCCGACCAGTTCGGCTTTCAGGTGACCACGCTCACCGGTGATAGGAGCAATACGGATGGTATTCGTGCCGGACTTGGTGCGTTTGCTGATGATCTCAGCAACAGGCAGGCCGGGGTCATCTATGTGCTGGGCGTCGGTTTTGAAATGGACGGGCGAAACTACTTGGCGGCCGCTGATTTTGACCCTGATAGCCCCGCATCCTCGGCGCCGTTTGAGGGACTGATCGGTTTTGAAGAGATCCTAGAAGCGCTCGTGGTGGATGGAGAGGTCGAAGCCGCCCCGCCGCGGGCGGCCATCTTCAACGCATCCTTTTCTACGATGTTCGATAGGCCGATCGAGGGGCTGTTGCGCCAGGGTTTGGCGCCCATCGTGCCGCCTCCGCACACATTGGCTGTTTACGCGGCTCAGTCCGAGGCGCTGGCTTTGCAGGCGCCGGTGCAGGGAACCGCTCGATCGAATTTCGCCGAAGCGTTGTTTCAGCATTGGAAGGAGCCGAGGCCGCTTTCGGAGTCGCTCGCTGTGGGAACCTACCTCTCCGCCGGGCCGCGCGTCTCAGATGATATTCTGTTCACAGAAGTTCCCCAACACGCTTTCCCCGACGACCCAACCGAATAGGTCGGGATCGTCTGCTCATCCGCGATCAACCAGTTCAGGCGAGCTGAATTGGTCTCGTGAAGGCCGAATCGACTCCCGGATCGGGTATCGTTAGCTCCTCTATAACTATCAGTACTCACCCTGGCCGGATGGACCAGTGAATCGGGCTCAGCGGATAAGGGTCCAGCTGGGTGGCTCGCCTGGACTGTCAGATCGTTTCCCGACAAAGCCCAAGGGGATCCACTGGAGCACGTATTGGCGACTTCAGCGGGCCGATGAGGATGCGGCGATAGCGTTGGACCGAATGTTGACCGGAAGATACAAATGACGTCTCCACCGGTGGCCCTTGTTCTCTCGTCGATACGATATGCGGGGTTGTCGGCGCGTTGAAGAAAGCTTCCCGTTTTATACTGAGCTGATGTCCAATGGGGGTTATCTGCCAATGGAGCCAGCGAGACCATCACAGAGCTTTTCCTGTGTGGCGGGCCAACTGGCCCCATCGAAATGAGTATGCCTGGCACTATGGCCATCAATTCTGCGCAAACATCATAAAATTGGAGACGCTTCCGGCGTGTGGGTCAGAGTGAGCAGTTCGGCTTCGATTGGTTGCCGATAGTCCTGCTATCTCAGTGACCTTTGTTCGCGAGGCATCGACGCAGCCGCAAGGGCACCTGAAAGCACAGACGGATCTCCGCCGATAGCTTCAGGCGCTTTACAAGAAGCGATTGCGTGTCGTGGTGGTTGGGGTTTTTGGGGAATGCAGCCGTGTTGCCGAAATTCCGTCCTTTGGGAGCAGGGTTGTGAAACATAGAGTCTCAGGTATCGCGATAGCGGCACTGTTAAGCTCCGTATCAGGAGAAGCGTTGGCGCAAGCCTGCACCGACACCGTCCCTGGCGCTGGCGGCACCGTCACTTGTACGATCGTGACCACCGATACCCACGTGGAGGCCGATGCTGGTGTCACAATCAATATTGAGGACACAGCGTCCCTTGATGGCGCGGTGGCGTTCTCGATCTTCAATACCGACTCCACGATCAACAACGATGGCACGATCAATGGTTCGACCACCTATTTGATTGGCGTCAGTGACGATGTGTTTGTGAACACCGGCGTGGTCACAGGCACTGTCGCGATGGTGCAGGGGAATGATCAGTTCACGAACGCTGATGGCGGTGTGATCAACGGCATTGTTGATATGGGGAGTTTCGGCGGCGCCGGTAACAACACCATCACCCTCGAATCAGGCAGTACGGTGACAGCACTTGGCTCACTGTTTTTGTCGCCCGCTGGTGCGGATGTGTTGAACATTGAGGAGGGTGCGGTCTTTCTCGGTACGGCGAGCGCGCTCTCGAACGTGAACTCCGTCGCGAACATCAGTGCTGACGGCATCGAGCTTTCGTCCCTCATCGACTTCGCCCAAGTGAACATCAACACGTCTGGTATGACCACGTTGAATGTGGCTTCAACGTACAACAGCAACGTCGACGTCAACAGCGGAGTTCTCTCAGTCAATTCGGGTTCGTTGTTGAATGGCCTCATTGAGATCAATGGCGGGACGTTGGAGGCGAACACCGCTTCCACCTACGCGGGCGGTGTGACTCTCAACGGCGGTGCGGTGAGTGTTGACAGCGCTAGCCTGTTTTCTGGTCTCGTGACGGTTGCTGGCGGTTCGTTCGACGTCAACACAGGGGCGACTCTTTCCGGTGGCGCTACAGTGACTGGCGGGGCGCTGAATATCAATCAAGCGTCCACTGTTGTTGGCGCGCTCAACGCAACAGGCGGCGTCGTTAGTCTCGGTACGGAATCAGCAGATGCGAACCTTGCCGTGGGGTCAGTCGCGATCGGCGCGAATGCCCGTCTCGAAGGGCGCGGCGACTTTGGAGATTTTGTCACCTTCGTTGCTCCGATCCAGATTGATGGCGAGATCGCTCCGGATCTTGTACCCTCCGATGTGACGCTCGTCGGCAACGGCAACATCGTTTTGTCGTCGAGCTCTGTTCTCGACCTGACTGTCGGTTTTGGCCAGGATATCGGTGCGGCGGCGGGAAGTGAGGAGGTGCTTTTTGCCTCCACGCTCGGGTCCAACAACACCACTACGCTGAGCGGTGGTGCACTGAGGATCAATTCGACACCTGTTTCTGAGTTTATCTTTGGCGAGTTTACGGTGGATACGGTTTCATCCTTCGTATCAACAACTGGCAACTTCGGCACCATTGATACCGGAGATGATTTCGTCCTTGTCGGGACGAGCAACACCGGTTTTGTCTCATCAGTGATCTTGCAAAGCGTATTCGCTGCAGGACCCTGTGCGATGACGACACCAGGCGACGGCGGGGTGATCGATTGTTCCGCCGGTACCAATAATGATATTTCTATACTGAATGAAAACGTGACTTTGAACGTTTCGGAGGGCTCTGTTTTAGGCGGCACAGCTCTCTTTTCCCTCGGTGGTCCGAGCGATGATGTTGTTGTGAATGCCGGGACCATCGACGGTGTCGTTGGTATGGTTCAAGGAAGTGATCAGTTTACGAATGCTGATGGCGGGGTCATCAACGGCATCGTCGACCTCGGTAGCTTCGGCGGCCCTGGTGATAACACCATCACTTTGCAGTCGGGCAGCACGGTTTCTGAGACGGGCCAGCTTTTCCTTTCGCAGGTCGGCAATGATGTACTGAACATTGAGGAAGGAGCAACCTTCTTGGGGACCGCGACCGCTGCGGCTGGAAATGCTGCTGGCAACCCGGCGGCGATTGTCAACATTGGCGCCGATGGTGTTGAACTGACGGATGTTATTGGGTTCGGTACCGTCAACATCGCCAGCTCAGGCACCGTCACTTTGGGTGAAACCTCGACCCAGCTGGGTTTGATCAATCTGCAATCTGGCACGTTGGATGTGGGTGCCGGCACGACCTTCTCTCAAGCGGTTGATATCTCCGGCGGTACGCTCGCGCTTAATGCACCGACGACTTTTGACGATGGCCTCACGATTGGCACGGGGAGCCGCTTTGACCAAAATGCCGGCGCAACCGTGAATGGTGTAGGCGTGATGGTGGCCGCGGGCGGGTCCCTTGAGCTTGGCGCGAGCGATCTTGGGGCCAATCTTGAAACACAGAACCTCATGGTTGCCTCAGGCGGCTTCTTTGGTGGCAGCGGAGCTTTCGGTTCGTTCACGCCGAATGTCTTTGCTGACATCATCCTAGGCGGTGTCGTCGCACCAGATGCCAGATCCGACGCTACGCTCCTTGGTACGACTTTTACTGGGCTTGGAAATGTGACGCTTACGGACACTTCGCAGTTGGTTGCAAGTTTCGGGGCTGGCTTGCCTGGCGGGGGCGATCAAGAGCAGGTTTTCTCGTCGATCTTGGGCGTCACTGGGACCACGACGTTGGAAGGAGGGGCGTTGACCCTAAGACCTGTTGAGGGTGGTCAGCCGCTTATCGGCGTCTTTGATTTGCCGGTTGTCTCGTCCGCAGGCGCTATTTCCGGCGAATTTGGCGACGTGACGGTCGAAGGTAACTTCATCATTACCGATATCGACTATCTCACGAATTCGATATTCGTCACAGTACAGACGTTCTTCGGTGCTGGTCAGGACTATCGAGACGACGCCGACGCTTTGGTCGACTACCTCAACACGGTCGTGAGTAGCAGTTCTTCCAGCACTCAATCGGCTCTCGAAACACTGGTCGTGCTTGATCCCGCAAATGGCGATCTCGAAACGGCTTTGCAGGAGGTCGCGCCGCAGTCCTACGCTTCCGCGAGCGGCATTTCGCGCGGGCTTGGCTTCGGCATCATCGAAGCGGTGAGCGGCGGAAACCAGTACAGACAAGTCACCGAAGGCGCCAAAACGATGTGGGTATCGGGCGTCTACGCAGACTCTTCGCAAAGCAGCAACACGCCCGGTCTTTCTGGATTTGACTCTCAGTCTGCGGGTGTTTTGTTCGGCTTTGACTACGCTCTCAACAATTCGGCAACGGTTGGCGCCTTCAGCGGCTATGTGGATTTTGATCAAAGTTTTGACGATCTAGCAGCGCAGACAGATGGCGACGGGTTCGCGGTCGGCGCCAAGGGTGAAATCAACTACTCTGATCTTCAGATCCAAGTGATCGTGGGCAAGGTCTTCGGTGACGCGGAGACCAATCGATCCTTCGCTTCCCTCAATGGTGGGGCCAGCGACAGTTTTGATCTCGATACTGCGTTTGCGCGCGCGAGTTTCGCTTATGCGCTCGACGTGAGTGATGTGGTTGCAGTGACCCCCCATGCGCGCTTGACGTTACTGCGTTCGACTGTTGGAGACTTTCAGGAAACGAGCGATATCGATCTCGCTTTCGCGGCCGACAGTCAGACAACAGACTTTACCTATGGTGACCTGGGACTGACGATTTCTGCACCGGGTGGTGTCTTCGGGGGTCAACTGAAGCCTTATCTCGAAAGCGGCGCTCGTTATGAGTTGCTTGGTAATGAAGCCACCTCGGAGGCTGGCTTTGTCGGTGAGCCCACGCGCTACATCGTTCAAGGCCTCCGAACCGATCGCAGCGCTGGTTACCTACGGGCCGGGGCGACATGGTCGCTCACCGATTCGTTGAGTATCAGCCTCGATGGGCAGAACGTGTTCGGCGGCGACTTCAATCGCCACAACGTTTTGCTGCGGTTGAGCGGGCAGTTCTGATCTTTTGAATCGCTGACTGCATGATCAGCGCTTTAGCCAAACCCAGTTCGCGACTGTCCGCCGAAAGAGTAACGGCTGCAGCAGGGATTACTTCGGTCAGCTTGCCCCTAGCAGCCTGGGGTCTTCGCCATGGCCGAGAAGCCGTGTTAGACTCAGGCGGTGGATTTGAATGACGAACGCGTGAGCTACCTTGGGCTTTCAGCAGACCATGGTCTGGAAACTTCTTTACAGGAACAGCTGTACCAGCAGATTCTCTTGAAAGTTGTGACCGGGGCGTTTCCTGTTGGCATGCGACTGCCACCCACGCGTAAACTGAGCGAGAAGCTCAAAGTCTCTCGCAACACCGCCGCAGCTGTCTATGACCGCCTCGTTTCTGAAGGCTTGGTCGTTTCACGATCGCGTAGCGGTGTTTTCGTCGCCAGTCGGAACGAGTATCCCACGAGCTTTGATTCTATTCATGGAGGCCAAGACCGCAAAAACGAAGATTGGTGGACCGAGCGTTTCTCATTCTCGGAAAGTCAGGCTCAGTTCTCTGCGATCTCTCCGGACTGGGAGAAGTTTCCGTTTCCCTTCATCGAGCGATCTTTTGATCAATCCTTGTTTCCAGTATCCGAGTGGCGGGAGGCCACGCGAAAGGCGCTGAGCGTATCGAACATCTCAAGCTGGTCGCGAGATTTCGGGGACGCTGACTTTCCACCGCTCGTTGAAGAGATCCAGCGCCGGGTGCTGCCCAAGCGGGACCTGACTGCGCGCCGCGACGAGATCCTCATTACATCAGGTGCGCATCATGGACTGCAGCTCGCGATCGAGATTTTTATCCGTGCCGGAACCGTTGTCGGTGTTGAGGAGCCGTGCAATCCTGAGCTATTGTTCCTGCTTCAGCAAAAAAGGGTGAGAATTGAGTATTTTGCGGTCGATGACCATGGGCTCGTGCTTGACGAAGATAACTTCGCTCAGTGCAATGTGTTTTTTACATCCCCTGGTCGTCAAAGGCCAACCGGTGTGGTTTTGTCAGCTGATCGCCGGGCGGCATTGGTCGAGTTGGCAAAGGCCCACGACGTCGTTGTGATCGAAGACGATCACCATTGGGAGGTGGGCGTCGAAGAAGCGGCTCAATCGGCGCTCCTTGCACAGTCCCATGGCGCGCCAGTGGTCTACGTATCGACGCTCGCTCAGCCACTTGCGGCAGCTATTCGGCTCGGTGTTCTCATAGCACCAGCGCCGGTGATACGGGCCGCGCGAGCTCTGCGTCGCCTTTACTCCCGGCAGCCTGCCTTAAGTCTACAATGCACCTTTGCTCAGTACCTCGCTATGGGCCACTACGACACCAGCTTGCATCGTGTGCGGAGTGTGTTCGATGAGCGGATGGGTGCACTGCGCGACGCGCTAAACCACTATTTTCCGCAGCGCATTTCGATGACTCCGTCGCGCCAGGGTTCGGCAGGTTGGGTGACCGGGCCAAAGGATTTGGACGTTCGACGCATGGCGAGGCTTGCAGAGGCCAGCGGTGTACTGATTGGAAACGGCGCGGACTACTTTGCTCGCCAGCCACCTCAGAACATCTTCCGGCTTGGTGTCTCTGGTATAGCTGCGGACAGGATACGCGAAGGTGTCGCGCGTGTGTCAGCGGCTTTTCGTGACACACTCGGACCTGGTTCAGCTAACCCGGACTTTGATCCGCTCGCGGCACTCACCGGTGCAAAGCTCAAGCGGGCGCTATCCGGCGCGACTATTCTTTGTAAGACAGTCTATGGTGAGCCATGTAAGATCAAGCTTCATCGCAGTGGCGCCATGTCGGGCGAGGCGGGCTTCGCGAATGAAGATACCGATATCGGTCAGTGGACTGTCGACGGTGACTATTGGCAGAGACGGTGGCGCAGTTGGGCCTATGGCGAGGCCGCTAAGTTCCGTGTCGTCATCAATGACAATCGAATCAGCTGGTACAATGCGGATGGTCGATTGATCGATTGGGGCCTGATCATTGGATCGTCATAGCGTTCATCCGACGGTCCGATCATGCAGTTTGGCGGCGAAACCGGTGCGCCCACGCCACTCAAGCAACAGTTGCCTAACTCAACTGGCCTCATGGAATAGGCGCGAACTGGCCCTATGATGGCTTCGGGCCTCTGAGCGAAACTGATAGATAATTCGTGGGGTCTTGGTCGTTTCACCGCGAGACGCGGGGCCGGACCACTCGATTTGAGATGCAAACGACAAGAGCCATCACAGGGTGCTGTTCTGGCTCCTGGTCAGACAGTTTATCGCGGTGCGTTGAGGATCGTGGTGACGCTGATCGCGATATGAGCCGAGCAGGACGAAATCACGGAGACGAGATATGCCCAAGTTTTCTGTCGCCTTGATTCAAGCTGAACTCGAGAACGCTGACAACACGGCACTTCTTCGTCGAGAGATTAAATCAGTTCGGGCCAGGTTTCCGTGGGTTGATATGGTGGTGCTGGCTGAGCTGGCTTCTCTCGGGACCAGTCCTAAGGCCGCTCAAACGCTACCTGGCCCTACTGAAAATATGTATGCGGATCTTGCGCGGGAAGTCGAGCTTTGGATCATTCCGGGCAGCCTCTATGAGCTCTCGGAGGGTGTGATCTACAATACGGCCCCGGTGATCAATCCTGCCGGCGAGGTTGTTGCGCGGGCGCGCAAGACCTATCCGTTTGCGCCTTATGAACAAGGCGTCGCTGGCGGTGAGCATTTCACGACTTTTGACGTGCCGGGTGCTGGGCGGTTTGGAGTATCGATTTGCTATGACATGTGGTTTCCTGAAACCACACGTTCTCTCGTCCATCTTGGTGCGGAGGCGATCATTCACCCAAGTCTAACGGGTACGATCGATCGTGATGTCGAGCTGTCAATTGCCCGGGCCAGCGCGGCAATGAACAACGTCTACTTCTTTGATGTGAATGCGGCGGGCAATCTCGGTTTGGGGCAAACGATCGCCGTCGGACCGGGCGGCGAGGTGCTTCACCAAGCCGGAGCAGGGCGTGAGATCATTCCCCTAGAGATCGATTTTGACTACGTGCGTCGGGTGCGCGAGCGGGGGTGGAATGGGCTTGGCCAGCCGCTGAAGAGTTTCCGAGACCAAAGCGTGACGTTCCCAGCCTATTCGGGTGAACCGTCGCCATCATTAAACGCACTCGGACCATTAAAGAAGCCTGGTGCCGAGTAAGCAGTGTGATCGAGGCGTATAGGGGTCAGTGCAAGAGGGGTATGTGATGAGAGAGCGGTGGGGTCGTGCAAAGAGCAGTTTGCTTCTTGGGGCAGCAATCTTCGGTTTGTCTTCGGTAGGCGCAAAGGCACAGCCAGGCGCGCAAGTCATCTTCGTGGACGACGAAGGCGGCCTGACCGGGTTTGAAGAGACTGATGACGCGATTGTTTTCGATGTCGTTCGTGTCAAGGGGCGCACAGTAGGGCCCGTGTTCTTTGGCGACTACTTTTTGGGCTCAACCCCGGCGACGGCCAGCTACCTCAACAACACGCCAATCTTTGTGAGCCTCGCGCCGCTAGATTTTGGGAACTTCGCACGTAGCGCTGGCGGTCTGCTCGATATCGACAGTGTTGATGTTTTCTCGACGCCGCAATCATCTCGTCTTGGTGCAGAGAGTTTGAACGGCGCTGTTCTTTACACGCAGCGTGAGGCGCAACTCGGCGAGTTTGAGGGGCGCTTTAGCGGTTCGCTCTCCAACACTGAGGGGTCTGAAAGCCTAGGCTACACGGTCGGTGGCTTTGTCAACGTGCCCGTCGGCGACAAGGCGGCGCTACGCGCTAACGTCTATTTGCAGGACTTTCCAGGCGTCGTTGATTATGTTAATCTGTACACGCTTGATGGATCTGGCATTCCGGTAGCGCCCAATGGCATTTTGGATGATGGGTTTGACTCTGCCGTCTATCGGTCAGTGGCTGATCAAGATGATTTTGAGAGCCTTTATGGCCGCCTGAACTTTTACTGGGCGCCGCGCGACGACATCGAGATTTCAATCAATTATCACTACCAAGATGATGAGAGCGGCGGCTTTCGGCAGCCAACCGTCGGTGTTGATGGTCTTGGCGAGGCCTATGGCGAGCTTGAACGCGGCGCAGTGATTGCTGAACCTTCGGATCGAGAGCTGCACTTGGTATCGCTTGAGGGCGAAGTTGATTTCGGCTTTGCCACGCTGACATCGTCGACGTCTTATCACGAAAATGAAGGTGCACGAATTAACGACAGTACGGGGTTCTTTGCCAATAACCTGGCAGTGGATTTCGCGCTCGACTCTGATTTGAACGGCACGAACGATCTCTTTTTCCCGCGCCCGCTCTACCAGACCACACGGACGTTTGAAGATACTTCGTTCGTACAAGAGTTCCGGCTCACGGATGATGAGGGGCCGCTGAAATACGTCGCTGGCGTGTTTTTCCGCGATCAGGAGCGGTCACTGCTTCAGCAGTCGGACCTTCCTGGCTACGAAGCATGGGCAGACGCGCAGGCTGCCTTTTTTATGGTCGATGACTTCGTATTCTCCGACAACGTGTTCACTTTTGATCGTACGGAGAACTACCAAGAGATCTCTCTGTACGGCGACGTCTCGTACAATTTGACACCAGCGTTGGAGTTTCGCGGCGGTGTCAAATGGGTCGACATTGATTCAGACGTTGATACCGCTGTTCGAACGGGGGTGTCAGACATTGGATTTTCTGAAGGTGCGTCGAGTTTCACAAATGATGCAGATGATGTCCAGTTCAACGCTGGAATAAGCTATGCCCTGCAGAGTAACCTTCAGCTTTATACAACGTATTCAGAAGGATTCCGTCGAGGTGGTTCAAACGGGGTGTCAACTGAAGGTATCTTCGTCAACGCTGATGGCTTTGCCTCATTTTCTCCTGACACCACCAAGAACTACGATGTCGGCGTTCGCGGCACGATCGGAGCCGTTCAATTTGATCTGAGGGGCTATTTTGAGGATTGGGACAATCCTCAGTTCATCACGTCAACGGTGGAGGGGGTGCTGTCTGCCATCGTCAATGGCGAGGAGGCCCGCACACATGGTGCGGTCGCGGCATTTAATGGTGCCTTGTTTAACGACCGTGTGCACTACGGTGTTCAGTATACCTATACTGATGCAGAGCTGAGTGAAGACCTGGTACTTC
The DNA here is from genome assembly GCA_039822105.1 of Pseudomonadota bacterium. Lineage (GTDB taxonomy): Bacteria > Pseudomonadota > Alphaproteobacteria > Caulobacterales > Parvularculaceae > Parvularcula. Next base: position 36,545 of record JBCBMW010000005.1, on the reverse strand, counting down.
CACCGATTTTTGAAGGAGACACGGGGCAGCTGCTGGCCCCGTCGGGATCGCGTTTGCCCTTTATCTCCGACCACACCATAGATTTTGCATTCGATTATCAGAGACCGCTCGGAGACTTCTTCTTTATCACACGCCTTGACGGCGCCTATCAATCGTCCCGGCAAAATCTCTTTGACCCGCTGTTTGAGAGCACGACGGTGTTTGATGGCTTTGCGACAGTCGATCTTTCATTCACCCTGGCAGCAGGCAATTGGAACACGACGCTGTTTATCCAGAACGTCACCGACTCGGACGGGGTCTTGGGCGGTGTTGATGATTCCTTTGGTCCTGTCGCGGATGCGGAGTTTTTCGGTAGCAATGTCGGACGTTTCATCATCAATCCGCGTACGGTTGGTATAGCTTTGAACTATAACTTTTAGTCTGAGTACGCGTGTGTCGGCTGAGAGCGTTCGTGTTTGCGAAGAGTCGAACTCACAGCCATCAGACCAGAAGCTGAACGAGTCGTCGGGATCATGCCCCGAACGAACAATTCGGAAGAGGTAATGAGACGATGCTTGCAAGTCTTATCAGGCTGATAACTGCTGTGATTGTGCTCGTCGGCGCTTCGAACGCTCAAGCTCAGGTTCTTTTTGCCGACGATTTTCAGGACGGAGACTACAAAGGCTGGCGCAGGGATGGTCGCGGTGATGTTCAGGTCACGTCCTACGGGACGAACAGCTCGCTGAAGCTCACACGCTCTGCCAGCGCATCAATCGGTCTCCAGTTGACTGATACCCCAAGCGTCCGGGTCAGTCTGTCCTTTGCTGCGTTAGACCTCGAAGGCAGCGATGCTTGTGTTGCAGAGACATCGACCGACGGGGGAGAGACTTGGAACGAATTTCATCGGATTGAGGACGGTCAAGATGACTCTCTGACTCTGTACCCTGGTTCAACGGAGGTCGAAGTTGCTTCCGACAAACCTTTTTTCCTTCGTATACGTGCCAGTGCCAACGGCGACAACGACACGTGCTGGGTCGATAACGTCCAGATTTCGGCCGTCACACGCCGTGATGTGACGTCCGTAGGGCCGCGTCAGAAACTCACGCCGAGCTTCTTGATGTCGGATGCAGCGCTCTCTCGGCCCGTGGCGATGCGTGAGTTTGGTCCGATTGATCCCCAACCGTCCTCCGCGCCAGCGTTTCAAGGACGGCTGTCCTTCTCCGTTGTGCGGGGCGCAGGATCTTATGCTCCTGTCAGGGACCGTTTTGGCTTCGCGGCGAGTTCATTGAGACGGCTCGGATATCCACCAAGCTTCTCCCTGGACCTTGTTGCCGACGGCGATCTTCTCATCCCTCGGAATCGTTCTCTTCAGGTGACTGACCATGAAGCATGGGATCTTATCCTCTCGGCAGGGAGAATATGGCAGGAGCGGACAGATGGAGATGCTTGGCGGGCAGCAATTCCCTTCGCGCTCCAGGAGAAGAATGCAAACTGCACACACAATGGCGTTATCACCTTCCTGATTCGGAATGGCGCGCCTGCCTCGCGCGCGGCTTATCAGATCTCGTCAGAGACATGTGCCTATCACCAGTTTGATATGTGGGGTGTGGGAACAATCTCGCTAACATCCAATCGGGTGAGCGACAAAGCTGCGATCATCGACGGATACAAAAGGGAACTGGCGCGCAGACTGCCAAGAAAGCCCTTTTCTGAGCTCTCTCAAGATCATCCTTCGCTTGATGCTGGCGCCTTTGGCTCGCCTCAAGACATCAGTCCGGACCATCTCACCACGTTTGGCGTGGTCGTCGACGGTGTGCACTATCAGAGCCCTTGCTTCACCCGTTATGGGGACTATCCCTTTTGCGAGGAAATGGCGCTACCGTCCTACTCCACCTCGAAGTCGATTTTTGCCGGTTTGGGGCTGATGCGGCTTGAGCAGCTCTATCCAGGATCAAGCGATGAGATGGTGGCCGACCATGTTGCGGCCTGTAACCGTGCCGGTTGGAGCGGCGTCACCTTCGATCATGCTCTCAATATGGCGACCGGCCGCTATAGAAAGAAAACACCTGATGCTGATGAAAGCACGGCGGTCCGAGATGGTTTCTTCCTTTCACCTCTCCACGACGTAAAGATCAAGCGCGCCTGTGAAGTCTATCCGCGTCGGGAGAGGCCAGGCCGGACCTTTGTTTATCACACGAGCGACCATTATGTGCTTGGCACGGCCATGCGCGCGTTTCTCGCAGAGAAGACGGGTTCCGATGTTGATATCCACCAGGCGCTCGTCGTCGACCCACTGGATCAGTTGCTTGGCCTGTCTGCTACGGCAAAGGCCACGCGGCGAACGGCAGATGACAGGGCTCAGCCCTATGTCGGCTGGGGGCTGACGTTTCTTGCTGATGATATAGCGAAGATCGGTTCGTCGTTGAGTGGCACATCCGCGAGTGCGGGTATGCAGCAACTCTTTGGTCGCGATGCGCTGGCGACTGCGCTCCAGCAAAATCCTGATGATCGTGGGCTTCCAGCACCAGCCAAGCCAATTGGGTATAGCAATGGATTCTGGGCCTATGATGTCGCGTCAGCGCTCTCCTGCGGGGCAGCTCAGCCCATCCCTTTCATGTCAGGATACGGAGGGATATCCGTCGTCCCAATGCCCAACGGGCTGACTTACTACTACTTCAGCGACAATGAAGAGTTCTCATGGGTCAGAGCGGTTGCCGCCGCCGATCGATTCCGGCCGATCTGCAGGGTGCGCTGATGACTAAGTCTGTCACCCAAAGAGACGTACTCAGCAGCGTTCCGAAGGCCGCGCCCGAAGGCCTCGTTGCGGCCATTCTCTTGTCGTTTTTGGCCACGGCAGGACTCTTTTATGTGAACATCATGGCAGCAATCGTCGATGGCCTGGTCGACAGTCTGGGCATCACGGAAAATCAGGCCGGCAATATCGGTTCTGCCAATATTTATGGCGCAGCCATTGGAGCCCTAGCGGCCGTTCCCGTTATCAAACGTCTGTCTTGGAGGCCGTTAGCGATAGCCTCTCTGCTGGTTCTTATTGCGTTGGATCTCGGCTCAATGGCTCTGCGTGAGCCTTCGGTCCTCCTTTTGGCCCGTTTCGTTCATGGCGTGGTCGGAGGATTTCTCGTTGGGGTGGCCTTCGGTGTCATCGCGAGAACTGCTGCACCCGACAAAACCTTCGGGATGATGCTATTCGTTCAGTTCGGCCTCGGCGGTCTTGGTGTTATGTTCATCCCGCAGCTGGTTCCGACCTTCGGTACGCCCATTCTTTTCCTTTCACTCGTATCCTTCAGTGTCGTGACGCTCTTGATGGTGCCATTCCTTGGCGCGTACCCGCAAAAGGACGCCGATGGAACGAAAAGCGCAAGAAGCGGTATTGATGTTGGCCCACTGTCTTTGACCTTGGTCGCCATTTTTCTGTTTCAGGCGGGGAACATGGCGCTTTTGGCCTTCATCATTCGGCTGGGCCTCGATTATGGGCTTGATCGAACCTACACCAGCACAGCGCTGGGGCTCGCGACTTGGGTGGCATTGTTGGGGCCGCTGACAGTTATTGTTGCTGGGATCAAGTTAGGGCGCACACTGCCTTTAGCGTGCGGTATGGCCTTGACGCTTGCAGGCATGGGACTTTTTCATCTGAGTGGAGAGCCCTGGGCCTATTTGGTCGCGAACTGCACCACTGGCATCACATGGGGTCTCGTGATCGCTTACTTGCTCGGGATGACTGCGGAGTTCGATGCGGCTGGGAGAATGAGTGCTCTTGGTGGCTTTATATCGAAAATGGGCCTGGCAACCGGTCCCCTCGTGGCCGGTCGCTTGCTTGGGGCGGACCTGGGTTTCGGATTTCTCATCAACGGGGCGATCGTTGTTCTTGCTGTCAGTACACTGTTCATGATCATTCCCTCGCTCGCGCTCGATCAAAAGGCCAAGCACCGTTCAACCGAAGAGGTAACTCGATGACCACGCTCAAGCTGAAATGTCCTGAGCTCCTGACTGGACGCGCACTGATTGGCGGCTCGTGGGTCAACGCGCTTGACGGAGGGACCCGATCGGTCACCAATCCAGCGACTGGCGATCTCATCGCAGAAATCACCGATTGCGGCGCCGAGGAAACAATGGCTGCCATCACGGCAGCGGATCGTGCGCTCCACGAATGGCGGCAGCTTTCGGGGAAAAGCCGATCACAATTTCTTCGAGGCTGGCATGATCTCATTGTGTACCATTTAGAGGATTTGGCGAACCTTCTGACGGCGGAGCAAGGTAAGCCTTTAGCCGAGGCGCGGGGCGAGATCGCCTATGGCGCGAGCTACATCGAGTGGTTCGCAGAAGAAGCAAAACGGATATATGGAGAGACAATTCCCGCTCGTTCCTCCGACCAACGAATCGTCTGTACACGTCAGCCTGTGGGCGTGGTGGCTTGCATCACCCCTTGGAACTTCCCCAACGCGATGCTTGCCAGGAAGATTGCGCCTGCACTCGCCGCGGGTTGCACAGTGGTATGCAAGCCCGCCAACGAAACACCGCTGAGCGCTCTTGCACTGGGTGTTCTCGCCGAGAAAGCAGGAATCCCTGCAGGGGTCATCAACATTCTTGCGGGCCGTACGGAAGACATAGGTGAGGCACTCACGTCCTCGCCGAACGTCCGTAAACTCTCCTTCACCGGATCGACACCGGTGGGAAAGAAGTTGGTAGCTGCTTGCGCGGGTACGATGAAGCGAACCTCCATGGAACTCGGTGGGAACGCACCCTTTATCGTCTTTGACGACGCGAACTTGGATAAGGCTGTCCAAGGTGCAATGGCGTCGAAGTTCAGGAACGCAGGCCAGACATGTGTGTGCACGAATCGAATTCTGGTGCAGTCGTCAGTCTACGATAGCTTTAAAGCTAAGCTTTTGGTGGCTATGAAGGACCTCGTTGTTGGTGATGGCGCCGACAAGGGCGTGACGGTGGGGCCTCTCATCCATGAAAGGGCAGCATGGAACGTCAAGGCCATGATCGACCGCGCGGTAGCTCAAGGCGCTCAGGTTGTCCCAGATCACCACCCGGAAGCTTTGGGGCCGTGCTTTGTCCGCCCCACGCTCCTTGATCAAGTGACGACTGATATGGATATCGTGCAACAAGAGATCTTCGGTCCGGTTGCGCCGCTCATGCGTTTTGAGACTGAGGAAGAGGCGATCCGTATAGCGAATGATACACCATTTGGTCTCGCCAGCTACTTTTACACCGCCGACGCCGCACGTGTCTGGCGCGTCAGCGAAGCCCTTGATTACGGCATGGTCGGCGTCAACGAGGGCATCATTTCGAACGAAGCCGCTCCATTCGGGGGCATCAAGGAGTCTGGCCACGGTCGCGAGGGATCTCGCCATGGCCTCGATGACTATCTCGATATCAAATATCTCTGCGTCGGAGGAATTGAGCAATGAACACAACAGCGCTTTCTGTATCGGATCATACTATGACCAATACTCAGTGGCAGGAGCGTAAGAATGCGGCCATGGCTCGCGGAGAGGGAAACATCGCTCCACTCTTTGTCGATCGAGCGAAGGGATCAGAGATCTGGGACGTTGAGGGCCGCCGTTACATCGACTTCGCCACTGGGATCGCCGTTTGCAACACGGGGCATAGCCATCCTCGCATCCAAAGCGCTGTGTCCGAACAGTTAGAGCGCTTCAGCCACACATGCATCATGGTGACCCCCTACGATAGCGCGGTTCGGCTCGCAGAGAGGCTGAACGATGCGGCGCCTGGATCATCAGTGAAGAAAACGATGTTCGTCACCACGGGCGCCGAGGCCGTCGAAAATTGCATCAAGATTGCAAGAGCTTATACCGGGCGAAGGGGCATTGTTGCCTTCAACGGCGGTTATCACGGGCGTACGATGATGACGCTTGGCCTAACTGGAAAGATTACGCCGTACAAAAATAAATTTGGTCCATTTCCAGGAGATATCTACCGAGCGCCGTTCCCCATCTCTCACTACGGCGTCACGACAGAGCTCGCCAAAAACGCCTTGGAATTGTTATTCAAGACGGATTGCGATCCTTCCGACTGTGCTGCCATCATCGTCGAGCCGGTCCAAGGGGAGGGCGGATTCTATCCAATTCCAGATGAGTTTCTTCTCTATCTGCGAGAGGTTTGCGACCGACACGGAATTATTCTTATTGCCGATGAAATCCAGTCAGGCTTTGCTCGTACCGGGAAGATGTTCGCATGTGACCATGCGGGGGTTGAGCCTGACCTCATGACGTTCGCTAAAGGGGTCGCGGGCGGGTTCCCGCTAGCAGGGGTGATAGGCAAGGCTGATGTTATGGACGCCCCCGAGCCTGGTGGGCTTGGCGGCACGTACGCTGGGTCACCCATTGGTTGCGCGGCAGCGCACGCTGTTCTTGATATCATTGAAGATGAAGGTTTGGTGGCCAAAGCAGCGGCTATCGGGGAGACATTCGCACACCGCCTAACGGGCCTTCGGGAGCTGTATCCGCATCTCATTGCGGAAGTTCGAGCGGACCGGGGCGCGATGATCGGCCTTGAGCTGTCTGCTGATGGCGATCCAATGAAGCCTCTGCCGGATCTGACGAAGCAGCTTTTGCAACAATGCTATGCGGATGGCCTGATTGTCCTCACTTGCGGGATGTTCGGAAATGTCTTCCGCTTTCTTCCAGCACTCACCATGGGCGAAGATATTCTAGACGAGGGGCTGAGTGTCTTTGAGGCGGCGTTTGAGAAGGTCACCAACTCCTAGAGCTGTTCGTAAACGAACATATTATTACCTTGCGGGGAACGAGAGAGAGGCTTTTCTAACCGCGTGTCATCCGGGGCCGCTGCGCGTCATTCGCTCGGCCACGGTCGAATGCCGATTAAAAGAAACGTTGGCGGATAAACGTAAAAGCGCCAATGGCCCCGAGGCCGAACATACTGAGGCCAGTAAGGGCCATGACAGCGTCATACGCCCTGCCGCCGATATAGGCGGCGTGGATCGGGTAGACCGCATTGTAGGCTTGGCGGCCTGAACCAAGCGCTAAGGCGTTTTCAGTCTGCAGAATGTCACCGGTCTCTGGATGGAACGTCACAACAGTACGCCCGTTCGGATGCCATTCCGCGTCCTGTCGCATGCGAACAGAAGGAACGCCGCCGTTTCGAGGCCAGATGGCAATCCTTGGCGCTGCCTCAGGGAACGCTCGCTGTGCGTTGCTCAAGCCATTGGTCCATTGAACATCAGTGTAGCTCTCCACCCTTGGAGCGACTTCTTTTTCAACGCGCTCACCGAACTGATCGAACAGGGCGCGGCTGGTTGCTGGGAAGCTCATGAAGACCCCTGTCAGCACGGCTATGAGAATGATCGGTGCTGCGATGATACCGCTGTTCCGGTGAAGAGACAGAAGCTCGGGCCGGCTGGTGCCATCGACGACAAACCCCCTGCGAAAACCGCGCCGGGCTGGCCAGTAGGCGATAACCCCAGCGATGACGAACATCAACGCGGCCAATCCTGTGAGGCCTGTGATCCAACGGCCCGTTTGCCCCACCAGAAGCCGATGGTGAAGATCGAGAAACCAGTCCTCAAGACGGTCATTCTTTGCCCACTGATCAATAAGGCGCCCTTCGCGAGTAAGGTATGCAGAGCCGCCATCAGCAAGATAAACCTTATGCACACCAAAACCAGGCTTGGCGAAGGTGACCGCACGGATGTCCCGGTCAGCGAAAGCCTCCTCGGCGCGCTGGAGGACTTTGCCCAGCGAGGGAGGGGAGAGATCAACAGGGTGCTGCGCTTCGGGCAGCGTTGCGCGGACATAGTCCTCTTTGAAAACCAGCAACGTGCCGGAGAGCCCGACCACCATCAAAACAAGGGCGAGGACGATCCCCGCGTAAGCGTGGACCGTCCTGGCCATCTTGAAGACTTGGTGGCGCCGCATCCGCGCTAGAACGTGGCTGTCCAGCGCAAGGTCAGTGTGCGCCCACGTCCTGCAAAAATGCGATTGTCGCGGGTGGCTGCACTCTCTGCTGCCTGACTGAAATAAGTCAAATACTCTTCGTTGAAGAGGTTTTGAGCCGATAACTCGAAGCGTCCAGCTGTACCAAGATCATATCCGATATTGGCATCGACTAACGTATAACCGTCGAAATCAGTATCATCTTCTTCGTCATCTGTTTCATTTGTGAATTCGCGATCAAAGAAATGGCTAAGCTGCACAAAAGCAGACCAATGATCAAAAAACTCTGCGCTCCCGTAGATATTGAGTCGGTCAGGTGAAATATTCTCTGCACTAAGGTCATCATTGAGCGGCCCAACATTGCCGCGCGCTGACTGCCCCTCAATAGCAGCATAGTTGGCTCCAACGAGATACCGGCCATCAAATTGGTACTCGGCCGAAACCTCGATGCCTTCGATTTCCGTCGGTTCACGCCGCACTTCAAAGATGTTCTGATCATTCGCAAAGAGACGCTGACCTAAGTCGGATTCTGACCAGAAATAGGCTACATTCGCGGTCAATCCGCCGCGCTCAAACGATGCCCCAATCTCTGTGTTGTCCGCGATGATGGGTTCAAGGTTCAGCAGTGTGTCGACGTCTTGCCCTGGTGTGTTCACCGCCCGAAGAACGCGTCCCACGTCGGGCATCGTAAACCCTTCCGCATAGGATGCGTAAAGACGAAGCCCTTCGATGACCTCAAAACTGCCCCCAGCGTTGAAGAGCGTTTCCTCAAAGTCCGGACTACCGCCTGAGACGAACGTGGATCCCGATGAGAAAATCGTCGTGAAATCATCGACCTCTAGGCTGGCGATTTCATGGCGGAGTCCTGCTGAGAGCAGAATGCGCTCATCGAGAAGTTGTTGGTCGAACTGAACAAATGGAGCGAAACTCTCAAAGACAGTTTCTGGGACCCACAGCCGGCCAGTCTGGACGAGCTCCTGGAACGTCTTGTCACGGATCCAGTCGAGGCCGCCGGTGACGGTCAAACCGTTTATACCCAAATCGCTATGGGTATAGGTGCCTTTGAAACCTGTCTTGTTCGAATTGTTGGCGGACTGATCAAATGTATCAATGTCGGGGGCTTCGTTGCCCGTGTTGAAAAAGCCGCCAAAGGTGCCGCCACCAAAGACTGATTCAAACTCTCGGTAGAAGCCTTGAAGCATCAAGTCGCCGCCAAGAAGGTTTTGTCGAGTGAAATCAAGTGAGAAGGTGTTGACGGTGTTTGTCGGCGCTTGTCCTTGCTGATCGCCGCGGATCGACGTTGCCGGAATGCCGTTGGGGGCGTCGCCAGCAACTTGGACATAGTCGCCATCACCTTCCAGTTCGAAGATGTTGGCCGTGAACTGAAGGCGCGTATCCTCATCAATATCCCAGCCCGTTTTCACGAAAAAGTTCGTGGTCAAACTGTCTTGGATATCACCTTGCGTACCATCAACACCAATACGGTTGCCATCCGCATCATAGAAGGCGCCGCGTTCCTCGACAGCCACGCTGGCGACGAGATCAATCGCGCCGAAATCCTTCAACGCACTCAGGGAGCCGCGATAGCCTGTTCCATCGCCGTCAAAATCATTGCTAGCCGTGATGGCCGCTTCCGTTCTGAACTCCCAATCGGCTCCTTCTTTGGGCGAGAGCGTCACAAAGTTGATCACACCGCCTGTCGCGCCCACCCCTTGGATAGCGTTGGCGCCGAACAGGATCTCCACGCTTTCGATGACCGCTGGGTCGATTGTGAAACCATCGCGCGAGCCGTTTCGAAGCGGGTTGGACTGAGGAACGCCGTCAATCAGGTAGAGCGGTTCCCGCCCGCGGAAACTCTCTCCCACGCCGGAGAGCTTTTGCCTGCTCGGAGAGAAGCTTGGCACCCGTTGGCCGATGATATCGACAAGGTTGGTCGAGAAACCAATTTGGTTGTCGATGGTTTCCCGGTCGATGAGCCTCACTTTGCTGGGCAAATCCTCCACGGGGAGGGGACGGCGCGTCGCCTGAACAACGACCGTATCGTCGCTTTGTTCCGTCTGCACATTATTCTCCTGTGCCATCGACACCGAAGAAAGCCCCGCTGCGCTTACGCCCACCGCCAGCAAAAACTTGAAGTTCACCGCACCCTCCACACACAGTTCGTGGAGGCGGCGTGTCATTAATGAGAATGATTGTCAATCGCGAAGTGCGGCTCTTCGCCATGCTGAGGCCGTCGACCGCTAGTGTGCCTCTTCCCCTTTTTTTGGAGCGCCAGGGGAGCCGTTCCGTTTTGTGTCCGGATCATTGGGCGCCGATGGAAGACAGGTATGTCGGTCCTCGCAATCCACATCCGATGAAACATCATGAGACGGATCAATCAGCGACGCCTTTGTGATGTTACGTCGTGCAAACGGTCGCGTGAAAAAGTGATCTAGGGCGAAGTGGCGGTCCACCTCAGAAGCTCAGACGTGCGCAGGCAGCACCATGGTAAGTCGAGTCGGCTTGGCCAACGGATCAAAGCGCCTAACCGATCGAAAGTGCTGGTGCCGCATGCCGGACTCGAACCAGCGACCTCCTCATTACGAATGAGATGCTCTACCACCTGAGCTAATGCGGCCAGAAGCGCGGGCTAGCGCAGGGAGCGCAGGCCCGCAAGATGCTAAGGAACATCGCGGCGAAAGGTGAAGACCACGTGTTCGTCGCTGCCTGTCTAGCGTTAGGCCCGCAGGCTGGCGCCCAGTTTCTCCGCCGCGGCGATCACCTTGGCTGAGATGGCTTCGATCTCCTCGTCGGTGAGGGTCTTGGCCTTTGGCTGCAGAACCACTTCGATGCCGAGGGAGCGCTGGCCATCGGGCACGCCTTGGCCAGCATAGACGTCGAACAGGCGAACATCCGCGATCAGGGCTTTGTCGGCTCCGGCTACAGCTTTTAAAAGATCACCCGCCGGTGCGTCGGCGCCGTAGAGGAACGCAAAATCGCGATGCACCGGCATGAGGTCCGCTGCCTCCAGCGCTGGCTTGGTCGCCGAGCGGTTTTTCGGGGCAGGGATCGCGTCGAGCTCGACCTCAAAGATCGCGGCCCGCCCGGCGAGGTCAAAGGCCTTCATAACCTTGGGATGCACCTCGCCAAACCGGGCAAGGGTGACCTTTGGCCCGAGTTTGAGCAGCCCTGCGCGTCCAGGGTGGTAGCCGCGCGGCGCATCGGCATCCGTCATCAGGCGCGAGGTCGGCGCGCCAGCGGCCTCCAGCGCGGCGAGTGCGGCGGCTTTCGCTTCAAACACGCTCGGCTCCCCATGGTTGCCGCGCCAGTCTCGGGCGCCTTGGCCCCAGATGATGCCCGCCGCGACAGCGCGCTGGCCGGTGGGCGTATCGTTTGTATACGCACCGCCCACTTCGAAGAGGCGCACGCTCTCTGCTCCGCGTGCGGCGTTGCGCGACGTCGCGAGCAGGAGACCGGGCAGGGGTCCAGGCCGCATCACGGCGAGGTCGGATGAAATGGGGTTCAGAAGCTTGAGTTCTGGCGCCTGGTCGGCAAACAGTTTCGCTGCTGCTTCATCCGTGAACGCCCAGGTCACCGCTTCGAAGAAACCCGATGACGCAAGCACGGCTTTCACCGCTTCGGTACGGGTCTCACTGAGCGAGGGGTTTCGGCGCGGCGCATCGGTCAGCGTCGGTAGGATCATGGTGGGGAGATTGTCGAGCCCGTGGATCCGTGCCACTTCCTCGGCGATGTCGGCTGCGCCTTCGATATCGGGCCTGAATGTCGGTGCCGTGACAGTCCAGGTGCCGCCGCGATGCACCTCAAACCCGAGGGCTGTCAGAATACGTTCCTGCTCGCCCTCAGGCACATCCATCCCTGTAAGGCGTAGCGTCTCAGAGGGCTTGTATTCCACCTTCTGCTCTTTGATCGGAGCTTCGCCAGCCACATGAATGGTGCCTGGCTCTCCGCCGCACACGTCCATGATCAAAGCCGTTGCGCGCTCTAGCCCTTCTTCGGTGCTCGCGGGGTCGATGCCGCGTTCGTTTCGGTAGCGGGCGTCCGACGTGAGGCTCAGCTTTCGGCCAGTCTTCGCGACCGTCAGGGGATCGAAATAGGCGCACTCGATGAGAACATCCGTCGTCGTCTCATCACAGCCGGTGCTGACCCCGCCCATGATGCCGCCGAGGCCAAGGGCACCGCTGTCATCGGCGATGACGCACATCGTCTCGTCAACGCTATAGTCTTTGTCGTTGAGTGCGACGAAGCTCTCTCCAGCTTTGCCCATCCGTGCACGAACAGGGCCGTTCAGCTTCGCAACATCGTAAACATGGAGAGGTCGCGCGGCGTCATAGGACAGGAAATTGGTGACATCCACCAGCATGCTGATCGGCCGAAGACCAATCGCTTTGAGGCGGTCCTGCAGCCATTGAGGCGAGGGGCCGTTCTTCACGCCGCGGATCATCCGCGAGCCAAACACGGGGCAGGCGTCAGGTGCCTCTGTCGTCACGCCGACTGTCTGTTCGAACGTGCCTTCAATAGCGGGAACATCCAGCGGCTTGAGGCTGCCTAGGCCAGCAGCCGCGAGGTCACGGGCGATGGCGCGAACACCGTTGGTGTCCGGACGGTTCGGTGTCACCTCGAAGTCGATGACCGGGTCGAGTGGGCCCACAACATCCGCGAGCGGCGTGCCGACAGGCGCGTCGGTCTCAAGCTCGATAATGCCGTCATGGTCATCGCCGAGCTCGAGCTCGCGGCTCGAACACATCATCCCAAGGCTCTCGACGCCCCGGATCTTGGCCTTCGACAGCGTGACGTCGATCCCAGCGATATACGCACCGACAGGCGCGTAGGCGACCTTGATACCTTCTCGCGCATTGGGGGCACCACAGACGATCTGCATCTCGCCGTCTTTGGTGTCGACCTTACAAACACGCAGGCGATCGGCATCCGGATGCGGTTCTGCATGTTTGACATAGCCGACCGTGATCGCGGCCAGCGCGTCGGCGGGGTTGATGACCTCTTCGACCTCAAGGCCGACCTTAACCATCGTCTCCACGATCTCGTCGAGCGATGCGTCCGTCTCCAAGTGGTCTTTCAGCCAACTGATGGTGAATTTCATTGTTGTGTCTCCGAAGGGAGGGGTGTCGGGCGCCCGTCTTGATCAAGGGCGACAAAGGTGAAATCGGCCTCGGTGACCTTTTCCATTTGGTGGGTGCCGCGGCGCTCGACCCAGGCCTCGACGTTCACGGTGACCGAGGTGCGCCCCTCACGGACGATGTTGCAATAGCAGTTGAAGATATCGCCGACCTGCACGGGACGGACGAAATGCATCGAGTCCACCGCCACGGTGGCCACCCGGCCGCAGGCCCTGCGCACGGCAAGCACTGATGAGCCAAGGTCCATCTGGCTCATCACCCAGCCGCCAAAAACGTCACCGGCAGAGTTGAGGTCCTTGGGCATCGGCATCACCCGGACGGTCAGCTCACCCTTGGGCTTGTCATCACTCATCGCTTGAGGCCTCCGGTCGGGACGCGACAAAACTGGTCCAGACAGCGTCCATCGGGTCGCTGGTGGGCGTGCAAACGGCTGTTGGCTCTGGGCGGCCTTTTCGCTGCATGTTCTTGGTCCAGCATTTTCCGAACACTGAGCAGTAGCATGCCTCGACATTGAGCGACGCGAAGCCCTTCGCGTTGTCATAGAGAAGGTGCTGACGCACTGCGTCTCGATAGGCCTCCGGGAACGTGATGCTCATGACCGTGCGGTCTTCGCCAACCGGGTAGTAGCCCATCGCGCTATCCCAGCTGAGGTCGGCAACACGGTCGAGTTCCTCGTTCAGGAACAGCGACGACAGCGCGGTCCAGCCGGTGAGGGGCGTATCCCCCGCCAAGAACCGCATGCTCTCAACGAAGGCGACACCATGACCTGTGTTGTGAACGCGCAGATGCACCTGAGGCACAGTGAAATCGCCGCCGCCCTCGATCTCGATGATCGGGATGAACGCCGCCTCTTGCGAGCGCCGCATCAGACGGCTCTCGTCCCAGGCGATGAACACGGCGACGACACTGGTGACCAGAGCCGCAAGCGCGATCACCATATTGGTGTCGACTTTCTTCATCAGACCGCCTCTGGCGCGAAACCGTAATGGTCAAGCCAGCGCGTGTCCGCGGCGAAGAAGCTGCGGAGGTCGGGGATGCCGTATTTCAGCATGGCGAGACGATCGACACCTAGGCCGAAGGCAAAGCCTTGGTATTCCTCCGGGTCCAGACCGCAGGCCTTGAGAACGTTCGGGTGCACCATGCCGCAGCCGAGGATCTCCATCCAATCCTCGCCTTGGCCAATCTTGATGCCGCCGCCCACGCGCTCGTAACCGATGTCCATTTCCGCTGATGGTTCCGTAAACGGAAAGAAGTGCGGACGGAACCGGGTCTTGAGCGTATCAACCTCAAAGAAGGCCCGGCAAAACGCTTCCAGCGTGCCTTTGAGATGGCCCATATGGGTTTCACGATCGATCACCAGGCCCTCGACCTGGTGGAACATCGGCGTATGCGTCTGATCGCTGTCGCAACGGAAGGTTCGTCCCGGTGCGATGATCCGGATCGGCGGCTTCTCGTTCATCATCGTCCGCACCTGGACGGGTGAGGTGTGCGTCCGCAGCACCATGCGGTCGCCATTCTCCTTAGGCGGAAAGAAGAACGTGTCGTGCATCTCGCGCGCGGGATGTTCGGGCGGGAAGTTCAATGCGGTGAAGTTGTGGAAATCGTCCTCGATATCCGGACCCTCACGCACCTCAAACCCCATAGCGGCGAAGATCTCCGCAATCTCGCGGAAGGTTTTTGTGAGCGGGTGGAGCTTGCCCTTGGGTGCGGGGTTGGACGGCAGGGTGATGTCCACGCGCTCGGCCTCGAGCCGCTCGGCTAGCGCGGCTTCTTCCAGGACCTCTTTGCGGGCTGAGAGCGCGTCACCGATACGAGCCTTGAGACCGTTGAGAGCGGGGCCGGCGACCTGGCGCTCTTCGGGCGACATCTTGCCGAGGGTCTTCATCCGGTCGGAGATCACGCCCTTTTTGCCGAGGGCGGCAACGCGGATGTCCTCCAGCGCGCGCTCATCGCTTGCGCTTTCGATCTGGGCGGAAAGGTCGGTCTCTAGGGTCTTGATATCGTCTTCGAGGCTCATGCCGATGAATCCTATGCGTTCGCGGGCGTGTGCCAGTGCACAGCGCTTTGATCAACCAGGCGGGTTGTTCGGAATCTTCCGGTTGCGCTCACGGTTTGTTTGCAACCTCTGATGGATGATCGCGGCGAAGGATTCCGGGTGACGGACATGCAGCGAAACAACATCAATCCTCAAGCGCTATGGCATCGCTACATCCTGGCGCTGGCGCTGGTCGCGAGCTTTTTGGTGGCAAGCCACGTGGTCGCTTTGATGACAATGTCTGGCGGTGAAGAAAACTCCAAGGCGATCAACATCAGCGGTCGGCAGCGGATGTTGAGCCAGCGGATCCTCGGCCTTGCAGAGCGGGAGCAGGTCGATCCCTCGAACAAGGACGTGTCGGAGGCCCTTGATGCTTCCATCGATCTCTTTGTGCAGTCACACCGCGCGCTGACGGAAGGCGGCGATCTGGGGCTGACGGCCAAGGGCGCGCAGCAGCGCCTGTGGATTTACGAGACCAATCGCAACGGTGTCTCCCTCAACATGGAGGTCGAGCAGTTCTTGCAGGGCCTTTTGATCTTGCGGGGTGAGGTCCCTGGCGACCGCGAGGCTGCGCGCGCGATGACCCATGATCTTGAGGTGACCGACCACTTTCTGGCTTCACTCGATGACGCCGTGCGCCAGCTTGAGGGCCAAGCTGTGGCCGGGGTGGGCCGGTTGCGGCAGATCAGCCATGCGGGCCTCCTGGCAGCACTCCTGATCTTGCTTGTTGAGGCGCGGTTCATCTTCTGGCCCGCCCAGCGCGCGGTCGCCCGGTCGTTTGACGAGATGATGACCTCGCTTGACGCGGCGGAGGATGCTGAGAACAAGTTGGGAAGTATACTGAAGGCCCGGACGTCCTTCTTTGCCAATATGAGCGAAGATCTGCAGACACCGCTTCGCATCCTGCGCGGCTATGTCGAGCAGGTCTTGAAAGCTGATCTTCCGAACACGGTGGCGCGGCAGTTGAGCCTGGTGCAGCGGGCGTCCGAGCAGATGTCGCAGATAATCAATGACGTGATGGATGTGCGCCTCCTCGAAGAAGGCCTCATCGAAATCGAAGAGCAGCCGGTCGAGCTCACACCAGTCGTCGACGATGTCATGGACGTCTATCGTCAGCGCGCTGAGCGCAAAGGCGTGGTTCTTAAGAAGGACCTCTCGGCGAAGATGCCTGAATGGATCATGGCCGACCCCAAGCGTCTTGTGCAGATCTTGGACAACCTCCTCAGCAACGCGGTGAAATTCACCCACGAGGGAAACATCACTGTCCGTATTGGTCATTTTCGCAATGAGCGATGGGCGCTCGAGGTTGTCGACACCGGGGATGGGATCTCCTTCGTCAGCCAAGACGACCTCTTTCGGCGCTTCATCCAAAAGCCGGGTGAGCCTGGCCGAGCGACGGGCGGCACCGGGCTTGGCCTTCCTATCTGCCATGACCTTACCCGTTTGATGGGCGGCCAGATGTCGGTGGAGAGTGTGCCGGGCCACGGCTCAACATTCCGCGTCGTCCTGCCGCTGAAGCCAGCTCCCGCTCCTCCAGGTTCGAAGAAAGAGGCGAGCGGCGCCGCCGCGGCATAAAAAAAGACCCCCTGCGCGAGGGGGCCTTTCTCGAAATCTGATGTGCTTAGCTTACGCAGCGAGGGCTTTTTTGGCCTCTTCTGCGATCGCTTCGAATGCTTGTGGCTCACGGGCAGCAAGGTCAGCAAGCATCTTCCGATCGACTTCGATACCAGCTTTCGTCAGGCCATTGATGAACTGCGAATAGGTCAGGTCGTGCAAACGAGCGGCGGCGTTGATCCGCTGGATCCACAGCTTACGGAATTCCCGCTTACGGGCCTTCCGGTCGCGGTATGCGTACTGACCAGCTTTCTCGACGGCCTGGTTCGCAGCCGAGAAGATGTTCTTCCGGCGGCCACGATAGCCTTTGGCCTGGCTGATAATCTTGCGGTGACGGGCGTGGGACGCTGGGCCCCCTTTGACGCGTGACATGTGGGCTCCTCCTTAGCGCGCGTAGGGCATGTATTTCTTGACGATGCGCTGATCGCACTCCGCCATGGGTTTCATGCCGCGCTTCTGACGGATTTGCTTGGGGGTCCGCTTGATCATGCCGTGGCGCTTACCTGTCGCCATCGCCATCACTTTGCCGGTGCCGGTGACCTTGAATCGCTTCTTGGTCCCAGACTTGGTCTTCATCTTGGGCATGTTCATCTCCTACCTTCAGGCGCACCGAGGCCATGCCGTCGTGCCAGGCGCGCGCGGGAAGCGCGGCGTAGAGCACATGAGGCTAGCTGAGTCCAGAGCGCTAGGCCGCCGGGACGAGCTGTTGCCCTAGGTAGTCCTCGGACCGCTCCAGGAAGCGTTTGAGCCCGTCGAGGTCTTTCCGATGCATATCACGGGTCCATCGGACAACCCCGAACAGGCGAAGCGCCAGATGAAAGGGCGGGGTGATGTCATTGCGAAAGGCGAGGAGCACGCGCGTTTGGTGCGGCTCAATCGGCATCAGGTGAAAGTCCAACACCGGGATATGAGGGGGTCCTTTGCTCTCAAGTGTGAAGCGCACAAGCCGGTCCGGCTCCATCGCCGCGACCTCTTGATGTCCAAACCGCTGGCCTTTCTTATCAAAGAATTCGGTTTGTGCACCGACGGTTCCATCGTCTCCAACAGCCCGGCAGGTTGAGCCCGTCTCGCTCGGCCATGCCGACCAGCGCATGAGGTCCCGTTGCATTCTTATCGCGTCGAACACGGCGCGCGGCGGGGCATCGACATCGATGATTTCAACATACTCGACCCTACGCGGTGTCGCGACCACGGCGCAAACCAACCCAAGGACAGCCCCGCCGATCAGACCAAAAATCATAGCATCCTCTTAAGTATCTTGATCATCATATAACTTGATAATCAAGATACTTGTCAAGTCTTTTGAGCGCCGCCACGTGTCGCGTATGACCGATGAGACTCTTTCCAGGCAGCGCCCGCCGCAGGATCCGGCAGGTTTGGTCCAGGCCTGCCGTCGCCTCCACACAGCGATCGATGCGTTGGACGCCAAGGCGGCGGAAGCTGCGGGGATCACCCGCAATGACCTGCGGTGCCTCAATCTGCTTGAGCATGGGCCCACGAGCCCAAAGGAGATCAGCGCTGCGCTTGAGCTGACGAGTGGCAGCGTAACGGCGATGATCGATCGGCTAGAGAAGAGCAGTTATGTGAAGCGTATTCCGCATCCAGATGATCGGCGAGCGCTTCTGATCGAACTGACACCTGCGATCTATGGTGTTCTTGCGGGAGTCTACCGTCCGTTGGGACAAGCGATTGCTGATTTGGCATCAACCTATGGCGGTGACCGAGCAGCCGAGGCCGTGGTGCATATCAATGATGTGTCGGCGGTGTTTGAGCGTCTTAAAGACCAGTGACGACTGGTTGGAATGGAAAGTCGGCCTTCGGAGGAAATCGAAGGCCGACTGGTTTCAGTGTTAGAGCTTAAAGCCGCCGCTGACTTCGATCCGCTGGCCCGAGATCCAGCGTGCATCATCCGAGGCCAGGAACGCCGTCACCGGTCCGACGTCTTCGGTGCGGCCAATGCGGCCGAGCGCTGTGTTCGCTGCCAAGGCATCACGGATTTGGGGAGCCGCGGCGAAGCGCTCTGCGTTGAAGTCATTGTCGATACCGCCAGGGGCCACGGCGTTCACGGTGATGCCGCGAGAGCCCAGTGCTTGGGCGAGGTACTTGGTGAAGGTCTCCACCGCCGCTTTCATCGTGGCATAGATGATCATGCTGGGCGCAGCCGCTGTCCGGGTGAGGCCGGTGCCCATGGTGATCACGCGTCCGCCGTCCCGCAATTTGGGCTCAAGACTTTGGGTCAAAAGAACGAGGCTCTTGAAGTTGGTATCGTAGAGCTCATCGAGCCCTTCTTCGGTCAGGGAGCCGAATGGCATCTCGCTGGAGATCCCCGCATTGTTGACGAGGATATCAAAACCGTCCGCGTCCCATTCGCGAAGCTGGCGTTCAAAGGCCGCTGTGAAACTGGGGATCGAAGCTGCGCCCGTGAGGTCGACTTGCAAAGCCGCGGCGCGAACACCTTTGTCTGTTAACTCGCGTAGTGTGGCTTCGGCGGCCGCCGCGGACCGGACATAGGTGATGATGACGTCGGCACCGGCTTCAGCGAGATGCTCGGCTGCGTTTTTGCCCAGGCTCCGGCTACCGCCAGTGACGAGGGCGATTTTTCCTTGAAGATTGATAGACATGATGTGCGCTCCTTCAGCGTTGATTTAATGAAGGGAAGATGCGGGGTGGGGCCTCTCAGCTAAATTCCCCGGGGGTGCATGAAGCCATACGCTGGTGTATGGCACCCCTATGACCGATTGGAATGACATCCGGCTTTTCAGCGCGGTGGTCGCGACGGGAAGCTTCTCCGCCGCGGCCCGGGCGGCAGGAACGACGCAAGCGACAGTCAGCCGGCGGATGAAAGCCCTGGAAGACCAGCTGGGTGATAACCTCTTCGTCCGCGGTCTTGAGGGGGTGACCCTCACGCCCTTTGCCGAAGGGCTGGCAGCGCCCGCTCAAGACATGAGCGCGGCAGCGGAGGCCTGGGGCCGCGCTTTGGCGCAGCATTCTGCGATCCGAAGGCGGATCGTTGTGGCCTGCGGTGAGCTTATTGGCGGGTTCCTCTCACGCCACATGGGCGTGCTTCACCATGGGCTCGACGGCGTGGACATCGAAATCAAGGCATCCACCGCCTTTGTCGATATCGCCAAAGGGGATGCAGACCTCGCACTGCGCAACAAACGGCCAGCCAAGGGGGCGCTCAAGGCCCGCAAACTGCGCTCGAGTAAGTACGGCGCGTTCTCCGTCTTCGGCGCGAAGGAGTTCTTCGCGGACGCTGCGTTTGAAACTGTCGAGGATTTGAAGTCCTTCGCGTGGATCTCGTCCTCACAAGGGGATGGGAAACTGGCCAGCGCGCGCTGGATCCACAATCACATCGGTGAAGACTCCATCCGCTTTCGGATGAATTCGACGCCGATGATCCTGGCCGCGACCCGCCAGAACGAGGCCCTGGCGCTTTTGCCGCGTTTTATCGGGCATGATGAGGACCACCTGGTAGAAGTGTTCGGTCCAGTCGACGGCATCGCGTTCGATATGTGGTTTGTCCGCCGCGACGAGGGACGCCCGGACCCTGCGATGGAGCGTCTGATCAGTAACCTTGAAGAGCTTTTCGTCTGACACCGGGCACGCTGGCCTTTTCCCGGCCTTTGATGCTAACGCCCACTACCATTGAGGACTTTTGCCATGGATGAGATCACCATCCGCACGCCTGACGATTGCCGTTCGTTCAGGACGCGGAGTTGGTGCTGCGGATAGCAGTCATCGCTTAGTGCGGCAGTTCCGACCGGCGATTGCGTCGTGTAGGTGAGTTGCCTACGGACACGAAAAACTAGGCGAAAACGATACGATGACTCAGACTTTTGATCTTGTTTTGCGCGGCGGAACACTGGTGACACCCGGGGGTATGGGCCGTGGTGATGTCGGCGTTCGAAATGGAAAGATTGTGGTCGTTGGAGACCTGGCAACTGCGGACGCGGGCGAGGTCTATGATGCCACCGGCTTGCACGTGCTGCCGGGCGTGATCGATAGCCAGGTCCATTTTCGCGAACCTGGTCTCGATCACAAGGAGGATCTTGAAACCGGTGCGCGTTCTGCTGCGCTCGGAGGGGTCTGCGCCGTGTTTGAAATGCCGAACACGAACCCTTCAACAACGACGCCAGACCTGCTGCTTGATAAGCTCGCTCGTGCAAAGGATCGCATGGATGTCGACCACGCGTTCTTTGCGGGTGCGACGCATGAAAACCCGCCCTTGCTCGCTGAGATGGAGCGGATGCCAGGCTGCTGCGGCGTCAAAGTCTTTATGGGCGCTTCAACGGGCACCCTCTTGGTACACGACGATGAAGGCGTGGAGGCAGTGCTTCGCGCGATCAAACGCCGAGCCGCCTTTCACTCGGAAGATGAGTACCGCCTTAAAGAACGTGCGCACCTTGCCGAGCGTGGCAATTGGAGTTCGCACGCCGTGGTGCGCGACGTTGAGACCGCTGTTTCTTCAACCAAGCGTTTGATCAATATCGCTCGGAAAGTCGGCAAGCGTATTCACGTTTTGCATATCTCAACGGCAGAGGAGATGGACATCCTCGTGCATGCGAAGGATGTCGCTTCTGTCGAGGTTCTGCCGAACCATCTGACACTGGCGGCACCAGAGGCGTACGACCGGCTTGGCGCTTATGCTCAGCAGAACCCGCCTATCCGTGAGCAGCGTCACCAAGATGGCATCTGGCGTGCACTGAACGCAGGCCTTGTCGATGTGCTCGCTTCTGACCATGCTCCGCACACGAAGGAAGAGAAGAGCAAGACCTATCCAGAGTCGCCATCCGGAACACCGGGCGTCCAAACAATGGTGCCGGTGATGCTGACCCATGTCGCCAACGGGAAGCTGACGCTCCAGCGTTTTGTCGAGCTAACGAGCGCTGGCCCGCAGCGAGTTTTTGGCATGGCGACCAAGGGACGGATCGCTGAGGGTTATGATGCGGACTTCACAGTTGTGGATCTCAAGCGCAAAGAAACAATCACCGAAGCGTGGTCCGCTTCAAAATGTGGTTGGACGCCTTACGACGGTTTCGAGGCGACAGGCTGGCCGCTTGCGACGGTCGTCCGTGGACGGTTTGTAATGCGTGATGGCGAAATCACCCAGCGTGGCGGCGGTGTGCCTGTCCTGTTCAACGAAACGCTCGAACCTCAGGACCGGCCGACCCAGTAGAGCCACGGTCGCGGGTTATCTTGCAGGGCTAAGCCCAACATCGCTGGTCCTGCAGCATGTAAAACAGCGCTCATGCCTGCCACCCTCACCGTGCCCTTCCACGCAGGCCAAACCATCCGCTGGCGGATGGTGAGCTAAGATTTGTCCGGATGTGCCTTCTGACTCGCGTCAATTGCTGAAGATACCGCGTGGCTCGAATCAACGTCACCCTGTTGATCGCCCCAATCTTTGAGCAGGGGTGTCAGCGATGGGTCAGCAATAACTTCGGCAGCCTCGAATAGTGCTGTTGTTGCTCCTTCAGACAGAAGCGCTTGCTTAACGAGGGGCAGGGCGAGGTTCCTATCGCGGCGAGCCAGCCCCCACAGAGCTTCATCACGAACGCAGTCCTTAGATTTCCCTGCAATGTCGGTAAGCGCTCGCCTCACTTGAGGGCTGTCGACGTCGCTTTGCGCGACCAAAAACACAGCCCAATCACGGTTAGCCTGGCATTCGTCATCAAAGAACGTCAGTAGTCGTGAAAAGTTGTCGAGGGCGAACTTGTCACCCTCAATGCCGATTTCATCGGCTAGAACAGCCCGTAGGAATTCCGACTTGGGCTCATACCGCTCCGTCATCCGACAATCGCGCTCAACTTATTGCAGCACTGGGAATGCGAAGTTGAGGCCGACCAGGGTGATCAGCAGGACCACCACACCCACCGCGAAGTTGCGGCGACGATGCTCGAGGTCGTCTTCTGGCTTGGAGAAGGCGAAGATGAAGATCGGCAGCAGCGCGAGGTTGGCTGTCGTTACAAAGATCAGGAAGCCGTTGGACGGGAAGACATCCGCTAGCGTCAGGGTCTCACCAGCCACCCGGCGGGCGAGCACTGGCAGGCCGACCGCGAGGTCGATCGAAATCACGATGCCGATAAACGCTTTCGCGACGTCCTCGGCCGTGTCGATCACCGCTGCGACGAGCCGGACCGCCTTGCGGGTGAGGGCGAAGCCGTATTCCCGACCGGCGATCAGACCCAGGAACACCCAGGTGGTCGACATCGGAATGTCCGACAGCTCTTTGAAGAAGAAGAGGAGCGAGGCGTAGGTGAAGTCGATGATCGTCGCTGAACGGATGTCGATGACATTCGTCTTGGTGCGAAGGATCCGCTGTACCGGGCCACCGGCGTTGGCGAAGGTGAAGCCCAGGAAGGCGAGGATGATGAACATCGCCACAAAGCCCTGCAGCGCCGTCAGCTCCCGCGGCAGGAACACGAAGATGTTAGCAAAGTCCTGCACCAGCCAGATCGACCACAGATACCCGGTGGTCGCCCACTGGGTTGTGACCCAATAGAGCCCGCGGCTGCGGGTGAAGGCGAGGAAGATCGCCATGATTTCAACGGCGATCGAAATGCCAATGCCAATCGACATCACATTCATCGTCTGAATGGTGCCGAAGAGGTAGTATTGGGCCGCAAAAAAGGCTGAGCCGACAACGCCGATCAAGCCGATCGGTACCAGGCTATCGAGCGCGTGTTTCTCGAAATACTTCTCGAGAGACTGGCTGATGAGAAGATAAAGCCCAAGGCCGACGGCAAAGGCGACACCGTAACCGAGCAGCGATTTCTCGATCATCGAGCCGAGGCCACTCGCGGTCGCAAAGATCGTCAGCACCATGAATGATGTCGACACGGGGATGCCGAGGCGCGTGATCAACAGGAGCACAAGCGGCGGAAGCGTGTGGTACCACTCAATGGTGATGGGTGGATACTTCGTCTCGTTGGCCAGGCGTCCGAAGGAGGGATCTCCGCTGTTGACGATCCAGCCGTAGGTGAAGGTCAGGATCAGAACGGCGCCGGCAAAGCCAAACAGGACGGTCCAATGCAGGCGCCGGTTGGAGTTGATAAACGTACCCAGCGTCTGAAGGGCATCGTTCCCCACCACCGCGTAGGCAGCAAAAGTGAACCCGATCAGCGCGGCAACTTCCAACCCCAACATGCGACAACCTTTATAGCCTCAGCGGGCCATAGAGACGCCGCGCGAACCTTTTGTGACAGACTCACGATGAGCCGTCGATCTCTTCGGTGCTTTTAGGAACACGTAGAACGCGCCTCGACCGCCGTGACGTTGGTGTGCGGGCCGCACCGAGGCAATACCTGGTCCATATGCACCATCGTCCATCCTTTGCAAGAAGCGCTGACGAAGGACGCCGCGGCCCCCGGTCTCGCTCGCTTTGGAGCCTTTGCCGGTGATGATCAAAAGGACGCGATGGCCCCGCTGGATGCCGCGAGCGATGAAGGCCGACGTCGCGCGATCGGCCTCTTCCTGGCGCATGCCGTGAAGATCGATCGCCGCGTCGATTGCGAGGCGGCCCCGTCCGACGAGCTGCGCGCGTTTGGGATCGCCAGCGTCGATGGGGGAGCGGGCAGGCACTTTTGCGGGCAATTTAGCTGCTGCTTTTGCGCGCTTCGTGACGGCTTCTGGGACAGAAGAGGCCGCAGGAGGCTGTGAGTTGGGTGCCACAGTGCTGTGAATCGGCGTGACCGTGCGGGCGACTGTGTTCCAGAGCGATCGCTCTGAGCCGGAGAGTTGTCGCCGCCCGCGGGCCATCAGCGCGCCTCCGCCAGGGTCACGCCTTGCGTGCGGGGGACCAGAACGACGATCCGTGCCGGGAGTTTCAAGCGTCCCGCAACGTCGCCGGCCGCGTCGCCTCGTCCAATGAAAAGATCAACCCGGCCAGCGCCTTTGATTGCGCCGCCCGTGTCTTGGGCGATGGTCATGCCCTCAAAAGAAAAGGCTTCATCCGTACCCGCCACCCAGACGGGCGCGCCGAGAGGAACGATGGTGCGATCCACCGCAACACTGACGCGCGGGGAGAGGGGAACACCGGCGCTGCCGATAGGACCTTCTGGCCCAGCTGCTTCGCCGCGATCTTGGAAAAACACATAAGATGGGTTCGTCGCGCGGACACGAGCCGCTTCTTGTGGTGACGCCGTCTCCAGCCACGCCCGGATGCTCTGCATCGTGACGTCTTCGCGGGCGAGCGCCCCCTCATCGATCAGCGTCTTACCGATGGCCACATAGACATGCCCGTTTTGCGAGGCGTACCCGATCCGCCGCGCGGCCTCTGGGAGTTGGAGCACGCCGGAGCCTTGGATCTGAAGGAAGAAAAGGTCGTCAGGCCGCATATAGCCAAGGACATCAGCGCTCGAGGGCGGCGCTGTTTCGATAGACTGGCGGTCCGCATAGGGAATGAGTTTTCCGTCCTTGACCTGTCCCGCAATGCGCTTGCCGCGCAACTCAGGCCGGAACGCGCCAAGATCGACGGACACGAGATCAGAAGGCGTGGCCAAGACGGGGGCGGAGAACTCTTGCGTGGGTTCCTCCGAACCCTCGAATACAGGTTCAAAATACCCGGTCACCAGACCTTCACCGCCATCAATGGCGACCGCGTCAAAATTCCGTCTAAAGAACGCACGTGCGTCGCCCTCGGTGACAACCGCCGACGCTTCGGCACAAGCAAAGGCCCAGTCGAGCCCGGAAAGCCGTGAACTCGTCCCCTTACGGAGAAGATTGGGGCAGGTCACCTCAAAGCTTCTGACGGCAGGCAGGAGAGGGGCGGTCTCAAAACCCTCGATGTCATCGAGCGCCACGTCAGCCAAAGGTGGAGGCTGCCGCGTTCTCTCCGCGCAGGAGATGAGCAACGCGATCAGAAAAAGGGAGGCAAGAAGGCGGATCATCGCCCCGCTTTAGCAGAGTTGCTTAGGCGCCTGAACCTTGGGTCGCGACCAAAGTCCAATTTGGATCGCGCGACTTGGCATCGCGGGAGAAGACCCAGCGATCGACCACTTGCATGACCGTGTCTTCTGAACCTTCGATCACGTGGCCGTCGGCATCTTGGACGAACCGCACCTGTTCAGCCCGGAACTTCACTTCGACCTGGAGCATGTCGCCGCTGACGTTGCTGGTCACTGCCTCAGGTCGTTCGATGCCGACCAGAGTGAAGGCGACCTCGTGGCCGGCGCTGTTCCGGCCATCGATCGCGCCCTGGAACGAGGCGAGGACGTCATTGGCCACAAAACCCTTCACCGGCGACAAGTCGCCCGCCTGATAGGCCTCGACAATCATCTCGTAGGCCTGGCCCGCGCCTTCCAGGAAGCTTTTGGGTTCAAAGGCCGGATAGCTGTCCGCGATCCTTTGCGCCCATTCTGGGAGCGCTGGCCGAGGTGTTTCGGCCTCATGCGCAGCCTGCGACGCTTCCGCTTCGTTCGAATTGGCGCCAACCGGGCGCAGAACGGGGCGTTCATGCTCCTCAGGCTCATGCCCGCCCTTGGTTCCCAGGACGGTGAAGAGCCGGTAGCTCAAAAACAGCGCAAGCGCAGCGAATATCAGGATCGAGAGGTCCATAGGGTCCTAACGTGGCGTAACAAGGCAGAGCGCCTCCTTACCGGAAGCGATGTAAGACACATATAAACATTTTCCCGCTTCGCCACCTTCCTTGATGGACGTTCTTGATGCTTGGTTTCTTTCTCCTTCTCCTACTCGCCATGCCGATTGTTGAGATCGCATTGCTGCTTCAGGGCGCCGTTGTGATCGGGGTGCTCCCCGTGATCATCCTCACCGTCTCCACCGCGCTACTCGGCGGGTTCTTGATCAAACAGCAGGGCCTGTCGGTGATGCGGGAGCTGCAGGGCGATCTCGCTGAGAACCGCCCGCCCGTGGCCGCGGTCGTCGATGGCGCGAGCCTTCTCGTGGCAGCGCCGCTCCTGATGACGCCGGGGTTCATCACCGACGGCATCGGCTTTTTGTTGCTGGTGCCGCCGGTCCGCTACGCGTTGGCACGGATCGCGCTTCGCCGCATCCAGGCGGCCCACGAGCGCGGCAACATCGTCATCA
Source organism: Pseudomonadota bacterium (assembly GCA_039822105.1). Lineage (GTDB taxonomy): Bacteria > Pseudomonadota > Alphaproteobacteria > Caulobacterales > Parvularculaceae > Parvularcula. The sequence goes on along the minus strand of JBCBMW010000005.1, from coordinate 9,795 downwards.
TTAAGCGTTGAGCAAAGGGCGGGTTGCGGGGCGCGGGCCCTGCTGGTAGCTGCGCCGCTTTCAATCCCACGCGCCGGAGCCGCCGATGTCCGAGACCCCCGCCGACCAGGCGAACCAGCCGCAAGCCCCCACCATGCGGATGCTTCATCAGTACCTCAAGGATCTGTCTTTTGAGAGCCCTGCGGCTCCGCAGTCTCTGGGTACCAATCAAGAGCAGCCCGCGATGGAAGTGGCGGTCGACATCAATGCGCGCAGCCTGGGCCAAGACCGGTTCGAGGTGGAGCTAAGCTGCAGTGCAACGGCCAAACGGAACGACCAAGTCATTTATGTCGTTGAGGCGAATTACGCCGGTCTCTTCTTGATCCAAAATGTGCCGCAGGAACGTCTGGAACCAGCGCTTCTGATCGATGCTCCGCACACGCTCTTTCCATTCATCCGGCAGATCATCGCCACCGCGACCCGTGATGGCGGCTTCACCGCTCTGATGCTCGAGCCGCTCGATTTTGTCGGGATGTATCAGCAGCAGCGCGGAGCTGGCGCGCAACAGCCAGCCGGTCAGGCGTAACGCGGGTTACGTCCCAGAGCCCGACAGCAGCGACCGCTTGGACTTGTTCAGGATGGAGAAGAGCAACTTCTCCTTCGGGATAAGTCCCGCCGCTTCTTCAACGTCCGAGAACGTCGCTTCACCCGCGGCAGTGACGAGCACGACGCCGTCCAGCAGCGGTAGAATGGTCATCACATCGTCCGAGCCCAGAATGGAGGGCAGGTTGAGGATGATCACGGTGTCCTTGGCGATGCTTCTGAGCGTGTTGAGGGCATCCCCGACGCGCGCAGACGACAAAAGCTCCGCACTTTGACCAGTTGAACGGTCAACCAAGAACAGCAGCAAATTGCCGTGGTTGGCTTTGGTGAGGTAGCGCTCGACCGGGCCTTCCCCGCGGAAATACCCCATGCCAGAGCGGAACTCGTGCGCGCCAAGATAGCCCGATATCAAGGGCCGCTGCAGGTTGAAGTCCGCCAGCACGACGGTTTGTTCTGGACGACGTGCACAGGCGCGCGCGATGTGAATGGCCGCGACCGTCTTGCCGCTGTGAGATCGAGGCGAGGTGATCCCGATCACCTGGCCGTTGATATCCTTCAAGGCTTGAAGCAGCCGTGTCCGGACGATCCGGATGGCGCTATTGAATGGGCTTGGGGTGCCTGGCGTGACGCCGAAGCGGCTTTCAAAGCGGTCAAAGTCCGCGTCGCTCACTGGTAAGGCTGCGATATCGAGCGCTGGGCGATCGGTCAGGGTGTCCTGCACCTGCTCAAGTGTTCTGGGCGGTGTCGCGCCAACAGGAATGGTCGCCTGCGGCTGACGCGCCTTGGCAAGGGCTGCCTCGAGTGGGCTTGCGAAAACGTCGTCTTGGGTCATCGTCTTACCGTCCTCACATCGCCCCGGGCCGTGATCAACATCAACAGTGTCTCCTTAGACCCTTAAAGAAGAACCTTCACAGCGATGAGAAGTGCCGCGGCGCCCAGTATGGCAGAAACGCCGGCGAGAATGATGAAAACGTTGCGGCGGAATGAGACCGTATCGTCGTCCGCGACCTCTGGAATTTCAATCGCTGGCGCATGGGGTATGGCATGGGCGAGCTGCTGGCCGGTTTCCACTTTGGGGAAGAGGAAGATCGGCGCGAGGCCAAGCACCGCGGCGATCCCGCCTGAGACGCCAACAAGCAGCACCATCAGTTTGGGCTTGTCCGGGCTGGTTGGGACGTCAGGCCGAATAGGCGCTTCGAGCACCACCACGCGTTCTGATTTTTGCTGCGCTTCCAGGCTTTCAGACCGCTCGGCGATCGCGCGTTTTTCTTGGGTGCGACTGAGCAGGATCTGAAGGCGCTGTTCCTCAGCTTCTAAGCCCTGAACCTCCGCGGCAACAGCCGGTGTTCTCTCCAGAAGGTCCTCAGCCTCGAGCAGCTCGTCGCGTGCTTCATTGAGGCGCTCTTCCAGCGACAAGATCCGCTGCAGGAGAACCTGTTCGTTCGCCTCATAGGACACGCGCGCCAAGCTTTGACCGCTTGCTGGTTGGTTGGCGGTCAAGCGGAGATCCTCAATAGCCGCGAGCCTCTGCTCCATGGCGGCACGTTCGCGAGGATCGAGGTCGTTGTTGGGATCAGCAAGCTGCGCTGAGACGCTGGCGACAACTGGGTTGGCGCGGCGGCGGAATGCTGCAGGATCAAGCCGGGCCTCGAGTTCCAAGACCTCGTCGGTCATGGCTACGACGTCCGGATACGTATCAGTGTACTGACGCTTAAGCGCCGCGAGCTGCCTGCGCTTCTCTCGCAATTCCTGGGCATCAAGGTCGTTGGTGCCGCCGCTGTCGATAAGGAGCGGTTGCTGGAGGCGGAGGAGGCTGAGCTCTTGCTCCGTGGCGAGCAGCCGCTCTTCGGAGCGCCGGATCTCCTCCGTCAGCCGATCGACAAGGGAGCGGTTGAGCGAGAGATCATCCGGGCTGATCCCAGGATTGCTGTTGCGCACATCGGCGATCTGGTTCTGCACGGTCAGGATCTGACGGCGCAGATCCTGCTCCTCGGATCGCAAGAATGATGCGGTACCCTCTGCCGCTTCGCGCCTTGAGGACACGTTGGCGTCGATAAAATCGGTGACCAGATTGTTGGCGACACGGTACGCGATGTCAGGACTTTCGTGCACAAAGCCGATCTCAAAAGCGATCGCACCGGTGTTGTTGCGCCGGGCGCGTCTGTCGCTGATTCGGTTGATCGAGATGGTGATGTCGCTGCGGACGGCTTCCACCTTCTTCGAAAACGGCTCGTCGCTGTTGCGATCGATCAGATTGAACTTGTCGGACAGCTCAACAACGTTTTCGCGCGCTTTCAGTTGCGCTTGGATTGTCGCCAGCCGATCCTCCGCCAGGGCCCGGATCGCCGAAGGCACCAGATCCTCTGAGATCTGCTGGTCCTCGATGATCAAGATCGCTTTGGAATGAAAACGTGCCGGGATAGCGTCGAGGACAAGAAGGCCGACGATCAAAATCAGCGCGAACGGAATGAAAACCCAAAACACGCGGCGCAGGGCCAACGTGATGAGATCTGTGATGCTGTAGCGGTCCATTCGTCACCTTCTCCCGGCGGCACGCCAGGCTCGGCTTAGCGCTTTTCTACTTTGCGCCTAGCCGACTTCTTTTGACAGACGGTGACTGACGCAGCGCTGTTGGCAATCTGCCGCCAAGAACCCTGTGCCATCGTTAAAATGCTGCAAACTCGAACCGTTTTTTTAGGCCTAGCTGCGGATCGTGACGCCGCCTCCGCTGGATTCGCGGATGCTGCGTTGCTCGGGATTGCCGCGGACAGTGATATCGCCGCCGGACGAGGCAGCAGCTTCGATCGATGAAGTCGCTTCGATCTCGATATCGCTTCCGCTGGAGGATTTCGCCTGCACATTGCTGCAGCTGAGGTTGAAGGCCAGGATGTCAGAGCCGGACGATGCCGCTGCCGACAGTGTTTCGCAGCGGCCTGACGCTGTAAGATCAGAGCCAGAGCTTGCTTTGAGGTCGAGTGAGCCCGCGTCGATACCGGTGATGGTCACGTCAGCGCCGGACGCCGACTCTGCGGCGGTGATCGACGGCATGGTCACTTCGAACGCGATCCGCGCATCCCGCCCGAAATTGATGTTGAGCCCCGAGGTGCGTTCCCGGGACAACGTCAGGGTGCCGCCGGACACGGTGACCCTGACATCGGCAGGATCGGTATCAGAGACCAGACGGACGCTATGCTCGCTGCCCACTGTGACCGCGACGTCCACCCCGGCGCTCGCGCGGAGCGCGTCAAAGTCCGCCACGTCGAAGTCTTGCGCTGCCGCTGTTGCACCAGTGAGCGCTGTGGCCACCGCAAGCGTTGTCAGTGTTCGATTCGCCATCACCCTGTCTCCCGTATTGGCAATCGATATGGTGCCGAGATGACGAAGGCGCAACGGTCACGCTCCAACGTTGTTCTGTCCATTATCGAAACATTTTTGCAGCGCGGAGCAGATATCGCCCCGTTCAGGCCGCCGAGCGGCCTAAAGTTGCGCAGTCGAGCAACATTTCACACGCTCCCGCCGCTGACCATTCTGCGCGGTTCTGCCAAAAACTCTGGTGTTGAGGCCACGAGGACGCGACGTCATGGACGGATTTATGGACGCCCCTATGCCGCAAGGTGAAAGCGAAAACGAAACAGGTTTCCGGGTGCCATCTCCCCCTGCAAGGCCAGGTGAGGCGCCGGACTTTTCGGACTTTGATAAAGGCGCGCCCGGTGATGTGCCGCGCCTTGCTATTGATGCGCCCATTGAGGCGTTTGAGCCTTATCACCACCGGCTCCTCCGTGTCTTGAGCGATGAGGGAGAGGCGCAAGGGCCGTGGACGGATTTTATCACGGTCGATGAAAAGAAGGCGGCTCTCGTCGCCATGCTCCGCACGCGTGCTTTCGACCAGCGCATGATGCGCGCCCAGCGTCAGGGGAAGACCAGTTTCTACATCCAGTGCCTAGGCGAGGAAGCCATCGGAACCGGCGCAGCGCTCGCGACCAATGCGTCCGATATGCACTTTCCCACCTATCGGCAGCAAAGTATCCTCCTAACGCGGAACATCGATCCTGAACGGATGATGAACCAAATCTACTCGAACGAAAAGGATCCGCTGAAGGGCAAGCAGCTGCCGGTCCTTTATTCCTTCCGTGAGGCAGGTTTTTTCACAATCTCTGGCAATCTCGCGACCCAGTGGGCGCAAGGGGTCGGTTGGGCGATGGCCTCAGCCATGCGCAAGGATGACAAAGTGGCGGTCGCGTGGATTGGCGATGGCGCAACCGCGGAAGGTGACTGGCACTGGGGCAATCTTTTTGCCGCCGTCTATCGTGCGCCTTGCCTCCTCTGTGTGGTGAACAATCAGTGGGCGATTTCTTCGACCAACGCGTTTGCGGGCGGTGACCTCAACAGCTTTGCGGCGCGCCTCGCGTCGTACGGTCTTCCTGCACTGCGCGTCGATGGCAACGATCTTCTCGCGGTCGTTGCCGCCTGCCGGTTCGCCACCGAGCGGGCCCGGATGGGTCTCGGGGCGGTTGGGATTGAGTTCGTGACCTACCGCGCCGGCGCTCACTCGACCTCCGATGATCCGACCAAGTATCGTCCGAAGGATGAGCTTTCCGCTTGGCCGCTGGGCGATCCTATTGAGCGTCTGAAACAGCACCTCATCGTCACGGGCGCGATGACTGCGGATGAGATTTCGGCGACGGAGCAGGCCGCTGAAACTGAGATGCGCGACGCAGAAAAGCGTGCCGAGGGACATGGCCTTGTCCATGACGGGCGCGGCGCGTCCCCGTCCACTATGTTCGATCAGGTCTATGAGGAACTTCCAGGCCGGCTTGTCGAACAGCAAGAAGAGGCGGGGCACTAAGACGATGTCAGAGACCCTTTCCAACACCCGCCAGATGAACATGATCCAAGCGATCCGTGATGCCCATGATGTGGCCATGGAGCGCGATGACACCGTCGTCGCCTTTGGTGAGGACGCGGGCTATTTCGGCGGCGTTTTTCGCTGCACTGATGGTCTTCAGGAGAAGTACGGCACGTCCCGGGTCTTTGACTCGCCTATTTCAGAGGGCGGCATTGTCGGTACCGGCATCGGTATGGCAGCTTACGGCTTAAAGCCGATTATCGAAATTCAGTTTGCTGACTATATCTTCCCGGCCTACGACCAGATCAGCCAAGAGGCGGCGCGCATCCGCTACCGCTCAAACGGCGAGTTCACTTGCCCGATGGTCATCCGCAGCCCCACGGGCGGCGGTATCTTTGGCGGTCAGACCCACAGCCAGTCGCCCGAAGCGATCTTTACCCACGTGTCGGGTCTCAAGGTGGTGATCCCATCGAACCCCTATGACGCGAAGGGTCTTCTTCTGGCTGCTGTCGATGATCCGGACCCGGTGATTTTCCTCGAGCCTAAGCGCCTCTATAACGGCCCGTTTGACGGTCACCATGATCGCCCGCTTGAAGCTTGGGCCAAGCATGACGACGGCAATGTTCCGCAAGGATACTATACGGTGCCGCTCGGCAAGGCGGAGGTCTGCCGCGCAGGCGAGGCCGTGACGGTGCTGGCCTACGGCACCATGGTGCATGTGTGCATGGCGGCGGCTGAAGAGGCGGGTATCGACGCAGAGGTTATTGACCTGCGCTCGCTTGTCCCGCTCGACCTTGAGACCATCGTGGCCTCAGTGAAGAAGACAGGCCGCTGCATCGTTGTCCACGAAGCGACCAAAACCTGCGGCTACGGTGCGGAACTCACGGCCCTTGTGCAAGAACGCTGCTTCTACAGTCTCGAGGCGCCCGTTCTCCGGGTCACGGGCTGGGACACACCTTATCCGCATGCGCAGGAATGGGCCTATCTTCCGGGTCCGAAGCGTGTTGGCGCGGCCCTCAAAAAAGTCACGGAAACAGCATGACCATTCACACGATCAAACTGCCTGACGTTGGCGAAGGCGTGACAGAGGCTGAATTCGTCGAACTCCACGTTGCCGTTGGCGATATGGTGGAGCCGGATCAAAATCTCGCTGACGTGATGACCGACAAGGCCACCGTCGAGGTGCCGAGCCCGCGTAAGGGCAAGGTGGTCTGGATTGGTCCAGAACCAGGCGAGGTGATCGCGGTGGGTTCGGAGATCATCAAGCTCGAGCTTGAAGGTGGTGCGGCGGCTGATGACGCCGGGGACGAGGAAGAGTTCCTCAACCCGATGGAAGCGATGATGGCGGCCGAGCGCGCTGAGAAAACCGCTTCTCCGGAACCCGCGCCAGCGCCTGTTGCTGCGCTCTCCACTCCTTCTGGTGCGTACACGATCAAACTGCCTGACGTCGGCGAAGGTGTGACAGAAGCCGAGTTCGTTGAGATCCACGTGAAGGTCGGTGACCGGGTGAGAGCGGATCAAAACCTCGCTGACGTCATGACTGACAAGGCAACGGTGGAGATCCCAAGCCCGCGCGACGGCGTGGTCGCGTGGATCGGCGCCGACGTGGGTGAGACCGTTGCCGTCGGCTCGGAAATCATCAAGCTTGAGGTCGAAGGCGCAGAGCCCGCGGCGGCTGAAGCTGCACCTGCTCCGCAAGCAGAGGAAAAGGCTCCAGCTCCCGTCCAGAAAGCGTCGGGCGGTAAGGTCCTCGCAGCTCCTGCCGTCCGTGCACGGGCCATGGCGCGCGGTATCGATCTTGCGACGGTGAAGGGCACAGGCCCTGAGGGCCGGATCACCCATCAGGATCTCGACAACCACACCGGCGGCGCTGTTGCGAAGGCGCCCGCCGCGCCGATGCCCGCGCCTCGCAACGAGGTCGAAGAGATCAAGGTCATCGGCCTTCGCCGCAAAATTGCGGAGAAGATGCACGACTCGATGCGCCGAATTCCGCATTTCACCTATGTCGATGAGGTGGATATGACGGCGCTGGAAGAGCTTCGTCAGCACATGAACAAAACGAAGCGCGATGATCAGCCTAAGCTGACCGTGCTTCCCTATATCTGCCGCGCGGTGATCCTCGCGATCCGTGATTTCCCGCAGATGAATGCCCGGTTCGATGATGATGAGGGCATTGTCCGCCGCTACGCCGCTGCCCATCTCGGGATTGCAACGCAGACGGATAATGGATTGATCGTCCCTGTCCTGCGTCATGCGGAGACGATGGATCTTTGGCAGATGGCGGATGAGATCAAACGCGTCTCCACCGCCGCGCGCGATGGGTCAGCGAAGCGGGAGGAGCTGTCCGGCTCCTCAATCACCATCACCTCCCTTGGACCGTTGGGCGGGGTCACCACCACGCCGGTGATCAACCATCCCGAGGTCGGAATTATCGGACCGAACAAGATCCAGACCGTGCCGCGCTTCAACGCGATGGGGCAGGTCGAGGCGCGGAAGGTGATGAATCTCTCGTCGAGCTTCGATCACCGCGTGGTCGACGGCTATGACGCCGCCGAGTTCATCCAGGTGATCAAAGGCTATCTCGAGTATCCCGCGACGCTCTTCGTCTAAGCTGTCAGCTTAAAGAGCTCACGGCCGATCAGCATACGGCGGACCTCTGACGTCCCGGCGCCAATCTCATAAAGCTTGGCGTCGCGGAGGAGGCGGCCCGTCGGGTACTCATTGATATAGCCGTTACCGCCCAGGATCTGGATCGCATCGAGCGCGACTTGGGTCGCTTTTTCACCCGCATAGAGAATAACGCCGGCGGCGTCTTGGCGCGTCGTCTCGCCGCGATCGCAGGCCGCGTTCACCGCGTAAACATAGGCGCGGCAGGCATTCATGGTGGAGTACATGTCCGCGATTTTGCCTTGGATCAGCTGGAACTCACCGATCGGCTGGCCGAACTGTTTGCGCTCATGCACGTACGGCATCACGACATCCATCGCGGCTTGCATGATGCCGATGGGTCCTGCGGCCAGGACAGCGCGTTCATAATCAAGCCCGCTCATCAGCACCCGGACACCTTCGCCGATGCCGCCCATGATGTTCTCTTCGGGCACTTCACAGTCCTCGAACACCAGCTCACAGGTGTTCGAGCCGCGCATGCCCAGCTTGTCGAGCTTTTGCGCGGTGGAGAAACCTTTGAAGCCTTTCTCGATCAAAAAGGCCGTGATCCCGCGCGGACCCGCGCTCGGGTCCGTCTTGGCATAGACGACCAGCGTGTCCGCATTCGGGCCATTGGTGATCCACATCTTGTTGCCATTGAGGATGTATTGGTCACCCTTTTTCTCCGCACGGAGGGTCATCGAAACCACATCCGACCCCGCGCCCGGCTCGGACATGGCGAGCGCGCCGACATGCTCCCCTGAGATCAGCTTCGGCATATACCGCGCACGCTGCTCGTCACTGCCGTTCAGTGCGATCTGGTTCACGCAAAGGTTCGAGTGCGCACCATAGGAAAGCCCGACCGAGGCCGAGCCGCGGCTGATTTCCTCCATCACCACCGCATGGGCGAGGTAGCCCAGCCCTGCTCCGCCAAAGTCCTCTGGCACCGTGATGCCGAGCACACCCAGCTCACCCATCTCCCCCCACAGATGGGCCGGAAACTCATTGCTCTCATCAATCTCACCCGCGATCGGCCCAATGCGGTCATCGACGAAGCGCTGGACCGAGGAGCGGATGTCCTCAATCTCCTCCGGCAAACCAAATTTCAGGCCCTGAAAGCTGTTCTGGATCATTGCGTTGCTCCTCCGGGGGGGGCTTCGTTTTTCTCGCTTGTGACGCTTCCGGCGATGCGTATCAAGCGGAGCGATCGTCGCCCGCTGTGGTCGGCATCTCATGATATTGCTCGACGCCTTCGGGGATGACGTCCCAGGATGCTTTGGACCCTGTGTAATAGTGGACAGGCGGATCAATGCCTTCGTCCTCGTTGAGGGTGGCGATGGCGATGCCGTGGATCCGGTGCTTGAGCTGTGCTGCCAAGAACGAACCGCAGCGCGAACAGAAGAGCTTTCCGCTTCCTTCTTCCCATTCGTAAGCTGAGAGCAGCTCTTCACCTGCGGTCCAGGCGAAAAGGTCGTGATCGACCTCAGCATAGGCGGAGGCTGCGCCGCCAAAGGCTTTGCGGCACCGCGAACAATGGCACGATCGTGCGTCCTTGATCGCGCTCTCGACACGATAACGCACGCCTCCGCAGAAACACTCGCCGGTTCTCTCCATTGGTCTCTATACCCTGCCTGCGCAGCTCTGTGGCCTAGCATTTCTAAGGGATTGCTCTAGTTCCTTGCTGAAAAAACAGCACAAGATTGAAGGAGCGCCGGTGCCTA